>JAXHME010000023.1:0-2196 GCA_034521615.1 Halobacteriales archaeon
TCGTCGACACCGAGTCCCCCATCGCCCGGCAGTGGGCCGAGCGGGTGTACGCCTCCGTGCGGACGGACTCCGAGCCCCTCGAGGGCGAGTAGGGGCGTTCGACCGAGGCGGCTGCGCGAGCGTCACGCCGGTTGCAGCGCCTCGGAGGCCGATTCACGGCCCCGCGAACCGTTTTACCCCTGGCTCCCCAGCCCGAGGGTATGTCCGCCCCCGACCGCCGCCACCCGGTCGACCTGCCCCCCGAGCAGTTCCGGGAGCTCGGCTACCGCGCGATCGACATCCTGGCGGCGCACTTCGAGTCCATCGACGATCGGCGGGTGTATCCCGAAGCCGACCCGGCCACGTGGACCGGACGTTCGACGCGCTGGCCGGGGCCGCGGCCGAGCTCGACGGCGAACGACGCGGGGCTGCGAGCCTGCCGGTGTAGCAGCCCGAAGCGTCGACCGAGACCGGCGCAGCGGGACGCGACCGACGCCGGCCATCGCGGTCCTCAGACCACGAGCCAGGCGAGGAACACCGCGACCCCGCCGATGCCCGTGCTCGAGACGGCGTGGAGCCGGAGCCGGTCGAGGAGGTCGTGGTCGGCCGGGGCCTCGACGCTGGCGACCTGGTAGATCTCGCCGCCGACCTCACAGCGCGGGAGGAAGTCCATCGCCAGGTGGAGGAAGATGCCCGAGGCGAAGCCGAACACCAGCGCGTTGACGACCGGCGCGGCCGGGATGGCGAGCAGGGCGGCCGGGATGGCGGTGATCCCGACGCCCGCGGCGGGTACCAGGAGCGGCCAGACCGACCGGCCGTCCCGGGAGAGCCGGTGGGCGGCCGCGTAGCCCGCCGGGCCCTTGTGGGAGACGATGGCGAGGCCCAGCAGCGGTCCGAGCGTCGGCATCGCCGCGTAGACGACGCCGATGACGCTGCCGGCGGCGAGCGCGTGGGCGGTCAGCCGGAGGGCGGTGTCCTCGAACGGGGCGTCGAGGTGGGTCAGCCGGTGGCCGACGGTGTGGGCGCTGTAGCCGGCGACGACGCCGAGGGCGAGGCCGAACCCGCCGAAGGCCGAGTGGTGATCGATGGCCCCCGGGACGAGGAACACCGCGGCGCTGGTGACCATCGCGCCGCTGGCGAGCCCGTAGCCCCAGACGAGCCGGCGGGCGTGCTGTCGCCGGCCGGCCCGCACGCCGAGCGGGATGGCCAGCGCCATCGCGAGGAAGGCCACCCACGCGATCCCCAGGAGCTTCGGCGCCACGCCGTAGCCGTAGCCGACGGCCGAGAGGGCCGTCAGCGCGGCGGGCCCGACGAGGCCGATTCGAGTGCTCGACATGTTATTAAAATCCATATCCAGATTAATAACTGCGTCGGTCGCGGGCCGTGGTCGGGTGGAGCGCCCCGACCCGCCTGACGCCACCAGGAACGGCCGGCCCGTGGCGGCGAACGGCCACTCAGCCGCCGAGGTAACCCCAGGCCTGGAGCCGGTCGCCGTCGCCGTTGACCCAACGCTCGCCGATGTCATCACGGTAGTACATGTTGGGCATCACGATCGAATCGATTCGTTCATAGGCCCGATCACGGGCCTCCTGCATCGTCTCCCCTTTCCCGGTGACGACGAGCGGCATCCCGGCCTCCCCGGCAACTCGCCACTGCCCCTCGACGTTCTTGGCGTCCTCGATGTGGATGCCATCCCGAGAATCAGCCTGAAACACGACTGCCGCGTTCCGCGAGTTCTCATCGTAGGTCTTCTCGTCGTCGAACGGGAACGGGGGAAGAACGACGCGCACGGCAATCTGATACCCCTGATGGACCTCGAGCCTCGGATCGTCCCCGTGCGCAAGGTCATAGAAGAATTGGCCCGTGGAGGATTCGAACGATTCCTCCTGCAGCGCGATCGTTGGATAGCCGAATCGAGGCGTGAATTCGAGCGGATAGATCCCGTTGCCGTTGACGATACAGTTCAGATCGATGCTCCCGACGTATCCCTCCTCGGCGAGCCAGGTCTCCAGCTGGCCGAGCGTCTCCTCGAACAACACGTTGCGCTCGGACCAGAACATCGACGTTCCCATCTCGCCCGTCGAAGGGCCGATATTCCCAGGGAAGAGTTTCTTGTGCTCGAAATTCAGGTTGATCGGGGTGATGAATTCGGCACCGTTGAAGAACCCGCAGATTGCGACTTCAACGCCTTCAACGCGGCGCTGAAGTTGGAAGCCT
>JAXHME010000024.1:0-238642 GCA_034521615.1 Halobacteriales archaeon
GTGCAGCAAACCCATTGTGATAGATCCGAAGAAAGTACGCTGCGTTACCTGTCTTCCCTGTAGCGATCGTTGCCGTTGAATAGCCCCATCGAAACGAGACCGCGGTACGTCGAACCCCACCGATTCGATGCCGGTTCGGCCTCCGTCAGTCCCCGGTTGGCGCCGGGCTAGTTCCGGTCCAAGCGACGCTGCCATTCCTCGACCTGTGCCATCAACTCCGCCGGTGTCAGGTTCGCCAGGTCAGCCTCACGGAGTGCGTCCAGGACCGTCTCGGTTTCCTCGTCGAGCCTTTCCGTCTCGACTGGCTCGACGTCCTCCTCTTCCATCGTCCCGTCGGCGAGATCGAACACCACCTGCCGCGTCCCCTCGGCGCCACCTCTGGCCTCGACGGCCTGCTCGCGGCGCAGCCGATCGAGCACGTCGCGGGCCCGGTCGACGACGGGCGCCGGCACGCCCGCCAGCTCGGCGACGTGGATGCCGTAGGACCGGTCGGTCGCCCCCTCGCGGACGGTCCGCAGGAAGGTGACGTCGCCCTCGCGCTCGGCCGCGGCGACGTGAACGTTCGCGACCCGCTCGAGGTGGTCGGCCAGCCCCGTCAGCTCGTGGTAGTGGGTCGCAAAGAGCGTCAGCGAGCGCACCTCGTTGTGGAGGTACTCGGTGGCCGCCCAGGCGATCGAGATGCCGTCGTACGTGGCGGTGCCGCGGCCCACCTCGTCGAGCACGACCAGCGAGTCCGCGGTGGCGGCGTGGAGGATGTTCGAGAGCTCCTGCATCTCGACCATGAACGTCGACCGGCCCTCGGCGAGCTCGTCGAGCGCGCCGACCCGGGTGAAGATGCCGTCGACGGGGTCGACCCGGGCGCGGTCGGCGGGGACGAACGACCCGACCTGGGCCAGCAGCACGATCAGCGCGGCCTGCCGGAGGTAGGTCGACTTCCCGCTCATGTTCGGGCCGGTGACGACGAGGAAGCCCCGGTCGCCGCCGAGCACGAGGTCGTTCGGGACGAACTCCGTGGTCTGCTCGACGACGGGGTGCCGGCCGGCGTCGATCTCGACGCCCTCGCCGCCGAGCTCGGGGCGGACCCAGCCGTTGGCCGCGGCGTGCTCGGCGAGCCCGGCGCGGACGTCCAGCCCCGCGAGCGCCCGGCCCACGGCCTGGAGCAGGGCCGCCGCGTCGGCGACCCGGTCGCGAAGCGCGTCGAACAGCTCCCGCTCGAGCTCGGCGCGGCGCTCCTCGAGCCGGAGCACCTCGCGCTCGCGGTCCTGGAGCTCCTCGGTCGTGAACCGCTTGGCGTTCTTCAGGGTCTTGATCTCGCGGTAGTGCTCGGGGACGCCGTCGGCCGCGGACTTGCCCACCTGGAGGTAGTAGCCGTCCGTCCGGTTCCGGTCGACGGAGACGTGGTTGAGGCCGTGTTCCCGGCGCTCGCGCTCGGCGAGCGAGTCGATCCACGACAGGGCCTCCTCGTAGCGCTCGACGACGGCGTCGAGCTCGTCGTGGTAGCCGCGCCGGAAGGTGTGCTCGCCGTCGGGGTCGTCGGCGAGGGCGTCCGTCGAGCCGCCCGCGGAGCTCGGCGGCCCGGTCGCGGTCGACGGCGTCGAACCGGTCGACGAGGGGCGATCCGGCCAGCGTCGGGTCGTCCGCGATGCGGTCGGCCAGCTCGGGCACGAGCTCGAGCGTCCGACCGGACGGCGAGGAGGTCCCGGGCGTCGGCGCTGCCGTGGACCGCGCGGCTGGCCAGCCGCTCGAGGTCGGCCGCGCCGCCGAGGGTCTCCCGCAGCGCCTCCCGGGCCAGCGGCGCCTCGACGAGGGCCGCGATCGCGGCCTGTCGGCGCTCGAGCCGGTCGAGGTCACGGCGCGGGCGCTGGACCCAGGCCTTCAGCAGCCGCGAGCCCGCGCTCGTGACGGTGTGGTCGATGACGTCGAGCAGCGCGCCCCCCTCCCCCCGGCTCATCGTCTCGGCGAGCTCGAGGTTGCGCTGGGTCGTGGCGTCGAGGGCGACGTGGTCGTCGGCCCGGTAGGGCGTCAGCCGGGTCATCGATCGCCGGACGCCGAGGCCGGTCTCCGCGACGTAGTCGAGCACCGCGCCGGCGGCGCGGACGGCGGCCTCGTCGAGCGCCGAGGCTCTCGGCGGCGCCCTCGCCGAACTGCGCCGCGACGGTGTGGGCCGCCCGCCCGGGCGCGAACGCGTCCCGGTCGTGGTCGGTGACCCGCCGGTCGCCGTCGCCCCGGAGCCGTCCGAGCAGCGCGGCGTCGTCGCGTACGGTCGGGCCGGGCAGCAGCTCGACGGGGTCGAACCGGTAGACCTCGGCGAGCACGTCGTCGGCCGTCCCGACGGCGGTGACGTGGAACCGGCCGGTCGTGACGTCGGCGAAGGCGACGCCGTAGCCCCCGGCGTGCTTCGACCACGGCGCCGAGGTAGCGCGCGTCGGCCCCGTCGGCCTCCAGCAGCGTCCCCGGCGTGACCACCCGCGTCAGCTCGCGGACGTGGCCGTCGTCGGTCTCGCGCTGGTCGGCGACGGCCACCCGGTGGCCGCGCTCGACGAGCGCCTTGAGGTAGGGCGTCAGCTCCGCCACGGGGACGCCCGCCATCGGGTAGCGTTCGCCGCCCGAGCGCTTCTCGGTGAGCTTGAGGTCGAGCTCGTCGGCGACGGTCTCGGCGTCCTCGCAGAAGAACTCGTAGAAGTCGCCGAGCTGCATCGCCAGGATGTCGGCGTCGGCCTCCTCGCGCAGCTCGAGGAACTCGCCGACGATGCCCGTCGCCTCCGGCATGTCACTCCCACCGCGCGGCCGCGAATAAAGTCTGGCGGGTCGGCGGCGCCCCCCGACCTACGGCCCCTCGATCAGCCGCCGGAGCTGGTCGGGCGGCACGGCGCCGCGGGCCGCGTAGCCGTCGTAGGCGAACGTCGGCACGCCGGTGACGCCGTCGCGCTGGGCCGCCTGGAACCGCTCGTGGAGCTCCTCGCGGAGCGCGTCGTCGTCGAGCGCCGTATCGACGGCGTCGGGGTCGATCCCGACGTCGGCCGCGAGCTCCCTGAGCACCTCGCGGTCGCCGATGTCCCGGCCGTCCACCCAGAGCGCCTCGAAGACCGCCTCGTCGAACGCCCGCCAGTCCGCCGGCGCGGCGTCCTTGAGGTGGTAGGAGACGACCTGCGCGGCCAGCGAGTCGATGTCGGTCGCGAGGTCCAGGGTCATCTCGACGTCGTAACGCTCCTGGAGCCGGCGGACGTTCTCCTTGGCCTGCTCGTAGTACGACTCGTCCTTCCCGTCGTCGACGCCGTGGTCGATCTCGCCGTCCGGGCCCCGCTTGTGGCTCCGGAGGTCGAAGGGGTGCCAGTCGATCTCGACGGGCTCGCCACGGTCGGCCTCGTAGCGCTCGAGCGACCGGCGCCCGAGGTAGCAGAAGGGACAGACGTAGTCCGAGTAGACGGTCAGTTTCGCGTCGGCGGCGGCCATGGGCGTCCCCAGCGGAGCCGGCGCCTAAACGCTTCGCGAAGCGGCGGGCGCCGCCGGCCCTACAGCCAGTCGGCGAACGTGCCCTCGATGAGCGTCTCGGCCTGGCGGGCGACGTACCGGCGCTGCATCTCGCCGATCGCCGCCTCGAGGTCGTCGCCCGCGTCGAGCCGGTCGCGCACCCGCTCGCGTTTCCAGGCCGCCGGCGTGAGCCGGTGGCTGACCCGCGCGCCGAGCGGGCCGAGGTAGCGCTCCGCCCCGCCGGCGTCGAAGCCCCGGCGGGCCAGCCCCCGCCGGGCCGTCTCGAACAGGTCGTCGTAGACCGCGTCGATGTCTGTCGTCCGCTCGCCGTCGGCGGTGATCCACTCGATGGTGGCGCCGAGCCCGTCGTCGGCCGCCCGGTAGAGGTTCGCCCGGGCGGCCTCCCACTCGAGTTCCCGTACGGGGTGGTCGATCGCGAAACACTCCTCGAGCAGCCCGGCGAGGACCGCGAGGAAGGCGACGCTGTCCCGGACGGTCGGCTGGGCCGGCAGCGGGCGGAACTCGATCCGGGCGTGGGCGGCCGACCGCGTCGCGCCCTCGAACACCGGCCGGACCCAGCGCCAGTAGGAGCCGTGCTTGTGGGTGAAGTGGCGGTAGTCGTCGTCGAACCGGCCGCGCTCGTCGATCCACGCGGGCACGATGCAGCGGTCCTCCGCGATGTGGTCGACGGCCTCCTCCAGCGACGAGACGTCGGGCGGGAACGCCACCTTCGGCGGGCCGTCGGGCGGGTTCAGCGTGTCCTCGAACACCCCGATGCGGTGCTCGTGGCGGCCGTCGGCCAACACGGCCTCGCCCGTGACGCCGTCGTCGTAGAGGTCCGGCGGGAAGAACGGGGAGTTGACCCCGAGCGCGAGCAGCGGCCCGGCGAACCGGAGCGCGTACCGATAGTACGCCGGGAGGTCAGCGGCGTTGGGCACCTGGTAGTGGGGCTGGATGGAGGTGATGAGGCTCTCGGGCATCACGGTGTTCGCCGACAGCGAGACGTGTGGCGCCTCGAACCGCATCGCCGGCTCGAACTCGGCGTTCGCCATCGCGTGGTACCGGACCGCCTTCGACATGTTCGCCGCGAGGCGGATCCCGTCGACCTCGACGCTCCCGGTGAGGTACTCCCTCGCGAGCTCGCCCCGGGGCGGGACCGTCCACATGGCGTCGGAGACCAGCCGGAGGCCCTCCAGCCGGGTCTTCTCGAGGGCGGCCGAAAGCCGGGCCTGGATCTCGGCCTCCTGGGCGGTGAGCCCGTAGCCCGACAGCGGCTGCGGGTTGGTGTTCATCTCGGCGTTGTGGAGCCCGAGCTCGGGCTCGAAGCCGATCAGCTCCAGCAGCCGACGGGGCACCCGGACGAGGGGAACGTCCGGGGCGTCGCTCCCGGCGGTGTCGTCGTCGGCTGCCACGCCGTAGAACTCGTACTCGAACCCGACGTTGGCCTGGGGGTTGTCGAACTCGCCCGAGCGCAGCGCTTCGACCAGCGCCGCGGCCTCCTCGTCGACGCGGTCGTGGAAGTCGTCGGGGTCGACCCCCGTCGCCGCCGCGACCTGCGCGGCGAGCTCGTGGCTCATCACCTCCGGGTAACTCCGCCCGCCGGCTTAAGCTGATGGCCCGACGGCGGGTCGCGCGGTCACTCCCTGCCGCCGGGCAGTGAGACGATCCCGAACTGGAGCGCCAGCCCCGCGGCGAGGACCACGACGCCGACCCCGGTGACGATGGCCGACTGGAGGAAGACCGCATCGGTGACCTGGCCCACCACGGCGAGGACGAGGTCGCCCATGGCGGCGGGGAGCTCGGCCGAGGCGATCGCCTCCTCCAGGCGGGCCCGCACGAGACCCGTCCCGAGGACCGGGGGCAGGCCGCCGATCGTCAGGCCGATCCCGGCCCCGATGCCGGTGACCGCCACCGAGCGGGAGGCGAGGAAGATGAGGCCGATCAGGACGGCGCCGAGCGCCGGGAGCCCGATCGACAGCAGGTCGATGAGTCCCACGGCCTGCCGGGCGTCCTCGAGGCTCTGCATCGCGGACGAGTCGAGCTGCTCGGTCAGGTCGAGCGTGTCGGGCACCTGCTCGTCGAGCTCGGCCTCGAGCAGCGTCGTGATGCCGGCGGCCAGGTCGTCGGCGGCCGCGTCGAAGGACGCGCTGAACTCGTCGTGGCTGACGTCCGCGACGTAGCCGTCGACCGCTACGAGCACGAGCTCGACTGCGGGCTCGCGCACCGCGGGGCTCACGTCGCTCAGGCTCTCGTTGATGCTCTGGGCGGCGTTGGTCCGGATCAGCTCGCGATTCTCCGACAGCTGCTCCTCGACCGCCGCGTCGATCTCGCCGCCGCGCTCGGACTCGATCCGGTCGCGCAGCGCCGTTCGGATCTCGTCCTCGTTGTCGTCGACCAGCTGCTCCTTCTCGGACTCGTTGTACTCGTTCGGGTCGTAGTCGTCGATGACCAGCGCCAGCAGCTCGTCGTTGCTCGCCTCGGCGAACGTCTGGTTCACCAGCTGGTCGAGGACCCGCTCGCGGATTGTCGCGCGGAGCTCGGCCCGCTCGGCGTCGAACGTCGACTCGCTCTCCGCCATCTCGGCGACCGTCGAGAGCTCGATCGTCACGCCCTGGGCCTCGAAGGAGAGGTCCTCGCTCCCGCCGATCGCGTCCACGAGCTCGGTCGGACTCGCGTTGGTCAGCTCGGCCTCGACGGCGGCGGCGATGGCGTCCTTCGCCGGCTCGAGGTCGATCACCAGCTCCAGCTCGTCGCTATTGCCGTGGAGATACGCGTAGGTCCGTTCGATGTTCGGCTCGATCTGCGATTGGAGGTACGCCGCATCGACGGCGGTTGCGGCGACCGTCTGCGGGTCGATCGGGAGCGGCGGGGCGTCCTCGCCCTCGAGCTGCTCGGTCGGGAGCTGCTCCAGCACGATCGGCTGGGCCTGCTCGTAGGCGCCCTCCTCCTCGAGGGTCGTCGTGACGAACCCGGGGTTCAGGACTGTTCGGTCCGCTGCCACGAGCGCGTTCGCGGCCGCGAGATTGACGGCCAAAAGCACCACCAACAGGACGATAACGCCGTTCCGGAGGATTCCCATTGGTCGTGTTCATGCGACAAGAGGTGGTAGCCTCTTTGGTTTCGTTCCCGCCGGCTCACATGATCGACCGTTCGACCTCGCGCTCGACGTCCTCGTTGACCAGGGCGACGAGGTTCGCGTAGGGCACGAAGGCGAGGAGCTCCTCGGCGTCGGTGAACAGCTCGACGCCGTGGTCCCGCTCCTCGTAGCGGGCGGCGGTCAGGTCGCCGTCGGGCAGGATGGCTCGGAACATCTCGCCCTCCGGTAGCGCCCCGCGGCCCTTGAGGCTGTCACTCGAACCGCCGCTATCATACGTTATCGGGAAGGCATCAAGAGTTCATCCGACACACGTCGGTGTGTTCGTTCGACGAGATTGGAGTAATATTTTTGATGGACGAACCCGCTAGCCTCGGCCAGGAGGCGGAACCGGGATGCATCGAATCAGCCGACTACGCGACGACGGTACCGAACGGCTACGCATCGCCCTCCGAGGGACCTCGCGGTACGACCTGGTCCTTGCGGCCATCCCGAGCGCGTTCCTGGTGGCCGCGCTGCTCGGCGTGACGCTCGACGTGGGTCGGATCGCGGCCGTGGGGGCCGCGGCCGCTTTCAGCGCCCTGGCGGTGCTGGACGCGCTCTTCCTGCATCCGCCGCGGCGCCCCTCCGGGGGCCGGCGAGCGGCCTGAGCCGACGCCCGACTGCCTCGACCGCCACACCAGGGGCCTTCCCGGTCAACGCCAGTCCTCGTCGGCGCCGTCGAGCGGCTCGGCGACGACGCCGTCGCGCTGGGCCAACGACCGCGCGTGGGCCGTACACACCTCGCGGTCCTCGGCCCAGGGCACGTGCAGCCGGACGGCCGCCGGCCGCTCGCAGCCGGCTTCGGCGCAGGTCGGCATCCACACTCGGCTCCGGCCGGGAGCCACAAAACCGGCCCGGCTCAGGCGTCGGCGCCCTCGGCCGCCCGGTCGGGCACCTTCGTCAGCACCCGGGCGACGTCGCCGATGTCGTGGGTGTCGATCAGCGCCTCCGCGGCGGTCCGGAGCGTGAACTCGGCGTCGATCTCGACGCCGTAACAGCCGGCGTAGCACTCCAGCCAGGCGTTCATCGCGCGCTCGAGCCGGGCGAACGACTCGGGCTCGAACCGCACCCAGTCGCCCGACCGGCCCTCGACGTAGACGGATAGCGCCGGGCCAACCCCCTCGCGGAGGTAGGCCATCGCGCGCTCCTCGTCGGGCGGCTCGTCCGGCATCGAGAACTGGTCGCGCTCGGTCCGGGCCCGCTCGGCGAGGTCGTCGATCCGCGCCTCGAGCCCGGGGTCGGCCATCAGCCCTGCTTGTACTCGACGCCCTTGCCGCCGGCCGGGTGCGTCCAGTGGGTGTCGGCGACGACCGCGCAGGTGCCACACTCGACGCAGGGCTGGGTGTCCAGGCTGACGCGGTACTCGCCGTCGCCGTCGGTCTCCTGGCGGTAGCAGCCGCCGCCGTAGTCGAGCGAGGAGACCGGGCAGGCGGTCACCGCGGCGCCGCTGGCCGCCCACGAGTTGTCGAGCACCTCGATGTGGGGCTCGCCCACGTTGTAGGTGAGGTCGCCGATGCGGTCGGCGAGGCTCGGCGGCTCGACCTGGCTCTCGGCCTCGATCGGCTCGCCGAGCGCCTCCGCGATCTTCGTCGGGACGGTCACGTAGCCGGTCCGGGTGTCCGGGAGCAGCTTCATCAGCCGCGGCGAGTTGAACAGCCGCTCGATGCGGCCGGACATCGCCTTGACGCCCCAGGTGCCCAGCGCGGAGTTCGCGATGCCGTCGATGAGGCCCGAGACGGCGCGCTGCTCGGTGACCCCCCGGGAGTTCCGGTAGAGGCTCGGACGGAGCTTCTCCATGACGCCCTCCTCGCGGAGCTTGCGCGTGTAGAGCTCGCCGGCCTGCTGGGCCCGCCCGCGGGATTTGGCGTCGACGAACGCCTCGGCCGCCAGCGCGCCCGCGCTCACGGCGTGGTTCATGCCCTTGATGATCGGGCCCTGGGCCTGCATCTGCCCGCCGGCGTCGCCGACGAGCACCAGCCGGCCCTCGGCGGGCTCGGGGTGGGCCATCTTCTTCGAGTCGGGGACGAGCTTCGCCGAGTACTCGAGCTCGGTGTAGTCGTCGCCCAGCCACTGGGCGAGCAGCGGGTGGGTCAACAGCGCGTCGAGCAGCTCGCCGACGTCGGCCTCCTCGGCGACGATGCTGTCGAGGTGGAAGACGTTCCCGATCGAGAGGGTGTCCTCGTTCGTGTAGAGGAAGCCCCCGCCGCGGACGCCGTCGTAGAGGTCGCCCGAGAACAGGTGGGCCTCGCCCTCGTCCTCGCCGATGTCGAAGCGCTCCTCGATGGCGCCCTCCGGCATGTCGGCGACGGCCTTCACGCCCTGGAAGTACTCGCCGGGGTCGTCCCAGTCCATCAGCCCGGCGTCGCGGGCCAGTTCGGAGTTGACGCCGTCGGCGGCGACGATGAAGTCCGCGCGGATGGGCTCGAGCTCGTCGGTGGTGACGCCCACGATCTGGCCCTCCTCGCGGAGCAGGCCGTTGACGCGGACGCCGGTCAGGAGGCCGCCGCCGGCCTCCCGGGTCCGCTCGTGGACCCGCTCGGCGAGCCAGGAGTCCATCTTCCGGCGGAGCACGGCGTCGGCCCAGGCGGTGTCGTGCTCGTGGAGGTCGGTGATGTCGTAGCTCTTGACCTTCCGGCCGGCGACGTTGTGGATGTAGTTCCGCGTGACGGGCCGCTCGGCGGCCGCCTCGCGGAAGCCGTCGAACAGGTCGTCGATGGTGTACGGCGCCGACTCCTCGGCGTACATGATGCCGCCGGTGACGTTCTTCGAGCCGGCCTCGACGCCGCGCTCGAGCACCAGCGTCTCGACGCCGTGGTCCGCGAGCGCGGCCGCGGCCGCCGCGCCGCCGGGGCCCGCCCCGACGACGACCGCCTCGTAGTGCTCGTACTCAGTCATCGCTCACCCCGCCGTCCGCGACGGCCGCGAGGTCCAGCTCCCCGGCCTCCAGCGCCTCGGCGAACCGCGGCAGCAGCTCGAACAGGTCGCCCTGGATGTAGTAGTCCGAGAAGTCCTTGATGTCGGCGTCGGGCTCGGTGTTGATGGCCACGATGGTCTCGGCCTCGTCCATGCCCACCTTGTGCTGGACCGCGCCGGAGATGCCCGCGGCGATGTACAGCGGCGGCTTGACGACCTGGCCGGACTCGCCGATCTGGCGCTCCTCGGTGACGTACTGCTCGACGTGGCCGTCGAAGTCGTAGGAGGCCGTGATCACGCCCCGCGAGAGGCCCAGCGCGGCGTCGTCGAAGGCGTCGACCAGGTCGAGGCCCAGCTCGATGCCCTTCGTGGGGTCGCGGCTGATGCCCCGGCCGAGCGCGACGACGACCTCGTGGCCGGTGAGGTCGACGCCGCCCTCCAGCAGGTCGGTCTCGGTGACCGTGACGTCGAACCAGTCCTCGTCCAGGGTCAGCTCGTGCTCGATGACCTCGCCCGTCCGCTCGGGATCGGGCTCGGGCAGGTCGAAGCTGCCCGGGATGACCGACGCGCCCTGCGGGTGGAAGTCGCGCTCGGGCTTGTCGATGCAGAGGATGGTCGAGTACTCGAAGCCCGAGAAGTCCGGGCGCTTCATGTGGAACGTCCGCTCGAACTCCACCTTCTCGCCGGGCGTCCCGGTCTTGACGGGGTTCGAGACGAGCTCGGGCTCGATGTAGAGGTCCGAACAGTCCGAGGCGAGCCCGGAGTCGAGCTCGGCCTGGACCGTCGCCGAGAGGTCCCGGCCGTTGTTCGTCGCGGGGAAGACGGTGTATCGCGGCTCGTCGTAGCCGTGCCAGTCGTAGTCGGGCGCGTCCTCGCGGGCGAGCGGGTGGCCCGCGCCGCGGGCCACGTCGCAGAAGATCTCGGTGTAGGGCTTGACGAGGACGCGCTCGAGCCGGTCGTCCGCCGCGTAGACCGCCACGTCGGCGCCGTACTCGATGGCCTCCTCGGCGAGCGCCTCGGTGCCGTCGCCGCCGATGACCACCGCGACGACCTTCTCGTCCTCGTCGAAGTCGTCGTTGTAGGTGTCCATCAGCTCGCGGGCCTTGCCGAGCATCTCCTTCGAGACGTCGATGAGCTCGCCGCGCTGGGTCTCGCAGTAGACCCACATGTCGCGGTAGTCCCCGTCGACGAGCCCCCGGACGTGGCGCTTGTCCGCGGTCGGGTGGCTGAGCTCCTCGATCTCGAGCGCCTCGTCGCTGGGCTCCTGGCCCGCGAGGACGGCGCCGGAGCCGCCGGCGGTCTCGTCGTCGCCGTCGCCCACGGCGGCCAACCGCGACTCGATGGCGGCGACCGCGGTCTTCCGGTCCTTGCCCTCGCGCTCGGCCCCGAGGACGCCCTCGAGCTCGTCGGCGTCGTCGAGGTCCGCGAGCGCGTCCTTCAGCTCCGAGACGGTGTGGTCGGCGGGATCCAGGGCCATCTCAGGCACCCCCCGCGTACGGCGCCATCTCGTCGAACACCGCTTCGAGGCCCTCCTCGTCGTCGGCGTCGAGCACCGTGGCCTCGCGCTCGGCCGGCGCCTTCGGGATCGGGTCGACCGACGAGACGATCGTCGGCGAGCCGTCGAGCCCGATGTATTCGGGGTCGAGGTTCAGCTCCGTGGCGCTCCAGGTCGTCAGGTAGTCCTCGTAGTCCGCGGCGCGCTCGGCCGTCTCCGCCTCGAGGTCCTTGAGCGTGAGCCGGTGGTCGGCCTTGCGGTAGGACGGCTCGAACTCGGGGTCGGTGACGATGAACGCCGGCAGCGGCGCCTCGACCGTCTCGATCTCCTCGACGTCGCCCTTGACGAGCCGCTTGGCGCGCACGACGCCCGCCTCCTCGTCGACGTCGACGGCGATGACGTGGGTGATGGTCGGCAGCTCGAGCCCCCAGGCGGCCTGGGGCCCGGTGTGGCCGGTCTCCCCGTCGGCAGTCTTGAAACCCGCGAACACGAGGTCCGGCATGCCCTTCTTCTCGATCGCGGCGGTCAGGGTGATCGCGGTCGCCCAGGTGTCGGCCGCCGCCATCTCGCGGTCGCTCAGCAGGTAGAGGTCGTCCGCGTAGACGGTCTCCATCGCCTCCTGAAGGACCTCCTGGTAGCCCGGCGGCCCCATGCTCATCACGCTCACGGTCCCGCCGTGCTGGACCTTGGTCTGCAGCGCGGCCCGCAGCGCGTGCTTGTCGTTCGGGTTCATCACCGTGGGCGTCTTCCCGCGTTCGAGGTGCCCGTTCTCGTCGAAGGAGACCGCCCCTTCGCTGAAGTCCGGTACGCCCTTGGTTAGAACGACGAGTTCCATTAATGCCCACTCTCGGCTCGGGCGGTAAGTTGATGTCGGTTTGTCGCCAGGGACGGGCGACCGAAAAGGCGGCTACGCGCGGCCCGCGCGGCCGGGGTCGACGTCGATCGCGTCCACGGGACAGACGTCGACGCAGAGCATGCAGTCGATGCACTGGGCCTCCATCGCGGGGTCGGCCTTCTCCTCGGACTCGGGGTGGCCCGGCGTGTCCGTCCAGACGAAGACGTCGACCGGGCAGTCCTCGAGGCACGCGCCGTCCGCGATGCAGAGGTCGAAGTCGACCGCGACGTGCGTCCCGTGGATGCCGAGGGTCTCGGGCTCGTCGACGGGGCCCCAGACGTCGTGGCCCTCGTGCTCGTCGACGATCTCCCGGTTGTCCTCGAAGTTCGGGTCGATGGCCATGCTAGCTGCAAGGCCGGCAGTCAGGGGCATAAAACTAGTCATCCGGGGCGCGGCGGCCGCGTCGCTCGCGGTCGAGATTGACGGACGAAACCCGGCCACGTCGGCCGGTCAGGGGCTCACTGCTTGCGCTGGCGGCCCTTCGTCGCGCTGGGCCGGCGGTGCTCGGTGCCCTTGCCGCGGTCGTTGAGGCCGCGGTTGCGCTTGCCGGCCGAGGTCAGGCCGCGGAAGGCCCGGCCCCGGTGGGTGTCGTCGCAGATCCAGTTCAGGTCCGGATCGTTCTCGATCGCCGGGTGGTTCGGGTCGAGCAGCACGATCTCGTACCACTTCTGGCGGCCGTCCTCGCCGACGGGGTAGGAGTTCAGCACGCGCAGGTTCCGGTACTTCCGGCTCGCGCGCTCCTCGGCCACCCGCTGGCGGTTCTTGTTCCGCGTCACGCGGCGGACGCCCTGGCGCTTCGAGCGCCGGCCGGCCTTGTGTCGCTGCTTGCGGGCCGTGCCCTTGAGCACGCTCACGCGGGCGACCACGACGCCCTGCTTGGCCTTGTAGCCGAGCTCGCGGGCGCGGTCGAGGCGGGTGGGCCGCTCCAGCCGGACGATGGCCGGCTCGCGGCGCCACTGCTGTTTGCGTTGCCACTGGAGGTCTCCGAGCAGCCCGTCGCCGGGCTGCTTCCAGGCGTCCCGGATGTGGGAGTAGAAGCTTCGTGCCATGGCTGGTACCGACGGACGTTGACTGGTTCAGCCCGGAAGGGCCACATCCCACGACCCGCGAGAGCGGGTGCCCGACGGGGTCCGTCCACCCGACAGGTACTGCCTGCAGGTTGCCCGGAGGCGCGTTTAAGGCCTTCGAACCACCCTCCCGCGGCCGCGGCGGCTCAGGCGACCGGTTCGAGGGTCGCGGCGCCGAAGGGCGTGGCGAACCGGTCACACCAGATCGCGACGCCCCGGAAGGCCCTCGGGTCGAGGTCATCGGGGAGGCGCTGCTCGAACGTCCCCACCTTGGTGCTCTCGCCGTTCCCGGCGCCGCCGTCGATGCGGACCTTGTAGCCCGCCCCGACCGCCCCGCGGGTGTCCGGGTCGGCCACCTGCGTCAGGTAGACGTAGACGTCGGGACCCTGGGTCTGCTCGTAGTCCTCGAAGCGGAGCAGGTAGCCCTCGGCGTCCTCGACGAGCGAGACCTGCCCCCGGACGGTGTGACCGGCCTTGCCCTCGAAGGTCCCGGTCGCGACCACGGTCGTCGGCCCGCGGTCGATCCCGGTCGGGGTGGACGAGGCCTCGACGACCGTGGCCTCCTCGGGGAGGAACAGCGGCCCGGCGACGACGATTGCGACGATCGCGGCGACCGTGGCGACCGTCAGGGCGAGCTCGGGGCGGTTCATGGCCGGAGGAGGCCGCCAGCCGACTTGACCGTTGGCTGAAATCCCGCTCAGGTCCGGCTAGAATCCCGCTGGAGTCACCCGGCCGGCAGCCCATCGAACGAGCCGTCTCGGAGGGCGGCCGCGACCGCCGCCGTGTCGACCTCGGGGAGCTCGGCGGGGTACTTCCGGCCGAAGTAGCGCACGATGTTCTCGACGTCGCGCTCGAGCAGCTCCGCGGCGTTCTCGTGGTCGGTCGGCACGGCCTGGGGCCAGTCGAACACGGTGACGCCCTCGCTCGAGACGAACACGTTGTACTCCGAGAGGTCGGCGTGCACCCAGCCGGCGTCGTACGCGGCCGCGAGCTCGTCGAGGATCAGCTCGAGCACGCCGACGACCTGCTCGGATTCGAGGCGCGAGCGCGAGAGCTCGACGCCGTCCATCTGCTCCATCACGATGGCGTGGCGGTTCTGGTCGATCGGCCGGGGCACCGACACGTCCGGGTAGAGCGCCTCGAGGACGCGGTACTCCTTCTCGGCGGCCTTCCGCATGGTGTAGAGCCAGGAGACGTGGTCGTGGTCGGCCGTGTACTCGCGCTCGCGGTGGACCTCCCGGAAGTTGGTGTAGCCCTCGCGGTGGAACTTCAGCGCCAGCGGCTTGTACGACCGCACCTCGTAGACGTCCGACTCCTTGCCGACGCCCAGCGGGGCGCCGAAGCCCTCGACGGTGTCGCGCTCGGCGAACGTCCGGAGCGCGAGCGCGTCGTAGCCCGCCACCTGGAGGCGGTAGCCCTCGTACTGGATGGTGCGGCGCTCGACCAGCTCGCGGTCGAGACACCGGTCCAGCCGGTAGTCGACGGCCTTCGCGTCGAGGCTCGACAGCTCCGGGAGGCGGTCCCGGCGCACCCACTCGGCGAAGCGCATCCCGTGCTCGACGCCCGAGAGCAGGTAGAAGTCCGGGGGCTCGAGTTCGACGTAGCGCTCCGCGACCGACTGGACCATCGACACGGCCTACCCGGCGGAGGGCCAAAAGCGCGCCGGGGCGGGCGCCTACGCCCCGGGGTCGAGTACCTCGTACCGGATGTTCTGCTCGCGGAGCCGGTCGGTGTGGGCCGAGACGGCCGATTGGACGGCCACCAGCAGCACGTCGAGCCCGCGGGCCGCCGCCTCCTCGACCGCCTGTGGCGTCCCGAACCGGACGTCGGGCTCGAGCCCCGCGGTCCGGACCGCCGCGAGCGCCTCGACCCCGGCGACCGCGAGGAGGTCGTGCGCGTCGGCCCGCTCGACGAGATCGGGGGCCACCTCGCGAGCCTCCCCGGCGACGGCCGGTACGGAGACGACGGTGACGACGCCGGGCTCGTAGTCGAGCAGCCCCTCGAACTCCGAGACGCCGACGGCCTCGCCCGCCTCGGCGGCCGTGACGGCGACGGCGCTGGCCCGCCCGGCCGCCCGCGGCGTCGCGTGGAGCACGCCGTCGCGCATCGAGAGCGCCACCGGCTCGTCGGCCGCGACCGCGTCGGTCGCGATGGCGGCCTCGACGTCGACCTGGCCGACGACCTCCTCGGTCACGTACGTCGTGAACGCCTGGAGCTCGTCGGTCCGCGAGAGCAGCCAGTCGACGCCCTCCTTGGTGATGCGGTAGCGCCCGCGGCCCTCCTTCTCGACGTGCTCGAGCTCGACCAGCTCGCCGACGTACTCGCTGACGGCCTGGGCGGTGACGCCGATGGCGTCGGCGATCTCGCGCTGGCTCACCGCCGGCTGGCGCGCCGCGATCTCCACCAGCACCCGGTAGCGCGTCGCCGCGCGCTTGTGTCGCAGGACCGAGAGCTCCCGGCGGTCCGCCTCGCTCATGGGCGGGCTTGGCCGGGCGAACGCAAGTAGCTTTGTGTTCATTTCGACATCTTGGCCCGTTGCGGCTCCAGCGTCCGCGGCGAACACAAGTCTGGCTGTAGTTCTGCGGTCGCCACCCCGGCGGGGGTCGCAACCGATTTGCGGACCGGCCCGCAAGCGGCCCCATGGCGCCGGCCGGCGAGTGGCGGTTGATCCGCGACGAGGCCCGCCCCGGGCCCGTCCAGATGGCCCTCGACGAGGTCGCGGCCCGCACCGCCGCCGACGGCGGGCCGCGGACCGTCCGCGTCTACTCCTGGGCGCCCAGCACGCTCTCGATGGGGTACAGCCAGCCGAGCGGGACGGTCGACTGGGACTACTGCGAGCGCGAGGGCATCGACGTCACGCGCCGGCAGACCGGCGGCGGGGGCATCTACCACGACCGCCACGGCGACGTCTCCTACGCGGTCGTCGCCCCGGCCGACGAGTTCCCCGGCGAGCTGCTCGAGGCCTACCACGAGATGCTGGTGCCGGTGCTGGACGCGTTCGAGCGGCTCGGGGCGGCCGTGGCGCTCGTCGAGGAGGAGCAGCCCGCGATCTACGAGCCGGCGTGCTACCTCCGGGGCCTGCACCCGGCCCACGACCTCGTCGCCGACGGCCGGAAGATCAGCGGGAACGCGCAGTACCGCCAGCGCGACGCGGTGATCCAGCACGGCTCGCTGACCTACGCCCGCGAGACCGACCCGCCACCTGGGCGTCTTCGCCGACCCGCCGGACGCGGCGACCTTCGACGGCCGGGTGACGTCGATCCGCGAGCAGACGGGGGCCGATCGCGGAACGGTCGTGGCGGCGCTCGAGGCCGCGCTGGCCGAGTGGTGTGACGCCGAACCCGGCGGCTGGACCGACGCGGAGCTCGCGGACGCCCGGGAGCTGGCCGAGGAGAAGTACGCCGCCGAGGCGTGGGTCCGCGACCGGGCCGCGGCCGGCCGCTGACCGCCGGCCGCACACGAAGCCGCTTTGACCCCCACCCGCCAAGCCGGCCCATGCTCATCGGCGCGCACGTCTCGGTCGCCGGCGGGGTCGGCAACGCCGTCGGCCGCCAGCTCGAGATCGGCGGGAACTGCGGCCAGATCTTCACCACGTCGCCCCAGGTCTGGGCGACGCCCGAGATCGGCGAGGAGGACGCCGAGCAGTTCCGCGAGGAGACCGCCGACGCCCTGGAGGGGCCCTGGCTCATCCACTCCTCGTACCTGGTGAACCTGTGCACGCCGAAGCCGGAGCTGCGCGAGAAGTCCGTCGCGAGCCTGCAGGCCGAGGTCGACGCCGCCGACCGGCTCGACATCTCCTACGTGAACGTCCACCTGGGCGCGCACACGGGCGCCGGCGTCGAGGGCGGCCTCGACAACGCCGCCGAGGCGCTGGAGGCGCTCGACGTGCCCGACGGCGTCACGGTCCTCATCGAGAGTGACGCGGGCGCGGGCACGAAGCTCGGCGGCGACTTCGAGCACCTCGCGGGCGTGCTCGACCGCTGCGAGCTCGAGCTCGACGTCTGCCTCGACACCGCCCACATGTTCGCCGCCGGCTACGACCTCTCGACGCCCGAGGCCGTCGAGGAGACGGTCGAGGCGTTCGACGACGTGGTCGGCCTGGAGCACCTCCACGGCATCCACCTCAACGACTCGAAGCACGCCTGTGGCACCCACAAGGACGAGCACGCGCACATCGGCGAGGGCGAGATCGGCGTCGAGGGCATGCGCGCGGTGATCAACCACCCCGAGCTCCGGGAGCTGCCGTACGTGCTCGAGACGCCCACCGAGGACGGCCGGAGCTACGCGTGGAACGTCGAGCGCGTCCGCGAGCTCCGGGCGAGCTGACCGGGCCGCTTTAGCCGGCCGCGGCTCGATGGGGCCCGTGCGCCAGTTCTCCGCCGAGTACCTCGCGGACACCCGCCGCGGCCTCTGGGCCGACCGCGACGCCCTGGCCGAGCTCGAGCTGTCGAGCCGGGAGCGGGTCCTCGACGTCGGCTGTGGCACCGGCTCGCTGGCCGCGGTCCTCGCCGAGGAGTCCGACGCCGAGGTGGTCTGCCTGGACGCCGATCCGGCGCTCCTCACGGCGGTCGACGCCGGGCCGCGGGTGCTCGGCGACGCGACCCGGCTCCCCGTCGCCGACGGCGCGTTCGACCTCGTCGCCTGTCAGGCGCTCCTGGTCAACCTGCCCGACCCGCTCGCCGCGGTCCGGGAGCTCGCCCGGGCGTCCTCGGCGCTGGTGGCGGCCGTCGAGCCGGACAACGCGGCGGTGACCGTCGAGTCGACGGTCGAGGCCGAGCCCGCACTGGCCGCCCGGGCTCGGGAGGCGTATCTCCACGGGCTGGCGACCGACGCGACGCTGGGCGCCGACGCGGCCGAGCTCTTCGAGTCGGCGGGCCTGAGCCAGGTGCGCACGACCCGCCACGACCTCGTCCGGGAGACGGCGCCGCCCTACGACGAACACGACGTCGAGTCGGCCAGGCGGAAGGCGGCGGCGACCCGGCTGGTCGACCAGGAGGCGGAGCTCCGCGCGGGCGGGCTCGGCGGGGCGGCCTACGACGAACTCGTCGCCGACTGGAAGGCGATGGGCCGGGCGGTCGTCGACCAGATGCGCGAGCGGGCCTACGAGCGGACCGAGACGGTGCCGTTCTACGTCACGGTCGGTCGGGTCTGACTACGCCCGGGTCAGGTACAGCCAGACGTGGGTCGCGACCCGTGCGAGGATGAAGGCCGGGCCGGCGAAGAGCGCGGTGGTGAAGTCTACCGCCAGCAGGCCCCAGAAGGCCGCGTAGATCACGAGGATCGTGACGAGCCGGGCGGCCGGCACCCGCCAGAACCGGTTGACCCGGTCCTCGGTCGAGAGGAGGACCATCCCGGCGCCGATCACGGCGGCCACGAGGATGGCACCCCAGAAACCGAGGGTCGAGGCCACCGCCGCGGCGTCCGAGCGGACGACGTCCGTGAGCAGCCCGAGGACGAACAGGGCCGTGAACGCCACGAGATAGAGGGCGGCCTGGAACAGCCCGCCGAGCAGGCCGCGCCACGAGGCCAGCGGGACGTCGTGTCGGTCCGAGGGTTCGAAGAGGCGGTCGCGAAGCGTCGTCACGGTCGTGATACCCGGAGTGGCGGCCGTAAACCCCGCGGTCACTCAAATCCGTGCTTGACTCATACGACGTCACCCCTGACCGTCGCGCCGGCCTGGCCGGCCCGGAACTCCTGGACCGCAGCGGCTGCGGCCTCGGCCTCGTCGGCCTCGAGCCCGAGCATCTCGAGGGCCTCGGCGAGCGTCGGGAAGACGAGGTCGCCCCGCCGGAGCCGGTCGAGCGCCGTCGGGCTGTGCTCGCCCTCGACCCAGAGGCAGACGCCGCGCGGGTCGAGCACCTCCTCGTAGGCGCCCCGGGCCTCCGCGCCCAACAGCCGCTGGCGGACGTTGTCCTCGAAGCCCGTGTTACAGACCTCGAGGTGGACGGGCTCGTCGTCGGGCAGCAGCTGGGCCGCCAGGCACTTCTCGGGCGCCGCGTAGCCGGCGTCGTTCGCCCGGACGAGCTCCGGGTGGGCCCGGGCCCAGTCCGCGCGGACCGTCCGGCCGATGCCGCGGACGCCGAGCTCCTCGCGCATCGCGGGCTCGCTGCCGGCGTCGTCGTCGCGCAGCATGAGGTCCTTCGTGACGTACACCTCGAGGCGCTCGACGGGGTCGAGCCCGAGCGCGACGTCGCCGTACGTCCAGACCTCGCGGACCGGCACCGGGAGGTCGCCGGCCTCGACGGTCTCGAGGACGGCCTCCAGGCGGTCGACGGCGGCGTCGCGGTCCATCGCGCCCGGCTACCCGGCGGGCGGGGTAAAGGCTTCCGCGAGCCGCCCGGTGGCGTTTTGTGTCCCTCCCGCCAGGAACCGCCATGCGCCGGGTGGCGGTCGTCGGCGGCGGGCTCGCGGGGCTGGTGGCGGCCCGGCACCTCGCCGACGCGGGCCGCGAGGTCACGGTGTTCGAGCGGGAGCCGACCGTCGGCGGCCGCGTCCGGAGCCGCGAGGTCGAGGGCTTCACGCTCGACCGGGGGTTCCAGGTGCTGTTCACCAGCTACCCGGACGCCCGCCGGGAGCTGGACCTCGATGCGCTGGACCTCCGAACGTTCCCGCCGGGCGCGATCGTGGCGCGGCCGGGCCGCCGGTCGACGGTCGCCGACCCGCTCCGGGACCCGGGCGCGGCCCTCGAGACGCTCCGGAGCGACGCCGGGAGCCTCGGCGACAAGCTCCGGCTGCTCGCGCTCGCCCTCGAGCTCCGCTGGCGGGAGTACGGCTCGATCTTCCCGGGACCCGACCGCTCGATCCGCGAGGCGCTGGCCCGACGGGGCTTCTCCGAACGGTTCGTCGACGCGTTCGTGGCGCCGTTCTACGGCGGCATCACGCTCGACCGGTCGCTCTCGACCGCGGCCGCGGTGTTCGAGTACACGTTCAAGGCGCTCGCCGAGGGCCAGGCCGCGGTGCCGGCGGCCGGGATGGGGGCGATCCCCGACCAGCTGGCCGAGCGGGCGCGGTCGGCCGGCGCCACGATCGAGACCGGCCGGGCGGTCACCGGCCTCTCGACCGAGGAGGGCGGCCCCGTGACGGTCGAGCTGGACGGGGAGACCGTCGAGGTCGACGCCGCGGTGGTCGCCACCGACCCGTCGACGGCCCGCGAGCTGACCGGCGTAAACGCGATCCCGACCGAGGCACGGGGCTGTGTCACGCAGTACTACGCGCTCCCGGTCGACGTGTCGCTCGACACCGGCGGCCGGCTGCTGCTCAACGCCGACGGCGACGCGCCGAACCACGTGGCGCCGCTCTCCGCGGTCGCCCCGGAGTACGCGCCCGAGGGCCGCCAGCTGCTCGCGGCGACGTTCCTCGGGCGGGACGTTGCCGATGAGGCCGACGAGGCCGAGCTCGCCGAGCTGAGCCGGTCGGCGCTGGCGTCGTGGTATCCCGACCGGCGGTTCGACGAGCTCTCGACGCTCGCGACCGACCGGATCCCGTTCGCGCAGTTCGACCAGCCGCCCGGCAGCCACGCGGGGCTCCCCGCCATCGACGCGCCCGACGGCCCGGTGGTCCTCGCGGGCGACTACACCCGATGGTCGTCGATCCAGGGCGCCCTCCGGAGCGGTCGGCTGGCCGCCCACGCGGTCCGGGCGGCCGGGCCCTGAGCCAGCTGGACGGTCGCCCGCGCGTAGGCGAAACGGTAAACCGCGCCGGCTCCCTCCCCGCCGCATGGACTGTGACCGGTGTGGGGCCCCGGCGGTCCTCCACGCCGCGTACTCGGGCCAGCACCTCTGTGAGGCCCACCTCCGCGAGGCCGTCGAGAAGCGCGTCCGCCGGCGGGTCCGCGAGGACGGGCTCGTCCCCGACGACGCCACGCCCGAATCGCCGGTCACCTGGGTCGTGGGGTTGTCGGGCGGCAAGGACAGCGTCGTCCTGACCGACGTGCTCGCCCGGACGTTCGAGGCCGACCCCCGGGTCGAGCTCGTCGCGCTGACGATCCACGAGGGCATCGAGGGCTACCGCGACGAGAGCCTCGACGCCGCCGAGGCGCTCGCCGACCGCCACGGGCTGCGCCACGAGCTGCGTACCTACGAGGACGAGCTCGGCGTCCGGATGGACGACGTCGTCGAGCGCGACCCCGAGAACATGGCGGCGTGTGCCTACTGCGGCGTCTTCCGTCGGGACCTGCTCGAGGGGTTCGCCGACGAGGCCGGGGCGGACCTGCTGTTCACCGGCCACAACCTCGACGACGAGGCCCAGACGGCGCTGATGAACCTCTTCAGCGGCGACGTCGACCAGATGGCCAAGCACTACGACGCCAGCCTGGCGCCGCTGACCGACCGCTCGGACGCCCCGTTCGTGCCCCGGGCGAAGCCGCTCCGGGACGTCCCCGAGAAGGAGGTCGCGCTCTACGCCCACCTGTCGGACCTGCCGGTCCACATGGCCGAGTGCCCGCACGCGAGCGAGGCCTACCGCGGCGAGATCCAGCAGCTGCTGCTGGGCGTCGAGGACGGCCACCCGGGGACGCGCCACTCGATCATGGCGGGCTACGAGGAGCTCGCGGCGCTCGCGGCGGCCGGCCGGGACCGGTCGGGCGGCCCGGCGCTGGGCGAGTGCCGCCGCTGCGGGTCGGTGACGACGAGAGAAGTGTGCCGGAAGTGCGCGCTGGTCGAGTCGATCGAGGCGGCCTAGCGGATCACGTCGAGCCCGTTCGCCTGCTCGAGCTCGTTGTGGCCGCCGTCGGACTCCGCGCCGAACTGCTGGCCGCCGGCGTCGCCGTCCATGCCGGCGAGCCCCGCGCGGGACTTGTCGGCCTGCTTCTGCGTGGAGGGCCCGAGGACCTGGGCGGACTGCACGCCGGTCATGATGGCCATGACCCGGACCTTGCCCTTGTAGTTCTCCTGGATGCGCGCGCCCCAGATGACGTTCGCGCCGGCGTCGAGCCGTTCGGTGATGTGGTCGGCGATGCCCTCGGCCTCTTTCAGCGTCAGGTCGGGACCGCCGGTGATGTGGACCAGCCCGCCGGAGGCGCCGCGGTAGTCGACGTCCAGCAGCGGGTGGTTCATCGCGTCCTTCACCACTTCCTGGGTCTTGTTCTTGTCCTGCGTCTCGCCGACGAGCATCACGGCCACGCCGCCCGAGTCCATGATGGCGGTCATGTCGGCGTAGTCGAGGTTGATCAGCGACGGCTGGGTGATGGTCTCCGAGATGCCCTTGACGGTCTCGGCGATGATCTGGTCCATGACCGAGAACGCCTTGCCGATGGGCAGGTTCGGGACGTAGTCCAGCAGCCGGTTGTTGTCCAGCACGATGATGGAGTCGGCCTCGTTGCGAAGCTTCTCGAGGCCCTCCTCGGCCTTCACCGTGCGGGCGCGCTCGATGTTGAACGGCGTCGAGACCATCCCGACGACGATGGCGCCCTGCTCCTTGGCGATCTTCGAGACGACGGGCGCGGCGCCGGTGCCGGTGCCGCCGCCCATGCCCGCGGTGACGAAGACGAGGTCCGCGCCGCCGAGGACCTCCTTGATCGTCCCCTGGGCCATCTCCGTGGCGCGCTCCCCCATCGAGGGGTCGCCGCCCGCGCCGAGGCCGTTCGTGAGCGACTTGCCCACGAGGATCTTCGTGTCGGCCTCGACCATCTTCAGGTGCTGCTTGTCGGTGTTGATGGCGACCGACTCGGCGCCGGAGACGCCGATGTTGTACAGCCGGTTGACGGTGTTGTTGCCGGCGCCGCCACACCCGACGATGACGATGCGCGGATCGCCGAAGTCGTCGCCGAGCTCTTCTTTCTGGCGCTCGCGCTCGCGTTCCTCGTTCTCAAGCGCTTCCTGGACGAGATCTTGCATCGCTTACACCTTCGCCCAGGGCCGGTTCTCGCGCTGGTCGCGGCCTTGCCCGTGTTCGTTCAACATGTCTCGCACGGCCGACCGGATGGCTTCGCTCCGGTTAGGGAACTCGCCGGTGTCGACCATTTGCTCGACCTCTTCGATCTGCTGTGCCGGAATGCGGAGTGTCACACGCTCCATGTTTTGATTTGCCCCTGTTGTAGTAAGACGACCACCCTAGTTCGGGTCTCCACCCCGGCGGAATCGAGCGCAGTCGTGCGCTTCCCGCGCGCCCCCTGTCCGCCGGGTGTAAGACGTCGTCTTACGTAACACCTCCATCAGAGGCTTTCTATAAATAACTACCGCCGTTTGTTATACAAATCTACGCGTTCGGTCAGCCGCGTTGATGGGTCGATCGGACGGCTCGAATGCGGCGGTATCCGGGGGTTAGCGGCCGGGAGACCATCGAATTCGACATCGCGATGATGGGTCCGACTGCCGATTCGTCAGACGGACGGCCGACACGTGTCATACTCGGCGTCACGCGCTCGCAGTCATCGATTATCCGTGCCCCGCTCCGCGCGGGGAACGGGCCGATTCGGCGGGGTATTCGGTCGGTTCGGCGGATATCGTACCACGCCGAGCCGTCATACTTGAACCTTGTCCTCGTTCGTATCACGACCGCGCGGTGGCTCGGGCCCGGCCAATGACAATTCTTAAGGCCGAATCCGGGCCTACGAACGGCCACGACCGCCCTTAGCTCAGCCTGGTAGAGCAGCCGACTGTAGATCGGCATGCCCCCCGTTCAAATCGGGGAGGGCGGACTGCCTAACCCAGTGATTCGGGTTCACCCGAGGGCGTCGACATTCGACGCTAATTCGCCCGAAATCCGCATTTGGGTTGACTTGGTCACCCTGTGCGCATCCACGCATTCTGGCGATTCGTCATGGCCGATGGGTGCTGGACCCTTGTACTTACTCGTACACAATCACGATGATTGTCGCACGCGCGTGAATTATTCAAGCCTGCGCGCTCGCCAGAATCCACATAGCTCGCCGTGAAGCGGGGTAGAAGCGAGTCTTTGAATATGGCAGCGGAAGACTCTCCAAATTATTTTCTCGGCTAATATCGCAGTCTATGGCCGGCTGAGAGAAATGGGTCAGATTCGGATCAGATTCACGGGGTCTACTCGAATCCTCTGGTCAGCATAGCAAGTATGATTACGACTACCAGGAGGTACGCCATCCACTCGATAAAGCTCGGAAACAACCTTCCATCATTACGCTGGAGATCGAAGGAACCTGTCCCTCCTCGAAGCAGGTCCATCTTATCTGAACCAGCGAGGTCTGTGTGTTGGCGAGTGAATCCAGTACAAATGTAGCGTTCCGCCTCAATCGCAGTCTCCTTATCCGGCAACGTGATTTTGTTTCCACCATACTCCCCGCTTCTACCCTCCTTTGGCTCGGAGGCTGGGCTGCAAGCCTCTCTCAGATTATCGAGATGGTTGTCGGTCAGCGTTGCAATCTGTTCAAATTGGTCTATCGCGTAGTCTCCGATACCTTCCCCCGGGCAGCCCTTTTTGTCATCCCTGCAGAGCGAATGATCGATTACCGAGCCCGGACAGAGAACATACCAACCTTCGTAGCGAATGCTACCCCAGGCGGTATTGCTGCTTGAGATGCCAGTATTCGAATCGAGGATATAGTAGCGATGCTGTCCGCCATGTGGAGATCGAACAACCAAGGTCGGCGGTAAATCTCGGACCAATTGAGGGAGTTCAGCCTCTTCAACGTCAATGTCAAGGATAACCAAATTACCACCTGGGTGAATCGTACAGTTCCCGTCAAAGAGTCCAGGAAATGTCTGCGAAGAAGGTTGACTGTGGGCCTTCTGGAAGCACTTCTTGGTCCCCTCCTGCACATCGACACTCCTTGATACTCGGCAGTCGGCCTCATGCAGACTGCGTTCAGTTACCTCTTTATTTCGCCTGTTAGACGCGGTAAAATTATGAGGAGGCGCCTCGTCATCTGACATGTCGGAGGACCCTCATATCCTTCGTCGCCTCGCGGTTCAGGGGAGCCAGATTGGACACCCACTCCCTTGATTCCATTTTTATCGGCATTGTTCCCGATGCGACTCAAGAGACGGATTGTTCACTATTAATAATTCGGTATGCGTTCAAAGATGGATTTATTGGAATTAAATTATAACATAACAATTGGTGCCTGAGGGGCGATAATCATCCCGTAATTGATGTACTCAAAGGAGTTATAGAACAGAAATTCACACAAAGAACATATTGAATGCGGAATTTGAAATTAAAGAAGACATTACGATGGAGGAATTAATCACATCTCAACCTGTGGTTGGATATTCTATGGGGAGATCTACTGTGTTACCAGAGAATATTGATGAGGATCGCGAGGAAGCGTTTAGGAGGGAGGGTGTGTTTCGGCCACCTGAAGATGTTGAACAGAATGTAGGTAAAAAGCATTTGAACCATTTTATCATTTCAGCCGCTGAAACTCTTGATACTGAGGGATTCAAGTCCCTTTTCACTGGAATTGTATCTGCACTAACTGAATCAGATGGAGATGCTTTTGATGTTGAACAGGCGGAAGAACTGGAAGCATTCTTCGAGGGATTGGATGAGGAAGGGTGGGAGGAGTTGATTTATTCGATTAAAAATGATGAGAATATGGTAGACATACTCGGTGAGGATTAACAACCTACATTTTTCATTGATAGTTGAGATTTTGAGAATAGGGCTCGACGATTCTTTGCCACTACCAATCTTGAGGATATAGTTTCGCAAAATATGCATTGAAGTCGGGTGATAATCGATTCTGGTGGTTGGAAATTTGCAAGAGGCAATCGTTTGTTAATTCAAAAGACTCGCTTCCTCGGCGCGTCAGCGGGGCTTATGCGGAGAGGAGGGCGATAGCAGATCTTCCCAATTAGAAATTCCTAATTCCATACCCTGTCGGTTCGCAGGTGGCAGACTTGGGATTTACCCGGGTCCATCTCGTGCTTCGGAATAGAATTTGCAATTACCAGATACGCGATTACTTGAAAAGTAGAATTTCGCTAATACTGGGATTAATTGGAATTCGAATCAATCAAAATCGAATCGTCGCTGGTACATCGCCTCATCGAGCAACCCATAGAAATTCGCCCCATCGAGCAAATTGGACAATTCATTATCGCCTATTACCAAAATCATCCTACCTTCACGCTGGAAGTAGTCGTGAATCCAGCGTATTGCATCCGCCCCTTCATCACCCGATATTCCTCGACGTGCAAAAATTATTCCTACGTCGATTCTTGCTTTGTCCATCTTCCCCTTGAAATTTCTAACTTAGACACCCCTACCGAGTTAGACCAATTTTTACATTCCACGAGGATGAAACGACAGAAGTTGTCGAATATGGTGGGTTCATTGGTACCTTGATATTCGACTACGAGATCAATTTCCCCCGTGTTAGTTTCTAAATTCTTGTCCCGAACCTCTAAAAATGGAATCGCCTCAAATAGTAGGTTTGCAAGCTCCTCAAATGTATCGCCCTTTTCATGATTCGTTTCAGCTTCATCTACTGCCTCCAATGCAGTTTCGAGATCGTCAAGATTAATAGAATAATTATCAAATGAAACCTCTTCTCCAGACGTTTCCCTCCGTACATCCTCTGCTTCTGTCGGTGCTAAAAGGTAATCTGGGGGCGTAAGTATTGATTCAATTTCTTCGATAGCCTCGATGTCATTGGGATTTGCCTCGACAAAGAGTTCACCGTCTGGTTCAGTAACAGATATGTAACCATTACCGATAATTACTGCATAATCCGCGTTTGTGAATTCAAGATATCTCCTTACCTGATCTTGGGCCTGATGGATGATGTGGGGTGCGTTGGACTTTTTAACTTCTACTACGAGCCATGGTGCCCTGTTGAAGTTTATTTGAATTAACCCATCTGGCCTCAAACCTTCTCCAATATTTGTTTGATAAAATAGAAAATCCTCGTCGACTCCAATCGCTTCGCAGAAACTGGGAAGAATGTCAAGTTCAAATTCGAGATTAGTTTCGTATTCAGCATTTTCTGTGTGTTCGATTAACTCAGTTAGATTTTCCATGACGTTGCCAATTCATATCTGCGAAATAGATAGTTCTTACTTGCATATCTGGCCATACAGAATTATTATTTGAAGATTCTGCATATTAGTGGATACTGAAGGTATTCAGACCGAAATGTGTCCTTCAGTCGGGGGCGAGCACTTAAACCAAATCAGATTGAAAACTTGGTATCGATCAGATGGACGACGGAGAATACAACTCTGTTGCTGACAGACAGAAAGCGTCTCAGTCCAGAGTTCACTCGGATTTAACAGAGAGGTGCAGAGAGAGGCTCGCACATCTCACTCTGAATCCGTTAAGAATTCGAGTGACTAACCTTGAGGGGAAGGGGGCTGTTCCCAATCACTTGATCATTACTGCATTGAACCGGACGTACGAGGATGTTGGATACTCAACTGTAAATACTGCCATCTATGAATCTGAGGAAACCGAGAATCCGGACCAAGACGTTGTTCGTAAGGCACGGATGAGTAGTTCGGTATCTCCATCTATTCAGAATAGGATAAATCAGGCCGAAGAAAATCTGCATATAGAGTACCACAAAAATCTGATTCAGAATGGAGAAAGGGACGCGGTTTTAGCATATATTGAGCATTTAATGGAATCTGTGGCTAATTCTGGTATCACCGACTGGTCAGATACCCAAATTAGCCTCCGTAGTGTGGACAGGGGAGAGAGAACTTCACTTACCACCAAAAGAATCAATACCGCTCTTGAAACAGAGGGGATTCTCTGGAAATTCGAAAATAATGGGAAGAAATTCAATTTCCAACCAATCGGATCCGAATTTCTGGAGGAGGCCGATCACGAATTTTTATCAGTTACAGAGGGTACGAAATGGGCGAAAGTTGTATCTCCCTATGATAGGGCGTTTGAATTGTATCGTGATAGAGTGTATGGCCATGAAATCCCTGAAAAGCTCTATAACAGCATTGAGGAACTCGCAAAAACTATTTGCGTTGATTTGAGGGGATGGGAAGATAATCGAAACCAAAATCTATCAGTGTATCTTGAATTAATGCGCCAAAATGGTCTCTTTGAACCTAATAACATTATGATGGATGAATTGAAGGATCTAAGTACATCGATGGAGAGAACTTTCCAAAAGGCGGGTGCTGAACGAAAAAATCGACACTCAGAGATTGACAGGGAATATGCTACATTAATTCTGCATCAAGTATCCGCGTACCTGACTTACCTAATTAGGAGATATGAAGAGAAATTTGGCGAAGTAGAACGTTAACTACTTCCGGGAAGATACGACCTGCGTTGTTCGGCCTTGACGGATTCAGACCTCTGATCGTAGTGTTTATCGAGGACTTCCTGCCCGACATTCATGCGGTCTGAAACAACCTTCTCGGGCACGTCTTTAGTAAGGAAGTTGGTGATGGCCCCTCGCCGAATCGAGTGAGGGCTGACACTTGACGGGCACTTGCTTCGATACCCATATCTCGTGGCTTCACAATCGTCCTTGTCCCGATTGTGGGGGCACTCATTAGAGTAGTAGCAGGGTCGAGTTACGCTGTAAATCGTTTCGCGCATCGTCGTCACTTTCAGACGTCCATTCTCCGATGTGAGGAGTGGCTTCCGGCCGTGTTCGTCAGTGGTCTTTGGTCGAGTGTGTTCTATCCAATCATCAAGAACCTCGCACTGATGCCGACTGAGGGCAATCATCCGTTCCCCCTCAGACTTATTCTTGAGTGTAGTCCCAGTATCCGGTCGGTGATGTAGCTCAAGTCGTTCGTTCTCAGAGTCGTAATCCTCGACGTCCAGAGAGTAGACTGCGCCGATGCGAAGACCGGTATGCCAGATCAACTCGATGATTGTGTGAGCCCGTGAGGCATACTCGAATCGTCGGAGATAATCGAGTAGCTCCTCAGCTTGTCCTGTCCGAAGAGTTTCCTCCCGCCGTTCTTCCTCCGCGGATGGAGTCGGGAGTAAGATTTTCTCGTGGAGGTTTTTCTCAACCGCGTCTATGGACTCGCACCATTTGATGAAGACCCGGAGGGATTTTAGTTGGGTTCGGAGACTGACTTTATTCAGATCGCCGTCCTCCTTCCGCCAGAGTCGGAATTCGTGAAGGAGTCGACCCCCAAGGTCGTTCATGTCGCCTATTTCGTTGTCCTCCATCCAGCGGATGAAGTGTTTGAGCCGATAGTGGTCTGCCTGTACAGTCCGTTCCGCTACTTGTCCACGCCTCTCGGCCAAGAACATCTCCTTGGCCTCGGCAGGCGCGAGGGGTTCGAGTGCTTCGCTCATGGATTGATGAATCGCAAGAAAGCGTGGACTCGTTCGGGCTTGCCCCCCGTTCAAATCGGGGAGGGCGGACTGTCGCGACCGTCGCTTCGGACCCGGGTTCGACGGCCGCTGTCGGTCCGCCTGCCCCGGCCACCGTATTACGACGCGCGCGTGAGGAGCGTCCGCCAGGCCCGGTTCACGAACCCTTTTGCCGAAACGCGCCCCACCCGGCCGCATGTCCACGCGGCTGCCCGACGCCGAGTACGAGGGCCGGCTCGCCGCGGTCCGCGACCGGCTGGCCGAGGCCGACGCGGACGCGGCGGCGTGGTTCGGCGCGACCAGCATCGCCTATCTGACCGGCTTCCACCACATCCAGACCGAGCGGCCGGTCTGCCTCGCGGTCACGCCCGACCGCGTCGAGATCACGGTCCCGCGCCTCGAGGTCGAGCGCGTCGAGCCGAACCCGCGTATCGACGCCGTCCACCACTACTTCGACTACCCCGGCGGCGAGCCGCTGCCGACCGCCGCCGGGATGCTCGAGGGGCTCGGCGCCGAGTCGGTCGCGGCCGACGCCGACGGGGCGCCGGGCACGATGGGCTACGAGGGCCCGTCGCTCTCGGAGTTCGTCGCCGTCGAGACCCAGGACTGGGTGACCACGCTCCGATATGCGAAGTCCGACGCCGAGGTCGACCTCATCCGGGAGTCCGCCCGGTGGGGGAACCTCGCCCACCGCTACCTGGCGGAGTTCGCCGAGCCGGGCACCCACCCCGCGACGGTCAGCCAGCGGGCCTCGCTGGAGGCCTCCCGAGCCATGCTCGACACGCTCGGCGACCAGTACGTGCCGCTCGTAAGGGGCGACGGGCCGGCCCGTGCCGGCTTCATCAGCGGCCGCCAGACCGCCCTGCCCCACGGCCACACCGCGAACCGGCGGCTCGAGGCGGGCGACGTCCTGATCACCGGCGCGACCGCGAACGTCGACGGCTACTTCTCCGAGCTCGAGCGGACGATGTTCGTCGGCGAGCCCTCCGACGAGCAGGTCCACTACTTCGAGCTCATGCTCGAGGCCCAGACCATCGCCATCGACGCGCTCGGGCCGGGCGTTCCCGGTCGCGGACGTCGACCAGGCCGTCTGGGACTACTTCGAGGAGCAGGGCGTGACCGACCTCGCCAGACACCACGTCGGCCACAACATCGGCATGGACGGCCACGAGCCGCCGTACATCGACCGGGGCAACGACGCGGTCATGGAGCCGGGCCACGTCTACACCATCGAGCCCGGCCTCTACACCGACGACGCCGGCTACCGCCACTCCGACACCGTCGCGATCACCGAGGACGGCACCGAGCGGCTGACCTACTTCCCACGCGACCTCGAGGGCAACGTCATCCGACCCTGAGCCGCCCGGGTCGGCGTATTACGGCCGACGTCGCTCCGCCGCGTGCGGAACACCTAATGGGTCCTTGTCGCTAGGGAGCCCGTGGCATCCGTCCGGACCCGGCCGCTGGTGATCGCGCTGGTGGCCATCCTGGCCATCGCCCTGGCCGCGGCGACGCTCAACACCGCCGTGGTCCACGAGGGCTCGGCGGGCGCGGCGGGCGGGGGCGGCTTCGGCCAGGGCGTCGGCGAGGGCCAGGGCCAGACCGAGGGCGACTCGGGCGACCCGAGCAGCTTCGGGTTCAGCGGCTTCGGCGGCGCGATCCCCGTCATCCCGTTCCCCTGCTACCCGTTTCTCAACGAGCTCTGGTTCTTCGCCGGGGCGGCCGCGGTCGTCGGGCTCGCCCTCTACGGGCTCTACCGCCGGAAGGGGCCGCTGGTCCCCATCGGCGTCGTCGCGGCGTTCGGCCCGCCGGCGCTGCTGGTCCACGCACTCCTGACTGCCTGCCGCTCGGCCGAGGACGTCCGCCTCTCGCTGCCCTTCGGGGCCAGGGAGGCGAACTCGACCGGCGCCTTCTCGCTCACCAGCGGGCAGGGCGGTGCCGGCGCGGCGGCCGGGGGCACGCCGATCGTCTCGGTCGCCCTGGCGCTCGTGCTCGGCCTCGCGCTGATCGTGGCGGTCGCGCTGCTCTTCCAGTCGACCGGCGACGACCAGCCGCCGGCCCGCGAGGCGGAGGAGACGCCCGACCCGGTCCAGATGGCCGCGATCGGCCGGGCCGCGGGCCGGGCCGCCGACCGCATCGAGGGCGACGCCGAGCCCGACAACGCGGTGTTCGAGGCCTGGAAGGAGATGACCGACGGGCTCGACGTGCCCAACCCCGAGGCCAGCACGCCGTCGGAGTTCGCGCTCGCCGCGGACGACGCCGGGATGGCCCGCGAGGACGTGCGCGAGCTGACCGAGCTGTTCGAGTCCGTCCGGTACGGCACCGCGGAGCCGACCGCCGAGCGGGAGGAGCGCGCGGTCGCCGCGCTCCGGCGCATCGAGGACGAGTACGCGGGGGAGCCGCCGTGAGCGCGCTGCGGTCGTTCTTCGCGTCGATCGGGCTCACGCTGGCGGGCCTCGGCCTGGTGTACGTGATAGCCCCCGGGGCCGCCGGCGTGCTCTCGCTGCCCCGCGTCGGCGTGCTCGCGCTCGGCCTGTTCGCCGTCGTCCAGGCGGCGCGCTCGCTGCGGACCCGGCGGCGCGCGGGCATCGACGGCGCCGAGCCGCCGGAGCCCGAGCCCCGCGAGGAGGCCGGCTGGCCCGGCGACGAGTTCGACCAGCGGATCGCCGTGCTCTCCCGGCGGCGCGGGCGGGGCTGGGCCGGTGGCGAGCACGAGCGGCTCCGCCGGCGCCTCCGGGCCGCGGCAGTTGAGGCCGCGGCCCACCGGTGGCGGCTCCCCACCCCCGAGGCCCGCGAGCGCGTCGAGGCCGGCGAGTGGACCGAGGACCCCGCCGCGGCGTGGTTCCTGGGCGGCCAGGGCGTCGAGCGGCCCCCGCTGTCGGTCCGCGCCCGGGCCTACCTCGACGGCCGCACCCCGTTCGGCTTCTACGCGAACCGCACCGCCGACGCCGTCGTCGGGCTCCGTGAGGGCGCATGACCGACCGCGAGACCCACCGGTGGTACGGCGTGGCCGCGGTCGCGTTCCTCGCCGCCGGCGCCGGCGCGGTGACGAACCAGCCGGGGCTGCTGTTGGCGAGCGTCGTCGGGGTGGCGTTCGCGGCCTACGCCCGCTCGGCGACGGCGCCGGCCGTCGAGCTGCGGGTCGAGCGCGAGCTCAGCGAGGTCGAGCCCCGCGAGGACGAGGCCGTCGAGGTCACCGTCCGGGTCGTCAACGAGGGCGGCGCGCTCCCGGACCTCCGGCTGATCGACGGGGTCCCGTCGGCGCTGGAGGTGACCGAGGGCTCCCCGCGGCTCGGCACGGCGCTCCGGGCCGGCCGCTCGGCGACGTACCGCTACACGGTCGAGGCCCGCCGGGGCGTCCACGCGTTCGACCCCGTGACGGTCATCGCGCGTGACGCCAGCGGCGCCCGCGAGCGCGAGACGACGGTGGCGGCCGAGACGACGATGACGTGCGTGCCGAGGCTCGCGCCGACGCGGCTGGCCGTGCCGCTGCGGGCCCAGACCGCCCGGTTCACCGGGCCGGTCCCGACCGACGTTGGCGGCAGCGGCGTCGAGTTCTTCGCCACCCGCGAGTACCGCCCGGGCGACTCGATGGCGCGGGTCGACTGGAACCGCGTGGCCCGCACGGGCGAGCTCTCGACCGTGGAGTACCGCGTCGAGCGCTCGGCGACGGTGGTGCTGGTGGTCGACGCCCGCCACGAGGCGTACGTCGGCGGCGCCGACCACGCCGTCGAGCGGAGCGTCGCGGCCGCGCGCGAGCTCGCGTCGTCGCTGCTCGCCGCCGGCCACCAGGTCGGCGTCGGGGCCATCGGGGCCGAGGACTGCTGGCTCGCGCCGAGCACGGGCGAGGCCCACGCGGCGGCCATCGAGCGGCTGCTCGGGACCCACCCGGCCATCCCGCCGACGGCGCCCGACGGGGCGCTGATCGTCGCCCGGCGGGTGCGGGAGCTGCAGCGGCGGCTCCCGTCGTCGGCCCAGCTGTTCGTCCTGACGCCGCTCGCCGACGACTACATCGCGACGCTGATCGCCCGGCTCGAGGCCAACGGCAACGCGGCGACGGTCGTGAGTCCCGACCCGAGCGCCGACGACACGCCCGGCCGGCGGCTCGCCCGCGTCGAGCGCCAGGGCCGCATCGACCGCCTCCGGGGCGCCCACGTGCCGGTCGTCGACTGGGCGCCCGGGCGGCCGCTGGCCGCGGCGATCCGGTCGCTGGAGGCCCGGCGGCGATGACCGAGCTCGACGCCTCGCCCGCGCGGCTCTCCGCGGGGCTCTCGCTCGGCGCCGCGGGCGTGGCGGTCGGCGCGACGGGGACCAGCACGGGCGCCGCGCTCGGCCTCCTCGGCCTGCTGGTGCTCGGGTTCGGGCTCTGGCGGGGCGGCCGGGCGTCGGTGACGGTCGGCGCCTGGGCCGCCATCGGGGGCGTGGTGCTCTCGGGGGCGGCCGGCGCGAGCCCCGAGGCGATGCTCGTCGGCACGGCGGCCGCCGTGCTCGCGTGGGACCTCGGCGAGCAGGCGATCAACGTCGGCGAGCAGCTCGGCCGCGGGGCCCGCACGCGCAACCTCGAGCTGGTCCACGCGGCCAACAGCACGCTCGTGGCCGTCGCGGGGGTCGCCGTCGCCTACGGGCTGTTCCTGGTCGCGGCGGGCGGCCAGCCGGTGAGCGCGCTGGTGATCCTGCTGGCCGCCGCGCTGCTGCTCGCCGCGGCGCTCCGGGACTAGCCGAGGGTCGTCACTCGACGGTCGGCACCGGCTGGCTCTCCAGGACGTCCTCGACGACCTGGCGCTTGTCGACGTCGCCGACGACGGCGTCGGGCGTGAGCACGAGCCGGTGGGCGAGCACCGGCACGGCCACCGTCTTGACGTCGTCCGGCGTGACGAACTCCCGGCCCTCGATGACGGCCCGCGCCCGGGCCGCCTCGAACAGCCGCTGGGTGCCCCGCGGGGAGACGCCGACGTCGACGTGGCGGTCGTCGCGGGTCGCGCGCGTCACCCGGGCGATGTAGTCCAGCACGTCGTCGTCGACGTGCACCGACTCGGGGACGTCCTGGAGCTCGGTGACGGCCTCGGCGCCGTCGAGGACCGCCTCGACCGTCGGCGACCGGGTCGTCCGCCCGGCCCGGCGCCGGAGCAGCTCGAGCTCGCCGTCGTGGTCGGGGTAGCCGATGCTCGTCTTGACGGCGAACCGGTCGACCTGCGCTTCGGGCAGGGCGAAGGTCCCCTCGTGCTCGATGGGGTTCTGGGTCGCGATGACGAAGAACGGCTCCGGCAGCGGATGGGTCTCGCCGCCGACCGTGACCTGGCGCTCCTCCATGGCCTCGAGCAGCGCGGCCTGGGTCTTCGGCGGCGCCCGGTTGATCTCGTCGCCGAGCACGACGTTGGCGAAGATCGGGCCCTCGCGGAACTCGAACGAGCGGTCCTTCTGGTCGAAGACGTGGGTGCCGGTGACGTCGGCCGGCAGCAGGTCGGGCGTGAACTGGATCCGCGAGAAGCTCAGCCCGAGCGCCCGGGCGACGCTCCGGGCCGTCAGCGTCTTGCCCGTCCCCGGGACGTCCTCGAGCAGCACGTGGCCCCGGGCGAGCACGCCCATGAGCACCGACTCGAGCACGAAGCGCTCGGCGATGACCGTCCCCTCGAGCGCGTCGAGCACGGCCCCGCAGACCGAGCCCGCCTCGGCGCTGTCCATGGGGCCGGGCGGGGCGCCGGGCTCTTAGATGGCGCGGGTTCGCCACGCTCGGTGGGGGAGTAGAGCGCCGAGGAGGGGCGTTGAACTCTGGGTTCAACGCCGCACATATAAGTAGCTGCGGTCGCTCGAACTGAGATATGACGGATCGTGCAGTGGCGTTCGCGAACCTTCGTCAGCGTATCCACCAGAGCCCCGACATCACGGAGCCGGATGCCGCTGCGCTTGAGACGTTTGCCGAGCAGCTGGACCTTCGGCGAGCGACCTACTCCGACGCCCGGAAGGCGAAGCTGATGAACCATCTCGTGATAATAGCCGAGCAGTTCGGCGATGTTGCCGAGGTATTGACTGACCGCGAGGCCGCCGAATCGGCCGTAGCTTGGGTCAACCGGACCTACTCGAATGAGTCCACGAACCGGGACTACCGAGTGGCCTTGCGGATGTTCGGCAAGCACGTCACGGACGGCGACGAGGTCCCGCCGAGCCTCGAATGGATCTCCTCGAACACCTCCAGCAGCCACGACCCGACGCCGGACCCCACGGACATGCTCCGCTGGGACACCGACATTCAGGCGATGCTCGACGCCGCTCTCAACCCGCGCGACCGGGCGGCCGTCGCGCTCCAATTCGACGCGGGACTGCGCGGGGGCGAGTATGCGGGATTGACGGTGGGGGACATCAGCGATAACAAACACGGCCTCCAGGTGACGGTGGAGGGAAAGCAGGGACGGCGGACGGTGACGCTCATTCCGTCGGTGCCCTACGTCGAGCAATGGCTGGCGGAGCATCCCGCCGTGGATGACGCCGACGCCCCGCTGTGGAGCCATCTGGATGAGCCGACCGACCCCTCCCAAACGTTCAAGATCAAGATGCTCAAGCGGGTGGCCGAGCGGGCCGGTGTAACCAAGCCGGCGACGCCGACGGCGTTCCGAAAGAGCAGCGCCGCCCACCTCGCGTCGAAGGGCCTCAACCAGGCCCACCTCGAAGATCATCACGGCTGGGTCCGTGGCAGCACGGTCGCCAGTCGGTACGTGTCGGTGTTTGCGGACGAGGCCGACCGCGAGCTGGCGCGGGTGTACGGCGCACCGGTCGAAACCGAGGAGAGTGACGAGATCGCGCCGCTCGACTGCCCCCGGTGTGGGAAGGAGACGCCCCGCGAAAAGCCGCTCTGCGTATGGTGTGGGCAGGCGCTCGAACCCGGTGCGGCCCAACGCGCCGAGCAGGCCGACGACATTCTCGTGGAGGAAATCGCGGATGCGTCGCCGGAGGAAGCGTCGGAGCTGCTTGAGTTCCGTAAACGCGTCCGTTCGGACCCAGAACAGCTGGTTGAGATTATCGACTCGATGGGCGAACATCAGTAGCGACCCTCCCGCTCGCCGGCCCTGATGCGACGGGCCATCCGGCGAACCACCTCGCTGAACGACTCGTTGCTGGCGATCGAGTCCGCCAGCTCCTCGGTTGTCAGGTCCTCCGGGCTGGGGTCTTGGGACTCGGCTTCGCTCATACCTTCCTCCACGGGCGATCGTTGTCCCGGCCCCGCCCCCGCTCGTTCAGCATATCGCGGACGGCCGACCGGATGGCCTCGCTCCGGTTTGGGAACTCGCCGGTATCGACCATCTCCTCGACCTCCTCGATCTGCTCCTTCGGTATCCGTAGCGTCACTCGCTCCATCCGGGGACACCTCCATCGGCCGCCATCGTCGGTCTAAACCGCAAGCTGGCGTCCTGATTGACTGCCGGCCCGCAGCGCCGTTTCACCTCGCCCGAATACGGTTCGAGGATGAGGCTGCCCGCCGCCGAACAGTTCTCGCACTCGAACTCGGCGGCGTAGTAGTCCGACCCGTCGTGCGTGTCGCCCTCGGCCGAAACGAGGTCATCGTCGTGCTTGACGGGCGTGGTCCGCCGATACCCCAACTCGTGGCCGCACCACTCGCAGATGAGGCCGCCCCGGAGCGCCCCGTAGCACTTCTTGCGCGAGCAGAGCTGTAGGAAGGCGAGCCGACCGGCCGATACCGACTGGATGGCCTTGTACTTCTGGCCGATGGTTGCCGCAGGCAGGCAGGATTTTGCGTTCCTCCTCGAAGGCTCGGAGATCGGGCCGGTGGAGGTACGAGCAGCCGGTAGTGCCCGACTGAATGCCCATCGGCGGGTCGTCCGACATCAGTAATCACTCCCGGTGGAGTGGTCAGTATCGGTGTGTAGAGAGCGGGCGATTTTCTCGTGGATCTCTCCAACGATTACGGCCGCGTCTTCTCCAGGGTACTCCCCTAACCAATCCCCTTCTGGTGGTACAGATTGGGCTAATTCTTCCTCAAGAACATGGAGAACCACGTCCCATTTTTCCCGAGTCAATTTGACGAGGATCGACTGTTCACTACCGCCCGCTGGGGGGCCGCCGTCAGTTCGGAGATCATCGGGATCCATGTCGGCCAACGCGGCCGCCGTGGTCCCACCGGGGCGCGACGCTGAGCCGCCCGGCGAGCGAGTCGGTCGTCGTTCGGGTTCGTCGAAGTCAGCGCCGCAGATCGGGCAGTGCCACGTCGGCGCCCTGCTGCCGACCATTCGGCCGGTCCGGACGGAGATTTCCGTCGCGTCGCACTCGGGACACGCCTGAACGGTCCCGCCGTCGGTGACGAGTTCCTGCTCGTCGTCGGAGTCTTCCTGGACGAGATCTTCTTCGCGAAGCGCGAGCAGGTGCGGGGTCCCATCGGGGATGATCTCGTCGGGCGGTCGGATCACCGGCTGGCCGCGATACTGATCCCAGGACGAGAAGCCGAGCAGCTCGGCCTCGAGCGTCTGGGTCGGCGTCGAGAAGCGGATCGTCTCGCCGAGCTCGAGATTCTCGGCCCACTCGACTACATCGACGTTGCCCGGCGGAACGACGCCGACGGGCAACTTCTCGCCGCCGTCGGTCGCGTATGGATCGAAGCCGCAGCGACGGCATGGTTCGTGGGTGGGCTTGGGCTCGGCACACTCGGGACAGGGGATCTCGTCGTCGCCAAGCTGATGCCCGCCGTTGGTGACGACATCTCGATCGGTCTCAGTATCCGAGTTATCCGGGGGTTCACTGCCTCCGTCCGCCGCAACGATCTCCCGTGGCGGTCGGCCCCCGATCGCTTGATGCATCTTCTTGAGGTTGTCCCGATTGATTTTCCAGGCGTTACCGGCGTTCGGCTTGTATTCGCCACCCGACCACCGGCAAACTACCTGATAGAGGCCTTTGAGGTCGAGCTTATTCAGTTCTACATCGCTATCGTCTGGCTGGATTTGAGTCGCGATTCGGAGAACGTCTGCCTTCTTCAGTCCTACTCCAGATTTCCCAGCGCCGTAACGGGTGGGATCAGCGCCAGCGGCGTACGCGATCTCCTCGCGTAATTCTCCATTAGTGAGATACCGCAATCGTTCACTACGGCCCGTGGAAGTACCGCCGTCGGTGACGATGTCTCGATCGAAATCCCTGCTTAGTGATCGGTGCCAAGTCGCGTTTCCGGCGCAAGCCAACCCGCCGAAGTCATCGTATATGGGGTGGTTCTGTTTTGGCTCTCCGCAAGTCTCGCAGCGTTCCCCACCACCCGTGGAAGTACCGCCGTCCGTCCGCACGTCCGGGTCGAACTCCCGACCGAACGCGACCCGCTCGTGCTCGGCCACCTCGGCGGCCTTCTCGGCGAGGGCGTGCGGCGAGCCCCCGACCTCCCGCGCGTAGTTCGACAGGATACTACCCGCCACCAGCTCGGGCTGAACGCCGTCCCGGTCGGGATGGGCGCCCTTGATGAGCCGCGTCGTGTTGCCCTGCTGGATGACGAGCGCGAAGCCGTCGATCTGTGGGTGTTGCTCTCGAAGCGCCTGAATGGCCTCCTTGACGGATCGGGCGTAGGCCTCGGGCGTACTCACGACCACTCCCCCACTCCCCACTCCTCGATGAACATCTGGTAGATGATGTCCTCGAGGTTCTGCTGTAGCGGGCTGTTGTGGTCCTCGAAGCAGGAGCGAATGGCGGGCGTGTGCTCCGCGATGTACTTGCGGACCGCGCGGCGCTCGTCGCCGTAGAGGTAGTACACCGTCATCGATGGCGAGGTCAGCCGCGACTTCCGGCCGTTGCCGCCGGTTCGTAACGGGCTGAGTCGCGCGACGACCTCGCGCGCCCGGCCGCTCACGTCCGCCGGCAGCTCGCGGCTGGTGGCCGGTCCGTTCTCGTGGAGATGCCGGATGACGGTGTTCCGCTCCACGTCGGCGGGCGAGTACCGCGAGCGGTCGGCGGTGCTCACGCGAACACCACTCCCAGCAGGACCGCCAGCGACGTGACGTTGTGAACGGTCGCGGCCAGCGACAGCAGAGAAATCCATCCGTACGCGATGGCCTTCACCGTCGCCTCGCTCCATCTTCCCCGGCTACCCCGCGGCCAGTCAACCGTGGCCAGCGTCTCGATCAGGAGCGCGCAGATGGGGATGGAGAGCAGCGACAGGAAGGCGTACCCGGCGAGGCCGAACGTGGCCGCGAGCTGGCGGGCGATGACGTTGGCCTCGCCGCTCGGGTAGGCCGCCAGCAGCGGCAGTGTGATGACCGTATCCGCAACGCGGGTTATGCCGAAGGCGAAGATTCCGACGACCGACACCTCGCGGCTGCTCGGTCCCGGACGGTAGAGCAGCCTCGTGGTCACGGCCATCAGAGCATCACCGCCGTGGCGAAGCTGACGAGGCCGCCGGTCGTCCTCGGCTCCGGCTCGACCGTCACGCGGCACCCGTACGCGGCCGAGTGTCTAGCGGCGTGGCCTTCGGCTTGCTGCCGGTTTCGGTAGGTGGCCTCGATCGGCTGTTGACACCGGCCATTGCAGCTGACGCGGATCTCAGGCATCGGCTGGACCCCCACCCGTCGGGCTCACGTCTCGATCCGGATTCGCTCTCTCGGGACGAGTTGGCCTTCCTTGGCGTCCCACAGGTGGTCGAACACCGATTGCACGTCGCGACGCCCGCTGTCCCGCAGCTGCTTGCAAGTCTGACAGCAGAAGACGCCGTCCCAGAGCCGCCAGTCGTCGTGATGGGGCTTGTTGGGACACTTGAAGCGCCACTTCTTGACGCGCGAGTCGATGATGTGGAGCTCGCCCCTCGGCGGTGAATCGGGTCGGCCGGTTGGTTTCGAGGTGGCCGGCATAGGCGACCAGGCCGATGGACGGGTTGGTAAAGGGGCGAACCCAAGGACGCGGTGAAAGTGGCCGGTTTACCGCCGGTTGCGGTGAAAGTGGTTGGCGGGCGGTGCTCGCTCTCCCAGCAGGCTTAAGCCGGTGTGTGTGCGTGTTCAGCATGGTTCTTGCACCCCAAGAACCGCGGCCCCGCAAGGGGTCGTCATGCTTTCTGAGGTCCGAGCCGGGGAGCGGGGCGTGTGGTTCTCTGTCGGACACCAACAACTCTGGATATATTAATACTTGGGGATAGTAATACTCAAGTATTGTAATTAACAAAAACTGACAGTTTATCCCTCTGGCCACGAATCCCCGCTCAATGGCCGGAAGGCCGGAGAAGGTCACCCTCGAGAAGGTCCGTTCAATCCTAGCTGAATCTGAAGAATCCGGTCTTATCCTCTACTGAAATCGCGGAACAAATCCCTGACGCTGCGGAGAAGACAGTTCAAATCAAATGCCGGGAATTCTATGACTCGGGTAAAATACACGGGAAGAAAATCGGTCGTTCTTGGGCTTGGTGGATTGAGTCAGGCACCTAGATTTATCACAATCACCCGTTACAAACCGCTCAGAGGGCGAGAAGGTGGGGGCCAGAAGTGGGGACCCAGACCGCACCGATTGGGGGGGTCGGCGAACAACGGCGTACTCCCCTCGGCACGGTCGCATCTTTTCGCTGCCCAATCAGCCATGACTGAATACCGTGTCGTACCCAGCGGCAACATGTGGAGGGTGCAAAAGAAAGGAGGTAGCGTGGTCAGCAATCACCGAAAGAAGGCTCCGGCGGTAAAACGGGCGAAGAGGGAAGCTGGATCGGGGGACCGTGTGGTGATTCATCGCAAGGACGGGACCGTGCAAGACAGCCACAATTATTGACCTGGATTCGATGCTTACCGAACCGGAACGCGAGGAAATACGTGGTCTGATGGAGCAGGTTGACCCAATCGAGTTTGAGCATTTCGTCGCGTTTTGTTTTGAGGCAGATGGATGGACCACATCAGTGACTCGAGAAGGCGGCGACGAGGGTATCGATTTCATTGCCGAGCAGAAACAGCCGGTCCCTCAGCGAGTCCCTGTACAAGTCAAACATAGAGAGGAAAGTGAGAATCGGCTAGGGTCGGACGAGATTCGTCAGTACCAGGCGCTCGACCAACAGCATCAAAGCTATACTGCCTGTATGGTGGCGGCCAATACGACCTTCACTCCTCAGGCTAAAGGTGTGGCTTACGACCGGCAAGAGTTCTCGCTGTTTGATGTGGACGACCTGATTGATCTGATTGAAAAACACGATTTGGAAGATGAGCTTCGAATGGCCGTCAGTCGCGACCTTTCCAGTGGAGGTGATACGGGAACTGATTACACTCCTACCCAACCCTCATCTCGGGGGACATCGAAGCCTGCTCTGCCTTCTCCTACAGCTGTATTGAAAAATCCACTCTCACCCGCCCAAGAAGACCGGTGGCGGAACGTCATCACCATTTCAATTTTAGTCGGGATCCTGAGTTTGGTTCCCTTAGTATATGCCCAACCCAACCCCGATTTGAGATGGTTGTTTCAACTATCGGGTTGGGTTTTCATCATCATGTATCTGCTATCCACCTACTCGGTGTGGAAAGATATTAAGCATGGAACAAATTTGAACATCATCGGTAGATTTTACGGGACAGTCGCGTTGGCAGTCATCCCGTTCATTGGCCCATATATCTATCTGAAATTAAGAAAACCATCGGGCGATGGAGCGAGCTCGACGCCAGCGAGCTCCAGGAGGCGGGAGGCGAATGATTCTCGCCGACCCCGCCTTGGAATCCATCCGCGATCGCGTCCGAGACGAGGGCTGCCCGAAATGTGGTGTACCTTCCGCGGATATTGAGGTCATCGGCTACAAGGAAATCATCCTCGAATGTGGCCACACCTTCGAGGCTCCGAATTGGCTCGAGGCGGGCGACCTCCAACACACTGAAAATGGGTAACGACGGTTCGTCGATCGAAATACACGAGAAGACTGTTTTTGGAGTCGGCATAGTCCTCGTCTTGGCGGCTCTATACCTTGTTTGGGTCGTTATCGGAATCACGCATCTTGGGTGGGGCTATCAGAAAGCAGACCTCCGAATTGGGATTGGTGCCGGAGCCGCCACTATTGCTTTAGCTACAGGGATTTTCGTACAAGGGTATCTCAACTCAAAAAGAATCGAAGGTGAGGAGAAAAACAGACTAATTCTCCAAGAGTCGAACTGGATGCCGGCTGGCGAATTCAAATCCGATGGCTTACAGTTCGAATTTATTCAGAATCCTCCTTACAACCCTCGGGTAATGTTAGATATAGGTCAATCGGAATCTGGATGGATTGAATCAAACGTCAAAAGCAGCACATACGAATATGGAGAAATCGTATGGAGGGTTGGGATTGGAGGAGATATCTTTGAGGACAGTATAGATTTCGAGGACAACGATTATGAGGGGAAACTTAGGTTACAATTTGAATCGACTACGGGTGTCAAATACGAGTATGAGTACGATGTCATCTATAATTCGAAGGCAGATAATGAAGACAAAATTCGGGTAAAGAATGAGAGGAGGAGGCTTCCTTGGAGGGATGAAATAGATTGATTCTCGGCAAGCCAACACTCCGAACGGTAATCGAGCTAATCGAGGACGAGGGCTGTCCCCGCTGCGGCGAGCTCCCCGGCGCGATCAGCGTGAACGGTCCTGACGAGATCGTCCTCGAGTGCGGCCACGTCGTCGACGCGGAGGCGTGGATTAAAGGAGGAAGTTCAGGACTCCAATTAGAATGACCTTAGAAGCAAGATTTCTTTACCTCGACGAATCGGGAGACGACGGAGAACCTCCGCCACATGGTAATAGCCCGACTCAGCATATCGTTTATGCAGGAATCATCGTAACACCAGGACAGAATTTAGAGCTAAAGGAAGGCGCTGAGTATCTACTTTCGAGGCACTTTGATAGTAAGGGGTACGAGAGACCCGAAGAACTACATTATGGTGATATCATCAACGATAGAGGAAACTACAAGCAATTAGATGGAATTGAGAAGAAGGAATTGTCAGATGACGTTTTTGATTTGATCAATCAAGTCGAACCCGTTCTTATGGGAACGGTAATGGACAAGAAGAATCAGCTTGAGAAGTACGATAATCCCTCTCATCCGAAGGCCTACGCATTTCGGTGGACGGTAGAGAGGTTCCACTATTACCTGGAAGAAGACAGCACCGCAGGGATGGTCATCGCGGATGCCGAGGAGGGTAAAATCGACCTAATACTCAAAAATTTGTTATATGAGGCAAAATATGATGGCATCAGTATCATCAAAGACAAAGGTTCCAGGATACCACGGATTATGGATTCAGTAGCGCTTACTCCGTCGGAAATGAGTCCTGGCGTCCAGATTGCTGATTTTGTAGCATATGCAACGCTCTCGAAATTCGAACGTGACAAAGGCAATCGATTTGATGAAATAGGGGAACTCTGGCGTGATCCTGACGACAGTGACTTCCGGGAGCCTTCACTCATTCCCGAGTGATTGGTTAGCTCTTCGTTGAATTCTGAATAGCCGATTTGATTTCTTGATCGGAGGATACCGGATCCATTCCATGCATAATACTGGCTATCCTCACGCTCTCCACGTGATTATTCTCATTCCTGTCGATAACCGCATCAATAATTGAGGAGAGGTTATCGCTTGAGTCCCCCCACGCTCTTACTTGTCCTTCCGTTGGCTTCACATCGGCGCTCTTTAACCGCCGATATACTTCCCGAGCTTGGTCCGGAGATTCAGCTCGTTGGGCAAGTTCGGCCATTGTCGTATGGGAATAGTCTGAATCATAATCACCATTAGGAAACATATCATAAAGTAATCGATAACGGTATCCAAGAGAACTACTGAATTTGAATGCTGAAATTGCAGGGAAGAGTGCTTCAAATGAAAAGCTCTTCCCCGCTTCCTTTGCTTCGTTTTTTGCTTCGACCATTAGCTTTCCCAAAGTCCAAGCCCTATCGAATCCATCCAAATCAGAACCCGTTTCTTCTATGTCAATTATCAAATTCTTTGTAACGCTCCATATAATCCTGGAGTTGGCGATTTTCCTCTTTGGATAATGTCCTCTCACCTTGCTTATTTAGCGCAAGTTGCTTGCCGCGACGAATCGTATCCTTAACCTCAATCGTATATTCCCCTTCCTCCAACTTCTTCTGTAACGACCGCGATTCTGATTCACTCATATCCAATGCCATGCTCAGTCGCTACAATTGCCTCAATCTCCGCCATCAATTCATCTCGCTTATAGAGTCTATCGGTAAGGTCATCAGCCGCTTGATCGCCCATGTCGTAGGTAGAGAGCAACTCGTTCAAATCGTCTACGTTTCTCGCTAGCACAATCTGCTCGATACCCCAAAGGGTACCAAGTCGGTTCTGAAGTTGTTTTCTACGCTCATCATCATCAATTTCCTCGGCAGCAGTCCACTCCGGACGACTCGTATTGATTAGCACCTCGAACCCTCCGTGATTGCCCTCCTCTAAGGCGACTTTGTAGTTCTCGTCGGGACTCGGCGAAAATGACACGCCTTCAACAATGGCTACTTGCTGAGTAGTGGACGTCCCGGAGCCACCAGAGCCACTACCTTCTTCGGAACCACCCCCACCATCTCCCCCTCCTGAACCACCGGGTGCCGTCTCACCAGCTGGATCAACATCCCCTACACGGACGTAAACATTGGCGTGTTCTACGGGTTCTTCTTCGTCAACGGGTTTACCTTTCGCCCTGAAGACATACCGACCGTCTTTCTCGGGGTCTAAAACCCAGTGAGATCCAGCATCTTAGTTTCATCTGGGCCAACTTCTATTGTCTTATCTGAGAAAGTGAAGTCCGAATCCAACACATCACTTGAAACACGGATATCAAACAATTCAAATTCCTTTATATCCGAATCATCTTCATTCTCGATCGCTACTTGAAGGGGTACATTGTCACCGATTTCGAAATCTCGTTTACCCGCTTGGCAAACAAGGGAATAACCAGAACCGGAACCCGTCGCAACTTCATTCCCTCCCCCATTCCCGCCATCCCCGCCTTCTACCTCAACCCCTTCGCTATATATCTGATAATCTTCAAAATCCTCAAATGAAATTAATAGTTCATTTATATGCTCAGTTATATCTCCTCGGAGTTCCTTTCGTTCTGTCGTTTTTTGCTCCCTTCGGAAATGCTCATTATGAATCTCTTGTAACTGTTCTTTCAATCCGGATTTTCCGAGAGCTGCGGAGTTGAATTTCGTGTGTGCGTTATTCTCTAATTTGGGACACAAATCATCAGCATTGCACCAACCAAACATTTTGGCTGGCTTATTCAACGAACGAATATTGTGGGGTTTGTAAGGCTGAACTGTCATAAATGGATTCTCTAAATATTCATTTCCTTTGAGCATCGCAACTCCTTCCCAGGGAGGATTAGAATCAACTGCATCCGTACGAACTACCATCAAATCTGTAATCTGGTATTGCTCCCCGTTATGGGTGAATTCAGCTAAAGAAGCTTCGTGGTGTATCTTCCCCTTATCGACATATTCGTGAAGATTGATTGGTTCTGGGGTATGGATATCTCCATCTAAAGTTATATTCGATCGAGTACATCATCTCTTAACAATAAGAAGTTAAAGTTCTGTAAGAGGACCTCTTCAACTGATTGCCAATTCCCAAGTTTCCCCTCAATATCATGCTCTAAAACATCTTTGACTTGAATGAAAGTCCCTTGATGATTCAGCTGAGGGTTTTTTGGAAACTCAGGTGAACTGTGGTGGCCGGATTCGTCAAGTGTAACCGTGTTTGTGTTCCTCGCCATGCTTTGTCTCGACATATGCTTTCCCTGAACCGACTGAGGCGACAACATGAAATCCCCGACCATATGCACCAGCGGATTTCCCTTCGTCTTTGATTTCATCCGGTGTATCGATTCCAACAAGATTCTTCACTAAGATCTCTCGTGGCATCCCACCTGCATTATCCGTATATGTGAATAGGTGATCTCAGTGTCTAACTCAAAAGTAATCGATAATTTGGAATCTTCCGATAAGATTCCATTATCCTTGTTTCGACCCCAAGCATCGGCCGCGTTCTGGATAGCTTCTCGTAGCACCCCTTTCCATGGATATTCGTAATCATTTCTGACCATGTCGAGGGTGTTCTCACGATCGACAGGGACCTCTTGATCGAGGTGATCGTCCTCAGCAAAGTCCGGCCCATCATGGGTCATGTGTAAATCGTAGCTAATCTCAAGGGAGAGACCTCTAATAGTTGTTTTCTAGCTTGGATAATGATTTTCTACTGAAGTTAGAGGATCCGATAGAGAATTGACTAAAACGGATAATTATTTCCAGGTGTATCTATTAGGGGTACCCAACCAAATGCACGACACAGTATACTCTAACCATTCTGGAAGATTCCAAGTTGGCATGCGATTCTGAACACCCATGTCTGAACGAGCATACCAGCGAACCCTGTCACAACCAGAGGAACATTCTGGACTATCATCAGTGAATTGGAGTTTCCCAGATGCAAATACGAAATACTTGACCCACGGAATCCATCCATATCCGGCTCGGATGATTCCGCAGATTCCAGAATCATCTCCTTTTTTATTTTAAGGAGAATGGATACATATGGGGGGTGACTGGGTATTTGACCCGTTCGCGGGTAGTGGAACTACAGGTGTTGAGGCTCGACGCCACGGATTGAACTCGATTCTTGTCGATATCAACCCGCTGGCCTGTATGGTTTCTCGAGTGAAGGCAAGCCCCCCTTCTCCGGAAAGGATTAGGTCTGCTAGGGAGGCTTTGTATGGTGTTGAATTTTCAGCAAATCCACTAAAGGAGGGATTTGATTCGGGTCACCTCTGAGAACAGTCCATTTTCGGTAAACCTTGATTCAAATTGCGAGTGGTTTCCTGAACCACAACTATCCCAGCTGGGATATCTTCGTAGAGCGGATTGATGCTCTGAACACGAGGTATGGTGAGGATGTAGTCAGATGTTTCAGAATAGCACTCTCGGAGACGAGTCGCCGTGTAAGTTATCAGAGAAATAATGAATTTAAGCGATATAGGATTTCTGAGGATGAACGTCCGAATTTCGATCCTGACGTTTGGGAAATCTTTCGTGGGATAGTGGATGGAAACTTATCGATGATTGAAGAATATCATGCCTCTGTGGATATGAATCTAAAAACGATAATTCATAACTCAAATGCTCAAATGCCCTCTGAGGTAGATTCCAATTCGGCGGATATAATTATCACTTCACCCCCCTACGGCGATCATCGGACCACTGTGGCATACGGGCAATTCTCCAAGGATCCGGCCATTATTTCTAGTCAGGAAAGTGCCAATTCGATGAGGCAAGTGGACAAATATGGATTAGGTGGGGAGAGCGAATGCGTTTCAACTCCAGATCGAATTCTCGACATTTCTGATTCTTTGGCAAATACAGTGGATAAACTAAGAGATATTGATGGTAGATCTGAGGATGCATTAAAATTCTTCCTGGATTACTACGAGACAGTCAAACAAACAAATCGAATTCTAAAACCAGGACAACCCATTGCGCTTGTTGTTCCGAACAGGACCATTAGCCGTGTGAATATTCCGACGCACCGCATCACGGAAGAGTTCTACCATTTCCTCGGCTTTGATGTCAAGCACACTCTCCCCAGAGATATTCCGAAAAAGACCCTACCATTTGAGAATACCCCCGAGAATGTTCCAGGAGAGACTGGCGACTTGATGGCTCAAGAATATATCCTAATCATGAGGGCTCCAGATTGGTAGTAAATCGCGGGAAGAAATCAGATTCCATACAAAACTTAAACCAGTCCCTCAGCCAAACGTCTCCGCCTCCCACGCCTCGAGCCGCTCATAAAACGCCTCTTTCTCGAGCTCGGCCTCAGCCCACTCGTCGACGACACTCCAGCCCTCGAGCTCGGGATCGTACCCGAGAAGCCACGAATAGCCCCGCTCCCGATCGACCGCCATGAGCGCGACGACGACGTCCTCGCCGTCGCGGGCGATCACCGACTCCGGGCGGACCCATGAGCGATCGGACTCTTGGGCCTCGAGGCGCTGACCCTCCTCGTAACTCAGCGGTCGCGACGGGAGCTTGTCGACGACGCCCGGCTCGTCGGCCATTACCCAACCAGCGAGCGGAGGCAGCCAGATAACCTTACTCCTCAGATTCGGAGGCTCTAACGTTATTTGAATGATTCGAGTAATGTCTCAGTATGTTAGAAAAATATCCTAACCCAAACTATTAATCAATACATAGAGAGGGTGATATTCATGACGGAGATCACACTCCCGAGCGTCCAAAACGAGATCAGTGTTCTCGTTGTCGACGACGACCAAATGCTGGCTGATCTTTTCAGGGAGTGGGTCCTCGAAAAGTGGCCTTGTAAGTCGGTTAACCGCGGAAAAGAAGCGCTTGAAAATCTCAACGGCGACCCCTCGATTATACTCTTAGATCGAGAAATGCCAGATCTCCACGGAGACGAGGTGGCCCGTCGGTTACGCGAACTCAATTCAACCACGCAAATCATGATGGTCAGCGGACTGGAGCCTGATTTCGACATTTCAGATCTCTCGATCGAGAATTACCTCAACAAACCTGTTGACAGACCGACCTTAACAGGGAAAAATCGAGGAGTTGATCATTCGACGTTCATACGATCAAGAGATCCAGAAATTCTTTGCGGCTATGTCGAAACTTGAGGCGCTGGAAACGTCGTACTCGCCAAATGAACTATCTGGAGACGACCGTTACGTGGCTCTCCGAGTCAGGGCAGATGAGATTCGGCAACAGGCCGCAGCAACTCTCGGTCAGGTGACCGACCACGTCGCGAATTTTACAGATATCCAGGCCGACGACTGACGGCTTGGTAAACTCGCGCAGGCGGTCGATCTTCTGGTCGGCGCGTCACGTTTGCGTCGCGCCTTCTCCCAGCCGGATATTAACCCGTGGGTGCGTCCGCTCCCCCACCATCCATTGGTGCGGTCCAAACGGTTAAGACTCTCCGCTCGTTACCCATATTCATGGCCGCACAGAACCGGGATGAACGAGGGCAGTTCCGCCGAAAAGTCCGCGACCAGGACCTCCTCAAGGCGTTCGATTTCGAGGCGACTGCCGACGATCCGTTTCTCACCGTCTCCGAGATTGCGGGAGCGTCGGTCACCCATTTCGATATCGACGTCAGCGACGAGGCCGTGCGCGTCCGGCTCCAGGAGATGACCAATTCTGGGGACGTTGCCCGCCGGGAGTTCGGCCGAGCGTTGCCGACCGGGCCCCTCGTCGGCCCCGAGCTTGCCGCCGATGTCGCCGCCCGTTCGGAGCAGCGGCAGGAGACCCCCCGCGACGAATTCGAGGAGCTGTAGGAGCCTTCTTCGATGGCTGATGTCCTGCTGCATCCTGACGTCGAGGCGTGGCTTCAGGACCAGCAGCCGGACGTCGAACAGCAGATTCGATCAAAACTGGAGCAGGCGGGCGAGAACCCGGACCACTTCCTCACGCCGCTGAAGGGGCGCACCACGTACAAGCTCCGGGCAGGCACCTACAGGTGCGAGATCGACTGGGACCGTTCCCGAGACGAGCTACGGGTCCTCCAGGCCGGTCATCGAGATGGGTTCTATGACTGAGCGAAGTCGAGTGGGTTGCTGATGCAGGCCTGAGCATTCCTCAGGATTTCGTCCGCCTCCGCAGGCCGTCAGTCAACCGGACATCCGCCCGGCCGACCAGCTCCCCCGTCTTCCGATCACGCAGCTCCCCGTAGCTTCTCGAACACGATTTACAGTACCACACCGTCTCGTAGGCTTCCCACCAATGGTGGCCCTCCGGGCACTGCAGCCGGGCTCGCTCGGCCCAGTTGGAATCGTCGATCGAGATTGGTCCCCGTCGGGTGGCCATCGGGCTCCTTGGTTTCCGGGGACGGGTAATAGGGGCTCTCGGTGAGTGGCGCGGAAGTGAAATAGGTGTATGGACAGTCCTTAACCCGTGACGGCATCCCGACTGATACCCTGACAGTTCGGGCAGGGGCCGCCACCTTCGGCAGCGCACCGCGCACACTCGAGAGTCGCATAGACGGGGCCAAACTGCTCGGCGAGCGCCCAGAGCGCGCCGCTCATCCATCACCTGCTTGGCGACCGTCGTGCCGGTGTCCACCAGCCAACCCAACAGCTCGAATAGTCGATCGAACGCTGATGCCGGTGATGACGCCACTTGCGAGCCCGAGTGAGAGCGCCAGCAGGGCGAAGGCGACCATCCACGCCCACGAACTGAGCCTCGACGCCATCTTGGTCATCCGGAGGATGTAGAACGCCGAGAACAGCAGGAACACCCAGCCGCCGACCTCCCACGGGGTGTGCTTGGCCAGGAGCTCCATAATGAACAGCGGCTCGATCATAGGAGGCCCCTAACGAACCTCCCGACCGCTCCGATCGCTCGGCGGCCCGCCCGGACGAGCTTCGGTCCCTGATTGGCCGCTATCCGGCGGACGTCGTTGCGGAACACGAAGGCGGCGGCCCCGAGGCCGGCAGCGAGGAACACCGTGTTCGCCCCGTTGTTGCCGCTTGAACCGTCGCCGGGCGGGCCGATGGGGACGTTCACGCCGAGCCCCCAGCATCGTTCAGCACCGCCGATGCGCCGCCCTCGCCGTATCCGACCAGCCGTTGAACACCTCGCCGTCCTTCTCGAACTCGAACTCTACGTCGCCCGTGGGCGGCTCGGTCGGGGTGCTGTTGAACGTCGGGCCGACGTTGGCCTCCTCGATACACTGCTCGTAGTAGCCGACCGGGTCATCGAAGGTGATGGTGTCCTCGTACTGCGTGCCCTCGACGTTGAAGCTATAGTGTAGTTCCGTGGTGTTCTGCGACGGGTCGTAGTACCGCAGCCCGACACAGCGGGTGCCGTCGAACAGGAACGTGCCCGTCTGTAGGTAGCTCTCCGACTCGGGTTCCTCGAACGCGGGCTGCTCGATGGGCGGCGGGTTCTCGATGACGCCGTCGCCGTCGTTGTCGCCGGGGATGTTGGCCGGGTTGCGTTGATGGCCGGCGTGGCTTCGTCGCCCTCGGGCTCGCCACTGTCTTTGCCGTCCGGCCCGTAAACGAACAGGCTGATGGTACCCCTGTCGGGCGACGTTCGGACGCCGGTGATCTCTTTCGTGTCGCCGCGCTGTCCAGTGAGACGGAACTTGTAGGCTGCGTCCTCCTCTAGGATGAGGGTAATATCGTCGTTGGTGCTGAACACGCCCACATCCTGCTCGACCCACGCCGAGTCGGCGCCGACTAATCTCGCACTCGTGCCGGGGATGGTTCGGCTGTAATCCTCCCAATAGAACGCCTTTAGCACGGTCTGCGGTGGGTCGAAGCGTGCGGAGTCGAACGAATTTAGCTCGAACCTCTGCTGGTAACTCGGTATCGTTCAGATCCACGCTGCCGCCCGAGTGGTCCTTACACTCCTCAAGCAGCGGCATCGTCACGTCCTGCCCGGTGAGATCCGAGCCGCTTACCGTGACCTCCTTGGTGCCGTTCGCGTGACAGTCCACATCGCCGTAGGCGGTGAGGGTGTAGGTACCGTCGCTGATTGAGCTGAACGAGAAGCCCGCGCCCGCCTGGCTTTTCGTGGGGTTCGTGCTTATCTCGATGGTGGCGCCGTTGAGGGGCTTGCCCTCACCGTCGACGGCCGTGCCCGAGACGGTGTTACCAAAATTAAAGTCGCAATTGGCTGAACAGCCGCTTGTTATTTGAAAGTCATCAACGACAAATTCCCGGTTGCCAGAAGTGTGGTCAGTATCCGAGCGAACTGCCACCTCATCAATCCCGCTGTAATCGTTTCGGAAAGCCACATCATCCTTTGCTTTCGTCCCGTTTACGTAGAAATCAAAGGTATTTGAAGTCCATGAAATATCCGCGAATGTTACGTTATATTCCTTCCCCGTAGTCCAAAATATACCCGATTGAACCGCTGGTCCATCGTCCTTCTGCCCTATGTTCAATATAAACTCATTGTCTTGTGGGTCAAGCGTGACCGAGAACACCTCTTCAGAATTATAATCAAACCTAAGTAACATATCGTCACCATTACCGCCCCGGTAATTCGTCAGGACGTGGGCCTCGATGCGTGGCGGCCTCGGTTCCCCTGCCGTATCTAATCTTACCACCTCTCTGCTGTTGGAGCTACTGATATTGGCGGCGACAGAACCTTCAAAGACTGTTTTCGATTGAATAGTGAATGACCCAGAGGAGCGCCAGCCGGACCACGGTGTTACCTCTACAACCTTGTTTGAGTCCTCAAAGCCGTCTGTCAGCCCGTAAGTATATTCGGGTTGGGAGTGGTTCGCTCCCCCTAATTCAATGTTGTCGAAATACGCGGTTCGCTCGACGCCACTCCCGTCAGTATCGGAGTGAACTTCAAGCTCGTCGAAGCCCGATGATGAACTCTCGAACGGTTGGTCGTTGGCAATCTCGAACCCGTTCACATACAGATCGTAGCTGTTGTTGGTGTAGTTTATGTCTCGAAATTCGATGAAATAATCGATGCTCTCGTTCCAATCTTTATCCGTCTCTATTGCGCCACCATCCGACTCGTCATTTGCGTTGAGATATATGTCCTCGAGGCCGTCTTGGAAACTCACGCGGAAGATATGATTAGTGTCATTTTTGACACCAACAACGACTTCATCCCCTGTATTGCCAACATCGTCGGATATGTTGACCGCGACCGCAATACGATTGAATGAATAACCTGCCACTTTCCGAATGTATGCTGGTCGTCACGCTGTCGCCGTTGGATGACATATTCCCGCTGTAATTGCCATCAATTACGTCCGCGCGTGACCCCTACGCCGCCGCCTTTCCAACCGGACCAGCCCGTAGCCACGTCGGTGATCTCCCCGTCCTCAAAACCGTCAAAGCCTCCGCCACTAAACCGGGCTGGAGAGTACCGCGAACCGCCCGCTTCTACGGTGTCGAATTTTATATTCACCGTCCCGGCCGCATTGCCGTTGTCGTTAATGACTTTCAACTCGTCTAACTCGCTATCGGTGTTTTCAAAGGAAACGTCGCTAAGGTACTTATGTTTGTTAATATATACGTCGAAGGTGTTAGCTTGCCAATCAATATTGTCGAATTCGACCATATACTCGCGGCCGGGCTCCCAGTCGAGCCCCTAATTGATGGCCGAAGCGTCCCCGCCGTCGTCGGCGTTAACTGTCACTTGCCGTTCGGTGTATTCAAAACTGACTCTGAATAGGATAGTCGAGCCGTTCAAGACCTGAAATTGAGCCTCGTCAGCGGCCCCACTCGGGCTCCCGCTTATGTTAACCTTGAAGGCGACCCTTGAAGGTGTTTTGCGGGTGGTGCCCGGCTTCGTATTGATTGATTTATCGGCGTCGGTCGAAAAGAACACCCGAATAGGAGCCGTCTATGGGCTTCGTTCCACTAACCGACAGGGACCCCGTGTCTCCCGACCACCCGGACCATCCAGAGGCGGCTACCGACTTGTCCCCATCCTCAAAGTCGTCTATCGTCGTTTCAGCGGCCTGAGCCGTCCCGACCGGCGACACTCCCGGCCCGCCGAGCGTGACCGACGCCCAGGGCACCCCCGCGACCACTACGATAACCGCCGCGATGATTGCCGCGAACTGTCCGACCCGACGCTTGGTGGTGTTTCTCATCAGACTGAAAACCTCCTGACCCACCGGCAGCTCCCACTTGCCCGACCCCGCTGAGGGGGGGCCAACCCAGCTCGGAGTCTAACGCGCGCGCATAGGTGCGCGCCTCGCCGGCAGCTGCGTCCGTCACGACGCCCGCCAGCGATCACGCTCCCTCACCTCCTAGTTCCTTATTGAGGCCGAAGTCCCGCACGGGGACGCGGGCAACAACGGCTGTCTCGCCCTCTGACCCCGCCTTCGTCATCGACACAAGCCGCTCGCCGCCGACCTCGCGGATGCCATCGAACTTCCAATCCTCGAGCGGCGAGGCCAGCGGCTCGACCTCGTTGCCGGTGAACACGCTCGACGTAGCCCTCGCCGGGCTCTCGGACGCTACAGCCGGTCCTCGTCGCCGCCGCTCCACCGCTTGAAGATGGTGCTGTCGTACTCTGCAGGTCGGGCCATCGTCGCCATCATCGTCGTCCCACTCGGGCTCGCCGAACTCGATATGCAGCTCGCAGTCGTGTTCGTGGTCGGTTCGGGAGAGGTTCTTCCAGTTGTAGAGGGAGAACAGTCGGCCACCCTCGTACATCAGCCCGGTGCCAGCGTCCCGATTGCTGATGAGGTCGCTGTACATCCCGACTGTCTTGAAGCCGAGCGGGATGCTGCTCGCCCGCCCCTGAACGGGGTTCGGCGACCCATCGGGCATCGAGATGCGCCGCTCCACCTCGCGCCGTATCTTGTGGTGTAGGTTCTCCTCGTAGTCTGGCGGACCAGTGAGATCGAGATGCGCTTCTTCCGCGACTCCGCGTAGCACGACCGGAGCAGTTCGAGCTTGCTGTAGGTCTTGTGCTTGTCCTCGCTGACGCCCTCGGGCGTGAGGTCGCCGGCTTCATCGAACACCGTCGCCAGCCGGTGGTTCGAGCTGCGGAACTCGACGGCGGCGAGGAAGTAGGCGTACCGCCAGTGGGTCAGCGGCGTGGCGCTCTCCTCGCCGATGGTCGCCCACTTCGGCGTGAACGGCAGCGTCTCGGGGACCTGATCTGTCTCCTGCGTCAGCTGCTTACCGCCGTTTGAAGCTGGGGTCAGGATAGACGACGTGGAACGTGCCGCCGGGCTCCTTCCCGATGCGGTCATAGGAAGGTCCTTCGGGTCGTCGTAACGGCGGACGTGCCGGACGACATCCTCCATCTCGACGGGCTCGGGCTCGATGTCCGTCTCGTACTTCCATCGCGCGTCGATGGTCGCGTTCGCCGGCAACCAGACCGTCGCCCACTCCTTGAACGGCAGCCAGCCCGACCGGGGTGGTGGCGCACCGCGCCAGATGACCTCTCCTCGCCGACGCCTGCGTTGACCTCCATCAGCCGGTGCGACCAGGTTGAGGTTGTCCGCGGTCTTGCCGGCGTCTCGCTCGCCGACGCGGAGGAAGTCGGTGCGGCCCGATGAGCTGGTCGTCTCCGCTGGCTTCTCGTGTACGAGCGTGTCAATATACAGTTCTCTGCGAATGTCGTCGTCGCGCTCGAACGGCGCGGGTACCTCCTCGAACAGCGCGTAGGCCAGCTGTATCTCGCGGGCGTCCGTGTGCCAGTCCGGGCGCTCGTTTGGATCCTCGCCACGTTGCGCGAGCGCCTGCCGCGTGCCCTCGGCCGAACCGAGCGCCAGCGCCCGTCCCGGTCAGGGGTCCCAATAGGTTCCTGCTCGCCGGGAGTATCGCTGGAACTCATCCCTGCCGGGCCTCCAACGGGCTTGATGGACGGGCGGCCGGCTCGCCCGCGCTCATCCGCTTGACGCCCTGTACGAACGCCGGCAGCAGGAACGTGATGTAGCGAACAGCTCGCGAACCTCGCGGGCCTTCGCCGCTTCTTCCCCGTCCCGTGGGGCGTTCAACAGGAACTTGATGCCCTTCTCGGAGCGGTCAACGAGAGCGGCAATGTCGCTGCGGATAGCGCCGTTCGTCGGGTCGTCTAGGCCGTGAAGCCAGTTGAACAGCCCTTCCCGGCTCTCAAACCCGCCCCGCAGAGCGATTCGAGGGCGTTGTGCTGCTCGGCATCGAGCCGCCGGAAGGCCGGCCGCATCGCGATGAACTTCTGCTGCTCGGGGTCGAGGTCGGTCCACGCCCGGCCGTCATCGTCGTCTATGTACCCCGCCGGCCACCAGCCGGAGGTCGTTGTACGCCGCGTTACAGGCCGGCAAGAGCATCCGGGCCTCGAACATCTCGCGGACCCGGGCCGCCTGTTCGAACGGCATCGGGTCGGGCCGCCACCGCGACCGCTCCTCGCCGACGACCATCGCCGATACGAACGTGTCATCGACGGCCAGCGTGGAGACGTGCGCGCTCGTCGGCCACGTGCCCGAACGTGCGGACGATGGCCCGCTGGAACCACCCGATGACGTGTCGCCGTTCGGGGCACCCCGGCCCGCAGGTAATGCTCGTCCTCGTAGCGATCGAGCTCCACGTCGCGGATGAGCGCGCGTTGGTCGTCCTGAAGGACGGCCAGCGACGGCCGCACCGGCCGAGTGAGGCCGGGTTCAACGTCGTCAGAGCTGGTCGGCTGCGGCCATCAGCGACTCACCACCCAACCGATTCCGAGTGCCATCCCGGCTGCGGCCACGAGCCACCGCCGTTTCAGCCAGAACTCGAGTTGGAGGAACAGGGGGACGCTCTGACCGAACCCATCAAGTACGCCCGCCAGCGCGCCCGCTGATCCCGCCGACGAGCATCGGGAGTAGGAAGAACCCGAGAACGCCCGCTCCGAGCGCGAGTCCTGCTTTGACGACGGTATCCTTCACCGCCATCAGCCGTCGCCCTCCGTCGCCTCGTCATCGCCGCCACCGCCGGTCGCCCGCGGCTCGGCGATAACGTCGATGAACGTCTCGTTCTCGGCGTCCTGATCCTCACGGGCCTCCTGTACCGTCTCGGCCTCCGCTCGCCGAGCGCGGTCGATGGCGTTCTGGTCCTCCTTGGCCTCCTTGTAGGCCCGGCGGAACCCGGTCAGGTTCTGCTCGGCCTTCTGATAGTGGACGGGGGCGGTGTCGAACTCGATATGGCCGTCCTCGGCCGTGTACATCGCCGTCAGCGTGACCACCGCGCCGATGACGAGGCCGATGGGGCCGGCGTTCCAGAGGGCGTCAATGGCGACCCAGCCGGCCGCGCCCGGTGTGAGGAGGATGAACAGGCTGAGAACCGCCGCGATGGCCTTGCCGGCGCTCGTCGGGTCTGTCTCGCGGTCCGCGTAGTCGCGTTTCAGCACGAACCACGGCAGCTGGTTGATGAGCCGAGCTGGCTTGTGGGTCAGCGCCTCGGGCGCGCCGGGGTCGATGTGAATTATGTCGTCAAGCCGCCCAATACGGATGAGTTCCCGCGTCCCGATGTCGGAGGGGTCGAACTCGGCAGCGTTGGCGAACAGCCGCGCGAAGGCCGGCCGGATGCCCTCGACGGGCACCTTGAACCCCGTCCTGTGTGCGGATGATGGGGACTTCCGGCAGGTCGGCGAACATCCCCTCGGCCATCTGGTCGAACACGTCGGCCTTGTTGCCGAGGCTTTCGGAGATCGCGCGGTGGAGCGTCCGGTGGCCTCCGTCAGTCGTCGCGCCGCCACCGGCGGCGGTCCCCATCGTCTTGGCGTCGAACAGGTGACGTTGCCAGAAGCCGACCTTTCGGGCCGGCTCGTGGAGCGTCAGGCCGATGGAAAAGACGATGATAAAGACGACGCCACCCATCGCCTTCGGCATATTCTTGAGGACGACCGCGACTTGGTAGTAGAAGCCAGCCGTCGGCACGATGAACAGCGAGACGATGCCGATGGCGATGCCCCACGCGACCACGCCGTACCCCGGACCGCGCCCGATGCGCCGGAGAACCCACTGCGAGCCAATCAGGCCGAGGACACCGCCGACGATGCCCGGACCGAGCGCATTACTGAACGAGAACGCCCACGCGCCAGCGAACGAATTGATAGACAGCGACTTGTATAGTGGGTTTGTCCGGTGATTGAATGTCCACTGCGCCTCGAACGCCCGCTCCCCGCCGCGTTCGAGCCACATCGTGACCTCCATCGTCCGATCGACGTGCGGGGGCAGGCTGACGTTCGTGTAGCTGTACAGCTCGTCCTCCTCGATGGTGACGGTCTTTCGTTCGACGGTCTGATTGGCGGCGTACGTGACCGAGCGGTTGCCGACGTCCGTCTGAACCTGCGTCTGCTTCTTCTCCCAATAGACGATGACAAGCTCGTAGTCGCCCGCGAGTTCACCGAACGCCGAGCTGTAGAGCTGGATGCTGTTCGTGCGGACGGTTCGTTCTTGGTCGATTTCGACCCACGGCGAGGCGGTGCCGAAAAGCACGTTGACGAGGGTGGGGTCCTTGTCAGTGAGCGCCGACGAAGGCCCGTGGCGGGTCGCCGAGCGCCCGGATTGATGGGTCGTCCTCGTCGGCCTCGACACCGTTGTATTCCAACCGTTCGAGGCTATAATCGCCAGCACGAACCTCCTCGACTTGTTCCTGAGCGCGTTCACCCTGCCTGATGGGCGTCGGTTCGGGGGTCGGCGTCGGCTCGGGCGTAGCTGTCTCGTTGGCTGGCGTCGGCGTCGGCGTGTTCTCGGTCGCGGCTACGGTGCCGATGACACCCGTGGCTATCGGGACCAAGAGCAGCGCCGTGACGGCCAGCAACGCCAGCGCCCGGCGGTTCGTCGGTCCTCCCCGTCGTCGGGGGCGTCCTGCTTGCTGAACTTCCACTCGTACTCGAGGCGGCGGAGGTCGTACCCGGCGGCGATCAGGAACAGCACCGACAGCCCGACCATCACGACGATGCCGAGCCTCGCGTAGCGGTTCTGCGTAGCGAACGTGCCGAGCCCGGGGCCGCCCCGAGGTAGAGCGACACCACGCTCAGGAACGCGTACACGAACGGGATGCCGATGCCGTAGCGGTTGAGCCATCGGCGTCGGTACACCTCGTCGTAGTCGGCGAGAGCGACCGCTGCGCCCGCGAGACGGTCCATCATCGAACGGCACCCCCAGCACGTCGGCCGCGACGGCCGGGCCGGACGCGAACGCCTGCGCGATGGTGTCTCGAACCGCCTGCGGAACGACCGCGTTCACGATCTCCTGCGGGCTCAGGTTGGCCGGGAGGCCGCCGAAGATGCTGTCCAACACTCTACGGGCCGCGCTCGGGAGCGTATCGAGGCCGGGGCTGCCGTCCACACCGGCGGCGTCCGCCCCTGTGGCTGAGGCACCCGCTGCGCCTGCCGCGCCGGCGGCCTCGGTGGTACTCTCGCTCGGCATCAGTTCGCCTCCCGCTTCTCCATCCACCACGCGAGGCCGCCGAGCAGCAGGATGGGGCCGCCGACCGTGACGGGGAACTCCATCAGCTGACCGCGTAGGCTGATGGCGGCGGCGAGCAGCAGCAGGCCGACGAGCCACGCACCGGAGATGTTCAGCGTCAGCGCGCCGGTGTCGGACTCCTCCACGATGCTGAACGAGGGGTCGGTGTCGCTCTGGGACCGTCGCCAGACGAGCATCCCCGCCGCGAACAGCAGCGCGATGCCGGCCACCTGAACCGGGCCGAGGCTGTTGATGAGCTGTGCAATTTCCGTGCCGAGTGTGAGTGGGTTCATTTGTTCCTCTTTGACAGGACCGCGATGAGTAGGATGAAGCCAGCCAGCGCCGCGAAGCCAACGTAGTCGATGTTGCCGGCCAACCAGCCTAACACCGCGCCGATGAGCGGCAGGTCATCGACCACGGGGAGCGGCCCGCCGAGCGCCTTGTACGCCAGCAGGTCGGACCCCAGCGCCGCCGATATGATCGGGGCTTCGGCGAGCACGTCGAACACCTGCGCGCCGAGGTCGCCCGCACCCTTCGTGAGTTCGAGCACGATGGCGAACCCGAGGAAGCCGATGGCGACGCCGATGGCGACGTACTCCTCGAACAGCTTGCGGACGCGCCGGCTCATCGCACGGGCAACCGTGTCCGCGTTGGCCGCGATGGGCCGCCCGCTCTCACGCCGATACGCCGACGCGATGCGGATGTCGACGAACATCGCCACCAGGATGAGCGCCCGACAGCAAGGCGAACCGGACCGGGTCGATCCGCTGCACCTGGAGGCCGGTCAGGGCGTTGATGGTCGGGATGATTGAGCTGAAGGCGTCGGTGACGAACGCCGGCAGCGCGAAGGCGATGATGAGACCGCCGAGCGCGACAGCCGACAGCGTGAACGTGAAGCTGAACTCGCCGAGGCGGTCGGTGGCGAGCGACAGGATCACCAGTCCGGCGAACAGGATCGCGCCGGTGCGAACCGTGATGAGGCTCCCGAGCGCCCACGACAGGGCGACCATCACGCCGACCACGAGCAGCATCTGAACCGCACGCTGGCGAAGCGACGCGAGTACCGAGTTGGTCTGCTGACTCGGCTCGGGCTTGAACGCCTTTTTGACTCCGTTGACGGCCTTCTTCCGGGCGCTGTCGGGGTCCAGCTGCTCGCCGCTGCTGCTCGACATCAGCGCCCACCTCCCCGGTCAGCGTCGGGGTTCATCCGGCGGGCGGTGCGGCCGTCGTGGTGGGGGTGTTGGCTCATTTGTCGTTCTCCCGAAGGTTCTCCTCAACATCGTCGCCGAACCCGGCCAGCAGCTGGACAACCCAGATGATGCCCGCCGCGAGCGCGACCTTCCGCAGCGCCGGTACCCACGGTTTCAGCGCCTCGATTTCCGGGCCGAGCGTCCACGCGGTGATGGAGCTCGCCGTGAAGATTGTCGAAGCGTTGCCGATGAAAGTCAGGACCACCGCGAGGGCGGTCCCGGTGGGGTCAAAGGCCACGGCACCGAGGACCGCGGCGGCCGCTCCGAGTGCGCCCATCAACCAGTTCGCCGGGTCGGTCAGCAGCTGTCTGGCTGTCATGGTGACCACCTGATAAGTCGCCGGGCCGGGGCCGTCAGCACGGCCGCCGCCCGGATGGGGTTCACGCCGGGCACGTCGATGGCGTTCAGCAGGACCCAGATGCCGAGCGCGACGGTGCCGAACGTGATGCCCCAGAGCGTGTTCACGAACGCGGGCGCGGCGAAGCCCAACGAGATCGACCGAGATGCTGGCATAGAGGGTGTTAAGCTGGCTTGCGATGGTTTCGCCGGTCGCCACAAGCGGTGCGGCGATGAGTCGGCCGAGCAGGTCCGGCGCATCGAGCAGACCGGGGAGTGTGCCGGGCGTGAAGCCCACCCGGCTGTCCGTCCCGAAGGCAATCAGTTGGATGCCGCCGATGAGCGTAGGCCCTGCTCGAACAGGAACGCGCCCGGCCGGGACGAGTATCTGCCCGAAGATGAAGTCCTCCACGATGAGTTCGGCGGGGCTCTCACCTCGGGCGAGCCGGGCCTGTACCTCGAAGAAGCCGATGGGCAGCAGCGCGGCCAATATCCACGCCGTCGGGTGATCTACCAACAGGGTCAGCTGCCGCAGCTTGAGTATCCACGCCGGGAAGGTGATTTTCAGGTTGCCGCTCTCGGTGAACGTTCCCTGAAAGTTCTGTGGCCGGCGCGGGTCGTCCGTGCTGCTGGTGCTGTCCGTGCTGTCGGTCGTGCTGTCGCCACCGCCGCTGCTCCCTTCGAGTTCCGCCATCAGTCGAACCCCCAGATGAACAGGGCTCCGACCAATCCCAGCACGAGAACGGCGCTGAGGGCGGTCGCTGACGACACCGGCGCGGCGAGGAAGCCGAACCCTTCCAACGAGCCAGCGGCCGCCTCCGTGGCGCGCTGCTGCAAGCTGAACGGGCCAACCCCGGCGGCGAGCAGCACGTCGCTGAGGGCCGTCTGGATGCCACCGCCTACCTGCTCGATGAACTGCCGGAGCGCGACCCCGATGGCCACAAACGCGCCGAGGATGGTCAGCGCGGTGCCGCCTCCGATCGAGCCGACGATGCCGCTGAAATCGACCTTGGCGAACAGCGAGTCGGCGTTCGGGTTCAAGAACTGGCGGAAGAACCCGGTCGGGTCGTCACCGTTGGCCACGGTGGACCTCCACGCGCAGCTGGCCGCTCCCCGACGTGCCCCGAAGGGCAGGCCGGGCCATCACCATCAGTCCTCCCCTTCGACCTCCTCCTCCGGTGTCCCGAAGAAGAAGTCCCAGAGAGCGTTGTCCGTGATCGAGGTTCGTCGGCGAGTTGCCGTGGCGCTAAGCGCGAGGAAGCCGATGAACACGCCGATGGTGGCGAGCGCGAGGGCCGACGAGAACGGCGCGGCGAGGAAGCCGAAGAACCCGAGGTTCTCCGCTGTAATTCGCACGCCGACGTCTGTCAGGCCGAGCGGCGTCAGGATGAGCTGGTCCACGGCTCCGAAGCCGATGTCGATGACCAGCCGGAACGGCAGCAGCAGCGCGTCGGTGATGACCTGAACGCCGGTGATGGCTGCGCCGACCAGCGCCAGCAGCCAGCCTCCGATGCCCAGCTGACCAATCTCGTTGAGAGAGTGGTCCTGAGCGGCCTTGATGGAGCCGAAGGGCGTATCGAAGTCGCCGCCCTTATGCGGCACTCTCCACCCCCGCCCCGGGGGCTGGCTTGCCAGCGGTTCGGCTGGCGGTCATCGTTACTTGCCTCGACGGCGCATCCACACGAGCGTACCCGCGAGGACCGTCGCCGCGATGCCGGTCAGGCTCGTGAAGAAGTCCACGATCATCCCGCCGATGCCTTGGCTGCCTCCGTCGCCGCTGTCGGGTGGCGCAACGCCGCTGCCGCTGTCGGACGCGGCCTTCACGGTGTCCACCTCGTCGCCCGTGAGCTCGACTTCAACGTGCCAGACGATGCGCTCGCCGGCCGTCGTGGTGGCGTCAACCGTGACGGTGGAGCCCTGCGAGCCGAGCGAACTCGAAAGCGAGCTGAACGAGGCCTGGCTGAGGTTCACGCTGCTGGCCACGCCGCTGGCGCTCTCGACCGTCAGGTAGCGCGCTTCGGGCCACTTCTGGACGAACTCCGTCTTTGAGTTGCTGTAACTTAGGTCCGTCGCCGACGGCAGCTTCTGGCTGACGGTGAGGTTCAGCGTCTTGTTGAAGCCGGGGTTCGACGCCTCCTCGAACTCGAAGACGTAGTTGCCGTCCTCGCCGCGCAGCGCGTTCCCACTCGAGACGTAGTGGTACTGGTAGCTGATGTCGTTGATGATGGCCGAGTCGAACAGCGTGTCCATCGTCGTGAGGTCGTAGATGGAGACGGACCCGGAGGCGTTGTACACCGTCTGGATCTCGTCGTAGTCGCTGTCACTGTCGGGGTCGTTGCCGTCGTCGTCGGTGGTGGCCCGCTTCTCCCCGATGGTGACCTTCGACTTCCGGCGCAGGTCAAGCGCGCTGATCGAGAAGTCAGCGTCTCCCGTGGAGCCGCTGTTCCGGTACACCCGGACGGTGACGTTCTCGATGTTGTCGAAGCTGGTATCGGCACCCTCGGTCGTCAGCGCCGAGAGCTTGACTTGGTAGAACACGTCGTTCGTACCCGCGGCGAACGCGGTCGCGTTCACGGACTGGCTCGAATAGCCCGTGCTCGCGTTGACCTCCTTGTAGGACCCGCTTTCGTCGTAGATGCGGACCTGGATCTCGGTGTTGTCATCGAGGGTGTCGATGTCCATCCCGAGGATGAGGACGCGCTTGGACTCGTCAGAGTCAAGCTCGCCGTCCCAGCGGTTGTACTTGGCCTCCGCGACCAGCACAGCGCCGGAACCGGAGTCACCGTTCGAGCCCGTGTCGAAGTGGACGGCGTCGGCATCAGCATCGACCGTGGTGTTGCTGATGGTGATGTTGCCCGACCCCGAGTTCACCGTCCACCCCGAGGCGTTGGTCCACGTCCGGGCGGACTTGTCGGGGAAGCCCGTGAAGAAGTCCGCGACGATGTGGTTCGGCTTGAACGTGTCAGTAGTTCGCGTTCGTGCCGTCGCTCTCGTCCCACGACTGGTTGACCGAGAACTGGCCACCGTCGGGTACGTCACCGTCGGTCACGTAGTCCCCGGCGTTATCCTCGTACCCGGCGACGGCTTGGTGGGTCTGACCTTCGGGGAGGTCTTGCTGTGCCACCGTAACGTCGCCGCGTGCGATGAACGCCAGCCGTTCCCTCCTCGTCGTAGTCGCCCGTGTTGAGGTGGTCCGTCATCGGGTCGTCCTCCGTCGCGGCGAAGCCGACGCCGACTGCCGCGACTGAGACGAACAGCGATCCAACGAGAAGGAGTACCGCCGTCCTCGACAGCTTGCCCGTCATCGGTTGCCTCCGCTGTACTGGTCCTGTTTTGCCCCGCTGCGGGGTAGAGCTGCGCGCGCATAGGCAGGTGCCTATGCTCAAGTGTACGATCCTAGTGGGTTATATGATCCGCTGGATAGAACCTCGAAAGAAACTATACAGAGACGTCATAGAGTCTGTATGGAACTATACGATGGGAGCAAGCCTAAGTCAATCTATACAGAAACTGAGTAGCAGATGGCAACCTCCGAGGGCAAACACGCGAGCGGCGAAACGACAGCCCAAAACGGCGATGGGACCGTAACCGCGCCCATAGCGAAGGATGTCCGTGAGGAGTTGGGGATCGACGGCGGCGATGGCTGCTGGTTCGAGAAACACCCCGACGAGGATTACGCTCGGCTGTATAGGAGCGATGACCCTAGAGCCCGGTCGCGCCGACTGAGCTGTTTCTACGCCCGGCGGAGCAGATTACGTTCCAACGTCCAACACGGCAGGTAGCAGAGTTAGCAGCGTCACGCCGATCAGCAGCCCGTAGCCGGTAAACTCGGCGGGAGTCATAGGTACTGGAACAGCGGCTCAAGCGCGCCCTCGCTGCCTCTCACGGCCTCGCGGTGGTCGCGGGCGCGCTTGGCGTACTTCTCGATTTGCGTCACCGAGTGGCCGAGCGCGGCGGCGATTTGTTCGTGGCTATACCCCGCCAGCTCCATCGTCAGCACCTCGGCGGGGTTGGTGCCGAGCCCGGTCAGGTCCGTCAGCAGCTCGACGTAGCACTCCCCGGCAGCGACGGGGCGACTCCCGTGGGTCGTCAATCGTCGGGTCGGGGAACGCTGCGACGAGCTGGTAGGGCGGGTTCGCCGACTTGCCGCAGGACTCACAGCGCGCCTCGAACGGCACCTCGATGCCCGTCTCGAACTCGGGGAATGCATCCACCATTCGTGTCAATCCTCGTTGATTGGCTTCAACCATGAGTTGTTCCGTCTATTGTGTGTCGGAGCCGTTGGCCAACGCCCTCAAAGGCGCCCTGCTCCCAGAAGCACGTCTCCCAGCCGCGTGTTCGCGAACGTGGCTGATCCACTGCTCCACCGGGCGGCCGTCGAGATCGTGGACCTCCACCACGTCGCCGGCGTTCGTGAGCAGCATCCGGTCGCCCTCGTCGTCGTGATAATGGGTGTGTCCGAGTTGATCGATTCCCACGCGAGGGCACTCCCGTGAACCCGGTTCGGGCAGGTCGGCGCTCATGCCCGCGAGCCCCCGACGGTCGCCCGGAGCCGTTCGACGGTCGCGGCGAGCTTCGTCTCCCGAAGGTGATTGCGGTTCGCGAGCTCCTCCTCCATGTAGGTCAGTACGCCGGCCAGCGCCTCGCGGTCGACCGCGGAACGGTGGTGTCGTCGTCGGTCATCAGTGACCGAACCCCGTTGCGGTCTGGTGGACCGAATCGCCGGCCACGTTGCTCGAACCAGCCAAACGAGCCCCGGCGGGTCCCCTTCTCGCTGTCGCCGTCGATGAAGGGGTAGCTGCCGCGAAACGACGGATCCGAGTCGTCCAGCCGCGGACGTGAAGGCGGAACTCGTCGCCGTAGGTCTCGCCGGTGGGCCGGAGCGATTCGCTCCCGCGGCCGTGGTCGACGGTTTCGGGCGCGACGAGCTGCGCGAGGACCGTCTTGCCGGTGTCGCTGACGTCGACGATCATCGCCATCTCGACGTTCGTCTGGCCGTAGCCCCAACTCGAATAGATGAATTCACCCTCCCAGCCCTCACCGACGGTCTCGGCCTCCGCGTGGTACTCGCCCGGGAGCCCGTCGTCCTCGGCGGTCCGCTCCTCGGCAGTCGGTTCGTCGTCGGCCTGGAGCTGGTCGAGCGGTTCGGCGCGGCGTCCTCGGCGAGCGCCTCGAGGGAGGTGCTTGCGTCGATGTGGCCGGGATGGCCGCCATCGGCCGACCGCGCGCGCATTCTGCGCCCGGGGGTCGCCGTCGGATCCGTTGCCCCGCGTGATGCTCCGCCCGTCGTCCGTGGTGGTGTCGTCTTGCATGGTCTCCTCGAATCTGCTGAGATCGGCCAAATCCTCGGCGATCAGCGCCTCGATCTCCTCGCGGCGGCTGTCGTCACCGAGGAGCCGGCCGGGGAGCTCCCAGGTTGCGGGTTCGTCGGCCGGGTGGTGGTCGGTGTGTCTCGACGGGATGATGCCCTCGGCCTCGCGGATACAATCGAGATTGAAGCCGCGGGCGGCCAGCCAGCCCCGGAGCGCCGACCGCTTGGCCTCCGGCTCCGGCACCGGCCGGCGTGCCGTCGGGCCCCACTCGTCCCGGCTGACGCCCGGGAACCCGTCCGTCGTCGCGTCGTAGTCGCCGAACGTGGCCTGGCGCGTCATCCCGACCACTCCGGTTCGCGCGCGGCCGTATCGCCGTCGAGCGTGCGCTGGCGCCGGTCGCCCTCGATCGCCAGCCGCGACTGCTCGCCCGGGTCCGCCGGCTCTGGCCTGTCGTCGCCAAACCGGTCCGACCCGCCGATCTTCGAGTCGCGGTATTGGGTACGCGTCTTCGGGTCCCGAGCGACTGCTGGCCGTCGTCCCGGTCGTCGGCGAACTCACGCATTGACCGGCCCTCCTGGGTGCGCCGGGTCAGGCGAGTACCGGAGCAGCACCCACAGACAGATGAGCAGTGACCGGACCGGCTCGGGCACCCGGGCGATGGCCGCCAAACCCCGCGTCCGGGCGCGTGGTCGTGTCGTGACGGGTTCGGTCGAATCGGCTTCAGCCGGCGCCGCGGGCGTCGGGTCGGGGTCGACCGTGACCGTCGGCGGTGCCGGGTCGGCCTCCGGTGTCCCGTTGGCGTGTGCCGTCGCACTCGGGTTGTAGTCGTTCGGTTCGGGCGCGCCGCCGAGCTCGGCGTCGGCGTCAGCGCGGGCCCGTTCGAGCTCGGCCGTCACGAAGTCGGCCCCATACTCGGCTTCAATGTCCGCGAGCAGCTCGTCGGCCTCGCCGGCGTCGATGGCCGCGAGGTTTTCGCGGATCGCCCGGCGCGCCGAGTCTTCGGCCTGCCTTTGGGCCGCCCGGGCGATCGCCTTCGATCGCCGAGCGTTTTCAGGCCGAGCTGCTTCTTGATGCGCGCATAGTTCGCCGACGCCGACTGCTCCGGGTCGATGTACTTGTCGGCATTCTCCATCAGCCGTGCAATCTCGCGGTCGCGGTTCGTCGAAGTCGGCGTTTTGAATCCAGCTATGGATCTTTCGCGCCTGGGCCGCGACGTCGAGCCGGCCGCCGCCGACGTTGCGATCTCGCGCGGACGCCATCGGTTACTCCCCCAGCGCCCGGCGGACCGCCCGCCAGTCGATACCGTCGCGATCGCTGGCCGTCGTCGGCGTAGTGGCGGGCGTCGGTGGCCGCCATCCCTAGGCCCTCCGAAGGGCCATCGCGAGCCGCTCCTCGAGAGCTGCCATGTGGGGCGCGCCGCGTCGTTCCTCCGGTTCGTCCGCCCGCCGGCAGCGGTTCTTTTCGGCCGTCGCCAGGCCGTGAAGCTGCCGGAGGTCGGAGTGCGGCAGCTCGAGTGTGACTGTCTTCTGGCCGGTACCTTCTTGCGTACCGCGTGGGTTGGATCGCATGGTTGCGCTAGCCCACAACCGCGGGTTCGGTCCTGGAACACCGGCCCCACCTTTCGACGGGGCGCCCCGCGATCGTGAATCAGGCATGGCACCCGTCTCTAATAAAACCCGGGGTTCGTTTACCCAAGCTATCAGTAAATACAAACATACGTGAACGCACGCGTAATATGCGCTCGCGCCATTGGAAATCTGGAAAAATCTCGTTAAAACAGGATAATGCGGCCTAAATTCCTTCAAATAGAAAAATCTGGAAAAATCCGATTTAGTCCTCGTTACTCAGCTAAAACTTGTTCTACCCTTAGAAAAATGTTAAAACTTAATACAGCCCTTTTATATATGGGTATTCTTCCTTACAGGATCCACTGCCTCGATCGGCGAGACTGCCGGAAAGCAACTGATGAGCGAATATACAGCATAGCGTCGATTTTACGGCTGGAATGTCGTACTATCCTGTATGACCGACGCGAGGCGGGCGATGCTCACCCAACGCGAGCGAGACATCGTTTCCGGCGAGGCGGATGTCAGCGACAGCTACCGCTATCAGACGATCAGCCGGGTTCGGCGACGGTTCGAGCAGTTGGCTAGCGACCTGGAGGCGATGGATCAGCACGGGACCCTCGGCGATCAGTTCCGCGAGGCCGTGGGTGTCGCCACGCCCGACGAGCCCGATCTGGATGCCGCGCTCGAGCAGCTCATCGAACAGGGTCGCGCAGCTCGGCTCTGCCCGGACTGCCACCAGCGGCTACCCGCTGACCCGGACGAGGCCGAGGACCACGACTGCTCGGCGGCTTGAGCCGGTAGAACCCCGGCTGCGAACACCGAGGCGAGAGAGCAACACCCGGCACCCGATTTTACGGTCCTCATTCCGAGGAGCTGGGGGCTACGACCGAAACCACCGCCGAACATACCAATCTGCTTATGCTGTAGCGACAAATACCATTGAGTAAGTTTCGAGTATGCTATCATAGAGAGTTCCCGGCCGATTTTGGTACTCTCTACCTGGAATAAGATTACTTATCCCAAAATCCTGTACCATATATCTGACCACCCCGACGCTATCTTGCGGTTTTGGGCTAATAAACAAAATATCGCTATATCAAATACCTCATTTGAGTTAATTCATCACTCTTCTGTTAGTACGCTGCCAGCGAACGAAACTTGGAAGGAAATTTATCCTTATCTGGGGGGTCCAAGCCTGCCAATCCTGGTTAGTAGGTGTGTTGTGTGAGTCTACTCTCATTCCGGGTGGCCAATCACTATTAGTGATGAATCCAAATTTCAGATATGCCACAGCTCAGAGAATTCGTTTACATCGACAACGAGAGCCTGAATAGTAACCTATCGTCACTAGGAAAAGGAATTCCTTCAGAAATTACACACTCCTCTGAAGACCAAACTGAAAAAGGAGGCGGAGGAGGTGGCCGGATTGCTGGAATCGGGGCTGAAGGCAAATACATCAAGATGGATCGAAATCAAATTGAGACTACACTGGATGTCACGGCACCTTACCGATTTCAAGAATTAATAGATGAAATTGAAGAACAGGAGATACCTATTTTAGAAAATCGCGACCCACGAGGACTTTCACGCTCTGATCTAGTGGTAATCACAGGAAATGTGTATCCTATGTCTTTGTTGAAAATATCAATGGCACTCGATGCTTTTGGTCAATTTACTGGTGACGAATTTAACCGAGCACTTCAAATCCTCGGAGAGACCCCAATTCCTTCAAGCGACCGTGAAGAAATAGAGGCTATATCCACCTTCATAGAGGTGATCTCTGGTAGTGAATATCCAATTCGTATTGAAACCGATGATAACACATATTGTACAAAACTAGAACAATCATATATGCGCCAGTCCGTCTTTGAAGCATTTGGAGACAATGAACGGTATGTGTTATTGGGCCGAGTGAAACGTCATATCCCCGGTAATCAAGAATGGAATCCAGTAAATGCGTTAGATATTATGGAGCAATATATGCCTGATGAAAATATGGGGGAAGAGTTTATGGAAGAACTCCGAGGTGGGGTGGAAGAATTAAATATATCAATCGAAGATGATGATTTGCGAGTCAGAGGACATACTGCAGTCATTGAACCAATTGCGTTGTATTGGTGATTGTTATAGCGTATTCAGGAAGATCCTCGGCGCTGCACTCGCGCCATGAGTGCAGAGTCGCTCATGACGAAATTGTTAGACAGTTTTGACTTGCGGAACTACTGCGTTTTGAGAGTGGGGACGGAGGAAAGCCGCCCCCGACTCGGGTGGGTGGGGGAATTGTCCCGATGCCGGTGGGGCCGGGACGGCCTGAGCTACTAATGCCCCTGACTTAGGCTTGCTCCCCATCCGGTCGGCGTCGATATACAAGGCCCAGGCGACATCCGGCTGAGCTGTCGGGTACATCGTCGACGCCACCCCCCCCACAGATTATTATGGAAACCTGCCGGATGGGTCAACAATAATGTCCGAAGTGAATTTGGTAGAAATTCAAGAGAAACTTGAAGAATTTATCCGCCGTTATGTGAGGTCGATCGATCCAGATGACGTAGATATTAGGCTGAAGCCTGTTGTATTCGGGGAGGCTGAAAGTCGTCGATATTGGCAAGAGTCAATTCCTGAATACAAGACTTGGATTTACTTCGAGGAAGATCACGAATCGGTTCTCCATGATGCAGCTGAATGGTTGTACGATTCGGGGAATGGATATGAGCTCCAACTTTCCACAGATGATGGAAGTCAAATCGATGACCCAAGTAAGGAACAGGTAGTTCCATATTTCCAAAGAGACATTCAGCAACTCGCAGGATTTGCTATCGAGTATGCTGGAGATATTCAGTTTGATGAGGAGGCTTACGAGGAAGCCTTTCGGAATCACTTTGCGACGAATTATAGGCCTGCTACAGGCTATGTCATCGCCCCATTGCTTGGCCTGAATATTCCCGAGAATACCTCCTTTGAGCTGCCGACTGATCCCGATTGGTTTACGGCAGAATATGGTGATGGGATAGATTTTGCCGAAGTACACGCTATCACCAATGACGAGTATAGTTCGGTTCTCACTATGGAAGAGCGTACGGGAGGGACGGATGCGTTTTTCACGACTGATTGGACTGCAACACTCTACATTGAGTATTCCGAGCCAAGTCGTTGGGAGCGGATTGCTGATGATCTGACCCAGATATTGAACTTTTTCAAACCACGCGAGAGAGGGACTCAAGTAGAAAAAACGTACAGCGGTTCGCCCGGGTTATTGAATTACCATTTTGGAATATATGATTTCACACGTTCAAAGGGTACTTTTGAACGGGGTTTTCGAGGATACGATTTGACGGAAGATGAAATTCCAGAATTCATCGAATTTTGGACAGATTTCGGCGAGTACTTCGGTCGGCGGGAGGGAGGTACTGCATTCGACAAACCTCTGCGAAGATACCATCAAATTTACGAGGAATCCCGGATTGAAGATCAAATATTGGATTGCATGATAGCCCTCGAAGCATCCGTCCTGAAAGATATCGGGGGTGGTTACAAGTACCATCTTCCCATACGGGGAACGATTTTATTGCGGAATGACGATGAAATAGACCCACAGTTCGTCTATCAATATTTAGACGATCTTTATTCAACTCGTAACGCAATTATCCATCAGGATGAGGACTTTTCGCCCACTGAGATTAGTAATCAAGTTTTGAACAACCGAGAGTATATCCAAAGTGGACGGTACATCCTGTCACGTATCCTTGTGAAGTACATGGAGAAACATAAAGAAGGAATCAGTGTTCACGAGTGGAATACGGAATATTTGATGGGATTGTCCCCGTCTGATTCAATCGATTGACGAACTACCCGACGATTTGAGACCTGATATCAGCCTGAGTTAGTCATCGTATTACGGGACTTCTTTAACAAAGCCCCCCGCAGCGGCGGGTAGTTACACTTCCGGACTCCCCACCGCTCGGCTTCAACCGCGTCGCCGGGGGACCGTACTCTCGTGTACCCCGACGCGCTTCCGGCACCCACCGGCCAGCGATCGACGAACTCGACGGGCCACCCACCGCGGACGTTGGTTGGATTTCACAGGTCACGTTCGACTATCGTAACCCACTGGGCGTGCCCGGCGATTTGCGCGATTGTCAGGAGTGTGGTGACCAGGTCCGCCTCGATCAGGAGCACGTCCGGGCGATGGTGTGGCTCGAGAAAAAGCACCGGTGCGCGAAGCGGCCGGTCTTTTGTGATAGAAGTTGCTGGACGAGCTGGGCGAGCAGCGAATGAAAAGACTCAGCAAAACAAAAAAGTATGCTGTGACGTGTCAGGCCACCTGACCATAGAGGTTCTTCCTAAGTATTAGCAATAAGGGAACTTATCCAGCGCCCCGGCCAATAATGTGGAGTGGCGTAAGAGATATGATGACTGCTTGTAACCCAAAACCAATCAGCAATGAAAGGAGTCCAACAAACCGGATACTATCCCTAACCTCGGCATGGAGATCCGTTATTCGCTTGTCAATCCAATTATTAAATAGCGTATTGTGAATATGAACTCGGTCTGGATTGGAATCTCCATTTTCCTCAAATATCCTTATATGATTACTACCACCCAATCCGCCCGGTTTTGGGGGTTTCAATTGATGAGGAGTTATCGTAATAGATTGATGTTCTCTGATAACGTCAATTAACCTTTGAAATTCGGGTTCCCCAGATTCGAATGGCTGTTCCTCTCCATCATACAATCGGTTCCTTGCATCGTCAAGACGCTTCGCCTCTTGGAATCTCTCCTCATCTCGCCAGAATTGGTCGAACCAATCGATTTCTGTGACCACTATGAGAATTGCGCCTACAAGATCCAAACCCAATCCTGTTATTCCAATCGCAAAAGCCCACCATGAAACGCTGAAGCAAAGAAAACCTGCAATAATTCCTCCCAAAATGGGTGAACCGAATATAAATATACCACTAATTTTTGCTACCCGAGATTCCATGCATGTTCTTTTACGGGGACTTACACATTAATCTCATTGAACCGTGTATAGCGATAGTTCGGTATCGCTGTTTATGCGCGAAGCGACCGGTCTTTTGTGAAAGAAGTTGCTGGACGAGCTGGGCGAGCAGGCACAACCTATTTTTTATGCCCATCAGACTGTCCATTGCAGCGCGGGCGGAGGGCTTCCCGCCACCTCGAGCCCGACCCCTGGTGACGCTTCGGCTAGCCGCCCGCGCTCATTTTCTAAACTGACTCCTGCGGCGTAGCGCCAAGCTTCCAGCCTACCGTGATTGTTTCTTATAGGCTAGTTGGGACAGCCGGGGTGGATTGTTTCGTCCAAACCTGCTTTTCTTGTCGAATTACCTTCGCCGTCGGGTGATTGGCAAAATCACATATCACTTTGACTCCGGTTCGGGAGCAGTTATATGTAATTTCGATTGATTATCAAATATTGCCGCTCCGCCGGGCACCGCGGCGTGACGCATCAGGAGGTGATGAAATGGCGGACTACTACATCAAATGCACCGAGAAGGACCGCGATGGTGATATCCTCCGAGTAGGTTGGTCGCTCTTCCCCAGCACCAGCATCAAAAATACCTTGAAAAACAAACGGGAGGTAATCCGGGATATCGATGTCAAGAATTATGATGTGAAGACGGCGTACAAGCGGGGCGGGAATTGGAAGATAGGTGAGGAAGTCCACACCGTGGATGGAGATTATATACGGACAGACAGGAACAAAACACCAGCTGATAACTTGGATAATATTTCCGAGTGCTGATTTCCTGTCCTACATCAGCCTGTGTACGGAAACCCTACCCAAAGGTCTGGATAGTCCAAAATCGTCTCGGAGCAATCGCCGTTCGGGCACAAAAGGGGCTTCGCGAGCTCCATTACCTCGGGTGCGTACATCAGAGGCGTGTCGCATTCAGGGCAGCTTTTGTTCAAGCCAGCGCGCTCGTCATGCCTGAAATTCCGATGAATAGCCCACCCAGATTTTCGACTCGATGAACCCACCGGATGGAACGGGCTGTTCGATCGCTCGGCTTGTTCCAAATATCGGTCGTCGGGAACCTCGCTGTGTATCTCCTGATGGCAGGCGTCACAGACTGGGACCGTGATGTCCAGGGATAGTTGACGTGATGCTCGATCAGTCGTTCCTCATTACCAGCCCGGTTCAGTGCTCGATGGCCACACCGAATACAACGGCCAATATCGATTGGATTTACCGTCGCGTGAGACGGCCGAAGATACGCATAGTGAATCTCGCAGAGTTCGTCGCCGCCGCGATTTCGGGTTGCTCGATTAGGGCAGTATTCGCAGGTCGTCATCTCAGGTAGTTCGGAAGCTACCCGTCGATGGTTCATATATCTCACCGCGGTCCCGAAGCTTGCCAAGCGTGGTGCTCAAGCTTGCTCTCGGTGATACCGGCCTCGGCGGCCTTCTCCTGGAGGTCCTCCTTCGACGCCGGCTCGGTTGCCGTCTCGAGCTCGGCGATCAACGATCGAACGGACTTGATGCGATCACGCTGGGTCTTCGAGGAACCCGTCTCGATTACGTCAGCATCGAACTGGCCAGTATCGGAATCAACGCCAACCTTACGCATCGAGTGGGTAACCAGCCGAATCGCCCGTTGGAGATCCTCCTTGGTGACCTCCTCGGAAAGCCGAGCTCGTGGCTGAGACCGTGTAGCCGTCTTTACTTTCAGTCCGCCCTGTCAACGATTAATAGCCAAAAGCTCCCCAGTAGGGCCATGACGCCGTTGGGCACGTTCGTATGTGCGATCTGCCGGGAGCGCCACTACGACACCAAGAAGAACGTAGCCATCCGGTCGTACTTTCCCGAGCGGAACATCACCGTTTGCGACTACTGCTGGGACGAATACCGGACCAACCCGAAGTACGACCACCTTCGGCCCGACGTTGAGCCCGGTGAGAAGGTGGAGATAGAAGCTCGTCGGGAGCACATGCGGGACACGCACATATTCTATTGAGGTTCTCGATCTCGTGGGCCGTAAGGATTAGAACTGGTAGACATACGGTATCACCACTTCATCGGGGCGTTTTTCTTGGTGCAATTCGATAAGTTCCGCGCGATAGCGGTACCGGAGTTTCTCGGCCAATCGGCCTTCAAACCCTCTCGCCCGGAAGCGTTTGTCGAACCACTCGATCTGCACGATGTCGACGGGCGGGAACGCCTTGGTGAACTCTGCGCCCTGGCCGTCGAAATGCTGTTCTATTCGCTTATAGACGTTCGATGTGAACCCGACGTAGTAGCGAATATCAGCGCGAGCGGCATCATCGAAGAAGGGTGGCATTTCCTCGAGTATCTCGCCAACGTCGTCGGCGGGAGGGCCGCAATGCAACGAGTAGACAGCGTATCGACCGCCAGGGCCAATCGTGTCGGATAACTCGTTAATGCGGGCCCGGTGGTCAAAATCGCTCATGTCGTCCGGTAGTGGTTATTGCTCGGCTCGTAGAGCTTCCCCTGTTCCATGAAGTGGTCGATGTCGTGCTCCACCTTTCCGACCTCGATACCGGCCGCCTCGGCGTCAGCCTTGATCTTACCGATAGGCGCGCCGTACTCCGTTTCTCCTTCGTTGGATTTGATGATTCCCAATAGATTCTTGCGTCGCTGACGCTGGGTTTGGCTCTGGCCGGTCTCGATCACGTCGGCGTCGAGGTCGCCAGTCGCGGGGTCGATACCGACTTCACGAAGGCAGTCCTTGACGATCGCGACGGCGCGCCTGGCGTCCTCGAGCTCTACTCTCTCCGACAGACGAACCCGGGCGCTGGCTTCCGATAGCCGGTGCATGGCCTCTATCTTCCTCGCCGTGATCGGCACGGCCTCGTCGTCGTCGCTCGCCAGCCGGAGGTTGACATACTCTTTTTTGATGTAGTCTCTCGCCTCCTGGGTCAGCACCGGGTCGTAGTTGTCCCGGGCGTACGCGATCCACTTCCGGAGGAGCTCCGGATCCACGTCGGCGCCATCTCCGCCGCGGCTTCCTCCTCGACGGCCTCCCCTCGAGTCCGCTTCGCCCCGACGTAAGCAGCTTTGTTGATGTGCTCGGCGATCTCGAGGTCGCGGTTCTCGTCAGGGCTGTCCTTGATGATGAAGATGAGGTCGAACCGCCGACAGCAGCGTTGGGTCGAGGTTGAGCTGCTGGGCGATGGGCTGGTAGCGGTCGAAGCGACCTTCGGCAGGGTTCTGCAGCCCCGAGCAACGTCGCTGCGCGCGCGTTGAGCGTGGCGTTGATGCCCCACTTCGATATGGAGACCGTCTGCTTCGATAGCGCCTCGTTCATGGCCGTCTGCTGGCTATCGTCGAGCTTGTCGAACTCGTCGAGAGCCACGAGGCCGTCGTTCGCGAGCACCATCGCACCGGCCTCGAGCGTCGGGTGCGGGCTGAAATCGTCGTTGACGACGGCCGCGGTCAGGCCCACGCCCGAGCTGCCCTCACCCGAGGTAAACACTGACCGCGGGGCGAGGTCGGCCGCGTAGTCGATTAGGCCCGTCTTGTCGGTCCCGGGGTCGCCGATGAGCAGGACGTGCGGCGTCCCTCGCATCGTCGAACCGTCGTCGTTCGCCTTCCGGACGCCGCCGAACAATTGCAGGCCGATGGCGAGCTTCGCGTCCTCGTTGCCGTAGTGCGTCGGTTTGATGGAGTTGACCAGGGTGGCGTAGGGGTCGTCACCGTCCGCGAGCTCGTAGATCTCCTCCTTTTCCATCGAGTAGTCGATCTCGTCGAGGCCCGCATCCTCGGCCTCGATGTAGTTGGCTTCGGCGCTGCCAGTCCAGCACGGGCATCTTCTCGTTCTCGATCTCGTGGGTCTGGGGGATGACCGTCGCCGTCGCCCGGTCGCCGACCTCGACCTTGTTCACGAGGTCCGACTGTACGTGTAGGTCGATGTGTTCGGCGCCCATACCCTGCGATTTCTCGGGCGGGAGCTGGAGTCGAATCCGCTGATAGTTGACTCGCTCGGATCGCGATGTGTCGAGCGTGAACGGGCCCTGGCGCTCACAGCCCTGGCACTCGTAGCGGGTCCTGTCGCTCCCCGTTTTGTGGGATATACATCATGGTGCCGCAGCGGTTGCACTCGAAGGCAGCCTCCTCGACCTTGATCCGCTTCGCGGATTTTTCGTTACTTGGCCCGTGACACGCCTGAACTGGTCCTCATCACCTTTCCCGAGATGGCCGATGTCCCGCTCGACGTTGTCGGGGAGCTCCCGGAACCGGACGTCGAGGTTCTCGAAGTTGGTTTCCACCGGCAGGTCGTAGTCCCTGATCGCCTCGGCCGCGGCTTTGCACATGGTCTCCGGGAAGTCGATCACGTCCTCGGCGAGAGGGGCGTCGAACTGGAACAGGTCCGGCCAGTCGATCGGTGAAAATATCCTGCTCGCGAGGATACCGCTCGACGAGCTCGGCCATACGGTTCCGGGTCTCGCCATCCCGCACGTCGTAGTACCGGCCGATGAACTCGCGGAACTGTTCGATATGCTCGGTCTCGATGTCGACGGTCGTGGTGGTGTTCGTGCTCATTGGTCCGGGAACGCCAGTAACGATATTACTACCAGCATTTCTCCCTCGACGAGGGAGTAATCCGGTACCAGGCGGGCTACGCGGGCTAAACGCGGGTTTACCTGCAGGTAGTCGATGGTTCGTGCTACAGTCGCTTGCGTCATGTAATCTTACGTCTCCGTGCGGTTCGGACTCCGGTTTTGAGGGGTGATGCCGCCGTGGGTTTCGCTCAAGCCAGTAGTAATATCGTTACTGACGGTAGAGCGGCTCTCGCTCGGTAATTCGGCGAGTCTCACTCTGACGGCCTTGACCTGCCGGCCGTCGGGGTTCTTGATCTTCACCTCGCCGAACCCGTCAGCTCTCGCGACGTCCTCCATCGCGTCGAAGCACCACTGCTTGTGTACCGGCGGGCCGTGGCCGAGGTCCGCGAGCGAGTCGCGGACGTCCTGCCACCACATCGCGTAGCGGTCCTCGTCGGTCCGGTTCTTGGCCCGGCGGATCAGCGCCATAGCGAGGTCGGTGGCCCGCTTATCGGGCGAAGACTGCTCACCGTCCGCGAGGCCGACCACCGACTCGAGCTGCTGCTCGAGCTCGGCGATTCGCTCCTCGTGATCGGCAAGCCGATCCGCGACTTCGTCCTCGAGGTAGCCCCGGACATACTGCTTGAACAGGGCCTCGAGATCGTCGACGCGGGCGCCCAAGACACTTTTCCCCCGGTGCCGTTGGTTTTCTCGTTGTTCTGGGTGGCCTCGCCGCCCTTCTCGGACGAGTCATCGGCGCCAGCCACGGCGCTCTCCTCGGAGCTCACACTGACCACTCCCGTTTCGTCACGTCGATGCCCTTCTCGGCGAGATAGCCGGTCGACTCCCGGCCCCAGTCTTCCTCGCCCGAGCCCTTCGTCAGCAGGACGTAGACCTGGGCGTCGCCGAGCGGTCGCATGGTGCGTCCGGCCCGCTGGCCGGTTTGGGCCCTCGAGGAGCCCATCGTCGAGCCGAGAATCGCGATCTCTGCATCCGGCAGGTCGATCCCCTCGTCACCGACGCGAGAGACGATCAGCGCCTGGTGCTCGCCGTCTCGGAAGCGCTGATAGGCCGTCTCTCGGTCGGCGTGGCTGGTTTCGCCGCTGATGAACGGGACACCGAGCTCGTCCGAGAGCTCGCGGCCCTGCTTCAACCAGTCGGCGAAGATCAGCGCCTTCTGCCCTGCGTGGCGGGCGAGCAGCTCACGACGACCTCGACTTTCGCCGGGTTCCGAGCTGCCTCGATGAGTTTCTGGTTCCCTTCGGCACTCTGGTAGCGCTCGCGAGCTCGCGAAGATTCCCACGGGATGAGCAGCAGCTCGACGGTGGGCTTCTCGACCCAACCCTCGGTCGAAGAGCCGGCCCCAGTCGGTGCCGACGGGTGGGCCGATCAGCGTGTAGATCTCCTCTGGCGTCCCCGGGACTCGCGAACGGGTGTTGCCGACAACCCGAGTCGCGCCGTTGACTGGATATCGCGGAAGCGCTTCCAGGTGTTCGCGACCGCGTGGTGGCACTCGTCGGCGATGACGAGGCCCCACTCGCGCTCGTTGAACAGCTTCCGGTGGCGCGACATCGCGGCCGTATCGTAGGTCGCAATCGTGACGGGGCGGATTCGCTTCTTGCCGCCGTGACATCGTCCGATCTGACGACGGCGAAGGGTAGTCTTCTCCAGGAGTTCGTCTTGCCATTGCTGGGCCAGCTCCCGTGAGGGCACGATGATCAACGTCTCGCCGCTGACAGCGGCCATCGCACCGATGGCGCCGATGGTCTTCCCGGAGCCGCTCGGGCCGACGAACACGCCGGAGCCCCGATCGAGAAATGCCTCAACCCAATTCTGCTGGTAGTCCCGGAGTTCGAGCTCATCGGTAGAGCTCGATGTCGAGCGACGCGCCCTCCTGGAGGCGCCGCTCGTCAACCGGCGGGTACCCTTCCTCGTAGAGGTGTTCTTTGACCGCCGCCTCGGCGCCCGCCTTGATCCGCATCCCGGTGTCGCCGACGTACTGCGTGTAGTGGTCGTTGTGCTGCAGCTTTCGCTTCGCGACGTTCTCGAAAACGTCCTGGTCACGCGCCCGCAACACGGTGTATCCGTCAGGGTGCGTCTCGAGTCGGAACATCCGGGCGCGCTCCCAGTCATCCTCGATTCGCGACTCGAAGCCGCCGTCCCAGTTGTCGGGACCGACCACCTCGCGGAGGTCCCTATGAGCTCGTCAAACTGCTCGTACGGTGAGTTCCAGACGTCGGCGGTGTCTACCTTGTAGAGGTAACCCTCACCGGTTGAGTCAACCAGGTGGGCACTTTGGGAGAGTATCGACCGGGTCTCCTCTGTCGGTTCATCGACAACGATCTCCCGACGGCTCGGGAAGAACATGACCCGCTCGCGGCCCGTCTGCTCCGGGGCAGGTGTGGTCTGTTCCGGAGCAGAACCCTCATCCGGGTCTATCTGTTCCGGGGCAGAACCCTCAACAGGGTCTGTCTGCTCCGGGGCAGCACTGGATATGCGGAGCGCGTCCGGCTGCCAGTGAGCAGGGTGCCAGCCTTTCGCGGATGCTCCAAACAGGAGGCTGACGAGTTCTCCCTGAGCCTCGAGCTCGTTGAGCTTCACCCGGGCCGTCTCTCGCGTACAGCCGACACGATCGGCCACGTCTCCGGTCGTCACGATCGGGGTTTCTTCGTAGAGCTCGTCCAGGGCCGCGCGGATGTCCTCAAGCGAGAACTGCGTATCGCCGATCATACAGCCACCTCCGCAATTTGCGGGGTCAGAAAGACCTCCACGAAGGCACCACAACGACGAGGAAGCAGCCGGCAATTGAAGACAGATAGATGATCTGGCTTCGGTGAGCCATCAACGGACGATAGAGCAGGGTGTAGACTGCCCTCATTTCGACACCGACCCCCTTGGGAGCGGCCGGAAGCCCCGCCGGCACATCGGGGAACTCCAAGAACTCGCGGGGCGGCGCGCGGCTGAGGCCGGGGACCAACTTGGTCCGCTCCTCGGGAAGCCGTTGCCGTGCTGCTTGAACAGGAACGCCACGTCCTGCTCGCGGCAGCGTTTGAGCAGCTGGCCGGCTCACCTCGGTTCCCATCGTCTCCGATCGACGCCTGACTCGCCACCGACGATGGCCCAACCGATGCCGGTCAGGTCGGGGTTCTCGATGGGCTCGATAAGCGGCTCGAAGCTGACGAACTTGACCGCCGCCTGCTGCTCGCGGAGCCAATCGAGCCGGTAGAGCCGGCGGGGCGTCTCGACGGTGACGCCGAGCATCACGTTCGGCGGCAGGGGCTCGAGCTCGCGTTCTGTCTCCGGCCCCCACTTCGTGAGGGCTTGGAAGCAGAGGTGGTCGTTGGCCTCGATGGCCTCACGCCACTCCGCGTAGGCGGCCTCGGGCAGCTGCGGCAGGAACGGGTCCGAACTCGACGGGAAGAAGCACCAACCGGGCTCGCGCCGCTGTAGCAGCGCCGATATGTCCTCGTCGTACACCCGGAGGTTTTCTTCGACGTTGGCGACGGTCCACGGCTCCGATGTTCGGCCGAACCTGTCGGCCACGTCGGCCGCCCAGCAGTTTCTACACCCTCGCTCACCCTTCGCGCAGGCGACGTGGTGGTTCGCGCTGAGGTCCGTCCAAACGATATTGGTCTGCTGAACGGGCATCAGGCCCTCCCTCCCTGCTGCCGCCGGAGCATCCGGGCGTGGACGCCGCAGTATGGCCGCCCGCTCACGGTCGCGCAGGCGAACATACAGCAGTTGTAGGCGTCAGCACTCCGCGCCCTGCGGGACGTCCATCACTCGGCACCTCCAACGGCCGATTTCGGAACCAACTTCGGCCACGGGACCGCCGCCCGCCGGGCCGAACACTGCGTCCCGGCGTTACTCCACGTCGCCAGCTCGCTGACCCTACCGGCCGGGACCAGTCGGCCCGCGAGGATGGAGTCGCCCTCGCAGACGAGCGCCGCGATGACGCCCCTCTCCTTGGCCAGCTTCTCGGTCGTCTTCTCGTTGATGTAGAACCGCCCTCGCCGCCGATCACCAGCCGAGACGCCGATCCTGAATCCACTCCTGACAGGTCTTGAGTTCGAGCGGCGTGTACGCCTCGATGAGAAGGCTGTCGTAGGCCGTTATCTTCCCGTTTGACTGGAAGGGTTCGGCCAGTACCGCGTCCCAATCATCCGTGGCCGCATCGGGGACGTGGGCGGCCTCGAAGGGGAGCTGACCGAGCAGGTCGATTTCTCGGTCCTCAATCTCCTCGACGTTCGGGACCGGCATCAGTCGGACCCCTCCTCGGCGTCATCGACACGCCGACGCAGCCGGGCCAGCTTGTACTCGATGCGGGCCTGCGTGGACTCGCGACCGTAGATGCGGGCGAGCTGGTTGGCCGCGATCAGCACGTCGGCAATCTCGTCAACAACATCCTCCACATCCGTTCGCCTGCGGTAGTCACGGGCCAGCTCGACATCGAGCTCGGCCAGCTCCTCCTGAGCGAGCACAATCTGCGCCTCGCTACCCCACGCGGCTAGCGCGTCCTCGAACAGCTGGTCCCTGTCGAATAGGAACGCTTCCTGCTGCTCCTGTTCGGAGGGCATCAGTCGTCCCCCCGCCCGGCGGCGGCCAGCAGGCTCCGGGTAGTGGCCGTTGCCCGCGCCTCCGCCCGTATTCTGCTGCTCGCCCGGCCCGCAGTTCTCGCAGAAGTACCAGTCGTCGTAACACTGACCGAGCGTCGTCGGCTTCGGGTTCTGGATGTTCTTGACTTGGTAGCAGTTGCGGTCAAAGTGTATAGCTCGGCGACCGCCGGCCGCTCGACCGCGACGGTGCCAAACTGGGGTGTCCGGGTCGGGATCGGGACTCACGCCGCAGCACCCCCTATAGCCACAGCTTTGAACAAATAGTGAGAGCGCCGAGGAGGGATTCGAACTCCTGTGTCCGTGAGGACAGTTGCTCTCGAAGCAACCGCCTTGGCCGGGCTAGGCTACCTCGGCTCGGGCGGAGCTACCGCCGACGCGCGTTTAGCGGTTTCGGTTTCCGGAGGGCGCTCCCGTCTGCGTATTACGCGGCCGCCCGGTCGGCCTCGGTCGAGGGTCGGTCAGGGCTTCTGGCGCCCCGGCGTGTACGACGCCGCCATGCCCGTTTACACGCGTGTCGAGGGCCGCCGAGGAGGCCGTGACCGATGAGCACCGACCAATTCTCCGTGGCGGGGCAGCGGGCGATCGTGCACCGGGGCCTCGAGCGGCATCGGGCAGGCCGTCGCCGAGCGGTTCGCGGCCGACGGGGCCTCGGTGGCGATCTGCTCGCGCTCGGCCGAGAACGTCGAGCCGGTCGCCGAGGGGATCCGCGAGGCCGGCGGCGAGGCCCTCGCCGTCGAGTGCGACGTGCGCGAGCGGCCGGCGGTCGAATCGTTCGTCGACGAGGCCGTCGAGGCGTTCGGCGGCCTGGACCTGCTGGTCAACAACGCCGGCGCCTCGTTCATGGCCGGCTTCGAGGAGATCAGCCCGAACGGCTGGGCCGCCATCCTCGACAGCAACCTCACGGGGACGTACCGCTGCACCCAGGCGGCCGCCGAGCCCTGACCGACGGCGGGGGCGCGGTGGTCAACCTCGCGAGCGTCGCCGGCGAACAGGGGCGCCGTACATGAGCCACTACGGCGCCGCAAAGGCCGGGATCGTCAACCTGACCCGGAGCCTCGCCTACGAGTGGTCGGGCGAGGGCGTGCGGGTGAACTGCGTCGCGCCGGCTTCGTCGCGACGCCGGGCCTGGCCGCCCAGATGGGCATCGAGGCCGACGAGCTCGACCGCGGGGACGTCGACCGCCGGGTCGGCCTGTCCGAGGAGATCGCCGACGTGGTGCAGTTCCTCGCCAGCCCGGCAGCCTCGTTCCTCACCGGCGAGACGGTCTCGCCGGCGGCGTACCCCGACATCATGGAGACGCCCTGAGCGCTCAGTCGACGTCCAGCGAGGTCGTTCCGGCGGGCTCGGAGGCGGAGCGTTCCCGGTTCGGGTCGGCGACGAGGTAGCCGTCGACGTCGGCGGGGTCGTTCGGCGCGACGTCCTGGACGCGCACCCGGCCCGCCGAGGAGATGTCCTGGGCCCACGCCTGGGCGTCGGATTTCTCGGCGAAGGTGCGGCTTCGCCCCCGGCGACCGACCCACTCGCCCGCGGCCCGGTTGAGCCGGCGGGCCGAGGGCTTGATGGCCACCTCGTACCCGGGCATGCTCGGTGGCTCGCGTCGGGAGCACTTAATCGCTCGCCGCGGCCGTCACGCGGTCGCCCGCCGTGACGGCCGACGCGGCCCCCGGGGCGAGCTCGACGATGGTGTCCGCGCGGGCGATGCCGAAGCCGGTCCACGGCGAGAGCGTCTCGCGGCGCTCGACCCGGCCGTCGGCCACCCAGAGCACGTCGATCGGCGTCCGCATGAACAGCATGTTGACGTCCCGCCGGCGGGCGCTCTCGAACGGGAAGACGAGGGCGTAGTCCGCCGGGCACCTCCCGGCGGAACATCAGCCCCTTGAGCTTCGCGGGGAGCGAGCGGGCGACCTCGACGTCCCCGGCCAGCTGACTCGCCCTCGTGGCGGACCTCCACGGCTCGGGCTCGTCGCGCGGGCCGCAAAAGGGTTTTTGCGCCGCCGGGCCCCGCCACCGCCATGGAGCGGACCCCGCAGGGCACTCCGGTCGGCGTCGACGACCCCTACGCCCACGCGGGGCGCTGTGACCACCTCACCGACGACGGCCGGTGCCGGCTCGCGGCCGAGCGGCCCGGGGTTGACCTGGGGTTCGCGCGCGCCCGGGCCGCCGAGGACTACGCCTGCCCCGTCGGCGCCGGCGACTGGGACTGGGCCGACTGCCCGCAGTTCCGGTCGCGGTCGACCGCCGGGGAGTGCGCCCGGTGTGGCCTCGAGGAGCGCCGGAACGCGCACGCCGACGACCGGCCGCTGCTCGAGGCCCACCACCTCTCCTACGCCGACGCCGAGCGGCTGGCCCACGAGATCACCGTCTTTCTCTGCCGGTGGTGTCACGCGAAGGTGCACGGCTCGTGGGCCCGCATCGACGACGACGTCGCGCCCGACCCCGAGGCGCTCGCCGCGCGGGAGGGCCGGCGGAGCCGCGAGCTCGACGAGCTGGAGTTCCAGTCGGCGGCCGACCGCCGCGACGGCTGAGGACCGGCGGCGAATCACCCGAGAACCGCCACCCGGGTCGCCGATGGCCACGCCGGCGCTCCCCGAACGTCATAGCCGGACTTTTAACTGCTCCTGGCCTACCCGACCGGTAATGACGCGCGTCGTGGTGGTCGACAACGGCGGCCAGTTCACCCACCTGGAGCAGCGGGCGCTCCGGGACGTGGGCGTCGAGGCCGACATCGTCGACAACGACACGCCGCCCGGCGCGATCGACGCGGACGGCATCGTCCTCTCGGGCGGGCCCCACGAGGCCGACCCCGAGCGCGGCGCCCGCTACCTCGACCTCGGCGTCCCGGTGCTCGGCATCTGCCTCGGCATGCAGGATCTCGCGGTCGCGAACGGCGGCGAGGTCGCCCCGGGCGAGTACGGCGGCTACGCCGACGTGACGGTGACCATCGACGACGCCGACGACCGCCTGCTGGGCTCGCTGGCCCCCGAGACGCGGGTCTGGGCCAGCCACGCCGACGAGGTCAAGACCGTCCCCGAGGGGTTCGTGCGGACGGCCCACTCGGACGTCTGCGACGTCGAGGCGATGAGCCACGAGTCCGAGCCCTGGTTCGGCGTGCAGTGGCACCCCGAGGTGGCCCACACCGAGGAGGGCGCCGCGGTGTTCGAGAACTTCCTCGACGTCTGTGATTCGTGACCGGCCATGAGTGCCACCCAGAGTGACCTCGCCTCCCTCTCGCGCTACATCTTCCGGGCCCCGGTCTGGTACTCGAGCGTCGGCTTCGCGCTCGTCATGGCCGCCGTCGTCGGCGTCGCCGCCTTCGAGTCCGCGTTCGTGCTCGACGACGCCTACCAGGGGCTCTTCTTCATCGGCATCCCGACGCTCGTGGCCGCGTTCCTCACCGCACCCGTCGACCGGTGGCTCGGCGGCCAGCTGACGTACAACCGGTCGTCGCTGCTCGCGCTCGTCAGCGAGGGCATCGTGGTGGTCATGCTCGCGGTCGCGGGCGGGATCGCGCTGCTGACGCCGCTGGGCCAGCGGTTCGTCTTCGACGTTCTCATCGAGGCGCTCGCGGTCGTGTTCGCGTTCCGGCTGGCCGTCGTGATGGCGGTCTCCCACCGGAACCCGGTCCGCGCGGCGGTCCCGGCCAGCATCCAGACGGTCTCGGCCGCGATCCTGCTGTTCATCTACAGCGGGACGCTGCGCTACCTCGAGGTCGGCGGGCCGATCGTCGACATCTACTTCTCTCGCGCGGAGGCCGCCCCGGCGATCTTCGGCCTACTCGGCCCAACCGACTTCCAGCTGCTGCTGGTCACGGCGGCGCTCTACTCGGCCGCGGTCTATGGTCTCATCCTCGTCATCGACCGGCCCTGGCGGCGCAGCCTCGGCGTCAGCGGCTTCGACTTCCTGCGGGGCTTCATCGGCCACATCGCCGAGGGCACCAGCGAGCTCGAGGAGTTCTTCGAGGAGATCGGCGAGGAGGCGGTGGTCCCCGTGACGGTGCTCTCCTTCGCGCGCGAGGACGGCACCGAGAAGGCCCGGTTCGTCCTCCCGATGATCCACCCGGGGCCGATGGGCGAGATCGGCGGCGGGAACCTGCCGCGCCGGGTGGCCGTCGACGCCGAGGGGCTCGCGTTCCCGCCCCACGCGACCGCTGGCCACGACTTCAACCTCGTCACGGAGTCGGAGGTGGACGCGCTCATCGAGGCCGCGAAGGCCGCCGGCGACCGGATCGAGTACGGCGAGCTGGCGAGCGCGAGCGTCCGGGCGACCTCGGGCGAGGCGTCGGTGATCGGCCAGGCGTTCGACGGCGACGGGCTCCTCGTGGCGACGTTCGCCCCCGGCTTCGCCGACGACATCGAGTACGGCGTGGGGATGTCGGCGAAGGCCGAAGCCCGGATCGCGGGGCTCGACGACGTGATGCTCGTCGACGCCCACAACTCAAACAACGGCCTCGAGGGCGGCAACATCGGCCACATCACCCCGGGCTCGCGGCGCTCGTTCGACCTCTTCCGCGCGGCCCGCGAGGCCGCCGAGACGCTCGCCGATGCGCCCCGGGAGCCGCTCTCGCTCGGCGTCGCCTGGGACCCCACCGACTGGCAGCCCGCCGACGGCATCGGGCCGCTCGGGATCCGCGTCGCGCTCGCCCGTGTCGGCGACCAGACGACGGCCTACGTGCTGATCGACGGCAACAACATGGAGCCGGGGCTCCGCGACGAGCTGCTGGGCGCGATCGAGGGGGTCGACGAGGTCGAGGTGATGACGACCGACACCCACGTCGTCAACACGGTCGAGTCGACGAACCAGGTCGGCCAGGCCCTCGACGCCGACGCGCTCCTCGCGGTGATCCAGCGGCTCGTCGACGAGGCCCGCGAGGACCTCGAGCCCGTCCGGGCGGGGATGGCGACCGAACACGCCGAGGTGACGGTGTTCGGCAACGACCGCACGGAGACGCTGGCGAGCCACGCGAACGCCGTGATCTCGATGGGCGCCGCGCTCGCGGGCGCGGTCATCATCGCCACGGTGGCGATCAGCGTGCTCGTGTTCCTGTTCGCGGCGTCGTAGCCGGCTTCCCGTCAGCCCTCGAGGAGCTCGTCGACGGCGTCCCGGGCGGCCAGCGCGGCGTCGTCGGCGACCCGCTCGGCGTCGCCGTCGGCGTCGAGGTAGACGTCGACCTCGAGCAGCCCGTCCTCGAACGCCACGGCGACGTCCAGGTCGCGGAGCTCGGCCCGCGAGTAGGCGGAGAAGATGACGTCCTCGGCCGCGTCCACGGCCGCCTGTACGACGGCGTCGTCCTCGGGCACCTTACGCGCCGCCGGCGCCCGGGCCGCCCGGTCCGCCGGGGGCCGGCCCGCCGCCGAGCCCGCCGCCGACGTTCGCGCCCTGGAGCAGCTCCTCGAGCTCGCCCTGGAGCTCCTCGAACTGCTCCTGGAAGCGGCCCTCCTGCTTCTCGAGGGTCTGGACGCGGATCTCGAGGCTGTCGATGCGGTCATCGAGATCCTCGGCGGCCGACTCCCGGTCGGTCTCGACGAGCAGCTCGCCGACCTCGCGGTACATCGTGGCGTCGTCCTCGACGTCCTCGAGGGCCTCGACGGCCGCCTCGGCGTCGTTGAGCTGGGCCTCGGCCTGCTGCTTCGACACGGCGACCTGCTGGGCCTTCGACTGGAGCTCCTGCAGCTCCTCGACCTTCTCGCGGGCCTCCGGCGGCAGTTGTCCCTGCATGGACGGGCCGATGCCCCGTGGCCTCAAAAGTCAACGGTTTCGGCGGTCCGTTCGGCGACCGACGCCAGCGAGAGCCACGTGTTCGCCGCGGCGCGCAGCGCGACGAGGTCGTCGGCGTCGATCGTGAGCTCGACCGTCCGGCCCTCGCGGGCCAGGGCGGTCGTCGAGCGGCCGTCGTCGATCTCCCCGACCTCCTGGCGGAGGCTCCGCTCGACGGTGGCGGCCTCGGCCTCGGCCCCGTACTCGAGGCACAGCGTGGTCCGGTGCGGGGCGGCGTTCACGGCCGGATCAGGGCTCGCGGCCGCAAAAGCGGTTCGCCGGCTGCCGGTCGACGCTGCTTGGCCAGGAACGGACGGTGGGGATGGAGAGCGCCGTAGGTGGGCCACGTTCGAAACCCGGGGGTAGGTCCGGCCGAGGAACGGCCGCCCGTCGCGACGTTACTCGATGACCCGGTGGTGGTCAAGCGACACGCCGCAGGCCCAACAGGTCCGCTTGGTGGACTCGTTGGGTCGCTCACAGGCGGGGCAGGGGACGGTCGCCACGTCCGGGGCGAGCCGGTACTGGGCCGACCCGCACTCCGGGCAGGGCCCGCCGTGGACCGGGAGCGGGTGCCTCGACCTCCGGCACGATTCGTTGGCGCAGTAGCGCGCCATGTCAATGTATGCCACGGGCGGGCGTAAAGTCTTCACGGGTGGTTCAACGGGCGCAACAGCGGCATTTTAGGGTCCACGCCCCCGCTGCTATCGGGCGGTCCTGGCCGACCACTATCGCCGGAGCGGTCGGTTTCGGCCGTCACTCCGAAACGGGTGCTGACTGTAGAATGGATCCGTTCCGCGAGCCGGGGCTACTCGACGGTGATCTCTTTGACGTCGCCCGAGCGCTCCTTCAGGAGCACGCGGTGGCCGCAGTACGGGCAGCGGACGCCGCCGTACTCGTCGAGCTCGACGTCGCGCTTGCAGCGCGAGCACTTGTAGCTCATTCCGTCTGCTCCATGGCGGATTCGGGGTCGATCTCGACCTCGATTTTCTCGCCGGAGAGGGCGGCCCGGATCGACCGTCGGACCGTGCGACCGCCGGGGGTCTCGGGGCGGTAGGCCCCGCCGGTGAAGGTGTGGTCACAGCGCGAGCAGTTCCAGATCCCGGTGTCCGTGCGCTGGACCCGCTCGGCGCCACACTCCGGGCACGTGTGCGGGCCGCGCATCTCCGCTTCGATCTCGGAGACGCGCCGGCGGGCCACCCGGCCGTAGCGGGGACCGAACCGCCCGGAGCTCCCCGTCCGTCGGCGTCGTTCAGGCATGGCGGGTACTCCGTGATTGGGTGGGATAAACCCTGCGTATCGGGCCGCAGGGGGTCGAGGGGGTCGGTCCGCCGGTTAGCGTTCGTGGGTGTTGATGCCGGCCACCTGGTTGATGGGGCACTTCTCGGCCGTGCCCGTGACGAGGAGGATGGCGCCGACGAGCAGCCCCGCCAGCCCGATCGTCAGGCCGAGCTGGAAGAAGCCGACGTAGCTCGCGGCGAACGCGACGACGAGCAGCGAGCCGATCACCAGGCGGGCGGTCCGGTCGAGTCCACCGACGTTCTTGTCCATGGGGGGCAACACTGCTTGGACGGCAATAAACGTGCCCACTGTGTTCGCCTCGCCCTCAGAGCCACTGTGGGTCGACCTTGAGGTACTCCCGGAGGAGCACCGTGGCGTAGGCGCCGGCCGGGAGCGCGAACCTGAACTCGAGCGGGTCGGCTCGGACCTCGACCGACGTCCGCAGCAGGGCGGCCCGGCGGGTCCCGGTCGAGCCGTAGGGCTCGGGCAGGTCGAAATCCGCGGGCGCCAAGTCGAGCGCCTCGAGCACGGCGCGCTCGATCTCGCCGGGCTCGCCGTCGCCGAGGGCGGTCTCCGTGCCGACCAACGGCGCGGTCACGAACGCGCGGCCGCGCTCGAGGTGGCGGTTCACCGTCCCGACGCGCTCGGCGGTGACCCGTTGGGTCCGGTCCGGATCCGGCACGACGAGCCCGCCGGCCTGCTCCGAGAAGCAGACGACGTCCCCCTCGACGGCCCGGTCGAACGGCAGCCCGCGCTCGAGCCGCCGCGAGAGGATCCGGTTGAACGCCTCGGATTGGGCGGCGTGCACGAACAGCCGGCGGAGGTTCCAGGGCAGCGCGTCGAGGGCCGCCCGGAACGCCTCGGGCGAGTCGTCGTCGGCCTCGGCGAGCCGGTGGCAGAGCGCGCGCTCGAAGCTGAGCCCCCGGGGAAACCGCTCGGCGGCCTGCGCCCAGTCGCGCGTCTCCTCGACGAACCGCCGGGCGGCCCGGGTCCCCTCCGGCTCGTCCTCGGTCGGCGAGCCGAGGTAGGCCATCACGGCGCCCTCCCAGTCCTCGCGCACGACGTGCCGGCCGACGGTGTGGGTGACGGGCCGGATGCTCCCGAACCGCTGGTGGCCGAAGAAGTTCGGGACGCCCACGGCGGTGGCGCCGTCCGAGTCCGGGTCCTGCACCCCGCCGAACGACGCGAGCTCCCCGGTGACCGCCTCGGCCCGGCCGGGCCGTTCGGCGTCGGCCACCGTCACCTCGAACTCGTTCCCGGCGAGGTCGCCGAACTGCAGCGCCCGGCCGAACCGGCCGACCGGCTCGAGCTCGGCGCCGTCGATCGCGGGGAGCGCCTCGACCTCGACGCCAGCGAGCGAGAGCAGCTGCGTGGTGACCGCGCGCTTGTCCTTCGTCCCCGCCCAGGCCACCCGCTCGCGGCTCATCTCCAGGCGGTTCGCGAGCGCCCGCACGAACGCGTTGGTGTCCCAGCCGTGCAGCGTCGCCCGCACCACGAGGTGGCCGTAGTCGCCCCGGTCGGCGTCGAGGGGCTCGACGTCGACCGCCTCGAGCTCGCGGACGCGGAACGCCTCGGGCGACGCCCGGAGCCGGCCGCCGGTCCCGTCGGCGTCGCTGGCGTAGTAGTCGATCCCGACCGCCCGCTCGGCCGGGTGGGCGTCGCGCATCGTCAGAAGAGCGAGAGGTCGCCCGTGACGGCGTCCACGGCGGCGTCGCCGGCGGGGCCGACCGCCAGGGCGGTCACCGTGCCGGGCTCGAGCTGGGTGTGGCCGGCGTCGGTGATGATCGAGGTCGGCAGCCCCGCGGCGTCGGCCTCCTCCTTGCGCTCGTACAGCGTGCGCTCGTTCGGCGCCTTCAGGACGACCTTCTTCTGGCCGCCGGCCTTCCACTCCCGGCGCGCCTGGTCGTCGGCCTGCTCGTAGGCCGACAGCGAGGCGTGGGCGACCTGGGCCGCCAGCTTGCCGGCGCTCATGCCGAGGTCCGTCCGGGCGAGGATGGCCTGTTTCACTGGCGGCCGTTCCGCGGCCGCCGGCATAAGGTCCCCGTCCCGCGGGGCGGAACCGATAGCTCTATGCGTGTCAATCACTAACAAGGAGGCCGTATGACGAAGCGACTCGACTGCATCATGGAGGGCTGCGATGCCTCCATCGAGGGAGAGACCGAGGAGGAGATTATGGCCGAGGTCGAACCCCAGGTCGCCGAGGCCCATCCGGAGCTGGAGCTCACCGAGGAGACGGTCCAGACGGTGAGGGACCACATCCAGGACGTGTAGGCACCAGCGCAGCCGGTCCGCCCGAGCCGGGGGCTTTTATCGCCCCGACGCGCCAGTCGCCACCAATGATCCTCGGACGGCGACATCCGCGGCGGCTCGAGCGGGGGACTCGTCATCGAGCCCATCGACGACCCCGACCTCCAGATCCAGCCGGCGAGCGTGGACTTCCGGCTGGGCCGGGAGTTCCTCGAGTTCGAACGGACCAACATCTCGTCGATCCACCCGGACCGTGGCGACGAGGTCGAACAGTACGTCTCGAAGACCCACGTCCCGGCGCCGGACCAGTCGACCATCGATGGGTTCGACGGCGACGACGAGCCCAAGCAGGTCAACGACGAGTTCATCCTCCACCCGGGGGACTTCGTGCTCGGCACGACGATGGAGCGCGTCGAGATCCCGGACGACCTCATCGCCCACGTCGAGGGGCGGTCGTCGCTGGGCCGGCTCGCCGTCGTGGTGCACGCCTCGCTGCCGTACGAAGAGGAGGTGTTCCTCTGGACGCCGGAGGGCGGGTTCGGGTTCCATTCGATCGGGGACGTCGTCGAGACCGAACGGGACGCGTGGGCGGTCGCGTTCGACCCACGGTCGCTCCGGGTGTCGACACATCGGGTGACCGACCACATCACGAACCCGGCCAAACGGATCTACCGGGTCACGTTGGAGTCGGGCCGGGAGGTCCTCGTGACGAAGGACCACAACCTGTTCACGCTGGACGAGGAGGGGCGGGTGACCCGCGTCGCGAGCGAGGACGCGGAGGGCGAGGCGGTGATGGTTCCGAAACAGCTCCCCGCGTCACCCAGTGAACGGCGTACGCTCGATGTCGTCGAGCACGTCGATCCAGCCGAAACGACGATCTACGCGAGCGACGGGGTAGGCCTGGCCGACTGGAAGGAGGTCCCCGCCGGCTCGCGGCGCCATTACGAGTCGCGGGGGAGCGCGCCGATGGAGGTCGTCTCCCGGCTGGCGATGCCCGACGACGTCGAGGTCGCCTTCAAACAGAGCGACCACCGCCTCCCACGCGAGATCCCCTCACCCGGGAGCTGGGCTGGGTGCTCGGCTTCTACATCGCCGAGGGATCGGCCCGGCGGAAGCAGATTCAGGTCTCCAACACCGAACGCGGTCTCGTGGAACGGTTCGCGGGATTCTTCGAGCGGTACGAAACGCCGCTCTCGTGGGACGAGCACGAACGAATCACGAAGCTCACGGTCTGCTCCGCCCTGTGGTCGAAGGTCTTTCGGGGAGCTCGCGGGCAGCGGCGGGGAGAAGACCGTTCCAGAGGAGGCCTTCGAGTGGCCACTCGAAGCCCTGGACGGCCTCCTCGAGGGCCTCATGGACGGCGACGGGCATCGGCGGGAGGAGCGCGAAACCCTCTACACCGGCAACGAGGACCTCGCGAACCGGGTCATGTATCTGGCTGCCCGACTCGGCAGACAGAGCTCGGCGTACAGCCGGGAACGTGAGATATACATCCCGATGAGCGACGTCGAGTGGGAGGGCGAGTCGTGGGCGGTCGACGTGAGCGGCGAGCGTCACAAGCGTGGCCAGTATGTGCCGGTGCCGAGCGAGCTCCTCAGGGAGCTACGCGAGGCGGCCGAGATGCGAATGGTTGACGCGGCCGCTGCAATGGGGTATGCTTCGCGTTCGAGCGTCTCGAACGTGGAGAACCGGGAATATCCGACGGTGAAGCGCGAAACGCTCCGCCGGTTCCAGGAGGCCTACGCCGATGCGGGCGTTGACACCGGACGGATCGACGACATCCTCGACGGAGACGTCCGCTTCGAGAAGGTCACCTCGGTTGAGGCCACCGACCGGGTCGAGACGACGTACGACCTCGAGGTGCAGCCCGACGGTCGGGCGATCGAGAACTTCCTCGGGGGCCGCGGCGGCGTCTTCCTCTCGAACACGGCGGGCATCGTCGATCCGGGGTACCGCGGCCAGATCACCCTCGAGCTCTCGAACCTCGGCGCCGCGCCGGTGGCGCTGAAGCCGGGGATGCGCATCTCCCAGCTCACGTTCACCGAGCTGAAGACTCCCGCCGAGCGGCCCTACGGCGCCGAGCGCGGCTCGAAGTACCAGGACCAGGCCGGTCCCCAGGCGTCGCGCATCCAGGGCGACGACGAGTTCAGCGCCGACCGATGAAGTTCGTCGAGGAGGTCGTCGTCGAGACGTTCCTCCCGACGGTCCGCTCGATGCTCGCCGAGGCGCTCCGCGACCGCGGGCTCACCCAGCGGCGAGGTCGCCGAGGCGCTCGGCATCTCCCAGAGCGCCGTCTCGAAGTACGCCAAGGGCGAGGTCGACCGGGAGCCGGCGGTCCTCGAGGACGAGCGCGTCCGGTCGGTCGTCGAGGAGCTCGCCGACGGGCTGGCGGCCGGCGAGCTGAGCCAGGTCGGGGCGCTGGTCGAGCTCGAGGTGCTCATTCGGCGGCTCGAGCGCGGCGACCTGCTGGCGACGCTGCACGAGCGGGCGATGCCCGAGCTGGCCGGCCACGGCGGCGACTTCGCCGTCCACGACCCCGAGGGCGAGCTCCGGACCGCCGAGCGCGTCCTCGCGTCGGTCCGGCGGGGGCTGGTGGTGCTCGAGCGGACGCGGAACGTCGCGGAGCTCGTCCCGAACGTCGGCTCGAACCTCGTCGAGTGCACGCCCGAGGCGGCCGACATCGACGACGTGGCGGGCGTCCCCGGTCGGCTCTTCGACGTCAAGGGCCGCCTCGCGGTCCCGGGCGAGCCCGAGTTCGGCGCCTCCGGACACGTGGCCACCGTGCTGCTCGCCGCACGGGCCGGCGGCAGCACGGCCCGCGCGGCGCTGAACCTCCGGTACGACGCCGACCTGGTGGCCGCGCTGGCCGAGGACGGCCGGGCGGTCGAGTTCGACGCGGAGGCCGACGATCTCGAGCGGGCTGTCCGGGAGGCGGTCGCCGGGACCGAGGCGCCGTCCGAGGTCGACGTGATCTACCAGACCGGCGGCTTCGGCGTCGAGCCCATCGTGTACGTGCTCGGGCCCGACGCCGCCGCCGTCGCCCGCCGGGTGCGGGACGTCCGGCGGTCGGGGTAGCGACCCCGGGTCAGTCGACGACCGTGATGCGGCCGTCCGGGGCGTGGGCCTTGAGCTCGCGCACGGCGGTGCGGGCCGCTGCTCGGCTGTCGAGCGGGCCGAGGCTCCGGACTAGCGCCGTGCCGTGGTCGTCGACGAGGCGCCACGACCAGCCCTCGTCGTCCCGGTGGAGCTCGAAGCCGGCCTCGTCGATCTCGAGGACGCTGGCGTCGGCGACGAGGGTCTTGACGTCCTCGACCGCTGCCTGGGCGTCGGTCGGGGCCTCGAAGGGGTCGGCGGCCCTGGCGACGACCGTGCCGCCGTCGTCGATGAGCCGCCAGCGCAGCCCGCCGTCGTCGCGGTAGAGCTCGAAGGCGGCGACGTCGAAGTCCACCAGCTCGGCGTCGGGGCAAGAGCGCCGGCCCGCTCGGCCGCGGATTCGGCGCCCCCGCGGTCGGCGTAGGTGACCGGGGCGGTCGCCAGGGTGCGGCGCTCGCCGTCGACCAGCTCCCAGCGCCAGACGCCGTCGCCCGGCGTCAGCCGGATCGCGCCGTCGCCGATGGCGAACACCGTCGCCTCGGGGACGTGCTCGCGGAGCCGTTCGAGGTCGGCGTCGAGCGAGCGCCGGTCGTCGTAGCGCCGCGGCCCCTCGGCGACGACCTCCCGGTCGGCGTCGATGAGCCGGTAGCCGGGCCGGCCGCCGTCGAGCAGCTCGAAGGCCACCGGATCGATGGCATGGATGGCCGCGCCCGCCACCTGGTCGCGCAGGGCCGCGACGGCGGTCACGAGTTCGTCCCGGGTCGCGTGGGCGTCGGCGCCCGCCGCGGCGATGCGGCCGTCGGGCGTGACGTACCGCCACCGCCAGACGTCGTCGGCGTCGGTGTAGAACTGGAACGCCGGCCGGGCCATGGCGCGGACCTCGGCCGCCTCGGCGTGGTCCACGAGCCGGTCCATCGCGGCCTTGGCATCCGCGCGCGAGCCGTGGCGGTCGGCGCCCTGGGCGACCAGCTGCGCCGGTCTCGTCGATGAGCCGCCAGCCCCAGCCGCGCGGCGTCCTCGAACAGCTCGAAGGCGGCCGTCTCGATCTCGAGGATGCTCCGCGTCCGGGGCGTTCTCCTTGAGCGTCGCCATGCGCGTCGCATGGCCTCGTCGCGGGAGCTCGTACTCGCTCGCCGCTGTCGGCCATCACGTGGCCGTCCTCGTCGATGAGCCGCCAGCGCCACTCGGCCGTCGGACTCGTACTCGCTGGAAGGCGGCGTGCTCGAACTCGATGAGGTCGGCCGCCAGGTGCCCGGTCGCGAACGCGGCCTCGACGGCCGCCTCGGCGGCGCCCTCGTCGGCGTAGCCGTCGCCGCTCGCGGCGAGCAGCTCGCGGTCGTCGGTCACGAGCCGCCAGCGCCAGTCACCGTCGTCGGGGTAAGCACTCGAAGCTGCCGCCCTGCGATACTGGATCGACGTCGGCGTCGCCCGCCGTCTCGACGAACCGCTCGGTCTCGCCCCGCGCCTCGGCCTCGTCGGCGAAGGCGCTCGGGCTGTCGGCGACGCGGCCGCCATCGGCGTCGACCAGCCGGAAGCGCCAGCCCTGGGGGCCGTGCGTAGAGCTCGAAGGCCGGCCGGTCGGGCTCGATCACGGGCGCCGAGCCGATCGACGGCCTGGAGGTCCTCGACCGCCGTCTCCGCCGCCCGGCGGGTCCCGTGGGCGTTCGCGCCCGTGAGGAGGACGTCGTCGGCGGCGTCGATGACCCGCCAGCGCCATGCGCCGTCGGCCTCGAACAGCTCGACGCCGAGCTCGTCGATGGCGATGACGCGGGCGTCGGCGAACCTGGCGAACGGACCGGCTCGATGGCGGCCTCGGCGTCGTCGCGCTCGGGAAAGGCCGACGGGCTCGTGGCCAGGGGCTGGCGCTCCTCGTCGAGGAGCCGCCAGTGCCACCGACCGTCGGCCTCGTAGACGTCGAAGGCGGCGCCGCGGATGTCGACTACGGGCGCGCCGGGGCCCTCCTCCTTGAGGAGGCTGGCCGCGTTCTCGGCCGGCGTCCGCGGTCGGGGTGGACGCCCGCGGAGACGGCGACCGCGCTGCCGTCGTCGCGCATGAGCTTCCAGCGCCACTCGCCGGCGTCGGACTCGTAGAGCCGGAAGGCGGCGGTCGTGATCTCGAGCAGGCCGGCGTCGGCGATGAGCGAGCGCGCGGCCTCGGCTGCGGATTCGACGTCGGGCCGGCTGTGGGGCCCGACGGCGTTCTCCCCGACGGCGTCCTGCTGGAGCACCCGCCAGGTCCACCGGCCGGTGCCGACTCCTGTAGACCGAGTACATCGCGCCGTGGAGCGACTCGCCCACGAGGACCGGGGGGTGGCCGGCCTGGTCCTCGAGGTCCTCGACGAGCCAGCCTTTCTCCGCCCGTGAGCACGGGCACGAGCGCGGCCACGCCCGCGACGGCGCCGACCCCGGCCGTGTAGACCAGGATGACGGTCCCGCTGTAGTCCGACCCGGTGATCGACTGTTGGGGGTAGCCCAGCACGAAGGCGCCGACCGCGCCCAGCGCGACGACCTCGCCCAGCACGCTGAGGTAGATGCCCCGGCGCCGGACCGGCAGCATCAGTCCGAAGCCGAAGAGGGCCAGCGACAGCCCGACGGCCGACAGGGTGATCGAGACCTCGCGGACGAGGAAGGCCTCCCCGCCGGGGGAGGTGCCCGCCAGGTAGACCGCCACGCCGATGACGCCGAGCGCGTAGCCGGCGAGGAAGGTCCAGTAGCCGTAGACGTCCTTGCGCGACTGGGGCTCGCCGACGTACCGCTCGTAGAGGTTGAAGAGCGGCCCGCCGGGTCGCGACAGGCGCCCCTGGTGTTCGTTTGCCATGGTGGTGTCCGTCAGACGCACGTCGGACGCCGTAGTAAGTGGTTAACACCGTTTGCGTCCCATTCGATACAACGAAATCCGCTCCGGGCCATCGCCTTAACCTACGGTTAAACCTCGGCTGGACGGGCGGCGATTGGGCGCTGGCGGTCGGCCCGTTTCGGGGGTCCCGGCGTTCCCGGGTCCCCGGTCGGGCGCCGACCGATTGGCGGCTGTCGCCCGACCCGCTGGCGGAGCTCGAGCTCCCGTCTCGCAGGCGCCGGGCCCTCGGCTTACGGCGCGGAGCTGCGGGTCGCCTCGGTGACCGCCGCCGGACTCGCTTCGCTCGCCCGGCGAGCTCCCGCTCGACGGCTGCGCGGCGCGCGCCTACGGCGAGAGCCGCTGGCGGTCGCGCGGGAAGAGGACGGCCTCGCGGATGTTCGGGAGGTCGAGCATCGTCATGACGAGGCGCTCGGCGCCGAGGCCCCAGCCGGCGTGGGGCGGCATCCCGTAGCGGAACATCTTGGTGTAGTACTCGAACTGCCGCCGGGTCGAGGCCCTGCTGTTCGAAGCCCTCGACGAGCTGGTCGTAGCGGTGCTCGCGCTGGCCGCCGGAGACCAGCTCCATCCGCGGGTGCATCAGGTCGAAGCCGGTCGAGACCTCCGCGTCGTCGTCGTGGTCCTTGATGTAGAACGGCTTGATCTCGCTGGGCCAGTCGGTGATGAAGTAGTGCTGGCCGACGTCCTCGCCGAGGGCGTGCTCGGCCTCCGTCGAGAGGTCGTCGCCCCAGACGAGCTGCTCGTCGAGCGCGCCGGTCGCGTTGACGCGCTCGATGGCCTCCTCGTAGGTGAGCCGCGGGAAGTCGCCGTCGGGGACCGCGAACTCGTCGGCGAGGCCGAGCGCCTCGAGTTCGTCCTCGCAGTTCTCGGCGACGGCCTCGTAGGCCGACCGGACGACGTGCTCGCAGACGTCCATCGCCTCCGTGTGGTCGATGAACGCCGCCTCGAAGTCGATCGAGGTCGCCTCGTTGAGGTGCCGGGGCGTGTTGTGCTCCTCGGCGCGGAAGATCGGGCCGATCTCGAAGACCCGCTCGAGGCCGGAGCCGACCATGAGCTGCTTGAACAGCTGCGGGCTCTGGTTCATGAACGCCTCGCGGCCGAAGTAGGTGATCGGGAACAGCTCGGTGCCGCCCTCGGTGCCGGTGGCGACGATCTTCGGCGTGTTGATCTCCGTGCAGTCCAGCTCGCGGAACGCCTCGCGGACGGCCGCGGAGGACCGTCGGCGCGGATCTCGAAGATCGGCCTTCGACCTCGTGCTTGCGGAGGTCGAGCGTCCGGTTGTCCAGCCGGGTCGAGAGTTCGGCGTCGACCTTGCCGGAGGGGTCCAGCGGCAGTTCCGGGTCGGCCTCGGCGATGCACCTCGATCGACTCGGGGACGACCTCGACGCCGGTCGGGGCGCGCGGTCCTCCTCCTCGACGTCGCCCGTGACGCTGACGACGCTCTCGCGGTGGACGTCGAGGCCGGTCTCGACGAGGTCGTCGTCCATCTCGTCCTTCTCGAACTTGACCTGGATCTTCCCGGAGCCGTCCCGGAGGATGAGGAATGCGATGCCGCCGAGGTCGCGCACCTCGTGGACCCAGCCGGCGACCGTGACGCGTGTCGCCGGGCTCGGCGTCCGCCGTGTACGTGCGGTCGTCCATGGGCTCCGTACCCGAGGCGGCTCCTTAAGCGGCTCCGTTCTGGGGTCGGCGCGGCTCAGGCCTCGCGGTCGGCGGCGCGCGTCCTTCGCGCCGTCGATCGTGGCCTGGACCGCCTCGACGCCCTCGTCGTGCAGCAGGTCACCGACGACGACGGTGTCGGCGCACCGAGCGCATCTCGTAGGCGGCGTCGTAGCCCTTGATGCCGCCGCCGTAGAAGCAGGTCGCCTCGTCGAGCGCGTCGGCCGCCGCCGAGACCATCGCCGGGTCGCCGTAGGTGCCCGAGTACTCGACGTAGACGATCGCCTGGCCGAGCAGGCGCTCGGCGACGGTGGCGTAGGCCGCGACGTCGTCGGCCCGCAGGTCGCAGTCGGCGTCGGCGTAGTCGGCCACCGCCGAGTCGGGGTTGAGGATGATGTACGCCTCGGTCCAGGTGCGATCCCACTGGATGTCGGGGTCGAGCCGGACCCACTCCTTGTGGACGCCGACGACCCAGGTGGCGTCCCGGGAGTTCAGCACCGTCGGGACGAGGTAGCCGTCGAGGCCGTCGTCGTGGACGACCGCGGCCGTCGAGGAAGGCTCCTGGAACAGCGGCACGTCGTAGCGGCTGCAGGCGTCGATCACCCGCGCCATCTTCTCCTCGGTGACGCCGCGGGTGCCGCCGATCTCGAGGGCGTCCGTGCCCATCCGACAGACGTCGGCGTAGCTGACCCCGTCGGGCAGGGGCTTGTCGGGGTCGACCTTGAGGATGTGGTCCCAGTCGGCCCAGGGGACGGCCATTGGCACGCTGTGGTCGGGGCGTTGCTAAAAAGGACGCGGAAGGCGGCGGCTGGCCGGCTGATCCGTGCGGGTCCACGACGCCTGAATCGGGCGAGTGTCCGGCGCCGCGTTCGTCAGCCCGGGGCCCGGAACGCCTTCAACCGGAACCGGAAAATGACCGGCTCCAGCGCCGCCTGGTCGCCCCGCCAGTCGATTCTGACCTCGGTGAGGCGGTACGACGGCCCGACGAGGGCCCGCCGTGACGTGAGCTGGGCTCGCCAGCCATCGCCGACGACGGTCCCGTCGTCGACCCGCCTGCCTCCCAATCGCTCGAGGTACCTGACGGCCTGCTCGAGCGTCAGGCCGCGGAACTCCCGGACCTCGCGTAGGGTCCCGTTCTCGAGCTCTCGTTCGATCGGCGGGAGGACGTCCAGTCCCCGACGCAGTCGGTCTGCCCCGTCCCGTACGTCCCTTACGATCGCTAGGCGCATGTGGCGATTCTCTCCACCCCACAATACGGCGCCAGAGGAGGTAACGAACGCCGTCGCTCCCATATCGTGGGAATCGGCACCTCGTCCGACCGCGGCTACGCCTCGGCGTTGGTCTTCCAGGTCCGCACCTGGCTCGCCGAGACGCCGTCGACCGATCCCGCCACGTCGTCGGGGTCGGCCTCCCGCAGGGCGTCGACCGTATCGATCCCCGCGTCCTCAAGCTTCGCCGCCGTCTTCTTGCCGATGCCCTTCACCGACTGGAGGTTGTTGCGCTGCTCCTCCTGGTAGGCCTCCCAGTTGCAGATCGGACAGCCCAGCTCCCAGGGCTCGTCGCCGTTGTGGACGATCAGCTCGGGGAGCTCGTGCTCCTCGCAGGTCGCGTCGGTGACCTCGATGTCGCCGCGGCGGGGCAGCGGCAGCGAGTAGTCACAGTCCGGGTAGCGCGTACAGCCCACCAGCCGCGAGCCCGATCGGACCCGCTTGATGGCGAGCTCGCCGCCGTCCGCGTCGCCGCAGTCCGGGCAGGCGCCGATGACGGTGTCCTCCTCGGCGTCGGCCTCGTCGGCCGAGCACTGTGGGCAGCCGTGGGTGAACGTCGACCGGCCCGCGAGCATCTTCACGTGCTTGAGGTCGTGCTCCTCGCAGGTCTCGCTCAGGACTTGGGGCTGGCCCTTCTTCGGCAGCGGCAGCGTGTACTCGCAGTCGGGATAGCCGTCGCACCCGACGAAGAACGAGCCGTACCGGCTCTTCCGGACGAGCAGCCGCTCGCCACACTCCGGGCAGGGCCCGAGCGCCTTGTCCTCCTTCAGGCGCTCGCGGATGTGCTCGCCGACCTCGTCCTCGGCGCCCTCGAGCGCCTCGAACACCTCCGTGAGCATCACGCGGGACTCCTCGGTCACCTCCTCGAGGCTCTTCTCGCCGTTCGCGATGGCCGCCATGTCGGCCTCGAGCTCGGCCGTCATGCCCTCGCTCACGACCATGTCCGCGTACTCCTCGGCGGCCTCGACGACCCCGCGGGCGAGCTGGGTCGGCCGCGGCGGGTTCTCCTCGATGTAGCCGCGGTCGTAGAGCTTGTCGAGGGTGTTGTGCCGGGTGGAGTTGTGGACGATTGCACCCCCCTGCACCGCGAAGTTCGGTGCGGATTCGTCAATTGAGAGGTCGTACACCGGTCCATCATACTCGCGTTCACGAACGCCAAGGACGGTCACTGACGCGGGATGACCGAGCAACGTCGCGAGATGGATCCTCGAACCCGTTCGCCTCGTACCAGAACGTTCGATTCCCGTCGTGGCTTCGATTACTCCCTTCGATGTGCTGTTCCAGGTACCCGTCCGCTCGAAGGTCGGCCACGAGATCGGTCACCCGGCCCCGGCTTAATCCGAGGTATACGGCAAGCTGATCCGTCGTTCTCGGACGAGGTGGGTCCGTTCGAGGATGCGCGCCTTGTGATGGGTGACTCTTACTCGCGAAGCGCATCGAGCCCGCGGTAGAACTTCTCGTCAGCCGCGATTGGGATCTGGTCGAGGAACCTTTCGAGGTTCTCCCGCCCCCGGATGTAGAGTTTGTGTTGGTCTTCATCATGTTGGTCGATCCCGAATCCTTCGAGCCTCCCGGCGACACCGGCGAGGAGGTCGTGATCCGTATTCGAGATGAACGCTTTCCCCTCGGTAGAGATGTGACCCTCATCGTCGAACATTGCCCCCACGAACCAGGGCACGAGTGATGAGGGGACATTCGGACAGCCGTCATCTCTGACGCTTTCGAGGATAAAATGGAGGACGCGGGCGACCGCAGAGGGCACGTGAACCTGCACTTGGTCAGGTGGTGCTCCTCACGTCCCGGGCGCATTCGGTTATCGTTGGCGACACGTCGAAGAGCGACTCTAGATTCGGTGCGAATCGATTGAACGAGACGCCGATCGGCGTCATGGTATCTGATGTCGATTACGTTCTCGTCCTCGTTGATGTGAATCGAGCCGTCTCCCAAGAGGTTCCCGACAACACGGGCAAGTTCCGGACTCCATCCGAGGGGAAATGCGTTCTTGAACGACTGGTCGATATTCAAACCACGCAGACGCTTCGGCACGATGTCCGCTTCTCCGAGCAGCCAAACTGGGGATCCCGACGGCCGTTCTCGTAGAAGACCGACAGTAACTCCGATCCGTATCGAATCGGTGAGCGAACTCCGATTGAGTCACACCGCTCTCTGCGCGAATTTCAGCGAGTTCCTCCCGGAATCCACTCCGTAGAGTTTCGTCGACCAGTCACACTCGGCGGTGAATTCCTCCCAGGTCGCTACCAATGGTGACGCTTCGATATCCACCTTCGAGCCGGCGGGCCGGGTACTCAGGAGCTGGTCTCCGGGGGCCACTGTATCGGCCGGACGAATCGCGATGTCATCCCCGTCGCTCACATAAAGTGGGTGATCGTCGGTGACGGAGAACGAGCCCGTCTCCGTGACGATGGTGATCACTCGCTCGTTCGGTTCGAGGGGCCGCTCACGGACAAGGTTCCCCTGCCGCTCGGCCACCTTCTCGGTCCATTCGTGGAACGACACGGTCGTCGGCCCGTGCTCGCTAACGGCGATGTCGGTATCGCCATCCGCCATCAACACCTTGCCTTCCTCGAAGAGTTCCCGCGCAGGTCGTCGCACGATGTCTCCCTCGTCTCGAACTAGGACAGTCGTATCCTCCGTGAGGCATTTCGTCCCGATCCCCATCTCCTCCATGGTCTCGATCAATCGCGACTGGCCGTACCGCCGCGGGGGCTGGGTCTGCTTCTCCTCGATCCGGGTGTCGGTGATCGAGAGCTCCTCGCCCTCCTCGACGTCGGGCACGTAGTTCTCGTCGGTCGAGAAGTACGGGTAGACGGCGTGGTAGCCGGGCTCGACCAGGCGCTTGCCGTTGGCCTTCAGGCTCAGCCCGCCGGCGTCGGCGACGACGCGCAGGTGCTCCCAGATCGCCGGGTCCGCCACGGTGGCGAAGAAGCGCCGGACGACCAGCTCGTACACCCGCCACTCGGCGTCCGAGATGTCGCCCTTGGTGGGCAGGTCGGCCGTCGGGTGGATCGGCGGGTGGTCGGTCGTCTCCTCGTCGCCGCGGGTCGGCGTGAGGTCGTCCTTCTCGAGCAGCATCGCGGCGTCCTCGCCGAACTGCCGGGTGTTCGCGAACGTGCCCAGCAGCTCCGCGGGGTCGAGGTCGGCCGGGTAGACGGTGTTGTCCGTCCGCGGGTAGGTGATGTACCCCGCCGTGTAGAGGTCCTCGGCGATCGACATCGCCCGCTTCGCGGAGAAGCCGACGGCGCCCGCGGCGCGGATGAACTGCGTCGTGTTGAACGGCGCCGGCGGCCGGTCGGTCCGGGTGCGCCGGTCGACCTCGGTGACGGTCGCGCCCGTCGTCGCCTCGAGCACCTCGTAGGCCGCGTCGGCGTCGGCCTCCGACCAGACCCGCTCGGCCTCGTTGTCGTCCTCGTCGAGGTAGTAGTACTGGGCCTCGAACGGCGCGTCCTCGCCGTCCTTCAGGAGGTCGGCGAACAGCTCCCAGTAGTCGTCGGGCTCGAACGCCTCGATCTCGCGCTCGCGGTCGACGATCAGCTTCAGCGTCGGCGACTGCACCCGGCCGACCGAGATGAAGTCGTCGCCGTACTGCTTGGCCGCCAGCGAGAGGTAGCGCGTCAGCGAGGCGCCCCACATCAGGTCGATGATCTGGCGGGCCTCGCCCGCCGCCGCGAGGTCGAAGTCGAGCTCGTCCGGGTCGTCGAACGACGATTTGACCTCGCGCTCGGTGATCGACGAGAACCGCACCCGGTCGATCGGGACGTCCTCGTCGACCTCGCGGACCAGCTCGTAGGCCTCCTTGCCGATGAGCTCGCCCTCGCGGTCGTAGTCGGTCGCGATGGTGACGTGGGTCGCGGTCCGGGCGAGGCGCTTGAGGATCCGCACGATGTCCTCGCGGGTCGGCGTCTTCACGACCTCCGCCCGGACGAGGTCGGCGGGGTCGACCTTGTTCCAGTTCGAGAACTCCTCGGGGAAGTCGACGCCGACGACGTGGCCGGACAGCCCGACCACCCGGGTGCCGCCCCAGCCGTAGACGTTCACGCCGCCCTGGCGCTCGGCCGACGCGCTCCCGCCGCTCAGGATCTCCGCGATCCGCCGGGCCGCGTTGTCCTTCTCGGAGACGATCAGCCGCACGCCTTCACCCCGCCACGGGGCCGGAGGGCCGTCATTGGCGGGGATACGCGGCAGGATGATGTTAACCGTTTCGTCCACGAAAACCGCCCGACTGCGGTCCCCTGTTTCGGCTCCAAGGCGCGGGCCGGCGGGCCCGCCCGCGGGTGAGTGTAGGCGGGGGACCGCGAGCGGCGATCATGGTAGTCGAAACGGCTTAGACGGGCCTGGGCCTGGCTCGACGCGTGGCCGACCCCGCCGACAGCCGCGTGGACATGACCACCGGGGCCATCACCCCGAAGCTGGCCACGCTGGCGTGGCCGCTGGTCGTCGGCAACCTGCTCCAGACGGCGTACAACCTGGCGGACATGTTCTGGGTCGGTCGGGTCGACGCCGAGTCCGTCGCGGCGGTCTCGCTGATGTTCCCGACGGCGTGGCTGTTCGTCTCGGTCGCCATGGGCATCACCGCGGCCGCGGTCGCCGTGGTCTCCCAGCACGTCGGCGCGGGCGACGACCGCGCCGCCGAGCACGCGGTCGGCCAGGTCGTCATCCTCACGCTCGCGGTCGCCGCCGGGCTCGCGCTCGTGGGCTTCGCGCTCCGCCGGCCGCTGGTCTGGCTCATCGGCGCCCGCGACGAGGTGTTCACGCTCTCGATCGCCTACATCGAGGTCATCTTCGCGGCCATCCCGTTCACCTTCCTCTTCTTCGCGTTCCGGGCCGTGCTCCGCGCCGCGGGCGACACGAAGACCGCGATGTGGCTCGTCGCCGTCTCCGCCGGGATCAACATCGTCATCGACCCGTTCCTGATCCTCGGCTGGTGGGCCTTCCCGGCGATGGGGGTCCGGGGCGCGGCGATCGCGACCTTCATCGCCCGGGCGTTCGCCGCCGCGGCCGGGCTCTACATCCTGCTCGACGGGAGCTGGGGCATCCGCCTTCGGGTGGCGGACCTCCGGCCCGACCCGGCGGTCCTCCGCCGGCTCGTCGACATCGGCTACCCGGGCACCGCCGACGGCCTGCTCCGGAGCCTGGCGGCGGTCGCGATGGCCGCGCTCGTCGCCCGTTTCGGCCCGATCGTCACGGCGGCCTACGGCATCGGCCTGCGGCTGATGTCCGTCTCGTGGACGGTCTCCGGCGCCGTCGGCCAGGCCGCGGCCACGGGCGTCGGCCAGAACCTCGGCGCCCGGACGCCCGACCGCGCCGAGACCGTGGCCTGGCGCGCCACCGCCGGCGCGATGGCGGCGCTGTTCGGCTTCGGCGCGCTGGCGTTCGCCTTCCCCGCCGACCTGATGCGGGTCTTCATCGACGATGTCGCGGTGGTCGACGAGGGCGTCCGCTTCCTGCGGGTCATCGCGCCGGCCTGGGGCTTCTTCGGGGGCCTGATGGTCATCCAGGGCGCGTTCCGCGGCGCCGGCTTCACGAAGCACGCGATGGTGCTCTCGCTGCTCTCGCGGTGGGTGCTCCGCATCCCGGTGATGGCGGCCCTCGCGTTCCCGCTCGGCCTCGGGGCGCTCGGCCTCTGGTGGGGCTGGACGATCACGACCGTCATCGCGTTCGTCATCGGTGTGGTTTGGTTCAACCAGGGCGGCTGGCGGGCGGGGGTGCTGGAGCAGGAGGAGGGGTCCTCGCCAGGGCCGCCCCCAGAGGAGGCCGTCGCCGAGCCCGGCGGCGACTCAGAGCCGACCGACTAACTGACGTCGCTTGGCGGAACCGCGCCGGCACCCGCACGACCGACTTGCCACACGCTCGCGGCTCGGGCGCTCGACCGGGGAGCGCCCCGCGTTGCTCGATGCGTTCGTGGATTCTTCGAGCGGGAGTCGTCCGGCGAGGCCTACCCGTCCAGGGCCGCCCGGAGCTGCTCGTTCACGTCTCCGGGGTCGGCGCTGCCGCCCGTCTTCTGCATGACCTGCCCGACGAGGAAGTTGATCGCCCCGCCCTCGCCGGCCTCGTGATCGGCGACGGCCTCGGGGTGCTCCTCGATCGCCTCGGCGACGGCCGCGGCGACGGCGTCGTCGTCCGTCTTGCCGAGCCCCTCGGCCTCGATGATCGCGTCAGGGTCGCGGCCCTCGTCGAGCATCGCCCGGAGCACGACCTCGCGGGCGTTCTTCGCGGTGATCTCGTCGGCGTCGACGAGCTCGACCAGCCGACGGAAGCCGTCGAGGCGGTCCTCGACGTCGGTGATCGCCAGGTCGCGGTAGTTGAGCTCGCCGAGGATCTCGTCGGCGACCCAGCTGGCCGCGAGGTCGGCGTCGTAGTCCGCGGCGACGGCCTCGAAGAAGTCCGCGACCTGCTTGGTCGAGGTGAGCTTCGAGGCCGCCTCGGCCGAGAGGCCGTACTCCGCCCGGAAGCGCTCGCGCCGCGCCTCGGGCAGCTCCGGGATCTCGAGGGCGTCGCGCCAGTCGGCGACCCGCAGCGGCGGCAGGTCGGCCTCGCGGAAGTAGCGGTAGTCCTTCTCGGCCTCCTTCGCCCGCATCGAGAGCGTGATGCCCTTGTCCTCGTCCCAGTGGCGGGTCTCCTGCTCGACGGCCCGGCCGTGCTCGATCGCGTTCCGCTGGCGGGTGATCTCGTAGGCCAGCGCCTGCTCGGCGCCCTTGTGGCTCGAGATGTTCTTGACCTCGGTGCGGTTGGCCGCCTCGAGGTCCTCGGCGGCGATGGCGCCGTCGTCGCCGACGCGGTCGGCCGGCACCAGCGAGATGTTGGCGTCGACCCGGAGGCTGCCGTCGCGGGCGCTGTCGAAGACGCCGAGGTACTCGAGCACCTCCTCGAGCTTCGCGAGGAACGCGCGGACCTCGTCGGGGCCGCGCAGGTCGGGCTCGGTGACGATCTCCATCAGCGGGGTGCCGGCCCGGTTGTAGTCGACCCTGACGTAGTCGGCGGTGTCGATGCTGCCGCCGACGTGCTGGAGGCTGCCGGGGTCCTCCTCGAGGTGGGCCCGCTGGATCCCGACCTCCCGGGCCTCGCCGTCGACGCGGACCTCCAGCCGGCCCGCCTCGCAGATGGGGGCGTCGTACTGGGTGAGCTGGAACCCCTTCGGGAGGTCGGGGTAGAAGTAGTTCTTGCGGTGGAAGGTGGTCTCGGCGGGGATGTCGGCCTCGATGGCCTTGCCGATCCGGACGGCGGCCTCGACGGCCGCCTCGTTGACCACCGGGAGGCTGCCCGGCAGGCCGAGGCAGACCGGGCAGGTGTTGGTGTTGGGTTCGGCGGCGGGCTCGGTCGAGCAGCCACAGAAGATCTTCGTCCGTGTCTCGAGCTGGACGTGCACCTCGAGCCCGATGACGGCGGTGCGCTCCGCCGTGGCCGCCGACGCGGTCATGGAGCGGGGTTGGCGAGGGGCCCGTTAAAGCGTACCGCTGTGGTTCGAGCGCGGGCTGTCGATGCGCCCCGAATCGGCGCCAGCGGCCGCGCGTCCGCCGGGCGTCTGACGCAGGCTTATGGTCCCGCCGAGGCGTTGAACGAACCAACTATGAACGACGACCAGGACCGGGATCTGCAGGCCCGGCTGGCTGAGCTGGAGGCGACCGTTCGGGGGCTGACCCAGGAGCTCGTCTCGGCGGAGGAGCGCATCCGACAGCTGGAGGCGGCGCTCGAGGAGGAAGAGGCGGTCGAGGACGCCGAGCCGGCCACAAAGGCTTCGGTCGAGGAGCGTGAGCCCGAGTCAGAGGCCCCGTCCGAGGAGGCCGCCGAGGGCAACGGCGCGGACCTCGACGACATCATCGTGGCCTGACCGGGCGGCCCGCCAGCTCCCATGCACATCAAGAAGCTCGTCCTGGACAACTTCAAGAGCTTCGGGCGGCGCACGGAGCTGCCGTTCTACGACGACTTCACGACCGTCAGCGGCCCGAACGGCTCGGGCAAGTCCAACATCATCGACGCGGTGCTGTTCGCGCTCGGGCTCGCCCGGTCGACCGGCATCCGCGCCGAGAAGCTCACCGACCTGATCTACAACCCCGGCGAGGACGGCCCCGACGGCCCCGACGAGGCCGCCGTCGAGGTCCACCTCGACAACGCCGACCGGGCGCTCTCCAGGGAGCAGGTCGTCGCCGCGGCCGGCACCGACGACGTCGGCGACGTGGACGAGATCCGGGTCAAGCGCCGCGTCAAGCGGACCGAGGAGAACTACTACTCCTACTACTACCTCCAGGGCCGCTCGGTCAACCTCTCGGACATCCGCGACCTGCTGAGCCAGGCCGGCGTCGCGCCCGAGGGCTACAACGTCGTCATGCAGGGCGACGTCACCGGCATCATCTCGATGACGCCGTACCGGCGCCGGGAGATCCTCGACGAGATCGCCGGCGTGGCGGCGTTCGACGAGAAGAAGGAGGCCGCCTTCGCCGAGCTCGAGACCGTCAAGGAGCGCATCGAGGAGGCCGAGCTCCGCATCGAGGAGAAGGAGGCCCGGCTCGACCAGCTCGCCGACGAGCGCGAGACCGCGCTGCAGTACCAGGAGCTCCGCGACGAGAAGGAGGAGTACGAGGGCTACCTCAAGGCCGCCGAGCTCGAGGACAAACGCGGCGAGCTCGCGACGACCGAGGACCAGATCGAGGGTGCCCGCGAGGCGCTCGACGAGGAGCGCGAGGAGCTCGAGGCCGCGACCGAGACCGTCGAGGAGCTCGAGGACGAGCTCGAGACGCTCTCCCGGGAGATCGAGCGCAAGGGCGAGGACGAGCAGCTCGAGCTCCAGCGCCAGATCGAGGCGGTCAAGGGCGACATCTCCCGCATCGAGGGCGAGATCTCCGGCGCCGAGGAGCGCATCCAGGAGGCCGAGGCCGACCGGCGGGCCGCCTTCGTCGACCTCGACCGCAAGCAGGAGCAGCTCGACGAGCTCGACGAGGCGATCCGCGAGCGCAAGCTCGAGAAGGCCTCGGTGAAGGTCGACCTCGAGGACCACGAGGCCGAGCTCGAGCGCATCGAGGCCGAGATCGACGAGATCGGCACCGAGTACGAGGACCTCAAGGCCGAGCTCGACGAGCGCCGCGAGGCGCTCGAGGCGGCCAAGACGAGGAAGCACGACCTCCAGCGCGAGCAGGACCGCCTGCTCGACGAGGCCCGCCGGCGGTCGAACGAGCAGTCCGACGTTCGGGAGAGCCTCGAGGGCGCGAAGGAGCAGATACCCGAGCTCGAGGCCGAGCGCGAGGACCTCGAGGCCGAGCTCGAGACGGCGAACGCCGAGCTCGAGGACGCGCGGGCCGCGGTCGAGCGGCTCCGCGCCGAGAAGTCCGAGAAGCAGTCCGCCCTCGCCGAGGTCGAGGACGAGCTCTCGGCGAAGCAGGCCGAGTACGCCGAGCTCGAGGCCGCCGCGGACCAGAACGGCGACTCGTCGTACGGCCGAGCGGTCACGACCGTGCTCGACGCCGACCTCGAGGGGGTCCACGGCACGGTCGGCCAGCTCGGAAGCGTCCCGGACCAGTACGCCACGGCGTGTGAGACCGCCGCGGGCTCCCGGCTCGCGAACGTCGTCGTGGACGACGACGAGGTCGGCCAGCGGGGCATCGAGTACCTGAAGTCACACAACGCGGGCCGGGCGACGTTCCTGCCGATCTCGAAGATGGACAAGCGGGGCCTGCCGTCGAAGCCCGACCGCGACGGCGTGGTCGACTTCGCGTACAACCTCGTCGACTTCGAGGCGCGCTACGAGGGCATCTTCTCGTACGTGCTCGGCTCGACGCTCGTCGTCGACAACCTCCAGACCGCCCGGTCGCTGATGGGCCAGTACCGGCTCGTCACGCTCGCCGGCGACCTCGTCGAGCGCTCGGGCGCGATGACCGGGGGCTCCTCGAAGGGCACCCGGTACTCGTTCTCGGGCTCCGGCGAGGGCCAGCTCCAGCAGGTGGCCCAGCGCATCAGCGAGCTCGAGGCCCAGCGCCGGGACCTCCGCCAGCAGATCTCGGACGTCGAGGAGCGCCTCGAGGACGCCCGCGACGAGCAGGCCGACGCCGCCGACACGGTCCGCGAGATCGAGGCCCGGCTCGAGCGGGTGACCGAGGAGCGCGACGAGCTCGACCAGCGCATCGAGGCGCTCGAGGACCGCCTCGAGGCCATCGAGGCCGAGCGCGAGGAGGTCGACGAGCGGATGCAGGCCATCGAGGGCGACATCGACGAGCAGGACGCGGCCATCGCCGACGTCCGCGAGGACATCGACGAGATCGAGTCGGAGCTCCAGGACTCGCACATCCCCGAGCTCACCGCCGAGGCCGAGTCCGTCCAGGACGAGATCGAGGCGCTCGAGGACCGCCTCGACGACATCGACGGGGCGCTCAACGAGCGCCAGCTCGAGCGCGGCTACGCGGAGGACGCCGTCGAGGACCTCCACGAGGCCATCGAGACGGCCCAGAACAAGAAGGCCGAGCAGCAACAGCGCATCGAGGCGCTCGAGGAGACCATCGCGGAGAAGGAGTCGGTGCTCGACGAGAAGCGCGAGGCCGTCGCGGCCCTCGAGGACGAGCTCGCCGACCTGAAGGCCGAGCGCGAGGGGCTCCGCGAGGCGCTCCGCGAGGCCGCGAGCGAGCGCGACGGGGCCCGCGAGGCCGTCCGCGAGGCCGAACGCCGCGTCGAGTCGCTCGAGCGGGCCGCCGAGCACCTCACCGCCGAGATCGCCGAGCTCGAGGAGGTCGTCGAGGAGTACGACCCCGAGGAGATCCCGGACCACGACGAGGTCCGCGACCGGATCGACACGCTGGCGGCCCAGATGGACGCCCTCGAGCCCGTCAACATGCTCGCCATCGAGGAGTACGACGCCGTCGAGGCGGACATCGACGACCTCACCGGGCGGAAGGTCACGCTGGTCGAGGAGCGCGAGGCCATCCGCGACCGCATCGACCGCTACGAGACCCAGAAGAAGGCGACGTTCATGGAGGCGTTCGAGGGCATCGACGAGCACTTCCGGGAGATCTTCGGGCGGCTCTCGGGCGGCTCGGGCGAGCTCCACCTCGAGAACCCCGAGGACCCGTTCGAGGCCGGGCTGACGATGAAGGCCAAGCCCCGCGACAAGCCGGTCCAGCGCCTCGACGCCATGTCCGGCGGTGAGAAGTCGCTGACGGCGCTGGCGTTCATCTTCGCCATCCAGCGGTTCAACCCGGCGCCGTTCTACGCGCTCGACGAGATCGACGCGTTCCTCGACGCGGCGAACGCCGAGCGGGTCGGCGAGATGCTCGACGAGCTGGCCGACGACGCCCAGTTCGTCGTGGTCACCCACCGCTCGGCGATGCTCGAGCGCTCCGAGCGCGCCATCGGCGTGACGATGCAGGAGAACAACATCAGCGCCGTCACCGGCATCACGCTGGGCGACGACGGCACGCCGGAGGTCGAGGGCGAGCTGGCCGCCGACGGCGGGTCGACGGAGCCGCCCGGGGAGGCGGAGTGACGGACACCGTCCCGGACGGTGGCGTGGCCGAGGCGGTCGACGAGGGGCCCGTCGAGCGCATCGACGCCGAGGAGGAGCCCATCGAGCTGCTCGTCGGGCTCGCCGAGGAGGGCGAGATCGACCCCTGGAACATCGACATCGTCCGGGTCACCGACAAGTTCCTCGAGCGCCTCGACGGGGGCGACCTCCGGGCGTCGGCCCGGGCGCTGTTCTACGCCGCCGTGCTGCTCCGGATGAAGTCCGACGTCCTGCTGGCGCCCGACGAGCCCGATGAGCCGGACCCGTTCGCCGACGCCTGGGGCGACCGCCGGGACGACCCGGCGATGGACGCCCCGGACGGCCCGGACCCCATCGAGTCGCTCGAGCACGAGCTCGACCGCCGGCTCGACCGCAAGCGCGTCCGCGGGGGCACCCCCGAGACGCTCGACGAGCTCGTCCGCGAGCTCCGGGAGCACGAGCGCGAGTCCTGGTGGAAGCAGCACCGGACCTACGACACCTCGGGCTCGCCCCACGGCTTCTGGCGGGGCACCCAGACGCTCGACTACCACGACGACGACGCCGGCCGGATGGACGACGAGCCCACGGCGTACGACGTCACGGCGACGGCCCACGCCGAGGACATGCAGGCGACGATGGACGACGTCTGGGCCGTGCTCGAGACCCACTTCGACGCCGGCCGGGCCGAGGTGCTCTTCGACGAGGTCGACGACGCCGGCGGCTCCCGGGTCGAGACGTACCTCGGCGTGCTCTTCCTCGGCCACCGCGGGCGGATCGTCCTCGAGCAGGACGACCTGTTCGGCGACCTCTGGCTGCAGGCTCCCGACGGTGACGCGGCGGCCGACCCCGCGGAGTCGCCGGCCGAGGCCGACGACTGAGGCCCTACGCGAGCCGGTACGCGTCGTCGACTGGCTCGATCATGCCGCGGCGCTCCATCTCGTCGAGCACCTCCCCCAGCCGGTTGGGCTGGGCGATCTCCATCTCCATGCGCCGGATCTCGTGGTAGTCGGCGAGCAGCTTCCGGAGCTCGTCCGGCGTGTACGGCCCGGCGTCGTCCTTCGCCATGACGCCCTCGGTGAGCTCGATCATGTCCTCGACGAAGTTCCAGGGGTAGACGATCCAGGCCCACCGGTCGAGGCGGTCGCCGACGAAGTCGGGCTCGAACTCGCTGGTGCCGAGCAGCTGGAGCGTCGCCGTCCGGATGTCGTTCGGCTCGCGCTCCTCGACGTACTCGGTGGCGCGCGTGAGCGAGCCGCCGGTGTCGGCGATGTCGTCGATGACGAGCACGTCCTTCCCGGCGACGCTGCCGTCGGGCAGCGGGTAGCGGATCTGGGCCTCGCCGGTCTTCTGCGCCGTCCCGACGTAGTGTTCGACCTTCAGGCTCGTGAGGTCGTCGAGGCCGAGGAAGTCACAGAGACACCGGCCCGCGAACCAGCCGCCCCGGGCCAGCGCGACGACGACCTCGGGCTCGAACGCCGCGGCCTTCACCTGGTCGGAGACGTCGCGGGTGAGGCCGTAGATGTACTCCCAGTTGATGACGGTGCAGGGGAACTCGTCCGGGAGCTCGCTCATGGCCGGGGCTCCGGGCGGGGGGCGGTTAAGCGTGCGCCCCGACCACGCGAGCTTTGGGGCCCGGCGGCGTGGCGAACCCATGGACCTCGACGCGCTGGACCACGAGCGATTCATGGCGCGGGCCATCGAGCTGGCCCGGGAGGCCGCCGACCGCGGCGACGAGCCGTTCGGGACGCTGCTCGTCCTCGACGGCGAGGTCGTCATGGAGGCACGGAACGCGGTGAACACGGCGGACGACCTCCGCGAGCACCCCGAGCTGACGCTCGCCGCCGAGGCGGCCCGCGAGCTGTCGCCCGCGGAGCGCGCCCGGACGGTCATGTACACCTCGACCGAGCCCTGCGCGATGTGCGCGGGCGGCGTCTACCACGCCGGGCTGGGCGCCGTGGGCTACTCCGTCTCGGCCGAGCGGGTCGCGGAGCTCGCCGGCGGGGACTTCGCGGTCCCCTCGTCGGACGTCTTCGCCTACGGGAGCCGCGAGATCGAGGTGTTCGGCCCGGTGCTGCCCGAGGAGGGCGCGGCCGTCCACCGCGAGTTCTGGTAACGGGACACCTGCAGGCTTATCCCACCGCCGCGTCTGCCCCGCACATGGACCGCCGCCGTGCCCTCCTCGTCGACGCGTTCACCGAGGAGCCCCTCGCCGGGAACGCCGCGGGCGTCGTGCCGGACGCCGATGGCCTGAACGACCCCCAGCTGCGGGCGATCGCCCGCGAGCTCGGCGCCAGCGAGACGGCGTTCGTGACCGAGTCGGCCGAGGCCGACCGACGGCTCCGGTACTTCACGCCGACGGCGGAGGTCGACCTCTGCGGGCACGCCACCGTGGCGGCCCACGCGCACCTCCACGAGGCCGGCGAGCTCGAGCCGGGCAGCCACACGTTCGAGACGAACGTCGGGGTGCTCGACGCCGAGATCGAGCCGGACGGGACGGTCTGGATGACCCAGCGGCCCCCGGAGGTCCGCGAGGTCGGCGTGGAGATCGAAGCGGCCGCCGAGGCGCTCGGGCTCGACCCCCAGTCGGTGTTCGATGTCGAGCTCCCGCTCGCGCGGGCGACGACCGGGGTGCCGGTCCTGGTCGTCCCCGTCGACTTCCTCGGCGCCCTCGGTGACGCCGACCCCGACCGGGCGGCCGTCCTCGAGCTGTGCGAGGCGGCCGACGCGGACGGCGTCTACGCGTTCACGTTCGACACGCTCGACGCCGACGCGACCCTGCACGGGCGGTTCTTCGGCCCCGCGATCGGCATCGAGGAGGACCCCGTCACCGGCACCGCCAGCGGCGCGATCGCGGGCTACCTCCGTCACGTCGGCGCGTTCTCGCCGATGCCCGACGAGCTGGTCTGCGAGCAGGGCCACTTCGTCGACCGGCCGGGCCGGGTGCGGGTTCGTCTGGACGAGGTCGTCGAGGTCGGCGGCCGGGCGACCACGGCGCTCGACGGCGAGCTGACGGTCGCCGACCTCGCGGCCGACGATATCATCGAGGCCTGACGCCCGGTCGCCTCAGTCCCAGCGCAGCCAGCGCGTGAGCCGGGAGGACCGCCCCAGGTTCCGCTTGGCCATGATGACCGTGTTCTCCGCCCGCTCGCCGACCCCCTCCGGGATCGCCCCGAAGACGAGCTCCTGGAGCAGCCCCTCCTGGGTCGCGCCGATGATCGTCAGGTCGTGGTCGCCGGTCCGGGCCGCGATGGCGTCGACCACATTGTCCGCCTCGACGAGCTCGCCCGCGACCTCGAGCCCCTCGAGATCGGCCGCGCAGTCCGCCAGCACCGACTCCGGCCGCTCGCGTCGGTCGTCGCGCCCGGGGGCACGACGTGGAGCGGGTGGATCGTGGCGCCCTCCGTGCGGGCGATGGCCGCGGCGACCTCGCCGGCGAACCCGGCGTGGGGCCCGCCCGCCGTCGGCAGGAGGCTGCTCCCCACGTCGCCCTGGGCCGCCGGGTGGATCCGCTCGACCAGCACGTCGCAGTCGGCCTCGGCGACGACGGCCGCCAGCAGGAACGAGACGATGGCCGCCGCGCCGACCTTGCCCACCGCGAGCCCCGAGAGCACGAAGATCCCGGCGGCGATCATCGTGCCGACGCCGATGGCGACGGCGCCGACCATCCCGATGTCCCGGTCCATCTCCGTCTCGACGGCGGACGTCCCGGACGGGTCGCTCCTCGTGGGCCCCCTGGCCGCGCCCCCTAGTTGACTCTAGGCTTCCGCGTATCGGGGATTCACAGCGTCCGTACGGCCCTCACTCGAACTCGAAGTCGCCGGGGTCGTTCGCCTGTCCGCTCGCCAGCCGGCGTGTCTCGCGCAGGTCGTCGTGCATCTCCGCCAGCCGGTCGTCGAGCACGCTCAGGATGTCGCTCTTGACGCCCTCGGTGTCGAGCGCGGCCGGCAGGCGGTCCTCCGTGGCGTTCACGACCACGTGGATCAGCGCCGCGGCGGTGCCCACCTTGAACACCACCAGGCCGAGCGCCATCACGACGAGCCCGCCCGTGGGGTAGAGCGCGAGGCGGAGGCTGAACGGCGTCAGCTGGTACGCCCCCAGCCCGGCGAGCCCGCCCAGCGCGATGCCGCCGACCAGCACCGCCCCGCCGAGGACCGCCGCGAGCAGCCAGAGCCCGAGGTACACCCCGGTCCACTTCAGCGTCTCCGGGTACTCCATGCGGGGCCGTCGCGTGGCGGCGACAAAAAGGGGTCGGCCCCGCCGAGCGACCCGTACACGACCCGTCGGGCCGCCGCCGTGGCCCCGTCGACCGGCGGGAGAAGTCGGCGTGTCGGAACGTTCATTACTCGCTCGGGCGAGCCGTCCAACCGTACCATTATGGCTGTACGCTGGCTCTCGGACATCCGGTCGGGCGACCTCGCGTCGGTCGGGGGCAAGGCCGCCTCGCTGGGGGAGCTGACCCACGCCGGACTGCCGGTGCCGTCGGCGTTTGTCGTGACCGCGGACACCTATCGTGACTTCATCGAGGCCACCGGGCTCAGCGAGCAGCTCGAGGCCGCGGTCGACGTCGACCCGGAGGACTCGGCCGCGCTGGCCGAGGCCCACGAGCGCGCCACGGAGCTCATCCTGGAGACGCCGATGCCCGAGGCGCTCCGGGAGGAGGTCGAGGCCGCCTACGACGAGTTCGGCGAGGACCCGTTCGTGGCCGTCCGGTCGTCGGCGACCGCCGAGGACCTCCCGGACGCCTCGTTCGCCGGCCAGCAGGAGACGTTCCTGAACGTCGACCGGGAGGGGCTGCTCGACCGCGTCCGCGAGTGCTGGGCGTCGCTGTTCACCCAGCGCGCGATCTACTACCGCAACCAGCAGGGGTTCGCCTCGCAGGCGGTCGACATGGCGGTCGTCGTCCAGCGGATGGTCGACGCCGAGAAGTCCGGCGTGCTGTTCACGAGCCACCCGTCGTCGGGCGACCCGGTGATGATCCTCGAGGCCGCCTGGGGGCTCGGCGAGGCGGTCGTCTCGGGCTCGGTCTCCCCGGACAACTACGTCGTCGAGCGGGCCACGGGCGAGCTGACCGACACCACGGTCGCCGAGAAGAAGATCCAGTGCGTCCGCGACGCCGAGACTGGGGAGACGATCATGGAGGACGTGCCGGAGGAGCGCCGGCGGGCCCAGGTGCTCGACGAGGCCGAGATCGCCGAGCTGGTCGGCCTCGGCGAGGAGGTCGAGGCCCACTACGACCAGCCCCAGGACGTCGAGTGGGCCATCGCGGGGGGCGAGGTCTACATGCTGCAGTCCCGGCCCATCACGACGATCGCCGAGCCCGGCGACATCGAGGCCGCCGGGGAGTCGGCGTCGGCCGACGGCGGCGAGGGCTCCGCCGACGAGGTGCTGCTCCGCGGGCTCGGCGCCAGCCCCGGCCTCGCGTCGGGCGCGGTCCGGATCGTCGACAAGCTCGACCAGCTCGACAAGGTGGGCGCCGGCGACATCATCGTCACCGAGATGACGACGCCCGACATGGTGCCCGCGATGAAGCGGGCCGGCGGCATCGTCACCGACGAGGGCGGGATGACCTCGCACGCCTCCATCGTCTCCCGGGAGCTGGGCGTGCCGGCGGTGGTGGGCACCGAGACGGCGACGAGCGTGCTCGCCGACGACGAGGTCATCACCATCGACGGCGAGAAGGGGCTGGTGCGCCGGGGGCAGGCCGAGCCGGAGGCCCAGCGCGAGCCCATCGAGGAGGCCCGCCCGAAGGCGCCCGTCAAGCCGATGACCGCGACGGAGGTCAAGGTCAACGTCTCGATCTCGGAGGCGGCCGAGCGGGCCGCCGCGACGGGCGCCGACGGCGTCGGCCTGCTCCGGCTCGAGCACCTGATCCTCTCGACCGGGAAGACCCCCGACCGGTTCATCCGCGACGAGGGCGCCCGGGCCTACATCGACGAGATCATCGAGGGGGTTCGTTCGGTGGCCGACGAGTTCTACCCCCGGCCGGTCCGCGTGCGGACCCTCGACGCCCCGACCGACGAGTTCCGCCAGCTCGAGGGCGGCGAGGACGAGGCCGACGAGCACAACCCGATGCTCGGCTACCGCGGCATCCGCCGGAGCCTCGACCGCCCCGACGTGTTCGAGCACGAGCTCGCGGCGTTCGCCCAGCTCTACGACCTCGGCTACGACAACGTCGAGATCATGTTCCCGCTGGTGAACGACGCCAGGGAGGTCACCGAGGCCCGCGAGTATCTCGAGGCGGCGGGCATCGACACCCAGCGGCGCACCTGGGGCGTGATGATCGAGACGCCGGCGAGCGCGCTCGCCATCGAGGAGCTCGTCGAGACGGGCATCGACTTCGCCAGCTTCGGCACGAACGACCTCACCCAGTACACGCTGGCCGTCGACCGGAACAACGAGCGCGTGGCCGACCGATACGACGAGCTCCACCCGGCGGTGCTCGAGCTCATCAAGGGGACCATCCGAACCTGCCGTGAGCACGGCGTCCGGACGAGCATCTGCGGGCAGGCCGGCTCGAAGCCGAAGATGGTGCGCTTTCTCGTCAACGAGGGCATCTCGTCGATCAGCGCGAACATCGACGCGGTCCGCGACGTCCAGCACGAGGTCAAGCGCGTCGAGCAGCAGTACATCCTCGAGTCCATCCGGCGCGGCGAGGACGACCGGGACGCCTGACGGGCGCGGCGCGAACGATCGAGACTTACGGTGGCCGGCCGCCGAGCCGGTCCCGTGTCGCCCGTCGCCGAGGCCGCCATCGCCGGCTACCACGCCGGCCTGTTCGAGGCGCTCGCGCGGGCAGTCGAGACGGCCAGCGGTCCGGCCGGGCTCGTCCTCATCTGGATCTACTCCTTCCTGATCGCGTTCATCCTGCCGCTCCCGAGCGAGATCGTGCTGCTCGCGCCGCTGAACCTCGGGCTCTCCCGGGGCGGCCGGCTGGCGGTCATCATGGTCGTCAGCGGGCTCGGGAAGGCCGCGGGGAGCGTCGTCGCCTTCCATATCGGCCAGGAGGTCAAGTCGTCGGGGCGGGTCATCCGGTTCTTCGAGCGCCGGGGCTACGACGTCCGGGCGTGGAGCCGGCGCCAGACCGTCGAGCTCGCCCGCCGCTACGGCTACGGCGGGCTGGCCATCGCGCTCTCGGTGCCGTTCTTCCCGGACACGTTCTCGATCTACGCCTTCGCCATCCTCGAGCGGGACTACCTCAAGTTCGCGCTGGCCACCTTCGCGGGCAGCGTCGGCCGGCTGGTCGTGACGGTGTTCGTCGTTGGCGGGACGCTCAGTCTGCTGTGAGGCCGGCCCGCGGGAGCCACGCGGTCAGTCGACCGGCGACCCGTCATCCGCGGCGTCCCGCAGCTCGTCCCCCCCGACGATGTGCTGGGCGACCGACTCGACGCCCTCGTCGCCCAGCGCGGACTCGACGAGCAGGTGCCCGCCGATCGTGGCGGGGCTGATGACGACGTCGGCGCCGGCCCGGCGCATCTTCTCGATGTTCTCGCGGTTGGTGGCGGCCGCCACGATCCGGACGTCCGGGTTGAGCTGGCGGGTGGTCAGCACCGCGAGCGCGTCATCGGCGTCGTTGTCGGTGGCCACGAGGACGGCCGACGCGTCGGCCAGCTGGGCGCGCCTGAGCGTCCCCTCGTCGGCGGGGTCGCCGACGAGCACGCGGACGTCCCGTTCGCTCATCGACGCGGCCCAGTCGGCGTCGGCCGTGATCACCAGGTACGGGGTCGACCCGAGCTCCTCGAGAATGACGTCGGTCAGGTCGCCGTGGCCGAGCACGAGGAGGTGGTCGTCGAGCAGCTCGAGCTGTGATTCGGTCATGCGTCCAAGCGCCTGCTGGAAGCGGGCTTCGATGGCCGGCCCGAAAAGCGTGCCGAGGGCGAGCGCGAAGCTCGCGGTCCCGACGACCAGCACCGACATCCCGAACAGCTTCGCCGCCTGGGTCTCGGGGGTCGAGTCGCCGTAGCCGACGGTGCTCGCGGTGACGAGGGTGAAGTAGAAGGCGTCGACGAGGGTCTCGACGTCGCCGAACTGGTCGCGCAGCGCGAACGTGCCGACCGTGCCGTACACCTGGGCGCCCACGATGGCGGCGACCGCCGCGATCTGGGCGCCGGTGAGCTCGAGCGCCCGGTCGAAGCGGCGCCGGTGGGCGAGGACGTTCGGGATCGCGATCACGGAGAGCCCGACGAGCGGCAGCGAGAGCGGGCTCGACTGGAGCAGGCCCTGCAGCGCCGTGACCGGGAGCAGCACGAGCGTCGAGTACCAGGCGGCCCGGAGCCCGCGCCGGAGGCCGAGCGCGCTGGCCATCATGAGGAAGCCGGTGAGCGCGCCGGTGAAGCCGACGGACTGTTCGACGCCCGCCGGCAGGAACGGCGCCAGCGGCCCGACGACGGCGGTCTGGGTGATCTTCACGATGCCGGTGAGCACGCTCAGGATGGCGACCGCCATCGTGAGCCCGACGGTCACCCGCAGGCCCAGGCCGTCCCACCAGGAGCGCCACTCCATACCCGCGGCATGGACGCGAGGCGACCATAAGTCGCCCGGCGCGGCCCTACCCGAGCTCGCCGCGGACCATCGCCTCGAGCCGGTCGAGCCCGAGCTCGAGGCGGTCGAGGCCCGTCGCGAAGCTGAGCCGGAGGTGGCCCTCGCCGCCGGGCCCGAAGCCCTCGCCGGGGACCGTCACGACGCCGTGCTCGGCGAGCAGCCGCTTGGCGATCGCGTCGCTCGACCCATCGAGCGCGCCGACGTCGACGAACGCGTAGAAGCCGCCCTGGGGCGTCGGGGCCGAGATCCCCTCGATGTCGGCCACCCGGTCGACCACGTAGTCCCGGCGCGCTCCCGGAACGCCTCGTGCATCCGCTCGGCGGGCGCCTGCGGCCCGGAGAGCGCCGCCACGCCCGCGTGCTGGGAGACGCTCGACGCGCAGGTCGAGGTGCCCGGATGCAGGGTGGTGGCCGCCTCGACCAGCGGCGGCGACGCGATCAGCCAGCCGAGCCGCCAGCCGGTCATGGCGTACTGCTTCGAGCAGGCGTTGATCACGACCACGTTGTCCGCGTCCAGGTCGGCCGCCAGGCTGCGGCCGTCGCCCGCGAAGTCGAGGCTCGCGTACACCTCGTCGAGGAGCACGTGGGCGTCGTGTTCGGCGGCCGCGGCCGCGACCCGGGCGACGGCGTCGGGGTCGTAGCAGCGGCTCGTGGGGTTCGACGGCGAGTTCAGGAGGACGGCGCTCGTGGCGGGCCCCATCGCGTCGATCACGCGGTCGGCGTCGAGGTCGAAGCCGTCCTCGGCCGCCAGGGGGACCTCGACGGGCGACGCGCCGACGAGCTGGGTCTGGAGGCGGTACTGGGGCCAGCACGGCGTCGGGATGACGACCTCGTCGCCCGGCTCCGCGGTCGCCAGGAGGGTCAGGAGGATCGCCTCGGTCGCGCCGGCGGCCGCCACCACGGCGTCGGGGTCGACCGCGAGGCCGTGATCGCGCTCGGTCTTCTCGGCGATCGCCTCCCGGAGCTCGGGGATCCCGGCGTTCGAGGTGTAGTGGGTCGCGCCGCCGCGGGCCGCCTCGTCGGCCGCGTCGAGCACGTGCTCGGGCGTGTCGAAATCCGGCTCCCCGATCTCGAGCCGGACGAGGTCGCCGCCCCGGGCGTTCGCGAGCTCGTACATCTCGCGGATGGCGATCTGGTCGATGCCGGTCGCCCGGTCGGCGAGCGTTGGGGCGGTCATCGGTCCCTCGCCCGTCGTCGGGTGCGTCGTTCGCGGCGGCGTGGTGGGCTCCCATCTCGTCGGTTCGAGCGCGCGGTGGGGCTTATCGGTTCCGTCGGGGCCGGGCGGAAACCGGCGGCTTTACGGCCGCGAACCCGGGACTGGGGGCCATGAGCCACGAGCCGTTCCCCACCGACGCCCCGGCGGTGGTGACCTGCGGGCTGCCGTACGCCAACGGCGACCAGCACATCGGCCACCTGCGGACCTACGTCAGCGGCGACGTCATGGCCCGGGCGCTGCGAACGCTCGGCCAGGAGACCGCGTTCGTCTCCGGCTCGGACATGCACGGCACGCCGGTCGCCGTCAACGCCTGGCGCGAGGGCGTCGAGCCCGAGGCGTTCGCGCGCCGGTACCACGAGCAGTACGAGGCGACCTTCCCGCGGTTCAACATCGAGTTCGACAACTACGGCCACACCGACGACGAGACGAACACCGAGCTCACCCAGTCCATCGTCCGGGCGCTCGACGACGGCGGCCACATCTACGAGAAGCCCATCAAGGTCGCGTGGGACCCCGAGGCCGACCAGCCCCTGCCCGACCGCTACGTCGAGGGCACCTGCCCGTACTGCGGCGAGCAGGCCCGGGGCGACGAGTGCGACGAGGGCTGCCAGCGCCACCTCGAACCCGGCGAGATCGAGGACCCGACGAGCGTCGTCACCGGGAACCCGGCCGAGTACCGCGAGCGGACGCACAAGTTCTTCCGGCTCTCCGACTTTCAGGAGTACCTCGCGGGCTTCATCGACCGCCTCGAGGGCACCGCGAACGCCCAGAACCAGCCCCGCGAGTGGATCGAGGGCGAGCTCCAGGACTGGTGTATCACCCGCGACATGGACTGGGGCATCGACTACCCCGGCGAGGGCGCCGACGACCTCGTGCTCTACGTCTGGGTCGACGCGCCGATCGAGTACATCTCGAGCACGAAGCAGTACGCCGAGGCGGCGGGCGACGACGCCTACGACTGGGAGCGGACCTGGCGGGAGGACGGCGAGATCGTCCACGTCATCGGCCGCGACATCATCCAGCACCACACGGTGTTCTGGCCGGCGATGCTCCACGGCGCGGGCTACAACGAGCCCCGGGCGGTGATGGCGAGCGGCTTCATGAGCCTCGAGGGCCAGGCGTTCTCGACCAGCCGGAACCGCGCCATCTGGGTCGACGACTACCTCGACACCGGCCTGCACCCGGACCTGCTGCGGTACTACCTCGTCACCGTCGGCGGGTTCATGGACGACATCGACTTCTCGTGGGACCGGTTCGCCGAGCGCGTCAACGGCGAGCTCGTCGGCAACGTCGGGAACTTCGCCTACCGCTCGCTGCTGTTCGCCGAGCGCAACTTCGAGGGCACGCCCGACGCCCCGGTGGCCGACGAGGTGACCGAGCGCATCGAGGCGGCCCTCGAGGCGTTCCGCGAGGCGGTCAACGACTACTCGCTGCGGCGGGCCACGCAGGCCGGCGTCGAGCTCGCCGGCTTCGGCAACGAGTACATCCAGCGCCACGAGCCCTGGAAGCTCGTCGACGAGGACGAGGCGGCGGCGGCCGAGGTGATCCGCGGCTGCGTCCAGCTCTCGAAGGCCGTCGCGGTGCTGCTCGCGCCGACGGTGCCCGAGAGGGCCGACGCGCTCTGGGCCCAGCTCGGCGAGGACGGCTCGGTGCACGACGCGCCGCTCGAGGCCGCCCTCGAGGCGCCGCCCGACGCGTTCGGCGGGCCCGAGGAGCTCTTCGAGCGGGTCGAGGACGAGCGCGTCGAGGCGCTGAACGAGCAGCTCGAGGAGCGGATCGAGGCCGCCGCCGAGACGGCGGAGGATCAGGACATGACCGGAGACACCGCCGACGACACGGACGAACCGGCCGCCGAGCTCGAACCGATCGCCGACGAACGGGTCACGTTCGAGGCGTTCCAGCGCCTCGACCTCCGGGTCGGCGAGATCACCGCGGCCGAGCCGATCGAGGGCGCCGACGACCTCGTGAAGCTCGAGGTCGACATCGGCGTCGAGACCCGCCAGGTCGTCGCCGGCATCCGCCAGCTCCACGACGTCGAGTCGCTCCCGGGGACCCGGATCGTCCTGGTCGCCAACCTCGAGCCGGCGGAGCTGTTCGGCGTCGAGTCGAACGGCATGCTGCTCGCGGCCGGCGAGGCGGCCGACCTGCTGACGACCCACGGGGACGCGCCGCTCGGCACGAAGATCCGATAGCGGGTGCCGGCGCTCAACCGCCGTCGCCGAAGATCCGCGTCCCCGGGTGGAAGTCCTCCCAGGCGAACCGGAACAGCGGCGGGACGTCGTTCGCCCGGCGAAGCCCGACGCCCTCGAACGGCCCGTCCAGCGCGACGCCCCGCTCCACCAGCCATCGGGAACCTCCGGCGAGGAGCGTCTTCCCGTCGCCGCGCCGGAAGCGGAGCGTCGATCCCTCGGTCCGGCGCTCGTAGGCCACCAGCGTCCCGCCGGGGCCGACGGCCACGACGACGGGCGTCCCGCCGACGATGTCGTTCACGACCCCGGCCTCGACCACCGCCTCGAACGGGTACGCGACCGCCTCGCCGCCCCTCGCGACGCCGATGACGAGGGTGCGGCCGGCGCCGAACCCGTCGGCGTCCTCGCCGATGAGGGGCGCCGTGTCGGTGAACCGGGCGTACTCGTAGTCCTTGCCGCCGATCTCGTACAGGCTCTTCGAGTGCGGCGGCGGGAGCAGGACGCGGGTGTCGGGGTGGGACGCCCGCCAGGACCCCCACGGCTCCAGCGTGGAGGGCACGAGCGTGAGCTGCGTGCCGGTCGCGGGGCCGCGGATGGCCCCGGCCAGCAGTTGGCTCCAGAGGCTCCGCGTCGCGCTGTCGCGCAGCACGAGGTTCGACTTCCAGAGGAAGTGCGAGACCTCGAAGATCGGCACGGTGTTCCCGATCCGCCGGAGCGCGGTCATGGAGCTCCCGCACGACGGACAGTAGGTCACCAGCAGCGGCTCGCGGTCCGCCTCGGCGCCCGGCGGCGCCGGGAAGACGTCGTTGACGACCTCGTGGCGCTCGAGGACGCCCAGGGGGTACGCCCGGGCGACGCCGTGTCGCTCGACGCCGACCACCGGGGTCTCGGCCCGCAGCCGGGGCTTGTAGGTTCGCGAACCCGAGCCGATCTCGAGGCCCGACCAGTCCCGGGCGAACGCCGGCTCGACGATCGCGGGGATGATCGAGTGGATCGCCTGGGTGAGCTCGGTCTCCGGGACCGGGAGCTCGACGTCCGCCAGCCGCCGCCGGGGCGTCCGCGCCGCTGTCGGCGTCGGGTCGCTCGATTCGGCCACCCGCGCGCCGACGCAGCCCGCAGCGAGCGCGCCGGCGCCCGAGGCCAGCGTCGCGAGGTACGCCCGGCGGTCCATTCAGGTCACCTAGGGCGTAGGTAGGCAAATACCGTCAGCGGTCTGACCCCGGCGCCACACAGCCGCCGTCGGGGCGCCACCCGCGGGTTTTTGCCGGCAGCCGGCGAACGCGGGGTATGCGAAAGGCGAAGATCGTCTGTACCCTGGGCCCGGCCTCCGCCGACCGGGCCACCATCCGGGCGCTGGCGGACGCCGGGATGGCCGTCGCCCGTGTGAACGCAAGCCACGGCGACGCCGAGGAGCGGTCGGCCGTGCTCGAACGGGTGCGGGAGGTCGACGCCGCCGTGGACCGGCCGGTCGCGACGCTGTTGGACCTCCGCGGCCCGGAGGTCCGGACCGCCGAGACCGAGGCGCCCGTCGAGCTCACGGCCGGCCGCGAGGTCCGGTTCGTGGCCGGCGAGACGGCGAGCAGCGAGGTCGTCGGGCTGAGCGTGTCCCTCGACGGGGTCGCGGTGGGCGACCGGGTCCTCCTGGACGACGGGCGGATCGAGACGACGGTCGTCGGCGTGGAGGACGACGCCGTCGTCGCCGAGATCGACGCGGGTGGCGAGCTCGGGAGCCGGAAGGGCGTCAACGTGCCCGGGGTCTCCCTGGCGGTCGATGCGGTCACCGAGCAGGACCGCGAGGACCTCGCGCTCGCCGCCGAGCTGGACGTCGACTTCGTGGCCGCGAGCTTCGTGCGGTCGGCCGCCGACGTGTTCGCGGTCAACGAGACGCTCGAGGCCCACGGCGCCTCGATCCCGATCGTCGCGAAGATCGAGCGCGCGGAGGGCGTCGCGAACCTCGACGGGATCGTCGACGCGGCCTACGGCGTGATGGTCGCCCGCGGCGACCTCGGCGTCGAGTGCCCGCTCGAGGAGGTGCCGCTCATCCAGAAGCGCATCATCCGCCGGTGCCAGCACGCGGGCGTCCCCGTCATCACCGCGACGGAGATGCTCGACTCGATGATGCACTCGCGGCGGCCCTCCCGGGCGGAAGCCTCGGACGTCGCGAACGCCGTCCTCGACGGCACGGACGCGGTCATGCTCTCGGGCGAGACCGCCGTGGGCGACCATCCGGTCCGGGTCGTCGAGACGATGGACCGCATCGTGCGGGAGGTCGAGGGCTCCGAGGAGCACGCCGAGCTGGCCGAGCAGCGGGTGCCCCCGGCGGACGACTCCGGGACCGACGCGATCGCCCGCTCGGCCCGGTACCTCGCCCGCGACATCGGCGCCCAGGCCATCGTGGTCGCCTCCGAGTCGGGCTACACCGCGCTCAAGGTCGCGAAGTTCCGCCCCGGCGTCTCCATCGTCGCGACGACGCCCTCCGACCGCGTGCGCCGCCAGCTCGCGCTCTCGTGGGGCGTCACGTCCCAGTCGGCCGACCTCGCCGCGGGCGGCTCGGCCGCCGTCATCGAGAACGCCGTGGGGTCGGCGGTCGACGCCGGCCTGGTCGACAGCGGCGACACCGTGGTGGTGCTCTCGGGGATGATGACCCAGCTCGAGCGGAGCACCACGAACACGCTGAAGGTCCACGTCGCGGCGGAGGCGCTCGCGACGGGCCGCGGCGTCGTGGGCGGCCGCGCGGTCGGGCCGCTGGCCCGGGCCGCCGGACGGCGACCTCTCGGCGGTCCCGGACGGCGCCGTCCTCTACCTGTCGGCGTCGTTCGAGGGCGAGCTCGACGGCGACGTCGAGCGGCTCGGGGGCGTCGTCCACGCCCGGCCGGGCATGACGGGCTACCCCGCGCTGGTCGCCCGCGAGCTCGGCATCCCGATGGCCAGCGGGGCGGCGGTCGACGACGACGTCGAGGACGGCACCACGGTGACGCTCGACGGCGAACGGGGCGTGCTCTACGCGGGGGACGTCATCGGCCGGCCGACCTGAGCGCCGGGCGAGGCCCTTTTGGCGGTCCGGTCCCAACCCGTACCCGTGTCAGACGGCCGCATCGAGATCCCCAACGTGACCGAGGAGGAGGCCCTCGATCCCGAGCCACCGATCGAGCCGGGCGACCCGTCCCCGGAGAACGCCCTGTTCGTCCTGCTGGGCGTCCTCTTCGCGTTGGCGGTCGTCGCGCGGCTCTTCGTGCTGTTCGCCTGAGGACGCCGTCCCCTCCCGGCCGACCGTCGCCGGGCATGGAGTTTTAGCGGCCGAGCCCATAGGGCGCCCCATGTCGTCCCACCTGGCGCTCTCGCTGCCCGTGCTCCTGCTGTTGGCGGGCACCGGCATCGCGGTGCTCGAGGCGGCGGCCCCCGGTGCACACTTCATCGTGCTCGGGATGGCGCTGTTCGTCGCGGGGCTCGTCGGCGTGCTCGTGCCGGCGCTAGCGGGACCGCTGGCGCTCGCCGTGATGGTGCTCGTGGTCGGCGGGGTCACGCTGTACGGCTACCGCGAGTTCGACTTCTACAAGGGCTCGGGCTCCGGCCGGACCCGCGACTCCGATAGCCTCCGCGGGCGGACCGGCCGGGTCACCGAGCGGGTCACCGAGACCGAGGGCCAGGTCAAGCTCGCCGGCGGCGGCTTCAACCCCAACTACCAGGCCCGCAGCGTCGCCGGGGCCATCCCCGAGGGCGAGGAGGTCGTGGTCGTCGACCCCGGTGGAGGCAACGTGCTCACCGTCGAGGCGCTCGAGGGTGCCGTCGACGACATCGACCGGGCACTGGCCGAACAGCAGGTCGAGCCCGAAACCGAAGAGGCCTGAGCGGCCCCCCGGCGGCCGGAGCCCGAAGTCGGGTCGGAGTGTGGGGGAAGGCTTAACCCCGGTCTTCTCCAAGGCACTGACATGATATCCCTCCTGCCACTGCAGCTCCTGCCGGGCTTCGGCGTGACGCTGGTGGCGCTCGTCATCCTGGTGCTGGCGGTCGTGACCGTCTGGCAGATGGTCGAGATCGTCGACGCCTACGAGAAGAAGGCGCTGACGGTGTTCGGCGAGTACCGCGGGCTGCTCGAGCCCGGGATCGCGTTCATCCCGCCCTTCGTCTCCCGGACCTACGCGTTCGACATGCGGACCCAGACGCTCGACGTTCCGCGCCAGGAGGCCATCACCCGCGACAACTCGCCGGTGACCGCCGACGCGGTGGTCTACATCCGCGTGATGGACGCCAAGCGGGCGTTCCTCGAGGTCGAGACGTACAAGACGGCGGTCTCGAACCTCGCCCAGACGACGCTCCGGGCCGTGCTCGGCGACATGGAGCTCGACGACACGCTCAACAAGCGCGGCGAGATCAACGCCCGCATCCGCCGCGAGCTCGACGAGCCCACCGACGAGTGGGGCATCCGCGTCGAGTCCGTCGAGGTCCGCGAGGTCAACCCGAGCGCGGAGGTCCAGCAGGCGATGGAGCAGCAGACCTCCGCCGAGCGCCGCCGCCGGGCCATGATCCTCGAGGCCCAGGGGGAGCGCCGCTCCGCCGTCGAGCGCGCGGAGGGCGAGAAGCAGTCCGCCATCATCCGGGCCCAGGGCGAGAAGCAGAGCCAGATCCTCGAGGCGCAGGGCGACGCCATCTCGACGGTGCTGCGCGCGAAGTCCGCCGAGTCGATGGGCGAGCGGGCGGTCATCGACAAGGGCCTCGAGACGCTCGCGAGCATCGGCGAGTCCGAGAGCACGACGTACGTGCTGCCCCAGGAGCTCACGTCGATGCTCGGCCGCTACAGCCGCCACCTCACCGGCAGCGACGTCCGGGAGGTCGAGCAGGACCTCGACAGCCTCGAGTTCGACGCCGAGACCCGCGAGCTGCTCGGCCTCGACGACATCGAGGAGATCCTCGGCCAGATCGACCAGGCCGCCGACCTCGACGTCGACCAGCTCGAGCAGGAGGCCCAGGCGGTCAAGTCGGGGACCGTCGAGGACATCCGGAGCGCCGAGGAGGTCATCGAGGAGATGGACGAGGGCGACCTCGACGTCGAGACCGAGGAGGAGCGCGAGTGAGCGTCCGGGGGCGCCGAAACCGATCGGCGGGCGGGGATCGACCGGCCACCGGGCCGAGCGAAGGGGTTTAACCCGCCCGCCCCCGACCCGATATCGATGTTCGAGGGCGTCGACGAGGACAAGCGGGCCACCCTCCGGCGGTTCGCCGCCCTGGGGGCGGCCACGCCGCTGGTCCGCCTCGCGGAGAGCCCCTCGACGGGCGACGTCGGGGTCCGGGAGGCCATCCTCGGCTACCTCGACGCCGTCCCCGGGGCCCATTTCTCGAAGCTCCGTGACGACCTCCAGCTCGGCACCGGCGAGACCCAGCACCACGTCCGCCGGCTGCTCGAGGCCGGCGCGGTCGAGTCCCGCCGGGACGGCGACTACCGGCGGTTCTACCCGGCCGGGCAGTTCACGGGCGCCGAGCAGGTGGCGCTGGGCTACCTCCGCCGGGACACCCCGCGCGGAATGGTGCTCGAGCTGCTCCAGCACCCCGCGGCGACCGGCAGCGAGCTCGCCTCCTCGCTGGACGTCTCCCAGTCGACGATCAGCAAGTACGCGGCCGAGCTCGCGGAGGCGGGCCTGCTCGAGCGGTCGGCGGGCTACCGCCTGACGGAGGCCGAGACGCTGCTCGTGCTCCTCGTTCGGTACGCGGACTCCTTCGACGAGGAGGCGACCGCGCTCGCGGCGCGAGCGGCCGAGCTGATCGAGCTCCGGGACTGAGACCCTAGACGGTGACCTTCCAGGTCGTGCTCGACGAGTAGCCCCACTTCTCGACCTCGATCGGGGACTCCGTCTCGGCGATGGCCCGCATGTTCGTGCCGACCTCCTTCGCCGAGAGGCCGAGCTCTCGGCCGATCAGCCGGCTCTTGAAGTAGGTGCGCTCGTCGGCCGCCGAGCGGAGGTACGCGAGGATGCGGCGCTGCTTCTCCGAGAGGTCGGTCGCAGTGGCCGTCGCGCTCATAGCCGTCACGGGGGACGCCCGGCGTATGAGGGGTTTGGTACGCGCGGTGAACTCCGTGCAGTACGGCGATTCGAGCGTGCACGAGCGCGCTTATCGGGCCGTGGGGCCCGTTCGGCGGCCGGGTTGGTACGCCCGGGAAAGCCACAGGCGGCGCCACCGGAGCCCAGAAGGTTCTTACCTCGACACGGCCGACACGGCCCAATGAGCGGGTCCGTCGAGGTGAGCGTCGTGCTCCCGGCCTACGACGAGGCGGCGACCCTCGAACGGACCGTCGAGGTCACCCTGGAGACCCTGGACGCGTTCCTGCCGTCGGGGGGATTCGAGGTGATCGTGGCCGAGGACGGCTGCACCGACGCCACGCCCGAGGTGGCCGCGCGGCTCGCCGAGGCGGACGACCGGGTCCGCCACCTCCACGCCGACGAGCGGCTCGGCCGCGGCGGCGCCCTCCGTCGGGCGTTCCGGCTGGCCGACGGCGAGGTGCTGGCCTACCTCGACACGGACCTCGCGACCGACATGGGCCACCTGGAGGAGCTGATCGGGTCGGTGCGCTCGGGCGAGTACGACGTCGCCACCGGCTCGCGGTGGCTGCCCGGCCACGTCGCCGACCGGCCCGCCAAGCGCGGCGTCCCCTCGTACGGCTACAACTGGCTGGTGCGCCACGCGCTCGGCTCGGCGCTGCGCGACCACCAGTGCGGCTTCAAGGCGGTCGACCGGGCCGTCCTCGACGACCTGCTCGACGACGTCCGCGACGACCACTGGTTCTTCGACACCGAGCTGCTCGTCCGGGCCCAGCGCGCGGGCTATCGCGTCCGGGAGTTCCCGGTCGAGTGGACGCCCCAGGGCGACACGAAGGTCGACCTCGTCCGGGACGTCCTCGGGATGGGCAGCCAGGTCGTCCGGACGTGGTGGGAGCTGTCGGTGCGCCCGCGGGTGACCCGCCGTCGGTCCGCGGCAGCGGGGATCCTGCTCACGGCCGCGGCGATCGCGCTGATGGGGCTCTACCTGCCCTTCGGGGCGGTCCTCGACCGAATGGGGCGGGCTGACGCTGGGCTGGTGGCGCTCGCGGCGGTCGTCTACCTCGCCTCCTGGCCCGTGCGGGGCCTCCGCTACCGCGACATCCTCGCGGAGCTGGGCCACCGCGAGCGGGTCGGCTTTCTCACCGGCGCGGTCTTCGTCAGCCAGACCGGCAACCTCGTCTTCCCGGCCCGGGCCGGCGACGCCGTCCGGGCGTACGTCGTCAAGGCACGCCGGGCGATCCCCTACCCCACGGGCTTCGCGTCGCTGGCCATCGAGCGCGTCTTCGACCTGCTGACGATCACCGCGCTGGCCGGGGTGACGCTGCTCGGGCTGGCCGCAACCGGCTCGCTCCCGGCGCTGACGGGCGGGCCGGCGGCCGACCCGATCGTCCGCAGCGGCCGGACGGCGATACTCGTCGCGGGCGTGGTCGGCGCCCTGGCCGTGCTGGCGGTCGCCGTCATCGTCGTCACCGCCCGCTCGGAGCGCAACCGGGTCCGTTCGCTCGTCGCCCGGCTCTCGGAGGACTCCTACGCGAACGACGTCGCGGCCGTGCTCGAGCGGTTCGTCGGCGACGTCCAGACGGTCGCCTCGGACCCGGCCGCGTTCCGTCGCGTCGGCGCCACCAGCGTCGCCATCTGGGTGATCGACGTCCTCACCGCGGCGGCGGTGTTCGCCGCCTTCGGCACCGAGCTCGCCCCGGCCGCGCTGCTGGCGGTCTGCTTCTTCGCCGTCAGCGTCGGCAACCTCGCGAAGGTGCTGCCGCTCTCGCCGGGCGGCATCGGCCTCTACGAGGGCGCGTTCACGCTCCTGGTGATCGGGGTGACCGGCATCGGCTGGGAGGTCGCCCTCGGGGTCGCCATCGTCGACCACGCGGTGAAGAACGCGGTCACGCTCGTCGGCGGCGTCGCCTCGATGCTCTGGCTCAACGTCTCGCTGACGACGGCGGTCGAGGAGGCCGGCGATTCGCCGCCGGCCGAGGCCGACTGACGTCAGACGCGTGTCGGTGTGAGGCCCTGACACGGTTCTGTCTCCCACGCGGCGACGGATTCCGGTGCCTTTATCCGCCGTTCTCCCATCGACTGGTCAACGAAACGACATACGGGCCGTCCGACGATCCCGTTGTCCCCCGTTCACCATGCCCCTGCAAACCACCGAACGACAGACCGAGGAACCGCGACCGACCGAGGCGGTCGACTGCCCCGAGTGTGGCGGTCAGCTCCGCAACGACCAGCAGCACGGCGAGACCGTCTGCGGCGACTGCGGGCTCGTCGTCGAGGAGGACGACATCGACCGCGGGCCGGAGTGGCGCGCGTTCAACTCCAGCGAGAAGGACAAGAAGAGCCGCGTCGGCGCCCCGACGACGAACACGATGCACGACAAGGGGCTCTCGACGAACATCGACTGGCGGAACAAGGACGCCTACGGCCGGTCGCTCTCCTCGCGCCAGCGCGAGAAGATGCAGCGCCTCCGGACCTGGAACGAGCGCTTCCGCACGAAGGACTCCCGCGACCGCAACCTCAAGCAGGCGCTCGGCGAGATCGACCGCATGGCGTCGGCGCTGGGCCTGCCGAAGAACGTCCGCGAGACCGCGTCGGTCATCTACCGGCGGGCGCTCCAGGACGACCTCCTCCCGGGCCGTTCGATCGAGGGCGTCTCGACGGCGTCGGTCTACGCCGCGGCCCGCCAGGCGGGCCTGCCCCGCAGCCTCGACGAGATCGCCGAGGTCAGCCGCGTGAGCAAGGACGAGGTCGCCCGGACCTACCGCTACGTCTCCCGGGAGCTCTCGCTGGGCATCGAGCCCGCCGACCCCGGCCAGTACGTCCCGCGGTTCGCCTCGTCGCTCGACCTCTCCGAGGAGGCCGAGCTCCGCGCTCGCTCGCTCCTCGAGACCGCGAAGGAAGAGGGCGTCCACAGCGGGAAGAGCCCCGTCGGGCTCGCCGCCGCGGCCATCTACGCGGCCGCGCTGCTGACCAACGAGAAGACGACCCAGGCGAAGGTCTCGGAGGTCGCCGACATCAGCGAGGTCACCATCCGGAACCGGTACCACGAGCTGCTCGAGGCCGAGCAGGCCGCGGTCTGAGCCGACGGCGGCTTTTTGTCGACGGCGGCCCCGTCCGACGTATGGAGTTCGGGTCGTTCGTGCTCGCGGCGTCCACCGCCGACCTCGCCGACGAGCCCGCGGCCCGGCCGCACGCCGACGCGGTCGAGTTCCGGCTCGACCTCGCCGACGACCCGCAATCCCAGCTGACGAGCTACGACGGCGAGCTGCCGCTGATCGCCACGAACCGGGTCCGCGCCGAGGGCGGCGAGGCCCCCGCGGGCTCGGCCCGTCTGGCGGCCCTCGAGGGGGCGGTCGAGCACCCCGCCGTCGGGGCGGTCGATCTCGAGCTGTCAGCCGTCGAGTCGGGCGACGCCGAGGGCGTCGTCGCCGCAGCCGCCGCGAACGATACTTCGGTCATCGTCTCGGTCCACGACTTCGACGCGACGCCGGCGCGGGCCGAGCTCCGGCGGACGCTCCGGGCGGCCGCCGAGGCCGGCGACGTGGGGAAGCTGGCGGTCACGGCCCGCGACCGCGGCGACGTGCTCGACCTCCTCGCGGTCACGTGGGAGCTCGCCGAGGCGGGGGCGCCGGTCGCGACGATGGCGATGGGCGAGGCCGGCCGGCACTCCCGGGCCGTCGCCCCGCTGTACGGCTCCCGGCTCGGCTACGCGCCGCTCTCGCCCGGGGACGCGACCGCGCCCGGGCAGTACGACCTCGAGACGCTGGATTCGCTGCTCGTGGGCCTCGGCGCGCGCTGAGCTGCTGGGCGCCGGCCCGTCGGAAGATTAACCCGTTCGCCCGCCGGAGCCGCCGCCATGTCCCGGCGCCGGGCCCTGATCGCGGGGGCCTTCGCGGTGGTCTACCCCGGCCTCGGCCACGTCTACCTCCGGGAGTGGCTCCGGGCGCTCTCCTGGTTCGGCCTGGCGCTGCTGACGGCCGCGCTGGTCGTCCCCGCGGACGTCGTCACGGCGTACGAGACCGGCGGGCTCAGCGGCCTGGCCGCCGCGAGCCAGAACCTGCCGACCGCCGCGCTCGTGGCGCTGCTCCTGGTCCGGCTGCTCAACATCATCGACGCGGTCCGGCTGGCGCTCGTGCCGCCCCGGGCCGCCGCCTCGAGCGACGTCGCGACCTGTCCGGAGTGCGGCAGCGAGGTGGACCCGCAGCTGGACTTCTGTCACTGGTGTACGGCCCGGCTCGACGAGCCGAACGGGGCCGGGGCCGCGACCCAGGGCGAGGGCCTCTTCCGGTAGCTTACCGCTCGATGATGCTCTCCTCGACCGCCTCGCCGAAGTGTCGCGCCGTGTCGTCGTAGTGGACCCGGACCTCGTCGCCGGGCTCGAGGTCGGTGACCGCGGTCCGGCCCTCCCGGGTGGCCACCTTGATCGTCTCCGCGTTCTGGAGCAGCGTCTCGATCCGGTCGCCGTCGACCTCGGCGACGAGCCGGAACATCGGCCGCTTCTCGATCTTGCAGCGGCCCACGACGGTCTCCCGGGTGTGGCCCTCGGCGTCGACCACCTGGACCTCGTCGCCCGACCGCAGCTCGGCGAGGTACTTCGTCTCGCCGCCGGGCGTGCGGACGTAGGCGTGGACGGCCCCGGCGTTGACCCGGAACGGCCGGCTGGCCACGTACGGCGAGTCCGCGGTCTCGGCGTGGACGAAGAACAGGCCCCGCGAGAGGCTGCCCACGAGCATGCCCTCGTCGTCGTCGAGGAGCGCGCTCGTGTCGACGCAGACCCGGTCGGCGAGCCCCGTCCGCTCGATCTCGACGATCTCGGCCCACGTGAGCTCGAGCTGCTCGCGCTCGGCGGCGTCCCGGGCCTCCACCGTCCGGCGGATCTCGTCCGGGTCGTCCGCGTCCAGCAGCACGGCGTCGACGCCGCGCTCGAGGGTCTCGAACGCCGTCGCGGCCTCGTCGGCGCTGCCGACGCCCGCGACGAGCGTGGTCTCGTCGCCGACGCGGGCGATGAGGTTCTCGAGCGGGATGATGGTCCAGTCCTCGCCGACGACGATCGTGTACTCGGCCTCCGCGGCGGCCGCCTCGGCGAACGACTCGTACTCCTCGCCGAGGATGCGGACGTAGGCCCCGGTGGCGTTCCCCCGGCGGAGCGTCGAGAGGTCCGCCGAGCCCGAGTAGTCCGTGGGCAGGTCGACCGTGCCGTCGCCCTCGCCCTCCTTGCCGGCGATCACGGCGTCGGGGGTGACCGTCGGGGCGTCCGCCTCGGCGTCCATCACGTGGACGTCGTCGGTGTTGAACGCCGCGACGTTGACGGCGCCGAGCTCGCGGACCCGTTCGACGTCCCCGGCGTCGACCAGCACCCAGTCCACGCCGGCCTCGAGGCCCGCGGTGATGCGGGCCTTGCGGACCTCCCAGTCGCCGACCGAGTCGTCGGCCTTCAACCAGACGCTACGGCTCATGTCCCGGCCGTCGCGGGGGGCGGGCTTCAACGTGGCGGCTGCCGCCGGCGGCCGGTTTCGGGCCCTCGGCCGCATCCGTCGGATATTTCCGCGCCGGGCGGTCCCTACCGGGTGTGCTGCTCCGTGCCGCCCTCGTGGTGCTTGTGCTCGTGGGCACCGAGGCGTTCTTCACCTGGCTCTCGATCGCCAACCTCCGCCACGGCCGCCGCCGGCTCGCCGAGCGGGCCGACTGGGTCCGCGAGCGGTTCGGCGTCGACGAGCCGATGGAGCTGGCCGACTACCAGCGCGCGCGGGCCGGGATCGGGGCGCTCGATTCGTGGGGCTTGTTGGGAGTCCTGGTGCTCGTCCTCGTCTCGGGGCTCCTGGGCGACGCGGTCGTCGCCCTGCAGGGCACCGGGCTCGGCCCGCTGGCCCAGGGCGCGGTCTTCTTCGCCGGCGTCGCCGTGGCCGGCTCCCTCCTGGGCCTGCCGTTCGACGCCGTGGAGACGTTCGTCGTCGAGGAGCTGTTCGGCTTCAACGAGCAGGGGCCGCGGCTGTTCGTCCGCGACGCGACCCTGAAGCTCGTCATCGGGGCCGTCCTCGCGGCCGCGCTGGGCGCCGCGCTGCTCTGGGCCGTGGCGACCTTCCCGCGGTGGTGGGCGGCGGTCGGCGCGGTCCTCTTCGCCGCGTTCGTGCTCGTGATGCAGGTGGGCTACCCGCGGGTCATCGCCCCGCTGTTCTACGACTTCGTCCCGATCGAGTCGGGCGAGCTCCGCGAGGCCGTCGACGACGTCTTCGAGCGCGCGGGCTTCGAGTGCGAGCAGGTCTACGAGATGGACGCCAGCCGGCGCTCGGGCCACTCGAACGCGTACTTCGTCGGCTTCGGCCGGACCAAGCGCGTCGTGCTCTTCGACACCCTGATCGAGCAGATGACGATCGGCGAGATGCAGGCCGTGCTCGCCCACGAGCTCGCCCACTGGAAGCGGGCCCACGTCTGGAAGCTGATCGGGGCGTCGACGCTCCAGGTCGGGCTCCTGCTCGGCGTCGCCCAGCTCCTCCTCGACGGCGGCTGGCTGGCCGGCCTCTTCGGCCTCCCCGCCGGCGCGACCTACGCGGAGCTGTTCCTCGCGCTGCTGGTCGTCGGGCCGCTCGGCCGCTGGCTGGCGCCGGTGAGCAACCGCGTGTCGCTGGCGTTCGAGCGCGAGGCCGACGACATCGCGGTCGCCGTCACCGACGTCCCGTCGATGGTCGACGCGCTCAGCACCCTGGTGAGCGAGAACCTCTCGAACCCCTTCGTGCACCCGCTCTACGAGACGTTCCACGCCTCCCACCCGCCGATCCCCGAGCGGATCCGGCGGCTCGAGGAGCGCGGCTCGCCGGACGCCGACCGGTCCGAGGACGCGACGGCGCTGTAGCGTCGCTACGGCGGGACCGCGAGCCCGGCGAGCTCCAGCGCCTCGGCGACCGACCGGTCGTCGTGGACGACGGCGCTGATGGCCCGGGTGATCGCCCGCGGGTCGTCGTGTTGGAACATCGTGCGGCCCATCGAGACCCCGGCCGCCCCGGCGTCCATCGCGCCCCGGACGTTCTCGAGGGTGCCGCGGTCGTCGCTCGGCTCGCCGCCGGCGATGATCACGGGCTTCGCCGTCGAATCGACGACGTGGCGGAACGAGTCGGCGTCGCCGGAGTAGCCCGTCTTGAGCACGTCCGCGCCGAGCTCCTCGCCAAGCCGGACGGCGTGACCGAGCGCCTCGGGGTCCGATTCGTCGACGCCCGGGCCGCGGGCGTACGTCATCGCGAGGACGGGCAGGCCGAACCGGTCGGCCGTCTCGGTGAGCTCGCCGAGGGCCTCGATCTGGCGGGGCTCGTGCTCGGAGCCGACGTTGATGTGAAAGGAGACGGCGTCCGCGCCGGCCCGGAGGGCGGCCTCGACGCTGCCCGAGCGGCGCTTGTCCTCGCTGTCCGGGCCCGTGTCGGTGGAGGCGTTCAGGTGGACGATGTAGCCGGCCTGGCCCTTGTGCGGGTGGACCCGCTCGGCGAGGCCCTTCTGGGTGATGACGGCGTCGGCGCCGCCCTCGGCGACGGCGGCCACGGTGGACTCGAGGTCCCTGAGCCCGCGGACCGCGCCCATGGTGATGCCGTGGTCCATCGGCACGGTCAGGAAGCGTCCGTCGGTGCCGATGCGTTCGAGTCGGGCGGTTGTCCCGGTGGTCATGGTGTGCTACTCTCTGGCAAGGGTCGTTATGTGCGTTCCGGTTCCGGCGCCGTCCCGGCGGCCTCGATGCCCGCGACGAGCTCCTCGGCCGTCGCCCGCAGCCGGTCGGCGACGGCGCTCGTCGGAATCGCCCCGCTCGTGGCCCGCCGCGACGAGGTCGACCAGCGCGCTGCCCACGATGACGCCGTCGGCGCCCGCCTCGACGACCGCGCGGGCCTGCTCGCCCGTCGAGATGCCGAAGCCGACCGCCTTCGGGAGCTCCCAGTCGGCGATGCGGGCGAGGCTGGCGTCGGTCTCCGTCGAGAGGTCGTCGCGGGCGCCGGTGACCCCGAGGCGGGCCTGGACGTAGACGTAGCCCGAGCCCATCGCCCGGATGCGCTCGAGGCGGTCGTCACGCGTCGTCGGCGCGACGATGAACACCAGGTCGCGGCCGTGGTCGTCGCAGGCGTCCCGGAGCGGGCCCGCCTCCTCGGCGGGGAGGTCGGGCACGACGAAGCCGTCGATGCCGGCCGCGGCGGCGCGCTCGACGAACGGCTCGGGGCCCCGCTCGTCGCCGTACTGGTAGAGCAGGTTGTAGTAGGTCATGCAGACCAGCGGCACGTCGACGTCGAGCGACTCGACGGCCTCGAAGAACCGCGGCGGGGTCATGCCGCCGGCGAGCGACCGGGCGACCGCCGCCTGGATGGTCGGGCCCTCGGCGATGGGCTCGGAGAACGGCAGCCCGAGCTCGACGACGTCCGCGCCGCCGTCGACGAGCGCCTCGACGTAGGCGACCGAGGCCTCGAGGTCGGGGTCGCCGATCGCGAGGTAGGGGACGAACGCCGGCCCGTCCGCGAACGCCTCGGGGAGCCGGCTCATCGGAGGCCTCCCGAGAACACCGAGAGGTCCGGCGCGCCCTCGATCGACCGCCGGTCGGTCTCCTCGATGACGGTCTCGAGGTCCTTGTCGCCGCGGCCGGAGAGCGTCACGACGACCGGGTCCGCCAGCTCGTCGGCGTGCGCCTCGAGATAGGCGAGCGCGTGGGCGCTCTCCAGCGCGGGGATGATGCCCTCGGTGCGCGAGAGCCGGTGGAACGCCTCGAGGGCCGCGTCGTCGTCGACGTTGACGGCCTCGACCCGCTCGGACTCGACGAGGTGGGCGAGCTCGGGGCCGACGCCGGCGTAGTCGAGGCCGGCGGAGACGGAGTGTGACTCCATGATCTGGCCGTGGGCGTCCTGGAGCACCCGGGTCCGGGCGCCGTGGAGCACGCCCTCGGTCCCGGTCGAGAGCGACGCCGAGTTGGGCGCGACGCCCGCCTCCTCGTCGACCTCGAGCGAGTCGCCGCCGGCCTCCACGGCGTAGAGGTCGACGCCCGCCTCGTCGACGAACGCGTCGAAGGCGCCCATCGTGTTCGAGCCGCCGCCGGCACAGGCGATGACGCTGCCGGGGAGCCCGCCGAACCGCTCGGCGGCCTGGCGCTTGGCCTCGGTAGAGATCACCGACTGGAACTCCCGGACCATCGACGGGAACGGGTGGGGGCCCACGACGGAGCCGATCACGTAGTGGGTGTCCTCGACGTTGGTCGCCCAGTCGCGCATCGTCTCGCTGATGGCCTCCTTCAGCGTGCCCCGGCCGGTCGTCACGGGCGTGACCTCGGCCCCGTTGAGCCGCATCCGGAAGACGTTGGGCCGCTGGCGGTTGATGTCGGTCTCGCCCATGTACACCTCGCAGGGCACGTCGAGGTGGGCCGCGGCCATGGCCGTCGCCGTCCCGTGCTGGCCCGCGCCGGTCTCGGCGATGACCCGCTCCTTGCCCATGTAGGTCGCGAGCAGCACCTGGCCGAGGGCGTTGTTGAGCTTGTGGGCGCCGCCGTGCAGCAGGTCCTCGCGCTTCAGGTAGACCTCCCGGCCGTAGCGCTCGGAGAGCCGGTCGACGCGCTGCAGCGGCGTCGGCCGGCCGCCGAAGTCCCGCAGCCGGCCCCGGAGGTCGTCCATGAAGCCCTCCTCGTTGCCGAGGACGTACCGCTCGTAGGCGTCGGCGAGCTCCTCGACGGCCGGCATGAGCGCCTCCGGGACGTACTGGCCGCCGTACCGGCCGAACGTGCCGTCGGTCACGCCCGCACCAGCTCCCGGGTCGTCGCCTCGACGTCGTCGCCGGCCATGACGGCCGAGCCCACCAGCACGGCGTCCGCGCCGTCGTCCCGGAGCCGCCGGACGTCAGCGGGGCCGCCCACGCCGCTCTCGGCGACGAGGGTGACGTCGTCCGGCGCGGCGGGGGCCACCCGCCCGAACGTCCCGAGGTCGACCTCGAGGCGGGCCAGGTCGCGGTTGTTGATCCCGATCAGCGAGGCGCCGGCGTCGACCGCCTCGGCCAGCTCCCCGCGGTCGTGGACCTCGACCAGCGGCTGGAAGCCCCGGTCGCGCGCGGCCGCCACGAGGCCCGGCAGGTCGTCGACGAACCGGGCGATGAGCAGCACGGCATCGGCCGCGACGGCGTCCAGCTGGTCCTCGCGGAGGAGGAAGTCCTTCCGGAGCACGGGGACGTCGACGGCCCCGCGGACCGCCTCGAGCGCGGCGGTCGAGCCGCCGAAGTGGTCGGGCTCGGTCAGCACCGACACCGCGCAGGCGCCGCCGGCGACCATGGCCGCCGCCAGTGCGGCGGGGTCCCCGTCGCGGGTCCCCTCGGTCGTCGGGCTGGTCGGCTTGACCTCGGCGATCAGCGGGACCCGCCCGTCGGCCGCGGCCCGATCGATGGCGGCTTCGAGCGAGCGGGCCTCGACCGTCAGCCGCTCCTCGCCGCCGGGCCGGTCCCGGGCGGCCTCGAGGATGGCCGCCACGGCCGGCGCCACGTCGCCCTCGGCGATGTTCATAGTTGTACATCCACGGATTGATTTGTACATAAGGGTTACGTCGCGGACCGAACCTTTAGGCCGGTCCTGGCTGTCGGGACACGCATGGAGGCGTCGGCCGGGATCCAGGCGCGGGAGAGCGAGTACCTCGAGCGGTTCGTCCAGCTGGGCGTCGCCGGCGACAAGCTCGTGAGCGTCTCGTTCCCGGCCACGCCCGACGAGGAGGCGACCGACGAGGGCCCGCTGCTCGACCGGGTCGTCCGCTACCTCGAGGGCGCCGCCGACGGCTTCGAGGACGTCGACGTCGGCCTGACGGTCCCGAGCGACCAGCGCGGCGTCCTCGAGGCGCTGCGGGGCGTGGGCCACGGTGAGCAGGTGTCCGTCGAGAAGCTGACCGCGATGACGGCCGGCCTCGACCCCGACGCAGAGGACGACCACGAACTGGTCCGGCGGGCGCTCGCGGGGAATCCCGTCCCGCTGGTGATCGCCGACCACCGGGTGCGCGACGGCCCGAGCGGGGCGCCCCCGGAGGTCGAACAGCGGCTCCGGTCGCTCGAAGGCCTCTGACTCAGGCGGACGAGGGGCGTTCGTTCAGGAGGAACTCCAGCGCGTTGACGAGGTAGTGGGCCACGACCACGACCGCCAGGCTCCCCGTGAGGACGAACGCCGCGCCGAGCGCGAGCCCGAGGGCGGCGGTTACGGCGACGCCCGCCACGCCCTGGAGGCCGTGGCCGAGCCCGAACGCGACCGACGACGCGAAAACGAGGAGCCAGGGGCTCACGCCGAAGCCCGCCGCGAGCCCCCCGATCAGGACGGCCCGGAAGAGGAGCTCCTCGGCCGCCGCCACCAATGGGAGCACGACCACGAGGAGCGCGAGCCAGCCCGCGGGCGAGTCGGGGGCGAGCAGCCCGCGGAGCCGCTCGTCGCGGTCGAACCCGAGGCGGTCGGCCAGCCGGGCGCTGGCCTCGTTGCCGGCGGCTAGCGCCAGGCCGAGCGCGGCGCCGGACGCCAGCGTCCCGCCGGTCGGCACCCCGACGCCGAGCGCCTCGACGGGGACCGCGGCGTACCAGCCGACCGAGGCGAGCACCACGAGCACCAGCCCGTGGGACGCCAGGACGTTGACGGCGAGCAGGCGGTCGGACTCGAGCACGGCGACCGCGGGCTGGGGCGGGGCGTCGGGGTCGGCCCGGGCGGCCAGCGCCGCCCTGACCGCGACGGCCGAGCGCCGCGCCAGCAGGACGAACGCGAGCGTCAGGACGAGGGCGGCGGCCCCGAAGAAGGTCCACCGGGGCATCCGGGCGGGCGGGGTCGGCTACTGCGGGCTGGGCGAGCCGCCGGAACCGACCTTGCCCTTCTCGAGGGCCTGGCCGGTGATCGCCTTCAGCCGGTCGACCAGCGAGTCCTTCTCGATGTCGGCGGCCAGCGCGACCTCGAGCACCTCGCTCAGGTTCGAGACCGGGATGATCTCGACCATCTCCTTGTACTCCTCCTCGATCATGACGTCCTGCTCGTTGGCCTTCGGGATGATGATCCGCTTACAGCCCGCCTTCGCGGCGGCCTCGATCTTGTAGGTCACCCCGCCGACCGGGAGCACGTCGCCGCGGACCGACAGCGAGCCGGTCATGGCGATGTCCTGCTGGATCGGGATGTTCTCGAGCGCGGAGATGACCGCGGTCGCCACCGTGATGGAGGCGGAGTCGCCGTCGACGCCCTCGTAGGACTGGACGAACTGGATGTGGATGTCCTTGTCCGCGATGTCCTCCCCGGAGTACTTCTTGATGATCGCCGAGACGTTGTCGACGGCCTCCTCGGCGATCTCCTGGAGCTTGCCGGTGGCGAACACCCGGCCCTCGTCGTGGCTCTGGGAGGGCGTGACCTCGGCCATCACCGGGAGCATGATGCCGGAGTCCTCGCCCATGACGGCGAGGCCGTTGACACGGCCGATCACCGCGCCCTCGGCGACCTTGAGCTCGTAGTCCTTGCGGCGCTCGATGATGTCGTCGGCGAGCTGCTGCTCGATCGAGCGCGAGCGGTCCTTGGCCTGGAGCACGTGCTCGCGGGTGACGAGCTCGTCGTCATTGCCTCGGGCGATGTCGCCGGCGACGCGGACCAGTCCGCCGAGGCTCCGGAAGCCCAGCGTGAGGTGGTCCTTCCGGCCGGCCCGACGGCGGGCCTCGAGGATGATCTCCTCGACGGCGTCCTCGCTGAACGGCGGCAGCCGCCCGTCCTTCTCGACCTCCTGGGCGACGAAGCGGGCGTACTTCCGGCGCATCTCGGGCGTGTCCCCGATGGTGTCGTCCATGTACACCTCGTAGCCGTAGCCCTTGACGCGGTTCCGGAGCGCCGGATGCATGTTCTCCATCGCGTCGAGGTTCCCCGCCGCGATCATGATGAAGTCGGTCGGGACGGGCTCGGTCTGGACCATCGCGCCCGAGGAGCGCTCGGACTGGCCGGTGATGGAGAACTGGCCCTCCTGGATGGCCGACATCAGCTTCTGCTGGGAGCGGATCTCGAGCGTGTTGATCTCGTCGATGAACAGCACGCCCTTGTGCGCCTTGTGGATGGCGCCGGCCTCGACGCGCTCGTGGCTCGGCGTCTCCATCCCGCCGGACTGGAACGGGTCGTGGCGGACGTCGCCGAGCAGGGCGCCGGCGTGGGTGCCCGTCGCGTCCTCGTACGGGGCGGTCGTGACGTCGGCGTTGTTGATGAGCAGGTTCGGGACGACGGCGTCCGAGCCCCGCGAGCCGTAGCGGAACGCGAGGTAGATGACGCCGGCCGCGAGGATGCCGAGCAGCACGTCCTGGGCGATGAGCAGCGCGTAGCCCACGACCACGGCGATGATGATCCACATCAGGAACGAGCGCATCTGGTTGCGCTTTCTGGCCTCCTCCTTGTGGGCCTCGACGATCTGTTCGCCCTTGCCCGCGGGGACCGTGCGGACCTTGGGCTCGTTGCCGTCGTCGGGGTTGTGGTAGACGAGGACGTCCTGGAGCTCCTCCTTGGGGAGCAGCTCGGTCATCGCCTTGGCCAGCATCGACTTCCCCGTCCCCGGGGAGCCGATCATCATCACGTGACGGTGCTGTTTGGCGGCCTTCTTGATGACGTCGCGGGCGTGGTCCTGGCCGATGACCTGGTCGATCAGCCGGTCCGGGACCGAGATGTCCTCGGTCGTCTCGATCTCGAGGCCGCCGAGCAGGTCGTCGTCCTCGACGGTCTCGGCCACCTCTGCCTCGACCTCGCTGCCGAGGGCGTCGTCGCCGTCGTCGATCGGCTGGACGATATCGACCCGCTCCGGCTCGTCGGCCCCGTCGGCCGGTTCGTCGCCCGTATCGTCGCTGGAGGGCTCGGCCGCCTCGGGGTCGGCGGCCTCCGGGGGCAGGGTGCCGCCGTCGGGGGTGTCGGGCTCTTCGTTGGTCATTGGATGTCGGAGGTATCGGTCTGCTAGACGGGTGGCGAGGGCCGCTGATATACTTTCTCCCAATTTCGGCCGAGAAGTGACCCGGTTCCGACGGTACGCAGTCGGCCGGTTTTCGGGGGCGCGGTCGAGCCCTCATCCTTCTTAAAGGCCGGGCCCGAACGGTCGGTCATGACGCGGGGGTTCTACATCGGCCGGTTCCAGCCCTACCACGAGGGCCACCACCGGATGGTCGAGGAGATCGCCGGCGAGGTCGACGAGCTCGTGCTCGGCATCGGCAGCGCCGGGGACTCCCACACGGTGCACGACCCGTTCACGGCGGGCGAACGGATCATGATGATCACGAAATCGCTGGTCGACCTGGATCTCGTGACCTACCCGGTCCCCATCGAGGACCTCGACCGGAACTCGGTCTGGGTCTCCCACGTCCGGAGCATGTCCCCGCGGTTCGAGGTCGCCTACTCGAACAACCCGCTGGTCATCCAGCTGTTCGAGGAGGCGGGCGTCGAGGTCCGCCAGTCGGACATGTTCAACCGCGAGGAGCTGGAGGGCTCGGCGGTCCGCGAGCGCATGATCGAGGGCGACGACTGGCGGCCGCTGGTGCCCGATCCCGTCATCGAGGTCATCGAGGAGATCGACGGCATCCAGCGGCTCCAGCGCGTCAGCCGGAGCGACGCGAACGGCCGCTGAGCCGGGATCGAGGATCAGCCACGCCCCGCCTCGCCCCCGGTGAGCGGGGTCAGCTATTTCTCCGGGCGGGTCCTTCGACCGGCCATGGTCGGCTTCGTGGCGTCCCTCATCGGCGGCACCGTCATCGTCGCGCTCGTGTTCGTGGGCCTCTGGCTGACCTGGATCAGCCTTCGCTCCGACCAGCATCAGCCGGCCGGCCTCCAGCCGGCGGAGCCTGACGAAGCGGAGTAGCGCCGCCGCTCGGCGGGGCGTGACCGGGACGAAAAGACGGGTGCGTACCTACGGCGCGGTCAGTCGCCCGAGGAGATGACGTCGTCGATGCGGACGATCATCGTGGCGGCCTCGGTCGCGCTGTCGATCGCCTCGCGCTTGACCTCGGCGGGGTCGACGACGCCGTGCTCGAGCGGGTCGGCGATCTCGCCGGTCTCGCCGTGGGCGATGATGCCCGCCCGGCCGTCGCCCTCGTTGGCCGAGCGCAGGTCGACCAGCGCGTCGATCTGGTCCATGCCGGCGTTCTCGGCCAGCGTCCGCGGGATGACCTCGATGGCGTCGGCGAACGCCTCGACGGCCAGCTGCTTGCGGCCGGAGATGCTCGCGGCCGCGTCGCGGACGGCGCCCGCGATGCCGATCTCGACGACGCCCGCGCCGGGGACGACCTCGCCCGACCGGATGGTCGCGACGACGACGTCGACGGCGTCCTGGACGGCGCGCTCGAGCTCGTCGACGACGTGCTCGGTGCCGCCGCGCAGGAAGACGGTGACCGACTCGGCCTCGGCGCCGCCCTCGACGAACGCGAGCTCGCTCTCGTCGCCGAAGCGCTCGAGGCGGACCCGGTCGGCGAAGCCGAAGTCGGCGTCGTCGAGGTCGTTCAGGGTGCCGATGCGGTTCGCGCCGGTCGCCCGCGCGATGGACTTGGCGTCACCGTCGGAGACCGACTCGAACGCGAGGATGCCCTCGTTGGCGAGCCAGCTGGCGACGCGGTCGTCGATGTCCTCGGTGCAGAACAGGACGTCGACGCCCGCCTCGGCGAGCGTGGTCGCGTAGCCGCGGAGCTCGGACTCCTCGGACTCCAGCGCCGCGTTGAGCTGGTCGACGTTCGTGATGTTGAACTCGGCGTCGACCTCGGTCTCGCGGACCTCGAGGTCCATGTCGAGCACGAGCACGCTGGCGTCCTCGGCCGACCGGGGCATGTTCTCGTGGGCGCGCTCCTCGTCGAGGATGAAGCCCTCGACGAGCTCGGTCGAGCCCGACGAGCCGCCGACGCGGCTCTCGAGGTGGATCGAGTCGCGATTGACGACGTCGCCCTCGCGGACGTGGTTGACGGCGTCGACCACGCGCTCGGCGAGCACGTCGGCGTCGACGTCGCCGGTGCCCTTGCCGGTCATGCTGGTCGCGGCGACCTGGCGGAGCTGCTCGTCGGTGAGCTCCTCGTCCAGGGTCAGGCTGTCGATGGCCTCGTGGGCGATGCCGGAGGCCTCGTGGTAGCCCTCGACGATCGTCGTCGGGTGGACGTCGTCCTCGAGCAGGCTCTGGGCCTTCGTCAGCAGCTGGCCCGCGAGCACCGCGGCCGTCGTCGTGCCGTCGCCGACCTCCTCCTCCTGGGTCTCGGCGACCTCCGTGATCATCTGGGCGGCGGGGTGCTCGATGTCCATCTTGTCGAGGATCGTCGCGCCGTCGTTCGTGATGACGACGTCGCCCGAGGAGCCGACGAGCATCTTGTCCATGCCCTTCGGCCCGAGCGTCGTGCGTACCGACTCGGCGACCGCCTTGCCGGCTCGGATGTTCGACGACTGGGCGTCGCGACCCCGCGTCCGCTCGGAGTCCTCGCTGAGGATGAAGATCGGCTGACCGCTCATTCGCTGGGACATAGGTATCGCTAGGAGGAAGTTTGCGCGTCTATATAAACGCTGCGGGACGGTTCCGGGGACGGCGCCGCCCCCTCTGGCCACCGGTAGCGCCAAATACCTGGCCGGAAACGGCCCGGACATGCTCGAGCTGGAGCACGAGTTCCGGGTGGTGGACGTCCACTGCCGGCTCGAGGCCGACGCCGACGACACCAGCCGTCGCGGCCGGGCGGTCACCCCCGAACGGCTCGAGCGCGAGCTCTCCCAGGCCGGCATCGTCCAGGCGATCGTCTTCCCCGAGCCCGCGCCGGAGAACTACCTCCGCGCCAACAACGCCGTGGCCCGCCACGCCGTCGACCGGCCGTTCATCCCGTTCGCCCGGCTCAACGGCCCCCGTGACCCCTCGGGGACGCCGGTCTCGAAGCTGCGCAGCCTCGCGGCCGCGCGCCGCGACGAACACGTCTCCCCGGAGGACGTCGAGCAGTACGGCTACGGCGACCGGTTCGAGGGCTTCAAGCTGAACCCGAGCCGGGACGGCCTGCCCGGCGCCGCCGTGCTCGACGTCATGGAGGCGGTCGAGCTGCCGGTGCTGGTCCACGTCGGCGAGTCGTTCCCGCCCGCGGCCCTCGAGGAGACGCTGCTGCAGCGGTCGTTCCCGGTCGTGATGGCCCACTTCGGCGGCTACCCGCTGAACCGCGAGCTGATGGACGACGCGCTGACGCTGCTGGGCCGGTACGACGACTGCTACGTCGACACGAGCGTCGTCCGCTACCGCCACGTCCTCGAGCGGGCGATGCTCGAGCACCCCGACCGCGTGCTGTTCGGCAGCGGCGCGCCCGACGTCCACCCCACGGTCGGGCTGATGGAGATCCTGACGCTCGACGTGCCCGAGGACGCGATGCGGAAGGCGTTCACCAACAACCCCTCGCGGGTCATCCCCGCCGTGGCGCCGGCGTAGGGCCTACCGCCAGTCGTGGGTGTGGACGGCCCGGTCCGACCGCGAGGAGACGCCGTGGGGGTTCCGCGCCTCCGAGCGGTCGCGCAGCCGGGCGACCCGGCCGTCGACCGCGCCGCGGACCCCGTTCACGAGGACGTCCCGGCCCTCGCCGAGCCACTGCGAGGGGCGACGCTCGCCCGAGACGACGGTCCGGAGCTCCCCGCGCCCGTCGCCTAGCGCCTGCCGGACGGTCCGGAGGGCCACCGACGGCCGGAGGCCGTAGTTCTTCGCGAGCCGGTAGGCCAGCGAGCGGTACTTCCAGCCGTAGGTCGTCTCGCGGTCGGCGTCGGGCGAGCGCTCGACGGTCAGCGCCTCGGCCCAGTCGGTCCCGTCGCCGAGGTTAGCGACGCGATGGGCGGCGTCCCGCGAGCCGCCGATCTCGAGGTACTCGTCGAAGCCGTCGAGCCGGCCGAGCAGGTCGGCCGCGAAGGCCACGTTGCCGCCGTCGAAGTAGGTCACCGACCGGCCGGCGATCCGCTTGTGCTCGGGCGCCTCGGCCTCGAAGCCCACGGCCGCCCGGCGCAGCACCGGGCCCGTGACGACGTCGGCGCCCTCGACGAAGGCGCCCTCGAGGGCCTCCCGCCAGCCCGGTCGGACGACGGTGAAGCCGTCGACGAAGGCCACGACGTCGCCCGTCGCCGCCTCGATGCCGGCGTTGCGGGCGACGTTGACGTTCCGGTCGGCCAGCTCGATGAGCACCGAGACGTCGTCGCGCTCGGTGACCATGCCGCTGGTCCCGTCCGCGGACGGCCCGTCGACGACGATCCGTTCGGCGTCGGGGGCCGCGTCGGCGAGGGCGTCCAGGCAGTCCGCCAACGCCGTCTCGGCGTTGAGCGTCGGGACTACCACGGACAGGTCCATGCCTGCCCGTCCCCGGCCAGTGGTATAAGACCGTCGTCACCCGGTTCCGCCAGACGGCGGCGGGGGTCGACCCAGTCGCGGGTGGTTCGCCGGCGGGGTCAGACCTCGCCGACCCAGTAGGAGACCGACGCGAGCCGCTCGCCGAGCCCGGTCCGCATCGCCGTGTTGTCGGCGCTTCGGATGGGGTCCGCCAGCTCGTTGGGCAGCTGGCGGTAGACGCCGTAGGGGACGACGAAGTCGTGGCTTGCGTCGGCCAGGCTCAGTCCGGCCGCCCCCAGCAGCGCGTCGACCTCGGCCTCGGTGTACAGCCGCGAGCCCATCGGCAGGAGCCAGTTGTACAGCGACCGGGCGCTCCGGGCGTTGAACGTGTCGAAGACGACGCGCTCGGCGGCCACCCGCCGCATCTCCGAGAGGAACGTCTCGGGCGTGCTCGCGAGGTGGAAGAAGCGGATGGCGAACACCGTGTCGAAGGCGTCGTCGGGGAAGGGCAGGCGGGCGGCGTCGCCCCGGAGGAACTCGATGGTCCGCTCGACCCGGGCGGCCCGGGCCCGGTCGCGGCCGCGGGCGAGCATCGCCTCGGAGATGTCGATGCCGGTGATATCGGCGCCGCGCTCGGCGAGCATGACGGTGAACCGGCCGGTGCCGCACGCGATCTCGAGCACCTCGCGGCCCTCGACGGGCGCGAGCGCGTCGAGCACGGCCTGCTTCTCGCGGCGGTCGATGATCCGGCCGCCCCCGGAGAACCGCTTCTCGTCGTACTCGGCCGCGACGGTCTCCGCCTGGTACCACTCTCTGCCCTTCACGGTTCGGGGCGGGGTTTCGAGCCGGGGGATAAAACCATACTGGAACCCGGGAGGGCCGTCGGCCCCGCCGGGCCCTCAGCCGTTAAGGCGTCCCGCGGCGGAGACCGGCCATGGCCGAGGACCCGGTCGGGATCGAGCGGGTGCCCGTCGCCGTCGAGACGCGCTGGCCGGGCGGCCGGACCAACGCCTACCTCGTCGGCGACGCCTCCGCGCTGCTCGTCGACCCGCCCGCCGTCGACGACCGCCTGACCGCGGCGGTCGAGGCCCGCGGGGTCGGCCACGTCGCGGTCACCCACACCCACGCCGACCACGTGGGGGCGGTCGACCACTACGCCGGGCTGACCGGGGCGACCGTCTGGGCGATGGCGGGCCGCGCCGGGCGGTTCGCCGAGGCGACGGGACGGGCCCCCGACCGGACCTTCCAGGACGGGGATGCGGTCGGCCCCGCCACCGCCATCGCGACCCCCGGGCACGCCCCGGACCACGCCTCGTTCCGGGTCGGCGACCGGGCGCTCGTCGGCGACCTCGCGGTCGAGTCGGGCAGCGTCGTGGTCGGCGGCGACGACGGCGACCTCCGGGCGTACCTGGTCTCGCTCCGGCGGCTCCGCCACGCCGGGCTGGCGACGCTGTACCCCGGTCACGGCCCGGTGATCGAGGCCGCCGACGCGACGCTCGAGCGGCTGCTGGCCCACCGGCTCGACCGGGAGCGGCGCGTGCTCGAGGCGGTCGAGGCCGGCGCCCGGGAGCTGGACGGCGTCGTCGAGGCCGCCTACGAGAAGGACCTGACGGGCGTCGCCGACCTCGCCCGGCTGACCGTCGCCGCCCACCTCGAGAAGCTCGCCGTCGAGGGCCGCGTCACCTGGGACGGCGAGCGGGCGGGGGTCCAGTGATGGCGCTCGCGGTCCACCCGACGGGCCTTTTGCCCGGCCCACCCAGCCTCCGGCCATGACGACGCTCGAGGCCGAGCTCGAGGCGGCGCGCTCGCTCGCGGTCGACGAGCTCGCCGACGCGATCGAGACCATCGGCTTCGAGTGCACCCGCTGTGGGGCGTGCTGCAGGGGCGAGGCCGACGACCCGCACACGGCCACGGTCTTCCCCGACGAGGTCCGCGGGCTGCAGGACGCCACGGGATACGACTGGCGGGACGTCGCCCGGCCGATGCCGTTCGGGCTCGACGCCGATGGCGGCGGCGAGACGTTCGAGTGGGCGCTCGCGGCCGACGCCTGTGGCGACTGTTCGTTCTACGACGACGGCGCGGCCGGCGAGGACGGGACCTGCACGGTGTACGCCGACCGCCCCCTCATCTGTGAGACCTACCCGTTCAGCGTCGACCTCGCGGGCTCGACGCCGATGGGCGCCGTCGTCGACGCCGAGGGCCCGGTCAACGCCCACGAGTGCGAGGGGCTGGGCCGCGACATCGACCGCGGCGACGCCGAGGCGCTCGCGGCGACGCTGAAGCGCCGCGCGGTCCGGGAGCTCGAGGAGGCCATCGGGGTCCGGGACGGCTACCGCCGGGTCGACGCCGACGGCCCGATCGTCCACGACTCCGAGGGCGCGAAGCGCCCCGACGGGACGCCGCTCGAGCGCTGAGCCGGCCCGCTGACGACAGGACTATGGGCCCGGGCTGACCAACCCCCTCCCGAGATGGACGTCCCGGACACGCTGCGGTGTCGCTTCGACGCGGAGCTGCAGGAGACCGCCGACGGCTACCACCTGGTGGTGCCCGACGGGGAGGTCGAGCAGGGCACCGTGGCGCCCGACGAGGTCTACCGCGTCGCGCTCCTCGACCGGGCGACGCGACGAGACGGGGCCGACCCGGAGCGACGAGCCCGCGCCGGAGGGGCCCCAGCCGCCGGTCGAACGCGGCGAGATCCGGTACGTCGAGATCGAGGACCTCGGCAAGCAGGGCGACGGCATCGCCCGGGTCGAGCGCGGCTACGTGATCATCGTCCCCGGGAGCGAGGTCGGCGATCGCGAGAAGGTCGAGATCGCCGAGGTGGCGCCCAACTTCGCCGTCGGCGAGATCGTCGAGGAGACGTTCGACTGACTCAGCGCGGCCGTGGGGGGTTCCGCTCGACCGGCGACGGGTTCGACTCGACGGTGAGGAACGCCGCGCAGTCGACGCCCGCGACGGCCTCGGCGTCCGTGACGGACGCGTACGGCCGGCCGACGACGATGTCGCCGGCCCGCGACCGGCCCACGCCCGGCAGCGCCCGGAGCTCCGCCATCGAGGCCTCGTTGGCGTCGAGCGGATAGGGCACGCCGGTCACCGAGCGGTAGCCGTGGTCGACGATGGCGACGTCCAGCGTCGCGCCCAGCGGCCGCTCGCCGGGGAGGCCGACGAGCAGGGGGTAGGTGCCGAGCTGGCGGCCGAACGTCCGCCCGTCGCGGTGGTACTCGAGGTGGACCTCGGGGAGCACCGTCCCGGCGGGCGCCAGCCGCTGCAGCATCGGGTTGTCGATGGTCTCGCGGACCTCGCGCTTGTAGGCCTGGAACGACTCCCGGTGGTCCTTGGCGATGGCGGCGCCGGTCTCGCTCATCTCCGTTCCCGGGGAACGCCATCACCTGGCGGATGTTCACCCGCCGGAGCATGAGCCCGGCGTCGTAGACGCGTCGGAGGAACCGCTTGTTGTGCTCGTACGTCTCCGGGCGCTCGCCGTCGAGCCCGTGGACGAGGTTGATGCCGGGCAGCAGCTTCGGCAGCCGGTTCTCCGCGGGCCGCCAGCCGCCGGCCTCGTTGAGGATCCGGACGGCCTCGAAGCACTCGTCGGCGGAGACGTTGAGGTTGTTCCGCTCCTGGACGACGGGGTCGGCGCTCTCGAGGCCGAACGCGGCGGTGTCGCCGGGCGTGTTGTGCGCGGCGATGACCTCGATCCCCTCGCGGGCGGCCTCGGGCCACCGGACGACGGTGATCGGGTTCATGTTGTCCAGGTGGAGCGTGCCGAGGTCGGGCACGGCCTCGCGGATGCCGCCGTAGAGCGCCCGAAGCGCGTCGGGGTTCGGCGCCTCGCCGTCGCCGCCGTAGGCGAGGATGTCGGCCTGCCGGCCGAGCCGGAAGTGCCGGACGCCGTGCTCGGCGAGGGCCTCGACCTCCGCGACGACGGATTCGGGCGACCGGAACGACGGGTCGGCGCCGTAGAGCGGCTCGGTGCAGAACGAGCACCGGTACGGACAGCCCCGCGAGGTCTCGAGCTCGGCGATGAGGTAGCCGGTGCCGTTCGGGTGGTCGCCGACGACGAACGCGCCCCGTCGGGCCCAGCGGTTCACCTCGTCGTTGTCGCGCATCCGGTCGCCGAACCCCTCGAGGCCGCTCGCGACCAGGTCGTGGGCGGCGGCCTCGACGTCGCCCTTCGCGACGAAGTCGTAGTCGAGGTTGTCCCGGCGCATGTCGCTGGCGCCCTCGTTGCGCTCGCCGACGCCGAACCGCACCGGCCCGCCGAGCAGGGTCGTCCCGTCGGCGACCCAGCCCAGCTCGCGGACCTCGTCGGGCTCGGCGGGCGTGCCGCCGACGTACTTGCCGGGGACGGTCATGCCGCCGACGTACACCATGAGGTCCGCCGACTCGACGTCGCGCCACCGCGAGCGGTCCTCCCGGAGCCCGTCGATGGTGTGGTAGGTCACCCCGTCGGCGGGGACGCCCGCGTCGACCAGCGCGCCGGCGACGTAGCGGGGGTAGGTCGAGACGTACGGCGGGACCCCGAAGTGCGCGGGCTCGTCGACGTAGCCGTCGACGATCGTGACCGCGAGGTCGGCGGGGTCCTGCATGGCCGGCCGGTGGCTCCCGGGCGGTAAAACGGTGTGGACTGGCCGCCCGCGCCGGCACCGAGACGCCCGGACGATGGCCGGTGGCGGCGGACTTATTGGGCCGGCGGCCCGTACGTCCGGGCATGCCCGCCACCCTGGAGCTCCGCTGTACCGACGACGGCTGCGAGCTCGACATGTTCGAGCTCCACTACACGTACGACATGCCCGACGACGTCGGGGTCGCCGATTTCAGCTGCCCCTACTGCGGCGGCACGGACTGTCTCGAGGAGATCGAGGTATGAGGGGCGAGCGGCCGGTGCGCGTGGCGGCACAGGTCGGCCGCTCGGTCGGGGAAGCCGTCCTCGAGCGGGTCGGCCGGACCGCGGGCCGGGTCCAGGAGGCCCGCCCGCTGCGCCCCGACGTGCTGGAGGACGAGGACTCGTTCCTCGCCGTCTTCGACGCCCCCGGGGCGGCGGCGAGCGACGTCCAGGTCCGCTTCGACGACGGGAAGGTGCTCGTGCGGATCGACCGCTTCCGCGACCACTACGAGGGCTTCGAGATGCGGTATCCGGGCCGGGGCCTCTCGCTGAGCGGCCGGGCCCGGCTGCCCCGCGACGCGGCCGTCGACCCCGAGGGGGCCACGGCGACCGTCCGGTCGAACGGGACGCTCGAGGTGCGGGTCCCGAAGGCCGAATCGGCTGAAGCGGACGTGCCCGTCGAGGCCGCCGGCTCCGAGGAGTAGCCGCCGGCTGGCCCCGGATCGGGCGCTCTTCGTGGGAATTCGACAACCGCGCTCGAGCGATCGCTCGGCCAGCAGGCAGGCTGTGGATGGCTCGACGTGGCGTCGCTGGCGATACCCGCCCGCCCGGCCCGCTACCGCGCGGCGAACTCCGCGAGCCCGCGGGCCGGGTAGCCGACGACGTGGTCGACGCCGGCGTCCCGGAGGGCCGTGATCCGCCCGCGGGCGGCCGTCACGTCGCCGACGATCCCGAACTCGTCGGCGGCCGAGAGGAGGATCTCCCGGGCGCGCCCGTCGGCCGCCGCGTCCGTCGTCGCGTCGGCCGGCAGCGACCTCGCGACCCGGCGGCGCCGGGCGACGTACGGCCCGAGCGCGTCCAGCACCGCGTCCTCGTCGTCGCTCAGCACCGTGGGCGCGTAGACGGCGACGTCGCCGTCGAAGCCCACCGCGCGGAGGTCACGCACCCGCCGCTCGGTGGCCGGGCCGAGCAGCTCGAACTGGGCCGCGCCGGTCGCCATCGCGACCCGCTCGATGCCCTCCGTGCCGACCCAGGCGTCGGGCGCCCGGTCGAGGGCGGCGCGCAGCCGCGGCGCGATCGGTCGGCGCCGCTCGTGCTCCTCGAGGTACGCGGGGTTCCCGGCGACGAGCGCCAGCTCAGCGCCGGCGGGGAGCTCGGCCCACCGGCGGTCGTCGCCGATCGGGTCGAAGCCGTCGGCCCGGACCGGGACCGTGACGCGCAGGTCGACGAGTCCGGCCAGGCGCTCGAGCGTCTCGGCGCCCGGCAGCGCCGCGGCGCCCTCGTAATCGACGGTCGCCCGCCCCGTCGGCAGGGACTCGAGCGATGTGAGGTCCACCTCCAGGGGCTTGAGGGCGACCCCGTCGAGGCCGATCTGCTGGAGGGGACGCTGGTCGTTCAACATTGGCTTGCTCCGGCGCCGCCGGGAGGAGGACGCTCAGTCCGACGGCGGAACGCGCTCACTGGACGGGGCGACCATGGGTGGCGGCCCTATCGGGGAGGCCGCCAAAAGGCTATCGGCTGCCGGCTATCGGTCCGGGTCCCTCTCGACGACGCGGTCGACCGTCGCGGGCGCCGTCCAGCCCGTCGCGAGCTCGAGCAGCTGGACGAGGATGCGGGCCGTCGCGCCCCAGACCGTGAAGCCGTCGACGTGGAAGAAGTGGATGCGGATGTCGCCGTAGGTCGGGTGGTCCCGCCGCTCGGACTCGTAGTTGTCGAGGTCGGTGAGCGCGGGGACCGGGAGGACGGCGATCTCGGCCACCTCGCGGTCGTCGGGCTCGTAGCGCCGGTCGGGCACCCGGACGACGAACGGCGTCACCACGTAGTTCGTCACCGTCTCGATGTCGTCGAGCCGGCCGACCCGCTCGACCTCATCGGCGCCCAGCCCGATCTCCTCGTCGGCCTCCCGGAGCGCCGTGGCCCACAGCGTCCCGTCGCTGGGCTCGCGGCCGCCGCCCGGAAACGACATCTGGCCGGGGTGCTCGCCGAGGTGGTCCGCGCGCTTGGTGAGCAGGAGGTGGTCGACGCCGTCGCGGTCGAGCACGGGCGCCAGCACGGCGGCCTGGGCGTGGCCGTCGCCCTCCACGGTCGCCGGCTCGTGCGCCGCGACCCCGGAGAGCTGCATGGGCGGGGGTGGCCCCGCCCGGCCTTAATTCGTGCGGGCCGTCACTCGAGGAGCGCCGCGAGGCCCGCCTTCGCGTCGCCCAGGTCCACGGGTCCCCACGCCTCGACCTCGTAGCACGCGTCCAGCAGCAGCGCGGCGCGTTCGGTGTCACCGTCGTCGATGGCGGCCGCGGCGTCGGCCCGGAGCGCCGATTCGGCCGCGCCGGCCGCCGCCTCGCGGTCGACCGATCGCGGCTCGATCGCCAGCAGGTGCGGGAGGTCCTCCCCGCCGTCGGGCAGCTCGGGGAGCGCGGCCGGGCCGGGGATCAGCAGGGGTTCGTCGTCGGGGGCCGCCTCCGGGTCGGCCAGCGCCTCGTCGGGGTCGAGCTCGAGGAGGTAGTACGACTCGATGGCCTCGTCGACCAAGTCCCCCAGATCGACCGCCTCCCCCTCGCCGGCCCGGGCGGCGAGGTCGGCCAGCGCGGTCCGCAGCTCCCGCCGCGTCAGCCCGCCGAACCCGTCGACCACGCCCGCGAGCTCGTCCGGGGTCGGCTCCATGGGGGTCGCTCGGGGCCGCCCCGGTTAACCGCGTTGGGTTCCGCGCTCAGCGGCCGTCGAGGTCCGCGGCGGCCGCCTCCCGCACGGCCGCCGGCTCGATCGGCGCCTCGTCCCAGGCCGGCAGCCGGTCGTCCGCGCCCGGCGGGCCGATCGCCTCGGCGTACCGCTCGACCTGGTCACGCTCGGCGGCGCGGTCGAGCTCGAAGCCGTTGTGGGCGGCGTCGGCGGCGTACTGGTCGACGAGTTCGCGGGCGGCCTCCCGGTAGCGCCCCTCCAGCGCGGCCGTAGTCGGGGCGCACGCCGTTCGCCTCGACGACCCGGAACAGTGCGGCGGCCACGTCCTCGGCCATGTTCGCGAGGCCGTCCGGCCCGCCGACGGCCCGATGGTCGTGCTCGTAGCGGCCGAGGTCGACCTGCGCGCTCCCGGCCGCCCCGACGGCCTCGAACGCCCCGCCGAGCGTGCCGACCTCCAGGCCGAAGCGGCGCTCGACGCGCAGGGAGCGGGCCACGTCGGCCGTCAGCCCGAACTCGCCGGCGAGGGCGTACCGGAACGCCCCGAGGTAATCGAGCACGGGCGCGTCGTGGGCGTCGGCGAGCGCGCGGACGAGCGGCGCGTAGAGCAGCCGCCAGAGCCGGCCGTAGAGCCGGCCCTCCTCCACCCGGGCGTAGTAGCCCTTCGTGAAGCCGAAGCCCGACGCCAGCGGCGCGAGCAGCCGGGGGACGTCCGCCGCCGAGTAGGTCCGCCGGTCGGCGTCGTGGCAGACGACGTACCGGTGGTCGGCCGCGGCCAGGCCGAGCGCGAGCCAGAGGTCGCGGCCCTTGCCGGGCACGCCGTTCAGGTCGGCCTCGGCGAGCAGCGCCGAGAGCCGGTCGCCGCCACACCAGAGCAGCTCGACCGGCAGGTCGTAGCCCGCCAGCCACTCCTGGACGGCGTCGAGCCGGCCCGCGCCCGAGCGGAGCGGGACGACGACCGTCGCGGGCCCCACGCGCTCGAGGGCCTCGAAGGTGCGCTCGGCGGCGAGCGAGCCCACCTCGCGCTCGGCGACCGGCACCACCACGGCGGCCTCGTCGACCGGCGCCACGGGCGTGTGGTCCGCCAGGTCGTGGAGGGTGGTGATGCGCTCCTGGGCGTAGTCCATCCGTCGGCTCCGCTGAGCGGCCAGCGCGGAAAAGCACCCCGCTACCGGGCGGCCGGGGCAGGTAGTCGGTCGGCGCCGGTCAGACGTCGCCCACGAGGGCGTCGAACAGCCGCTCGTGGAGCTCCTCGCGGGTGAGCCCGCCCTCCGGGCCGACCCCCTCGCGCATCTCCTCGATCGGGAACTGGCCGCCGCCCATCCGGGCGTGGCCGCCGGCCTCGCCCGAGGGGATGGACTCGGCGACGGTCTGGAGGACGTTCCCCATGTGCACCCGGTCGTCCCGCGAGCGCCCCGAGAGGTGGAGCGTCCCGTCCTTCTCGCCGAGGACCACGACGGCGGTGACGCCCTCGAGGGTGAGCAGCTGGTCGGCGGCCTGGGGGATCGCATCGAGGTTCGAGAGGTCGCCGACGTCCGCCACCGCGTACGGCGGGTTGACCTGGCGGTCGGCGATCGCCCGCGAGATGACGTCGAGGATCTCCTGGTCGACCTGGGGGTTGGCGATGCGGTCCAGGGAGTCCTCGTCGACGGCGGGGTAGAGGAAGGCGGCGGCGTCGAACTCCGCGCGGGTGCAGCCCCGGGTGAGGTGGGCCGTGTCCGCGAGGATGCCGTAGAGCAGGCCGGTGGCGACCGGGGTCGTGAGTGGACCTACCTCGGGCTCGTCCCGCGTGGGCCGGGCGCCGATCTCCCGAAAGTACTCCGCGACCATGCTGGCGGAGGCCCCGTACTCCGACCGGACGTCGGTGAACGTCGAGCCGGTCCCCTCGCCCGGGTGGTGGTCGATCACGGCGTACGGGCTGATCCGGTCGGCGCCATCGAACCCACGGGGCTCGTTATGGTCGACGAGCACGACCTGCTCGGCGCCGAGCTCCATCGCCGACTCGATGGGCTCGAGGTCGAGGTCCAGCACGGTCCGGAACGCGCGGTTCTCCTGGTGGCGGATCTGGCCGGGAAACTGGATGACGGGCTCGGTGTCGGCGAGCTCGGCCAGGCGGGCGACGCCGATCGCCGCCGCCATCGCGTCGGGGTCGGGGTTCGGGTGCATCAGCACGACGACCTGGTCGAGCTTCCCGAGGGCGCGCTTGAGCGCGACGCCCTTGGTGACGAACAGCCGGCGGATGAGCAGCAGCCCGAGCAGCACCAGGGCGGTGGCGACGAGCACGACCGCGGCCGCCAGCAGCGGGTCCGCCAGCACCGCGTCGATGGCCCGGTCGAGGGCGCCACCGACGGGTCCCGACCCCGGAACCTGCGCCATGGGCCACCATCTAACCCGACCGTCAAGAAGCAATCGACTGTTCGGTTCCCGCCCGCAGGGCAACGTGGCGGGCCCAGGGGCCGGAATCCGCCTACGCGCCCCGCCCGGCGATGACCGCCTGCAGGGTGGCGTAGACATGGAGGCTCGTCGGGTGGCGGCCCTCGAGGATACCCTGTACCTCGCGGGGCTCGAGATCCTGGGGTAGCTCGGCGGCGAGGACCTCGACGTCGAGGACGGCCGTGGTCATCCCGAAGAGCAGCTCCTCGAGGGCCTCGTCAACCAGGGCGTCGGCGGCGGGGGTCCCATCGGCCAGCGCCAGCACGGCCGCCACGTCGCCGAGCGCGAGTTCGCCGACGGCAGCCGGGTCGCCCCCGGTGATGGCGTCGAGCACGTCGGGGTCGATGCTGGCCGTCTCCTCGCCAGCGGCGTCGACGACGGCCGCCAGCTGCTCGGCGTGGGCGGCGAGCAGCTCCGCTGCGCCGTGCTCGCCCGGGGCTTCGACGACCGCGTGGAGGCTCGGCGGGCTCACAGCGCCTGCTTGTACGCCTCGAGGGTCGTCTCGACGTCCTCGGCGGTGTGGGCGTGGCAGAGGAACTGGGCCTCGTGCTGGTTCGCCGTGAGCAGCACCCCGTGGTCGCGCATCGCGGGCCGGAAGAGCCGGTCCCACCGCTCGCGCTGGGCGCGCTCGACGTCGGCTGCCGTCCGGACCCCGCGCTCGCGGGTGAAGACGACCTTGAACAGGCTGTCCCGGCCGACGACGGTGTACGTCGGCGCCCGGTCGGCGACGATGTCGCGCAGGCCCGTCCGGAGCTCCTCGCCGAGCGCGGCGAGCCGGTCGTGGACGCCCTCCGCCTCGGCGTACTCCAGCGTCGCGAGCCCCGCAGCCATCGTCACCGGGTGGCCGGAGAACGTCCCGGACTGGAACACGTCGCCCACGGGGGTCAGCGACTCCATGATCTCGGCCCGGCCGCCGACGGCGCCCACCGGGAAGCCGCCGCCGACGACCTTGCCGAACGTCGTGAGGTCTGGCGTGACGTCGTAGGCCTCCTGGGCGCCGCCGAGGCCGCCGACCCGGAAGCCGGTGATGACCTCGTCCAGAACGTACAGCGCGCCGTGCTCGTCGCACAGCCGACGGAGGCGGTCGTGATAGCCGTCGTCGGGCTCGACGATCCCGGTGTTCCCGAGCATCGGCTCGGTGAGCACGGCGGCGATGTCGTCGCCGTGGGCCTCGAAGGCCGCCTCGACGGCCTCCGCGTCGTTGAACGGCACGGGGATCGTGTGTTCGACCACGCCCTGGGGGATGCCGGGCGAGCTGGGCTCGACGCCGTCGAGGTCGCCCTCGACGAGCGTCGTGTCGTTGGCGCCGTGGTAGCCGCCCTGCATCACGACGACCTTCTCCCGGCCGGTATGGCCGCGCGCCAGCCGGACCGCCGAGACGGTCGCCTCGGTGCCGCTGTTGACGAAGCGCACCATGTCGACGCTGGGGACGTGGTCGACGACGAACTCGGCGAGCTCGACCTCGACCTCGGTCGGCGCGCCGTACATCGGACCCTCGTCCATCGCCTCGTGGACCCGGGCCTGGACCGGCTCGGGCATCGTGTGGCCCAGCAGCAGCGGGCCGTAGCCGAGGACGTGGTCGACGTACCGGTTCCCGTCCGCGTCGACGACGTGTCCGCCCTCGCCGCGGTCGATGAACTCCGGGTACGGCCGGATCGCCCGGACCGAGGAGTTCACGCCGCCGGGCAGGACCGACAGCGCGCGGTCGTAGAGCGCGCGCGAGCCTCCGTCGTGCATGGCCGGGGGTCGGAGCCGGCGTGCCATAGTCGTACCGAGATGGCGCCGTCGCTGGGCGTGGAACACCCCTCGTCCCCGGGCCGGTCAGCCGTCGGAGGCGTCGGCCGACTGGGTCGCCCCGGCGACGAGCGACAGCAGCTCGGCCGGCGGCTCCTCGTCGAGCAGCGCCGGGTCGAACAGCTGGATCGCCGAGGCGACCGTCTCCCAGTCGTCCTCGGCGGCGGCCTCGCGGAGGCTCTTGGTCGGCACCGCCAGCAGCTGGGCGACCAGCGCGTCGGCGAGCTCCTCGACGACCTCCCGCTCGGCGTCGTCGAGCGCCTCCTCGGCGTCCAGGCGGGCCAACGCGGTCTCGAGCTCGCGCTCCTTGACGCGCTCGGCGCCCTGGTACATCCCCCGGATGACGGCGTCCGCCCGGCGGCGCTTGTACTGGTCGATGAGGAGGTCGAACTCCTCGTCGACGATGGCCTCGACGGCCTCGGCGGCCTCGCGGCGGTCCTCGTGGGTCGCGGCGGTGACCGCCTCGAGCGCGTCGAGGTCGTGGACCGCCACCCCCTCGGCCTCGGCGACCTCCGGGGCGACGTCACGGGGCTGGCTGAGGTCGATCAGCAGCGTCTCGCCGGCGCCGGCGATGTGCTCGGCGCGGATCACGGGCTCGGGGCTCGCGGTGGCCGAGACGGCGACGTCGGCCGCCCCGAGGTGGGTCCCAAGCGCGTCGAGCCCGTCGGCCCGCGTCGGCAGTGCCTGCTCGGCGGCGAGCGCGGCGGCCCGCTCGGGCGTCCGGTTGACCAGCCGGAGCTCGCCGATGCCCGACGTGGCGAGGCCGTTGATCACGATCCTCGCCATCTCGCCCGCGCCGACCACCAGCACGGTGGCGTCCTCGAGCCCCCGCTCGTCCCAAGCGAGCTGGACGGCGGCCGAGCCCAGCGAGACCGTCCCGTCGTTGATCGCGGTCTCCGTTCGGGCCCGCTCGCCGACGTGGATGGCCTTGAGCAGCGCGGCCTCGAGCACCGGCCCGACCGTGCCGGCCGACTCGGCGGCCCGGTAGGCCCGGCGGACCTGCCCGAGGATCTGGTCCTCGCCGAGCACCTGTGACTCCAGGCCAGCGGCGACCCGCAGCAGGTGCCTGAGGCTGCCCTCGTGGCCGGTCCTGACGACGTACTCCTCGGCCACGTCGCCCCCGAAGTCCGCCAGCGCCTCCGCGCCCGACCCGGGCGTCCGCGTGACGACGTACTCCTCGACCCGGTTGCACGTCTGGAGCAGGAACGCCTCGGCGACGTCGTCCCGGCCGGCCAGCTCGCGGAGCCGGGCCTCGGGGTCGTCGTGGTTCGCGGCCTCCAGCGCGGCCACCGGCGCGTCGCCGTGGGCCACCCGGGCGCCGGTCAGGGTGAACGCGCGGGTCACGGCGGGCTCGGCCTCCGTCGGCCGCCGGCGGGGGCCTCGAGCGGGCAACGCCGGCGGCCGGACTGCCGCTGCCTCATTGTGCTCCCGTAAGGGCAAGCCCCCGTTTAACTATTCCCCTCTACATGTCCGGGTACCGGGCCGCCCTCGGGCGCTCGGCCGGCGACGAGGGGGCCGTCGGGCCCGGTCGATCACAAGCCCGATGTGGGGAGGTCGGCCCGCGCTCAGACGAGCGCCTCGCCGTCGAAGGCGCCCCGGTCGTAGTCGAGCTCGAGCAGCGAGAGCAGCGTCGGCGCCACGTCGTAGAGGTCGGCGCCGGCCACGTCGAGGCCCGGCTCGTCGACGAACAGCGACGCGTTCGCGAACGTGTGCATCCCGTTACGGGGCCCGGTGTCGAACACCGACTCGTGGCCGGAGAAGCCGGCCTTGAGGTCGAACCCGTCGTTCGGGATCGCGACCAGGTCGGGCGCGATGTCGGCGTGGTCACCGTCGAAGACGGCCTCCCGCTCGACGACCCGTTCGACGACCGGCTCGCCGTCCGGCCCCTCGATCGCCTCGATGGCCGCCTTCAGCTCTGCTCGGGTCTCCTCGTAGGCCGCCTCCGGCACCGACCCCCGGGGCTCCCGGCCCTCGAGGTTGAGGTAGAACCGCCCCGGGATGAGCGAGTAGGCGCGGGTGTCGTCGGCGATGTCGCCGAGCGACTCGTGCTCGTCGTCGGCGTAGTCGAGCCAGCCCTCCCGGCGGAGCCACTCGTTGGCGTGGAACTCGTAGTCGAGCGTGGTGAAGCCGTGGTCGGAGGCGACGACGAGCGTCACGTCGTCGGCGAGCGCGTCGTGCAGCTCGCCGATGGCCTCGTCGACCGCCCGGTAGAACTCGAGGAACGCCTCGCGGTCATCGCCGTCGCGCTCGTAGTCCTCGAAGAGGAAGTGGTTGATCCGGTCGGTCGTCATGAAGACGCCGAAGAACAGGTCCCAGTCGTCGGCGTCGACGTAGTGCTGGAACGCCTCGGCCCGGGCCGCCAGCGTCTCGTGGGCGTCCTCGACGAAGTCGGCCTTGTCGTCGTCGTGGCCGAGCTTCGCGTCGACGTCGATGCGGTAGCCGATCGACTGGAGGTAGTCCCGGAACGCCTCCGGGTGGGCGGCCCTCTCGACGCCCGGCGACAGGAAGCCGGAGACCATCCGCTGGACGTCGCGCTGGGGCGGGAAGGTGACGGGGACGTTCATCACCGTCGCGTCCCGGCCCGCGTCGGTCACGCGGTCCCAGAGCCGGGGCGCCTGGACGTCCCGGCCCATCGGGACGTAGGTCTCGTAGCTCCCGATCTCGCGGTCCTGGAAGCCGTAGACGCCCGTCGCGCCCGGGTTGACGCCCGTGGTGAGGCTCGGCCAGCAGGCGCTCGACTCGGGCGGGACGATGCTGTCGATGGGCCCCGCGCTGCCCGCCTCGGCGATGGCGGTGAGGTTCGGGAAGACGTCGGGGTTGTCGGCCACGAGGCTGAACGGCACGCCGTCGATGCCGACGAACGCGGCGCGGGGACCGTCGTCGCCGCGGAGCCGGTCGAACAGACCCATGCCGGCGTGCTACCCCCGAGGGGGATAAGAACCTTTCAGCTTCCGTCGCGGTCGGCCGGCGGCCGCTCGTCGGCCCGGGGCTCGTGGTTGGTCGGCACGACCGTGTGGTGATCGATGCCGAGCGCGGGGGTGGCGGCCATCGTGCTCGAACCGTCGGGACGCGACGCCCTTAATATTACTCATGCGCATAACACATCGGTTCGACGGCGCTCGATTACTCACGTGTATGAGCCGGGCGCCTTGGCCCGCCGTCCCACCCGTCAGCCGAAGTGCTCCTCGTAGAGCGCCTGGGCGTGCTCGATGGCGTCCAGGGCGGCCTGTCGGTCCTCCCAGCCGAGCGTCTCGACCTCCTTGCCCGCCTCGAGGTTCTTGTAGGTCGAGAAGAACTCGTCCACCTCGTCGATGGTCTGCTGGGGGATGTCCTCGAGGTCCTGCAGGTGGTCGAACCGGGGTTCCTCGGTCGGGACGGCGATGACCTTGTCGTCCTGCTCGCCGTCGTCGTCCATCTTCATGAGGGCGATCGGCCGGGCCTCGATGACGCAGCCGGGGAACGTCTGGTCCTCGACGAGGACGAGGACGTCGAAGGGGTCCTCGTCGTCGTAGTACGATCGGGGGATGAATCCGTAGTCCGAGGGGTAGTGGACGTTCGAGTGGAGCACCCGGTCCAGCATCACGCCGGGGATGTCCTTGTCGTACTCGTACTTGTTCCGCTCGCCCTTGAGGCACTCCACGACGGCGTAGATCTCCTCGGGCGGGTCGGGGCCCGTCTCGAGCTCGGTCCAGAGGTTGACCATGCCCGGGCGTGCGACGGCGGCCGTCAAATGGCTTCCCTTCCCGGTCGCCGCCACCCCCGAACGGGAACTAGTCTGGGGTTTGACAAGCGTTAAATACGGCCATCGGTTAGCGCCGAACATGTCGGAGGCCTCCGCCCGCCCCAGCTCCGCCCGGGGCCTGACAGCCTTCCAGCAGACGATCCTGGTCGTGCTCGCCGAGTCGCCGCGGTACGGCCTCGCGATCAAGCGCGAGCTCGAGGCGTTCTACGACGAGGAGGTCAACCACGGCCGACTCTACCCGAACCTCGACGACCTCGTGAGCGAGGGCCTCGTCGAGAAGAGCGAGCTCGACAAGCGGACCAACGAGTACGCCCTCACCGACGACGGGCTCGCCGCGGTCGAGGACCTGCTCGCCTGGGCGGTCGACCGGTACGTCACCGACGACGAGCGCGCCTCGTTCGTCGAGGGCCGCCTCGAAGCCGCCATGTCGGACTGAGCCCCGCCGACCCCTCCCTTCCCCGCACTCAGGTCGTCGAGCGCCCGCCGTCGAGCACTGGCGGCGGGTCCGCGTCCGCCGTCTCGAACGTCAGCCGCAGCGACTCCCGCGCCGCCGACAGCTGGGCCTCCGTCGGCCAGGCGTTCCGCGGCAGGTACTCCTCCAGGAACTCGCGGCACTCCCGGGGGCCGGCGGTCTCGACCCGCCGGGCGTAGTGGTTGCCCATGAAGTCCACGAACGCGTCCGCCGTGGCGCCGTGGACCGGGCCGTGCGCCTCGGCGACCGCCTCGGCGATGGTCCGGTTGTGCGACTCGACCGTCGCCCAGTCGTCCGGGTCGCCGGCGCCGGACAGCGGCCGCTCGACCGCCCGGTCGACGTCCTCGATGTCCGCCGGGTCGACGACGCCGTCCGTCGCCCAGTCGCCCGGATAGCAGACCAGGACCGCGCCGCCGTCGTCGTCGCGGACCCGCGCGCGGTAGCCGTGGTCGGCCAGCAGCGCCGACCGGTCCTCGCGGTAGGCCGCGGCCTCGTCCCGGTCGACGGCCGCGCGGGCCAGCCGGGTCAGCCTGACCGCCTCGTCGACCGCCTCCTCGGGCAGCTCAGCCATCGTCCAGCGCCTCGTTCGCCAGCTCGTCTGCCCGGTCGTTCACCGCGCGGGGCACGTGGGAGATCGACCACTCCCCGAAGCCCGAGAGCAGCTCGCGGGCCGTGACGCGATGCTCCCGGAGCGTCGGGTCGTTGGCGTCCCACTCGCCGGTCACCTGCTTCACGATGAGCTCCGCGTCCCCCCGGACCTCGAGCTCGTCGAAGCCGTAGTCCCGGGCGGCCTCGAGCCCCCGGATCAGCGCCCGGTACTCCGCCTGGTTGTTGGTCGCCCGGCCGATCCGCTCGCCCGCCTCGGCGACGATGCCGTCGCCGGAGACGAGCACCCAGCCGACCGCCGAGGGCCCGGGGTTCCCCCGGCTCGCGCCGTCGAAGTAGAGGTGTCCTCGGCCGCCCTCGTCGCCCCGCAGCACGGCCACGACGGCCTGCGGGTCCTTCCCCTGGACCACGACCTTCCCGTCGTAGGCGACGGCGACCGCGTCCCGGTAGCTGGCCCGCCACCGCTCGTGCTCGGTGTGGCCGGCCTCGACCGTCGCGCCGGCGGCCTCGAGGGCCGCCCGGGCGTCGGCCACGTCGCACTCGACCACGGGCATCGGCCGGGGTTCAGCCGTTCCCCCCTTAACCCTTTCCTGAACCCGCGGGCCCGGTCGAGGTGTCGAGGCGCAAACAAGTCAACGATGGCTAGCGTTTTCGGCGGGGTATCGGGCTCGATGGATCGCCCGAGAATACAAAGGATTTAAATCTCTCGCATCTACTACTATAAAAGCGCGATGACACGGTCCACCCGCCAGCGGGAGCGTGAACAGGAGGGGGAGGAGGGGGCTGAAGAGGCGGTCCGTGCCTGCCCGGAATGTGACTCCCAGAACCTCGTTAAATCCAGCGACCGGTCGGAGCTGGTCTGCGACGACTGCGGCCTCGTCATCGAGGAGGAGCAGATCGACCCGGGGCCGGAGTGGCGGGCGTTCAACCACGCCGAGCGTCAGCAGAAATCTCGGGTCGGGGCGCCCACGACCCAGACGATGCACGACAAGGGGCTCACGACGACCATCGACTGGAAGGACAAGGACGCCTACGGCCGCTCGATCTCCTCGAAGAAGCGCTCGCAGATGCACCGGCTCCGGAAGTGGCAGGAGCGCATCCGGACGAAGGACGCCGGCGAGCGCAACCTCCAGTTCGCCCTCTCGGAGATCGACCGGATGGCGAGCGCCCTCGGCGTGCCCCGGTCGGTCCGGGAGGTCGCCTCGGTCATCTACCGCCGGGCGCTCAAGGAGGACCTCATCCGCGGCCGCTCCATCGAGGGCGTCGCCACCTCCGCGCTCTACGCCGCCTGCCGCAAGGAGGGCATCCCCCGCTCGCTCGAGGAGATCTCCGAGGTCTCCCGGGTCGAGCGCAAGGAGATCGGCCGCACCTACCGGTACATCTCCCAGGAGCTCGGCCTCGAGATGAAGCCCGTCGACCCGAAGAAGTACGTCCCGCGCTTCTGTTCGGAGCTCCAGCTCTCCGAGGAGGTCCAGGCGAAGGCCAACGAGATCATCGAGACCACCGCGGAGGAGGGCCTGCTCTCGGGGAAGTCCCCGACGGGCTACGCCGCCGCCGCGATCTACGCCGCCTCGCTGCTCTGCAACGAGAAGAAGACCCAGCGCGAGGTCGCCGAGGTCGCCCAGGTGACCGAGGTCACCATCCGGAACCGCTACCAGGAACAGATCGAGGCGATGGGCATCCACGGGTAGGCCCCCGCGAGGACCGTTCAGTTCCGCCCGGGTCGGGGTACATTCAAGCCGCCGAGCCGTTTCTATCGGACCGAATGCGGCTCGAGGACTACATCGAGGGCTTCGCTCCCGACGAGGCGGCCGAGCGCCGCCGGCTGGCCCAGGAGAAGTCCTACGAGATCGTCGACTACCTCGACGGCGTCAAGGAGCAGCTCGAGTCGGTCACCCAGGGCGGCTCGCTGTTCGGCTCGACCGCGCCGGAGATCTTCGTGGGCCGGACGGGCTACCCGCAGGTCTCGACGGGCATCCTCGCGCCGGTCGACCAGGACGCCGACGCCGACGCGTTCGCGACCAGCGGCCGGTGGTACCGGGAGGGCCTCGGCATCGAGAACGTCCTCCAGTACCGCACCGGCCTGCTGAACTCGAACCGCTCGGCGAACGTGAACGTCCACGACGTCTGGGACGGCTTCGTCGGCGTCCAGCGCGAGGTCGCCATCGCCGACCGCCCGGTCGACGTCGAGATCGGCCTCGCCGAGCGGCTGACGCTCGACCTCGACGTCGACGACGTCACCTCCCCGACCGGGCCGCGGGCGAAGGCCGAGTCCGCCACGCTCACGGAGAACCCCCACGTCCCCCGCGACGTCGAGAAGACGCTCTCGGACGACGACTGGGGGGCCCAGGGCGCGATGGCGTTCCTCTACCGGCGGGGGTTCGACGTCTACGACATCAACTCCATCCTGTCGGCCGGCGCGCTCGGCCGGGACCACCAGCGCCGGCTCGTGCCGACCCGGTGGTCGATCACGGCGGTCGACGACACCGTCGGCCAGTACCTCCGCGGGCGGATCCGCAACAACCCCGCCGTCGACGAGGTCCAGGTCTGGATGAACGAGTACATGGGGAACCGCTACTGGGTCGTCCTCGCGCCGGGCCAGTGGGAGTACGAGCTGGTCGAGATGAAGGCGCCCGGCAGCGTCTGGAACCAGGACCCGACCGGCGAGGTCTGGATGGGGGCCGCCCACGAGGGGTTCGAGGGCCGCTCGGGCTACGTCGAGGAGACCGCCGGCGCCTACTACGCCGCCCGGCTGGGCGTCCTCGAGCAGCTCCACGCCGCCGGCCGGCAGGCGAAATGCCTCGTCCTCAGGGAGGTCTCCGACGACTACTGGGCGCCGGTCGGCGTCTGGCAGATCAGAGAGAGCGTGCGGAACGCCTTCGACGGCGACCACGGCGAGGCCGAGACGTTCCACGGCGCCGTCCGGACGATCGCCGAGGAGCTCCCGGTGAGCTACCCGGAGCTGCGGCGCAAGTCCCACCTGGTCTCGGGGCTGCAGGCCGGCCTCGCCGACTTCGCCTGACGCGAACAACGGCCTTTTGCCCGCGCCGTCGCCAGGGAGGGGCATGGACCGAGCGGGGATCGAGGACCGCCTGCGTGCGCTCGGGATCGCCCTCGGCGCGGCGCTCGCGGGGATCCTGTCGGCGGTCGTCCTCACGCTCGTCGCCGTGCTGGTCGTGAGCGGGCTGGGCGTCGGGCTGGGGGTCATCGGCTCGGTGCTCCTGACGCTCGCGCTGACGGCCGGCGTGGCCTTCGGCGGGGTCTCGCTCGCCTACGTCCGCTACCGGGGGCTCGGGCGGTCGTTCATCGGCGTCCGGCTCCCCACGCCGCGCGACCTCGCCTGGGTCGGCGGGGGCTACCTGCTGGCCTTCCTCTCGGTGCTCGTCGCCTCCGTGCTCGTCGGGCTGATCGGCGCCGACCCGGCGCCCAACCAGCTCAGCCAGGCCGGCCTCGAGGAGCCGGCGCTCCTGCTCCTGCTCGTGCCGATCAGCCTCTTCCTGGTCGGGCCGGGCGAGGAGCTGCTGTTCCGGGGGGTCGTCCAGGGGACGCTCCGGCGGTCGTTCGGCCCCGTGGGCGCGGTGACGATCGCCGCCGCGATCTTCGCGAGCGTCCACTTCGTCGCGCTCACCGGCGGCGTGAGCGCCCGGCTGACGACCATCGCCATCCTGTTCCTGCCGAGCCTGGTGTTCGGCGCGGCCTACGAGCGCACCGGCAACCTCGCGGTGTCCGCGCTCATCCACGGGCTCTACAACTCGACGCTCGCGGTGCTGCTCTACGTCGGCCTGGCGTACGGCTCGGTGCCCCAGGGGCTCGTCGGCTGACCGGCCCGGCTCAGGCAGCGTCGAGGTCCGCCCAGGCGGCGTCGACCAGCTCGCCGGTCTCGTCGACGATCTCGGCCCAGGCCTCGTCGTCGGGCGCCATCCCGAGCAGCCGGGCGGCCCGCATGATCGAGATGTGGTAGACCTGCTGGACGCCCGGTTCGTCCTCCCAGATGACCACGTTGCAGGCGAAGAGGGCGCCGATGCGGTTCGACGAGGCGTCGAGCGCCCGGTCAGCCACGTTCGGGTTGCAGGCGCCGAGGACGTAGTACGGGCTCCGGCCGGCATCGATCTTCTCGTTGAGCAGCTCGGAGGCGGAGAACTCCGTCGCCACGCCGAAGCCGTGGTCCATGAACACCTCGCGGACGTGCTCGATGGCGTCCTCGTGGGCCATCTCGAGGGTCGCGCGCTTCTCGCCGATGTCGTCGCCGTCGAGCGCCGACGGGTCGATTGGCAGGCTCATGGCCCGACCGACGCGCCCACCGGCCAAAAGGGTGGACCTCGGAGCGAGCGGTGCCGGAGCTCTACAGCGGGACCGGCAGCCACGAGAGCCACGCGAGCACCCGCTCGGGCGACAGCAGCGGCGGGTGCAGCACGAGCCAGTCGAGCAGCACCAGCCCGGCGCCGTGGGCGACGACCGAGGGCAGGATGGAGTTGCTCCGGTAGTCGACGGCGCCGAACAGCACGTCGGTCGGCCCGGAGAGCACGAGCTCGACCGGCGGCTTGGCCGCGTGGGCCAGCGCGTAGGCGATCGGGCTGATGAAGACGCTCTTGAAGCCGATCTCCCGGACGCCGACACAGAGCAGCCCGCGGTAGTAGGTCTCCGCCGCGAGCACGACCGCGAACTGCTTGGCGGCGTGGGGCCAGAACGCCCCCGGCGCGGCCGAGTCGAGCCCCCACATCGGGTAGAACCCCCGGACCGACGGCAGCGACGAGCCGACCACGTAGAACGGCAGGACGAACAGCGCGAGCAGCGCCGCGTTCCGGACGGCCCGGCGGTCGACCCGCCAGCCGAGGTCCCGGCCGAACACCGCCGCCAGCCCCAGCGGCGCGAGCAGGAACGTCACCCCGTCGCGGACGACGCGGCCGTCGAGGCCGTTGCTCGCCCAGACGGTCCAGACGACGGTCAGGAGGACGCCCACACCGAGCGACAGCTGCACCCAGGTCGGGGAGGGCCAGCGCCGTCGGCTGAACAGCCGCCCGGCGTCCACGCTACTCCGTGGGCACGGGCCCGACGCCGACGGCCTCGCGGACCGCGGCGACGAACTCCTGGCGGGTCGCGAAGTAGGTGGTGTCGACGTCCTCGAGCGCATCGGCCAGCTCGCGGGGGCCCGCCGCCGTCCGGATCACGGTGGCGCCCTCCTTGCGGGCGACCTCGCTCTGCTCGATCGGCCAGGTCAGCCGGGAGGCGACCCGCGCGAGCGGGGCGCCCTCGACCGACGCGCCCTCGCCGAGCTCGACCGACGGTCCGGCGTCCTCCTCGTCGGCCTCGTCCTCAGTCATGGGGGCGGGTTGTCCCGTCCGGCGATTAAGTGCTTCGTTCGTCCCAGCCGGGCCCAACGACGGGCGGGCCGCCCGTCGATCGGTCGCCACCTGGGGCCTCGTCAGCCCGCCGTCGTGCGGTTGTCCGACAGTTGGGGTACCCTTTTGGTCCGCGCTCCCGAACCGGCCCGCATGACTAGCCTCGCCGAGGTCTACCACGGCGCCAGGAACGAGAGCCTGCGCCGGCTCTACCTCGGGACGGGGCTGTTCGCGGCCGGCGCGCTGCTCTCGGTCGTGGCGATCCTGGTGGCCTCCACCGGGGTCCTCCGCCCGCTGGGCTTCGGCGTCTACGCGGCCCGCGAGGTCGCCGGCGTGCTCGCCGGCCTCGGGGTGCCGGCGGTGTTCGTCGGCATCTTCACCGTGCTGCCCGCCAGCGACCGCGAGCGGGCCATCGCCGCCGTCGGGGCGGCCGTCGCGGTGCTGGGCGTCGTGCTGTTCTGGTCGACCTACCCCGAGCGCTGGATCACGGCGGCGGAGAACCACCTCACGCTGCCGGTGACTGCCGTCTACTTCGTGGGCGTGCTGATGACGTTCTGGTCGCTGTTCACCGCCGTGGTGAACTTCAAGGTCCGGAACGACCCCGGGGGGACGGTCACCCTCGAGCGGACCATCGGGGGCGAGACCCAGCTCGTCGAGGTCCCGGTCTCCGAGCTCGAGGGGTCGACGCTCTCGGAGCTCGGGGGCATGGGCGGCGTGGGGGTCGTGGGCGACGTCGACCGCGAGCCGGTCTTCGCCGAGCCCGACACCCGTGACGACGCCGTCGTCGAGCGCTCGGCCGGGAGCGCCGGCCGCTCGACCCCGGCCAGCGACGGCGGGACCCAGACCGGGACCCTCCAGGCGCCCGGCGAGGACCGGAGCCGGGCCCACGCCTCGAACCCCGACCGCTACTGCGGGAGCTGCGAGCACTTCGACTACGTGAACGACGACGGCGACATCCGGCCCTACTGCGGCCATCACGACGGGCTGATGGACGACATGGAGGCCTGCGAGGCCTGGTCGCCGAACGCCTACCGCTGACGACGGCCCGGCCCGACAGCAGCTGATCTCCGACTCACTCGCTCAGTGCAGGAACGCCCGGACCCCGTCGGCGTCCCGGGCCGTGAGCACGTCGGCCGCCTCGGCCCAGCCGCGGCGGGCGGCGTGGACGCCGTAGCGGAGGTGCTCGAACTCGGCGGGGCGGTGGGCGTCGGTGTCGATGCTGATGGTCGCCCCGGCGTCGACCGCCCGGCGCACCGCCTCGCCCCAGAGGTCGATCCGGTACGGGCTGGCGTTCACCTCCAGGGCGACGCCGTTCGCGGCCGCCGACTCCGCCACCGCGTCGAGGTCGAGCTCCAGGCCCTGGCGCTTGTTCAGCAGCCGGCCCGAGGGGTGGCCGAGCACGTCGACGGCCGGGTGCTCGATGGCCGCGATGAGCCGGTCGGTGCCGTCGCCGTCGAGCGCGCTGTGTGGCGACGCCACCACGAGGTCGAGCTCCTCGAGGACGTCGTCGTCGACCGAGAGTCCGCCGTCGGCGTCGATGTTCGCCTCCACGCCCGCGAACACGGTGATCTCCGCCTCCGCGTCGAGCTCGCGGACGACTGCGGCCAGCTCGAGCAGCTCGTCGTCCTCGACCCCGACGCCGCCCACCATACCGGGCCCCGTGGCGTGGTCGCAGAGGCCGAGGTAGTCGTGGCCGAACGCCTCGGCGGCCTCGACCATCTCCGCCGGCGACCGATCGCCGTCGGACCAGTCGGTGTGGACGTGGAGGTCGCCCCGGAGGTCCTCCCGCTCGACCAGTGCCGGGAGCTCGCCCGCGGCCGCGGCGTCGAGCTCGCCGTTGTCCTCGCGGAGCTCGGGCGGGATCCACGGCAGCCCGACGGCCTCGTACACCGACGCCTCGGTCTCGCCGGCGATACGCTCGCCCGCGCGCTGGTCGTCATCGGCCTCGACGTCGGCCACGTCGAACACGCCGTACTCGTTGACCTTGAGCTCGCGCTCGACGGCGCGCGAGCGCAGGGCGACGTTGTGGTCCCGCGAGCCGGTGAAGTACTGCAGCGCGCTGCCGAACTCGGCGGGGTCGACCACCCGGAGGTCCACCCGGAGCCCGCGGGCGCGGACGCTGGCCTTGCCGGTCCCGGCCTCGATGACGTCGTCGACGTCGTCCCAGCCGGTGAAGCGGTCGATGACCGAGCCGTGGTCCGCGCTCGCGGCCAGCAGGTCGACGTCGCCGACCGTCTCGCGCCACCGCCGGAGCGACCCCGCGGCCGCGCACTCCTCGACGGCGTCGACCCCCTCGAGGTGGCCCAGCAGGTCGTCGGCGAGCGGCCGGGCGTCGGCGAGCAGCGTCCGCTCGCGGGCCTGGCGGGCGAACGGGAGGTGCTCGAGGATGTTGCGCTCGGTCGTCTCGCCGAAGCCGCTGACCCCTCGGATCTCGCCGGCCTCGGCGGCGGCCTCCAGCTCGTCGAGGTCGGTCACCCCGAGCGCCTCGTAGAGGTCGCCGACGGTCTTCGGGCCCACCCCCTCGACGCGCGTCAGCGCCGCCATGTCGACCGGCAGCTCCTCCCGAGCTGTCTCGAGCGCCTCGATCTCGCCCGTCTCGAGGTACTCGAGGACCTTGCTCGAGATGGCGTCGCCGACGCCCTCGATGGCCTCGAGCGCCTCGGCGCCCTCCTCGGCGACGGCCTCGATCGATTCGGGGTGGCTCCGGATGTTCTCCGCGGCCCGCCGGTAGGCCCGGGGGCGGTAGGGGTCGTCCTGGGCCTCGAGCCGGTCGGCGAGCTCCTCGAACAGCGCCGCGACCTCGTCGTTCCGGCTCACGGCCGCGAGCGCCTCCCGTCGTCCCGGCCGAGCGCCTGCTTGAGGAAGTTCAGCCAGCGCTTGTGGTCGGCGGCGGCCTGGGCGGACGCCTCCCCCTCGAGGTCGGTCGACTCGAGCGAGCCCAGCGCGTTCAGCGCCCGGTCGATGCCGTGGATGCTCTCGGCCAGCGCCTCGCCCTCCTCGTAGCTGACGTCGCCGGCCTCGATCGTCTGGCGACGGGCCAGCCGCTCCCGGCGGAGGCGCTTCTTCGCCCGCTCGACGCGGTCGCGCTCGCCCGGCGGGATCGCCTCGAGGCGCTTGATCTCGAAGACGAACTCCCGGAGCTCGAGGGGCTCGCCGCCGACCTCGATGCGGTCGGGGATGCGCGCGCCGACCGTCGCGCCCTCCCGGCCGACCCGCTCGAGCAGCTGCTTGCGCTCGTACTCCTTCACGGCCGGGGGTAGGCGGCGGGCCGCTAAAAGCTTCGGCGGCCGCGCCGTCGGCGCGTCGGTACCCAAACCCCTTTGCTGGCCAGTCACCAACGCCGGCCCAATGGCGACGTGCGACGTGTGCGGCCGGCAGGAGGACATGCCGTACACCTGCCACTACTGTGGCGGCTCCCACTGCGCCGAGCACCGCCTCCCGGAGAACCACAACTGCTCCGGACTGGACGAGTGGGACGACCCGTCGGGCGTCTTCGACAGCGGCTTCGGCGGTTCGGCCAGCGACACCGGCGGCCGGGAGTCCGCGTTCCCGTCGGCCGGCCCCGGCGGGCTGCTCGGCTACTTCCGCGGCAACGCCACCTACCTCTTCCTGGCGCTGATGTGGGTGACCTTCTTCCTCCAGCTGATCGTCCGTCAGTTCGTCTCCCGGAGCCTCCACGAGACGCTGTTCGTGCTCTCGTCGGCCCACCCGGAGTTCGTCTGGACCTGGGTCACGGCGGTGTTCGCCCACGGCGGCTTCGGCCACATCCTCATCAACAGCATCGTGCTCTACTTCTTCGGGCCCATCGTCGAGCGCCGCGTCGGCACGCGGGCGTTCGTGCTCCTGTTCCTGGGGTCGGGCGTCCTCGCCGGGCTGGCCCAGATCGGGACCGCGCTCGCCGTGGGCGAGATCAGCGGCGTCGTCGGGGCGAGCGGCGCGATCATGGCGATCATGGGCGTGCTGACGGTGCTGAACCCCCAGCTCAAGGTCTACCTCTACTTCATCCTCCCCGTCCCGCTCTGGCTGCTGACGGTCGGCTTCGCGGGCTACTCGGTGTTCATCGTGCTGGGCGGCGGCATCGGTTCGGGCGGCGTCGCCCACCTCGCCCACCTGGTCGGGCTCGTCGTCGGCCTGGGCTACGGCGAGCGGCTCCGCCGCGAGGGGACGGACGTGCCCACCGAGCTCCAGTTCGGCGGCGGCCGGCGCGGCGGGCCCGGCCGGCGGTTCTGATGGAGCCCGTCCGGCCGGCGCTCGCCCCCGACGGCTCGCTGTCGCGCGAGCGGATGCGGGCGCTCCAGGCCGAGGTCGCCGCGGCCGCGACGTTCGCTGACGATCCGCCGATCGACCCCAGCACGGTCGGCGAGCGCCGGGTCGCCGGCATCGACCAGGCGTTCCTCGACGACCGCGCGATCAGCGCCGTCGTCGTCCGGCGGGGCGGCGAGACCGTCGAGCGGGTCCACGCCGTCGAGCCGCTCGAGGTGCCGTACGTCCCGGGCTACCTCTCCTTCCGGGAGGGCGGCCCGATCCTGGCCGCCCTCGGCGAGCTCGAGGCCGAACCCGACCTGCTGCTGTTCGACGGCTCCGGCCGGATCCACTACCGGCAGGCGGGCCTCGCGACCCACCTCGGCGTCGTGCTGGACGCCCCGAGCGTCGGCGTCGCGAAGGGCCTGCTCTGCGGTCGCCCGTCGGGCTCGCTCGAGTCGCTCCCGGCCGGGTCGACCGTGTCGGTCCTCGCGGACGAGCAGGTCGACGCCCCCGAGGGGACGGTCCTCGGCCACGCGGTCCAGACCCGACAGTTCGAGACCGGCGATCGATACGTCAATCCGGTCTACGTCAGCCCCGGCCACCGCGTGGGCGCGGAGACCGCCGCCGAGCTGGCGCTGGCCTGTACGGCCGGCTACAAGCTGCCCGAGCCGATCCGGCTGGCCGACGCCTACGCGGCGGAGGTCAAGGCGAGCCTCACCGGGTAGGGGCTCAGGCCTGGCTGGTGAGCCGCCTGAGCACCCGCGAGCGGGCGGCCTTCACGCGGTCGGCCAGCACCGCCCCGTCCGCGAGCACCGGGTGGACGGTCTCGAGCCCGGCGTAGAGGTAGCCCTGGAGCGACCGGCGCTCTGCCGCGCCGGCCACGTGGTCGCGGGACTTGAGCTCCTCCTGGCGCCTCGAGAACAGCCGCGAGAGCCGGGACTCGAGCTCGCCGAGCCGGTTCCACTCGTCGGCCAGCTCCTGGAAGCTCGTGCCGGCCAGCGACCGCCCCTCGGCGTCACGCACCGCGGCCTCCACCGCTCGCAGCTCATCGCCGGCCGCGTCGAGCCCGTCGGCCTCCCGGTCGAGGCGGTGCATCAGCCGCTCGCGCTCCCGGGCGGCCTCGCGCGCCCGGTCGACCAGCACCTCCTTCAGCTCGGGGCGCAGGCGGTCGCCGTCGGCGACGGCCCGCGCGACCTCCTCGCCGAACTCCTGGCCCAGGTGCCGAGCCAGGGGCTCGTCGTACTCGTCCTCGAAGTGGGCCATCGCCATCACCGTCTCGCGGTACGCCTCCCGGACGGCCTCCAGTCGGCGGTCAGTGACTGGGTGGCCCGCGACCGAGACCGCCGCGACGCCGCCGTCGGTCGTGGTCAGCCCGACCCCCGGCTCGGACGGGTCGAGGCCAGCGACGCGACGGGCGAACCGCTCGAACGCCTCCTTCTCGGTCGCCGTCCGCGAGCGCTCCTCGGCGACCGCGCCACGGGCCGCCTGGACCCGCTCGAGGGCCGCCAGCAGGACGACGGTCACCACGCCGAAGACCGCGAGCAGCAGCAGCTGGCCCAGCAGGTCGCTCCCGGCACAGCCCAGCGCCGGACCGCACAGCTGCTCGACGGCCTCGAGCTGGTTCGAGTGGACGGCGGTCGAGAGGGGGAGGGCGGGGGCCACCATGATACTAGCTACCACGACGGAGTGCCCCGGCATAACGGTTGTGCCGGACGGGCGACGTCGGGGTGAACGCGCGCCGGCTCAGCCGAAGTAGTCGGCGAGCCGGCCCGCGGCCTCCTCGGCCCGGGGGGTGACCAGCGCGAACCGCAGCCAGTCGGCCCGGGCGTCGCCGAAGGTCTCGCCCGGCATCCCGGCGACGCCCGCCTCGTCGATGAGCTGTTCGACGTTCGCGAGCGTGCCCGGGAAGCCGTCGAACCGGCAGAGCACGTAGAACGCCCCGTCCGGGGTGGTGTACTCGGCGCCGGCGTCGTCGAGGGCGTCGGTGAAGGTCCCGATCCGGTCGGCCAGCAGCGCCCGCGTCTCCTCGTAGTAGCCCGGCGGCGTCTCCCGGAGCGCGTGGAGCACGGCCGCCTGGGCCGGCCGGCTGCCCGCGACGTTGGTGAGCATGTGCCGGGTCTTCGCGCCGGCGACGAGCGGCTCGGGGAACACCGCGTAGCCCACGCGGAACCCCGTGATGGCCATCGACTTCGAGAACGAGTTGGTCACGATCCGGTGGTCGGAGTCGACGGCGAGCGCCGACGCGAACCGGCCGTGGTAGTCGAAGTGGTCGTACACCTCGTCGCTCACGAGCAGGGCGTCGACGTCCTCGGCGACCTCGACCAGCGCGGCCATCGTCGCCGCGTCGTAGACCGCGCCGGTCGGGTTGTTGGGCGTGTTGACGACGATGCAGGCCGTCTCCTCAGTCGCCGCCTCGCGGACCCGGGCCGGATCGAGCGAGCCGTCCCGCTCGGTGGGCACGTAGCGCGCGTCGGCGCCGAGCATCTCCGTCTTGCCCGGGTAGTAGGGGTAGACCGGGTCGGTGAGGAGCACCTCGTCGCCGGCGTCGCGCTCGAGCGCCCGGGCCATCGCCAGGTAGTTGGCCTCGCCGGCGCCGTCGGTCACGATCAGCTGGTCGACGTCGACGTCACGCCGGGCGGCGATCTCCTCGCGGAGCTCCCGGAGGCCCTCGCTCGGCGGGTACTGGAACGCGTCGCCGCCCGCGGTCAGCGTAGGCCCTGAGCCCCTCGGCGATCGCCGGCGGTGAGCCCCAGTCCGGGTTCCCCGACACCATGTCGATGACGTCCCGGTCGGCGGCGGCCGCGTACTGCATGACCCGGAAGAAGAGCGGCTCGTCGTAGCCCATGGCGGCCGGAGGGCAGGGGGTGACATGGGCGTTTCCCCGCCAGCCCGGCGGGCTTTTGGGGGCCCCGGCCGACGGGCGGACCATGAGCGATCGGACGCGTGACCCGGCGGCTCGGGTTGGCGAGGCCCTCCGCGAGGCGGGAGCGACGCTCGCCGTCGCGGAGTCGTGCACCGGCGGCCTCATCGCCTCGCGGGTGACCGACGTCTCCGGGGCGAGCGACTACTTCGAGCGGGGCTTCGTCACGTACGCCAACCGGGCGAAGCAGGCGGCGCTGGGAGTCTCCCGCGAGGCCCTCGACGGCCACGGTGCGGTGAGCGAGGCGGTCGCGGCGGAGATGGCCCGCGGGGCCCGCGACGTCGCCGGGACGGACTGGGCGCTGGCGACGACCGGCATCGCGGGGCCGGCCGGTGGGACCGAGGCGAAGCCGGTCGGGACGGCCTACCTCGGCGTGGCCTGGGCGGCCCCGTGGGGGTCCGGGAACTCCGGTGCCACGGTGGAGCACGGCGTCTTCGAGGGGGACCGCTCGGCGGTGAAGGTGGGCATCGCCGACCGGGGCCTCGAACTGCTGCTCGAGCGGGTCGAGGCCGGGGGGACCGACTGAGCGAGCGGGGCTACTCCCCGCCCGCGACCGTGAACCGCCCGCCGTAGGGCGGCTGGGAGGGGTGCGTGGCCTCGGTGCCCGAGAGCACCACCCGGTCGAACTTCGTCACCGAGTTCTCGTAGAACAGGTGGCTGAACTCCAGCGTCCGCCGGAGCCGGTGGGCCGCCCCGTCCCGGTGGACGACCGAGCGGGGCGCCCCCGACCGGAGCGCCTCGAGCACGCCCGCCTCGGACGGCTCGATCCCCTCGAACGCGGTCCAGACCTCCCCGACGGTGCCCGGCAGGTGGGCGTACGACGAGCCGAACGCCGGCAGGCCCGTGATCCGGGCGATCGTCTGCGCCCGCTGGTTGTGCACGATCCAGTGCTTGGGGTTGTACGTCTCGACGCCGTGGATGGCGTCGCGGAACCGCTCGACGTCCGCGAGGTCGAGGCTCACGGTGAGGAACGCGGGGTGGGGCACGAGCACGACGGCCTCCTGGCGGGCGAACTCCTCGAACGCGGCCTCCAGCCCGATGAAGTCCGGGACGGGGGAGTCCAGCCCCAGCGCGAGGACGTGCTTTCGGGCCCGCCAGCGCCCGGTGAACACCTCCCGGGCGGGGAGCACCGTCAGCTCGTCGTCGGAGAGCCGGCGGGCGGTCGCCTCGATCTCGGGGAGCCGGGTGAAGTGGGGCGCGTAGACCAGGGCGTCGAGGCCGCGGGCCTTCGCGCGCTCGACGACTGCCTCGTCGATGACCTTGACGTGGGGGTCGACCCGCACCGGGTGGCCGTCCGTCACACTGCCGTCCTCCGCCCGTCGGACGCATAGCGGTTCCGCCCCGGTCGTTTCGGGTGGAACACCCGCCGGAGTCGCACGGTTTAACGGGTCGTTATGCCGAATCAGGGAAAAGGTTTTATAAAGAGCTTGCCAAGTGACCAGCTACATAGACCAATGGGTGCATGGGCGTGCGGCATCGCGGGGTGTGGGGGGAGCTTCGAGCAGCCGTCGGCTCTCATCCGCCACCAGGCGGTCAATCATGCGGCGTCCGAGTGTCGCGTCTGCGGGGAGCAGATCGCGGCGGGCTACCTCGGCATCCGGCACACGTTCGAGGAGCACACCCGGGCGGAGTACGTCCGGGCCTACGACGCCGACTCCGACGCCATCCGGGAGCGCGAGCAGCTGCTCGACTTCATCGAGGAGCACCTCGACGTGGGCCAGCTGGTCACCCAGCTCGAGGCCGGCGGCGAGGAACCCGTCATCAGCGCGGACGATTAGGCCGATACGGGACCGGAAAACCGAACCGCCGAGCCGGCGGCCTACCGCTCCTCGGAGTCGAGCACGCGGATCTGGTCGCCCCGGACCGTCACCGGGATCGGCACCGTGGCCTCGTAGAGCTCGACCGTGACCTGGTCCTTCGACTCGTCGATCCGCTGGACCTGTGCCTTCTCGCCCTTGAACGGCCCGGCGACGAGCTCGACGATGTCGCCCTCGGCGATGCCCTCGACGTCGGGTTTCGGCGACAGGAAGTGCTCGACCTCGGCGATGGTGCTCTCGCCGGGGACGATGCCCCGGGCGTGGGGGATCTCCTCGAGCGCCCGCTCGATGGCCCCCGTGCTGTCGGACTCGACCATCACGTAGCTCGTCAGCGAGTCCGGCGCCAGCACGGCGTGGATGTCGGTCTCCTCGCGGTTCGCGATCATGTCGGCGACCGTCTGCTCCTGGCTCGCGGTCGTCTTGACGGCGTACATCGGCATCTCAACCACCCACCGACGACAGCACCGTCATGATGGCGAAGATGAGGAAGCCGATGAGGCCGACGAGGGCGATGCCGACCGCCGCGATCTTCGAGACCTGGGAGAACTCCTCCCAGGACGGGGTGCTCGCGAGCTTGAGCACCCTGACGTAGGCGGACAGCGTGCGGGGTACTTCCATGGCGGGCCGTAGGTGAGGGGTGTTTTTCTATCTATTGACTGGCGCCCGTGAGCTGATGGGTGGCCCACCGCGGGTCGCGGCGCCTCTCGAGGCCCGCCCGGGAGACCACACAATAGGCCTGGCCTACGGGCGACTCGTCGGTCGAACGGACCCGAGAACGGAGACGAATCGCGACGGTGCCGGTCAGTCGACGTAGTCGATGTCCTGGATGCGGCCCTCCTCCTGGGCCACCTCGGCCTCGGCGCGGCCGTAGATCTGGGGGGACTCGACGCCGGTGACGACGATCATGGTGCGCATGGTGCCCTCGAGCTCGTCGTCCACGGAGGTGCCCCAGATGATGCGGGCGTCGGGGTCGATCCGGTCGTAGATCTCCTCGACGACGCCCTCGGCCTCCTCGATGGACATGTCGGGGCCGCCGGTGACGTTGACGAGCGCGGAGTTCGCCGCGGAGATGTCGACGTCGAGCAGCGGCGAGCGCAGCGCGGCCTTCACGGAGTCGGTCGCCTTTGCCTCCGAGTCGGACTCGCCGAGGCCGATCATCGCGACGCCGCCGCGCTCCATCACGGTGCGGACGTCGGCGAAGTCGAGGTTGACCAGGCCGGGCATGGTGATGAGCTCGGTGATGCCCTTGACCGAGCGCATCAGCACCTCGTCGGCCACCTTGAACGCCTGGCGGACGGGGAGCTTGCCGACGGCGTCGAGCAGCCGGTCGTTCGGGACGACGATGACGGTGTCCGAGACGTCGCGGAGCCGCTCGAGGCCGGCCTCGGCGTTGGTCCGTCGGACCTCGCCCTCGGCGGTGAACGGCGTCGTGACGATGGAGATGGTGAGCGCGCCGGACTCCCGGGCGGCCTTCGCGACGACGGGCGCCGCGCCGGTGCCGGTGCCGCCCCCGAGGCCCGCGGTGACGAACACCATGTCGGCCCCCTCGATGGCCTCGGAGATCTCGGTCTGGCTCTCCAGGGCGGCCTCCTCGCCGACCTGGGGCAGCGACCCGGCCCCTCGGCCCTTGGTGCGCTGCTGGCCCATCAGGATCTTCGTGTCGGCGTTGATCTCGACGAGGTGCTGGACGTCGGTGTTCGCCGCGACGAGCTTGGCGCCGTGGATGCCCTCCTCGAACATCCGGTTGACCGTGTTGTTCCCGCCGCCGCCACAGCCGACGACGGTGATGTTCGTCTCGAGCTCCTCCAGGACGTCGAGGAGCTCCTCGTCCGACATCGTGCCCGAGGGGTTGACCTCCGGCGGCGCGACCTCCGCCTCCGGGGCCTCCTCCACATCCCCCTCCTCGGCTTGTTCAATCGCGTCTTCGACGATCGAGTCCATTACACCCTCCCGTTTTATACCGGACCTCTTCACTGTTCCCCCGTCGGTCTGACCTCCGTCTGACGGTTGGCGGCCCTCAGCGCGGGTAGCGCACGGTCCGGGTCTCGTGGACCGCCGACGGGGGGATCTCGCGGCCACCGACCGTCACCGGCTGGCCGGCCGCGAGCCGGCCGAACGCGGGCCCCGATTCGACGCCCAGCTTCCGGGCGCGATCGGGGTCGAACGCCTCCTCCGTCGCGACGATGGCGTCGCGTTCGACGGCCACCTCCTCGAACCGCTCTCTGAGCAGGCCGACCAGCGCCGACTCGATCCGGTCCCAGGCCTCGCCGTCCGGCGCCGCCACCCGCCCCGCGACCCGGTTGCCCGACTCGACGGTCTCGAAGGCGACGGCGTCGGCCGCCACCGCCTCCCGGACGCGCCCCGCGTCGATGCCGTTCGCGTCGGCGAGCAGCTCAGGCGCCGGCTCGTGGAGCCCGAACTCGGACACCCCATCGGCCCGTCGGGCGGGCTCGCCGAACCGCAGGCCCTCGTCGACCCCGGCGACCGCCGTCTCGAGCCGGTCGATGGTCGGGCGGGCCACCCCGGCCGTCGCCCGGAGCCAGGATTCCCCGACGACCCGGACGCCCAGCGATTCGACCCGCTCGACCAGCTCGGGGTGGTCGCCGTCGACGACCGCGAGGTCGGCCCCGCTCCGCTCGAACGCCGCCCGGAGCAGGTCGTCGTCCAGTTCCGCGGCCGCCCGCAGCCCCCAGTCGGCGGCGATGTGGCCCACCGACCAGTCGGTCTCCCGGACGATCCGGGTGAACCGGGGGGCGTAGTGGCCGCCGCCGAGGCCGACGAACGCCCGGTCGGTCCGGGGGTCGACGCCACGGAGCGACAGGATCGCTCGCGCGGCCGCCGTCGCCGCCTCGGCGTCGCGCCACTGGGCTTCGTCGCTGCCGACCTCGACGAACAGCGACGGGGCCCCGACGTCGGTCGGGCCGTGGTGGGTGCACTCGATCCCGATACCGTACCCCTCGGGCGCGGCCGTCTCGAACGCCGCGACCGTCGCCGAGAGCGCGGCCGGCGCCGCCGCCGCGAACGCGTCCGGCTCGCCGCCGTACTCCGCCGGGCCGAGGTTGCCCGTGTGGTGGCCCGTGAGCAGCGGGCCGGTCTCGCCGGAGTGCCGGGAAGCGAACGCGATCAGGTCGACGCCGTCGAACGCGTCGGCGGGCCGCTCCAGCTCGATGTGCAGGCCGTCGAACTCGCGGAGCTCGGCGCCCTCGGTCCGGTAGTAGGCGCCTCCGCCCGCCCCATCGGGCCGCCCGCCGTCCTCGTGGGCCGTCCAGTCGGCCGCCGCCAGCAGCCGCTCGCCGATGTGCGCCGACGCCTCGTCGGCCCGGCTGACGACGATGCCCAGCATCGGGCGTGGCGAGGCCGGCGGCTCGCTAAAGGCCATCGGAAGCCGCCGTCGGGGACGCGGTTCCGTTCAGCCCCGGAGCAGCCGGACGAGCTCGTCGGCGGACTCGGGCTTCGTCGCCAGGATGTACCGCTCGCCGGGCGTCAGCACGCTCTCGCCGGAGGCCAGCCGGTCGTCGCCCTGGCGCTGGATGACGAGGCTGCCGTCGGGGAACCGGATCTCGCTGAAGCGCTTGCCCGCGGCGGGCGCGTCCTCGGTCACCTCGATCTCGATCAGCTCGAGGTCGTCGGTGACCTCCTCGATGGTCCGGACGCCGCCGCCGGTGATCTCGAAGACGTGGTTGGCCGCGACGTGGGCGGCGAGCTTCTCCGGGAAGACGGTCGCGTCGACCATCCCCTCGTACTCGTGGCCGCCGCCGTGGTCGACCCGGGCGAGCGTCTTGATCCCCGGCGCGAGCTCCTTGGCGGTCATGCAGATGCCGATGTTCGTGCCCGTCGCGTCGCCGATCAGCGCCGCGACGACGTCGCTGCGCTCGGGCTGGGCCTGCTCGAGGATGCTCGGCCGGGTGCCGTCGCCCTCGATGACGGTCGCGACGTACGCGTCGTTCAGCCGCTCGCAGCGCTCCTGGTCCGACTCGATGATGACGACGTCGTGGCCTCGCCGGTCGAGGTGCTCGGCGGTGTGGAAGCCGACGTGGCCCCCGCCGACGATGACGACGCGGAGATCCTGGCTCATGGCTGGTGTTGGATGGCGGTGGGATTAAGTCCGGCCCTCCTCGGCGGGCCCGCCGGGGCGCAGCCCGGAGAACGACCAGTCGATCGTCCGGCGGTGCAGCGTGACGTAGACGAGGATGCCGACGACGAGCCAGCCCACGGCGATGGCCCAGGTCAGCGGCGCGATGAACAGCCCCAGCAGCAGGTTCAACACGATCCCGAGGATCGGCGGGATCGGGTAGAACGGGAGCTCGAACGGCCGCGAGAGGTCCGGCTGGGTGTGCCGAAGCTTGATGACGGCGAGGTTGACGACGACGAACCCGAGCAGCGAGAACAGGCTCGCGAGGTTGCCCACGAGGCTGATCGGCGCGAGCACCGTCGCGACGGCCATCAGGGCGCCGCTGGCCAGCAGCGCGAGGAACGGCGTCCCGTAGCGGTGGTGGATGTGCCCGAGCCGCTCGGGGAGCTGGCGCTCGCGGCCCATGGCGAACGCGATCCGGCTCGACCCGATGACGACCGCGTTGAGCGCGCTGATCGTCGAGAACACCGCGCCGAAGGCGATGAGCGCCGCGCCGATCGAGGCGCCGAAGATGCCGATGTCGGGCATGAACCCGATGGCCGCCTCGACGACCGCGCGCTCGCCCGCTTGGCCGAGCCGCTCGGCGCCGAGCGTGCCGATCGAGACCGCGACGACCAGCAGGTAGATGGCGACCGTCACCCCGACGCTCAGGAAGATGGCCCGGGGGATGTTCACCCGGGGGTTCTCGACCTCCTCGGTGACCGTCGCGATGAGGTCGTAGCCCTGGAAGGCGATGAACGTCAGCCCCATCGCCGGGAGCACCTTCATCGCGCCCTCCGAGAAGAAGTCCGAGAAGCCCGGTGTCGCCCCGGCGGGGATGTCGAAGAAGGTGGCCGAGCTGACGGCGCCGACGCCGAACGCGATGAACACCGCCAGGATGGCGATCTTCACGAGCGTGACGACGGTCTCGGCGCCGCCGCTGGCCTCCGTCGAGAGCGCGTTGAGCGCGATGAACGAGACCACCGCGATCAGCGCGTAGCCGATCTCCCAGCCGGGGCCCGCCGGGAGGCCCGCCCAGTAGAGGTGGACGAACTCGATGAAGTTCGACGAGAAGCCCAGCGCGTACAGCGCGCCGGCGGCCATATACGTGAACCACCGCGTCCAGCCCATCACGAACGCCACGGGCGCCGAGAACGTCTCGCGGATGTACGCGTAGCCGCCGCCGTTCTTCGGGATGGCGCTCGCGAGCTCGGCGTAGGAGAGCGCGGTGAACGTCGTCACCCCGCCGTTGAGCGCGAAGACGAGCAGCGCGGCCGGGCCAGCGATCTCGGCGGCCAGCCCGGTCAGCACGAAGATGCCGGCGCCGATCATGGCGCCGATGCCGACCATCGTCGCGTCGAGCAGCCCCAGGCTCGCCGCCGGCGCACGCGTGTTCTCGGGTTCCATCGACGACCTGCCCGGGTCGGCCGTGTCACCCGACCCCCAAAGAGGTTCAGGGTTCCGGCGGTTCGGCCCGCCGGCCGGAATGAAACCCCTTAACTACGCGCTGGCGGAACCTCGCGCCAGCCATGCTCCCGGCTCCCGCCGTGACGATCCCCTTCGTATCGGAGGCCGTCGGGAACACGATCCTCCTGGTGGGGTCGTTCCTCCTCCTGCTGCTCGGCGCCGAGGTGTTCACCAACGGCGTCGAGTGGTTCGGCCACCGGCTCGGCGTCTCCGAGAGCGCCACCGGGAGCATCCTCGCGGCGGTCGGCACGGCCCTTCCGGAGACGATGATCCCGGTCATCGCGATCATCCAGCAGCAGTCGGGCGGCGGCACCGCGGCCGACGAGGTCGGCGTCGGCGCCATCCTCGGCGCGCCGTTCATGCTCGCGACCATCGCCATGTTCCTGGTCGGGGGCAGCGTGCTCTACTTCCGGGGCCGCCGGCGGTTCGGCGCGGAGATGCACTTCAACTCGGCGGCGACCCGACGCGACCTGAGCTTCTTCCTGGTCGGCTACAGCCTGGCGTTCATCACGGCCCTCGTGCCCAGCCGGACGTTCGACCTCGCCGTGGGGGCGCTGCTCGTGGTGCTCTATCTGATCTACGTCTGGCGGTCGCTCGCGAGCGGCGAGCTCATCGAGCACGAGGGCCTCGACGACCTCCACCTCGGCCTCATCCTCGAGGAGGGCCTCGAGCGGATCCCCGGCCCGTATCCCAACAAGCGCCACCGGGCCGACCCGGGGACGCTGCTGGTCGGCCTCCAGACCCTCATCGCGCTCGGGATCATCATCGGCGGCGCCCATCTGTTCGTCCAGGAGGTCCAGTGGGCGGCCCAGGACGTCCTCGGCATCCCCGCGGCGGTCGTGGCGCTGCTGCTCGCGCCGCTGGCGACCGAGCTGCCCGAGAAGTTCAACTCGGTGCTCTGGATCTCCCGGGACAAGGACACCCTCGCGCTCGGGAACATCACGGGCGCGATGGCGTTCCAGGGCACGCTCCCGGTGACGCTGGGCATCGTGTTCACGTCCTGGAACCTCTCGCTGTCCTGGGGGACGACCGGCTTCCTGAACGGCTTCTCGGCGGTGCTCGCGATCGTCAGCGGGGGCATCCTCTACCTCCGGGCCCGCTCGGTCGGCGACGGGAACATGCTGCCCCGGCCGTTCCTGCTCGGCGGCCTGTTCTACCTCCTGTTCATCGCGGTGCTGGTCTACCACGTGCTCGTCTTCGACCTCTCGGTGGGGGCCCACGGCTGAGCGGCCGCGCCGGCACACCCCGTACTTAAGCCGTCCCCGGGCCGAGCCGCGGCCATGGAGGTCTACGGCCTCGTGGGGAACCCGGTCGGCCACTCGCGCTCCCCGCCGCTACACGAGGCCGCCTACGAGGCGCTCGGGATGGACGCCCGCTACGTGACGTTCGAGCCCGCCGAGGGCGACCTGGGCCCGGCGCTCGACGGGGCCGCGGCGCTCGGGATCGCCGGGCTGAACGTCACGACGCCGTTCAAGCGGGCCGCCCTCGACCACGTCGAGCCCGACGGGCTCGCCGCCCGCATCGGCGCGGTGAACACCATCGAGTTCGGGCCCCAGCCACCCCGGGGCTACAACACCGACGCCGCGGGCGTCCGGCGGGCGCTCGAGCGACACGGGGTCGAGCTGGCGGGCACGACGGCCCTCGTGGTCGGCGCCGGGGGCGCGGGCCGGGCGATCGCGGTCGCGCTCGACGACGCGGGCGCCACCGTCGACGTGGCCAACCGCACCGTCGAGCGGGCCGAGGCCGTCGCCGGGCTCCTCGACGGCGGCGGGGCGTACGGCCTCGACGCGCTGGCGGAGCTGGTCCCGGCGGCCGAGCTGCTGGTCAACGCCACCACCGTCGGCCTCGACGAGGACCGCTCGCCGGTCCCGGCCGAACTCCTCGGGCCCCACCTGACCGTCATGGACGCGGTCTACAGCCCGCTCGAGACGCGGCTGCTCCGGGAGGCGGCCGCCGCCGGGGCCGAGACGGTCGACGGGGGCTGGATGCTGCTCTACCAGGGCGTCGAGGCGTTCGAGCGGTGGACGGGCCGCGAGGCGCCCGTGGCGGCCATGAACGAGGCGCTCCGGGCGCGCCTCTGAACCGCGCGAACGTCCGGGCGGCTTTATGCCCTAGGCCGGAGAACCGCCGTCCGACATGGCACTCCTCTCGAAGCTCAAGCAGCTGATCGGCCTCGACGGCGGCGACGCCCCCCGCGAACGGGGGACCCGGGTGACGGTCGACCGCGAGCCCGAGGCGGCGTCCGAACGCGCGGTCAAGGAGCCGGCATCGGACGACGAGGGCGCGACCACCACGGCCGATCCGACGCCCGAGGAACCGGCGGCGGCCGGCTCGGACGAGCCCGTCGACTCGCTCTCGGGCATCGGGCCGGCCTACGCCGAGCGACTCGAGGAGGCGGGGATCGAGACGGTGGCCGACCTCGCGGCGGCCGACGCCGCCTCGCTGGACGCGGCCACGGGGATCGGCGAGGGCCGGCTGAGCGGGTGGATCGAGCGGGCGAACGAGCAGTAGGCTCGACGCCGTGGCGACATCGGCGGCGGAGGGAAGCAAAAAGGCCTTACAGTACCGTCAAGTCTGAGGGGTCATGCAGGCCGTGGTCCTCGCCGGCGGGTACGCCACCCGGCTCTGGCCGATCACGAAGCATCGCCCGAAGATGCTTCTCCCGGTCGGGGACTCCACCGTCATCGACCGGATCTTCGCCGAGCTCGAGGCCGACGACCGGATCGACGACGTCCACGTCAGCACCAACGCCCGCTTCGCCGAGGACTTCGAGGCCCACCTGGCCGAGGGGCCGTTCGAGCTGCCGACGCTCTCGGTCGAGGAGACCACCGAGGAGTCCGAGAAGCTGGGCGTCGTGGGCGCCCTCGCCCAGCTGGTCGACCGCGAGGGCATCGACGACGACACCCTCGTGATCGCGGGGGACAACCTCATCTCCTTCGCGATCTCGGAGTTCCTCGACTTCTTCGAGGCGCAGCCGGGGCCCGCGCTCGCGGCGTACGACGTCGGCTCGACCGACCGCGCCACCTCCTATGGCGTGGTCGACGTCGAGGACGACCGCGTCGTGGACTTCCAGGAGAAGCCCGACGACCCGAAGAGCACGCTCGTCTCGATCGCGTGCTACGGCTTCCCCGCGGAGACGCTGCCCGAGCTCGAGGCCTACCTCGCCGGCGACAACAACCCCGACGAGCCCGGCTGGTTCCTCCAGTGGCTCTACCAGCACGAGCCGGTCGGCGCGTTCACGTTCGACGGCGCCTGGTTCGACATCGGGACGCCGGAGTCGTACCTCGACGCCGTCTCGTGGGCCCTCGGCGGCGAGAACCTCATCGCGGAGTCGGCGACGCTGACGGACACCACCCTCGGCGAGAACGTCCACGTGATGGCGGGGGCGACCGTCGAGGACTCCCACCTGGACCGGTCGCTCGTGTTCCCCGACGCGACGGTGACGGGCTGTGACCTCCGGAGCACGATCATCGACGAGGATACGCGGGTCGAGGGCCTGGACCTGAACGAGGCGCTCATCGGCGCCCACACGCAGATCTCGAACGGCGGCTAGGTCTCGTCCCCGGCCGCCGGCGGCGGGGCGGTGACGAGGTCGAGCACGAAGTGGAGCGTCCGTCGGAAGTCCTCGACCTCGGACTCGAGCCGGCTCAGCTCGGCGTCGTCGACCTCGCCGGTCGTCCCCTCGAGCTCGTCGAGCCGGTCCTGGATCGCGGCCACCCGGTCGGCGATCGCGTCAGCCTCTAGCTGCTTGGCGGCGACCTCGTCCAGGCGGCCCCGGAGGTGGGTGACGCGCTCCTCGACGGCGTCCACGTCCCCGAGCTCGTCGAGCTGCTCTTCGAGCACCGCGACCGTCTCCCGGACCGAGTCCAGCTCGGCCTGGCGCTCGTCGAGCGCCTCGACGCGGTCGCGCAGCGCCGCTAGCTCCTCGGGCGCGTCCGGCTGGTCCGCCACCACGGCGTCGAGCCGGTCCGAGAGTTGGTCGAACCGCTCGGCCACGGTGTCGGCCGCCGGCGTCTGGGACCGGTGGGCCTCGAAGTCCTCCCGGAGCGCCTCGACGTCGTCGCGCAGCGTCCCCAGCGCCGGGTGGGATTCGCGCAGGCTGTCGAGGCGGTCCTTGAGCTCACTCAGCTCCGCCTCGAGCGATCCGGGGACTGCTGTCTCGGCCGCCACGCCCTCAAGGCGCTCCTCTAGCTCGTCCAGCCGACCAGTCACCGCCTCGAACCGCTCGGAGGTATCGGGACCCTCGGCCAGTTCCTCCTCGAACTCGTCCAGCCGCTCGCCCATCGCCTCGATCCGCTCGTCGGCCTCAGGCCGTGCCGTCAGCTCCTCCTCGAGCTCCTCGAGCCGGTCGGTCATCGTCTCGAACCGTTCGGAGGAATCGGGCCGTGCCGCGACCTCCGCTTCAAGCTCGTGCAGCCGAGCAGTGACGGCGTCGAACTGCTCTTCCGTCGCTGGGGTGGCCTCGAGCTCCGCCTCCAGCGACGCCAGGCGTTCCTCGAGCGGCTCGACGTCCGTCGTCTCCCGGGGAGCCCCCTCGAGCTCGGCCTCCACGGCCGCCACGCGATCGGCCAGCGCCGCGCGCTCATCGCGCTCGGCCTCGACCTCGGCCACCCGCTCCCGGAGGGCCTCGATGGTCTCGTCACGGTCCTCGACGGCCGTCGTGACGGCCTCGACCGACGCCAGCCGGTCGGCGAGATCGTCGACCCGCTCGTCGGGGCTCGCGGCCGACTCGGCCAGCGCTTCGACGGATTCGAGTCGCTCGTCGTGCGCGCCGACGGTCTCCTGCAGCGATTCGAGCCCGTCGAGCCGGCCGCGCAGCTCCGCGAGCCGGTCGTCCAGGGTTTCCGACCCCACGGCGGTGCCCTCGAGCGACTCGACCCGGTCCGCCAGCTCCTCAAGTTCCTCCTCCTGGCGGTCGGCCAGCGTCCCGATTCGACCGTTAAGCGACCCGTACCGGGCGTCGAGCTTCGATAGCCGTTCCCGGAGCGCCTGTGTCTCCTGTTCGAGCGCTTCGACATCGGAGCCGGGCGCACGCGACCCGAGCGCCGCCTCGAGCTCGTCGATGCGCTCGGTTTCGGCGCCGAGCTCCTCGAGCCGCGCCTCCACGGCGTCACCCTGCTCGCGGAGCTCGTCGGCGTCGGCCTTCGACCGCTCGAGGTCGCGGACCCGGTTCACGAGCCGGTTCACGCGCCCCGGCACCTCATCGACGGCTTCGTCCAGCGAGGCGACCTCGCCCCGCAGCGACGCCAGCCGGACCTCGAGCTCCCGGAGCGCCGTAGCAACCTCCTGCGGTGACCCGCCGGTGGGCCGGTCCTCCCCCCACTGGAACTCTCCGGTCCCGTCCGAAGGTCCGTCCTGTGACACGATGACCTGGTAGCGCCGAGAGGTATGTATTTAATCGCGGCGTAAGTCAGCCGTGCGTCGGACGACGACGGGCTCGGGCGGCCGTCCTCGAAGGATCGCCGCGCCGGCCGGTACTCCCTGACGCTCAGTCCGGCGCCAGCCAGGCGTCCTCGAAGCGGAGCTCGCCCCGGATGCCGTCCCACTGCGGGGTGGCATCGTACTCGAGCCGCCGGGCCATGTGGGGGCCGTCGACGACGAGCGTCTCGTACTCGCCCCCCTCGCCGAGCACGTGCACGCCCCGGTCGTCGTTGAGCGTGGCGAGCTCGTCCAACGCCCCGTGGTCGAGCTGCCGGCCGAGCCACGAGCCGTCGAGGCCGTCCGCCGCGACCTGGATGACGTGGATCTCGAAGCCGGCGTCGACCATCTCCCGGCCCGCGCTGAGGGGGTCGACGCCCCAGAGCGGGGCGAACAGCTCACACCCCAGGCGGTCGCACATATCGCCGATGCGGGACGCCTGGTACTCGCTGGCGACGGCGCCCGCGATCACGCCGCCGAGCGCGCCCTCGGCCTCGCGATAGCGGCGGAGCTCGGCCTCGAGCGGCTCGAGCTCGCGGTCGCCCTGCGCGGCGGAGTCGGCGCCCGCCGCGACCTCGACCTCGCTCTCGACCTCGCGCAGCGGGAGGCCGATGCTCTCGGCGGCCAGCCCGGCCAGCCGGGTCGCCGGCACGTGGAACAGGAAGGCGCCCTCCGGCGGGTGGACGGTCAGCAGCGTCTCGACCGGGTGGTCGCGCTCGAGCGCCCGGTGGAGCGCCCACGAGGAGTCCTTGCCACCCGAGAACAGGCTCACCCAGGGCCCGGCCATGGCCGGGATTCGCCGTCGAGGCCTAAACCGCCGCCGGTCCGCGCCGGCGGGGCCTCACTCCGTCGGCTCGGCCTCCGGGAAGGAGGTCCCGCTGACGTACGCCGCGATGCGGACGCCGACGAGGCTCACCATGACGCCCGCGACGACGAACACCGCGAGGCGCTCCTCGGGCGTGAGCGGGAACGACGCCATCGTCAGCGAGCCGATGCGGAGCTCGGGGGCGAGCAGCGGGCTGATGGCGTTCGAGCGCTGCAGGAAGTACGCCGAGAAGCCCCGGACGACCACCCCGGTGGCGACCACGCCGAACGGCAGGTTGAGGTAGGCCGAGGAGACCCGCTCGTTCCGGATGACCTCGTCGAACAGCCGGCCCGTCGAGCCCGCGAGCGCCGCCAGCGCGAGCCAGGGCACGCTGTGGAAGACGAAGCCCATGCTCGAGACGATGACCCCGAGGCCGCTGTCGAGCGAGGAGACGCCGAGCGCGCCGGCGAACACGCCGACCAGCGCCAGCCCGACCGCCACCACGTACGTGACGATCGACACCCGGCCGGAGTAGAACGCGTCCCGGGCCTGCGCCGGGAGGTCCTCGAAGTAGTCGTCGACGCCGAGGCCCTTGTAGAGGAGGAAGCCGCCGATGGTGGCCGTGATCGCGGCGATGGCGACGCCCGTGCCGGCCAGGAACGTGAGGATCGGGAACGCGAGCAGCGTCACGCCGATCGGCACGAGCACCGTCCCGCGGAGCTCCTCGTCGGCGAGGAACTGCTTGAGGAGGTAGTAGGTGGACTCGAGGTCGTGGGCCTGTCGGACGACCACGCGGTCGACCGAGTCGATCCGGACGCGGCTCTCGATGATGGGGACGAGCCGTTCGTCCTCGGCGGAGTCGATGACGACGATGACCGAGTCGGGCGCGTGATCGGCCACGAGGTCGTCCATCTGGTGGGCGACCGACCGGTCCGAGCCGACCATCGTCTCGGCGGCGCCGGAGACCAGCGCGACCGTGGCTTCCTCGCCGTCGTCCTCGAGGTCGCGGGTGACCCGGAGCGCCTCGAGCAGGCTGTTGACGGCGCTGTCCTCCGGGTCGGCGAGGCCGACGTCGTGGACCAGCTCGGACACGGCGTCCCAGCCGACGACCGGCGACTCGACGCCGGCCTTCCGCCGGACGTCGCCGCCACGGTCGACGCTCACCACCAGCGTGCTCATTCGCGTCCCTATCGACGCCGCGGGTGATTAAAAGCCTCGTGCCCGGGCCGGACGCGGTCGGACCGGCGGGGCGTCGGTCGTCGCCGAGCTACAGCAGGCCGGCCTTCTGGAGCTTCATCAGGTCCTCGGTCTCCAGGGTCTCGCCTTCCTTGAACTTCTGGTAGATCTCCTCGGCCTCCTCCTTGGCCTCCTCGCGCTCCTTGGCCCGCTCGGACTGGCGCTCCTTCTCCTCGCGCTTGTCGAGCTCGCGGAGGCGCTTCTGGACGCGCACGAAGTCCTCGTGGTGCCGGTCGGCGAGCTCCTGGGCCTCGACGAACAGCTCGTGGACCTCGTCGGCCTCGTCGCGGACCTCGTCGGCCCCCCGGTAGGCCTCGATCATCTGGTTGTGGTGCTCCTGGGCCTCGTCGGCGAGCTCCGTCACCTTCTGGTGGTGCTCCGAGGCCTCGTCGCGGACGGACTGGGCCTCCTCGCGGAGCTCGTCGAGCTCGCCCGTCTCCTGGAGTTTCGACTTGCGGTCCTTGTACTCCGCTCGCTTGGCGTCGATCTTCTCGATGAGCGAGCGCTCGTCGTCCGGCGAGAGCACCTCGGTCTGCTGCTTGAACTCGAGGCGCTCGATCTCGGCCTTGAGGTCCTCGAGGCTCGTGCCCTCGTCGAGCTCGAGGTCCGACTTCTTGTCGTCGAGCTGCTCGAACAGCCCGTTCGCCTCCGCGTTGAGCTCGTTGCGCTGCTCCTTGTGCTCCTGGACGCGGTCGTTGAGCTCGTCGCGCTTCTCGCGGTGCTCCTGGGCCTCGTCGACCTTCTCGCGGGTCTTGCCGTTGAGCTCGTCCCGGAGGCTCGCCCGGTGGGAGGCCTTCTGGTTCAGCTCGTTCCGGCGGTCCCGGAGCTGTCCGGCGAGCTTGATGAGCTTGCCCTTGGAATCGGACTCCAGGTCGTCGTCGGAAAGGGGGACGTTTCGGTCGTAGTCGATCGGTTCGATGTCGTGTTCGTTCGTGAGTTCCTCTGTCGCTACCATGGTTGGTTGTGCCTCGATTCCATCCCCGGTCCGGCGACCGACAGCAGGGGCTCCCCGTAGGCGCGGCGGGCCGTGACAAGGTCGCTCCCCTTCATCGGTTCGTTGGCGATACTGCCGAAACGCCGGACGCAGTTTCGGTGGATGACAGTATTCCCTTCGGGAAGTTAATCGTTTCGCTCCGCTGGGTACCGGAAACCCGCCGCAGGCTGCCGGTTTCGGGTGGGTCGAGTGAACAGTTCGCACGGCCGCCCGTCGAGCGGGGTGCTTTTCGCCGGCCGCCCGGACCGGGCCCCATGGAGGAGCGGGTCACCGCCGAGGGCCACGAGCACGTCTCGGCCGAGCACGCGAGCACGTTCGAGGTCACGACCGACGACTACCTCACGCCCGCGGGCGACTGCATCCTCGGGATCGGCGCCGACCGGGCGCCCGCCGACTTCGCCCCCGCGTTCGTCGAGGCCTGTCGCGACGCTGACGCCCGCATCGAGGCCACGCTCCGGGTCGGCGACGAGGCCGCGACGGTGGTCGGCCGGGGCCACCCGGCGTTGACCTTCGACGACGAGCGCTCGCTCGTGGGCCGGACCAGCGAGTACGTCGACGACCGGACCGTCCTGGTCGGCGCCGACGCGGCCGCCGGCGACCTCCCGCGGCCCCTCGTCGCGCGGCTGGCCGACGGCGACCCCCTCGAGCTGGTCCTGACGGTCGACGCCTGAGCGCCCGCGAACCGACAGACGTCGGCGTCCTCGGCCCGACGCCGGACGGACAGGTTTACGAGCCCCCCGGGCCGACGGACCGCCATGGTCGACACCGACGAGTTCCGCCGCGTGATGGGCAACTTCGCCGCCGGCGTGACCGTGGTGACGCTGCCCGAGCCCCACCACGGCATCACCGTCAACGCCTTCGCCAGCGTCTCGCTGTCGCCGACGATGGTGCTGATCTGCATCGACCACGACACCGAGGCCCAGCGCCGGTTCGAGGACGGGCGAGGACGCGTACTGCGTCAACCTGCTCGCGGCCGATCAGCAGCACCTCGGCGAGTACTTCGCGAACATGCGGGAACTCGAGGCGAACCCGTTCGAGGCCGACCCGACGACCGAGGCGGTCACGGGCGCGCCGGTGTTCGAGGAGTCGATCGCCTACGTCGACACGACGGTCGCGGCGGCCCACGAGGCCGGCGACCACACCATCTACGTGGGCGAGGTCGAGGAGGCGGCCGTCCAGCGGCCCGAGGCCCCCGCGCTGACCTACTTCCGGGGCGAGTGGGGCGAGGCCGAGTAGCCCTTATCCGCCAGGCCGACACTACCCCGACCATGACCGAGGACCCCGAGCCGGCCGAGAACATCTCCGGCGGCGCGTCGGGCGGGGGCGTCGAGGCCGCCTTCGCGCCCGACGAGGCCGGGACCCGCGCCGAGGCCGTGGTCGACCGGCTCGGCGAGCGCTACTGGCAGAAGACCTACGGCGGGCAGGCCGCCTTCGAGTGCCTCGTCCGGACGGTGCTCTCCCAGAACACGAGCGACACGGCCAGCCAGCCGGCCCACGACGCCCTCATGGCTCGCTACGGCGGCGACGACCTCGCCGCGGCCCTGGCCGGGGCCGACGTCGACCGACTCGCCGACACCATCCGGAACGCGGGGCTGTACAACCAGAAGGCCCGCACGCTGATCGACCTGGGCGAGCACGTCGTCGAGGCGTACGGCGGCGCCGACGGCTTCGACGCGTTCGTCACGGAGACCGAACCGGCCGCGGTTCGGGAGACGCTGCTCGAGCTGAACGGCGTCGGGCCGAAGACCGCCGACTGCGTGCTGCTGTTCGCCGGCGGGCGCGCGGGCGTCTTCCCGGTCGACACCCACGTCCACCGCATCTACCGGCGGCTCGGGATCGCGCCGCCGGACGCCGACCACGAGGCGGTCCGCGAGGTGCTCGAGCGGGAGGTTCCCGCGGCGAAGTGTGGCTTCGGCCACACCGCCAGCATCCAGTTCGGCCGGGACGTCTGCACCGCCCGGCGCCCGGCCTGCCTCGACGGGCCGGAGGCCTGTCCGCTGTACGACGTCTGTGACCGGGTGGGCGTGGACGACGTCGCCGGCGAGGTGGTCGATCCCGCGGAGACGGTCGACTGAGGGACTGCGTGATTACCGCGGGAGGTCGACCGGGCAGCCGCGGATCATCCCGCCGCGCATGCCGTCGGCGAGCCAGAAGATCGAGAGCAGCAGCGCGACGGCGGCCAGGCCGGTCAGCTCGAGGCCCTCGAACGGCAGCAGCGTGAGTGCGCCGGCCGCCCCGAACAGCGAGAGCAGGCCGACAAGCACCGCCGGGCCGCAGGCCGCACACCCGGCGCCGAGCGTCCCGAGCAGCGCCCCGACGGCGCTCCCGCCGCCGGTCTCGAGCGAGAGCCCGTGCTCGCGGAAGTGGTAGGCGACCATCGCGAGGTCGACCCCGAGGAGGCCGGCGATGACCAGCAGCGCGAGCCCCTGCACGAGGCTGAACGACGTCCCGAGGAACGGGTAGAGCCCGAGGAGGACGGCGAGCCGGTTCTCGAGGGGCAGCGCGCCGCCGACCACGACGTCGCCCACGAGCGCGAGGTTCTGGGTGACGACGAAGGCCGTGAGCCCGACGAGCGAGGCCGCCAGGGCGACCCCAGCGTAGGCCGGCAGCCCCAGCACGAGCCGGGCGGTCCGGCCCATCAGCCGCCAGTCGGCCGCGCGGGTGGGAAGTCGGACGCTCATCGGCGCTCGGCCCTCATAGCCCGAGCGCGTTCTTGACGACCGAGAAGCTGACGCTCCCGGCGGCCTTCGTCCGGTACCGGCCGTCCCGGAACAGGAACACCGTCGGCGTCGTCCGGCCGGCCCCCGCGTTCATCCCGGCATCGAGGTCGGCCTGCACCGCCGCGTCGGTCGCGCCGGACTCGACGTCATCGACGACGGCGTCGGCGTCGACGCCGGTCTCCGCGGCGAGGAACTCGCGGGTCAGCCCGAGGACGTTCTCGGCGTCGAAGTCGGGCTGGTTGGCGTAGTAGTGGTCCTTCAGCGCCCAGAACGCGTCGGCGTCGCGGGCGAACGTCGCCTCGAGCGCGTGGGTGGCGGGGCCGCCCCACTCGTAGACGACGGGGTACCCCCGGAAGGCCAACGAGGCCAGCCCCGGCTCGATCAGCTCCGCCTCGATCTGTGGGACGGTGTTCCGCTCGAACGCGCGACACCGGGTGCACGAGGGGTCCTCGAACGCGATGATTACGGCGTCGGACTCGAACGGGTCCGGGCCCTTCAGGGGCTGGTCGGCGAGCCCCGCGGCGGCGGGGTGATCGGCGATGGGGGTCCCGCCGTCGGCGGTACCCTCGCCGCCGCCCGAGCCGCCCCCGAGGCAGCCGGCGAGCGCGGTCGCGGCCAGCGCGCCGGCGCCCGCGAGCACCGCTCGACGGGGGACGGCGTCCGAGCGGGCAGGGTGAGGTTCCATGACGTGAGGCAGGCGCTCGGGGGTGATAGGGGTTGTCGAAACTCCGTCCCAATTCCCGCTCGAATCCGCCCTACAGGAACCGGAACGTCTCGAGGTTCTTCGGCGCGAACGTCCGCATGTTGTACTTGTGGTACAGCGCCGAGGAGAGGTCCTGGGTGGAGCGCTCGTCGCCGTGGACGCAGAGCACCTTCTCCGGGCGCGGGTTCATCGTCTTCACGAAGTTCTCGAGGCCCTGGCGGTCGGCGTGGCCGGAGAAGCCGTCGACGGTCTCGACGTCGAGTTTGAGGTTCAGCGTCTTCGAGCGGCCGTTGTCGTTGATCGGGATCTCGTCCCAGCCGCTCTGGATCCGCCGGCCGAGCGTCCCCTGGGCCTGGTAGCCGACGAACGTCAGCGTCGTGTCGGGGTCCCCGCCGAGGTGGTTGAGCCAGGACATGATCGGGCCGCCGGTGACCATGCCGGAGGTCGAGAGGATGATGCAGGGCTCGCCGTCGGTCACCTCGAGGCGCTCGTCCTCGCCGCGGTCGATGTGGTTGAACTGGGGCGCGAGGAACGGGTTCTCGTCCTCGTGGAAGATGCGGTCCCGGAGGTCGTCGCGGAGGTACTCCGGGTAGGTCGTGTGGATGGCGGTCGCCTCCCAGATCATGCCGTCGAGGTGGACCGGCATCTCGGGGATCTTCCCGCTCCGCATGGCCTCCTCGATGACGAGCATCATCTCCTGGGACCGGCCGACCGCGAACGCCGGGATGAGGACCTTGCCGCCGCGGTCGTGGGTCTCGTTGATGAGCTCGACGAGCTTGCGCTCGGAGTCCTCCTGGTCGGTCTGATAGTCGTTCCGGCCGCCGTAGGTCGACTCGAGCACGAGCGTCTCGACCCGCGGGAAGTCGTTGACGGCGCCGTTGAACAGCCGCGTGTCGTCGTAGTGGATGTCGCTCGAGAAGGCGACGTTGTACTGGCCCTCGCCGATGTGGAAGTGGCTCACCGCCGAGCCGAGGATGTGCCCGGCGTTGTGCATCGTGAGCTTCACGTCGGGCGCGATGTCGGTGACGTCGCCGTACTCGATGGGGATGGTGTGCTTGATCGCCTCCCGGACCATCTCCGACTCGTAGGGCGGCGAGCGGCCCTCCTTCGCCGCGACGTCGAGGTAGTCGAGCGTCAGCAGCCCCATCAGGTCGCGCGTGGGCTCGGTGGTGTAGATCGGGCCGTCGTAGCCGTACTTGAACAGCAGCGGGATCAGGGCGGAGTGGTCCAGGTGGGCGTGGGTCAGCACGACGGCGTCGATGGTGTTCGCGCCCGCGCCGAGCGCCTCGGGGACCTGGAGGTACGGCACCTCGCCCTCCGCGCCGGGCTTGTCGCCGCAGTCGATGAGGATGCGGGTCTCGGGCGTCGAGAGCACGAACGCGGCCCGGCCGACCTCGCGGCAGCAGCCCAGCGTCGTGATCCGGACCCAGTCCTCGTCGTTGAGCTCCTCGCGGTGGATCTGGCGGCCGACGCGCTCGAGGATCGACCGGCGGTCCTCGCGCTCCTGCTTCAGGAAGTTCCGGACGTTCGAGACCGTCGCCGACTCGATCGGCGGGGTGCGGACGACCTCCGGGGTCCAGCCCACCTGCTGGGTGATCTCCCGGAGCGTCGAGCCGTGCCGCCCGATCACGAGGCCGGGCTTCTCGGCCTCGATGACGACCTCGCCGGTGTCCTCGTGGAAGTCGAGGTCGGTCACGCCGGCCTCCTCGGGGATGACCTCGCCGATGGCGGCCTCGGCGTCCTCGGGCCGCGAGAGGACGTCCGGGTCGGGCCGGACGGTGATGCGCTTTCGGAGCTTGCTCGCGAGCTTCCGGATGAGGTCGCCCTGCTCGGCGAACTTCTTCGGGTCCCGCGTGTAGACGACCAGCTCGGGCCCCTCGTACTTGACGTCGGAGACCGAGATGTCGCGGGGCAGCTCGCTAACGATCTGCTCGTGGATGGATTCGAGTTGTTTCTCTACGGCACTCATGGGAGGGTAGCGCCCGCCCGCTCGACGGCGTCGCGCCGGCGGCGGGCGGGGACGGAGCCGGGTTCTGGGGTGTCGGGCCGCGGCGGGTCGTTCGACCCCGACGGTCGGTCGGACGCGCCGAACGCGTCGGCGTGGAAGGGTCCGCCGTGACAGTCGGGACGTGGAGCGCCGGTCGCTCGCTGGCCGCGGGACAGGGTCGCCAAAACCCGCTTGGGGCGCCGTAAACGCCGGGCGTTATAAAAGGCTTCGCAATACTCCTTACCTCGGGCCCCGAGGCGGCCGTATGGAGCTGACGCCCGACGCCGTCGCCGCCGAGCGCGAATGGGCCCTGGGCCGGGCCGACGACGTGGTGCCGCTGGTCAACCGGGTTCGCGCGGAGCTCGGCGAGTCGTTCGATACCGCCGTCCAGCCGATCGACGCCGGCGACTACCGCGACGCCGTCGTGGCGGTGTTCGCCGACGGCGACCTCGCCGTGAACGTCGCCGCGCTGATCCGCCTGCTCCGGGCGCTCGACGTCGAGGACGACTACCCGGGCTTCGTCGTCGACGAGCTGCTCGGCCGGGAGCTGGCCGCGATGATCGCCGGCGGACAGCCGCTGCGGCTGCTGGCGGAGGCGACCTTCCACTACGCCGACGTCGCGACCCACGGCGGCGCCGACGAGGCCGCGGGGGCGGACGACCTGACGGCCGCGCTGGCGGCGGGGGTCCAGACCCGGCTGCCCGGCTGGGCCTGGCGTCGGGGGACAAGCCCTTTCACGGTCGGCTGAGCCCGCCCGCCATGGACTTCGCGGGCACCCAGGAGGCGACGATCTGTCACCTGCTCGAGGGCGACCTCGGGGCGGGGCCCGCCGGCATCGACCGGGTGCTCCTCATGCGCAAGAAGCGGGGCGTCGGCGCCGGGCTCTACAACGGCCCGGGCGGGAAGGTGGAGCCGGGCGAGACGCCCGCCGAGTGCGCGGTCCGCGAGGCCCGCGAGGAGCTCCGGGTCGACGTCCGGTCGCTCGAGAAGGTCGGCGAGCTGAAGTTCGCGTTCGGCGGGGAGCCGACCTTCTTCTGTCACGTCTTCCGGTCGGCCGACTTCGCCGGCCCGGCCCGGGAGACGCCGGAGGCCGATCCGTCCTGGTTCCCCGTCGACGACCTGCCCTACGACGAGATGTGGGAGGACGACCGTGAGTGGTTCCCTCACCTGCTCGAGGGCCGGCCGTTCCGGGGGCTGGTCGCGTTCGACGCCGCGGGCGAGGTCATGACGGCCTGCGAGCTCGAGACCGACGTCGAGCTGGCGTCCCCCGACACCCGGAGCCCGTGAGGGGTCGCCAGCGGCGCCTTCGCGGGGTTTAAGGCCGCACCGCGGGACCGACCGTCAATGAGCGGCGAACAGGAGCTCGGCATCACCGAGTCAAAGGAACACAACCCCGGGGAGTGGTACGCGGAGGTCGTCCGGAAGGCGGAGCTGGCGGACTACGCGCCGATGGGCGGGTTCATCGTCACCCGGCCGCGGGGCTACGCGATCTGGGAGCGCCTGCAGTCGTACATCGACGGCTGGTTCAAGGAGACCGGCGTGGAGAACGCCTACTTCCCGCTGTTCATCCCGGAGTCGCTGCTGGAGCGCGAGAAGGACGTCCTCGAGGGGTTCGACCCCGAGGTGGCCTGGGTGACCCACGGCGGCCACGAGGAGCTCGAGGAGCGCCTCGCGGTCCGGCCGACCTCCGAGAGCATCATCGCGCCGTTCATGGCGAAGTGGATCCGGAGCCACCGCGACCTGCCGCTCCGCCTGAACCAGTGGAACAGCGTCGTCCGGTGGGAGGCCACGGAGACCAAGCCGTTCTTCCGGACCAAGGAGTTCCTCTGGCAGGAGGGCCACACCGCCCACGCCACCGAGGCCGACGCCTGGGCGGAGACGATGCTCCGGCTCGACCAGTACGAGCGGCTCTACGAGGAGGTGCTGGCGATCCCGGTGCTGAAGGGCCGCAAGCCGGCCCACGACAAGTTCCCCGGCGCCCACACCACGACGACCGTCGAGGCGCTGATGCCCGACGGCAAGTCCGTCCAGGGCGCGACGAGCCACTACCTCGGCACGACGTTCGCCGAGGCGTTCGACGTCACCTACGTCGACGAGGACGAGGACGAGCGGGTCGCCCACACCGCCTCGTGGGGGGTCTCCTGGCGGGCGCTCGGGGCGCTCATCATGACCCACTCCGACGACCAGGGTCTCGTGCTGCCGCCGACGGTGGCGCCGACGCAGGTCGTCGTCGTCCCGATCTGGCAGGAGGACACCCGGGACGCGGTGCTGGCCCACGCGGAGACCGTCGCCGACGAGCTGGATGACGCCGGGTTCCGGGTCCGCCTGGACGACCGCGACGAGCGCAACCCGGGCTTCAAGTTCAACGAGTGGGAGCTCAAGGGCGTCCCGCTCCGGATCGAGATCGGCCCGAACGAGGCCGAGGCCGACAGCGCCACGCTCGTCCACCGGCCCGACGGCGAGAAGGTCGAGGCCGACGCCGACGGCATCGCGGCGGCCGTCGACGACCACCTCGACGCCGTCTACGACACGCTCTACGAGAACGCCGCCGCGGTCCTCGAGGAGAACGTCCGGGAGGCCGACTCCCGGGACGAGATCCTCGGCCTCATCGGCCGCCACGGCGGCTACGTGCGGACGGCCTGGTGTGGCGACGCCGACTGCGAGGCCGAGATCAAGGAGCAGATCGCCGCGGACATCGTGATGGTGCCCCTCGACGACGACGCCGAGCCGCCGGCCGACGACTGCGGTATCTGCGGCGAGCCGGCCGGGGAGACGGCGTACTTCGCGCGGAACTACTGAACCCCTGCCCGGGATATCGGGCGGGAAATCCCGGCAAGGCGCATGCCTTATATCACCTTATGTGTCATTAGTGAACACGTATTGTATGAGGGGAAGCCGTTTTAGGCTCGTTCGCCCTCAGGCGAACATGACTGGACGCCACGGCGAGAGCGACGGCCCACCGCTCCTCGCCGACCCCGCCGACGCGCGATCGAACTGTGGGGTCGGGGTGGTGATGGACCTCGACGGGGGCCGGGACCACGATATCGTCGCCGACGGCCTCGAGCTCCTCCGGAACCTCGAGCACCGCGGCACGACGGGCGCCGAGGCCGACACCGGCGACGGCGCGGGCGTCCTCCTCCAGACGCCCCGGGCCTTCTTCGAGGCGGTCGTCGACGCCGAGCTGCCCGAGCGGTACGCGGTCGGGACCCTCTTCCTCCCGCGGGACGGCGACGCCGCGGCCGCGCTCCGCGAGCGGACGAACGCGGTCCTCGCCGAGCACGGCCTCGAGGTAGTACACTGGCGCGACGTCCCGACCGACAACGCCGACCTCGGCGCGACGGCGCTCGAGTCCGAGCCGGACGTCTGGCAGTGCTTCGTCGCCCCCGACGGGCTCGACGTGGACGCCTTCGACCGGGCGCTCTACGTGGGCCGACGGGCCCTCGAGCGGGCCGTCGAGGCCGAGGCGCCCGCCGGCGCCGAGCGGTTCTACGTCTGCTCGCTGGACCGGCGCACGGTCGTCTACAAGGGGCTGCTGACCTCGACCCAGCTGGCCGACTACTACCCCGACCTCCGGGACGACCGGGTCCGGTCGACGTTCGCGATGGTCCACGCCCGGTTCTCGACGAACACGCTCGGCGCCTGGCACCTCGCCCACCCCTACCGGGGGATCGTCCACAACGGCGAGTTCAACACCATCCGCGGCAACGTGAACTGGATGCGGGCCCGGGAGACCGACCTGGCCCACGAGGCGTTCGGCGACGACCTGGAGACCGTCAAGCCGGTCATCGCCGACCCCGAGCAGAGCGACACCGCCTCGGTCGACAACGCCCTCGAGCTGCTGCTGGCCGGCGGGCGGTCGCTGCCCCACGCGCTGCGGATGCTGATCCCGGAGGCCTGGCGCGCGCCGGAGAACCGCCTCGGCGCCGACCGCGAGGCGTTCTACGACTACCACGCCTCGCTGGTCGAGCCCTGGGACGGCCCGGCGCTGGTCGTCGGCACCGACGGCGAGCGGGTCGCCGCGGCGCTCGACCGCAACGGGCTCCGGCCCTGCCGGTACGAGCGCACCGTCGACAACCGGCTGGTGCTGGCGAGCGAGGCCGGCGCGCTCGACCTCGATATCGAGGACGTCGAGGAGCGCGGCCGCCTCCAGCCCGGCCAGCTGTTCCTCGCGGACCCCGCGGCCGGTCGGGTCGTCCCCGACCACGAGGTGTTCGAGGGCCTGACGGCCGACCGCTACGCCGAGTGGGTCGACGAGCAGCAGGTCGCCCTCGACGACCTCACGGGTGACGCGGCCGGCGCCGCCGAGCCCCTCGACGCGCTGCGGGCCCGACAGGCCGCCCACGGGCTGACCCACGACGAGCTCGACAACCTGCTCGAGCCGATGGCGACCGACGGCCGGGACCCCGTCGGGTCGATGGGCGACGACACGCCGCTGTCGGTGCTCTCGCCGTACAACCGCGGGCTCGACTCCTACTTCAAGCAGCTGTTCGCGCAGGTCTCGAACCCGCCGATCGACAACTACCGCGAGTCGCTGGTGATGAGCCTCGAGACCCGCCTGGGCGCCCAGCGGAACCTGCTCGCCGAGACCGCCGCGCACGCCAACCAGCTGCGGCTCGACTCGCCGGTGCTCGACGCGGCGGGGGCCCGCGCCGTCCGCGAGCTCGACGCCGGCGGGCTCAGCTCGACGACCATCGAGACGACCTACGACCCCGACGAGACGTCGCTCGAGGCCGCCGTCGAGCAGCTCCGCGAGGCCGCCGACGCGGCGGCCGACGCCGGCCACGACGTCCTGATGCTCACCGACCGCGGCGCCGACGACGACCGCGTCCCGATTCCGGGGCTGCTCGCGACGGCCGCCGTCCACCACCACCTCGTGCGGAACGGGCGGCGGAACCACGTCGGGCTCGTCGTCGAGACCGGCGACGTCCGGACGGTCCACCAGCTCTGCACCCTCGTCGGCTACGGCGCCGGCGCGGTCTACCCCTCGCTCGCCTACGCGACCATCGAGGAGCTCGTCGCCGGCCCGGACGGCGCGGACGTCGGCGAGGCGGTCGCGGCCTACCGGGGCGCCCTCGAGGAGGGCCTGCTGAAGGTCATGTCGAAGATGGGCATCTCGACGGTCGCCTCCTACCAGGGCGCCCAGATCTTCGAGGCGGTCGGCCTCGACGCGGACTTCGTCGCGGAGTACTTCGAGGGCACGCCGAACCGCACCGGCGGCATCGGGCTGGCCGAGCTCGAGGACGACCTCCTCGAGCGCCACGCCGCGGGCTTCGACGCGGACGCCGAGCTCGAGCGCCAGGGCGAGTTCGCCCACCGGTCGACGGGGATCCCCCACCGGTGGAACCCGAAGACCGTCGGCACGCTGCAGCAGGCCGTCCGCAACGGCGACTACGAGCGCTACCGGGAGTTCGCCGAGCTCGTCAACGACCAGACCGAGCAGCTGCAGACGCTGCGCGGGCTGCTCGAGTTCGACGACGGCCGGGAGCCGGTCCCGCTCGAGGAGGTGGAGCCGGAGGCGTCGATCCTCGCCCGCTTCGGCAGCGCCTCGATGAGCCTCGGCTCGCTCTCCCCGGAGGCCCACGAGACGCTCTCGATCGCGATGAACCGCCTCGGCGCGAAGAGCGGCACCGGCGAGGGCGGGGAGCCGCCGTCGCGGTTCGGGACCGAGCGCGAGTGCAACATCAAGCAGGTCGCGTCCGGCCGGTTCGGCGTCACCGCGAGCTACCTCGCGGCCGCCGAGGAGCTCCAGATCAAGATGGCCCAGGGCTCGAAGCCCGGCGAGGGCGGCCACCTCCCCGGCCACAAGGTCAACGAGATGATCGCCGAGGTCCGCCAGTCGGTGCCCGGCGTCGGCCTCATCTCCCCGCCCCCACAACACGACATCTACTCGATCGAGGACCTGAAGCAGCTCATCTACGACCTCAAGGCCGCCAACCCCGACGCCGCCGTCAACGTCAAGCTCGTCGCCGAGGACGGCGTCGGCGTCATCGCCGCGGGCTGTGCGAAGGCGAAGGCCGACGTGGTGCACATCTCCGGGCACTCCGGCGGGACGGGCGCCAGCCCGCGGACCTCGATCAAGAACGCCGGCGTGCCCTGGGAGCTCGGCCTCGCCGAGGCGAACCAGCTCCTCCGGGCGACCGGCCTCCGGTCGCGGGTCAGGCTCTCGACCGACGGCGGGCTGATGACCGGCCGTGACGCGGCGGTGGCGGCCGCGCTGGGCGCCGAGGAGTTCGTCTTCGGCACGGCCGGGCTCGTCGCCGAGGGCTGCGTGATGGCCCGACAGTGCCACCAGAACACCTGCCCCGTCGGCGTGGCGACCCAGGACCCGGATCTCCGCGGGCGGTTCCAGGGCGAGCCCGAGCACGTGATGAACTACTTCCGGTTCATCGCCCGCGAGCTCCGCGAGCTGCTCGCCGAGCTGGGCTTCCGGAGCGTCGAGGAGCTGGTGGGGCGGGTGGAGGTGCTGCGCCAGCGGACCGACGTCACGAACCCGAAGGCCCGCCGGGTGGACCTCTCGCGGGTCCTCGCCGAGCCCGACACCGACCACCCGCGGACCAACACGACGACCCAGGAGCACGACCTCGAGGGCCGGCTCGACTGGTCGCTCATCGAGGCGGCCGAGCCCGCGCTCGCCGACGGGGAACCCGTCCGGCTCGACCGGGCCGTCTCGAACCGCGACCGGGCCGTCGGCGCGACGCTCTCGAACCGCGTGGTGAGCCGCCACGGCGACGACGGGCTCCCCGACGACACGATCCGCGTCGCGTTCGACGGCGTCGCCGGCCAGTCGTTCGGCGCCTTCCTCGCCCCCGGCGTGACGTTCGACCTCGAGGGCGGCGCCAACGACTACCTCGGCAAGGGCCTGTCGGGCGGGACGGTCGTCGTCCGGACGCCCGACCGCGCCCGGTTCGACCCCGCCGAGAACACCGTCGTCGGGAACGTGGCCCTCTACGGCGCGACGGGCGGCGAGGTCTACGTGAACGGCGTCGCCGGCGAGCGCTTCGCGGTGCGGAACTCGGGGGTCCGCGCCGTCGTCGAGGGCGTCGGCGACCACGGCTGTGAGTACATGACCGGCGGCATCGTGGCGGTGCTCGGCGGGACGGGGAAGAACTTCGCCGCGGGGATGTCCGGCGGCATCGCCTACGTCCACGACCCGGCCGGCGACTTCGAGGAGCGGTGTAACGGCGAGATGGTCGACGTGGTCCGGACGCTCGAGGACCGCGACGAGGCGGCGCTCCGTCGCCTCGTCGAGAACCACGCGGCGTACACCGGCTCCGACCGGGCGGCCGAGCTCCTCGACGACTGGTCGGCCGCCCGCGAGCAGTTCGTGAAGGTGCTGCCGGAGGCCTACGCCCGCGCCATCGGGGAGCGACCGGAGGCCGACGCCCGATTGCGGCTGCCGGCATCGGCCGCCGCCGGGGGTCGTCCCTCGGCCGGGGAGTCGGCGGACTGAGCGGCCGCCCCCGCCGAAGGCTGAAACCGCTGTTTGTGCCTACGAAACCGGGATGGCCCATCCCGGTTAACGGCGGTCCATGCGACGACGCGCGTTCCTGGGGCTCGCGGCAGGGGCCGCCGCGGGGCTGGCGGGCTGTACCGCCAGCGCGCTCCCCTCCGCCGGCCTCGGGGGCGAGGAGGCCCCGGCCGGCTGCCCGGCGCTGCTCGACGTCGAGCGGCGGGTCTGCCCGGAGAGCGACGGCCCGATCGGGGTCGAGCGGTCGAACCGGTCGGTCTCGGGCGACGCCTGGTCGCTGGTCGTGACCGTCACCAACGGGTCCGAGGAGCCGGTCGGGCTCAACCCGTACGCCTGGTCGGTCCACCGGTCGGCCGAGGACGGCTGGCGGCAGGTCGCGCCGAACGCCCACATCGAGCCGTGGACCGAGCTCGCGCCGGACGCGGGCTACGCCTGGCAGCTGACCGCCGGCGACGAGGGCCTCGACGGCGCCGACCAGCGCGTCGCGCTGGGCCTCGACCCCGGGCGCTACGCCTTCGCCATCCCGCTGCGTGCCGACCGCCGGATCGGCGCCATCGCCCGGTTCGACGTGAGCCGCTGAGCCGTCCCGCCACCGTTTTGGCCGGCGCCGCCGTCGCGGCGGTATGACCCGCGCCCTCGTCATCGGCGGCACCCGCTTCATCGGCCGACACACCGTCGAGGAGCTCCTCGACGCCGGCTACGACGTCACGACGTTCAACCGCGGCAACCACGACGACCCGTTCGCCGACGACGACCGCGTGTCGCGGGTCGAGGGCGACCGGACCAACGACTCGGCGCTCGAGGCCGCGGCCGCCGAGGTCGACCCCGAGGTCGTCATCGACATGGTCGCCTACTACCCCCGGGACGTCCGAGCGGCGACCACGATCTTCGCCGACGTCGACGCCTACGTCTACGTCTCCTCGGGCGGCGCGTACGGCGAGGAGGTCGTCCCGAAGCGCGAGGACGAGACGGCGCTCGCGCCCTGCAGCCCCGAGGAGGCCACCGACGACTCCATGGCGAGCTACGGCGCCCGGAAGGCCGAGGGCGACCGCGCGATCTTCGAGGCCGCGGGCGAGGGCGTGAACGCGATGAGCGTCCGGCCGGTGATCGTCTACGGGCCCTACGACTACACCGAGCGGGTGGACTACTGGATCGACCGCGTCGCGACCCACGACCGGCTCGTGGTCCCGGGTGACGGCCAGCAGCTCTGGCACCGGGCGTACGTGAAGGACGTCGCGTCGGCGCTCCGGACCGTGGCCGAGCGCGGCGAGCCCGGCGAGGCGTACAACGTCGGGGACCGCCACGTCCCGACACTCGCCGAGTGGGTCGAGCTCACCGCGGACGTCATGGGTCGGGACGTCGAGGTCGTCACGGCGGGCCCCCGGGAGCTGGCTGTCGGCGGGCTCGAGCCGTCGGACTTCATCCTCTATCGGGACTACCCGCACGTGGTCGAGACGGCCAAGCTGGCCGCGCTCGGCTGGGACGCGACGCCGGTCGAGGAGGCCCTCGAAGCCACCGTCGAGGAGCACCTCGAGAGCGACCGGGACGGCGCCGAGCACGACCCCGGACGGGAGGCCGAGGAGCGGGTCCTCGGCGTGCTCGACACCGTCTGACGTCGAGGGCAAACGGTTTACTCGGGGGGCCCGACGGGCGCGACAGATGTTCGAGAAGTCGACGTGGATCCGGCTGCCCCGGACCGTCGTAGTGGGCCACGAGGTCCTCGACGACGTCGTGGCGGCCGTCGACGAGCTCCGGCTCGGCGAGCGGCCCCTCGTCGTCACGAGTCCGACGCCCCGGGAGGTGGCGGCCGAGCGGGTGGCCGCGGACTTCGAGGCGGCGGGCTACGCGCCCGCCATCGCCGAGATCGAGGAGGCGAGCTTCGCCTCGGTCGAGTCCGTGCTGGCGGCCATCGACGATCACGACCCCACGTTCCTGGTCGGCGTCGGCGGCGGGAAGGCGATCGACGTGGCGAAGATGGCGGGCCATGAGGCCGGCCTGGGCTTCGTCTCGGTCCCGACCGCGGCGAGCCACGACGGCATCGTCAGCGGCCGGGGCTCGATCCCCGAGGGCGACAGCCGGCACAGCGTGGCCGCCCAGCCGCCGCTCGCGGTCGTCGCGGACACCGGGATCCTGGCCGACGCGCCCTGGGAGCTCACGACGGCCGGCTGTGCCGACATCATCTCGAACTACACCGCGGTGAAGGACTGGCGGCTCGCCAACCGGCTCCACGGCGTCGAGTTCTCGGAGTACGCGGCCGCGCTCGCGGAGATGACGGCGGAGATGCTCGTCGAGAGCGCCGGCTCGATCCGGCCGGGCCTCGAGGAGTCGGCCTGGATCGTCGTCAAGGCGCTCGTCTCCTCGGGCGTCGCGATGTCGATCGCGGGCTCCTCGCGGCCCGCGAGCGGCGCCGAACACCTGTTCAGCCACCAGCTCGACCGGCTGGCGCCCGGCGCCGCCCTCCACGGCCACCAGGTCGGCGTCGGAACGATCCTCCTCGAGTACGTCCACACCGGCGAGCACGGCGACTGGGCGGCGGTCCGCGACGCGCTCGAACAGCTCGGCGCGCCGACGACCGCCGAGGGGCTCGGCGTCGACGCCGAGGTCGTCATCGAGGCGCTCGCGACGGCCCACGAGATCCGCGACCGCTACACCATCCTGGGCGGCGGCATGAGCGAGCCGGCGGCCCGGACGGTCGCCGAGCGGACCGGCGTCATCTGAGGGACCTCGGCGAGGGTTTATCGCCGAAGCCGCGCCCAGGGCGGCCCGGAGGTGAGACCCATGTTCGGCGCAAGCATCTGCCTGAACCTCGGCGTGCTGTCGATCTGCTACTCGGACGGTCCCTGGTAGCCGATCGACGCGGCGGCGTATCGCCCTGAATCAACGCTCCCGACACCGGTCCGCGGCCGGAACGGTCGCTACTTCCCGGCCGCGGGCCCGCTCAGCCCGGCTCGACCGACGCGAGGTGCTCGAAGAGGTCCACCGCCGTCGGCTCGTCCGCCTCCACGGTGACGCCGAGGTCACCGACCGCCGACCTGACGTCCCGGAGCGACCGCGACGGCCGGAGGAACCCCCGGAGCTCGGCCCCGCTCCCGTAGGCGTGGCCGGCCCGGAGGTGGTCGGCGACCCGCTCGCGGGCGGCGTGGACCGCGCCCCGGAGCCGGACGACCGGCGGGAGCGCCCCGAGGAGGGCGTCGGGCGCGCCGTCGGCCGCCACCCGGCCCGAGCGGAGGAACACGAGCCGGTCGGCCAGCTCGGCGTCCAGCGGCGCGTGGCTCGTGAGGACGACGGTGTGCCCGGCGTCACGGCGCTCGGCGATGACGCGGTGTAGCTCGTGGACGGCCCCGAGGTCGAGGGCCGCGGTGGGCTCGTCGAGCAGGTAGGCCGGCACGTCCGGGTCGAGCGCCACCGCGAGCTCGACCTTCCGGCGCGTGCCGCCCGAGCAGTGCCGGAGCGCCCGGTCGCGCTCGGCCACGTCGAACCGGTCGAGCAGCGCCGGCCACCGGCCGGCCGAGGCCGGGTGGAGCGCGGCGTAGAACCGCGCGTTCTCTCGGGCGGTCAGACCGGGGAGCCCGACCGAGCCCTGCAGGAGCAGGCTGACCCGCTCGCCGGCTACCTCGGCCCGGCGACCGCCGACGAGCGCCCGCCCGTCGGTCGGGGAGAGCCCGCCGGCCAGGCAGGCGAGCAGCACCGACTTCCCGTCGCCGTTCGGCCCCATCAGGAGCGTGACCTCGCCGGGGTCGCACGCGAGGTCGATCCGGTCGAGCACGGCCGCCCCGCCGAAGCGTTTCGACAGCCGCTCGGCCCGGACGACGGCGCCGCTCACTCCCCGACCTCCCCGCGGTAGGCCGCCCGGGCGAGGACGCCCGCGGCCAGCGCGACCGAGCCCACCCCATAGGCCACGACCGCCACGAGCGCCGCGGGGTGGGTCGGGAGCGCGGGCGGCCCGAACGCGGCGGCGTCGGCCGCCGCCGGCGCCACCAGGTGGGCCAGGTGCAGCCGGCCGATGAGCGACACCGGGATCACGTTCAGCAGCCAGGCCGGCCCGGGAAACAGCCCGGGGCTGACGCCGTTGAAGCCGGTCCCGAAGAACGAGGCCAGGAGGACGGCGGTCGCCAGCGCCGTCGCCTGCTGGGGCCTCGGGACGAGAACCGCGAGCCCGATGGCGACGGCGATCCCGACGGCCACGAACGCGACGAGGCTGACGCCCACCACGGCCGGCGACCAGGGCCGCCGGAGCCCGAAGGCGGCGCCGTCGAGCAGGCCGATGGCGAGCAGCCCCGCGTACGACCCGGTCGCGAGCGCCACCCCGCCCGCCAGCCGACCGACGAGGTCCGCCGACGGGGCGACCGGCAGCGACCGGAACTTGCGGTAGCGCTTGGTGGCGACGTCGGCGGTGAACGCGCCGATGACGCCGGTCAGCGAGACCGTGAACGCGCCGAACAGGCCGAAGCTCACCGCGAACGCCGCCTTCGCGGTGGCCACCGTTCGGGCGCCGCCCGAGGCGGCCTCGAACAGGAGGTGCGCCACGAGGAGGTACCAGAACGCCGGCCAGGCCACCAGGAAGAGGAGGCTGACCGGGCTCCGGGCGTACTGCCGGAGGAGCCGCCGGGCGAAGGCGCCCGCCTGCGCCTGCCATCGACTGTGCGCCGGCGGGACGACCCGTCGGACCATCGAGGCGACTCTGTGCGGACCTCGCCGGTCCGCCATCAGAGGTCGGCCCGGGCGAACCGGGCGGCCCCGATCGCGAGCGCGCCGACCGCCCAGCCCGCGAGCGTCGCGACGGCCGCCCAGAGCCCGAGGTAGGCCGGCGGATCGCCGGCGAGCCGCGCGGACGACGGTCCCGATCCAGTCGCCGCGGCGCCCTCGCCCGAGAGTCGGACCGCCCCGCCGGCCGCCGGCAGGAGGTGTTCGGCCGCGGCCTCGAACGCGGCGAACGGCTGCAGCCGCTCGAGGAGCACGACCCAGGGCGGGACGACCGTCCCCGGCAGCGAGCCCTCGATGGCGTAGTGCACGCCGCCCGGGACGACGCCCCAGAAGAACTGGAAGAGGACGAACGCCCCGAGCGCGGCCGCCGCGGCTACCCCGCGGGTGGGACTCGCCGCCGACAGTCCGACGCCCACGGCCGTCGCGGTGACGGCGAATAGGCCAAGTAGTGCCGCGAATTCGCCCAGCAGCGCCGTCGGGAGCGTCCCGTGGACGACCACGAGGGCCATGGCAACGGCCAGGAGCCCCGCGGCCGTTCCGGCGAGGACGACGACCGCCCGCCCGAGGAACGCGCCGAGCACGAGCGCCGTCCGGGGGATCGGCAGCCCCAGGGTCAGCTTGAGCTGGCCGCCGGTCCGGGGCGCGGCGATCGCGCCCTGCCCCGCGAGCAGCCCCGCCAGCCCGACGACGAGCTTCAGCGGCGCGACGAGGAAGGCCAGGGCCCGGTCAGCGGGGAGGCGGCCGTCGAACGCCGTCGCCGGGACCGCCACCGCCGCGATCCCGACGAGGACGAACAGCGCGACGAGCGCTCGAAGTGCCCGCGACCTGGCGACGTCGCGGCCCTCCCGCCGGGCGACGACGAGCCACCGCATCAGCGGACCGCCCGGGCGCCGGGCTCCCGGTTCGGGTCGCGGGCGAGCCATCGGCGCGGGACCCGTGCGGCCGCGAGCGTCGCGAGCAGCAGTGCGGCAGTCGTGAGCGGGGCGGCGGCGAGGCTGGCCGTCCCGCCGGTGAGAAGCGATTCGGTCGGGAGCCGGAACTGAAGGAGGGCGGCCTCGAGGGGCCGGCCGGGCGGCGCCGCGGCGACGACCCCGCCGCCGAAGACCGTGTTCCAGCCGGCGTGGAGCCAGACCGCGGGCCAGACGCTCCCGCTGCGGACGGCCACGACGCCGAGGAGGAGCCCCGCGGCGCCCATCGAGGCGAGCACGGCCGCCAGCGCGCCGGGCGACCCGGCGTGGCCCTGGTGGAGCAGCGCGAAGACCGCCGCCGATCCCGCGATGGCGGCCCGCGGGCCCCACCGGACCTCGAGGAGCCGCAGCAGCGCCCCCCGGAGCGCCAGCTCCTCGAGCACGCCCGCCAGGAGGCCGGCCGCGAGGGCCGCGGCGAGCACCTTGCCCGCGGCCGCGAGTGCAGGGGGCGGACCGAGGCTGGCGGCGTCGAGGAGCCAGAGCTGTCCCCCCAGCACGACCGTCGGGAAGGCGAGGCCGACGGGCAGCCAGACCGCGAGCCGCCGGCTCGGCCGGTCGGCCCGGAACCAGGCGGCCGGCAGGCCGAGGAGTCGCCGGACTGATTCGTACAAGGCGAGCACCACCGGCAGGCCGACGGCGGCCGTGTGAGCGCGACCGCCGAGCGGGGAAAGCGGGGCGGTGATCGAGGCGACGGTCACCACCAGGACGACGACGGCGAGGGTCCAGACGACGACGCCCGCCGCGAGACCGAGGAGCTGCCAGGCGGGTCGCTCGTCGAGGCTCCCTGACGGAGGGGCGGTTCGGGGGGTCACGGATGCGCCGCCCTGGGCCCGTCCCGGTACTTGAACGCTCGGCCGGGCTACACGTGCGCGTCGAGGAAGTCGGCGATGGCGGTGTAGGCCTCGATGCGGTTCTCGAGCTTCGTGAACCCGTGGCCCTCGTCGTCGAAGAACAGCGTCTCGACCGGCACGCCCTGGGCGGCGGCCTCCTCGGCGATCTGCCGGGCCTCGCCGACCGGCACCCGGGGGTCGTTCTCGCCGTGGGCCACGAACAGCGGGGCGACGATCCGGTCGACGTTGTTGATGGGGCTGACCGATTCGAGGAACTCGCGGTCGTCCTCGAGCGAGCCGTACTCGGCCTCGCGGAGCGCGCGGCGCCAGTCGCCGGTGTTCTCGAGGAAGGTCACGAAGTTCGCGATGCCGACGATGTCGACGCCGGCCGCCCAGAGCTCGGGGTACTCGGTGAGCGAGGCGAGCACCATGAAGCCGCCGTAGGAGCCGCCCATGGCGACGATCCGGTCGGGGTCGACGGCCGGCTGGTCGTGGAGCCACTCGACGCCGGCCTTCACGTCCCGCACCGAGTCCAGCCGGCGCTCGACGTCGTCGAGGTGGGTGTACTCGCGGCCGTAGCCCGTGGAGCCCCGGACGTTCGGCTCGAAGTAGGCGTAACCTCGGCCCGTGTAGTACTGCGCGATGGGGTGGAACGAGGGCCGGCGCTGGCTCTCCGGCCCGCCGTGGATGTCGACGATGACGGGCGTCCCGCCCGCGGGCGCGTCGACGGGCACGGTGTAGAACGCCGGGATCTCCCGGCCGTCGAACGTCTCGAAGTGGACCAGCCGGGGCTCGACGAACGACTCGCGGGGGATGCCCGCGGTGGCCGCGTGGGTCCACCGGGTCGCCTCGCCCGACTCGGCGTCGACGACGTGGACGTTCGCGTTCTCGGTCCGGGAGGTGGCCGTGATCGCGAACTGCTCGGCGTCCGGGCCGAAGTCGGCGCCGCCGCGGACGCCGCGGGGTAGCGCGGGCTCGGCGAGCGTCCGGTAGGCGGTCGGCCCGGTGAGCTCGCCGACGGTGAGCTCGGTGAAGCCGTCGACGTTCCGCGAGTAGACGAACCGGCCTGAGTCCACGTCGAGCTCGAGGCCGTCGACGTTCCAGGCGCCGCCCTCCTCGACGACGCGCAGCTCGCCGGTCGCGAGGCCGAGCCGGGCCAGATAGAGCGTATCGGCGTCCCGGTCGGTCACGAGGTAGACGCCCTCGCCGTCGGGGCCCCAGTTGGGGGCCTCGTAACGGACCTCGCCCGCGAGGTCGGTGAGCCGCTCGGCCTCGCCGGTCGCCAGCTCGAGCACGTGGAGGTCGTGATCGAAGCTCGAGCGGGCCTCGTGGAGCAGCAGCCGGTCGTCGTCGGGACCCCAGCCCGCGACGCTGTACCAGCCGTCGCCCTCCCAGACGAGCTCGGCGTCGTCGCCCCGCTCGTCGCGGCCCTGGACGTAGACGTCGAAGACGGCCTCGTCCCGGCGGTTCGATGCGAAGGCGAACCGGTCGCCGTCGCCGTCCCAGCCGCCCCAGCGGTGCTTCGCGTCGGGGTGGGCGGTGAGCGGGACCTCCTCGGCCCCATCGGCCGACAGCCGATACAGTTGGACCCGCTCGTTGCCCCCGTCGTCCATCCCGTAGACGAGCTCGTCGCGGGTCGGCGAGTAGTCCACGAACGTCGCGCGCTCCTCGTGGAACGTCAGCTGCTCGGGCCAGCCCCCCGGGCCGTCGAGCGCCCACACCTGGTCGACGCCGGTCGTGTCCATGAGGAAGGCGAGCCGGTCGCCGTCGGGCCCGAACGACGCGCCGCCGGCCTGGCGGACGTTGAGGTACCGTTCGAGGTCGTAGCCGACCATGACGGCTCGGACCCGGGCGCGGGCCAAAAGCCGTTGGTCCTCGGCAGGGAAGGGCGGCCATTAATACCGGCCCGCTCCGTGGCCGGCGCATGCGCGTCGCGGTGGTCTCCGCCGGCCCCCGGGAACGAGTGGACGCCGAGGCGGCCGACCGCCTCGACTGGCTGGCGGGTGCGCTCGACCGCCGCGGCCACGACGTCACCCGCCTGGGGCCGGCCTGGTGGGCCGACCGCTCGGCGGCCAACGAGCACGACAGCGGGCAGTTCCGCGCCCTGACGGTCGAGGCCGACCCGCCGCCGCGCCGGCTCGCGGCCCGGCTCCCGGCGGCGCTCCGGGCGGCGGCCCCCGACGTCGTCCACGCGAGCCACGCCGACCCGCTCGCGGTGAGCGCGGCGGCCGCCGCGGCGACCGGGCTCCGCATCCCGCTCGTCGTCGACTGGTACGACCTCCAGCCGGAGGAGGGCTGGCGCGAGCGGGTCCGCCGACTCGCCGTCCGGGCGCCAGCGCTCACGGTTGCGCCCTCGCGGCTGGTCCAGACCGGGCTTCGCGAGCTCGGCCGGTCGGCGCCCGGCGTGCGGGTCATCCCCACGCCGGTGGACATGGCGGCCGTCCGCGCCGCCGAGCCCGAGCCGCTGGCGGACGTGGTCTACTCGCGCCGGCTCGACGCGGCCGCGAACCTCGAGAACCTGCTGCTCTCGCTCGCCGAGTTCCGCGAGCTCGATTGGGAGGCCGCGGTGATCGGCGACGGACCGGCCCGCGCGGCCTACGAGGCCCAGGCGTCGGACCTCCGGATCGCCGACCGGGTGCACTTCCTCGGCGAGCAGCCCCTCGAGCGCCGGCTGGCGCTGTTCCGCGGCGCCCACGTCTACGTCCACACCGCCCACGAGGCGCCGTTCGCGGCCGACTTCCTCCGGGCGCTGGCGTGTGGCTGCGTCGGCATCGCGGAGTACCACGCCGCCTCGGCCGCCCACGAGCTCATCGAGCACCGCGACCGGGGGCTGCGGGTCACCGACGAGGAGGAGCTCGTCGACGCGATCCGGGAGGCCACCGAGCTCGAGCGGCTCACGATCGACGACTCGTTCGCGGGCTTCGACGTCGAGCCCGTGCTCGACCGGTACCTGCGGGCCTACCGCGACCTCGGCGTCGGGACGTAGCCGGCTGCCCTGGGCGCTACTCGAACCAGCGTTCGGGGTGGGCGGCGGCCTCGACGGCCCTGACGGCGGCCACGTTCTCCGGCACGTCGTGGACCCGGAGGACGTCGGCGCCCCGGGCCGCCGCGAGCGCCGAGGCGGCGACCGTGGCGTGCTCGCGCTCGTCGGCGCCGTAGCCGATCGCCTCGAACATCGACTTGTGGGAGTGGCCGATCATGACCGGACAGCCCAGCGCCCGGAGCTCGTCGGCGCGGTCGAGCAGCGCGAAGCTCTCGGCGGCGGTCTTGCCGAAGCCGAGCCCGGGGTCGACGATGATCTGCTCGCGGTCCAGTCCCGCGCGCTCGGCCAGCAGCACCCGCTCGGCGAGCGCGTCGATCACGTCCTCGACCACGTCGTCGTACTCGGGGGTGTGGTCGGGGTCGACCGGCGTGTCGATGCTGTGCATCACGACCAGCGGGGCGTCGTGCTCGGCGGCGACGAAGCGCATCTCGGGGTCGCCCAGCCCGGAGACGTCGTTGATGATGTCCGCGCCGGCCTCGAGGGCGGCCGCCGCGACCGACGCGCGGCGGGTATCGACCGAGACCAGCGCGTCCAGGTCGGCCAGCCGCTCGATCACCGGGACGACCCGCTCGCGCTCGGTCTCGGGGCTCACCGGCTCGGCACCCGGCCGCGTGCTCTCGCCGCCGACGTCGACGATGTCCGCGCCGGCCTCGACCATCCGCTCGGCGCCGGTGACGGCGAGATCGGTCCCGTCGAACCGACCGCCGTCGTGGAACGAGTCGGGCGTGACGTTGACGATGCCCATCACCGCGGTCCGGTCCTCCCAGGGGTAGCCCCGGCGGGGTCGGCCCGCGTCGATCCCGAGGGCGTCCCGGAGGCTGCGGGCGACCGCGGCGAGCCCGCCGGGCCGGGTCGGGAGGTCCTCGAGCACCGCCTCGAACTGACCGTGGGTGCCCATGAGCACGACGTCGACGTACTCCGCCGACTGGGTCGAGACCGCCGAGACGGCGCACTCGCCGCCGGCCCGCAGCATCGCCTCCCGCAGGCCGGTGGCCTGGCGGGGGAGCAGCCGGGTCTTGAGGACGTGGTGGCGGCCCTCGCCGCGGAGCCGCCAGACGTCGGGGCCGCCGACGTCGGCCGCCTCGAGGACGTCTCGGGCGTCGTCGACCGACTCGACCCGCTTCGGGACTTCCGTCCGCGACCACCGCCGGCGGGCCTCGGCGACCGCGTACAGCGAGCCGGTGATCACCACCGCGTCGTTCGGATCCGCGTCGTCGAGCGCCGCCTCGACGGCGTCCTCGACGGCGGGCTCGACCGTCACGTCGCCGTAGCCGGCCTCGCGGAACACGCGGGCGAGCACCGCCGGGTCGGCGGCGCGGTCGGTCGCGGGGTCGCAGGCGATCACCCGGTCGGCCGGCGGGAGCGCCGCGACCATGTCGGCGTGGTCCTTGTCGTGCATCGCGCCGAAGACCAGCGTGAGCCCCTCGAACTCGAACTCGGCCAGCGTCTCCGCGAGCACGGCGCTGGCGCCGGGGTTGTGGGCGCCGTCGAGCACCACCAACGGCTCGCGGCCGGTGATCTCGAAGCGGCCGGGCCAGTGGGCCCCGCGGAGCCCGCGGGCCAGGGTGGCCTCGTCGACGTCGATGAGCTGGTGGACGATCGCGGCCGCGACGCCGGCGTTCCGGGCCTGGTGGGCGCCTACGAGGTCCAGCGGCGTCTCCACCGACCAGCCCGGCCCCTCGACCGTCACCTGCCCCTCGCCGTTCCCGTTGATGCCGCCGTAGGCGACGGTGACGTCGCGGTCGGAACCATCGTCGGCCGTCCCGACGACCAGCACCTCGCCGACCTCGTCCCGGATCGCCGCGAGCGCGTCGCCGGTCGTCGCCGTCACCAGTGGGCCGTCAGCGGGCGCGACCTGGGCCTTGTCGCGGGCGATCTCCTCGACGGTGTCGCCGAGCAGCTCCGTGTGTTCCAACGAGACGGCCGTCACCGCGCTGGCCGTCGGATCGACGACGCTGGTGGCGTCGTACCGGCCGCCGATGCCGACCTCGAGCACGGCGACGTCGACGTCCTGTCGGCCGAACTCCCAGAGCGCCATCGCGGTGAGCACCTCGAAGAACGTCGGCCCCTCGCCGTCGGCCGCGCGCTCGGTCACCAGCGGGCGGACCGCCTCGACGAACTCGCAGACGGCGCGCTTGGCCATGGGGCGGCCGTCGACGAGCACCTGCTCGCGGAGGTCGTCGAGGTGGGGCGAGGTGTACAGCCCCACGTCGAGGCCGGCCTCGCGCAGCACGGACTCGACCATCCGCGCGGTGCTGCCCTTCCCGTTCGAGCCCGCGATCTGCACGTACGTCGGCCCCTCGTGGGGCGCCCCGAGGTCGGCGAGCAGCCGGGCCGTCGACTCCGTGCCCGGCTTCATCCGGAAGCGGCGGAGGTCGAAGAGGAAGCTCGCCGCCTCGTGGTACTCCATGGCTGGAGTGACCGATGCCGGGTGCTTAGAAATGTCGGACTGGCTCGGCGGCCCTCAGCCGTGGCGGAACGCCCGCTGGCCGGTGAACGCCATCGCGAGGCCGCGGTCGTCGCAGGCCGCGATCACGTCGTCGTCGTTGACCGACCCGCCGGGCTGGACCACGGCCTCGACGCCGGCGTCGGCGGCCCGCTCGACGGCGTCCGGGAACGGGAAGAACGCGTCCGACGCCATCACCGCCCCCGCCGGGCCCTTGCCCTCGGCGTGCTCGTCGGCCTTCAGCGCCGCCAGCCGGACGGCGTCGACACGCGAGACCTGGCCCATCCCGACGCCGACGGTCTCGGTCCCCGTCGCGAGGACGATGCCGTTCGAGGTGACGTGCTTGACGACCGGCCAGGCGAACGCCATCGTCTCGAGCTCCGCCGCCGTGGGCGCGCGCTCGGTGACGACCTCGAGGTCGTCGACGCCGACCCGGCCGTCGTCGCGGTCCTGGACGAGCCGGCCGCCGACGAGCGCCTTCTCGGTGACGCCGGCCTGGCTCTCGGCCGCGGGCCCGAGCGGCCCCACCGCGAGCACCCGGAGGTCCTCGCGTTCGCGGAGCACGTCGGCCGCCCCGTCGTCGTAGCCGGGCGCGACGACGACCTCCTTGTACGAGTCGACGACGTGCTCGGCGGTCGCGACGTCGCAGGGGCGGTTCAGCGCGACGACGCCGCCGAAGGCGCTCATCGCGTCGGTCCGGAGCGCGCGGTCGTACGCCTCGGCGACCGATCCGGCGACCGCGCAGCCCGCCGGGTTGGCGTGCTTGATGACCGCGGCCGCGGGCCGGTCGAACTCCCGGACGAGCGCGAGCGCGGCGTCGGCGTCGTTGTAGTTGTTGTACGAGAGCGCCTTCGCGCCCGGGTTCAGCTCCTCGGCCCCGACGACGCTCGGCCCGGCGGCCGCGGCGTCGGCGTACACCGCCGCCTCCTGGTGGGGGTTCTCGCCGTAGCGGAGCTCGCGGCCCCGCTCGTGGCTGACGAGCCTTCGGGCCGGAAAGCGCCCCCCTGTGTCGGGGTCAATCGTCGCCCGGCCCGCCGCCCGGTCGACCTCGACCGCGTCCTCGGCGAACCACTTGACGGCCCGCGGATAGGCACGGAACTCGCCCTCGTGGAGCACCCGTCGCTTGAGCGAGTCCCGATCGTCCCCGGCGTAGACGGGCACCGGCTCCTGGGTGACGATGGGGCCGGTGTCGACCTGGTCATGGACGCACCGCCCCGTTCGGGTCGACCGCGTCGGTCACGACGTGGACCGTGCAGCCGGTGACCGACACCCCCGCCTCGAGCGCGTCGCCCCACGCGTCCGTGCCCGGGAACGACGGCAGCAGCGAGGGGTGGACGTTCAACGTGGTCGGCACCGCGTCGAGGAACGCCGCTGAGAGCACCCGCATGTACCCGTCGAGGCAGACGAGGTCGATGTCGTGGGGGGCCAGGGCGTCGACCACCCGGGTCTCGTGAGCCCGGCGGTCCTCGTCCTCACCGCGCTCGACGACGGCGGTCGCGACGCCCGTCTCCTCGGCCCAGTCGAGGACTGGGGCGTCGGCGTCGTTCGTGAGGACGACCGCCAGCTCGGCGCCCCCCGGTGCGCGTTCGTGGAGCCGTCGTAGGTTCCGGCCGCGGTTGCTGGCCAGGCCCGCGAGCTTCATGACGAAGGAGCGGACCAGCGGCACCAAAGAGATACTGCTTACACCGGCCCCGATGATGGTCCTCGGACCGGGCTCCGAGCCGATACTGCTGAGACGGCTGATCCGATCGACGTCCCAGTCGTTCCGTGGAACCGTCCCTGGAGGCGGAGATCGCCAGCCGGACCCATGGTTCGATCGGTCGGAACCATGCATCGGCTCTCGGCCGATTCCCCCAGCCTCGGTTCTGCCGGACCTGGGCGAGGGATAGGGCTATATGGGGCGGTCGGATACGCCCAGTCGTTGAACGGGCGTACGCGGCTCCCCCGGCGGTCGCACGGAGGCCCTTGGGCGTGACGCCTGAGAGCCCGCCCCTCGCCGCTGAGGCCGACGTCGTCATCGACGAGGACGGCCCCGTACTCGGCGTCATCGGCGGTGGCCAGCTGGGTCGCATGCTGGCCGAGGCGGCCGCCCCCCTCGGCGTCGAGGTCGTCGTCGCCGACCCCACACCGGACTGCCCGGCCGCGAGCGTATCCCGCGAGCAGGTGGTCGGCGGCTTCGAGGACCCGGAGACCATCGCGACGGTCGCCGAGCGGGCCGACGCCCTGACCTACGAGATCGAGCTGGTGGATCCCGACGCCCTCGCGGCGGCCGCCGAGGAATCGGGCGTCCCCGTCCACCCGTCACCGGAGACCCTCCGGATCACCCAGGACAAGCTGGCCGAGAAGCGACACCTCGAGACGGCGGTCCCAGTCCCCGCCTTCCGGCCCGTCGACGACGAGGCCGATCTCGAGGCGGCCTTCGACGCGCTGGGCACCCCGCTGATGCTCAAGGCCCGCCGAGGGGGGTACGACGGCCGGGGGAACGTCCCTGTCGGGGAGCGTCGAGGAGGCCCGGTCCGAACTCGGCGACCTCTCGGGGCTCGTCGCGGAGGAGCTCGTCGCGTTCGACCGCGAGCTCTCGGTCATCGGCGTCCGCGGCCGCGACGAGGTCGCGACGTTCCCCGCCGCGGAGAACCGACACGAGGCAGAGATCCTCCGGGAGACGGTCGCCCCCGCCAGGGTCGCCGAGCCGGTGCTGGATCGAGCCGACGCGGTCGCCCGACGCGTCCTCGAGGGGCTGGACGGCCGCGGCGTGTTCGGCGTCGAGCTGTTCGAAGTCGACGGCGAGGTGCTGGTGAACGAGATCGCCCCACGGCCGCACAACTCGGGCCACTACACCATCGAGGGCGCCGTGACCTCGCAGTTCGCCCAGCACGTTCGCGCCGTCCTCGGGTGGCCGCTGGGGTCGACGAACCTCCGGAGTCCGGCCGTCACGGCGAACGTGCTCGGCGATGGGCCGTCGCGGCGGGCCCAGCTCCGGGGCGCCGAGGCGGTCCTGCGGACCCCTGGCGCCTCGCTCCACTGGTACGGCAAGCGGGAGGTCCGACCCCTCCGGAAGATGGGCCACGTCACGTGCGTCCCCACCGGCGAGGAGGGGCGAGACGAGCTCCTCGCGTCCGCCCAGGCGCTCGCGGAGGCTCTCTCGTTCGCCTGACTCCTGACGTTCCAGTCAGCTTGCTGATGTGAACCCGGAACGCTCAACAGGGCGCCCCGGCATCGAGAGGACATGACCGACACGCCGACGCTCGAGGCGCTGCTCGAGCGGCTCCGGGCCGAGGCCGCCGCGGACCACGACCCCGAGGCGACGCCGGACGTCGGCATCGTCATGGGGAGCGACTCGGACCTCCCGGTCATGCGAGGGGCCCACGACGCCCTCGTCGATCTCGGCTTCGAGGAGGACACTGGCGACGGGACCGACGCCCGGTACTCGTTCGAGAGTCACGTGGTCTCCGCCCACCGGACCCCGGACCTGATGGACGTCTACGCCCGCACGGCCGAGGACCGGGGGCTGGAGGTCATCATCGCCGGGGCGGGCGGCAAGTCGGCCGACCTCCCGAACATGACCGCCTCGATCGCGTTCCCCCTCCCCGTCATCGGCGTCCCCGTCCAGGAGAAATCCGTCGACTCGGTGATCGGCATGCCCACGGGGGCCCCCATCCTCGCGGTCGACGCCGGGAAGTCGTACAACGCCGCGCTCTCGGCGGTGCAGCTGCTCGCGAGGCAGCACCCGGCACTCCGCGACCGGCTCGTCGACCGGCACGCCCGCCTCCGCGAGGACGTGGCGAAGGCCGCAGAACGCCTCCACCGGACCGGCACGCCCGCCTACCTCGACGAGGAGTGACCGGCGGAGCGGCGCCGTTCGATCGGCCCGACGGGCGGCCGACGACAGGGCTATTATGGGGGGCCGGAAACGGCCGGGTGAGGATGGGGACACCAGGCTCGAGGGGAGCCGGCAGGGACCGGGAGGGAACCGCTCAGTATCGCCGACAAGGTCAGCGGGACCGGCCTCGATGACGGCGGCAGCGGATCCAATCGTCGAGGCCGCGGCCGAGGGCCTCGGCCGGGAGCTCACGCCCGCCGAGGCCGCGCTGTTCGAGAACCTCTGGAGCGAACACTGCGCTTACTCGTCGTCGGCGCCGCTGCTTTCAGCGTTTGAGAGCGAGGGGGCGGCCGTGGTCGTCGGGCCGGGTGACGACGCCGCCGTGGTCGCGCTCGACGACGACACCTATCTCGCCCTCGGCATCGAGAGCCACAACCACCCGTCGTACGTCGACCCGTACGACGGCGCGGCGACCGGCGTCGGCGGCATCGTGCGCGACATCGTCTCGATGGGGGCCTACCCCATCGCGCTGGCGGACGTCCTCTACTTCGGCCCGTTCGAGCGCGACCACTCGCGATACCTGCTCGAGGGCGTCGTCGAGGGGATCGCGGACTACGGCAACGCGATCGGCGTCCCGACCGTCTCGGGCGGCGTCAGCTTCCATCCAGGCTACGCCGGCAATCCCCTGGTGAACGTCGCCTGCGTCGGCCTGCTCGACGCCGACCGGCTGGTCACGGCCGCGGCGACCGAGTCGGGGAACAAGCTGGTCCTCGTCGGGAACGCGACCGGCCGGGACGGCCTCGGGGGCGCGAGCTTCGCCAGCGAGGACCTCGACGAGGACGCCGAGACCGAGGAGCGCTCGGCGGTCCAGGTCGGCGACCCGTACACGGAGAAGCTGCTCATCGAGGCGAACGAGGCGCTCCTCGACGAGGGGCTCATCGAGGCCGCCCGCGACCTCGGCGCGGCGGGGCTGGGGGGCGCCTCGAGCGAGATGGTCGCCAAGGGCGGGCTCGGCGCCGCGCTCGATCTCGACCGAGTCCACCAGCGCGAGCCCGACATGAGCGGCCTCGAGATCCTGCTCGCCGAGTCCCAGGAGCGGATGTGCTACGAGGTGGCGCCGGGGAACGTCGACCGGGTGCGCGAGATCGCCGAGCGGTTCCACCTCGGCTGCTCGGTCGTGGGCGAGCTCACCGACACCGGGCGGTACGTCTGTACGTTCGACGGCGAGGTCGTGGTCGACGTCCCCGCGACCTACGTCGTCGACGAGGCGCCGGTCTACGAGCGCGAGTTCGCCGAGCCGGCCCCGCCGGACGTCGACGTGCCCGACGTGCCCCTCGAGACGGCGTTCGACGCCGTCGTCGCGAGCCCGAACACGGCGGACAAGCGCTGGGTCTTCCGCCAGTACGACCACGAGGTCGGCATCCGGACCGCCGTCCCGCCCGGCGGCGACGCCTCGCTGCTCGCCATCCGGGAGACCGGCCACGGCCTCGCGATCGCGGCCGACGGCGCCCCGGGCTGGACCGACGCCGCGCCGTACGACGGCGGTCGGGCGGTCGCCCTCGAAGCGGCGACGAACCTCGCGGTGACGGGCGCGACGCCCCTTGCCGCCGTCGACTGCCTCAACGGGGGCAACCCGGAGAATCCCGACGTGTTCGGCGGGTTCCGTGGAACGGTCCACGGGCTGGCGGACATGTGCGACGCCCTCGAGGTGCCGGTCGTCGGTGGGAACGTCTCGCTCTACAACGACTCCCCGTCCGGTCCCATCCCGCCGACGCCGACCCTCGCGATGGTCGGCGCGCGGAAGGGGTACGAGGCGCCCCCCACGACCCTCGCCGGCGAGGGTGAGCTGGTCCTCGTCGGCGGGGCCGGGCGGGGCCGGCTCGGAGGCTCCGAGTACCTCGCCCAGTTCGGCGGCAGTGACCGGTTCCCGGCACTCCCGGACGAGCCACGGGCCGTGATCGAGGCGCTCGCCGACGTGACCGACGACGCCCTCGCGGTCCACGACGTGAGCGGGGGCGGCCTCGCCGTGACGCTCGCCGAACTGGTGACCGCCGACGCGGGGGCCAGTGTCCGAGTCGAGGACCCGACCGAGCTCTTCGTCGAGGCCCCGGGCCGAGCCGTGGTCGAGACCGACGAGCCCGACGACCTCGAGGCCCGGTTCGATGGGGTCGCGCCGGTCCGCCGGCTGGGGTCGGCGACCGCCGACGGCGACCTGCAGATCGAGGCCGGCGACGAGCGCCTTCGCTACGATGCGGCGGCACTCGCTGAGCGTCGGCGGGTCCTCGACCGAGGGCTCGAATGAGCCGCGCAGGCGTCGCCCGTCGGGTTCCCAGGGACCATGTTTATGCCCCCGCCTCTGGAGTCGTCAACCATGACCTCGGCGACGGCCGCGGCCCGCGCCGACCGCGTCGGTCACCTGAACGCTCGAGACGGGCCCGCTGGCGGGCGCGCGGAGGCGAAGTGACCCCGTCACCACGCTCGGCGCAGACCTCCTCCCTTCTCGGCTCGGTTCGGCGTGCTGACCCGTCCCTCCAGCGGAGTGCCTCGCCCATGACCGTCGACGAGACCGTCCTGCTCGTCGGTGGCGGCGGGCGCGAGCACGCGATCGCCCGGGCGCTCGCCGACGATGTCGATCTGTACGCCGGCGCGGGAAATCGCAACCCGGGCATCGTCGAGCTCGCCGAGGAGTTCGAACCCCTCGACCCGAGCGACCCCGCGGCCGTCGCCGACTACGCGACCGAGGTCGGCGCCACCCTGGCGGTCATCGGCCCGGAGGCGCCGCTTCAGGCGGGCGTCGCGGACGCGCTCTCCGACGCGGGCGTCTTCCCCTTCGGTCCGACGGCGGCCCAGGCGCGCATCGAGACGGACAAGGCGTACCAGCGACGGTTCATGCGCGAGCACGCCATCCCCGGCTGTCCCGACTTCGAGACGTTCGACGACCTCGACGCGGCGGCCAACCACATCGAGGCCGCCGAGGGGGACCTCGTCGTGAAGCCGGCGGGGCTCACCGGCGGCAAGGGGGTGCAGGTGATCGGCGACCAGGTCAGCGCCGCGGCGGCGGCGGCCGACCTGCGCGAGGCGGACTACGACCGCGTCGTGCTCGAGGAGCGGCTGGTCGGCGAGGAGTTCACCGTCCAGGCGCTGGTGGCGAACGGCGATCTCCGGGTCACGCCGGCCGTCCAGGACCACAAGCGCGCCTACGCGGGCGACGAGGGCCCCAACACGGGCGGGATGGGCAGCTACAGCGACGCCGGGAGAGCCCTCCCGTTCCTCACGGCGGCGGAGTACGACGAGGCGGTCGCGATCCTCGAGGCGACGGTCGACGCCCTCGGCGACTACACCGGCGTGCTCTACGGCCAGTTCATGCTCACCGCCGACGGCGTCTCCGTGATCGAGTTCAACGCGCGCTTCGGCGACCCGGAGGCGATGAACACCCTGCCCGTGCTCGAGACGCGGTTCGTCGATGTGCTGACCGCCGCCCGCGATGGTGACCCCCTGCCCGACCTCGCATTCGCCGATCGGGCGACGGTCTGTAAGTACGCCGTCCCGGCGGGCTACCCGACCGACCCCCGGGCGGGCACGAAGCTCACGCTCGACGGGTCGAGCGTCGGCGACGCGCAGCTGTTCTACGGGAGCGTCGAGGACCGTCCCGATGGGCTCTATACGACCACGTCGCGCTCGTTCGCGGTCGTCGGCGTCGCCCGGACCATCGCCGGGGCCAACGCCATCGTGGAAGCGGCGCTGGTCGACGTCGACGAGGCCGAGCTCCGGGTTCGCCACGACATCGGGACCGACGAGCTGGTGCAGTCACGGATCGACCACGCCGAGGCGCTCCGGAGGGACCGATGAACGGTCCGCGAGAGAAGTGCGGCGTGGTCGGCATGGCGCTCGAGGACCGGCCGGTCAGCCGACCGCTCTACTACGCGCTGTACACCCTCCAGCACCGCGGTCAGGAGTCGGCGGGGATCGTCACCCACGACGGCTTCCAGCAGCACGGCCACGTCGGCATGGGGCTGGTCGGCGACGTCTTCGACGACCCGACGCTTGAGGGACTCGAGGGCACGACCGGCATCGGCCACGTCAGATACCCCACCGCGGGGAGCGTCGACGCGTCGAACGCCCAGCCGTTCACGGTCTCGTTCAAGGGCGGGTCGCTCGGCCTCGCCCACAACGGGAACCTGGTCAACGCCGACGCGCTCCGGGACGAGCTGGCGGCCAAGGGCCACCCGTTCACCTCCAACGGCGACACGGAGGTCATCGCCCACGACCTGGCCCGACACCTGCTCGAGGAGCCGCTGGTCGCGGCCGTCGAGCGCACGATGGGCCGGCTCCACGGCTCGTACGCCCTGACGGTCATGCGCGACGACGCCGTGCTCGGCATCCGCGACCCCGAAGGGAACCGACCGCTCAGTCTCGGCGAGCTCGATGACGGCTACGTGCTCGCCTCGGAGTCCGCCGCCATCGACACCCTCGGCGGCGAACTCATCCGGGACGTCCGGCCCGGGGAGCTGATCCGGCTGGCTCCCGATGGGTCGGGCTACGAGTCCCACCAGCTGGTCGAGCTCGACCGGACCGCCCATTGCTTCTTCGAGTACGTCTACTTCGCCCGGCCGGACTCGCTCATCGACGGCCGGCTGGTGTACGACGTCCGCCGAGACCTCGGCAAGCGGCTCTGGGCCGACCACGGGGTCGACACCGACGTCGTGCTCCCGGTCCCGGACTCGGGCCGGGCCGCGGCGGCGGGCTACGCGGCGGCCGCGACCGAGGCCGGTGCCGACCTCGAGCTCGCGGAGGGCCTCATGAAGAACCGGTACGTCGGCCGGACGTTCATCATGCCGACCCAGGAGGAGCGTGAGCGCGCCGTCCGGCTGAAGCTGAACGCGATCCGGACCACGGTCGAGGGAGCGACCGTCACCCTGGTCGACGACAGCGTCGTCCGGGGGACGACCTCGTCCGAGCTCGTCCAGCTGCTGCGGGAGGCCGGCGCCGAGGCCGTCCACCTCCGAATCGGGTCCCCACCGGTCGTGGCGCCCTGTTACCTCGGCATCGACATGGCCTCGCGCGAGGAGCTGATCGCGGCCGACCGGTCGGTCGAGGCCGTCGAGGACGCGGTGGACGCCGACAGCCTCGGCTACCTCTCGGTCGACGCGGTCGCCGAGGTGATCGGCCTCGACCGCGAGGACCTCTGCCTCGGCTGTGTCACCGGGGCGTACCCCTATGCGATCGAGGGCGAATCGGCCGACCGGCCGGTCGCGGACGGAGGGACACGGTGACCGAGGACTCGGCCGACGAGGAGGGGCTGAACTACGCCGAGGCCGGCGTCGACATCGACGCGAGCGAGGCCGCGACGGCGGCGCTCGTCGGGGCCGCCCAGGAGGGCGGCGACGACGCGTACGCCGGCCTGGTCGACCTCGGCGACCGGTGGCTCGGCGTCTCGACCGACGGCGTCGGGACCAAGCTCCTCGTCGCCGAGGCGCTCGGGGACTACTCGACGGTCGGTATCGACTGCGTGGCGATGAACGTCAACGACCTCGTCGCCGCCGGGATCGAGCCGTTGGCGTTCGTCGACTACCTCGCGGTCGAGGCGCCCGACGAGGCGGTCGCCGAGCAGATCGGCCAGGGGTTGGCGGCGGGGACCGAGGCCGCCGGCGTCGCCCTCGTCGGCGGCGAGACGGCGGTCCTCCCGGAGATCGTCCTCGGGCTCGACCTCGCCGGGACAGCCGTCGGGATCGCCCGGAAGGGGGTGCTGTTCGAGGGCCGGGCCGAGCCGGGGGACGCGCTCGTCGGCTGGGCGTCGAGCGGCGTCCACTCGAACGGGCTGACGCTCGCCCGGGAGGCCGTCACCCGGGCCCACGACTACGACGACCCCTTCCCGGACGAGCCCGGCCGTACCGTCGGCGAGGTGCTCCTCGAGCCGACCCGGCTCTACACCGACCTCCTCCAGCCGATGCGCGAGCACGGCGTCCGTGGCGCCGCCCACGTCACCGGCGGCGGGTGGACGAACCTCCGGCGGCTCGGGTCGAACCGGTACGTCGTCGATGATCCCTGGCCGCCCGGGGCGGTCTTCGAGCTGATCCAGTCGGCCGGCGAGGTGAGCGACGCCGAGATGCACCGGACGTTCAACCAGGGGACGGGCTTCGTCGCGGCGGCCCCGCCGGCCGATGCCGAGGCCCTCGCCGCCGCCACGGACGGCCGGGTCATCGGCCGCGTCGAGGACGGCGACGCCGTCGCGATCCGCGGCCTGGAGCTCTGAACCCACGACATGACCAGCGTCAAACGATTCCGCGTCGACCGCGAGCCGACCGACGACCAGCTGGGGCGGGGGGCCTTCGTGTTCACCGACGACTACTCGGTGTTCGACTGGGGCGCGATGCCCGACGAGATCCCGGAGAAGGGCAAGAGCCTGTGTACGATGGGTGCCTACAGCTTCGAGCTGCTCGAGGCCGAAGGCCTGGATACCCACTACCGGGGCGTGGTCGGTGCCGCCGGCGAGGCCGTCGAACTCGACGCGGCCGAAGCCGCCCCACGGGAGATGGCCATCGACCTCACCGCCGCCCCGCCGCTCCCCCACGACGGCCGCGACTACGACTACGACGCGTTCTTCGCGGCCACCGGCGACCACTACCTGATCCCGCTGGAGATCGTCTTCCGGAACCGCGTCCCGGTGGGATCGAGCCTCCGACGGCGGACCGAGCCCGCCGACCACGGCCTCGAGGTCGACGCCTGGCCCGACGAGCCGATCGAGCTCGACGAGCCCATCATCGAGTTCTCGACGAAGTTCGAGGCCGCCGACCGGTACCTCGACCGGGCCGACGCCGACCGGATCGCCGGGGCGGCCGATCTCGGAGAGCTCGAGGAGATCGCCCGGCGCGTCAACCGGGTCGTGACCGAGCTGGCCGCCGACGGGGGGCTCGTCCACGAGGACGGCAAGATCGAGTGCCTCTACGACGACGGCACGATCCGGGTCGCCGACGTCGTGGGCACGCTCGACGAGAACCGCTTCAGCTACGAGGGCCGCCAGCTCTCGAAGGAGGTCGTCCGGCAGTTCTACAAGCGGGAGCAGCCAGACTGGGTCGACGCCGTCGCTGACGCGAAGGCCGAAGCGCGGGCCCGCGACAGCACCGAGTGGCGCGCGCTCGTCGGCGTCGAGCCGATGCCGCTGCCCCCGCGCATCCTGTCCGGGGTGGCGGACCTCTACCGGGCGGGGGCGAACGCCTACACCGGTCGGGACTGGTTCGAGGCGCCGGGACTGCCGGCCGCGCTGGGCGCCGTGGAGGCGGCGTGACGGCCTACACCGGCACCGTGACCGTGCGGCTGCAATCCGGCGTGCTCGACCCGGAGGCGGCGACGACCGAGCGGGCGCTCGAGCGGCTCGACTTCGAGGTCGAGGCGCTCCGGGCCGCCGACGTCTTCGAGGTAGATCTCGAGGCGGAGTCGATCGAGGCGGCCGAGCGGCGGCTCGACGAGATGGCCGAGCGGCTGCTCGCGAACCCGACGATCCACGACTACACCGTCGAGGTGACCGAACGGCCGTGACGGTCGCCGTGATCCGGTTCGGCGGGTCGAACTGCGACCGCGATAGCCGACAGGCGCTGACCCACCTCGGCGTCGACGCCGAGATCGTCTGGCACGAGGACGGCCTGCCGGCGGACGTGTCGGGCGTCGTCCTCCCCGGCGGGTTCTCCTACGGGGACTACCTGCGAGCCGGCGCGATCGCCGCCCACTCGCCGATCATGGCCGAGCTCCGATCGGCGGCCGCGGCGGGACTTCCCGTCCTCGGGATCTGTAACGGCGCCCAGGTCGGCACGGAGGCCGGCCTGGTCCCGGGGGCGTTCACGGTCAACCGGGACGGCCGCTTCCGTTGCGAGCACGTCCACCTCCGGGTCGAGAACGCCGCCACGAGGTGGACCGAGGCGTACGACCCCGGTCAGGTCATCGAGCTCCCCATCGCCCACGGCGAGGGCCGGTTCGAGATCGACCGGGCCGGGCTCGAGGCCCTGCGCGAGACCGACCGCGTGCTGTTCCGTTACTGTGACGAGACGGGGGCCGTCACCGGAGCCGCGAACCCCAACGGGTCGGTCGACAACATCGCCGGCATCGCCGGGGAGGGATCCGTGGCCGTGCTGATGCCCCACCCGGAACGGGCGACCCTCGCTGACATCGGCGGGACCGACGGCCAAGGCTTGCTCCGGGGCCTGGCTTGAGGGGCCCGCCGATGACCAGGGCCGGCGACACCCTTTTCGTCCGACCGCGAGCAGTGAGGCTCGGATGACCGACCCCCTCGATGCGGTCTCGCCGCTGGACGGCCGGTACGCGGGCCGGACCGCGCCGCTCCGGCCCTACGCGAGCGAGGCCGCGCTCATGCGGGCCCGGACCCGGGTCGAGGTCGAGTACCTCCTGGCGCTGGCCGACGAGCCGGGCGTGCCCCTCGAGCTCGACGGGGCCGAGCGCGAGCGGAGCCGGGCGGTCTACGGGTCCTTCGACGCCGACGACGCGGGCCTGATCAAGCGCCTCGAGACCGAGGGGGCGGCGGGGTACGCGGCGACGAACCACGACGTGAAGGCGGTGGAGTACTTCCTCCGGATTCGGCTCGACGGCCTCGAGCGGGCCCACCCCTGGCTCCACTTCGGCCTCACGAGCGAGGACGTCACGAACCTCGCCTACCGCCTGCTCGTCCGGGGTGCCGTCGACGAGGTGCTGGCGCCCGAGCTGGAGGCCGTGCGGGGCCGGCTGGTGAGCCTCGCCCGCGAGCACCGCGATGCCCCGATGCTGGCCCGCACGCACGGCCAGCCCGCCACGCCGACGACGTTCGGCAAGGAGCTGGCGGTCTACGCCGCGCGGCTCGACGCCGGGCTCGACCGGCTCGCCGCCGCGACCGGGGATCTGGCGGGGAAGCTCGCGGGTGCCTCGGGGACCTACGCGGCCCACCACGCCGCGCTCCCGGACGTCGACTGGCGCGCCGTCAGCGCCGCGTTCGTCGACTCGCTCGGCCTCCGCCACCAGCCCCTCGCCACGCAGGTGAACCCCGGGGACGACCTGGCCGCGGTCTTCGACGCGCTCCGCGGCCTGAACCGCGTCCTCGTCGACCTCGACCGTGACTGCTGGCAGTACGTGTCGCTGGGCTACCTCCGCCAGCGCACGGCCGAGGGCGAGACCGGCTCCTCGACGATGCCCCACAAGGTGAACCCGATCGACTTCGAGAACGCCGAGGGCAACCTCGAGAAGGCGACGTCGGACCTCGACCACCTCGCCGGCGCGGTGACGACCTCGCGGCTCCAGCGCGACCTCTCGGACTCGACGGTGAAGCGGAACGTCGGCGCGGCGCTGGCCCACTGCCTCATCGGGTACACGAAGACCGCGGCGGGCCTCGAGTCGATCGCGCCCGACGCCGAGGCGATGCGGGCCGACCTCGAGGCCCACCCCGAGGTGCTCGCCGAGGCGATCCAGACGGTGCTCCGCCGGGAAGGCCACGCCGACGCGTACGAGCGGGTCAAGGCGCTCACCCGCGGCGAGGCCGTCACCCTCGACTCGCTCCGGGCGGCGATCGACGACCTCGATGTCGACGACGACGTCCGCGACGAGCTGGCGTCGCTCGAGCCGGTCGAGTACGTCGGGTTGGCGTCGGCGCTCGTCGACGAGCTCTGAGCCCGCAGCCGGGCAGCTGTCGGGGCGCCGCGTGCGCGATCAGTCGGCGCTGGGCTTCCGGGCGATGACGTCGTAGTAGTGCCAGTACTTCTCCTCGCCGGTGGCCGTCCCCATCCGTCCCTCGACCTCCTCGAGCTCGACGACCGCCAGCTCCTCCAGGAGGGCGTCGACCGCCGACCGGGTGTGGACCGTCATGTCCGCCCGGTCCGCCCACTCGTCCCGGTCCCCGAACAGCTGGCCGCAGAACACGCCGCCCGGCCGGAGCGCGTCCGTGATCTGCGCCCATACGGCGTCGAAGCTCCCCGGGTCACCGAACGGGAGGGAGTACCCCGCGTAGACGAACGAGGCCGTCGGGTAGGTCGCCGCCGCGAAGCTCGCCGTGACGATCCGGAGGTCGGGGTGGTCACCGACCCGTTCCCGGAGGATCTCGGCAGCCGCCGGCTCGGCGTCGATGGCCGTCACGGCCCAGCCCCGCCGGAGCAGCGCTCGCGTCTCGTTGCCGGCGCCGAACCCGACGTCGATCGCCTCCTTCGGGAGGTCCGCGGGGACGGCGTCAAGCCCGGCGAGGAACGATTCCCGCGGCTCGCCGTCCTCGGTCGCCTCGTAGAACGCCCCCCAGTCCGACTCCCGTCCCATGGGGGCTCGGGTCCGTCTAGAACGACCGGACGGTGTGCGCCAGCTCGCGCCAGTGGCGCAGCGCCCAGTAGCCCACGCCGGTGCCGATGAGGCCGGCCGCGACGAGGTAGAGGCCGCTGCTGGTGACGAGCACGTTCTCGGGGTGGACCACCGCGTACCGGAGCCCCTCGGCGCCGAGCGAGAGCAGGATGAACGTCACGCCGGCGACCGCGCCGGCGACGGCGAGCACCGTCCGGCCGTCCCGGCGGGGCCCGTCGACGACGAGGATGCTGCCGACGAACGCCAGTGCGGTCCCGAGCACGTAGAACGGGACCCGGCCGCCGACGTTGCCGGCGTCGCCCGTCGCGAGCGAGACCACGCCGACGAAGGCCAGCGTCAGCGCCGCCGTGCAGGCCACGACGAGCAGGCCGAGCCGGCCGTACGGCGACGGGTCCCGGTCGGGCTGGGTGGGTCTTCGATCGGGGTTGGCGATACCGGACCATGCCCCCGCCTCGGCGGGGAGGGCCATAAGCCCAGCCCCGGTTGTCCGACGCCCGTCATGCGGTTTCGGCGGCGCCGCGCGCCGCGCGTCTGACGCCGGCCCGGCTGATCGGGCTGGCTCGGTCGGGATTGTCGTTGGTGGAGCGCGGCGCGCTCAGGCCTCGTCCTCGACCCGGGTGACGTCCGCCAGCGTCTCGCGCCGGCGGACGACCCGGGCGCCGTCGCCGTCGAGGGCGACCTCCGCGGGGCGGGGCTGGGAGTGGAACTGGTTCGCCAGCTCGTAGCCGTACGCGCCGGCGTTCCCGATGGCGAACAGGTCGCCGCGCTCGGGCCGGCCGATCGGCCGGTCGGTGGCGAAGACGTCGGCGCTGGTGCAGCACGGTCCGCCGACCGAGCACGGGACTCGATCGCGACCCGGGGCGGTGACGTTCCGGATCGCGTGATAGGAGTCGAACATCGCGGGGCGGATGAGCGTCGCCAGCGAGGCGTCGACGCCGACCACGGTCGTCTCGGGGGTCGCCTTGACCGTGTTCACCCGCGTCAGGATGCACTCGGCGTCGGCCACCACGTACCGGCCGGGCTCGAGCTCGAGCCGGGCGTCGAGGTCGCCGACCGCCTCGTCGACCGCCGCCGCGACCGCGTCGAGGTCGAGCGGCGGCTCGTCCTCGCGGTAGGGGACGCCGAAGCCGCCGCCGACGTCGACGAACTCCAGGTCGCCGACCTCGCGGGCCAGCTCGGCGACGCGGCCGATGGCCCGGCAGTGCTCCTCGACGCCGTCGGTGAGCACGCCGCTGCCGACGTGGGCGTGGACGCCGACGAGGTCGAACCGCTCGCGGACGTCGGCGGCGACCGCGGCCACGTCGTCGGCCGGGATGCCGAACTTCGCGTCGGCGCCCGTCGCGACCTTCTCGTGGTGGCCCGTGCCGATGCCCGGGTTCACGCGGATCGCCACGCGGCCGTCGTAGCCCCGCTCGGCCAGCCGGTCGAACGTGTCCCGGGCGCCCGCGGTGACCGTCAGCCCGGGGTGGTCGGCGGCCAGCTCGACGGCGTAGTCCAGGTCGCCGGCGGGCGGGTTGACCGCCGTGTACCGGAGCGTGTCGGGGTCGGCCCCGGCGTCGATGGCCCGGCGCAGCTCGCCGGCCGCGGCGCACTCGACGTCCGCGCCGGCGTCGAGCACCGCCTCGAGCACCGCGCGCCCGGCGTGGGCCTTCGCGGCGTACATGACGCGGGCGTCGGCGAACGCCTCGTCGAACCGGCGGTAGTTGTCCCGGACCCGGTCGGGGTCGAGCACGTAGAGCGGGGTGCCGTGGGCCCCGGCCAGCGCCTCGAGGCGGTCGCCGTCCCAGTCGGCGAGCCGTCGCACGGCCGGCCCCCACGCCTCGCCGGCGGCCGCGCTCATTCGCGCAGCGCCTCCTCGCGGGCCGTCGCCTCGAGCGTCTCGGCCTCGAGGTCGGTCGCGACGACGGCGGGCTTGTAGGCGCCGCCGTCGAACAGCTCGTGGTCGCCGATGCTCGACTCGACGAAGCGGGTGAACGCCCGGCGCTCGGGCGGGAGCCGGCCGTAGAGCACCGCCTCGTCGACGAGGTCGTACACCGGGATCCGCGGGGTCAGGAGCGTGTTCTCGCCGACGACGGAGCCCGCGCCGACGACGAAGCCGCTGGTGACGCGGCAGCCGGCGCCCAGCGAGACGCCGTCCTCGACCACCACGGGGGCGTTCTCGACGGGCTCGAGCACGCCGCCGATCAGCGTGTTCGCGCCGAGCTTGACGTCGTCGCCGATCTGGGCGCACGAGCCCACCGTGTCACACGAGTCGACCAGCGTGCCGTCGCCGACGTACGCCCCCACGTTGACGAACGAGGGGCTCATGAGGATGGCGTCGGCGCCGACGTGGGCGCCCCGGCGGATGACCGTCCCGTCGGGCGTGTTCCGGGTGCCCCGGTCGGCGAGCGGCGCCGTGTCCGCGAGCGGGAGCACGTCGTGGTAGGTGACGTCGCCGTACCGTCGGGGGTGGGTCTCCCGCAGGCCGAAGTTCAGCAGGATGCCCCGCTTGACCCAGGCGTTGGCCGTCCAGGTGCCGTCGTCGGACGGCTCGGCGGCCCGGACCTCGCCGGCCTCCAGCGCGTCGAGGAACGCGTCGAGCGTCTCGAGGTCGCCGGCGTCCGCCCGCTCGGCGTCGAGCTCGCCCGCCTCGTAGGCCGCCCAGCGCGCCTCGATATCGGCCTCCAGGCTCATGCGCCGGCCTCCAGCGCGTCGGCGAAGTCGTATCGGCCGGGTCGCTGGCCCGCGAGCCAGACCGCCGCGTCGAGGGCGCCCGCCGCGAACACCTCGCGGCTCTCCGCCCGGTGGGTCAGCGTCAGCACCTCGTCGTTGCCCGCCAGGAGCACCTCGTGCTCGCCGCGGACCCCGCCGGCGCGGCGGGCGTGCACGCCGATCTCGCCAGCGGCCCTCGGCTGGTCGCCGTGGCGGCCGTGGACGCGGTCGGCGGCTCCCCGGGCGCCGTCGATGGCGTCGAGCAGCGTGTTCGCGGTCCCGCTCGGGGCGTCGCGCTTGCCGTTGTGGTGGGTCTCGGTGAGCTCGACGTCGTAGCCGGGCAGGCGCTCGACGGCGGCCTCGACGGCGGCCTCGAGCGCCTGGATCCCCCGGGAGAAGTTCGACGCCACGAGCACCGGCACCGTCTCGGCGGCCGCGGCCAGCGCGTCGCGCTGGTCGTCGTCGAACCCCGTCGTGCCGACGACGGCCGGGATCCCGGCGTCCGCGGCGTGCCCGACGATCGCCACGGACGCCTCTGGCGCGGTGAAGTCGACGAGCACGTTCGGGCGCTGCTCGTCGAGCAGGGCCGGGAGCTCCCGGGCGCCGTAGACCCGAGCGCCCGCGACGCGGGCCTCGTCGGGGTCGCCGGCCACGCCGAACGCCACGGTCAGGTCCTCGCGCTCGGCCGCGAGCTCGACGACGGCCCGGCCGGTCCGCCCGGTCGCGCCGGTGACGGCGACGTTCATGCGGCGGCCGTCTCGTGCGTGTACCGGTCCAGCAGCGCCTCGAGCTCGGCCAGGTTCGACTCGTCGAGCCGGGTGAGCGGCGGGCGGACGTACGCCGACCGGCCGTAGAGGTGGTGGACCGCCTCCTTGACGGGGATCGGGTTGGTCTCGACGAACATCGCCCGGAACAGCGGCGCGAGCTCGTGGTGGCGGTCCCGGGCCCGGTCGAAGTCGCCCTCCAGCGCGGCGTGGACGAGCTCGACGTGGGGCTCGGGGAACGCGTTCGCGGAGACGCTGATGACGCCCGTGCCCCCGGTCGCGACGATCGGGTAGGTCATCCCGTCGTCGCCCGAGAGGACGGCGAACGTCTCCTCGCGGGTGCGCTCGATGACCTCGGAGATGCGGCCCATGTCGCCGCTGGCGGCCTTGTAGCCGGTGACGTTCTCGATGCTCGCGAGCTCGACCGCGGTGTCGACCTCGATGTTCCGGCCCGTGCGCGAGGGCACGTTGTAGACGATGACGTCGATGTCGACCGCGTCGGCGATCCGGCGGTAGTGCTCGGCCATCCCGGCGGGCTCGGGCTTGTTGTAGTACGGCGAGATGTGGAGGACGGCGTCGGCGCCGGCGGCCTCGGCCCGCTCGGAGAGCGAGACGGCCTCGCGGGTCGAGTTCGAGCCGGCGCCCGCGATCACGGGGACGTCGACCTCGGCGACGACGGTCTCGACGACCTCGATGTGCTCGTCGTGGGTGAGCGTCGCGGCCTCGCCGGTCGAGCCGGCGGGGACGAGGCCGTCGACGCCGGCGTCGGCGAGCCGGCGGGCCTCCTCGCGGAGCTGGTCGTGGTCGATGCGGCCGTCCTCGTGGAACGGCGTGGTCATGGCCGGGTAGACCCCGGCGAACGGGTGGGCTGTCATGTCGGGTTGGTGGCTGCGGTCGGTCGGAGTCGGTGCGGCGCCGGGACGGCCCGCGACGGGGGCGCTACGCCCGCCGGGAGCGGGGCTCCCTACGCGCGTTTGCCGGCCGAGAAGGAGCGCGACGCGGGGCCGCGGCTGACGGCGCGCCGCCGGCCCGGCCCGTCCGCGTCGCGGGGCATGGACGGGGAGACCCGGCGGACGTACTTATCGGTTCCGCCTGTCGGCCGGCGAGCGGGAAGGCCTTTGTCGGCGGCGGCGCCACTCGCGGTATGGACACCGCCCACCCCGCCCAGCGCGTCGGGGTGCTCGTCGACGCCCAGAACCTCTACCACACGGCCCAGAGCCTGCACTCGCGGAACATCGACTACACGTCGCTGCTGGAGGAGGCCGTCGACGACCGGTCGCTGGTCCGGGCGATCGCCTACGTCATCCAGGCCGACAACCCCGACGAGGAGACGTTCTTCGAGGCGCTCGAGTCGATCGGCTTCGAGGCGAAGATCAAGCCCATCCGCACGTACGCCGACGGCTCGAAGAAGGCCGACTGGGACCTCGGCATGAGCCTCGACGCGGTCACGCTCGCGAGCCACGTCGACGTGCTGGTGCTCTGCACCGGCGACGGCGACTTCGTCCGGCTCTGCTCGCACCTGCGCCACGAGGGCGTCCGCGTCGAGGTGCTCGCCTTCGGCGAGTCGACGGCGGACGACCTCGTCGGGGCCGCCGACGAGTTCCGCGACCTCTCGGGCGACGTCGAGACGTTCCTGCTCTGACCGTCGACACCCTTTTGCTCGCGGCCCGGGGAGCTCGCCCATGGCCGGCCAGCCCGACGATATCGCGGCGCTTCGGGTCGTCGCCGACTACCAGTTCGGCGCCGGCGCTGGCGAGGCGCTCGTCCCCGACGACGAGCCCATCGAGGTGGAGCGCTCGCGGTCGGGCCGGCCCCGCCAGCTCGTCTCCGAGGGCGGCCGGCTGGCGACGTACAACACCGACGGCCGGCTCTCGCTCGGCCTCGAGGGCGGCCGTCGGCTCGGGGCGGCGCTCGAGCCGCCGGCGGGCCGGGTGACGGTCGGCGACGAGTCCGAGCCGTTCGTCCGCGACGGCAAGAACGCGTTCGCGAAGTTCGTGACCGACGTCGACCCCGCGGTGCGCCCCAACGACGAGGTGCTGGTGGTCCACGAGGACGGCCGGCTGCTGGCGGTGGGCCGCGCGGAGCTCTCGGCCGAGGGCATGCGCGCGTTCGGCTCGGGGATGGCGGTGAAGGTCCGGGAGGGGGCGGGCGACGCGTGAGCGTCGAGCTGCGCGAGGCCGCGGCCGGCGAGCTGTCGACGGTCGAGTCGCTGCTCGAGCGCTACGGCCTCCCGACGGCGGACCTCCGCGACGGCGCCGCGACGGTCTACCTCGCGTCGGTCGACGGTTCGGTCGTCGGGGTCGGCGGGCTCGAGGCCCACGGCGACGCCGGGCTGCTGCGGTCGGTGGCGGTCGACGAGCGGGGCGAGGGCCACGGGAGCGCGATCTGTGACCGGCTGGAGGCCCGGGCCGCATCGTCGGGGATCGGGACGCTCTACCTCCTCACCGAGACGGCGGCGGGTTTCTTCGAGGGCCGAGGGTACGAGCGGATCGACCGCGAGGCGGCTCCCGCGGCCATCCGGGCCACGGCGGAGTTCGACGAGCTCTGCGGCGACACGGCGGTCGCCATGCGAAAGCGGCTCTGAGCGCCGAGCGCCACCCTTTTCTCGGCCCGAACCGCAGGTCGGCCCATGTTCGGCGGTGGCGGCGGGCTCAACCCGCGCAAGATGCAGAAGATGATGGAGCAGATGGGCATCGACGTCAAGGAGCTCGACGCCGAGTCGGCGGTCATCCGGCTGGCCGACGGCACCGAGCTCGTCTTCGACGGCCCGGAGATCACCCGGATGGACGCCCGGGGCCAGCAGACCTACCAGGTGGTCGGCTCGCCCGAGGCCCGGGCCGGCGACGCGCCCGCCGTCGAGGGCGGCGACGCGGACGAGTCGGGCGACGACGCCGACGGCGACGACGGCGGCATCCCCGACGACGACGTGGCGCTGGTCGCCGAGCAGGCCGGCGCCTCCGAGGCCGACGCCCGCGAGGCCCTCGACGCCGCCGACGGGGACCTCGCCGCGGCGATCGACCGGCTCTCGTGAGGGTCCTGCTGGTCCGCGACGGCCGCGAGTTCCTCTGTGCGCCCGGCGAGGAGCTCCAGACGGACCTCGGCGTGCTGACGGTGCCCGACGACGTCGCGCCCGGCGACACCCTCGAGACGCACCTCGGCGAGGCGTTCCACGTCGAGCCGGCCCGCGGGCCGGCGCTGTTCAGACACCTCGAGCGCACCGGCGCGCCGATGCTGCCCCGGGACGTCGGCCTCGTCATCGGCCACCTCGGCCTCGAGGCCGGCGACCGGGTGCTCGACGCCGGCACCGGCACCGGCGTGCTCGCCGTCTTCCTCGGCCGGCTCGGCCTCGAGGTCGTGAGCTACGAACGCGATGAGGCGTTCGCCGAGAACGCCCGGGAGAACATGCAGGTCGCGGGCGTGGCCGACCGCGTCGACGTCCGGACGGGCGACCTCCTCGAGGCGTTCGACGAGCTCGCCGAGGGCGAGCCGTTCGACGCGCTGACGCTCGACACGCAGGACGCCCCCGCGGCCGTGAGCGAGGCGCCGGCGGTCCTCGGACCGGGCGCCGGGCTGGCCGCCTACAGCCCGTTCGTCGAGGGGACGCGGGCGGTTGTCGAGGCGGCCCGCGACGCCGGCTACGGCTCGATCGAGACGTACGAGACGATCCAGCGGGAGATGGACTTCGACGACCGGGGCTCGCGTCCGTCGACGGCCGGGGTGGGCCACACGGGGTATCTCACGTTCGCGCGGGCGCC
>JAXHME010000025.1:0-2443 GCA_034521615.1 Halobacteriales archaeon
GGTTTCCGAGCGCGATGCGCTCCACAACGCCGGGTATCCGACGCCGGCCTATAGGGGTTCTGACTTCGCCGCCCCGGCCTCACTCGAGGTCGAACCGGTCGAGCGTCATGACCTTGTGCCAGGCGTCGACGAAGTCCGCGACGAGCTGCTCCTCGCCGTCCTCGGCGCCGTAGACCTCCGCGATGGCGCGGAGCCGGGAGTTCGAGCCGAAGACGAGGTCGACGCGGGTGGCCGTCCACTCGACGCTCGCCGGTCTCGCGGTCGCGCAGCCTCGTAGACGCCGTCGTCCGTCGAGACTGGCCTCCCACTCGTGTCCATGTCGAGCAGGTTGTCGAAGAAGTCGTTCGTCAGCGTCCCGGGCTCGGTCGGTGAAGACGCCGTGCTCGCGAGTCGCCGTAGGTCGCGCCCAGCGCGCGCATGCCCGCCGACGAGCACCGTCATCTCGGCGCGCCGTGAGGTTCAGCAGGTCCGCCCGGTCGACCAGCAGCTCCTCGGCCGGTCGCGCTCGGCGTCGTCGCCGAGGTAGTTCCGGAAGCCGTCGGCCGTCGGCTCGAGCGCGCTCGAACGACTCGACGTCGGTCTGCTCGGCCGTGGCGTCGGTGCGGCCCGGATCGAACGGGACCTCGACGTCGTAGCCGGCGTCGGCGGCCGCCTGCTCGACGGCCGCGTTGCCGCCGAGCACGATGAGGTCGGCCAGCGAGACGCGCACGTCGTCCGAGCGCGAGCCGTTGAACTCGGCCTGGATGTCCTCGAGGGTCTCGAGCACCGTCGCCAGCTCCTCGGGCTCGTTGACCTCCCAGCTCCGCTGGGGTTCGAGGCGGATCCGCGCCCCGTTCGCCCCGCCGCGCTTGTCGCTGTCGCGGTACGTCGAGGCCGACGCCCAGGCGGTCTTGACCAGCTGGCCCACCGAGAGGTCCGAGTCGAGGATCGTCTCCTTGAGCTCGGCGACCTCCGCGTCGCCGACCGGCTCGTAGTCGACGTCCGGGAGCGGGTCCTGCCAGAGCATCTCCTCGTCGGGGACTTCCGGGCCGAGGAAGCGCGCCGGCGGGCCCATGTCGCGGTGGGTGAGCTTGTACCAGGCCTTCGCGAACGCCTCCTCGAGCTCCTCGGGGTGCTCGTGGAAGCGCTCGGCGATCTCGCGGTAGTCGGGGTCGTGCTTCAGCGCGAGGTCCGTCGTGAGCATCATCGGCGTCGTCGCTCGTCCGACGGATCGTGCGGCGTCGGGCGCGGCTCGTGGCGGACCTCGTCGACCGGGCGTCCACTGCCAGGCCCCGCCGGGGCCCTTGTGCTTCTCCCACTCGTGGTCGAACAGGTTGTCGAGGAAGCCCGAGTCCCACTGGATCGGGTTGTCGGTCCAGGGCCCCTCGATGCCGCTGGTGATCGTGTCGTCGCCCTTCCCGGTGCCGAAGTCGTTCTCCCAGCCCAGGCCCTGCTGCTCGATGGGCGCCGCCTCGGGCTCCGGGCCGAGGTGGTCGTCGGGCGCGGCCCCGTGGACCTTCCCGAACGTGTGGCCGCCGATGATGAGCGCGGCCGTCTCCTCGTCGTTCATCGCCATCCGCTCGAACGACTGGCGGATGTAGTCGGCGGCCGCCTCGGGGTCCGGCTCCCCGCCCGGCCCCTCGGGGTTCACGTAGATGAGCCCCATGTGGTCGGCGGCGAGGTCGCCCTCGAGGTTGCCCGCCTCGTCGTGGCGCTCGTCGCCGAGCCACTCGTCCTCCGGCCCCCAGTCGACGGCCTCGTCGGGCTCGAAGGCGTCCTCGCGCCCGCCGGCGAAGCCGTACGTCTCGAAGCCCATCGACTCCAGCGCGACGTTCCCCGTCAGGACCATCAGGTCGGCCCAGGAGAGGCGCCGGCCGTACTTCCGCTTGACCGGCCAGAGCAGCCGGCGGGCCTTGTCGAGGTTGATGTTGTCGGGCCAGCTGTTCAGCGGCGCGAACCGCTGGGCGCCGTCCGAGGCGCCGCCGCGGCCGTCGCTGGTCCGGTAGGTGCCCGCCGCGTGCCAGGCCATCCGGATCATCAGCGGGCCGTAGTGGCCGTAGTCGGCGGGCCACCACTCCTGGGAGTCCGTCAGCACCGCCTCGATGTCCGCCTTCACCGCCTCGAGGTCGAGCGATTCGAACGCCTCCGCGTAGTCGAACGTCCTCCCCGTCGGGCCGACATCGCGAGCGTTCTGGTCGAGGACCTCGAGGTCCAGCTGGTCGGGCCACCAGTCGTGGTCGGGGCCTTGCATGGACAAGGGTTGCTGCTATCGAAAGTTAAGATTGTCTAACGCCGTGGAAGAGTTCGCGGATGGCCAACCGCGCTGGGCGAATCGCGAACCCCCGGACGACCCGCGCGCTGGGGCCTGAGGCGATGGCTGGTGGTTCGCCCGGCGGTGGGGGCTCCATCCGTTGGTCCGTCCGCCCCCGCGGACTGCTCAGCGCTGCCAGTCCGGGTTCGGCCG
>JAXHME010000026.1:0-270202 GCA_034521615.1 Halobacteriales archaeon
CTCCGCTCCCGCTCAGCTGGACGCGGGGTCTTATTCCCGACTGCGCGGGCCGACGGTGTGCGCTGAGTCCGTGCTGACTACGCCGACCTGCTCGCCTCCCTGGCCTGACCCGTCGGCGCGGGCATCATCGTCCTGGCGCTCATCCGAGTGGACGACTACTTCGTGCTCACGCGGAGCTTCGGTGGGCTACCGACCCAGGCCGGAGTCGTCTTCCTGCAGGCCCTCGGCGGCATCCTGTATCGTCGCCGGGCGGCGGGTAGACGGGGACGAGTAGCCCTGAACGAACGCGTGGCGACGAACCCAGTAAGTAGCGTGCTCGTTCTCGGATCCGGCACTCTTGAGTCGGTCCTCGAATCGGCGGGCTACCGGGACCACCCGAACGCCAACCCGCGGGTTTAAGGAAATCTATGACCTACCGTCACGGAATGTCAACCATCGAACTAACGCCGAGCCAGAAGACGATTCTGACGGCGCTAGTGAATCTCTCACGGGAGGCCGAGGACGCGGTGAAGGGGGAGGCCATCGCCGGGGAGGTCGACCGGAACCCGGGCACGATCCGGAACCAGATGCAGTCGCTGAAGGCGCTCCAGCTGGTCGAGGGCGTCCCCGGGCCGAAGGGGGGCTACAAGCCGACGGCGGCCGCGTTCGAGGCCCTCGATCTGGACGAGATCGACCAGCCCGCAAAGGTGCCACTGTTCCGCAACGGCGAGCGGGTCGAGTCCGCCAACGTGGAGGAGATCGACCTGACGAGCGTCCACCACCCGGAGCTCTGCCGGGCCGAGATCGCCGTCCGCGGCTCGGTTCGGGACTACCACGACGGGGACGAGGTGACGGTCGGCCCGACGCCGCTCTCGAAGCTCGTCGTCATCGGAACGGTCGACGGCCGTGACGAGACCAACGGCATCGTGATCCTCCGCATCGTCTCGATGGAGGCGCCCTCGGAGCCACCCGAGCACTAACCCCCCCCCACGCGCCGCTCCATCCGCAGTGACCCAATCGCTATGGCCACTCGCCACGAGCGGCGGCCATGGACGACGCCGCCTTCCAGGCGCCCGACGGGACACCCGTCGCGGCAGTCACCGCCACGGAGATGCGTGAGATCGACCGCGTCGCCGTCGAGGAGGTCGACCTGTCGCTGTTGATGATGATGGAGGGCGCGGGTCGGGGCCTCGCCAAGACGGTGATGGATCGGGCCCCGGACGGGCCCGTGACGGTGCTCGCGGGCGGTGGGGGGAACGGCGGTGGCGGGCTCTGTGCGGCGCGTCACCTCGCCAATCACGGTCGGCAGGTGAGCGTCGTGCTCGACCGGGAGCCGGCGGCCCTGGAGGGCGCCCCGGCCCGCCAGCGACGGGTGCTCGGCGAGGCCGCCGAGGCCAGCTCGTCGGACGCCGAGGCGGCGATCGAGGGTGCTGACGTGGTGGTCGACGCGCTCGTGGGCTACAGCCTCAGGGGGCCGCTCCGTGGTCGCGCCGCCGAGCTGGTCGGCGCTCGTCGAACGCGGATGCCGGGACTGTCGGTCGTCGCTCGACGTCCCCTCCGGCGTCGACGCCACGAGCGGCGCGCGTCCCGGCGCCGCGATCAGACCCGACGTGACCGTGACGCTCGCGCTCCCCAAGACGGGCCTCCGGGCCATCGACGGCAAGCTGTTGGTGGCCGACATCGGCATCCCCCACCGGGTCTACGGGCTCGCCGGACTGGCGGTCGGGAGCCCGTTCAGCGGCGAGGGGTGGCGGGTCATCCTCGAGCGGCCGCCCACCTGAGGCCCGATCGTGGGTTAGCCCGTTACGCCGGACTCGGCCTAGCGTTGAGGGTCACCATGTGTTACTGACTATCGTAGAGTGAATTCAGCTCGTCCCGGCCGAACCCGCGCGACACTCCCCCCATGTCCACCACCTGCGACACCACTACCGCGTTCGACACGGACGGCATTCCGGACGGCGTCGACCTGGTCCACCGGACGCGCTACCGGCTGCTCGCGGCGGGGGACGCCTCGTTCGAGCCGACCGAGCCGTTCCTCGGTCGGGTCGACAGAGCGTTCCGGGCGGCGTACATCGCCGCCAGCGAGGTCCCGCTGGTGCCCGAGCCACTCGACGTGGCTCTCGAGGACGCCGCCGCGCTGACGGCCGAGGAGTACGCCGGCCGCGCCGACGCCGACCTCCGTGGCGAGGTGCTCCCCGCGTACGACCGCACGCTCGTCGGGCTGTTCTGTCGGTATCTCGAGGACGCCCCCGACGTCGGGATCTGGCTCGCGGACGACCCCCGTTGAACGGCCCGCCGTCTCCCATTCGCTTTCCGAGCCACGGATAGCTCGTCGAACGCGGCACGGCGCCGACACCCACTCCCCGTGTGGAGAGGGGCGATTCACGGCAGCACGCCGGCAGCTGCTTACGCCGGTTGGCGGGCCAGCCGGTCGTCGAGCCGTTCGACGAGCGCCTCGGCCGTCGAGCGGTCCCGTTCCGGGCTGTCGAGCGCGCGGGCGCAGGCGGCGAGCTCGTAGCGGACCCGTTCCAGCTCGCCGACGGTGAACGCGGAGTCGCCGTCCTCCAGGGCCTCGAGCACGGCGAGCTCGCAGGACAGGTCGGGAGCGTCGGTACCCGCCGCGCTCGCGAGCTCGACGAAGTCCAGGAGGACGCTGTGGACGATCCAGCGCTCCTCGCGGTCGAGCGGGAGGGGGACCAGGCGGCCGGATTCGCATTCGACGGACATGATTACTGCTCAGTAGTAAGTATAGTATGGTAACGCATAACGCTTCCCCGAGGAGGCGGTTACCCGGTCACCCCGTCGGGATCGATGCGCGTCGCTGGTCGACGATCAAGCCGGAAGAGAAGGGACGGCGGCTTCAGTCCTGCAGGTTCTCGAGCTCGTAGCTCAGCCGGTGGGGTATGAGTGAGAGCGCCCGGACGATGCCGGCGAGGACGATGAAGATGCCCACCAGGATGTGACCGATGCCGCCGAGCTTCAGCCAGATCAGCAGCGACGGGAACTTGTGGATCGAGGACAGCGCGGTGTTCAGCTGACCGCTGCCGGCACGATCCGGCCCGCCGCCGGCGAGGCTGTGCTGGGTGTACGTGCTGAAGAACTCCTCCAGCTGGGGGTGGAACTGCGTGAGCTCGACGTAGAGGGCGGCGAGGATCAGCAGGTAGCCGACGGCGGCGAACAGGGCGCCGAGCATCACCATCTTCATGATGGTCCCCACGGTCGATTCGATCTCTTCTTCGGACAGCCGTTGTAGGCCAGTATCGGACATTACGTACTTTCCAACGGTAACTAACTATAAGTAACCGACTCACGATTGCACACCCATCGCACGACCGCCGAAGCCGTCCCGTAACGCCTGGACTGCGGACCCATCATCGAGTTACATATGGTGAGTAGGTTTTAGGCAGTAACTTTTTGCCGGCCGCGTCCCAAGCTCCCTCGTATGACCGAGACGACCGAGAAGATGCCCATCTGGTGTGCGGGCGAGGAGTGGTGTCCGATCACCACGACCGCGACCCTCATCGGGAAGAAGTGGCACCCCGTCATCGTCCACCGGCTGCTCGAGAACGGCCCTCTGGGGTTCAACGCCCTGAAGGAGGAGGTCGACGGCATCTCCTCGAAGGTGCTCTCGGACAGCCTCGAGGACCTCGATGAGAAGTCCTTCGTCGACCGTGCCATCATCTCGGAGAAGCCCTTCCGCGTGCAGTACTCGCTGACCGAGCGCGGCGAGTCACTCGCGCCGGTGATCTACGCGATGCGCGACTGGGGCATGGAGCACCTCGAGCCGGCCGACCGCGAGTCGTCGATCGCGTGACGGGACGGTAAGCCGTACAATGCCGCTCTCGCTGGCCTGGGCCACGCTGAGCCTCGTCCTCGCGGCCGTCCTGCTTGGTGGACTGGTGAAGGGCGTCGCCGGCTTCGGCTACGCGGTGACCAGCACCGCGCTCCTCGCTATGCTGCTCGATCCGGCGGCCGCGGTCACGGTCATGATCCTCCCGACGTTGGTCGCGAACGTCCCGCTACTGGCCGAGCTCGAGCGTGACAAGCTCCGCTCGTGCGTCCGCCGGTTCTGGCCGTTCGTCGCCGCCGCCCTCGTTGGCACGCTGGCGGGCATGGCGGTCCTCGACCGGGTGCCGAAGGCGTACCTCGCGCTCGGGCTCGGACTCGTCACCTTCGCGTACGTGCTCTCCGCCCAGCCCTACCGGGAGCTGCCCGGCTCGGGCTCACTGGCGACCCGGCTGTTCCGGCCGAGCACGGCCACGAAGCTCTGGATGGGGCTGGCCTCGGGGCTCGTCTTCGGCGCGAGCAACATCGCGGTCCAGATCGTCGCTTACCTCGACCGGCTCGACCTCGACCGCGCCACGTTCGTCGGCGTGCTCGCCATGATCCTCGTGGGCGTCTCGACCGTCCGCGTCGGCGCCGCCTGGACGCTCGGGCTCTACGGCACCGGCTCGCTCCTTGCCCTCTCCGGCGTCGCGGTCGTCCCCGGCCTGGTCGGCGTGTTCGCCGGCGGACGGCTCCGCCCGTCGATCCCCGAAGGCGTCCAGACCGGCGCGACGCTCGGGCTGCTCGTCGTCATCGCCGCCCGGTTGACGACCGCCGGGCTCGGCGGCCTCTGAGCGCGCAGGATCCACTGCTCGTCGAACGTGGAGGATCACGCCCACCCGCGCTCGGCGAACGCAATACCACCACGACCGCACCCGCCCCGATGCCGTCGAGTTCGAACAGCGTTCGCGGCCGTCAGTGACATCGGCGGGCGCGCCGGGACGCGGCGTTAGCAGGCGTTCGGCTCCGGCCCGCCGGGCCCGCTATACCGGTCCGACAGACGGCCGTCTGACGAGAGGTTAAGGGCCCGTGAGCGCTATGATTCCGTGACTCGATGCCCTCCACCGCCCATCGCCGTCGGGGGTCGTTCAAGCTCTCCGCCCGCATCGTCGTCGTCGGGCTCTGGACGGTGCTGTTCGGCATGTTCATCCTCTTCTTCACCGTCCAGATGATCTCGTCGCTCTCCTCGGTCTCGAGCATCGGCACCTTCGGGACCCAGTCGGGCACCGGTGTCGACGCTATCCTCCTCGACAGCATGGTCATGCTCTACCAGGGCGGCTTCCTCACGATGGGCGCCGGGGGCGTCCTGATGGCGTTCGGCAGCCTGTTCGTCATCGGCGTGGGCCGGTAGCGCCGGCCGCCCGAACCGCGGCGTTGCCGCCGTCGATCAGTCGTCGCCCTTGCTGCCGAACGACATCTGGGTCATGCCGCCCTCGTCGCGGTCGCCGAGCGCCTGGCGCTGAGCGACGATGGGGCAGTTGCGCACCCGGACGTGGTCGAGGTCGACGTACTCGATGATCTTCGTCCCTGCGTGGGTGCAGTGGACCGCCGGCGGGTCGCTAAGGTACTCGCAGTCCTCGCAGTAGGACCGCTTGGGCACGACGTGCTCGTCGGGGGTCTCGCCGGCCTCCACGCCCCCGGTGAGCTCCGGCTCCTCCTCGAGGGCGTCCCAGAGCCCCTCCGCGGCCGACTCGTCGTAGTTCTCGGCCTCGAAGAGGTCGTCGAGCTCGTCGGCCCCCTCCTCGAGCTCCCCCATCGGGATCTCCTCGCCGGCCCGCCGGGCCCGGATCCGCTCGGCGAGGTCGCCGAGGGGGGCGGACTCGCCGCCCTCGGACCTGCCGTCGTCGGGATCCTCGGCCATTCGCGGCGAGCTTGGCGAGCGATGCGCATAAGGGTTGGCCACGGCCCGTGCGCCCAGCGTCCGACGGTTCGCGGCGCCCAGGCGTGGATTTATTGTCGCGCGCGCCCCACGAGACGGCAGAACGCGGCCCCGCGGCGCCGCCCGCCCACCATGGACCTCATGCCACGGCAGATCGGCGGGTCGTTCACGGCCCTCAAGCAGCAGCTCTCCGGCACCTACGAGATGCTCCGGGGCTCGACCATCGAGCTCCAGAACTACACCCCCGAAACCCACGGCGAGCTCGTCACCTGGACCGGCCTGCCGGGCTACGAGGAGATCGAGCGCTACTGGGTCGACTCGCCGTTCACCTTCGTCTCCATCAACTACGACCACGAGGCCAGACGAACACCACTACGTGGTCGTCGAGCCCGAGCTCGACCGACTGGGAGGTCACGCTGCTCGAGCAACCTCGTCGACGACCTCCGCGACACGCTGATCCACCGCCGGGAGGTCGGCGAGACGAACGCCGGAGGACGTCATCAGGACCGAGCTCCAGACGCTGCTCGAGGAGTACGGCGTCGTCGTCGACATGAACACCTTCTACCGGCTCCTCTACTACCTCGACCGCCGCGTTCCGGGGCTACGAGAAGCTCGACCCGCATCATGCAGGACCCGCACGTCGAGGACATCTCGTGTGACGGCTACGACGCTCCCGATCTTCGTCTACCACGACGAGCTACACCGACGTCGAGACGAACGTCGAGCTTCGACCGAGGAGGAGCTCGACGACTTCGTCGTCCGGCTGGCCCAGCGCTCCGGGCGCAACATCTCCATCGGCAACCCCATCGCCCACGCGATGCTGCCCGACGGCAGCCGCTCGGAGCTCGCCCTCGGCAAGGAGGTCACGCCCCACGGCTCGGCGTTCACCATCCGGAAGTACTCGGAGGACCCGTTCACGCCGGTCGACGCTCATCGACTACGGCACGTTCAGCCTCGAGCACATGGCGTACCTCTGGCTCGCCATCGAGCACAACAAGTCGCTCATCTTCGCCGGCGGCACGGCCTCGGGGAAGACCACCTCGATGAACGCCGTCTCGATGTTCATCCCGCCGCGCTCGAAGGTGCTGACCATCGAGGACACCCAGGAGATCCGGCTCTACCACGAGAACTGGCTCTCCGCGGTCACCCGCGAGGACGTCGGCGAGGGGTCGAGCATCGACGATGTACGACCTGCTGCGCTCCGCGCTGCGCCACCGCCCCGAGTACATCATCGTCGGCGAGGTCCGTGGCGAGGAGGCCATGACGCTGTTCCAGGCGATGAACACCGGCCACACGACCTACTCGACGATGCACGCCGACAACGTGCAGACGGTCATCAACCGCCTGGAGAACGACCCGATCAACGTCCCGCGGGCGATGATCCAGAGCCTGGACATCCTCTGCGTCCAGACGCATCTCCCACATCGGCGGCGAGCGGGTCCGGCGGACCCGGAGCCATCGCCGAGATCGATCGGCATCGACCAGCGGTCGGGCGACCTCGACTACGCGAGCATCTTCTCCTGGCAGCCCGCCCAGGACCACTTCCGGAACAACATGACCCAGAGCCACATCCTCGAGGAGATCGCCGAGGAGCAGGCCTGGTCGCGCTCGCGGCTCCGCGAGGAGCTGCGTGACCGCCAGCGCGTCCTCCGGTACGCCCAGGAGAAGGACATCAAGGACTATCAGAACTTCACCGCCCTGGTCAACGAGTACTACGCCATGCCCGACGCGGTGCTCGACCGCGTCGAGGACGAGATGGGCAACGTCCTCGCGGCCGCCGACTGATGTCGGTCTACATCGACGTCGGGTTCATCATCGGACTGCTGCTGCTGGCGACCCTCCCGCTGTCGACGGTCAGCGGCCGGCTGGAACGGGCGATGACCGGGATCGCGCTCACGCTCTTCCGCGAGCGTGTCGAGACCGAGGGACGACACCGTCACCAGCGAAAACGAGCGCTCCACTCCATCCACTCGACGACGACCTATCCCGTCTACGCCTCCCGCACGCTGTTGTACACGGTCATCGTCGGCATCGCGGGCAGCCTGGTCGCCGTCTGGTTCATCCAGCAGGGGCTACTGCTCGCCATCGAGAGCGAGCAGGCCCTTCGGGGGGCCCTTCCGCCGGAGCTGGGCTTCCTCGTACCGACCAACTTCGCGGCGCTCTCGGTCGGCCAGCTGTTCGTGCTGCTGTTCGTCAGCAGCGCCACCTTCGGCACGGGCGGGGCCGGGCTGACCTACTACATCCGCTGGGGGCTGGTGAGCAGCGAGGCGGACAAGCGCGAGATCATGATCGACGAGAGCCTCGCGCGAACGATCGCGTTCATCTACGCGCTCTCTCGCTCCGGCATGGTGTTCCCGGAGATCATGCGAACGGTCGGCGCGAACCGCAAGGCGTTCGGGCAGAGCGCCGAGGAGATCGGCGTCATCGTCAAGGACATGGACCTCTTCGGCGCCGATCTCGTCTCCGCCATGGAACGGATCGCCGAACGGACGCCATCGGAGCAGTTCTCGGACTTCGCGGAGAACTTCGCGAACGTGCTGCAGAGCGGCCAGAACGTCTCGGACTACCTCCGCGAGCAGTACGAGCAGCACCAGTCCGAGCGAGTCGAGAACCAGGAGCAGCTGCTCGAGCTGTTCACGGCGCTGGGCGAGGGCTACGTCGCCGGCCTGGTCGCCGGCCCGCTGTTCTTCATCACGATCTTGGTCATCTTCGGCATCCTGACCGGCGGCATCCTGGAGTTCCTCCAGGTCATCACCTACCTGCTGATCCCGGTCGCGAACATCGGGTTCGTGTTCTACCTCGACTCGATCTCCGAACCGCTGAAGTCCTTCGACGCGCCGATCCAGCAGAAGCTGATCAGCCGCAACGTGGATGCTAGGCTCGCCTCTGATCCGGGTGCGGCCCCGGTGGCGCGACCGGACGGCGGGACGACGCCCGCCCGGTACAGCCTCGAGACGAACCGGATCCGGTTCAACGCGTACAACCGTTTCGAGCGGTTCAGAGCGACGGTCCTCAACCCCTTCGAGACCGTCGTCAGACGGCCGCGAACCCTCCTCTGGGTGACGGTGCCGATAGCGCTCCTGCTGTTCGTCGTCCGAGCCTGGCCGACGCTCTCCGGGGAGTTCGCGTTCAGCCTGAGCACGATGGACGACCTGGCCATCCAGTCGGGGCTCATAATCGTCGCCTCGTTCGCGGTGGCCCAGGAGCTCTACACCCGACGGCTCAGAGGCGTCGAGGCCGCCATTCCGGACCTCCTGGACCGGTTGGCCAGCACGAACGACGCCGGAATGACGTTCACCGAGAGCCTCCGCCGGGTCGACAAGAGCGACCTCGGCGTGCTGGACATCGAGGTCAACCGGCTGCTTGCGGACATCAACTGGGGGGCCCGGACCGAACGGGCGCTCTACCGATTCAACGAGCGCATCGGCTCCTCGACCGTCGCCCGCATCGTCGCGCTCATCACGAACGCGATGATGGCCAGCGGACACCTCGGGCCGGTCATCCGCATCGCCGCCGACGAGGCCCGGGAGGACCGCCGGCTGAGCAAGAAGCGCCGCCAGGAGATGGTGATGTACGTCATCATCATCTACCTCTCGTTCGTGGTGTTCATCGGCATCGCCATCGCGCTTCAGGAGGTGCTCATCCCCGCGATGCCGACGGCCGAGGAGATCGGTACGGTCGCCTCATCGTCTACCGGTGGCGCGGTGGGCGGCGCCGGGGCACTCCCGATCGACCCGGTCGAGGGTAAGGAGCGGGCGAAGTACACGCTGACGCTGTTCCACGCGGCGATCATCCAGTCGGTGGTCTCGGGGTTCGTCGCCGGGCAGATGGGCGAGGGGAGCGTGCTCGACGGGGCGAAGCACGTGACGGTGATGGTGACGATCGCCTACGTCGTGTTCCTATTGTTGGGATGAACCTGCTTAGATTCTCCCATGAATCCACATAGATCAGCTTGTCTAGGACGGGGAGAAACTCATGGATGTGTGATGAAATAGGTGTAAGTGTCACCATTGCTAAATTTGAGTGAGAGCACATAGAAGTCCTCCTCAGCGACTTTTTCGTCGAAATCCAAGTTAATCACTGTCGTGTCTGAACTGTCGCCTGGAGTCGGGTTCAATGGAATAGCCGTGGTAAAATTCTTGAAATCACCCTGAAACTCGAAAGTGGTCGCCTGTCCCGATCCAATATTTTGATCATCCGAATAGATATCGACCTCTGTCGGGGCAGACTGACCCTGTCCTGGTTCACCATCATAAGTAGAAGCTTGATTCTTGGCCTCCGTCAGTACTCGACGCTTGAGTCGACCTGTAGAATTTTTCAACGCGTTATCGGTGACAGTCAGCATCGCCTCCGCCACTCGAGTATTGCTCATGTCGTCGAAGTATTCACCGAGTCCAGATCTTTCCTGGATTGACATCCTGCACATCACGTACCCGTATCGTTATCACTGGCCACCGGCACCACCGCTACCGCCCGAACCGTCCGCGTCCAGCACCCGAACGTCGAACGTCACAGTCTCGTTCCGGACGGTCCCGTCGCCGTCGAAGGTCATGTTGATGTCGGCCTCTTGGGCGCCACTGACGTCATCGGGGGCCGTGTAGGTGAACGTCGCCCGGCCATCCGCCTGTGTCGTGGCAGTTAATCGGGGATACATCTGACTCGTTGCACCACCATTGGCTGGCTTGGTGACATTTGCCTCAACTGTCACGTTGCTGACCGGGTTGTTGAACCGGTCGCGTACCTCGACCACCAGCTTCTGCGTGCCGTTCTCGATGACGCTGGTGTCATCGCCCTGGGCGTCGACGATGTACTTCGCGTCCTCGGGCTCGTATCGTCACCGACCCCAACCTTCGCCAGCCGGAGGTCGTAGGTGATGCCCTGCTGGAGGATGATCGAGACCTGATTCGGGCCAGTCTGCCTGACGTCAGTGACGTGTCCACCGTTGGCAGTCAACTCGCCCTGCAGCGTCTCGTTCCAGTCCTCGGCCGTCAGACGCGTCCCGAACGTGATGTTGATCGGGCCCGAATCGTTGGTGATCGAGACCGTGTTTGACGCCGTGCTGAGGGCCTTGGTGTCGATGCTGACGGTCCCCTGGCGGGCCTCGGAGACGTTGCCGTCGATGGCGATCAGCGTGATCTTCCGGTCGTCGATGACCGCCTGGTTGGTGATGGTGAGGTTCGCGCCCCCGGGGAACTGGTTGTAGGCGAGCGAGTTCTCGTACAGCGTATCCGGTGAGTTGGAATACTGGAAGTAGATCGGCCGGTAGATGACGGCTTTCGTCTGGAACGAGCCGAGCGTGGTGGTCGTCCTACCGAAGTAGTCGGCGGTCTCCGGGTCGTAGCGCTTGACGTTCCGAATGGAGATTGGCGGGAGCGACTCGGTCTGGATGCTCCCGGCCGACGCCCCGGGGTTGATGCCGAGGACTCGCGGGGGATAGGAAGCCCCGAGCGTGATTGAGACCGACTCCTCGGCCGCCGTCGTCGCCGTCTGTCGGATGGCATTCCTGAGCTCCTGGATGGCGTCCTGAGCGTCCTCGTTGTGATCGAACTCGATGGCCTTGTTCTGCTGGGGGATGACGACGCCCTGGTAGATGGTGAAGGCGATGATGAGGAACCCGAAGATGATGACCGCGCCGATGACCTCCGACGCGGCTCGGTCTTCGGATCGGGGCATGGTTCAGTGTGTAAACGTATCGTTAAGTTATATCCTTTGCGTGACGAGTCAGATGCGTCATCGATATGGATTGATTCGAACGGGGTGGTCGGTCGTTTCCACTCGGTTCGATACACTGAGTAAGCAATCAGGAAGCTCTCGGCCGCCTAAGCATGTAATGGGCGACGGGACCCGCCCCGTCGACAAGCTCCGGTCGCGACCGCCGAGCTACGAAGAGGGCCAGCGTCTCGAGACTCAAGAGTGTCCGAGCGCTCATAGGTCGGGCCGGAGTCGGTGATCTCCCGCGACGTCGAGGACGTCGTCGTCGCGCTCATGGCGATCGATCGGGAGCGTGGCTATGCGTGGCTCATCGGGTACGATTCCGAGTTCGAAGGCTGGAGTCTCGTCGACGAGTGGCCTGAGGTCGGAGCTTGAGAAGCGGCGTTATATGAGCGGCTCGAGGCGTGGGAGGCGGCGACGTTTGGCGGAGGGGTGGACGGGCAGTCCTCGGTGAATATCCGCTAGTACGAAAGAATAGACTAATGAGACTGATAAACGAGGAAAGGAATCGGGAGCCGATTCAGGCCGTGACGGTCGTCTCGAAGATCTGGCGCTGGGATGCGGTGTCGATGACCTTGATAGTGATTACTGGTCAGGCGCTACGAGGCCAGAACTCACCAGATTGGCCCTCAGTCGTTCATCGCCGACCAGGATGGTCCCGCCGCGGGTTAGCCATCGTCAACACTGACTCAACGAGCCACCGACCGTCAGTGTGTCGAGTGCTAGCCGTTGAGTCTAAGTGACTGGATGAACCACTGGCGTTTTCAATGATTACCTTCGTGTCCTTTGCGTCGATGGCGTCGCCACCCGTATGTTCGATCGTGACGTTCTCATTCGTCGAGTCGATTGTAACCGACAAACTCGCCTGCGGCGCCGATTGCCCGGCACTCTGCCCGAGGTCCAGCACGAAGGTGCCGATCACGGCCGCCAGGATGACGGTGATCGCGACCATCAGGATGACCCCGATGACCGGGCTGACTGCGCGTTCGTCGTCGGTCCAACCGTCCAGGTTTGGTGTCATGGGTTGTGTGCTCCGTTGATACGCCACCGCACCGAGGCCCGGGTCGCCCCGAATGGGGGTCCGGGCACCCCACCGCTCGATCGGTTGGCGTGTAAATGATGCGTTAAACTGATGCCACCATAAAGGTTACTGCCGAATAAAGCAATATTTGCCGGTGATAGCAGCTACCTTGCCGATAGTACTATGAGGGACCCTAACATAGGTCTAGAAAGTTCAACGTTCGATTAAACCACCCTTAACACCCGGTTGAAAATGTCCACCACCGACCAACAGCCCAGCTCGCTCGTGCCCCCGGAAGCCGTCGCGCGAACGTACACGAACCGTGTGTACGAGGACCCCTGGGAGGCCGTGTGCGACTACCGGGAGGTCGTCCAGTGGGCCGCCGAAAACCCCTCGGAAGGAGCCACGGGGATCAGCAACCGCTTTGACCTCCCGCGGGGACGGGTCGAGGCCTGGCTAGGGGACAGTCGGCCGAACAGCGTCCGGGGCATCCAAGTGGCCGAGGACCGGGGATGGATCGCGCCCCTGCCGAGCAGCGAGCGGTTCCGAGGCTTGAACGCGCTGCTCGCGTGGGTGCTCCAAAGCGGCTCCATCACGACCGAGACGTGGGTCCCGTTCTTCACGGTCGGCAGTGACCGAGACCGCCAACTGCTTTCAGCGGCCGCGAATATGGCTGGACTCACCCTCGACGTCACCCGCTCGGCGAGCGCGCTCCGGAGCCAGGAGATGCGCCCGATCGAAGACGGATCGGTGCTCGGCCGGGTACTTGTAGTTCTGGGCGCACCACGAGGTGCGGTACGCGAGGAGGGCCAACTTACGCTACCCAGCTATCTCGATCGAGTGCCCGAGCGGTATGCTCAGGAGTTCGTTCAGCTCTACATCCACAACCTCGGACAGAACCGCGACGACCGGTTCATTATCCACCTCCGACCCTCCCACTCCGTCGACTACCTGCAGTCGGTCGCCGCGCTGGTGAAGCGGTTGACCGACGACCCGGTGAGGGTGATCGAGAACAACATCATCCTCTCGAAGCCGGCGACCCGAGAGGTGGCCGTGTGGGACCCGCTGCTGGGTATCGAGTAACTTCCGAAGGCCGGGCCGACCGCTGAGTGCACGGAGTCGTCACTTCGGAGGAGATCGTATCGGGATCGGAGCGTCTCGGTGGTGGCTCAGCGGCGCTTCCGGACCGAGAAGCCGTCCCCATCGACCTCGACGACGGCGTCGAACAGCGCGCTGAACGCGTTGACCGTCGACTCGTCGTGCGCGGTGGGGTCGAGGTGGTAGTGCGCCACCGCGCCGAGCTCCCGGAGTCGGCCCGTCGTCGAGTGGAGGAACCGGAAGACCCGGTCCTGGTCCGCGTGGAACAGCATCGACGTGATCGAGTCGAAGCAGACCACCGGCGTCCGGTCGGTGTCCGCCCAGGCATCCATATAGGCGCCGACGGCCATCGCGATGCCCGTCAGGTCCGACGGGTCGGCCACGGTGTCCACGGATACCGGCGTCGAGCCGGGGCCGGCGGGGGAGGACGCCGCGGCGGCGGAGCGGGACCGCTCGCCGACCGAGATGACTCCGGCGTGGGAGGGAAGCTCGCCGACGTCCGCCCGCCAGGCGTCGATCTTGTCGTCGGGGGTGCTGTCCAGGGTGACGGCCAGGTACTGCGCGTTCGCCGGCGACACGACCGAGAGCAGCGACGAGCAGGCCGCCCCCTCGGCCGCCTTGTCGTTCGAGAGGAGCAGCACGGAGGTGGCGTCGCCGAGCTCGTCGCGGAGCTCGTCTCCTGCGACACGTGACCCCGTCGTACTGCTCATCGGATACACCTGCTACGCGACCATCTCATAAAGCCGTACCGGTCGTCAAAACCGACTGGCAGTGGCGATATTCGGCTCGAAACACCCCCGAAAAGCCGCCAGCAGCGATTAGCAACGGTATGCGCCGACCGGGAGTCGAACCCGGGATGAGGGCTTGGAAGGCCCTCGTCCTACCGCTAGACCACCGGCGCCTGCGCCCGACCGGTCACACTCGGGCTACGGGTAGCCACCCACCGCGGGGGTATGGGCGTTACGCTCCGGCGCCCGTCACGGCCGCATAACAGTTGCCCGCCGACTCGTAGACGGCCGTCACCGATAGCGCACTCTCGCGGATATCAACCTCGAACTCCCCGAGATCGTAGATGTGGTAGAACCGCGGCACGGTCTCGCCGTCCGGGAGCGTCCAGTCCACCGTCGTGTCGAACCCCGCCTCCGCGTCGAACGATTCGTGGCTCACGCTCCAGGCGCTCACGAGCGCGGCGCCGCCGGGGGCCAGCACCCGAGCGAGCTCGTCTAGGCTCGCCACCCGCAGCTCCCGGCGCGGGAGGTGGTGGATCGTGGCGACGTAGACGGCGAGGTCGACGGCGCCGTCGGCGATCGGCAGCCCTGCGGCGTCAAGCTGGAGCCGATCGATCGTGTAACCGCGCTCGGCCGCCCGCTCGCCGGCGACGGCGAGCGTCGCCCGGCTGAGGTCGCCGGCGAGTACCCGATCGGTCCGCTCTACTAGCAGTTCGGCGTGGCGGCCGTTCCCGCTGCCGAGGTCGAGGCCGAGTCGGCCGGTCCGACCCTCGAGGAACGACCTCACCTCGGGCCACGGCTCCGGGCGCGTCGCCCCGAAGTGCGCCGCGATGCGGTCGTAGGTGGCGCGCACGTCGACCCGGCGGGTCACGGGCCGTCGAACGCCGCCCCGGCGGTTAAAGCCCGCCGACCGACGGGTCGGGCACGGACGCCGCCGGATGGTACGCTGATGAACGCCCAGGGCCTAGCAAGCCGACCGGAACGCGCGCCGCGAGCAGTTCAGCCGGACCATGTCGGACGTGGCCTGGGTCGACGCGGACGCCGGCCTCGGCGTCCGGCTCCAGCGCAGTGCCGACTCGGGGGATGCCAGGCCATCGTGGGGCCGACCCACCGGCTGACGGGCGACGATGTCCTCGAGCTGACCGCCGATCCTGAGACGTACTTACGTTCGCGCGCGCGGCGCGACGGCCAGACCGCCGAGGGCGGGCCGTGCTATCGCACCCGAGTCGTCGCCGACGACCACGAGTTGGCCGCCATCGAGAAGGAGACGCTGCTGGCCTACGGGCCCGACCGCGAGCACCTCCGCCAGCACAGCCTCATCCCCGAGAACGTCGAGCGGTAGTCGCATCCGTGATCTGGCGCCGGTCTCGAGAGCGAGGAGTTGCGACCGGACCGGGGCTAGTGGGGACGACAGTCATGTACGAAAGTTATGTATCAGCCGAGAACGAGCAACTGCTCACGCCACGGCCATCCCGGCACTCGGCCGGGAGGCTCCGTCCCTCACCCGACCCCATGACTGCACTCCCCGACCTGACGCCGACCGTCCTGACACCGTTCCGACCGAGAGTCCTGCTCCTGGCAGTCATCGTGTTGAGCGCCGGCTGTACCGGTCTGCTGACGGGCAGCGGTGACGGCCTCTCCTTCTCCGCGGCCCCCATCACCGTCTCCGACTCGGCGGTCGAGGCGAGCGGGTTCACCGTCGTCTCCCAGGAGTCGTTCAGCTTCGAGCGCTCCATCGAGGCCGCCGGGCAGTCGCGGAGCGTCGGGCTCAACGCCCACATGGTCAACCTCCAGCGCGACGTCGGGGCGGCCACGCCCGCGCGAGTAGTCGTCGTCTCGGCGCCGAACATCGAGGTGCTGGGCCAGCAGATCAGCATCGCCGAGCGCGTCGGCCCGATGACGCTCGTCGACCAAGCGGGTGCGTCAACCGGCAACCTCGAGCGCGGGCAGAAGCTCCGGGAACACCAGCTCTCGATCCTCGGCTCGAGCCGCACCGTCGAGGTCTTCTCGGGCAGCGCCGTCGAGGACGGCCAGGAGGCGAAGGTGCTCGTCTTCTCGGGGACGTTCTCCCACGAGGGCGACAGCGTCGTCGTCTTCGGGGTGACCCCACAGTCGGCGTCGGACAGCGAGGACAACGTGCTGACGGCCATCGAGGGCATCGAGCGGCCCTGACCGCGACGGGGACGGATGGCCGGGATTAAGTCCGGGGGCGTCTTCGACCCGTGCTGATGGACCTGTTCGGGACCGCGGGGATCCGCGGGCCGATAGAAACCCGCGTGACGCCGGAGCTGGCGCTGTCGGTCGGCCGCGCGGCCGGGCTGGACGCCCGCGAGCATGGGAACGCTGAGTTCGCCGTCGGCCGGGACGGCCGCATCTCGGGGCCGACGCTCCAGCGGGCCCTCGTCGCTGGGCTCCAGTCGGCCGGGGTCGCTGTCAGACTTGTCGGCGAGGTACCGACCCCAGCACTGGCGTTCGCCTCCCAGGGGCGGCGAGGCGTCATGCTCACCGCGAGCCACAACCCGCCGGCGGACAACGGTCTCAAGCTCTTCTGTGCCGGCGTGGAGTACGACGCTGAGGCGGAGGCGCGGATCGAGGCGCGGGTGGCGGCCGACGACGATCCCGCACCGTGGGACACATGGACCCGGCCACGCCGGGAGCCCGTGCTCGACGCGTACCGCGAGGCGGTAGTCGAGTACGCCGGCGGCCTCGGGGCACCCCTCGACGGCCTGCCGGTCGCCGTCGACTGCGGGAACGGGATGGCGAGCGTCGCGACGCCGCAGGTGCTCGACGCGCTCGGCGCCGAGGTCACCGCGCTCTCGGCGAACGTCGACGGGCGGTTCCCCGCCCGCGAGAGCAAGCCCACGCCCGAGACGCTGACGGACCTCCGGGCGTACGTTGCGTCGACGGACGCCGCCATCGGCTTCGGGGCCGACGGCGACGCCGACCGACTTGTCGTCGTCGACGGCGACGGCGAGGTGGTCCACGAGGACACCGTCCTGGCGATCCTCGCGGAGGCGTTCGTCGCCGGGAGCGAGGCCGACGACCCGGTGGTCGTGACCACGCCGAACGCCTCGGCCCGCGTCGACGAGCGTGTGGCGGCGGCCGGCGGCCGCGTCGAGCGGGTGGCGCTCGGCTACGTCCACGAGGGCATCGCCGACGCCCGCTCGAGCGGGGCCACCGTCGCCTTCGCCGGCGAGCCCTGGAAGCACGTCCACCCCGCGTTGGGCGGCTGGATCGACGGCGTCGCGAGCGCCGCGGTGCTTGCCCGGCTGGTCGCCGACGCCGGGGGGCTGGGCCCACTCCGCGAGCCGGTCAACGAGCGCCCCTACCGGAAGGTCAGCGTCGACTGCCCCGACGACCGCAAGGCCGACGCGATGGCCCGGCTCGAGGACGCCCTCCCGGCGACGTTCGACGACGCGACGGTCGACACCGGCTACGGGATCCGGCTCGACCGCCCCGACGCCTCGTGGGTGCTCGTCCGGCCGAGTGGCACGGAGCCCTACGTCAGGGTCTACGCCGAGGGCGAGGACGTCGACGTGCTCGTCGAGCGGGCGGTCGAGGCGGTCGAGGCCGCCGTCGACGCCGCGGGGTAGAGGCGCGATTTTGTGGTGGCGCCTGCACCGGTTCCGAGGTCGCGCCCGCGCTGCCGACCCGGACGGAGCTCTCCGGCAGACGGTAGATTTTTCGGCCGGCCTGCCGCGATAGGGACATGGCTAGCGAACCCCGCCCGGTGATCGTCGACACGGACACCGCGGGCGACGACACACAAGCGCTGATGTACGCCGCGGCGACCGACCGACTCGAGCTGGAGGCCGTGACGATATGCGCAGGGAACGTCCCGTTCGACTACCAGGTCGAGAACGCGAAGCACACCCTCGAGATCGCCGGCCTCGCCGACAAGGTGACCGTGTACGAGGGCGCGCGAAAGCCGCTGCTCGTCGATTCCGATCACGCCGACTACGTCCACGGCGAGGGCGGCCTCGGGGGCAAGCGATTCCCCGACACCGGGATCCCGTCTGGCGACCGCCACGCCGCGAACTACATCGTCGACGCGGCGCGCGAGCGCCCGGGCGAGCTCACGCTCGTCTGCATCGCGCCGCTGACGAACCTCGCGCTCGCGCTCCGGCTCGAGTCCGACCTCGGCGCGCTGCTCGACGAGGTCTGGGTGATGGGCGGGAACGTCAACTGCCTCGGGAACGTCACCCCGGCGGCGGAGTACAACTTCTGGTTCGACCCCCACGCGGCCCGCCTCGCGATGGACGAGCTCGACGTGACGCTGTTCGACTGGGGCGTCACCGTCCGGGACTCCGCCTTCACCGGCGCGACGATCGACGGCTGGCTGGCCGAGCTCGACACCGAGCGGGCGGCGCTCTTCGGCGACATCTCGGGCAGCGTCCGGGAGTTCACGGAGGCCGAGTTGGGTGAGGACATGACGACTCAGCCCGACGCCGGGCTGGTGGCGGCACTCGCCGGGCCGGAGCTCATCGAGGCTGAGGGGACCTACCACGTCAGCGTTGACGAGCGGGAGGGAATCACCAGAGGCTACACGGCGGTGGACGAGCTCGGGGGCGGCGACGGCGAGCCACGCACCCGGGTGATCGAGGCGATCGACGGCGAACGGTTCCGAGCGGGCTTCCGGGCGATGCTCGCTGGGCGGGCGCCGGAGTCCGCCTGGTGAACTCGGGGTTGTGACCCGGAGGCGCAATTTCACAGCTATCCGGTATCTTTAAACTGCTCTCCGAAAAGGGGCAAACCAGAATGGACGCTGATAGGCGGAACTTCATACGGGCGACCGGCACGCTGAGCCTGGCAGGCCTCGCGGGCTGCCTCGGGGCGGTGGTGGCGACGGCGGCGGTGACGACGGATCCGCTGACACCGCGACCGTGAGCCCGACGCCAGCGCCCGAGGCGTGGGTCGGGATGGTGTACGGAACTGGCGGCGTCGGCGACGGCTCGTTCAACGACCAGGCCCAGCAAGGGGCCCTCCAGGCCGAAGAGGAGCTCGGTGTCGCTTTCAGCGAAGCGCAGCCCGAAGAGGTCGCCGACTTTAGCAACTTCCAGCAGCAGTTTGCCGAGTCCGACAACCCGGATTACGACCTAATCTGCTGCATTGGCTTCCAGCAGACGGATGCCCTCACTGAGACCGCACAAGACTACACGGATCAGAGGTTCATGTTAGTCGACAGCGTCGTCGACAAATCCAACGTCGCGAATTACGTCTTCTCCGAGGAGCAGGGGTCCTACCTTGTGGGTCAGCTCGCGGGGATGCTCACCACCGAGGACTTCTCGGCTGGTGGCGGTTCGACGCTGCCCGATCAGGCCACTGTCGGTTTCGTCGGTGGAATCGAGGTACCGATCATTGAGAAGTTCCAAGCAGGTTTCGAAGCGGGCGCCCTCGCCGCGAATGCGGACGTCGAGATCCTGACGAACTACACGGGGAGCTTCAACGATCCGGCCGCGGGCCGAGAGGCGGGCCTCGCGATGTACGACAACGGCGCGGACATCATCTACCACGCGTCCGGGAACACGGGCACCGGCGTGTTCCAGGCCGCCCAGGACCAGGGACGCTACGCCATCGGGGTCGACCGTGACCAGTCGGTCACGAAGGACTCCTACACGGGCGTCATCCTCGCTAGTATGGTTAAGCGAGTCGACACGGCGATCTTCAACTCGATTGAATCGATCGTCAACGACGACTACCAGGGCGGCTCGGTCGTACCCTCTGGACTGGCAGGAGGAAGGCGTCGGTATCGTCTATGGCCAGTCACTCGATGGCGACATACCATCGGACGTCAAGGACGCGGTGGAGTCGTCGCGGCAATCTATCATCGACGGCGACATCGACGTACCGACCGACCCAGAGAACGTCTAAAACGCGCCCGTCCGGTGTCAACCGATACGGGCGGCCCCCACCAGCCAATGCCAACCGCCGTCCACTTAGATGGGATTACCAAGCGGTTTCCCGGAGTGGTAGCCAACGATGAGGTGGACTTCGAGGTAGCGTCGGGGACAGTGCACGCTCTCCTCGGCGAGAACGGGGCGGGGAAGACTACGCTGATGAACGTCCTCTACGGGCTCTATCAACCGACCGAGGGACAGGTATTCCTCGACGGCCAGGAGCGCGAATTCGACTCGCCCCGCAAGGCAATCGAAGCGGGCATCGGGATGATTCATCAGCACTTCAAACTCGTCGACCCATTCACCGTCACCGAGAACATCACGCTGGGTTACGAGCCGACGAAATGGGGCGGGTTGGCGCTCGACCGCGAGCGCGCCCGCGAGGAGGTCCTCGAACTCACGAACCGTTACGGGTTCAGCGTCGACCCGGACGCACTCATACAAGACGTGTCAGTCGGCGTACAGCAGCGGGTCGAGATCTTGAAGGCAATCTACCGTGGGGCCGAGGTCCTGATCCTCGATGAGCCCACCGCCGCGCTGACGCCCCAAGAGGTCCAGGGCCTGTTTCAGGTGTTCGAGGAGCTCACCGAGCAGGGCAAGACCGATCATCTTCATCACCCATAAACTAGGCGAGGCGATGCAGGCCGCGCGATCGCATCACCGTCCTCCGGGACGGCCGAGAACGTCGGCACGGTGCTCGGGGTCGGCGACCACCGCCGAGGAACTTGCGAAGCTTATGGTCGGGCGGGAGGTCCTTCTCGACGTAGAGAAGACCCCGAAGGAGGTTGGCGAGGTCAGGCTATCGGTCGACAATCTCCGGGTCCGTGGACGAGCGGGGCATCGAAGCTGTACAGGGTGTCGATTTCGATCTCCGCGCAGGAGAGATATTCGGGATCGCGGGTGTCGATGGCAATGGCCAGTCGGAGCTCGTCGAGGTGATCACCGGCCTTCGGGATTCCGAGGAGGGTCGCATCGTCTTCGAGGGCGAGGACATCACACACTGGCACCGACGGCGGATTATCGATGCCGGGATGTCCTTCATCCCCGAGGACCGCCAAGAACGTGGCCTCGTCATGCCGTTCGACCTAATTGGGAACGGCCTTCTCGGGAGCCAGCGCCGGGAGCCCTTCGTCGACGGGCACAGGCTCGACTGGCGTCAGGTGAGAGGGCACGCCGAGGAGATTATCGAAGGGCTACGACGTCCGGCCCGCCGGACCCGACCACGACGGCCGAGTCGCTCTCCGGGCGGGAACCAGCAGAAGTTCGTCGTCGGCCGTGAGTTCGAACGCGAGCCCCGGCTGCTGGTCGCGTCGAACCCGACCCGCGGCGTCGACATCGGCTCCATCGAGTTCATCCACCAGCAGCTGCTCGACCGTCGGTCCGAGGACGTCGCTATCCTGCTCGTCTCCTCGAAGCTCGACGAGGTGATGGCCCTCTCCGACCGGTTCGGGCGTGATCTACGAGGGTCGAGTTGATGGACGTCGTCGATCCGGACGGAAGTGACCGAGGAGCACGTGGGCCTGCTGATGGCCGGCGAACGAGCCCGACGCACTGTCCGGTCGCGCGAGTGGAGGCTGAGCCGTGAGCGCGCGAGACCGCGCCGAGGCGGTCCTCGAGCGGCTGGTCGCGGCCTACGGCGACCGAACGGCTGCTGATCAGCGGGGCATCGCTACTGTTCAGTATCGCGATCGGAACCGTCATCATCCTGGTCTCAGGGATGGCCGCGACCTGCGACGTGGCGGCCTACACCCTGAAGCTCCCTGGCATCTCGGCGAGCTCGTGCTTCGACCCTGTTGAGGTGTTCGGACGACTGTTCCTCGGCGCGCTCGGCGATCCGCTGCAACCGGGCTGGGACCCGCTTGATGGCCAACTCGCGAAGACTCTCAGCGAGACGACGATCCTGATTTTCACGGGACTCTCCTTCGCAGTGGCTTTCCGGGCGGGCCTGTTCAACATCGGGACGCAGGGGCAGATGGTGGTCGGCGCGCTGGCGACCGGGCTCGGCGTGCTCTGGGCCTCGCCGCTCCTTAGTGGCCTCGTCGGCACGTTCGTGCTCATCACATTCGGTCTCCTGGTCGGCGCGGTGGTCGGTGGGCTGTACGGCATGCTGCCGGGGCTCCTGAAGGCCTACGCGGAGGCCAACGAAGTTATCACGACGATCATGTTCAACTTCATCGCGACTGGAATCACGTTATACCTCGTCAGCGAGGTTTTCAAGGACCCCGAAAGCCCCGTCAATCAGACCGTCCCACTGCCCGACTACGCAGTGTTTCCGTCGATCTTCTTCCAGCCGCGCGACGATTTTTCGGTTCTCGCGCTGGTGATCGGCGTGGTGATACTACTCGCGATCTACGTACTCATCGAGGGGACGCCCTTCGGGTACGACATCCGGACCTCGGGTCTGCAGCCGGCGGCGGCCGAGTACGGGGGCGTCGACGCGGCCCGGACCGATCGTGGTCGACGCTCACCCTCTCCGGGCGCGCTGGGCGGTCGTCGCCGGGCGCGTTGTACGTGCTTGATGATCATCGGCAAATACCAGACCGGCGTGCCGGCGTGGGGCTTCGACGGCATCACGGTCTCGATCCTGGCCGGGCAACAACCCGCTCGGCGATCGGGCTTCGCCGCCTTCCTGTTCGGCATCCTCAAGAGCGGCTCCACGGTGGTCCAGTTCGCCACCGACGTACCGCCCCAGCTAGTCGGCGTCCTGCGCGGGCTCATCGTCCTCTTCGTCGCGATGCCGGAGTTCTTCCGGCTGATCGGCCAGCGGCTATCGTCGATGTCGAGTCACGGGGCCGTCGCGAAGCGCTGGTGGGAGGCGGGAGGCTCAGGACGGCATCGATTGAACCCCGACGAGTCGTCGACGAGTCCGGCGCCACGGAACTCGGACCAGCGCGACGGATGTCGGCGATGCGTGATGGTCGCTCGCGGACGGTCGACTCGGCGGCGCTTCGGCGACCTGCTCGGTCAGCGGTCCGTCGCGTCCGTCCTCATCATCGTGACTGTCGTCCTGTTCGGCAGCGTCGGCGCCGTTCCGGGTCCGACGTGGGCGTGGCGGTCGCCTTCGCCGATATCGGTCCTCGCCATCTCCGCTCAGCTCGTCGACGACCGCCAGCGTGCTCTCCTCAGCCCTGCGGCTGTCGGTCCCGATCTGCTTCGCCGCGCTCGGCGGCATCTTCTCCGAGAAGTCGGGCGTGATCAACATCGGGCTCGAGGGGCTGCTCATCATCTCGGCGTTCACCGCGATCTTCGGCGCGGACGTCACCGGGAGCACGCTGCAGGGCTACCTGCTCGGCGTGCTATCGAGCGTGGTGCTGGCGGGGATCTTCGCGGTCGTCGTCATCGAGTTCCGCGCCGATCAGCTGATTGCCGGGCTCGCCGTGTGGCTGATCGCACTGGGGCTTGCCCCCTTCGCCTCGATGGTATTATACGGCGGTCCGAACACCGATAGCGTCTCTACGCCCCCGACGCTGACTGAGCTGTTGGTTGACTTCCCGGCCGTCACGACCGCCCTCGAAACGTTGGCCGACGTGCCCTTCTTCGGCGCGCTGTTCCAACGCCTCCCTGTCAGTTTACCTCATGCTCATCGCCGTCGCCATCTCCTGGTACGTGCTGAACCGGACGGCGTTCGGCCGGCGCGATCCGTGCGCGCCGGCGAGAACCCCGAGCGCGCTCGACACCGCCGGCGTGAACGTCTCACGTGTGCGATACGCGGGCGTGCTGGTCTCCGGCGTGTTCGTGGGCATGGGCGGCGCTGCGCTCTCGCTTGACCTGAGCCAGTTCACCGGAAACGGTCCGACGATGGTCAACGGGAAAGGATTCATCGGCATCGTCGCGTACCTGTTCGGGAATTATAACCCGGTTGGGGCGTTTCTCTCGACGCTGCTGTTCGCCGGGCTCGAGGCTTTGCAGAACTCGCTCCAGCTACAGGACGTCGCGCTGCCGAACCAGCTCATCCGGGTCATCCCGTTTCGTGACGGTGATCATCGTGCTGGCGTTCGTCGGACGGACCCGGCTTCCCGCGGCCGCGGGCGAGCACTTCGAATCCGGCGAGGAATAGGTTTCCAAACGGGAGAGTGAGGGTTTACCGGAAGTCCTACTCAGTTGACGTCGTCGGCCACGGCCCCGTCCTCGGCGACGACCCGACCCGCCTTCACGACGTACGCGGGGGTCGAGCCCGTGAGGATGGCCCACTCGGGCGACCGGGCGTCGTGGACGACCAGGTCCGCCGGGGTGTCGGGCTCGATGCCGTAGCCCTCGAGGCCCATCACCCGGGCGCCGTTGGCGGTGATCAGGCGCCAGAGAGCCGCTAGGTCGTCGTTCGTTCCCGGGGTGTCGAGGCGGAGCGACTCGACGAGCATCGCCCCGAGCGCGTCGGCGTTGCCGTGGGGCGACCAGAGGGTGCGGACCTGGTCGGTCCCGTGGGCCATCCCTTGGCCGGCCGCGTCGAACGCCCGGATCGGCATCGACGGCGGCGTGCTCTGATAGCAGGTCACGACCCCAACGCCCGCGTCACCCAGCGACTCGAGCAGGCGGCGACGCTCCGACTCCCCCGCGTCCGCGAGGGCGAAGGCGTGGCTCGCGGCGACCCGCCCCTCGAGCCCACGGTCCCGGGTGGCCGCGGCGAGCCGTTCGAGCGACTCGATTCCGGCCTCGCCCCGCTCGTGGAGGTGGACGTCCACGCCGACGCCGTGCTCGACGGCGAGGTCGAACCAGGCCTCGATGGTCCCCGCCCGGTCGCCGTTCCGTCCGTGCGGGTCGAGGCCGCCGACGAGGTCGGCGCCCGCCTCGAGGCCCGACCGCAGCGCGTCCAGCGACCCGGCGTCGACCCCGATCCCACGCTGGGGGAAGCTGACCAGCTGAAGGTCGACGAGGTGGTCCAGCCGTTCGCGGACCCGGTCGAGCAGCCGGACGACGCGCGCCCCGACCGTGCCGTCGACGTAGGTGTGGCTCCGAAGGTGCACCACGCCGTTGGCGGCGGCGAGCCGGACCGCCCGCTCGATCCGCTCCTCGAGGACCGACTCCGGCGTCTCGTCGAAGTAGGCTGCCGTCGCCTCGATGTTGGCCGCGAGATCGGTCGGGCCGTCGTTGTACCGAGGACGCCGACCGTCGCCGGCCGAGAACGCCATGTCGAGGTGGACGTGGGCGTCGACGAGGCCCGGCGACACCAGGCGGCCGGCGGCGTCGAGCTCCCGGTCGCCGCCCGCCGCCTCGGGTTCGAGCGACCGGATGCGACCATCGTCGACGACGATGTCCAGCGGCGACTCGCGGCCCCGGAGGTGGGCGTTCCTGACGACGAGGTCCGGTTGGTCGGCCATGAGTCGTAGTCCCTTGTGGCATGCGTAGCCGACGGCATAACTGGTCGGCCCGACCGGTGCGCTTTTGGCCGCCGCCCGGGAGCCCGCAGGCATGCGAACGGTGGCCGCCGTCAGTCACACGGCGAATCCCAGGGCGCCCGGTGGTGAACGCCCGTGAGCGGCGACGAGGACCCGGCCGAGGACGTCCAGTACCACCTCAAGCTCCGCGAGGGCGAGGTCGCGCCGACCGTGCTGCTCCCGGGCGACCCCGACCGGGTCGACGTCATCACGGGGCTCTGGGACGCCGCGGAGGCCGTCTCCTCGAACCGCGAGTACCGCACGGCGACCGGGTCGGTACACGACACGCCGATCTCCGTCACGTCGACCGGCATCGGGAGCCCGTCGGCGGCCATCGCCGTCGAGGAGCTCGCCCGCGTCGGCGCGGACACGTTCATCCGGGTCGGCTCGTGCGGCGCGATCCAGCCCGAGATGTCGCTCGGCGACCTCGTGATCACGACCGGCGTCGTCCGCCAGGAGGGGACGACCCACGAGTACGTCCGGGAGGACTACCCCGCGGTGGCGGACGACCGGGTCGTGGGCGCCCTGGTCGCCGCCGCCGAGCGGCTCGGCTACGACTACCACGTCGGATTGACGATGAGCACCGACGCGTTCTACGCCGGCCAGGCCCGCGAGGGCTTCGGCGGCTACGAGGCGCCCGGCACCGACGCGCTGCTGGAACAGCTCCGGACGGCGAACGTCAAGAACATCGAGATGGAGGCCAGCGCGGTGCTGACGCTGGCGACCCTGTACGGCCTGCGGGCGGGCGCCGTCTGCTCGGTGTTCGCCGACCGCAACACCGGCGAGTTCCGCACCGAGGGCGAGTCGCGGGCGGCCGAGACGGCCAGCCTCGCCGCGTCGCTCCTCGCCGACATGGACGAGCAGGTCGCCGAGGCGGGCGCCGACCGCTGGCACCCGGGGCTCGGTCCAGTCTAAGCTCGCTCCCGGAACCCCTTAGAGCTCGAACCGCTCGACCAGCTCCTCGTCGCCATCACGGGTGTTGATGGCGACGATCCGGACGTGTTCCTCCAGCCCCGAGTCCCGGAGCTTGTTCTTCAACAGCGAGTCGATCTGGTAGACCCCGGCGGCGTCGGTCATCTCGATCTCGACCAGCACGGGCACCGAGTCGCCCTCCTTGAGCGTGACCCGCTGGATGGCCTGGCTCGACAGCGTGTTGATGCCCCGGCCGCCCTTCGCGTAGGGGATGCGCGAGCGGCCCTCCTCCATGTCGAGGGCGTCGGCGACCCGGATGACGCCGGCCTCGAGCGTCAGCGGGTCCTCGGCCGTGTGGTGACAGAGGATGGCGTGCAGCACCTCGCCCTTGACGCGGACCGCCTCGGCCGTGTCGTAGAACGTGGGGAGCACCCGGTCGAGCACGTCCGCCGCCAGCGGGATCGAGTAGTAGACGTGGCGGTCGCGGTGGACGACGTGGCCGATGTCGTGGAGCTCGCCGGCCAGGGCGACGATGACGGGCTCGTCGGCCTCGTCGAGGCCCTGGTCGAGCGCGCCGTTGAACGCGACGCCGGCCGCCTTCAGGAGGCCGTAGAGCGCCAGCGCCCGGTCGCGGACGATCTCGATGTGCTTCTCGCCGTGATCGTTGTACCCTTTCCTGACCACGGGGTTGACGTTCTGGGCCGCCTGGTACGCGTTGATCTCCTCGTCGGCCTCGACGAACTCGAGGACCTCGTTGAGCCGCCCGTCGGGGTACGCGTGGTCCCCGTCGGGGTCGTACGGGAGGAACCCCTCCTCGGTTTCAGCCATGGCCAGGGGTTCGCGAAGGGGGCCCAAAAGGCTCGCGGAGGCCGTCGCCACCACGGAATCTCGGCGGACGACGGCAGCAAAAAGCCTATAATCGCGACTGGGCAACCTGCTGGTAGCGATGGTAACCCCGGCAATCACCCCCCTGCAGTTCGGCGTCCCCGGCGGGATGGAGCTTGCAGTCATCCTGCTCATCGCCGTCCTGCTATTCGGCGCGAACAAGATCCCCAAGCTGGCTCGCTCGACCGGCCAGGCGATGGGCGAGTTCCGGCGCGGCCGCGAGGAGATCGAGCAGGAGCTCGAGGACATAACCGGCGAGGGCGAGGCGGCCCTCGAGCCCGACGAGACCGCCCCGACCCCCGATGACGCGGCCGCTGAGGCCGACGACGAGACGGACGAAGAGGCCAAGTAAGCCGGCGCGCGTTCGCCCTGCTGGGGCGTGTGGCCTAGCGGATAGGGCGAGTGGTTCCTAACCACTCGATCGCGGGTTCGACTCCCGTCACGCCCGTCTCGACTCGCTTCGCTCCTCCCGACACGTGTGACGACGTTCGCGAAACCGGCGGTTTCGCTCACTCCCGTCACGCCCGCTTCGATCGGACACCGCTCAGAGGCATGTCCCCTTACCCGCCGGTCCAGACGGGGAAGCGGATACGCCGAACAACGGGGTAAATCAATCCCGGTCGGGTTGGGTCGGACGATCCACGCGCGCCCAGGGCGTTAACAACCCATTAGGCAGCGGTATCGCCACGAACGGCCGCGTGAGGCGCTGAAGGACAGACAGGGCGGCGACGGCACCCAGGGCATAATGTTTTGTTAATCGATGACATCACCCCAATGGATAATGGGACTCTTCGACCGCGGGGGCGCCGACGAGTCGGAGGACGAGCCGCCCGGGGACCCCGACGCGGACGAGGGCGTCGAGAGCGCGCCCGAACCGACCGACGACGACTTGACCGAGTCGTCGGCGACCCTCGAGGAGGCGGAGCCGGACGGGTCGGAGGCCGCCGAGCCGACCGGCCCACACTACCTGCCGTACGACCGCGATAACCCGCCGGAGGCCGTCGTGGCGCAGTTCGGCGACCGGGAGGGACAGGTGGACGACGAGGTGCTCGACCTGCTCGAGGCCTACGTGACCGACGACGGGACGATCCGCGAGGACGTCGTATCGCTGCCACGGGCGGCCCTCGAGGAGTGGGCCGACGTCGAGACGCCCGTCGGCGGCGCGAAGTTCCTCGGCCGAGAGCTCGACGAGCTCGTCGACGAGCGGACGGTCAACGTCAGCGAGGACCTGCCCGAGGACGAGTTCTTCACCACCAGCGAGGGGTTCCAGACGGTCACCAACCGCTACGACCTCGAGAAGGCGGTGCCGTTCGAGAAGAAGCGCTACTTCAGGGAGGTCGACCGCTACTGGGTGAACAAGCCCTACGCCTTCGTGACGATCTTCCACTCCAGCAAGGGGAACGAGAAGAAGTACTACGTCATCGAGCCGCACTTCAACCCCGAGGAGGAGGAGCTCATGGAGTTCCTCTCGGAGAAGCTCCGGGCGGCGATCAAGTACGAGAGCGACGACGTGCTGGCCGGCGAGGGCGAGGATGAGGACGAGAAGCGCGCCTACGTGCTCGAGCGGGAGACCCGCCGGCTCCTGAAGCGGTTCAGCCTCTATAGCGGCGGCTCGACGCGAGCGGCCGGCGAGGAGGCCGCCGGGGCCGACGGCGACGAGGCGCCGGGGGCCTCCGTTGGCGACCGACTGAAGGGCCTACTGAACCCTCTGACGAACAAGATGGGCCTCGACATCGGGGGCGGGGACACGGGGCCCGCCGAGCTGGACGGCGTCGCGGCCCGGCCCGAGCCCGTCCTGCTCGAGGAGGGCACCCAGGAGCTCTCGGAGTACCAGTTCGAGAAGCTGCTCTACATGATCAAGCGGAACTTCGTGGGCTACGAGCGCATCGACGGCATCAAACACGACATCAACATCGAGGAGATCTCGTGTGACGGCTACTACGAGCCGGTGTTCGTCACCCACTCGGAGTACGACTGGCTCATCAGCAACATCACCTACGAGACGATCGACGCGCTGGACAACTTCGTCGTCAAGCTCGCCCAGCGGTCGGGCAAGGGCATCTCCAAGCGGAACCCGCAGGTCGACGCGACGCTTCCCGACGGGAGCCGTTCGCAGCTGACGCTCGGCCGGGAGGTCTCCGACCACGGCACGAACTACACGATCCGGCAGTTCCAGGACGTGCCGAACACGCCGGTCGACCTCATCAACTGGCACACGTTCAGCCTCGACCTGATGGCGTTCCTCTGGCTCGCCATCGAGAACCACAAGTCCCTGATCTTCTCCGGCGGGACGGCCTCGGGGAAGACGACCAACCTCAACGCCTGCTCGCTGTTCATCCCGTCGTCGTCGAAGATCGTCTCCATCGAGGACACCCGCGAGGTCGAGCTGCCCCAGCGCAACTGGGTCGCGTCGGTCACCCGGCCGTCGTTCACGGAGGACGCCGCGGGCGACATCGACGAGTTCGACCTGCTGGAGGCCGCGCTCCGACAGCGGCCCGACTACATCGTGATGGGGGAGATCCGTGGCGAGGAGGGCCGCACGCTGTTCCAGGTCATGTCGACCGGGCACACGACCTACACGACGTTCCACGCCGACTCCGTCGGCGAGGTCCTCAAGCGGTTCACGACGGACCCGATCAACGTCTCGAAGACGCTGTTCACGGCGCTCGACCTCGTGGCCATCAACCGCCAGACCCGGCTCGACGGCCGGAAGGTGCGCAAGACCATCTCGCTCACCGAGATCAACGACTACAGCGCCGAGAACGACGAGATCAACGTCCGCGACGTCTTCCGCTGGCGCGCCGACGCCGACGAGTTCGAACAGCTGGGCCGGCTCGAACCTGCTCGACGAGATCAAGTTCGACCGCGGCTGGTCCGAGGAGCAGTTGGAGGAGGAGATGTTCAAGCGGCGGCTGGTGCTCGCCTACCTGATCGTCGAGGACCTGAACACCTACGCCCAGGTCGCGGCGACGCTCCAGGCGTTCATGGCCGACCCGGACACCATCCTCGCCCTGATGGCTCACGACGCGCTCAGGGCGGGTCTCGACGACCTCCAGGAGATGGAGAGCGTCCAGATCGACATCGAGGCCGAGAAGGAGGCGATGGTCCCGCGGCCGGACCCGGGCGAGGAGACCCTCGCGGAGGCCGAACAGGTCGTCGAGCAGGGCCGGTCGACGATCCTTCAGGAGTACGCGGACGTCGAGCCGTCGACCGCCGCCCTCGAGGAGGCGCTGCGCTCGACCGCGGAGGCCGAAGCCGACGTCGAGGGGGCGGGGGACGAGGAGACGCCGGCCGAGCCGCTCGCGGCGTCCGGTGACGGCGCCGACACCGTCGATGGCCCGGAGCCGGCCGCGACCGACGGCGAGCGGGAGCCGAGCACGGCCGGGCTGTTCGAGTCCCCCGAGGACGACGGCGAGCCCGCCGTCGGCGCCAACGGCGGCCGCGAGGCCGAGGACGACGGCATCGCCGGCCTGTTCGATGACGACGCCGGGGACGGTGAGCCGGACGACGCGAGCCAGGGGGCCGAATGAGCCTCGCGGACTCCTCGCTCGGCGACGACGACCTGCTCTCGGACATCGGCTACCCCGTGTACAGCCGGCTGTTCGACCGCGATGGCGACTTCGTCGGCGACATGCGACAGACGCTCGCGAAGGCCCGGATCCCGGACCCGGTCGACCTCTACCTCTCGCGGTCGATCACCATCGGCCTCTTCACGGGCGTGGTGCTCTGGTTGGTCGGCTCGCTGCTGGGTTGGAGCCTCTTCGCGTTCGGCGTCCTCCCCGAGACGCTGCTCGGGATCCCGTTCTACAACGAGACGGTCGTCGCGATCATCGAGGCGGTCAAGGTCCCGTTGATCATCCTGCTGACGGGCATCGTCTTCGGCTGGCTGGGCTTCATGTTCGGCTTCGGGATGATGGTGCTCATCCCGTACTCGAAGGCGGGCGAGCGCAAGCGGGAGATCAACCTCCTGCTGCCCGACGCGGTCTCGTTCATGTACGCGCTGGGGGTCGGCGGCCTGAACCAGCTGGAGATCATCGAGGCGATGGCCCGCGCGGAGGACACCTACGGCGAGGTGGCCCGCGAGTTCAAGACCATCGTCCAGGAGACCCAGTACTTCGACACCGACTACCGGACGGCCATCCGTCAACAGTCCCTCGAGACGCCCTCCGACGAGCTCTCGCAGTTCCTCACGGACATGCTCTCGATCATCAACTCCGGCGGGGACATCGAGTCGTTCCTCGACGACAAGAAGGACAAGCACATGCGGACGGCCAAACAGGAGCAGGAGACCATCCTCGAGACGCTCGAGCTGTTCGGCGAGATGTACATGACGCTCTCGCTGTTCCCGCTCCTGCTCATCATCGTGCTCGTCATCATGAGCATGCTCGGCGAGGCCGACCAGGACCTGCTGTTCATGACCGTCTACGGCCTCATCCCGATGACCGGCGTCGGATTCCTGGTGCTGATCTCCACGGTGAAACAGGACGACCCGGGCGACGGCTTCCTGAAGTTCCGGAGCTCGGACCGCCGGGAGACTGGCGACGGTCAGGGCCTGTTCTCGCTCGGAACGGTCGAGGGGTTCGTGGGTGAGTGGGACGTGTTCGACCGCATCAAGCGCCAGGAGGGCAGCTACCGGGTCCAGGAGATCGTCGGCGCCCCGCATATCTTCTTCCGGGACAACCCGCTGTACACGCTCGCGCTGACGGTCCCGATCAGCCTGGTCGTGCTCGCCGTGGCCTTCGTCCAGGGGGTTATCCAGCCCACCTTCGACTCCATGGTGGCCGCCCCCGTGGGGAGCACGTTCTTCTGGCTCTACGTGCCGCTCTACATCACGCTCGTGCCGCTGACGGTCTTCTACGAGTGGAACGTCATCTCCCGGCAGGGCGTGGTGAAGACGCTCTCTGACAACCTCCGGAAGCTCTCGAGCGCCAACGACACCGGGATGACGCTGTTGGACTCGATCCGGATGGTCGCCGATACCTCGACCGGCCGGCTCGCGACGGAGCTCGACATCATCTACTCGAAGGTCCAGTACGGGACGAGCCTCAACGACGCCCTCATCGAGTTCAACAACAAGTACCACATCCCCCGGCTCGCCCGGACGGTCAAGCTCATCAGCAAGGCCCAGGAGGCCTCCAGCCAGATCACGGAGGTCCTGACGACCGCCGCCCAGGCCTCGGAGAACCAGGACGACATCGACCGGGACCGCATCTCGCGGACCCGGATGCAGGTCGTCATCATCCTGATGACCTACTTCACGCTGCTGGCGGTGATGGCCATCCTCAAGACCCAGTTCCTCGACGTCATGGCCGGCCTCACCGACCAGTCCGGAGGCGGCGGGGGGGCGGGCGGCTTCGGCGGTTCGCTCGACACCCAGCTGCTCAGCCTGCTGTTCTTCCACGCGGTGACCGCCCAGGCCATCCTCTCGGGCTTCATCAGCGGCTACATCCGGGACGGGACCCTCCTCAGCGGGCTGAAGTACATCGTCGTGCTGATGACGGTCGCCCTGGCCACCTGGATCGTGGTGGGCTGAGATGACTCGGGGACACGGCCGGCGGCGAGCCAGGCTGGCCGTCCCGGACGGCCAGCGCGTCGGCTCATCGATCCGCGTTCCCGCGCCCAGACGACCATCGACTTCATGATCGGCGCCGGCGTGTTCCTGCTCGTCGTCGGGTTCGTCCTCGGAGTCATCCCCGGCATGATCGATCCCTTCAGCGACAGCCAGGAAACGACGCTCGTCGCTGACCGGCTGGCGACACAGCTCGCCGAGGGCATGATGGCCGAACCGGACCAGCCGACCGTCCTCAACCAGACCTGCCTGGACGCGTTCTTCGGCGTCGGGAGCGCTTGCCGAGGGCGAAGCTGCCCGGTCCCGTTCGACGAGGCCGACACGGACCTTCCGGACCGGCTCGGGGTCAACGACCGGCACTCAATCAACGTCACCATCGAGCGGGACATCGATGGCGACAGCCGGTTCGAGGTCCTGTCCTCGGACGGGACCGACGTCGGCGATACCGGCACCCGGCTCGCGATCGGCCGACTCGCCGCCGGACACCCAGTCGGTCGTCGTCGCCAGCCGAACCGCCTTCGTCGACGGGAAGGACGTCCGGCTCATCGTCCGGGTGTGGTGACCGTGATCAGCTTGGCCTCTTCCGGGGTGGCGCGGTGAGGGACTACAGCCGGGGCCAAGCGTTCACGCTCGAGGCCTTCACGGCCTCCCTGTTGCTCATCGGCGCCATCGTCTTCGCCCTCCAGGTCACCGCCGTCACGCCGCTGACGGCCAGCACGTCGAGCCAGCACATCGAGAACCAACAGCAGCAGCTCGCCAGCGGGCTGCTCGATGCCGCCGTCACGAACGGATCGCTCGAGGAAGCCGTTCTGTTCTGGAACGATTCCGGCGGCAAGTACCACGGGAGCCTGACCCGACGACGGCTACTATGCCACCGGTGGTCCCCGACGACCTTCGGTCAGATGCTCAACCGGACGTTCCGCGACCGCGGCCTGGCGTTCAACGTCAACGTGTGGTACGTCACGTCCTCCGGAAGTCTCGTACGCCAACCGATGGTCAACTTCGGCACGCCAAGCGATAACGCCATCAGCGCCCGCCGGACGCTGGTCCTCTTCGACGACGACACGCTGACGTCACCGTCCTCCTCCGGCGACGCGCTTGAGGACACCACGTCGTTCTATGCCAACGACGTCGCCCAGGACAGCGGCGTCTACAACGTGATCCGGGTGGAGGTGGTCGTATGGCGGATGTGAGCCCCAGTCCCCGAGATCGCGGCCAGCTCATCCTCGTTACAGCGCTCGCACTCGCCATCCTGTTCGTCTCGCTTGCCCTCATCGTCAACACCGCCATCTACACCGAAAACCTCGCCACCCGGGGTTCGGACATCGGCGGCGGAACGGAAGCCGTACGATACCACGAGACGGTTCGATCCGGCGTCGGTGGCCTGATGGCGTTCGCGAACGACAACGCGAACTCGAGTCACGGGGACATCCGGTCGGAGCTCGAAGCGGGCGTGGAGGCCATCGACAACCGGACCGGTCGGTTGTTCGCCGCCAGCGACCGGGCCGTCACCACCCGGCTCGACGAGACCGTCAACGGGACGCGGATCGAGCAGAGCGAGGAGACCCGCGCGATGACGAACACGAGCGACGTGGCCGACTGGCCGGTCGTCCAGGATGTCAACCAGACGCGGGCGTTCACTATCAACATCACTGACGCCACCTTGGAAGATGCCGGGTCTGGCGACGAGTTTCAGGTCATCCTCGATGACGGCACTACCAAATGGATTCTCAACGTCACTGATGGAGGAACCGTCGGTATCACCAACGGTACCGGTTCGTCCAGTTGCACCGAGGGGTCCACCCCAACCATCGACGTCACCGCCGGAACTGTCGACGGCGCTGACTGCGATGGACTAGAGCTCGGGGAGGGAATCGATACGCCCTACGATATCTCCATCCGGAACGGCGACAACGCCACCGGCACCTACTCGCTGATCGTCGACAACTCCACGCTCGCCGACGACGTGGATGACGACAACAATCAACACCTCGAATCGCCCGGCAGCCAACCGTTCGCCACCTTCGCGGTCTACTCGGCCAACCTGACGGCGGTGTACCAGTCCCCGCAGCTCTACTACAACACGTCCATCCGGGTCGCCCCGGAGGAGGCCGATGGATAACCGCGCCGTCTCCGCCGTCCTCGGCTACATCCTGGCGCTCGCCGTGATGGCGCTCGTTGTCAGTGGGCTCTTCGTCACCGCGGGCAACTACGTCGAGAACCAGCAAGAACGGGCGATTCGCGCGGAACTCGAAGTCGTCGGTAACCGGCTGGCGGCTGACATCGCCGCCATCGACCGGCTGGCGCTCGCGACCGGGTCGAGCGGCGAGGCCGAACTCGTAAGCAACCTCCCACCTCGGACGGCCAGGCAGTCGTATCTGATCGAGATCGACGAGGTCACTACCGGCGTCTACCACCTGAACCTCTCGACGAGCGACCCCGACGTCTCAGTCACCGTCAAGATGCGGGTCCAGACGACGATGATCGAGGACACGGTCAATGGCGGGGATGTGCGCATCTCCTTCGACGGCAATGAGATCGAGGTGGCCGATGCGTAGCCGAGCCCAGACCGAGACACTCGGCTTCGTCCTCGTCTTCGCCCTCATCACCGCCTCGATCGGCCTCGTCTACGCGACGGGCTTTACGGGTCTCGACAACGCTCGGGAGTTCGAGCAGACCAACAACGCCGAGCGGGCGTTCGAGGTGTTCGCCGACAACATCGAGGACATCGTCGAGTGGAACGCCCCGAGCCGCTCGACGGAGATCAGATTGGCCGACGCGACGCTCACCATCGCCGAGCCGATCGAAATCCATCTGAACGAGTCCGGGTCCGGTCTCAACGCAGTCGTACGATGTACGACCGGTCATCTACGACGCCGACACCGGTGAACGGATCATCTACGTCCAAGGACTCATCATCCGCGAGTCGGGCGACGATGCATTCGTCGTCCGGAAGTCGTCGATGCTCATCACCGACGACCGGACCATGCTGCCCATCATCCAGACCCGCTTGAGCGGGACCGGGAGCGTCGGCGGGAGCCGGACGGTCCTGCTTCGGGCGAGCCACGCGGTTACCTCCCTGATCTACGCCGACGAAGGCTCCCCGCCGACCGTCTGGATGAACGTCACCTCGCCACGGGCATCGCTATGGATCGACCACCTCGAGACGAAATCCGGCGTCGGCGTCTGTACGCTCGAGGACGATACCGCGGCCTGCCCGATCGAGACGGACCGGATTCACATCACCCGCGTGCAGATCGACATCGAAATCGAGTAACCGGCCGACCGGGAGGACCACCCATCAGCTCAGTCGAGTTCCACCGTCACGCGGTTCTCCGTGATGTGGAGGAACGTAATGAATCTCGGTCCCCCACCCTGCTCGTACTCCAGGTAACCGAAGGACTCTCCTTCGTCGATTACTCCATTTCCCCTCCCGTCATCAGTGACTGTAAGTTCGAGGGTGGGGCCCAGTAACTGGAGATAGTGATTGACCAGGAACCCCAGTTCTTCTTCATCATCGACCTCGTAATCAATTGGTTCTTCGGTGACTTCGTCCTCGTGATGATCAAAGGTTGCTTCGGGGTCTAAATCCCGACCTCGGTCGTCGTCCACTTCCCCATAATCGAGTGAGGTGGTGCCTAACAGGTCAATCCACACCTCTTTGGGATTGCCACAATCGATATCGATATCCGTATTCGTACCAGGATCGGAGATTGAGGTTTCCCACCCCTCATAGCCCCCACTACCGTTATAATAATATACACTAACCGTAAGGTCCGTTGGTTGGGCCGGGTGACATACCCTTCCTTCGATTCGAATTTCAAATTCCTGCACTCCATCTACTTGAAATCGCCAATCGACATTTTGGACGACTTCGGCACGTGAATCGGGTACGAGCGTGATATCAAAGGTATCCAACGGGTGCCCTTCACCTAGTTGCTGAATCGAAATGCCTTCCTCTTCATCTTCAAGCGGCATATCGAATCGTCCGATGGTTCTGGGCGTGAACAGGATGACCTCCACGGTCTTGTTCGAGTCGTGGACCGTGATCTCGCCCTCGGTCCGAGTCTCGAAGTAGTTCGCCCAGGCCCGGTAGTACTCGCTGTGGATCGTGACGGATACGTTCCCCTCTTCGACCGGGTTGGCGTACGCAGCGGAGCCCTCGTCGTACGTCGGAACTAGCGTTCGGGTAGATTCGACGGACCGAAGAATCCGACGTGATCTTCGCGGTGACCGGGCCCGATTTCGAGTCGGACGACATCAGCCGCACAACCGGCAGCGTAAGCGTCGATCCGCGGTAGTGGAACTCGGGGGGTGAAACCATCGTGCTCCCGTTCCCCTGGGATTGCCAGACGCCACCACCCTGGTAGGCGATGGTCTCCGAATCGCCGTCGTAGATAACGGCGCCGAGGCTGTCGTTGTAGAGGACCTCGTTGTCACCGTCACCGGTGTGGTTGAGGTGCGTGATGTTGATCCAACCAGCGCTCGGGTCGACGTGATAGCTACCAGCTGCGAGCGGGACGTGCTGGGCAGTCGAATCGCCCAGTGCCACGCTCGAACTCCTAGAGTCCAACTGGGTCAGCGCGTTCTTGACGCCTTCCTCGTGGGAAACGGCCCTGGCATCGTTCAGGGCCGTCGCGCCGAACGCCAGGGCGACGGTCGCACCGATGAGCGTCAAGGCCAGGATGAGAACCGTAGCGATGGTCTCGGCCTGGCCCCGGTTCGTGGTCCTCCGGCCACGGCCGCGGTTGCCCCCCAGGCGGGAAGCGGAACCTGAACCCCACATTAACGTTTCATTAAAAGCGCCGAGACAGATATAGCTTATTGCCCAGGTTCTACCATCGATAATTGGGCGACACGACTGTTTTTTCAGGGTCGTATGAACTGAAACTAGCCTGTTCAGCGCCGTCCCTGGACGGCCCGGAATCCACCGGCCGAAGAGCCGATAGTCGTGGTCGGGCGTGTACCGCCGGAACGCCAGGCTGTTCCCGAGCACCGAGACGCTCGAGAAGGCCATCGCGGCCGCGGCCAGCGCGGGCTGCAGCAGGCCGAGGCTCGCCAGTGGGATCATCGCCGTGTTGTAGCCCAGCGCCCAGCCGAGGTTCTGCTTGATCTTCGACAGCGTCGCCTCGGAGACGCGGATCGCCTTGACGACGTCGAGGGGGTCATCACGGAGCAGCGTGACGTCGGCCGCCTCGATGGCGACGTCCGTCCCGCTGCCCAGCGCCGTACCGACGAACGCCGCGGCGAGCGCCGGCGCGTCGTTGACTCCGTCGCCGACCATCATGACCGACCGACCCTCGGACTGGATGGCCTCGACGGCGGCGGCCTTGTCCCCGGGACGGACTCCGGCCCGGACGTACTCGGGGTCGATCCCGACCTGCTCGGCGACCGCGCGGGCCGTCCGCTCGTTGTCGCCGGTGACGAGCCAGACCTCGACGCCGCGCTCCTGAAGCGCGCTCACGGCCTCGGCGCTCGTCGCCTTGACGGTGTCCGACTCGGCGAGCACCCCCAAGAGCGCACCATCGAGGGCGACCGCCATCGCGGTCTTGCCCTCGCGCTCGAGTCGCTCGAGGATCGGCTCCGCCGGCCCGACGTCGATCCCGGCGTCGGCAAGCAGCTCGCGCTTGCCGACGAGGACCTCGCCATGGGCGGTCTCCGCGCGGACTCCCTGGCCCGGCACCGATTCGAACGATCCGGCCGGCTTGACATCGATGCCGCGCTCACGAGCGCCCTCGACGATGGCCTCGGCCAGGGGGTGCTCGCTGCCGTGCTCGGCGGCCGCGGCCACCTCGAGGAGGAACGCCTCGTCGACCCGCTCGGCGGCCTCGACCGCTGCCCGCCGTCGGCCGCCGGGCGGGCTCGATGGGCACGTACGTCGGTGAGCTCCATCTCGCCGCGGGTCAGCGTCCCCGTCTTGTCGAAGACCACGGTGTCGACGTCACGGACCCGTTCGAGGACGTCGCCGCCCTTGAACAGGACGCCGTTCTCGGCGCCGAGCGTGGTGCCCACCATCGTCGCCGCGGGCGTCGCCAACCCGAGGGCGCAGGGACAGGCGATGAGGACGGCGGAGGCGAACACGACGACCGCGAACTCGAACGTGCTCACGACGCCGCCGGCGACGGCAGGGCCGCCGCCGACGAGCGCCCAGAGCGGCAGGGCATCCACGAACCCCGTGAGTGCACCGGGGAAGGCGTACCAGAGGAGGCCCCAGAACAGCGCGTTGAGGATCACCACGGGGACGAACACCGCGCTGATGCGGTCGGCGACGTGCTGGATCTCGGGCTGGCTCGACTGGGCCTCGCGGACCAGCTGGACGATCTGCTGGATGGCGGTCTCCTCGCCCACCTTCGTGGCCTCGACGAGCAGCGTGCCCTGGCGGTTCACCGTCGCGCCGACGACCTCGTCGCCGGGCGCCTTCTCGACGGGCACGGACTCGCCGGTGACCATCGACTCGTCGACGGCGCTCTCGCCCTCCAGAACGACGCCGTCGGTCGGGATCTTCTCGCCCGGGCGGACCCGGAGCCGGTCGCCGACCCGGATCTCCTCGACGGGCACCGTCTCCTCGGCGCCGTCGTCGCCCACCCGGGTGGCGGTGTCGGGCGCGAGGTCGAGCAGCGCCCGGATGGCCTCGCCGGCCTGGCCCTTCGAGCGGGCCTCGAGGTAGTTGCCGAGCGTGATGAACACGAGGATGAGCGCGGCGGTGTCGAAGTACAGCCCGCCGGCCACCAGGTCGAACAGGACGGCCAGGCTGTAGAGGTAGGCCGTGGAGGCGCCCAGCGCGATGAGCACGTCCATGTTCGCCGTGCGGTTCCTGGCGAGCGCGGTCCAGGCGCTCCGGGCGAACGGCCAGCCGAGGACGACCCAGACCGGCGTCGCGAGCGCGAACTCGACCCAGCCGATCGGCAGGCCCGCAATCGCCTCGGGGACGAGCGTCGGGTCGATCAGCAGCCGCGTGACCAGCAGCGCGACCAGCGGGAGGGTGAGGGCGGCGCCGAACAGCGTCAGCCGGCGCTGTCGGGTGATCTCCGCGGTCCGGGCGAGCTCCCGGGCGGCACCGTCGGCGCCCTCGTCCTCACGGACTGGCGTGTAGCCGGCAGCCTCGATGGCCCCGTAGAGGTCCTCCCGGCTGGCGGTCTCCGGGTTGACCACCACGGTGGCCTCGTCGGTGGCGTAGTTGACGTCGACCTCGACCACGCCCGGGACGTCGAGCAGCGCGGACTCGTTGGTGTCCGCGCAGTTCGCACAGTGCATGTCCGTGATGCCGACCGAGAGCCGCTCGGTCACGGGCGTGTAGCCGGCGTCCTCGATCGCCGCGAAGAGCTCCCCCAGGGAGACCTGCTCGGGATCGTAGGTCACGGTCCCCTCGTCGGTGGCGTAGTTCACCTCGACGGCGTCGGTGCCGGCGAGCCCCTCGAGGCGGTCGCCGATGGTCTGTGCGCAGTTCGCACAATGCATGTCGGTGACGGCGAACCGGACGGTGCGGTGAGTCATGTTGGGGTACAGTACGACCTCCCCGTTTTACCCGGTTGCCCTTCAGAAACTGAAGTTCGTTGGCGGATCGATCTTCGATTTCATGATCCACCGTGGGTCGGGGGCGAACCCGTCAGCCCGCGCCCGCGGCGAGCTCGTCGAACCGCGAGACGAACCGCTCCTGACAGGACCCACAGCAGAAGTGGTAGCGGCTACCCTCGAGCGTCGACGACTCGCCCTCCGCCGTCACCGTGTTCCCGCACTCGGCGCACTCCAGCGCGAAGTCCGTGCCGGCGACCTGGGGCGCCCACTCGACGCTCGTCAGCAGCTCGACGTCGTAGTCCCTGACGGCTTCGAGGCCGACCCGCTCCTCGAGCAGCGCGCCGACGTCGCCGTCGGGGACGCTGGCCTGGAACACGACGTGAGCGTCCGCGGTGGTGAAGACGTGCTCGACGCCGTCGGCCGCCACGAGCGCGGCCCGGACCCGCTCGACGTCGCTCGGGGCGACGCCCACGTCGACCAGCACCGGCACGCCCGCGCGGAGCTGCGAGCGGTCGACGTCGACCGTGAACCGCCGGATCAGGCCGACCTCGCGGAGCCGGTCGATGCGGTCGCGCACCGCCGGGGCCGAGAGGTCGACCGACTCGGCGATGTCGCTGTAGGGCCGTCTGGCGTCCTCGACCAGCAGCCGGAGGATCTCGGCGTCGGTCCCGTCGAGGGTCGTCATGGACGGGGTAGGCGCTTTGGAAAGTAAAGTCCTTCGGCCCTTTTGCTTTTGTATCGAAATCGAGATGGGCCGTTAACCGACGGTACGCGCCGGTCCGGGCCACCGAAACACCAATGCGGCTCCCCGGCCGGCCTCCCTCCATGGCCGACCAGCGCCGCCGGATGCTCTGGTACGGCTCGGCCCTGGTCGCCGTGGTGGTCGGCTACACCATCGTCTACGATGTCGGGATGACGGTCTTCGAGGACCGGCCGATCTCGACGCTGCACGCCCTTGGTCGTCGTCATCGAGACGTTCACCACCACCGGCTACGGCGAGGATGCCCCCTGGGTGTCGACCCAGATGCAGTCCCTCATGGTGCTGATGCAGCTCACCGGCGTCTTCGTCATCTTCCTGACGCTGCCGCTGTTCGTCGCGCCCTGGGTCGAGGGCCACCTCTCGACCTCGCTCCCGACCGCGGCCGACCTCGAGGGGCACGTCGTCATCGGCGAGTTCTCGACGCGCGGCGAGAACCTCATCGAGGAGCTCGAGACCTGGGACCGCGCCTACGTCGTGGTCGTCTCCGACCGCGAGCTCGCCGAGACGCTCCAGGAACGGGGGCTGTCCATCGTGTACGGCGACCCCGAATCCACGGAGACCCTGGCCGCCGCGGGCGTCGAGCGGGCGGACGCCGTGGTCGCCGACGCCGGCGACGACCGCAACGCCAGCATCGTGCTCTCGGCCCGCGAGGTCTCGACGACGACACCACCTCTCGTCCGGCACCGCTGACCAGCTCGAGGGGCTCGGCGTTGACCCTGAGCCGGCGCGGACCCGCACGCATCACGCTGGCCACGGCGAGGTCCTGACGTGGCCGAGGCGCTCGCCCGGACCCCGTTGCGGTCGACCGTGGTCGACGTCGTCGACGGCCCGGGCGTCGACGTCGTCGCGGACGCGACCGACGCCGACACGCTCCTCGAGGCGGGCATCGAAATCGCCGACAGCCTCATCGTCGCGCTCTCCTCGGACACCGACACCGTCCTCGCGACGCTGGTGGCCCGGGAGCTGAACCCGGACGTCCAGATCGTGGCGCGCGCCGACGACGACGACTCGGTCGGGAAGATCTACCGCGCCGGCGCGGACTACGTGCTCGCGCTCTCCACCGTGAGCGGCCGGATGGCGGCCTCGACGATCCTCGAGGACGAGGAGGTGCTCACGCCGGTCCGCCAGCTCGAGATCGTCCGGACCAGCGCCGCGGGCCTCGCGGGCGAGAGCCTCGCGGGCGCCGACGTGCGCTCGGCGACGGGCTGCACCATCGTCGCCATCGAGCGCGACGGCGAGGTGCTGACCGAGCTCGACCCCGAGCTCGTCATCGAGGCGGACGACACCCTGATCGTCGCCGGGACCGACGACGCGATGCACGAGTTCACGGCCCTCGTCCAGGGCTGACGCGACACGCTCTTGACCGGCCGGCGCCTCCCTGGAGCCATGCTCGAGACCGGCGACCCGGCGCCCGAATTCACGCTCCCCAACCACGACGGCGAGTCCGTCTCGCTGACGGACTTCGCCGGCTCGCCGCTGGTCGTCTACTTCTACCCCCGGGCGGACACCCCCGGCTGCACGACCGAGGCCTGTGGCTTCCGCGACGCGTGGACGGAGTACGCCGACGCGGGTGCGGCGGTCGTCGGCATCAGCGACGACCCCGTCGACGAGCTCGCCGCGTTCCGCGGGAAGTACGAGCTACCGTTCGACCTCCTGAGCGACGAGGACGGCGCCGTCTCGAGCGCCTACGGCTCCTACGGGGAGAAGCACGTCTTCGGCAACGTCGTCGATGGCGTCTTTCGGAACACGTACCTCGTCGACGGCGGGGGCCGGATCGCGGCCACCTACCCGAAGGTCGACCCCGAGGGACACGCCGAGGCCGTCCTCGCTGACGTCCGGGCGCTGACCTGAGGCCGCTCGGATCAGCCGAGCAGGACGGCCGCCGCGACGAACTCCCAGTCGTAGACGTGGTTCAACAGCAGGTAGGTGACGACGCCGAGCGAGAGCGAGACGGTCCACGCGGCCACCGCCAGCCGGCCGACCTGGCGGTGGCGGGTCCGCGAGGCCAGCTCCCCCGTCGGGAACGCCAGGCCCGTGAGCACCTGATAGACCACGAACGGCACCGACAGGATCGAGAGCAGGATGTGCACGGCCAGGAGGCCGAGGTAGACCAGGTACGGCCCCTGCGGGCCGACGAACTCCTTGGTCCCGCCGCCGCCGACCTTCAGCAGGTAGAGCACGAGGAACAGCAGGATGAGCCCGAACGCCGTCAGCATCGCCGCCCGGTGGCGCCGGACGTCGCCCCGGCGGACGGCGCGATAGCCGTAGACGAGCGAGAGGGTCGCCGTGGCGTTGACGACGGCGATGGCGTCGGCGAGCCGGTTCACCGTCGACAGCGAGATATCGGGGTAGAGGCCCGCGGGCGCCAACCCCATGAGCGTCCCGAGGACGACGACGTAACCGACCGCCGAGACGACGGCCGTCGCCAGGGTCGGATGGCCGCGGATCCGCCGGCGGACGGTCGTCCCGGACATGGTCGCGGGTTGGGCGTCGGGGGTCAAGGCTCTGGCGTTACCGGCCTCACGGCGTCGGGCGGTTTCCGACCGCCGAGGGCCTCCGGAATGGTCGCGTCGCCGAGCGAGGCCCAGGGCCTGCCCCCGGCCCGTCAGACGGCGCCACCGGGCATATCGCTGTCACGGCTCGTGAGCGGTGCTGACCGCGGGTTCCGACAGAGTGAAACGCGACGCGCCCCCAGCCGCCCGACATGAGCGGCGCCCAGCAGGAACGGACCATCCGCTGTCTGGTGGCCAAGGTCGGCCTGGACGGCCACGACCGCGGCGCCCACGTCATCGCCCGGGCGTTCCGCGACGCCGGGTTCGAGGTCATCTACTCCGGGCTGCACAACACGCCCGAGGAGATCGTCCAGGCCGCCGTGCAGGAGGACGTCGACGTCCTGGGCATCTCGATCCTCTCGGGCGCCCACAACACGCTCGTGCCGAAGATCGTCGAGGGGCTCGAGGAGTACGGCGCCTTCGAGGACACCCTCGTGCTCGTCGGAGGCACGATCCCGGAGGACGACAAGCAGGCGCTCCGGCGAGCTCGGCGTCGCCGAGGTGTTCGGCCCGGGGACGCCGCTCGGCGAGACCGTCGACTTCGTCCGCGAGAACGCGCCCTCGCGATGAGCCCGGCGGCGCTGGCCGACGCCCTGCTCGACGGCGACCAGCGCGCCCTGGCCCGCGCCATCTCGATCATCGAGGACCGCGCCGACGGCCACCGGGAGCTGCTCTCCCGGCTGCACGCCCACCGCGGCGGCGCGAGCGTCGTCGGCGTGACCGGGAGCCCGGGGACCGGGAAGTCGACGCTCGTCGACAAGCTGGCGAGGACGTACCGCGATCAGGGGCTGACGGTCGGCGTGATCGCCGTCGATCCCGCCTCGCCGTTCTCCGGCGGCTCCGTGCTCGGCGACCGCATCCGCATGGCCTCGACGGCCGGCGACATGGACGTCTTCTTCCGATCGATGTCCGCACGGGGCAGCCTCGGGGGGCTCTCGGCCGCCACCGCCGACACGGTCGCCGCGCTCGACGCCTTCGGGAAGGACCGGATCATCGTCGAGACGGTCGGCGCCGGCCAGAACGAGATCGACATCGTCCGGCACGCCGACACCGTGGCCGTGCTGGTGCCGCCCGAGAGCGGCGACACGGTCCAGATGCTCAAGGCGGGCATCCTCGAGATCGGCGACGTCTTCGTCGTGAACAAGGCGGACCTCGCGGGCGTCGACCGCACCGTCAGGGACCTCGAGGAGATGGTCCACCTCGCGGGCGACGACGTCGGCAGCCACCGGGCCGACGACGTCGAGCCCTGGAGCCCGCCCGTGGTGGAGACCGTCGCCACCGAGGGCGAGGGCGTCGACGAGCTGGTCGAGGTCTTCGACGAGCACCGCGACTACCTCGAGGCGTCCGGGCTGCTCGAGCGCCGGACCCGCGAGCGCTACGCCGACGAGATCCGGACGCTGCTCCGCGAGGACGCCGGCCGGCTCGTCGAGGCCCGGATCGCCGCCGGCGGCGGGATCGAGGCCCAGGTCGACCGAGTGATCGACGGCGAGACGACCCCCTACGACGTCGTCGACGAGCTCATCGCGCCGTTCGAGCGGGCCGCCGAGGACGCCGCCGGTCGTTGAGGCCGGCTACGCCGGCCGGAGGACGAGCACCCGCTCGCCCGCCGTCTCGGTCGCCCCGACCGACGCGGCGACCTCGGTCCCGACGGCGTCCGCCGGGTCGTCGACGCCCCGGAGGAACCCGCTGAGCCGGGCCGGCCCGAAGCGCGCGATGGCCGTCACGTAGGGCACGTCGTCGGCGAGCTGGGGCGTGGGGACGTGGACGACGGTGTACGTCTCGACCTCGCCAGTGCGGGGCAGCGGCGTCTCGGTCAGCTCGGTGCTCCCACAGCGGGGGCAGGCCCGGCGGGGCGGCAGCGAGCCGTGGCCGTTCGCGCATTCCACGTAGAACCCATCGCCCGCGTCGACGGCCTCGAGGAAGCCGTCGTAACCGGCGTTCGCGTCGGTCGCCTCGGGCATCAGCCCGCCACCTCCAGGAGGTGGACGACCGCCGAGGCGACGGTCCCCCCGGCGTTGTGAGTCAGCGCCGTTCGGGCATCGGGGACGGCGTCGCTGTTGGGGTGGTCCCCTCGGAGCAGCCGCGTGGCCTCGACGAGCTGGCTGACGCCGGTCGCCCCGACCGGGTGGCCCTTCGCCTTCAACCCGCCCGAGAGGTTGATCGGGCGGTCGCCGTCGCGGGTCGTCTCACCCCGGCGGGCGGCACCGATGGCCTCGCCCGGCTCGTAGAAGCCCAGCGCCTCGAGCGCGAGCACCTCGGCGATGGTGAAGCAGTCGTGGACCTCCGCGAACTCGATATCATCGGGGCCGAGGCCCGCGTCCGCGTACGCCTCCGCCGCGGCGTCCTCGGCGGCCGGCGTGGACGTGAGCGTCTCGCGGTCATTGAGGGCCAGCGTGTCGCCGCCCTGGCCGCTGCCGGTGATCGCGACGGGCGCGTCGAGGCCGTGTTCCTCGGCGTACTCCTCGGCGACGAGTACGAGCGCGCTCGCGCCGTCGGTGAACGGGCAGGCGTCGAACAGGCCGAGCGGCTCGGCCACCATCGGGGCGTCGAGGGCGCCCTCGACGGTGATCTCCCGCTGGAAGTGGGCGAACTCGTTCGGGAGCGCGTTGGCGTGGTTCTTCACCGCGACGTGAGCGAGGTCCTCGCGGTCCCCGCCGAACCGCTCGAAGTACGCCCGGGCCAGCAGCGCGTAGGCGCCGGGGAACGTCATGCCCGCGCGGACCTCGTAGAGGTCGTCCGCGGCGATGGCGAGTGCCTCGGTCGCGCCCGCCGTCCCGAGGTTGTTCATCCGCTCGGAGCCGCCGACCAGCAGCACGTCGGCCTCGCCGCTGCGGAGCAGCCGGACGGCCTCGCGCGCGGCCACGCCGCTCGAGGCGCAGGCGCTCTCGTAGCGCGTGCTCGGGACGTCGAGGCCGACCGCCTCCGCCATGAGCGGGCCGAGGTGGCCCTGGTGCTCGGCGAGCGCGCCCATGAAGTTCCCGAACAGCACCGCCTCGACGTCGTCGCGGTCGACCCCGGCGTCGTCGAGCGCGGCCAGCCCCGCCTCGGCGAAGAGGTCGCGGCCGGTGCGCTCGGGGTGGACGCCGAACGGCGTGAGGCCGACCCCGGCGACGCGGACTCCGGTCATGGGCCGCCGTAGGCCAGGCCCGGCCAAAGAGGCCCGGAACCCGATATCGGCGAGGGCCTCGGGTTTTTGGGCGGCGGGGCGGTAGCCTGCGGCGAGCTTGGACGCCTTCGTCACCGGCGGCTCCGGCTTCGTCGGCCGGCAGCTCCTGGGGAGGCTCGTCGACCCGGCGACACGGTCCGGGCGCTCGCCGGATCCGATCCGTCCGCCACGACGGTCCGCGAGCTCGACGCCGAGCCCGTCGAGGACGGCCGGTTCGCCTGGATCGACCGCGGGCGGTATCCGGTCGCGACGGGCCACGTCGAGAACGTGGTCGCGGCTCGGTTGCTTGCGGCCGAGGCGGATGACGTCGGCGGTGAGGCCTACTACGTCACTGACGGGGAGCCCGTGCAGTTCCGTACCTTCCTGACCGACCTGCTGGCGGCCCGCGGGCTGACGCCGGGCGACCGGAGCGTCCCCCGGCCCTCGCGAAGGTGCTGGCCCTCGGCGGCGACTGGCTCTGGCGCCGGCTGGGGCTCTCCGGGAGCCCGCCGATCACCCGGTCGTACGTCTACCTGTTCGGGCTGCCGATGACGATCGACGACACGAAGGCCCGCCGGGAGCTGGGCTACGAGCCGACGGTGACGCGGTCGGCTGGGCTGGCGGCGCTTCAGGACGACGGCTGATCCCGGCAACGCCCGCCGAGAGGCGGCGGGGGAACCGTCATGCTTTTGGTCCGGAACGGGCCGGCTCAGAACACATGGCCGGAGGCCGACCACAGCTCCGGCCGCTCTACTTCACCCAGTTCGCCGGCAGCCTCGGCTTCATCACGCTCGTCACGCTGCTGCCGACCTACATCGACCTCCTGGACCCGTCCGGGACGCTCATCGGGCTGTTCGTGACGTCGCTCGCGCTGGCGCGGGCGGCCGCCATCGTACCCATCGGCTGGGCGGGCGACCGCTACGACAAGCGGACCGTCCTGCTCGCCGCGCTCGCGGTGAGCGCCGTCTCCTACGCGGCCTTCGCGTTCGTCTCGACCAGCGCGGGCTTCGTCGGCGCGCGGCTCCTCCAGGGCCTCGGCATCGCCGGCACAGGCCTGCTCGCGCTGGCGCTCGTCGGCGAGATCGCGCCCACGGGCGAGCGGGCCAACGCGATCGGCAAGTACAACGCCTGGCGCATGGCGGCCGGCATCATCGGCACGCTGGGCGCGGGGGCGCTCTACCAGCTCTCCGGCTTCGCCGCCGTCTTCGGCCTCCTGGCGGCGCTGCTCGCGGCGGCGTTCGTCGCGGTCTACCGCCGCGTCGAGCCCGACGAGACGTCGATCGAGGGGTTCGCCTTCACCGCGCTCGCGCTCAACCGCCGGCTGCTGACGGTCACCAGCTTCCGGATCCAGTACGCCGTGGCCGTGACCCTCGTCCGAAACTGGGTGCCGATCTACGTCGGCGTCTCGGCCGCTCGCGGCGGCCTCGGCCAGGCCGCGGTCGTGGTCGGCGCCGTCGTCGCCGCCGAGAAGTTCGCCAACATGCTCGGCCAGCCCCGGGCCGGCCGACTCTCGGACCGCTTCGGCCGGGCGCGGTTCGTCCTCCTCGGCGGCGGGGTCTACGGCCTGGTCGCGCTCCTCGTCCCGTTCGCACCGGCGATCGGCACGGCGCTCGGGCTGCCCGGGGAGCTGTTCGGCTACGCGCTGGCGCCCGGCTTCTTCGTCCTCGTCGCGTTGAACGGCCTGCTCGGCGCGGCCGACAGCGTCCGCGAGCCCGCCAGCATGGCGCTGTTCGCCGACGAGGGCGCGGGCTCGGGCATCGCGTCGAGCTTCGGCGTCCGGAACCTCGTCTGGCTGCCGGGCAGCATCGTCGCGCCGATGGTCGGCGGCTACCTCATGACCCAGGTCGGCATGGAATGGGTGTTCTACCTCGGCGGCGCCGCCGCGCTCTCGGGCGTGGCGACCATGCTCGCGGTGCTCGTCCGGCGGCACGGCCGAGGAGCACTCGGCCAGTGGTGACCGGGCGGGCGCTCAGCGCCGGAGCTCGTGGGCGATCGTGTTCCGGAGGACCTCGCTGGTGCCCTCGTGGATCTCGTTGAGCTTCGCGTCGCGGTAGAACCGCTCGGTCGGGAAGCCCCGATGGAGCCGACGGACCGTGATCTGGATTGCCCCCGTCGGCGACCTCGCGGGCGTGGAGCGTCGCCTCGAGGGGGCGACCACCGGCATATCCTTAAATATGAGTGGGCAATAGTGGGTAACAGCATGAACGTCGAGGCACGAGAGCTCTACACGAAGGAAACTGACAGCCGGGGACGCCTGTACCTCGGGACGGAATACGCAAACAAGCGCGTTACGGTGGCCGTGGTGGAGGTCGACGCAAACAGTCCCAGCGACGAAGAGCTCGCGTCGGCATATCGAGATGCCGCAGCGGGCGCGGAGAGGCTCAGCTCGAGAATGGGATGAGGCGTCTGAGGAAGCATGGGCTGGGCTGGATGGGTGACCGGATCGACGTTCGAAGAGGGGACGTCGTCGTCACTCGTTTGGATCCTGCGGAGGGTCACGAGCTGCGGAAGACACGGCCCGCCGTTATCGTCCAGAACGATGTCGGAAACCGAAATTCGAGCACGACCATCATCGCCCCGGCGACCGGAACCTACCGTGGATATCCGTTCGAAGTACAGGTCAACGCGGAAGACTCACCGTTCGAGAAGGATTCATCGGTGAGGCTCGACCAGATCCGAGTCGTCTTGATCAGTCGTCGTGTTCACGCGGTTAAGGGGCGACTCGACCGGGCCACCATGGCCGAAATCGACACGGCATTGAAGGTGAGCCTGGGCCTCGACTGACCCTGCCGGCTCAGCTCGAGAGCTCGTGGGCGATCGTGTTCCGGAGGATCTCGCTGGTTCCCTCGTAGATCTCGTTGAGCTTCGCGTCGCGGTAGAACCGCTCGACGGGGAAGTCCTTCACGTAGCCGTAGCCGCCGTGGATCTGGATCCCCTCGTTGGCGACCTCGCGGGAGACCTCGCTGGCGTAGAGCTTCGCCTGGGCGGCTTCCTTGATGAACCGCTCGCCGCGCTCCTTCCGGTCGGCGGCCCGGTGCAGTGAGCAGCCGCGCGGCCTGAACCTTCGTGTCCATGTCCGCGAGCTTGTGCTGGATCGTCTGGAACTCGCCGATCGGCTGGCCGAACTGCTCGCGCTCCTCGGCGTAATCGAGCGCGGCATCGAGCGCGGCCTGGGCGATGCCGACGCCGCGGGCGGCGATCGTGATCCGGCCCGCGTTCAGCGTCTCGAGCGCCTGCTTGAATCCGTCGCCCTCCTCGCCGAGCCGGCGGTCCGCGGGCACCCGCATCGCGTCGAACCGGAGCTCCGCCGTGGGACAGCCCTTGTCGCCGAGCTTGTCCTCGGTGCCCTCGACGACGAAGCCGTCGTCCTCGGCCGGCCGGACCACGAACGACGAGATGCCCCGGTTCCCGGCCTCGGGGTCGGTCTTCGCGAAGACGATCACGGTGTCCGCCACCGAGCCGTTCGACGTCCAGAGCTTGCCCCCGTCGATGACGTAGCCGTCGCCGTCGCGCTCGGCGGTCGTCTCCATCGCGCCGACGTCGCTGCCGGCGCCGGGCTCGGAGAGCGCGAACGCGCCGACGTCCTCGCCACGGTTGAGCGGCGACAGGTACGCCTCCTTCTGGGCCTCGTCGCCGTAGCCGTTGAGCATGTTCCCGGCGAGGCTCGTGTGGGCCGCGACGACGGTGCCGAGCCCGCCGCTGCCCCGGCTGATCTCCGCGAGCCCGAGCGCGTAGGCGTGGTAGTCGAGCCCGGCGCCGTCGTACTCCTCGGGGAACGGCATGCCCATCAGCCCGAGCTCGCCCATCTGCTCGACGAGATCCGCCGGGAACTCGTCGGTCCGGTCGATCTCCGCGGCCCGCGGGACGACCTCCTCGTCGACGAACTGCGCGACGGTGTCGCGGATCTGGCGCTGTTCCGCGGAGAGCGAGAGGTCCATGGCCGGGGCGTCGGCCGGGCGTCGCTTAGGGCTTGCTCTCGGGTTCAAACAGTTCCAGCGATGAACCCTGTGATTGTCGCTGTGAGAGGAAACTGGTACTTTCGGGACCAATCTGTTGAAGGAGTAACCTAAAATTCGCGCCCACCCAGTTCTTATCCTTATATATCATGACGAATCCAGTCGTGGTATGGAGGTGCGGCGAACTGTTCCCGTCAAGCTCGACGTGGACAGCGACGACACCGCGCTCCTCCATGAAACGGTAGACGAATTCCTTTGGGCCGCTAACTACGTCATCGACCACGCCTGGAAAGGCGAGAAGAAGACCACCAGCAAGACCAAACTCCAGCAGGAAACTTATGAGGAGGTGCGGGCCCAGACACGGCTTCATGCGAATCTCGTCCAGAACGCCCGGAACAGGGCCGTCGACGCAATCCGTGCGACGGTTGCCCGGTGGAAAAAGCGCCAGAACGCCGGGAAGCCACGCTTCTCGTCACCTTCAGTGGTCTACGACAAGCGGTGTGCGACGTTCTATGACGACCACGTCTCGATCTCAACTGTCAAAGGCCGAATCGTTGCGCGTTATGTCCTCCCCGACGAGGACCGCGATACGCCTCACACCCGCTACCTTTTCAACGAACATTACGAGGTGACCAGCGCGGAGCTTCACTACCGCGATGGGGACTGGTATCTTCATGTCCGAACGAAGGCGGACTTGGAGCCAGAGACGCCGGACCAGGCCATGACCGAGCACCCCACAGTCCTCGGTGTGGACCTCGGCGTCGACAACCTCGCCGTCACCAGTACCGGCACATTCTGGACGGCCGATGAATTTAACCCACTGGAAGCGAGAGTACGAGAAGCGCCGAGGGTCCCTTCAACAAACAGGAACGCGGTGGGCGCACCGGAACCTCGCTGCGGTCGGGCGGCAGGAGACGGGTCGGTTCGAGCATTATCTCCACCGGGTGGCGAACGAACTGCTTGGCGAAGCTCGAGAGAATGCGTGTTCCGTAATCGTCTTCGAGGCGTTGACGGGCATCCGTGTACGCTTCCCCGATGCGACGTGGGGCCACATCTGGGCGTTCCGACGACTATACAAGTACGTCAAATACAAAGCGGAAGTCAGGGGAATCGAGGTCGCACAGGTCGACCCCGAGTACACGAGCCAACGTTGTTCGACCTGTGGGTTCACCCATACAGATAATCGCCCGACACAGGAACGATTCGTGTGTCTCGAATGCGGCTACAAGAACCACGCCGACTACAACGCCGCCAAGAACATCGGTTTACGGTATCTCCGTCGGAACCAAACCGGCGCCGACGGAGGCGCACCCGTAAGCGTGCACTTGAACAGCGGGACTGTGAACGCGAACGGAGACTACGCCCCTGCCTCAACCGAGGCCAGAGCGTGAGTCCACGCTGAAAACCCACGACATTGGTAGTGGGTTAGCTTACTCGTACTCGTAGAAGCCCTTGCCCGTCTTCTTGCCGAGGTCGCCCGCCTCGACCTTCCGCTTGAGCAGGTAGGCCGGAGCGTAGCGGTCGCCGAGCTCCTCGTGCAACGTCTCGGAGGCGTGCAGGCAGACGTCCAGACCGATGTGGTCGGCGAGCTCGAGGGGCCCCATCGGGACGTTCGTCCCGAGCTTCAGGCCCCGGTCGAGATCCTCCTTGGTGGCGACGCCCTCGTCGTACGCCCGGATGCCCTCGTTGAGCCACGGGATGAGCACGCGGTTCACGACGAACCCCGGCTTGTCGTCGGACTCCCAGGTGGTCTTGCCGAGCGCCTCGGCGAGGTCGTGGGCGAGCGAAGCCGTCTCGGCGGTCGTGTGCTCGCCGACGACCACCTCGACGCCCTCCATCACCGGCACGGGGTTCATGAAGTGCAGCCCGACGACGAGCCCCTCGCGGTCGGTGGCGTTCGCGATCGACGTGATCGACAGCGTGCTGGTGTTCGTCGCCAGGGCGACGTCGTCGTCGACGATCCCGTCGAGGTCGGCGAACACCGCCTGCTTGACGTCGAGGTTCTCGACGATCGCCTCGATCACGTAGTCCGCCGCGGCGAGGGCGTCCGAGGTCGGTCGTCCCCTCGATCCGCTCGCGGGCCGCGTCGGCCTCGTCCGACGAGAGCGTGTCGCGGTCCACCAGCCGGCCGAGGCTGTCGTCGATCGTCTCGAAGCCCCGGTCGACCAGCTCCTGCTCGACGTCCCGCATGACGACGTCGTACCCGGCGGCCGCGGCGACCTGGGCGATGCCGCTGCCCATGGTGCCCGCGCCGACGACGCCCACCGTCTCGATCTCGGGGAGTCCGCGCATGCGGGCCGCTGGGACCGGCGCGGTGGTCAAGCTTGCGGGACGCCGGATGGGAAGGTATTACCTCCCGGCGCGGGTGGGCCCGCCCATGCGGCCGCTCACCGACTCACCCATCGCCCGCGACGGCAACGTCCTCATCCTGGCGTACGACCACGGGCTCGAGCACGGCCCGGTCGACTTCGAGCCGGTGCCGGCGACGATGGACCCCGAGACCGTCTTCGACATCGCGACCCACGACGCGGTGACGGGCTTCGCGGTCCAGAAGGGCGTCGCCGAGGCCTACTACCCGAGCTACGACGACGACGTGAACCTCGTCGCGAAGCTCAACGGCACCTCGAACCTCTGGATGGGCGAGCACGACTCGGCGGTCAACTGGACCGTCGAGAACGCCGTGGGGCTGGGCGCCGACGCGGTCGGCTTCACGCTCTACGGCGGCTCGAACCACGAGGTCGAGATGGCCGAGGAGTTCCGCGACGCCCAGGAGGCCGCGCGCGACCACGACCTCCCCGTCGTGATGTGGTCCTACCCGCGCGGGCCAGGGCGTGAAGAACGACTCGAAGGACGGCGTCATCGCCTACGCCTCGCGGCTCGCCCTCGAGCTCGGCGCGGACGTGGCGAAGGTCAAGTACCCCGGCTCGCGCGAGGCGATGGAGTGGGCCGTCGACGCCGCCGGCCCGGTGAAGGTCATCATGAGCGGCGGCTCGAAGACCGACGACCGGTCGTTCCTCGAGAGCGTCCAGGCCGTGATGGACGCCGGCGGCGCGGGGCTCGCCGTCGGCCGGAACGTCTGGCAGCGCGAGAACGCCGGCGCGATGCTCGACGCCCTCGAGCAGGTCATCCACGAGGGCGCCGGGGTCGACGCGGCGATGGCCGCCCTGGAATGAGCGGCCTCGACGCCATCGTCGAGACGGTAGCCGCGGCCGCCCCGGAGATCCGCGGCGGCCTCCCCGGCCGCCGGGTCGCGGCCGACGGGGAGAACCCGACGGGCGACCGCCAGCTGGCGGCCGACCTCTACGCCGACGAGCTGCTCGAAGAGCGGCTGACGGCGCTCGATTCGGTGGGGACGTACGCCTCGGAGGAGCGCGAGGGCGTCGTCGACGCGGGCGAGGGCTACTCGGTGGCCGTGGACCCCCTCGACGGCTCGTCGAACCTCAAGCCGAACAACGCGATGGGCACGGTGCTGGCCGTCTACGACGCGCCGCTGCCGGCGAGCGGCCGCGACCTCGTCTGTGCGGGCTACGTGCTCTACGGCCCGATCACGACGATGGTCGTCGCCCGGGACGGCCGGGTCACCGACGCCGTGGTCGAGGCCGACGGGGACCGCCGGGTCGTCGACGACGACGTGACGCTGCCCGACGAGCCCACGGTCTACGGCTTCGGCGGCCGGGTGCCCGACTGGACCGACGAGTTCGCGAGCTACGCCCACGAGGTCGAGCGCGAGCTCAAGCTCCGCTACGGCGGCGCCATGATCGCCGACGTCAACCAGGTGCTCACCTACGGCGGCGTCTTCGCCTACCCCGAGCTCGACTCCTCCCCGACGGGGAAGCTCCGGCTGCAGTTCGAGGCCAACCCGATCGCGTACGTCATGGCGGCCGCCGGCGGGGCCTCGACCGACGGCGACGCGGTCCCTGCTCGACGTCGAGCCCACGGCGCTCCACCAGCGCACCCCCATGTACGTCGGCAACCGCGAGCTCATCGAGCGACGCGAGGCCATCTAGCCGGCCGCGGTCGTGCGCCGAGACTCCCGTACAGAGCCCGTCGAGCGCCCACGCGGGCGAGTGCGGCGAGGAAAACCACTATCCCCCCGCCACGCCCAGCGGCTGCCATGAAGGTCCGCATCGGGGCCGGCGCCTCGGAGGACGAGGCGAACGCGATCGCGAGCGCCCTCGCCGAGCACCTCGACGAGGCCGTCGAGGTGTACGTCGGCGACGCCGACGCCCCGGCCGCCGCCGTCGGCCGCGGCCACGGCGAACCGGCGCCCGAGCCCGCCGACGGGATGGGGCCCACCGACCGCGAACGGCGGCTCCGCGAGGAGATCGCCGACATCGAGTCGGGCGGCCCGGAGAAGTACAAGGAACGCCTGCCCGAGCAGGACAAGCGTTTCGTGCGCGACCGGCTGGAGCTCTGGTTCGGGCCGGGCGGCTTCAGCTTCGAGGACGGCCGGTTCGCGGGGTTCGACGCCGAGGACCGGCTGCCCGCCGACGGCCTGCTCACGGGCGGTGCGGAGTTCGAGGGCCGGCAGGTCCACGTGATGGCCAACGACTACACCGTCAAGGCCGGGAGCATGGCCGAGCACGGCGTCGAGAAGTTCCTCCGGCTCCAGGAGCGCGCGCTGAAGTCCAAGCGGCCGGTGCTCTACCTGATGGACTCCTCCGGGGGGCGCATCGACCAGCAGACGGGCTTCTTCGCCAACCGCGAGGGCATCGGGAAGTACTACTTCAACCACTCGCGGCTCTCCGGCGTCGTCCCCCAGATCTGCGTCCTCTACGGGCCCTGTATCGCCGGGGCGGCATACACCCCGGTCTTCGCGGACTTCACCGGTGATGGTGCGGGGCATGAGCGCGATGGCGATCGCGAGCCCGCGGATGGTCGAGATGGTCACCGGCGAGGAGATCTCCATGCAGGAGCTCGGCGGGGCGGACGTCCACGCGCGCCACTCCGGGAGCGCGGACCTCGTCGCCGAGGACGAGGCGCACGCCCGGGAGCTCGTGGCGCGGCTCGTGGGCTACCTGCCCGACCACTACGCCGCGGAGCTCCCGATGACGTCCGGTCGCCCGCCGGGCGAGTCCCCCGCCGAGCTGGACGCCGTCATCCCCGAGGCGCCCAACCGCGGCTACGACATGTGGGACGTCATCGACCGGGTCGTGGATCGCGACTCGACGCTCGAGCTCAAGCCCGAGTACGGCGGCGAGGTGATCACGGCGTTCGCCCGGGTCGACGGCCGTCCCGTCGGCGTGATCGCCAACCAGCCCGCCAAACGCGCGGGCGCCATCTTCCCCGACGCGGCGGAGAAGGCCGCGGAGTTCGTCTGGACCTGCGACGCCTACGGCGTCCCGCTGCTCTACCTCTGTGACACGCCGGGCTTCATGGCCGGCTCGCAGGTCGAGAAGGACGGCATCCTCGAGGCCGGCAAGAAGATGATCTACGCCACCTCCCAGGCGACGGTGCCGAAGCTCTCCGTGGTGGTGCGGAAGGCCTACGGCGCCGGCATCTACGCCATGTCCGGGCCGGCGTACGACCCCGAGGCGACCCTGGCGCTGCCGAGCGGCGAGATCGCCATCATGGGCCCCGAGGCCGCCATCCGCGCGGTCTACGCGAACAAGCTCGACGCCATCGAGGACCCCGAGGAGCGCGCGGCCCGCGAGGACGAGCTCCGCGAGGAGTACCGTCGCGACATCGACGTCCACCGGATGGCCAGCGAGGTCGTCATCGACGAAATCGTCCCGCCCTCCGAGCTCCGCGACGAGCTCGTCGCCCGCTTTGACTTCTATGCGGACGTCGAGAAGGACCGCCCCGAGAAGAAGCACGGCACCATCCTCTGAGGCGGACTCACCGGCAAGCTCGTCGACCCGAGCACGGCCTTACGCCAGCACCGCCGGCCGATGCTCACCATGGAGGAGTGACGATCGCCGACGACGAGCCCACTCGACAGTCAGTACCGATCGCGGGCGAGACATCGGCAGCCGAGTACACCGCTCGGCCGATGGTCATCGCGGCGACTGACGCTGGCCGTCGTCCGTCCGACGGCCTGGGCGACCAGTACGGCCTCGACGGAGTGGAACCCCATCATGCGGCAGCCGATCGAGCGGCGTGGACTGCCGCGGTCCGAGGCCAGCAGCCACGGCCGTCGGCCTCGGCGTCGGCGGGGCTGCTCCGGGCCGCCGAGCGCGACCTCGGCTTGCTCAGCGCCTGGCGACGAGGGCGTCGCCCGGATGGCCGTCGTCGGGCGATCGGCATCGAGCTCTCGCCGGGTTACGCCGCAGTACCAAGGCGCTTCCAGATGCGCGCGACCCGCGCTACGGGGTGGCCCAGTGACGTGTCCCGCCCGTGACCTCCCGATCAGCCCGAGCGCTTCAGCGACAGCGCGGTCCGCTCGAACGAACAGACGAGCGTCTCGCCGTCGTCGCCGCCCTCGCCGTCCCGGTTCACGACGAACGCCTCCACGCGCATCGTCACGACGCCCCGGTCGCCGTCGGACGTCTCGCGCTTCTCGAGCACCGTGGTCTGGGCCCGGAGCGTGTCGCCGTGGAAGACCGGCGCGGGGTGCTCGACGTCGTCGTAGGAGAGGTTCGCGACGATGGTGCCGTCCGTGGTGTCGGGGATCGAGAGCCCGACCGCGAGGCTCATCGTGTAGAGGCCGTTCACCAGCCGCTCGCCGAACGGTGACTCGGCGGCGAAGTCGGCGTCGAGGTGCAGCGGCTGCTGGTTCATCGTGAGGTCGCAGAAGCGCTGGTTGTCCGCCTCCGAGACCGTCCGTCGCTTCCCGTGGCGGATCGTCTCGCCGACCTCGAACTCCCCGTAGTAGCGGCCGGGCATGGCGGGCCGAACGGGCAGCGGCGAGAAAACGCTAGTGGTCACGCCCGGGAATGGCTAGAGTAAACAACCCCACCCTACCGCTCGGGGCGTCGCCCCTCGCGCTTGAGGGTGGGGCTTTCAGCATAGTCTCGGGCCTTCTTACCCGACCACGACGGTGGCCGGGCCTTCGACCGTCAGCAACCCGCTGTTCAAGGGCACGTCTACGGGTGCCCCTCCACCGGAAGGCGTGTGCGACCGGCGGAGTTTCTTTGCGTACTTTACCGCCACGTTCTTCGCCGCGTTGTAGTCCGCGTGGACCTCGTAGCCACATTTCAGGCAGTGGAAGTCCTCGCCGTCGCGGTTCTCCTCCAGCGTACAGCCACAGTCCGCCCGCGAGCACTGCTGGCTCGTGTAGCGCGGGTCCACCTGCCGAACGCGGATGCCGTGCTCGACCGCCTTGTACGAGACGAACTCGAACAGCCGTCGGAACGCCCACCGATGGTGCCACGTCGCTCCGGGCAGTCGCTCGCGGATGTCGTTGAGGTTCTCGAACGCGATATGCGTACAGTCGTGCTCGATGGCCTCCTTGACGATGGCGTTTGACGCTTCGTGGACGAGGATCGTGAACCGGCCGTCTTCTTTGCGACCGACTGACTGAATGTTCTCGTGTGCCCACCGCGTCCCCGTCTGTTGGAGCGAGCCACGCCGCTTTTCGTACTCGGACTGCCAGTGTGCGAGCTCGCCGCCCGAGACGAACAACCCCGTCGAGGTCACCGCGAGGTTGGTCACGCCGAGGTCTACCCCGAGCACCGTCCCGCGCCCGGCGGTTTCGTCGGTCATGGCCTCGCGTTCGGTCTCGGTCGGATGGCGGCGAAAGCCGATGTGGAGGTAGTACGTGCCCTCGCGGACGGTCAGCGTGCTCTCGGTGGCCTCCCATCGGTCTTCGTCGAGGAACTGCCACTGGTAGCCGTCATCTTTTTGCGGAAGCACGAGCGGGCATCGGACCCGTCCATCGACGGTCGAGAGCGACACCGTGTAGTCGTCGAACAGCGTCATCGTCCGTGTATCGTAGGTAACGGTTGGCGCGGTGAACTCGGGTTTCGACGTTCGCCGCCCCTGTCGCTCGTGCTCGTGACAGCCGGTGATGGCCTCGGCGGCCTGATGGGTGGCGAGGATAGCGTGCTGACTGCCCAACTCGGTCTCCTCGCGCACCGCGTCGTAGGCGAGCGGTTGTACGTCGCTCTTGGCGTTCGTGTCTGGCCACGCCATGTCGGTGGCGAGTTGACAGCCGCGCCGGTAGTCGTCGATGGTGGCTTCGAGGAGGTCCTGCTGGTCGTCCTCCACTTTGAGGCGGGTGACCGGCGGTTGTCGACGCACGGACTCGGTCTCGCCGACCTCGTACTCCCTGTGGTCAGCGAGCACGGAAGTCCATGTGCGGTGCATTGAGCGGGCACGCTCCTCGCCGACAACACGCTCGCCTTCGGTCACGCTCCTTGAGGAAGGTGACTCCGCGCTGTGGAAAAGTTGAACGGCCCCGCCGGCGTGGGTCGCCCATGGCCCGTCGCAGCCTGCTGTTCACCCCCGGCGACCGGCCCGAGATGCTCCGGAAGGCGCCGGGATCGGGCGCGGACGTCCTCGTCTTCGACCTCGAGGACGCCGTGGCGCCGGGGCGGAAGGCCGAGGCGCGGGCGGCGGTGGCCGAGGTGCTCGCGGCGCCTGGATTCGACCCCGACGCCGAGGTCTGCGTCCGGGTGAACCCGACCGGCATCGCGGCCGACGACGACCTCGACGGCGTGCTGTCCGCCGATGCCCGGCTCGACAGCGTGATGCTGCCGAAGGTCGATGGCCCGGGGGCCGTCGACGACCTCGCCGACCTGCTCGCCGAGCACGGCCGGTCGCTCCCGGTCATCGCGCTCGTCGAGACGGCGGCCGGCATCCTCCACGCGGAGGCGATCGCGGCGGCCGAGGCGACCGACGCCCTGTTCTTCGGCGCGGAGGACCTCGCGGCGGACCTCGGGGCGAGCCGGACGGCGGGGGGCGACGAGGTCGCCCACGCCCGCCAGCACGTCGTCCTCGCGGCGGCCGCGGCCGGCGTCGACGCCATCGACACCGTCTACACCGACATCGAGGACCTCGAGGGGCTTCGGGCGGCGGCCCGGCGAGCGGTCGGTCTCGGCTTCGACGGCAAGCCCGCCGTCCACCCGTCGCAGGTCGAGCCGATCAACGCCGCGTTCGTCCCCGAGGAGGCGGAGCTGACGTGGGCGCGCCGGGTGCTCGACGCGGCGGCCGAGGCCGACGACCGGGGCGTCTTCGCGGTCGACGGCCAGATGATCGACGAGCCGCTCCTCAGGCGGGCGCGCCGGCTCGTCGAGCGCGCTGACGCCGCCGAGAACCCCTGAGGATCAGTCGACCCGCCGCCAGACCCGGCCGCAGTCCGGGCAGGTGTGGAGGTAGCCCATGTCGTCCTCGGCCTCCTTCTTGGTGAGGCCGACCTCGCAGTTCGAGCACTCGAGCCGGCCATAGGTATCCTTGTCGAGCTGGCCGGCCCGCAGGCCCTTCCGGACGGATTCCATCGAGCGTTCTTGGCGGCCCACGGACAAAAGCCTTCACGTCCGCCACGGCACGGCCCAAGCGCCGATCCCGAGGGCCGCGAGGGCCAACACGGCCAGGACGGCGAGCTCGGGGGCCCAGCCGGTGCCGGCCGTGACGGCGTCACGCGTGCCCCGTGCGAAGTAGGTCAGCGGCGAGAGCGCCGTGACGGGCCGGAACCAGGCCGGCAGCAGCGACGGCGGGACGAACGTCTCGGAGAGGAACAACAGCGGGAGCCCGATGGCGTTGCTGGCGGCGATGGCGCCGTCCTGCGAGTCGCTGAGCCGGCCGATCAGCGCCCCCGCGCCGACGAAGACCGTGGTTCCGAGCGCCACGAACGGCACCAGCAGCGGCGAGAGCGTGAATCGGGCGTCGGTGAGCAGCGCCACGAGGCCGAGCACCAGCGCCCCCGCCGCGAACACGAGGCCGACGTTGACGACCGCGTGGGCGGCGAGCCACTCGGCGGCCGAGAGCGGCGTGGTCGCGAGCTTCTCGAACCGGCGGCCCTCGCGGTGGCGCGCGACGGTGCTGGAGACCCGCGAGAGCGGCGTGAACAGCACGACGACGGCGAGGTAGCCGGGGACGTAGTAGGCCGGCGGCTCGGCGAACAGCCCCGCCGAGGACGACGTCCCCACCAGCGCGCCGAAGATCAGGACGAGGATGACCGGGAACAGGAACGTGAAGAAGACGGCCGTCCGCCGGCGGAGGAAGGAGCGGCCCTCGGCGACCACCTCGGCACGGAGACGACGGGCGCGGCTCACGCGTCGGCCACCCCGCCGACCCGCCCGCGGACGGACACACCCTCGTCGTCGCCGGCCAGCTCGAGGTAGACCCGCTCGAGGTCGGGCTCGCTCCAGGCCAGCCGGTCGAACGGCACCTCCGCGCCCTCCAGCGCCTCCACGACCTCCCCCACGCGGGCTGCCGGCAGCCGGTCGACGAACACGCCGCGGTCGCCGCGGCTCGCCTCGAGGTACGACAGGGCCTCCAGGGCCGCCTCGGGCGCGGGCGTCTCGACCACCAGACGGCTCTCGCCGCCGTGGCGGGCCACCAGCTCCCGGGGCCGGCCAATCGCGACGAGCTCGCCCGAGGCGAGCAGGCCGACGCGGTCGGCCAGCCGTTCGGCCTCCGCCATCGAGTGCGTGGTCAGGAAGACGGTCGTGCCGCCGTCGGCCAGCGATTCGACGAGCCCCCAGACGGCCCGGCGGCCCGCCGGGTCGATGCCCGTGGTCGGCTCGTCGAGGAAGAGCACGTCCGGGTCGTTCACCAGCGCGGTCGCGACCAGGGTCCGGCGGCGCTGGCCCCCCGAGAGGTCGGCGTAGCGGGTGTCGGCGGCGCCGGCCAGCCCGACCTCCTCGAGCAGCGTCCCGACCGCGCGGGCGTCGTCGTAGAGCCCGGCGTAGTAGCCGACCAGCTCACGGGCGGTCAGCCGGTCGGGCGGCGAGAACGCCTGAGGGAGGAGGCCGACGCGGTTCGCGTCGACCCGGTCCGGGGGCTCGCCGAACAGCGACACCTCGCCGGCGTCGGGCGCCGTCGTCCCCGTGAGACACCGGACGAGCGTCGTCTTGCCGGCGCCGTTCGGGCCGATCAGCCCCAGCACCTCGCCGGCGCCCACCTCGAGGTCGACCCCCGCGATCGCGGTCGTCTCGCCGTAGGCCTTCCGCACGCCCGACGCGGCGACGACCGGGTCCATGCCCGCCGGTCGACGGGCGACGGGCAAATCGGTTCCGGAAGGCCGGCTCAGAGCTCGGGGCGCCACCGGAGGAGGGCGACCGCGGAGACGAAGACGACCGTCGAGAGCGCGTAGGACTGCGTGAGCGCGAACGTGTAGACCGCCGAGCCGCTGCCGAACAGGCCCGCGACGACCGTGCCGATGACGGGCCAGGTGCAGGAGACGCAGGAGAACAGCCCGAGCAGGCCGCTGACGGCCGAGCCCGCCGCGTCGAGCACCGTGGCGTAGACGAGGTAGGCCAGCGCGGCGTAGCCGACCACCTGGTAGGGCAGCAGGTTGAGGCTGACGACGCTCCCCGAATAGAACACGGCGGGGCCGAACCCGGGGGGCAGCGAGGCGTAGGCGACCCGGAACTGGGCCGCGTGGACGTGGCCGTGGGCGGCGTGGGACAGGTCGATGACGCCGCCGACCGCGGCGAGCACGCCGAGGTAGCCCAGCGCGAGGACGCCCACCACCAGGCGTCGGCGGCCGCTCGCCGCGGGGACGTCCGTTCGCCAGACCGCCCAGAGCCCGACGTTGATCCAGACGAGCGGGTAGACGAGGATCAGCGGGTCGGTGATCTCGACGCTCGCCGAGCCGAGGTAGAGCCCGACCGCCGCCAGCTCGACGGCCAGCACCACCGCTCCGACCTGGGCGGTCCGGGGCGCCGGCCGCAGCCGGCCGGCGAGGGCGGCTACCGACATCGAGCCGGGCTTCGGCCGCGAGCGTTATCAACGCCTCGCCCGCGGCGACGGGCGGCCGACACGGGAGGCTTTAGGTGCCGGCCGGCCGGACCAGGGCTCGATGGAGCGCCTCGAGCCACGCGCCGCGGCCCTCTGGGTGGTCCGCGCGATCGCGTTCGCGGCCGTCGTGGCCGTCGCCGTCGCGATCGCGGGCCGGTTCGTCCCCGTCGCCGGTTCCGGACCTCGCGGTCCCGGCCGTCGGCGTGACCCTCGCCGTGGTCGGCAGCGTCCACGCCGTGCTGCGCCACCGGCGGTTCCGGTTCGAGCTCCGCGAGGACGCCCTCTACCTCGAGCGCGGCGTCCTGGTCCAGGTCTCGACCGTGGTGCCGTACGTCCGGGTCCAGCACGTCGACACCCGCCGTGGGCCGCTCGAGCGGGCGACCGGCCTGGCGACGACCGTCGTCTACACCGCCGGCTCGCGCGGCGCGGACGTGGCCGTGCCCGGCCTCTCGCCGACCCGGGCGGACGGCCTCCGGGACCGCCTCCGGGAGCTGGCGGTCGGCAGCGAGGACGACGACGCCACATGAAGCTCGACCCCCGCTCGATCCCGTATCGCGGCCTCCGGCTCGGCGTCCAGTGGGCGGTGGCCGTGGGGACGCTCGGGCTGGTGTTCGGCTCGATGCTCGACGGGGCCGTCGGCCCGGCGCTGGCGGGGCTGGCCGTCGCCGGCGCTGGCCTGGCTGGCGCGGGCTGGGCCGTCGCCTACCACCAGCGGTTCGAGTTCGAGCTGACGGCGGGCAGCCTCGACATCACCTCGGGCGTCATCGCCCGGCGCACCCGGGAGATCCCCCTCGGGCGCATCCAGAACGTCGACATCCGCCAGGGCGTCGTGCCGCGGCTGTTGGGCATCGCGGAGGTCCGGTTCGAGACCGCGGGTGGCAGCGGCACGGAGGCCTCGCTGCAGTACGTCGACCAGCGGGTCGCCAAGGAGCTCCAGGAGCGGGTCGACCGCCACGGGGAGGCCGAGGAGCACGCCCCCGAGAGCGATACAGCGGTCGACCCGACGGCGCGCCGAGCGCCGCCCCGGGACGAGCCGCTGTACGCCATCAAGCCGGTCGAGCTCGCGCTGCTCTCGGTGACCTCGATCGACTGGCGGGCGGTGGGGTTCGTCGTGCTTGCCGGCGTGGGCGTCCTGCCCGACGGGGCGAGCACGGGCTTCGAGCCGGCGCCGTTCGCCCCGCTCGCCGCGCTGGCCCAGCCGATCTTCCTCACGGCGGCCGGCCTGGTGGGGAACGCGGCGCTGCTCACCGCCCGGTTCTACCGGTTCCGGCTCTGGCGGGCGGGCGAGACGCTGCGCTACGAGCGCGGGCTGCTGCGACGGTTCAGCGGCTCGATCCCGCTGGACCGGGTCCATCTCCTCCGATTCCGGGACAACCCCGTCACCCGCCGGCTGGGCTTCGCCGCGCTCGACATCGAGACCGCGGGCTACGGCCCGGAGTCCGAGGGCGGCTCGCAGGCCGCCGTGCCGATCGCCGAGCGCGGCCGCGTGCTCGAGCTCGCCGACTCCATCGAGCCGGTGCCCGACCTCGAGCTTCGACGCCCCCCGAAGCGGGCCCGATGGCGGTACGCGATCCGCTACGGCGCGCTGGCGCTGCTCGTGACCGCGGGGCTGTTCACGGTCGACCTGCTCGTCCGCCCGCTGCCGTGGTACCTCGGGGTCGCCCTGCTGGCCGCCGCGCCGCCCGCGGCCCACCTGACCTGGGTCCACCGGGGCTACGCGCTCGGCGAGCGGGCACTCCTGGTCCGGGCGGGCTTCTGGCGCCGGACGACGTACCTCGTCCCGTTCTACCGGGTGCAGACCGTGGGGACCACCGCGACGGTGTTCCAGCGGCGCTGGTCGCTCGCGACGGTCCGGGTCGACACGGCCAGCGGCGCGCCGGCGGCCCACGACCTCGACCGGGAGACCGCCCGCGAGCTGCGGGAGGCGGTGGCCGACGACCTCCTGGTCGACCGTATCAGGCGTCGCGACGACGGGACGCCGCTGGGGACTGGACCCGCCACGACGTGAGGGCGGGCGCTCGGCCGGGAGCGCTCGAAAAAACGGGTAATCGATCGCCTGGACGGTCAGCCGAGGATGTAGTCGAGGGCCGGGTAGCGCTCGATCAGGGGCTCGCCGCGGAGCTCGTACCGCTCGATGACCGGGTCGAGGCCGATGATGCGGCCCGCGCCGAACGCGGCGACGGCGAGGAAGACCAGCATGTAGGCGAAGTCGCCGTTGATCAGGCCGTGCTCGACGCTCCAGTTCGAGAAGTAGAACATGAGCATCATGAAGGCGCCGAAGAACGCCGCCAGGCGGGTCAGGACGCCGAACAGGAGGCCGAGCCCGATGAGGAGCTCGCCATACGGCACCGCGATCGCGAGGAAGTCCGCGAACCAGGCCGTCGAGCCCATCCACTGGAACGTGCCGTACAGTGGGCTGGCCTCGGGGATGGCGTGTAACAGGTAGCCGCTGGCCCCGAACGGCTCGGCGGCCACGATCTTCGTCCAGCCCGCGTGGAAGAAGGCGTAGCCCATCATGAGCCGGAGCGCGAGGACGAACCACGCGCTGAGGGAGTGGGCCTGGCCGCTGACCGTGACGCCCGCCACGGTGCTCTTGAACGTGTTCGCCGTCTGAGTCGATTGGGTAGTTGCCATTGGTTGGTGCTCCTACGCTCTCAGCTTCGTCGGGGCGAGCCATATAGCCGGCATCCGTTTCTCAGGTGTCGGGAAGCCGGCGTGTAAAACCGTGATGGTCACGTTCTCATCTATCGAGAATCCGGAGCTTCCGCGGCGTTCCTTCCCAATATTAGGAGTTACTAGCAGTTACCCGCCACCGCGCAGTCGGGCCGGAATCGGCGATGCTCGCCGGTGTTCGACCCATCGCTCGTGGCGAGGGCGACCCCGTCAGGCCGCGGCGCAGTTCCGGGTCCGCGTCACTGCCTCAGGGCTGCTCGTCGATCCACTCGTCCAACAGGGCTTCCATCGCGGCCTCCCGGTCCCCACCGTGCTCCGCGAGCGCCCACGCGTCGAGCGTGTCCAGCTCGTCGGCGGAGAGGGCGACCGTCACTTTCGGCATAACCGATCGAAGGGCGCCGGCGGATATGAAACTGCGTCAGACGCCGTCTGACGGTTGGCGGTCGGGGCGCGGACGGCGGCTCGTCGCTCACTCCGAGGCGGTGTCATCGGCCTCGGCGGCCGCTTCCCGCTCCGCCTCGGACCGCTCGACCTCGGCCTCCGGGTCGAACATGACGAGCCCCTCGCCGCTCGTGAACTCGTAGGCCGTCCACTGGGCGTAGGAGAGCACGCCGGCCATCTTGCGGATCCGCGCGCGCTTGATGAGCGCGCCCTCGACGATCTCCGGGTTGAGCTCGAGGTCGACGATGCCGTCGAAGAGGTACTCGAGGTCGTGGGGGAACTGCTCGGCGTCGCCCGCGTACGTCGCGCCGGCGAAGACGGGGACGAACCGGCCCTTGCACACCTCCGCGCGGAGGTCCTTCACGAAGTCGTAGGCCCGGACCGGCTGGACCAGCGCGCCGAACTCGGTCAGCGTGTCGATGACGACCACGCCCTCGTCGGCCATATCCTTGGCCTCGAGGCAGTCGTCGATCCGGTTCTCCAGCTCGCCGATGTTCGTCGGGTCCCGGACCGCCGTCGTCTCGGGCGCGGCGACGTCCCAGAGGTGGCTGTTCCACTCGTTCATGCGCGAGAGCATCCGGTCGCGGTCGCCCACCCGGTAGGTGAAGCAGTCGATCAGGTGCAGCCGGCCCGACTCGAGGTACGGGAGGACGTTCCAGCCCAGCCCGAGGAACCGCTCGACGACGGCCACCGGCGGCTGGTTGAACGAGACGACGACCGCCGGCTCGCCGCGCTGGAGCGTCCGCCAGGCCAGCTCCGCGAGCATCGCGGCGTCGCGGGTGCCCGGCTGCGAGGAGACGAGGACGAAGGAGTTGCGGAGCAGTCCCTGCGGGAGGTTCGAGCCGAGTGCCGCCACGCCCGGGTCGAACTGGCGGTGGCCCCGGAACGAGGTGAACACCCGGTCGGCGTCCCCCATCGCGTCCCGGCAGGCCTCCGTACAGAACCGGTAGTCCGCCTCCTCGCGCTCGAGGACCACCGGGGCCTCGGGGATCGACGACTGGCAGAAGTCACACCGGAGCTCGGCCGCCGACCCGTCGGACGGCTCGGACATGCCCGCTCGTTGGGCGTGGGCCGCCAAGAAGGTACAGCTTACCCGGCCGAAACCCCGGGCGTCGAGCGACCGATGCAGGGGCCGAACGCGCCGGCCCCGCCGGGCAAACCGTTATAATCGCCGCGGAGGCAGTGCCCCGTAGACCATGTCATCCGGCGACGCGCCCGGCGACCTCGAGGCCCGGCTCTCCGAGCAGGAGTACTTCCGGCCCCCGCCGCAGTTCGTCGGCCAGGCCAACGCCTCCGACCCCGCGGTGTACGACCGGTTCGACGAGTTCCCCGAGGGGTTCGACGGAGTACGCCGAGCTGCTCGACTGGGACGAGCCCTGGGACGAGGCGTTCGACGGCTCGAACCCGCCCTTCTTCGAGTGGTTCGTGGGCGGGCGGCTCAACGCCAGCGCCAACTGCCTCGACCGCCACCTCGACGACCGCAAGAACCAGGTGGCGCTGCTCTGGGAGGGCGAGGACGGCGAGCAGCGGAACCTGACCTACCAGGACCTCTACCGGGAGGTCAACGCGATGGCGGCCGCGCTCCGGTCGATGGGCGTCGAGGAGGACGACGTCGTGACGCTGCACCTCCCGATGCTCCCGGCGCTCCCGATCACGATGCTGGCCTGTGCCCGCCTGGGCGCGCCCCACAGCGTCGTCTTCGCGGGGTTCTCGGCCGCCGCGCTGGCCGAACGGGCCCGCGACGCCGACTCCGACTACATCGTCACGGTGGACGGCTACTACCGCCGGGGCGACCTGCTCGACCACGTCCAGAAGGCCGACGCGGCCGTCGACGAGCTCGAACACGACCCCGAGGTGCTCGTCTGGACCCGCCACGACGAGCCGTCCCACGAGGTCCGCGAGTCGTACACCCTCGTCTCCGAGCTGCTCGACGAGCACGCCGGCGCGACGGTCGAGCCCGTCAGCCGGGCCGCCGAGGACCCGCTGTTCCTGATGTACACCTCCGGAACGACGGGCAAGCCGAAGGGCTGTCAGCACCGCACCGGCGGCTACCTCGCGTACGCCGCGGGCACCTCGAAGTACGTCCTCGACATCAAGCCGGGTGACACCTACTGGTGCGCCGCGGACATCGGCTGGATCACCGGCCACTCCTACATCGTCTACGGGCCGCTCGCGCTCGGGACGACGAGCGTGATGTACGAGGGCGCGCCGGACCACCCCCACAAGGGCCGGCTCTGGGAGATCGCCGAGGCCTACGACGTCGACATCTTCCACACGTCGCCGACCGCGGTCCGGATGTTCATGAAGTGGGGCGAGCAGTACCCCGCCGCCTACGACTTCGACTTCCGGCACCTCACGACCGTCGGCGAGCCCATCCAGCCCGAGGCCTGGCTCTGGTACTACGAGCACATCGGCGACGGCGACGCGGTCATCGTCGACACCTGGTGGCAGACCGAGACCGGCGGCCACCTCATCACGAACCTGCCCGCGCTGGCCGACATGAAACCCGGCTCGGCGGGGCTGCTCGGCGCCCGGCATCGAGGCCGGCATCGTCGATGACAACGGCGAGCCGGTCGAGGGGGCGAGCGGCAAGGCGGGCAACCTCGTCATCGACCGGCCGTGGCCGGGGATGCTCCAGACCGTCTACGGCGACCCCGAGCGGTTCATCGACACCTACTGGCGGGACTTCTCGGACGTCGACTCCGAGGACTGGCGCGACTGGACCTACAAGGCCGGCGACGGCGCCGTCCACGAGCGCGACGGCTACTTCCGCATCCTCGGCCGGCTCGACGACGTGATGAACGTCGCCGGCCACCGGCTGGGCACGATGGAGCTCGAGTCGGCGGTCTCGGAGGTCGAGGCCGTCGCCGAGGCCGCGGTCGTGGCCCGCGAGCACGCCGAGAAGGGCGAGGTGCCCGACGTCTACGTGGTGCTGCGCGAGGGCGTCGAGGCGACCGAGAGCGTGCGCGACGCCATCGTCAGCGCGGTCGAGGACGAGATCGGCTCGTTCGCCCGACCAGCCAGCGTGCTGTTCGTCGACGACCTCCCGAAGACCCGCTCGGGCAAGATCATGCGCCGGCTGCTGGAGAACATCTCGAACGGCGAGGAACTCGGGAACACGACGACGCTCCGCGACCCGAGCGTGCCCGAGGAGATCCGCGAGCAGGTCCAGGGCGACTGACGCGGCGGGCCCAGACGTCGTCGGCTCCGAACGCGTCCGGCGCGCCGACCGCGCCGCTCAGGCCAGCCCGACCGTCTCCTGGTAGGCGCCGTGCTCGGCCTCGAAGACGGCCATCACCTCGCCCATCGTGGCGTAGGCCTTGACCGCCCGGATGATCGCCGGCATCGTGTTCTCGCCGGCCGCGACCGCCTCGCGCAGCTCGTCGAGCGCCGCCTCGACCTCGGCGTCGTCGCGCTCGGCCTTCACCGACTCGAGCCGGCCGAGCTGGCGGTCGCGCGTCTCGCGCTCGTCCACGTGGAGGATCTCCGGGCTCGTGTCCCCCTCGAGCTCGTACTTGTTGACCCCGACGACGGTCTCCTCCCCGGATTCGACCCGGTTCGAGTACTCGTAGGACGCCGCGTGGATCTCGCGCTGGAAGTAGCCCGACTCGATGCCGGCGAGCACGCCCTCGCGCATCGAGCCGTCGCCCATCCCGCGGATCTCCTCGAGGTAGGCCATCGCCTCGGCCTCGACCTCGTCGGTGAGCGCCTCCACGAAGTACGAGCCGCCGAGGGGGTCGATGACGTCGGCGGCGCCGGACTCCTCGGCGATGATCTGCTGGGTCCTGAGCGCCACCCGCACCGCGTCCTCGGAGGGCAGCGCCAGCGCCTCGTCGTAGGAGTTCGTGTGGAGGCTCTGGGTGCCCCCGAGCACGCCCGCGAGCGCCTGGAGCGTCGTCCGCACGACGTTGTTCAGCGGCTGCTGGGCCGTCAGGCTCTGGCCGGCGGTCTGGGTGTGGAACTTCAGCCGCGTGGCGGGGCCGGGTTCGGCGTCGTACCAGCCCGTCATCACCTCGTGGTAGATGCGCCGGGCGGCGCGGAACTTCGCGACCTCCTCGAACACGGAGTTGTGGGCGTTGAAGAAGAAGCTGAGCAGCTCGCCGACCGTCTCGACCGAGAGCCCCCGTTCCAGGGCGTCCTCGACGTACGCGAAGCCGTCGGCCAGCGTGAACGCGAGCTCCTGGACCGCCGTCGAGCCGGCCTCGCGGATGTGGTACCCCGACACCGAGATCGGGTGGATCTTCGGCGTCTCCTCGGCGCAGAACTCCACGACGTCGGTGACGATCGAGAGCGACGGGGCCGGCGGGACGACCCACTCCTTCTGCGCGATGAACTCCTTGAGCATGTCGTTCTGCAGGGTGCCCCGGAGCTCCTCGCGGGGGACGCCCTGCTGGTCGCCCAGCGCGATGTACATCGCGTAGATGACCGGCGCGCTCGGGTTGATGGTGAACGACGTCGAGACCTCCCCGAGGTCGATGCCGTCGAAGAGGAGCTCCATGTCCCGGAGCGTGTCGACGGCGACGCCCTCCTTGCCGACCTCGCCGAGCGCCATGTCGTCGTCGGAGTCGATGCCCATCAGGCTCGGCATGTCGAACGCCGTCGAGAGGCCGGTCTGGCCCTCCTCGACGAGGTAGTGAAAGCGCTCGTTGGTCGCCTCCGCCGTGCCGAAGCCGGCGAACTGCCGCATCGTCCAGAGCTGCCCCCGGTACATGGTCGGGTAGACGCCGCGGGTGTAGGGCGGCTCGCCGGGGAAGCCGAGGTCCTCGGCGTAGTCGAGGTCGGCGACGTCGGCGGGCGTGTAGAGGTCGCGTACCTCGTGGTTGGAGACCGTGGCGAAGCGCTCCTGGCGCTCGCCGTGGGCCTCGAGCGCGGGGTCCCGGACGTCGGCCGCCCAGTCCCCCCGGGCCTCCCGGATGCGCTCGAGCTCCTCGTCGTCGAACATGCCCCCGCCTCGGGCTGGAAAACCCATCAAGGGTTCGGTGGGGCCATGCCCGCCCCCGCGTCCCGCGCATGGACGGCCGCCGCCGTCGAGCCGGGGGGCTACCGCGACGGCGAGTGGGCCGTCCTGGTGGATGGCACCGCGTCCTGGGCTCGAACCTCCGCGTAGGCGCTGCCGGACTTCGACGGTCGGGCTCGCCGAGCGGGGCGCTCGGCGAGCTGCCGGATGCGCAAGGCCGCTGACCGAGCTCGACCTCCGTCCGGGCGGCCGCCCGTACGTCGAGCAGCTCCGGGCCGCGACCCCGATCGAGCGGATCCACGGCTGGGCCGACGGCGACGACCCCCGACTGCGATCGGGGCCGTCGCCGAGGAGCTCGGGCTGAGGGGCGGCCATCTCGTCGACGACACGCTCGGGCGGTTCAACTGGGCGGATGCGGTCGGCTGGCCGTGGCGAGGGCTAGCGACGGAGACCCGCTCGCGGCTCTACGAGGCCAGCCCCGAGGGGCCGTCGTTCGAGCCGGTGGCCGCGTCGGGACCCAACGGCGCGATGCCCCACCACCGCCACGGGGACCGAGTCATCGGGGCCGGCGACCCCGTCGTGCTGGACTTCGGGGCGTGGGTAGCGGGGTACGCCGGCGACCAGACCCGGACGGTGGTGTTCGGGGGCGAGCCGCCCGGCGAGTTTGTCGAGGCCCATGAGGTGGTCTCCGAGGCGCTGGAGGCCGGCATCGCGATGGTCGAGCCCGGGGTCGAGGCCCAGGCGGTCGACCGGGCCGCTCGAGCCCTCATCGAGGACGCCGGCCACGGCGACGCGTTCATCCACCGGACCGGCCACGGGGTCGGGCTCGAGGTCCACGAGGCGCCGTACATCGTCGAGGGGAACGACACGACGCTCGAGCCGGGCATGGTCTTCAGCGTCGAGCCGGGCGTCTACCGCGAGGGAGCGTGGGGCGTCCGGGTCGAGGACCTTGTCGCCGTGACCGACGACGGTGCGGAGCGGCTCAACGGCTCGCCGCGTGGCTGGCGACCGCTCTGAGGCCTACTGCAGCCGCTGGGTCGTCTCGACGAGCGGGTGGCGGGCGTAGTCGACGACGGTGATGTCGTCGATCGACTCGAGGCCCTCCTTCTCGGCCGTGCGCTCCATGCCGAGCGTGATGTCCGGCGGCACGACGATCACGTAGGCGTCCATCTCCTCGATGCCGAGCCGGTCGGCAGCGAGCACGCGGTGGTGGCCGTCGGCGAGCAGCAGCGTCCCCTCGGCGTCGATGACGACCAGCGGCTCGGCGAGGCCGCGCTCGAGCTCGTAGCTGCGGCCCTCGAGCTCGTCGGCGTACACCTTCGACTGGGTCGGGATCAGCGCGTCGAGCTCGACGGTCCGCTTGATCTCCTCGACCTCGATGTCGTGGATCGACTCGAGCGTGCGCATCAGCTTGCCCACCTTCTCGGGCGTCGCGCGCTCGATCTGGCTGCGGACGACGTCGGCGTTCGAGATGATGCCGACCAGGTTGCCCGCGTCGTCGACCACGGGGAGCTTCTGGATGCCCGACCGGAGGATGACCCGGGCGGCGTCGGTGACCGCCATCTCCGGGTGGGCCACGATGAGCTCCTGGCTCATCAGCTTGAACACCGGCTCCCGGTCGTCGGCCATCAGGAGGTCGCGGGCGGTGACGAAGCCCTCGACCCGCCGGCCGTCGCAGACCGGGAAACCGTCGTGGCCGGTCTCGACGATGCGCTGCTTGATCTCGCCGACCGAGTCGTCGGGGGAGACCGTGGCGACCTCCGGGGTCATGTAGTCGCGCACCCGCGGCTTCGAGCCGTCGGGGGCCACGGCCTCGTCCATGGGCGGACGCAGGCGGTCGACGGGCAAAAAGCCACCCACCGCCCGCCGGGCTCAGGCCTCGTCGTCGGCCCAGCCGTCGAGGACGGCCGCCGGTGACGGCCGATCGGCGCCCACCGGGCCGTCGGGCTCGACGCCCAGGACCTCGAAGAACCGTTCGAGGAGCGTCTCCTCGATGGCGGCCTCGGCGCTCTCGACCGCGTCGCCGGACTCGACCTCGCCGAGGATGCCCATCGGGAGCTGGGCGCCCGCCATGTCGACGTGGCCCCCGGCCGAGCCGATCTGGCCGTAGGCCTGCCGGAGCGTCTCGCCGATGTCGACGTCGGTCCCGCGGGTCCGGGCGGAGGCGTACACCGTCCCCTCGAGGAAGCCGAACACCAGCGTCGTCGTGACGCCGTCCATGGTGAGCAGCTCGTCGGCCGCCTGGGCGAGCGCGTCGCGGTCGTGGATGCGGCCGACCGAGGAGGCGAGCACCGAGCCGGCCCGGACGCGGTGCTTGATCGCCCGGGCGATGGTGTCGAGCGTGTCCGCCGTCACCGAGGGGCTCTCGATCTGGTCGAGGAGGTCCTGGTCGGCCCACTCGAGCAGGTAGGCGGCGGCCTCGACGTCGGCCTCGGCGAGCTCGCGGCCGAAGTTCCGGGTGTCGACCCGGATGCCGTAGAGCAGCGCGGTGGCGATGGTCGTCCCCGGGACGATGCCGAGCCACCGGTAGTAGTCGGCCAGCATCGTGCTCGTGGCGCCGAGGGCGGGCCGGCGGTCCTCGAACCGGACGTCGACGGGCTCGCGCTGGGGGTGGTGGTCGATCACGATGTCGACCGGCAGGTCGGGCGGCAGCTGGTCGTTGACGCCCGGCCGGGTGTGGTCGACGAGCGCGTAGGCGTCGTGGCGCTCGGGGTCGAACTCCTCGGCGTCGAGCTGGGTCAGCTCCAGCTCGAGCAGGTTGACGAAGGCCCGGTTCTCCTGGTGGGAGATCTCGCCGAAGTAGCAGACCTCCGCGTCGACGCCGACGGCCGCCGCGAGCTCGCGGAGCGCGACCGCGCTGGCGATCGCGTCCGGGTCCGGGTTGTCGTGGGTGTACACGCCGAGGGTACCGTCGATGCTCCTGAGCGTGCGCTGGAGGCCGTAGAGGACGGCGCCGGGCTCGGTGTCGGCCAGCCGCCGGAGGTACTGCGCGACGGCCGACCCGTGGTCGACCAGCTGGTCGGCGGCGGCCGAGAGCGCCGACCGGTCGGCAGGGTCCGGGGCCCGGCCGGTGTAGGCCAGGATGAAGGCGTCGGGATGGACCTCCCGGGCGACGGCCGCGGCCGCCCGGTTGGCCACGGAGTCGTCGCCGAGGACGAGCACGGTCTCGACTCCGTCGGCGACCCGGCGGACGACCGCCGCGTCGGTCGGGTCGGCCAGGTCGGCGGGGATGTTCTCGTCCCGGAGCGCCTCGACCCGGCCCTCGTCGGCCTCCAGCACGACCAGCTCGCCCCGGTCGGCGAGCAGGCCGTCGATGACCGCGTGGCCAACGGCCCCACAGCCGAGGACCAGCCGGCGGACCATGTGGTCGGGCTACCCGGGCGGCACGGTAAAAGCCATCGTCACCGGCCAGGCGGGTGGCGGCGGAAAACCGACCGACGGCGGCCGGTTCAGGCGAACAGCACCGCGGCGGCCTCGACGGCCGTCTCGGCGACGGGCTGGAAGAACGGCAGCAGCAGCACCGTCACGACGGCGGCGACCAGCAGCGCGGCGTAGAGCGCCCGCGGCGTGCTCGTGACCGTGACTTGGTCCTCGGCAGGCTCCTCGATCCAGATCGCCTTCACGACCCGGGCGTAGTAGTACAGCGACAGCGCGCTCGCCATCGCGCCGACCGCCGCGAGCCACCAGAAGCCCGCCCCGACCGCGCCGAGGAACAGGAAGTACTTCGAGATGAACCCGCCGCCGATGGGCAGGCCGGCGAGGCTGAACATGAACACGGTCATCGCCACGGATGCGACGGGCGCCTGCTGGGCGAGGCCGTTGTAGTCCTCGAACGTGCGGCCGATCCCCCAGTGCTCGACGAGCGCGACGAACAGGAACGCGCCAGTGTTCATGAAGCCGTAGACCAGGAGGTGCATGACGGCGGCCCCGAGCACGAGGGCGTCTTGGCCCCCGGTCAGCGCGGCCAACCCGATCATCGCGTAGCCGGCGTGGCCCACCGAGGAGTAGGCGAGCATCCGCTTGACGTTCTCCTGGGTCACGGCGGCGAAGTTCCCGAGCACCATCGTGGCGACGGCGAGCACCTGGACGGCGAGCACCCAGTCGATACCCATCGGGGCGAGCGTCTCGATGGGGAACGCCTCGACGAACAGCCGGAATCCGAGGACGAAGCCGGCCGCCTTCGACGCCGAGGAGATGAAGCCGCTGACGGGGGCGATCGCGCCCTCGTAGGCCTCCGGCGCCCAGAAGTGGAACGGGACGCTGGCGATCTTGAACGCGATACCGCCGAGCACCATCACTACGCCGACGCCGAGCAGGCCGACCATCCCCGTGGCGTCGCCGACGGCCGCGGCGACTGCCGAGAACCGCAGCGAGCCCGTCGTGGCGTACACCAGGCTGATGCCGTAGGCCAGGATCGCCGAGGAGAGCGCGCCGATGAGGAAGTACTTCAGGCCCGCCTCGACGCTGCCCTTGTCGTCCTTCAGGAAGGCGACGAGGGCGTAGGCGGGCAGCGAGGCCAGCTCGAGGCTGATGAACGCCGTCACGAAGCTGTTCGCCGTCCCCATGAGGCTCATCCCGAGCGCGGCCATGAGCAACAGGGCGTAGTACTCGGCCTGGTGTCGGTGGCCCTCGAGGTAGTCGAAGCTGGCCACGGCCACGAGCGCCGTCACCGCGGCGACGATGAAGCTGAACAGGAGGCTCAGCCCGTCGACGACGACCTGGTCGCCGAACTGCTGGATGGGGCCGCCGGTCCCCGACAGCCCGGTCCCGGCGGCGAGGAAGAAGACTGACGCCGCCAGCGACGTCAGCGCCCCGGCCACCGCGATCCCGGCGATCACGGTCCGGTTCTTCGAGTCGGGGTAGACGCTGTCGTAGACGAAGACGGCGAGCGCTGCCAGCCCGAGCGCGAGCTGCGGGGTCAACGCCGGGAGGTCGAGGACCGCCATCAGGCGCCACCTCCCGCGAGGTCGACGATCGGGTTGACGGCGTCCTGGATCATCCCGAAGAAGAGGTCGGGCGCGACGCCGAGCGCCACGACCAGCAGGAGCAGCACGACCAGCGGCGCGACGTCATGGGCCGGCGCCGGGACGGCGTCGTAGTCGGTGTCGACGCGGTACTCGCCGAACAGCGTGCGCTGCATCGCGAACAGCAGGTAGCCCGCGACGACCACGATGCCGAACATCGCGACCGCCGTGAACACCGGCGCCAGCGGGAACGCGGCGCCGAAGGCGCCGATGAAGACGAACAGCTCGGCGATGAACCCGCTCATCAGCGGCAGGCCCATGTAGCCGAAGGCGCCCGCGACGAACACCGCCACGGTGACGGGCATCCGGTCGGCGATCCCGGAGAGGTCGCCGACCATCCGGGTGTGGGTCGCGTTGTAGACCACGCCGACCGTCATGAACAGCAGCCCGCTGAGCAGGCCGTGGCTGATCATCTGGAAGGTGGCGCCGCCCAGGCCGTAGGTGGTGTAGGCGACGAGCCCGAGGATCACGTAGCCCATCGAGGAGATCGACGAGTAGGCGACGATGCGCTTGAGGTCCTGCTGGGCCAGCGCGAGCATCGCGCCGTAGAGCACGCTGACCACGGCGATGATCGCGATCGGGACCGCGAGCGCCCGCGCGACGTCGGCGAGCATCGTGAAGTTGAACCGGAGCAGCGCGTACGTCCCCATCTTCAACAGCACGCCCGCCAGGATCACCGAGGCGGGCGTGGGGGCCTCGACGTGGGCGTCGGGCAGCCAGGTGTGCAGCGGGACGATGGGCACCTTCACGCCGAAGCCGATGAACATCGCGACGAAGGCGATGGTCTTGAGCGCGGAGCCGCTCACGAGCGGCAGGGCGTCGGGGCTCGTGGTCCGGAGCGCCTCCGCGATGACCGGCAGGTCGAACGACGAGACCGCGTCGCCGAGCCCGAAGACCAGCGCGATGAAGCCGATGAACATCACCAGCGAGGCGACGTTGGTGTAGATCAGGAACTTCACCGCGGCGTACTTCCGGCGGGGCCGCCCCAGATGGCGATCAGGAGGTACATCGGGATGAGGACCGCCTCCCAGAAGACGAACCAGACGAAGAAGTCCAGCGCGACGAAGACGCCCAGCAGCGCGGCCTCGATGAGCAGCACGAGCCCGTAGAACTGCGACTTGCGCTCCTGGATGGGCGTCCAGGCCGACATGATGGCCAGCGGCGTCAGCACCGTCGTCAGCAGCACGAGCGGGAGGCTGACGCCGTCGAGGCCGACGTGCCAGCTCAGCGAGTACTGGCCGAGCGTGAACCACGGCACCGTGGTCTCGAAGGCGACGGTGCCGCCCTCGAGCAGGGCGTTGCCCTCGCCGTCGAACCCGGCCCACATGAGCAGGCTCGCCGCCAGCGGGACGAGCGAGCCGACGAAGGCGGCCTTCGGGGCGTCGCGGTCGTCGAGCAGGAACACGACGAGGCCGGCGACGAGGGCGGTCGCGAGCGTGACCTCGATGAGGGCCACTCAGAACCACCCCCCGTAGAGGCCGAGCGCCACCAGCAGCACGACCAGCCCGAGGGTCAACAGTGCGGCGTAGTTGACGACCACTCCGGACTGCAGCCGGCGGATCCGGCCGCCGACGAACAGGCTGAGCGATCCGGCGAAGTTGACGAGCCCGTCGACGACGCCCTGGTCGAAGAGGTCGGCGAGCTTCGCGAGCGGGTAGGTGACGCCCGTCGCGAGCCAGACCTGGTACTCGTCCTGGTAGTAGTTGTGGACGAGCAGCGTCCGGAGCGAGCCGAGCCGGCGGGTGTGCTCGGCGGGCGATGGACCCGAGTAGAGCGTCCAGGCCAGGCCGGCGCCGGCGAGCGCGAGCGCCAGCGAGACGACGGCCGGGAGCAGCGGGGCGAGCTCAGCGGCGTGGTAGCCGGCGACGTCCTTCAGGAGCGTCGCGTAGTGGTGGCCGTTGGCGTCGCCGACGCCGTTCGCGAGCCAGTCGTGGAGGAACTCGAGGTGGATCCCCGTGAGCGACTGGACCGGCACCATGTTGATGACCCCGGCCCCCACCGCGAGGATGCCGAGGACGACCAGCGGGAGCTTGATGTTCCAGCGGACGGCGTGGGGGTCCTCGGCCGTCTCCGACCGCGGCTCGCCGTGGAACGTCAGCAGCACCATCCGGAAGGTGTAGAAGCCGGTGAGGAAGACGGCCGCGAGGCCGAACGCGTAGGCGACCAGCAGCACCGGGTCGTTCAGCCCGTGGACGAGCGCCTCGTAGAGCACCTCGTCCTTCGACCAGAAGCCGGCGAACGGGAAGATGCCGGCGAGCGCGAGCGAGCCCGCGAGGAACGTGTAGTAGGTGACGGGCATCCGCGTTCTGAGCCCGCCCATGTCCCACATGTCCTCGTTGTGGTGCATCGCGATGATGACCGAGCCGGCGCCGAGGAACAGCAGCGCCTTGAAGAACGCGTGGGTCGTGAGGTGGAAGACCCCGGCGACGTAGCCGCCGGCGCCGAGGCCGAGCATGATGTAGCCGTACTGGGAGATCGTCGAGTAGGCGAGCACCTGCTTGATCTCGCGCTTGACGACGGCCATCGAGGCGGCGAGAAGCGCGGTGGTCCCGCCGACGAACGCGATGACGGCCAGCGCGGTCGGGCTCAGCGCGTAGAAGCCGTACATCCGGGCGACGAGGTAGACGCCGGCGGCGACCATCGTGGCCGCGTGGATGAGCGCCGACACCGGGGTCGGGCCCTCCATGGCGTCGGGCAGCCAGGTGTGCAGCGGGAACTGGGCCGACTTGCCGATGACGCCGCCCAGCACGAGCAGCCCGATGATCGTGAACCAGGTCCCGGGCTCGAAGCCGAACGTCCGGACCGTGGTCTCGCCGGCGAGGGCGGCCTCGGCCAGCGCGGGGAACGAGCCGACGCCGGCGAACCGGGCCGTGCCGAACGTGACGAGCACGGCGACCGTGCCGACGAGGAAGAAGTAGTCGCCGAAGCGGGTGACGAGGAACGCCTTCTTCGCCGCGCTCGCGGGGCCGTCCTCGCGGAACCAGAAGCCGATGAGCAGCCACGAGCACAGCCCGACGAGCTCGAAGAACGCGAACGCCATCAGGAGGTTCGAGGCCATCGTGAACGCGAGCATCGAGAAGGCGAACAGCGAGAGGCCGGCGTAGTAGCGCGGGAGGCCGGTCTCGCCCTCGTCGTTCATGTAGCCCAGGCTGTGGACGAACACCAGCAGCGCCACCAGCGAGACGATGACGAGCATCAGCGAGCTGAGCGGGTCCAGCAGCATCCCGAACTGGAGGTCGAACGTGCCGTCGCCGATGGCCCAGACGTAGAGGATCTCGTTGGCGTACTCGCCCGTCCGGACCGTGAGCAGGACCCAGATCGAGAACAGCAGCGAGGCGCCGAGGGCGAGGATGCCCGGGATGGCGCCCTTCCGGGGCAGCAGCTGCGGGGCGAAGTGGCCCAGCAGCATCGCGATCAGGAACGACGCGAACGGCAGCAGCGGGATCGCGGGCGCGAAGTCGAATGCTCCTACCATCTTACCACCTCATGGTTGCGGCCTCGGTGACGTCCACGTCGGCGAAGTTGCGGAACAGCACCAGGATGATGCCGAGTCCGACGGCGACCTCCGCGGCGGCCAGGGTCATCGTGAACAGCGCGAACACCTGGCCGTTCAGGTTGCCGTGGTACTGGCTGAACGCGACGAGGTTGACGTTCGCCGCGTTGAGCATGAGCTCGACCGAGATGAGGAACATGAGGGCGTTCCGGCGGGTCAAGATGCCGAAGACGCCGATGCTGAAGACCAGCCCCGAGAGGACCAGATAGTACTCGACCGGGACCATCTACTCGTCCTCCTCCTCCCGCCGGGCGAGCAAGATCGAGCCGTCGAGCGCCGCGTCGAGCACCACGGCGATGACGATCAGGGCGACGAGGAAGCTGTCGACCGGGTGGGCGGCCAGCTGCTCGAGGCCGATCAGCGCGTACCCGATGGAGGCCGTGATGTTCGCGTCGGCCGGGAAGCCGGCGCCCGCCCCGAACGTTGCCCGGGCCGTGACCGCCGCCAGCACGGCGAAGAGCGCGACCGCGCCCAGGCCCCGCCAGAGGTGTCCGCCCAGGTTGAGCTGGGGCGAGGTCACCAGCGTCGGGTCATCGGCCGGCCGGCGGACCAGCATCACGGCGAAGCTGATGAGGATGAGCACGCCGCCGACGTAGACCAGGATCTGCATCGCGGCGAGGAACTCGGCGCGCAGCATCACGAAGTGGACGGCGACCGAGAGCAGCGCCACGCCCAACAGGAGCGCGGCGTGCCAGACGTCGCGAACGAGCACGACGGCGAGGCTCGCCCCCACGGTCACGGCGGCGAAGAGCACGAACGCGACTAACTCGAGCGTGGTAGCGGCCATTGGAGGGCCCTTCTAACCAGCGGCCTTTGAAGATTTCTAAATACCCCGCCGCGGGCCGGGGAGTTCGGTAGCGGAGAGCGCTCGAGGCGGCCCCCTGCGGGGTCGGCCGCATCAACGGGAGCCCGTTGCGGTCGACAACCCACCCAAGAACGCCAACGCATCGCGTGCAGCAGCCGTGTGCGGACGCCACACGGAGCGGGAATCACCGGGGCCATTCCCGGTGCCGGGGACGCGAACGGACCGACAGCACCGGGCCAAGCAACGGCGGGGCCAGGCGCACGGGTGGTAGTGGGGGCGATACCGAACGAAATAGCTCGGCGGTAAGGGGACGGAGCGGTAGCAGCGAGCCGTTGTCAGGGCCACCAGTGTCCCGCAACGGGCCCGATGGACAACGGTTATTGGTAGTCGACCGCGCCCTCGCCCTCGCCGACCCAGGCGCCCCGGTCGGGCTCCCGGGAGGCCAACGGGTCCATGTCCTTGTACCAGGGGACGTTCTTGAGCTGCTCCTTGTTGTAGACGAGGTCGTCCTTCGTGTCGCCCGTGAACTCGAACTGCTCGGTCAGGACGATGGCGTCGGTCGGGCAGACCTCCTCGCAGAGCCGGCAGTAGATGCACTGGCCGATGTGGAGGTTGTACTCCTCGCCCTCCCGGTCCGGGCTCATCTTGATCTCGATCGTGTCGTTCGGGCAGACGTTCTCGCACTGGCGGCACCAGATGCAGCGCTCCTGGCTGAACTTGTGGATGCCGCGGAACCTCGGGCTCACCGAGGGCGCCTCGTCGGGGTACTCGACGGTGAACGTCCGGCCGTCGAGGGCGTGCTTCAGCGTCGTCGTCATGGACTTCAGGACGCCGATCATGCGAGCACCCCCACGATGACGGCCGTCAGCAGCAGGTTGGCGAAGGAGAGCACCAGCAGGCCCTTCCAGCCGATCTCGAGCATCTGGTCGATGCGGACGCGGGGCACCGCCGACCGCATCCACTGGGTGAACAGGTAGACGCCCCAGATCTTGGCGGTGAACCAGACGAAGCCGGGCACGACGTCGAGCGCGGCGATCGGCGCCGAGCCGCCGCCGAGGAAGAACGTCGTGATGATGGCGCCGCCGAGGAAGATGTGGAGGAACTCCCCGAGGAAGAACAGCACGAAGTAGACGCCGCCGTACTCGGTGACGTAGCCGGCGACGATCTCGTTGGGCGCCTCGGCGAGGTCGAACGGGTTCCGGCCGACCTCGGCGAGGTTCGCGGCCATGAACAGCACGAACGCGAACGGGTTCACGAACGCGAACCACGACGGGATCGTGAGCGCGCCGAGCTCGACCAGCGGGACCGTCTGGACTGCGACGATCTCGCTCATCCGGAGCGAGCCCGCGAACAGCACCACGGAGGCCGCGGTGATGACCAGCGGGATCTCGTAGGCGATGTTCATCGCCACGGCGCGCAGCCCGCCGAGCATCGAGTACTTGTTGTTCGACGCGTAGCCGCCCATCACGATCCCGAGCGACGAGATCGAGGCGATCGCGAAGACGAACACGGCGCCCGTCTCCGGGTCGGCGAGGTGGACGCCCGAGCCCATCGGGATGACCGCGAAGCCCAGCAGCGCGCTGAACGGCAGGAGGATCGGCGCGAGGTCCCACGCCGGCCGGTCGATGCCCTCCGGGATGATGACCTCCTTGGACATCAGCTTCAGCGCGTCGGCGACGATGATCAGCAGGCCGAACGGCCCGATGCGGTTGACCGCGATGCGGTCGGTGAACGCCGCCGTGATCTTCCGCTTCGCCCAGGGACCCGCCACCGCGGTGTAGGTGAGCAGGAGGGTGCCGACGAGGGTTGCGGCGATGAGCGCGGCCGCGATCTCGCCGCCCACGCCCGCCAGGCCGAGCAGCTCGGCGATGAGGTCGGGAAAGGGCGTCATTGACTGCAGCGGCGCGAGGCTCACCGGTCCACCTCACCCAGGATGATGTCGAGGCTGCCCAGCGTCGCGATCAGGTCGGGGATGAGTTCACCCTCCACCATCTCCGGGAGCGCCGAGAGGTTCGAGAAGCACGGGCTGCGGATCTTGAAGCGGGCGGGCTGCTGGGTGCCGTCCGACCGGATGTAGATGCCGAGCTCGCCCTTCGCGCCCTCGACCGCGCGGTAGACCTCGGTGTCGGCCTCGGGCTTGAGCGTCCGGGGCACGTTGGCCTGGATCTCGCGCTCGTCCTCGGGCCAGTCCTCGAGCAGGTCGACGCACTGCTCGATGATACGGGCGGACTGCTCGACCTCCTGCATCCGGACGAGCACCCGCGAGTAGTTGTCGCCCGCCTCCTCGGTGACGACGTCCCAGTCCAGCTCGTCGTAGTAGCCGTAGGGGTCGTCCCGGCGGAGGTCGTAGTCGATGCCCGACGCCCGGGCGATCGGGCCCGTCACGCCGTAGCTCTTCGCGACCTCCTCGTCGAGCACGCCCGTGTCGACCGTCCGGAGCTGGAGGATCTCGTTGTTGGTCAGCAGGTCGTGGTACTCGTCCATCCGGGCCGGGAGGCCGTCGAGGAAGTCCCGGACCTTCTCGAAGAACTCGTCGCGCGGCTCGGGCAGGTCCCAGACGACCCCGCCCAGCCGGAAGTAGTTGAACATCATCCGCTGGCCGGTCAGGTCCTCGAGGATGGACTGGACCACCTCGCGGTCCTTCAGGCCGTACATGAAGATGGCCGTGAAGTCGCCGTAGATGTCGAGCGCGAACGTCGCGACCGCGAGCAGGTGGGCCGCGATGCGGCAGAGCTCGGCGGAGAACGTCCGCATGACCTGGGCGTACTCGGGCACCTCGATGTCCGCGAGGTCCTCGGCCGCCCGGGCGTAGGCCCACTCGTTCAGGAGGCCCGCCGAGGCGTAGTCCCAGCGGTCGGGGTACGGCATGATCTGGTAGCGGTAGTTGCCGTTCTGGGCCATCTGCTCCTCGCAGCGGTGCAGGTAGCCGATGTCCGGGTCGACGTCGACGACCTGCTCGCCGTCGAGCGTCGTCTTGAGGTGGAGCACGCCGTGGGTCGCCGGGTGGTGCGGGCCGATGTTGAGGAACATCGTCTCCGCGTCGTCCGGCGCCCGGTGGTCGGGCTCGAGCGGGTTCCGGTTCTCCGCCAGCGTCACGATCTGGGGCTTGTCCTGGTGGTAGTCCAGCCCCAGGGGGTGGCCCTGCCAGGTCTCGGGCAGCAGGATGCGCCGGAGGTCCGGGTGGCCCTCGTAGTCGATGCCGATGAGGTCGTACGCCTCGCGCTCGTGCCAGTCCGCCGTCCGGTAGACGGGCTCGGCCGACTGGCTCACCGGGGCGTCCCGGCGGGTCGGCACGACGACGCCGACCTCCTGGGTCGGGTCGTCGTACTTCCGGAGGTGGTAGATGCTCTCGTAGCGGTCCTCGTACTCCTGGGCGGTCAGACACGAGAGGTGGTCGAAGCCGGCCTCGTCGCGCAGCGCGAACAGGGCCTCCTGGACCTCGTCGGGGCGGACGACGAACGCCTCGGCGTTCTTGTGCGTCTCCCGGTCGATGACGAGGTCGCCGAGCAGCTCGGCGAGCGCGTCGTAGTCGACGGCGGGCGGGGCGGCGGCCTCCTTGACCTCGGGCTCCTCGACGCTCACGGCGAATCAGCCCAGTTGTACCGCATGACGAGGTCGTCCTCGTCGATCTGCTCGGCGAGCTTGCGGACGACCTCGTCGTCGTCGAGGTCGGCGAACTCCTGGAGCTCGTAGGGCTTGACCGTCACCGGCGAGCTCTCGCCGTTCGCGATGCGCTCCTGGAGCTTCGCGATGCCGTAGACGAGCGCCTCCGGGCGGGGCGGACAGCCCGGGACGTGGATGTCGACCGGGATGACCTCCTCGGCGCCCTTGACGACGTTGTAGCCCTGCTGGAACGGGCCGCCCGAGATGGTGCACGAGCCCATGCCGACCACGAACTTCGGCTCGGGCATCTGGTCGTAGATGCGCTTCATCCGCGGGGCGAACTTCGAGACGATGGTGCCCGGCACGATGATGAGGTCGGCCTGGCGCGGCGACGCGCGGGGCACGCCGGCGCCGAACCGGTCGATGTCGTGTTTGACCCCCATCGTGTGCATCATCTCGATCGAGCAGCACGCGATGCCGAACTGGAGGAGGAACATCGACGAGCCCCGCACCCAGTTCATGAACTTATCGAACTTCGTGAGGATGAACGGCGAGGCGCCGAACGCCTCGCGCAGCTTCGAGTTGAAGCGGTCGTCGAGGCCGGCCCCCGACCGGGCGTCGCGGGTCTTCGTGCTGGGCGATGCGCTCTCCAGGATGGTGTCGTGTGGCGCGTCAGAGCTCACTGTGTAGTCCCTCCCTCGTGTGCCTCCGGGCTCCGAGCCCACTGCACCGCCCCGTTCCGCCAGGCCCAGACGAGCCCGACGAACAGCACGCCGATGAAGACGAGCATCGGCCCGAGCGCCTGAACGACGCCGACGGTGGCCACGGCGTCCCGGTAGATGACGGTCCAGGGGAAGATGAGGACGGTCTCGATATCGAAGACGACGAACAGCAGCGCGACCATGTAGTACTGGATGTTGAAGCGGATGCGCGTGTTGCCCGTCGGGATCTCCCCGCTCTCGTAGGTGGCCCGCTTGCCCTGCTCCGGCACCGACGGCCGGAGCACGCTCGACAGGGCGAGCATCCCGAGCGGGATGCCCACCGCGACGGCCGCCAGCGCCCCGATGGCGATCCATGGGTTCATGGGCATATCTCCTTGCTCAGCGGCTTTGGAGGCCATACCTATAAGCGTTCATTTGTGCGACGGCGGCCGGACGAACCGCGTTCGATCGGCGCGCGTAGACAGCGAATCTCGTGGGGTCAGTTCAGGATGCTCGAGGCGGCCTCGCCGCGGTCTCCTGCGTACTCCGCGTCGACGTAGATCACGAGCTCGAGGCCCGTCAACCGACCCTTCCCGCGGAACTCCCGGTAGCCATCCAACTCACCCGCGAGGGCCGCGGCCTCCGTGTCCCGCGTGATGATCACCGGTGGCCGTTCGTCGGCGAGCAGCCGCTCGAGCGTCTCGGGGGAGTCGGTGCTCGTTCGCTCGGCGCCGCTCACCTCGAGGTACCAGGGCAGGGGGAGTCGGTTGTACCACTCGCCGTCGCCGACGGGCAGGCGGCGCGCGGCCGACTCGTTCTCGACCAGGAAGTGCTCGCCGTACCAGACCACGTCGAGCCCGTCGTTGTCGGCGGCCGCGACGCCGACCAGCGTCAACGCCTCGCGCAGGTCGCCCGCCGGCTGGGCGTACTGGGTGAGGACGTTGTCCTCGGCCTGGGGCTCGAGGTAGACGCCCGTCACCGCCGTGGCCCCGATCTGGCCGCCGACGAGCAGGAGCACGACCGCCGCGAGCGCGACGCCCACGCGGTCGTCGTCGGCCGCCGCCTCCCGGCCCCAATCGACGACGAGCCCGATCGCCACCGCCGCGGGCACCGCGAGCGGGACGACCGCGTGGACGACCGCCCAGGCCGCCTTGATGTCGACCGCGACCGGGTAGCCCAGCACGGAGACGGCGCCCCAGTAGAACGTCAGCGCGACGAGGTCGCGAGGGCGGTCGCCGGCGTAGCGGTCGTGGAGGAAGCCGAGGACGGCGAGCAGTGCCAGGGCACCCGACGCCGTCGCGAGCACGCGGACGTAGTGGCCGAGGAAGGGGAGGTAGGCGTGGTCCTGGTGGGGGCCGCCGACCCAGAGGTTCGCGACCCGCTCCCAGGCGCCGTTGCAGTAGGGGTCGGCGCCGGCGCCGCCACAGGGCGCCGGGTTGTAGGTGGCGGCCGCGATCACGTCCGGGAGCGTCGACGGGTTCGCGAACGCGGCCCAGAGGCCGAGGCCGCCCTCGGCCGCCTCCCGGGGCGCGTAGAAGAACACCAGTATGGCGAGGAACTCCACGAGCGCGACGCCGAGCGCGAGCCGCCACCGCCAGAGCGCCCGCGCGGTCCGCCCGAGCCGGCGCCGGGCGACGACGGTCCAGTCCTCCTCGCGGCCGCGGGCGAGGAAGAGCCGGTGGTCGAACAGCAGGACCAGCGCGCCGAGCACGCTCAACACGTAGACGATGGCGTTCTCCTTGGTCGTGAAGGCGAGCGCGAGCAGCGCCGTGCCGGCGAACAGGTGTCGGCGGCGCCCGGTGTCGATCGCGCGGACGTAGAAGCCGAGCGCGGCGAAGGCGAACGTCGCCAGCAGGACGTCGTTCCGCATGAACCGCGAGTAGTAGAGCAGGATCGGGTCGGCCGCCAGCAGCGCGCCGAGCGCGACCAGCTCGACGTCGCGGAGGTGCTCGCGGTAGAGCCAGGCCGACAGCGGGAGCAGCGCGCCGACGACCGCCACGACGAGGCGGGCGGAGCCGTCGGTCGGGCCGAGCCACTCGAACACCAGCCGGTTGACGTGGGGCAGGAACGGCCCGTGGACGATCGGGCGGTACTCCCAGGCGCCGGTCGCCGCGTACCGGAGGATATCGTAGCCGACCCGGCCCTCGTCCCAGTGGGCGATGCGGGCCCCGAGGAAGGCCAGCCGGGCGACGAGCCCGACGGCCGTGATGGCGAGGAGCGCGAGCAGCGGCCGGTCGGCCCGGCCGAGGCGGCCCGAGACGCTCATTGGCCCCGCGGGCGGCCCGCCCGGTAACAACTCTTGTCATCCCGCGAGGCCGGTTCGCCGACCGGGGCCAGCCGCCCGAACGGAAGCCCTTTGGGGCGGCCTGGCGTCGCCCGAACCATGGTATCGCTCGGCCTCGTGGTCGCGTCGTTCCACGGCCCGATCACCGAACGGATGGAGGAGCACGCCCACGAGGCGGCCGCAGCCCGCGAGGCCGCCGTCGTCGAGACCGTCAGGGTGCCCGGCGCGTACGACGCGCCGCTGGCGGCCGACCGGCTGGCGCGCCGAGAGGACGTCGACGCGGTGGCCGTCCTGGGCGCGATCGTGACCGGGGACACGGACCACGACCAGGTCATCGGCCAGGCGGCCGCCGACGGGCTGACGCGGGTGAGCCTCGACCGGGACACGCCGGTGGCGTTCGGCGTCTCCGGCCCCGGCCAGACCGCGGCGGAGGCGACCGACCGGGTCGACAAGGGGGCCGACGCCGTCGACTCGGCCTGCGACCTCGTGGAGGCGCTGCCGTGAGGTTCGCCGACCGCGTGGGCCGCGTCGAGCCGAGCGCGACGCTGGCGATCAGCAACAAGTCCGCCGAGCTCTCGGCGCAGGGCGTCGACGTCGTCGACCTCAGCGTCGGCGAGCCCGACTTCGAGACGCCCGCGAACATCGTGCGGGCCGGCCGGGAGTCCCTCGAGGCGGGCGACCACGGCTACACGCCGTCGAACGGCATCCCCGCGCTCCGCGAGGCGATCAGCGACTCGTTCGCCGACGACGGCCTGGCGTACGACCCCGAGCAGATCGTGGTCACGCCGGGCGCGAAGCAGGCGCTGTTCGAGGTCGTCATGGCCACCGTCCAGGCGGGCGACGAGGTCGTCCTGCTCGACCCCGCGTGGGTCTCCTACGAGGCGATGGTGAAGGTGGCCGGCGGCGAGCCCGTCCGGGTCGACCTCGCGGCCCACGAGTTCCAGCTCGAGCCGGCGCTCGACGAGCTCGCCGCGGCCGTCTCCGACGACACCCAGCTGGTGATCCTCAACTCGCCGTCGAACCCCTCGGGCGCCGTGTTCTCCGAGGCCGCGCTCGAGGGCGTCCGCGACCTCGCCGTCGAGCACGACCTCACGGTGCTCGCCGACGAGATCTACCGCGAGATCACCTACGTCGACGACTACCCGAGCCTCGGGACGCTCGACGGGATGGCCGACCGGACGGTCACCGTCAACGGCTTCTCGAAGGCCTACGCCATGACCGGCTGGCGGCTCGGCTACTACGCCGGGCCCCCGGAGCTGGTCGCCGAGGCCGGGAAGCTCCACTCCCACTCGGTGAGCTGTGCGACGAACTTCGTCCAGCACGCCGGCGTCGAGGCGCTCCGGAACACCGAGGGGCCGGTCCGCGAGATGGTGGCCGAGTTCGAGGCCCGCCGGGACCTCCTCGTCTCGCTGCTCGCCGACCGGGGCGTGGATGTCCCGGCGCCCGACGGGGCGTTCTACCTCATGCTCCCGGTGGCCGACGACGACGCGGCCTGGTGCGAGGCCGCCCTCGAGGAGGCCCACGTCGCGACCGTCCCCGGGAGCGCCTTCGGGACGCCGGGGTACGCCAGGGTCTCCTACGCGAACAGTCAGGACCGCCTGCGCGAGGCGGTCGATCGGCTCGCCGAGGCGGGGCTGCTGTAGGGACGCGATGACGGCCGATCCGGGCGCGGATCGCGCCACCCGCATCGCGCTGGGACTGTCCGGGGCCGGCCACATCGTCCACAACCTCGCCGAGTTCCCAGCTTCGGTCCTCTGGGGCCCCGAGACGCTGGTGCCCCTGGCCGTGACGGCCGTCGTCGGCTGGCTGCTCCTCGCCCGGCCCGGACGGGGCGCCGCCGCGGTCGCCACGGGCTGGGCGATGATCGTCATCGTCGGGGGCGGGGGCTCCGTGCTCCCGCTCGGGGTCCTCCCCTTCACCCCCGAGCAGTCGGCGAGCCACTACGGCGCCCACGTGGCCTACGCCGCCCTCCAGCTCCCGCTCGCGTGGGTGGGGTTCCGGGGGCTGCGCGCTCGGGAGTGAGCGGAGCGCCGCTCACCGTTCTTCCGTGTCGGTGTCCCGCCGGGCACGGCGTTCGGCGGCCTCGCGGTCCATCGCCGTCCGATCGGCGGCCTCCTGGCGGACGAAGGCGTAGAGCAGGAGGCCGAACGCGAGGCTCACGAGCAGGGCGACGGCGAACAGGGCACCGGCGGCCATCGACGGCTACCCGAGGAAGACGTCGACGATGTCGCTCGCGCCAGGGGTGTCGTCGCGGTAGAGCTCGGAGTAGCCACACCCCGTACACGAGACGACGCTGAACCGGTTGGTCTGGATGTCGAACATCTTCGAGAGACCGCCGCCGGTCGTCGAGATGGTGCCGACGTCGGTCTCCTCGTGGCCACACTTCGGACAGCCGCGGTCGCCGGTCTCGGGCATGGGCCAGCCTTCGGCGTCCCCCGATAGGTACCCTCGGGTGACTCAAACCGCCGTTTGACCAACCCCCTCAGAGGTCGAGGTCGGACTCGTCGAAGTCGAAGAACCGCTCGGCGGGGTCCGGGAGGTCGACATCGAGGACGGCCAGCTCGGTGGGCTCGCCGTCGCGGTCGAAGGCCCGCCAGTCGCCCCGCCGGTAGGGCGCCCCCATGATGACGTGGACCCGGCCGCGCCCGAAGGAGGCGACGTCGGTCTCGCTCGGCGAGAGCACGCCGTTCGGGTGGGAGTGGACGCTGCCGAGGCTCCGGAGGTCGTTCGGCACCAGGCTCGACTGGAAGGTCGCCGCCCGGGGGCTCGCCTTGGTGCCCGGGATCACCAGCACGTCGGTGATGACGGTCCCGTCGCGGTCGAGCCCGAGGTCGCGGGCGTCCTCGCCGCGGAGCAACCCCATGTACTCGTCCGGATGGGTGTCCGCGGCGGCGTCGAGCGCGAACTCGAGCGTCTCGGCCGCGATGCCGAGGACCTCGCCCGAGCGGAACAGCCGCATGGACGCCATGGGGGGCGGCCCGCTGTTGAGGCTTGCGGGCGCGAGCCGGCGCATCTCGCCAGCCTTAACCCCGACAGGGACGAACCGCGGTCAAGATGAGTGACGCCCCCGCCCCCGACGCCCCGGCCGACGACCGGCCGGTGGTGTACGAGCTCGCCGACGACTGTACGGCCGATGACCTCGAGGAGGGTGCCCGGTACCACGGCACCGTCGACGGCGTCGTGAACTACGGCGTCTTCGTCCAGCTCGCCGACGACGTCTCCGGGCTCGTCCACGAGTCCGTCCTGGAGACCGACCACGAGGTGGGCGACGAGCTCGTGGTCGAGCTGACCGAGATCCGGGCGAACGGCGACCTCTCGTTCGTACCCGCCGACCCCGGGGAGTACGCCGTCGAGGCCGTCGAGCACGAGTACGACGTCACCCCGGTCGACGGCATCGACGAGCGCGAGGGCGAGGTCGTCCACCTCGACGGCCGGCTGGTCCAGATCAAGCAGACCGGCGGGCCGACGCTGTTCCACGTCGCGGACGGCACCGGCGTGGTTCCCTGTGCGGCGTTCGAGCGTGCAGGGGTCCGGGCGTACCCCGAGTTCGAGACCGGCGACCTGGTCCACGTAGTCGGCCGCGTCGAGGACACCGGCCACGGCCGCCAGGTCGAGGCCGACGCCGTCACCGCCCTGGAGGGCGACGCGCTCGAGGCGGCCACGGATCGCTACGACGAGAACCTCGCCGAGGCCGCCGCCCCCGCCGACATCGACCCGCTGGTCGACTGGGAGCCGATGGCTCAGCTCTGGGACGACCTGGAGGCCGTCGCCGAGCGACTTCGACGGGCGGTCCTCGAGGGCCAACCGGTCGTGATCCGCCACCACGCCGACACCGACGGCATCGCGGCAGGCGTCGCCCTGGAGGCCGCCCTCGAGTCGTTCATCGCCGAGACCCACGCCAACCCCGACGCGCCCCGCCACCTGGTCAAGCGGCTGCCGAGCAAGGCGCCGTACTACGAGGTCGAGGACGCCACCCGCGACCTCGGCCACGCGCTGTCGAACCGCGAGCGCCACGGCCAGCAGCTCCCGCTGTTCGTGATGGTCGACAACGGCTCCACGGAGGAGGACACGCCGGCCTACCGCCACCTGCGCGCCTACGATGTCCCGGTGCTGGTGATCGACCACCACCACCCGGACCCGGAGGCCGTCGCGCCGTTCGTCGCCGAGCACGTGAACCCGTACCTCGTCGGCGACGACTACCGCGTCACCGTCGGCATGCTCTCGGTCGAGATCGCCCGGCTGGTCGAGCCCGCGCTCACCGACCGGTTCCGACACGTCCCCGCCGTCGCCGGGCTGGCCGACCGGTCGTCGGCCGACGCCATGGCGGACTACCTCGCGCTCGCCGAGGACGCCGGCTACGACGAGGACCGCTGCCAGGCCATCGGCGACGCGCTGGACTACGCGGCCTACTGGCTGCGCTACGACGCCGGCCACGGCGTCATCCAGGACGTGCTCGACGTCGCGGGCCATCCCGAGCGCCACGACGAGCTGATCGAGCTCCTCCGGGGCCGGGCCCACGACGCCATCCGGCGCCAGCTCGACGGCGCGCTCGAACACCGCGAGGAGACCACGCTCGACAGCGGCGTCCGGCTCGTCCGGGTCGACATGGACGAGCACGCCCACCGGTTCACCTACCCGGCGCCCGGGACGACGACCGGCGCCATCCACGACCACGTCGTGCGGGAGACCGGCGAGCCCGTCATCACGATGGGGATCGGCCCGGACTTCGCCGTGCTCCGGTCGGACGGCGTGCGCCTCGACATCCCCCGGATGGTCGAGGACCTCAACGACGAGCTCGCGGGCGCCGGCGTCAGCGGCGGCGGCCACCTCGTCGTGGGCTCGATCCGCTTCGTGAAGGGCATGCGCGAGCAGGTGCTCGACGCCCTCATCGCGGAGATGGCCGAGGCGGAGATCGACGAGACGCTCGGGGCCGCGAGCCCGCGCGACTACACGCTGGCGACGTAGGCCGCGACGCCTCGGGCGCTCAAGGCCCCCAGCGTAGCTCGGCCTCGGGCTCGACCGGCGCCACGCCCTGCCGCTCAGGATCCTCGAACTCGATCGAGCGCCGGCCGAACGCGGCCGCCGCCAGCGCGAGCAGGGCCGCGGCCGCCGGCAGCCCCACGGGGAGCCGCCACCGGCCGCCCTGCCAGTCGGCGTCGAACACGGCCGCGTAGTAGTCGCCCGCGCCCCCGCCGTGGAGCACGAGCGCGACCTCGCGGTTCCGCCGCGCGGAGGCGTTGTTCCAGTTCAGGCTGCCGAGCAGGACGTGCTCGCCGTCGACCACCGCACCCTTGGCGTGGATCTTCCCGAACCGGCCGCGTGGCGTCGCGAGCCGCACCCGCAGCGGGAGGCCCTCCTGCCGGGCGAGCCCGTTGAGCGTGTCGGCGACCGCCCGGTTCCGCTCGCGGACGTACCAGGCGTCGGCGAGCAGCAGCTCGACCGTGACGCCCCGCCGGGCGGCCCGGACGAGCGCCCGGACGAACGGCTGGTCCCGGCCGCCGACCGAGACCTGCAGCACCCGTATCGTGCGCTCGGCGCCGTCGAGCAGGGCGATCACGCGGGCCTCCGCGTTGTCCGGCGCGAGCAGCACCTCGACGTCGACGCCCCGGGCCGTCGTCGGCGTGACCGCCGCCGGGAAGGTGCCGTTCGCCGGCGGCTCCGCTCGGGTGAAGCGTCGGCCGGTGCGGGCGTCGGTCCAGGGCTCGGCTGTCGCGCCAGCCCGCGTCCGCGGCGAACGTCACGGCGAGCGCGTCCGCGACGCTCGGATCGTCGACCACGGCGCCCCAGCCCCGGCTCGACCGGCCGCCGACGCCGCTCGGCTTCCAGTTCTCGGTGAGGACGACCGCGCGGTCGTCGACGACGGCGTACTTGGCGTGGTGGAAGCTGTACCGGCCACTCGAGCCGCCGATGGCGCGCACCCGGACGCCACAGGCGACGAGCCGGTCGAGCCGCTCGGCGCCCACCGCCGTCAGGCCGCCGACCGGCTCGAGCTCGACGAGGACCCGGACGTCGACCCCGCGGGCCCTCGCGGCGCAGAGCGCCTCGGTCACCCGCGCGGAGGTCAGCGTGTAGGCGGCCAACCAGAGCCGGCGCTCGGCCGAGCGGAGCGGCTCGATCGCGGCCGCCGGCGCGTCGGGGAGGACGAACAGCGTCGCCGTCGCGCCTCCGGCGGTCCGGACGGGGAAGTCGGTCCCGCCGAGGCGGCGCCAGGCCCACTCGCCGTCCGCCCGCCGGTAGATCGAGCCCTCCGGCGCCCGGGGGTACGCGACCGAGTCCACCGGCCGGCCGTCGACCCGGAGGGTGACCGTCTCGCCGCCGTTCGCCAGGCGTAGCCGCCCGCTCGCGAGCACCACCGGCCGGTCGGTGAGGTTCCGGACCACCGGGTCGGTGGCCACGGCGACCCGCCCGGTCGGCGACCCCGACGGGAGCGTCAGCGTGGACTCCCCGTCCGTCACCGAGAGGTTGTGGCCGCCGGCCTCGGGAACCGCGAGGACGACGAACTCGCCCCGGTCGCCCGGGATCGCGGGGTTCGGGTAGACCGCGAGGATCGCCGGCCCCGCCGTCGAGGCGTCCGTCTGGATCGCGGCCGTCGGCGTCACGGCTGCCAGGGCCAGCAGCACCACGAGGGCGGCGCGCACGGCCGGGGCTGGACGCGTCACCGCGTAAGAGGGTTCGCAGGGTTTTTGCCCGCCTCGCGCCCCCGGTCGGGCATGGTCGACCTGGCGGCGACGATCCAGCTCGCCGGCTACGCGCTCGGCGCGCTCGGCGCCGGGCTCCTGTTCATCGAGCTCTTCCAGCTGCCGAGCTACCTCGACTACCAGCCGGAGTTCGAGGACTACACGCTCCGGATGTCGCCGGACGATCCCACGGAGTACACGACGGCCGGCCGGGTCGGCACGCTGCTGCTGGCGCTCGCGTTCGCGCTGCTGTTCGTCGCGGCGCTGCTCTGAGGAGCGGCGGCCTACGCGGGCTTGGCGCCGAGCGCCTCGGCGGCCGTCTCGGCCTCGGTCTGGACGAGGTAGGACCGGTCGTCGGCGTACTCGGCGGCCGCCTCGAGGGCCGCCTCGGTCCCGATCTGCACGAGCGCCCACGCGGCCGCGGCGCGGACCTTCTGCTCCCCGTCGTCAGCCAGCGAATCGGCGAGCGGGTCGACCGCGCGCGGGTCGCCGATGCAGCCCAGCGCGCGGGCGGCGGCCGCCCGGACCAGCGGGTTCTCCGCCGCGAGCTGGTCCGCGACCGCGCCCGTCGCCTCCTCGCTCCCGATCTCGCCGAGGGCCTTCAGCGTCGTCCGCTGGAGGCCGGGGTCGCTGTCGGTCTCGACGTACTCGAGGAGGGTCTCGACCGCCTCGTCGCTGCCGATCTTGCCGACGATCTCGATGGCGGCCTGGTCGCGGCGGTCGGCCCGCTCCAGCATCGGCTCGAGCGCCGCCTCGTCGCCCAGCCGGGCGAGGATCTCGAGGCAGTGCTCCTCCATGAAGTCCGAGCCGAGGTGCTCGAGCGCGAGCAGCACCATCTCGGCGTTCCCGCGCTTCTCCCACTCCTTGAGCGCGCCCCACTCCGGCGGGTAGTCCTTGCGGTGCTCGAGGACGTCGAAGAAGCCCTCGGCCTCGAGCTTCTCGCGGGTCGAGAGGTCGTCCCAGGACTGCGCGGCCTCGATGCCCGCCTCGAGCTCGTCGGCCGCCTCGAGCAGGGCGGCGATCGTCGCCGCGTCGTCGTCGGGGTCCAGATCGGCGTCGGCGACGGCTTCGGCGGCCCGCTCGAGCGCGTCCGCGAGCCCCGACGGCGTCCCCGCGCCCGTCGAGAGGCCGGCGTCGAGCTCCCCGTCGGCCGCCTCGAGGAAGGCCCCGACCGGCTCGGCGAGCTCGCCCTCGCCCTGCTCGGTCCACCGGGTGTCCCGCACGGTGCTCGCCACGTCCTCGACGCCCTCGACGGCCTCCTCGGCGTAGGGGCCGCGGGCGTCCTCGACCGCCGACCGGGCGTCCTCGACCCGGCCCTCGAGGGCCTCCCGGGGGTCGTCCTCGTCCTCGTCCTCCGGCTCGGGGAGCGCCGCGTCCTCGATGGCGGCCGCGACGTCGTCGATGGCGGCGTCGAGCTCGTCGAGCTCGGCCTCGGTCGCCGCGGCGCCGGCCGCGTCGTCGACGGCGTCGAGCGCCCCGCCAAGGGCGTCGGCGTCGAGCTCGTCCGCCTCGAGGGGGTCGGTCACCGCCGCGAGGGCGTCCTCGAACGAGGCCGCCTCGAGCTCGCCCTCGGCGTCGGCCTCCGCCGGCTCGTCGTCCCCGTCGGTCATACCGACCGCTGGGTCCGTTCGGCCTATGAGCGTTTCGACATGGGAGGCGACCGCCCGACGGAGCGCCTACGCGCGGGCCCCCGAGTCCGCCCAGTCGCGCCAGTAGAACCGGGGGCCGAGGACGAGGTAGGCGATCGCGAGCGTGAGCAGGGCGTACGGGAAGCCCCGGCCGTAGACGTCCGGGAACGCGACCGCGAGCCCGTGGACGACGCCCATCAGCAGCGCGTCGCGCGCCAGCAGGTCGGGGTACCGGAGGTCGGCGATCATCAGGTAGGAGAGCCCCAACCCCCCGACGAGCAGGACCGTGGGCGTGCCGTGGCCCGCGAGCACGGTCGAGCCGAGCAGCGTCGCCGACAGCGTGCTCGGCACGCCGAGGGTGTGCTCGATGTCGGTCTGGTCGGCGGTGTAGAACGCGAGGCGGACCACGACCATCGCCAGGAAGAGCGCGGGCACCGCCAGCGCCGCGGCGTGCTGGGCGGTGAGGGCGAACCCCTCGAGCGCCCAGCCCTGCCGGACGGCGACGAAGACCACGAGCGCGGGCGCGACGCCGAAGGCGGCGACGTCGGCCAGCGAGTCGAGGTAGCTCCCCACGGGCGAGCCGCCGTAGCGCCGGGCGACGACGCCGTCGAGGCCGTCGCCCATCGCGGCGAGCAGCATCAGCTGGGCCCCGAGGGCGACGTCGCCGGCCGCCGCGGCGGCCGCGGCTGCGAAGCCGACGACCGCGTTCGCGACGGTGATGACGTCCGCCGGCCCGAGCCGCTGGACGAACCGGGGCCGCATGGTGCGACCGACATCCAGCCCCACCTTATCGCTTGTGTTACTCCGGGCGGCGCCGGCCGCGGGGCCCGGACGATACCGGGAAGGCTTAGCGTTGCGGGCCCCAATCCCCGGCGATGCGACGACGCCGGTTCCTCGCGGCGGCGGCTGCCGGGACGATGGGCGGGCTCGCCGGCTGTGGCCTCGGGGGCGGGGCGACGCCGAGCGGCGACTACGACGTCGGGATGGGCGCGAGCGTGTTCAAGCCGCGCGACCTCACCGTGTCGGTCGGCGACACCGTCCGCTGGAAGAACACCAACTCGCGGGCGCACACGGTGACGGCCTACGGGACCCAGCGGCCCGAGGGGGCCGACTACTGGGCGACCGGCGACTACGAGACGGAAGAAGCGGCACGTGACGGCTTCTACGGCAGCTTCGGCGGCGCGATCTCCTCGGACCAGGTGTTCGAGCACACCTTCGAGGTCCCCGGCGACCACCACTACTTCTGCATCCCGCACGAGCGCGCGGGCATGGTCGGCGTGGTCGTCGTCGAGGGCTGACCCGACCGACGGCGGGCGCTACTCCTCGGTCTCCTCGTCCTCGACGTCCTCGACGGCCGCGGCCTCCTCCTCCTCGTAGACCTCCTCCGGGTGGGCGTCGAGCACGGCCTTCTGGACCTCCACCCGCCGGAGCGGGTAGATGGTCTTCGCCTCGTTGTACATCGCCGAGGAGAGCCGGCCGTGGACGATGCTGTCGGTGAACTCGCGGTAGGTGTGCTCGTTGGCGGCGCGCTGGACGATCTCGGTCATCGTCTCGCGGATGGCGCGCTGCTGGCTGTGGTCGGCCCGCTTGGTGGTGAACGCGACGGGCTGGACCCGCAGGCGATAGTCGTCCTTCGTGCGGACGGTGAGCACCGCCGCGATCTTCGAGGAGCCCCGGCGCACGAGGCTCCGGAGGTAGTCGCTCGCGAGCTCGTGTCTGACGAACTCGGTGTAGGCGGCGTCCGAGCCCACGTCGGTGACCTTGAAGGTCAGCTTGACGTTGTTCTCGTTCGCGTTCCCCGAGAGGTCCCCGAGGGTGGTTTCGATGGTGCGGTCGAGCACCTGGTCCGGTTCGTCCGCAGGGGTCTCGCCGAGGGGCTTCCGGTCGAACTGCTCCGGGGCCGTCAGCGTGTACCACTGCTTCTGCTGTCGTCGTCGTGATACGGATCGTTCGCTCATGATTGGGTGGTGTCGTCGGTCGGTCGGTCAGCGTGGGTCCCCGTCGCCCGGGCGACGCCCAGGTTGACGAGGTAGTCGTCGAGCGTGGCACGGAGCCCGCTCGCGGTCTCGCGCTCGATGGTCGTCACGACGGCGCCGTCCTCGACGCGCGTCGTCAGCTCGGCCGTGTTGTCCGGGCGGACGGCGGCCGCGACGCGCTCGGCGTCGGGCAGCCGCGTCCGGACGGTGGCGCGGTTCATCGCGCCTCCCGGAACGCCTCGACGAAGCGCTCCGTCCGGTCCGGGTCGAAGCTCGCCGTCCCGCGGGTGCCCCGGGCGAGCGCCGAGCCGCCCGCGGCGGCCGCGGCCTCGGCCAGCGCCTCGCCGACGGGCGCGTCGGTCGCGGCCGCGGCGGCCACGCCGTCGCCGACGGCGAGCACGGTCGGCTCCGGCGACCGGAAGTCCCGGAGCAGCCGGGCGACGGTCGCGACCGGGCCGTCGGTCCGGGCGACCAGGACGCCGTGGTGGCGGGCGGTGGCCGCGTCGCGGACCGCCGCGTGGGCGGCCCGTCCGCGAGCCCGCCAGTGCTCCAGCGCGTCCCCGCGGCCGTTCGAGCCGACCACGAGGGCGACCGCCAGCCCGGGCGCCCGCTCGGCGAGCGCGTCGAGCACGTCGGCGTAGCCGCCGAGCGTCTCGAACGGGCCGTCGGTCCGGTAGGGCCGGAGGGCCCGCTCGACGGCGGTCGCCGCACGGGGCGTCGCGTCGGGCGCGCCGGCCGCGGCCAGCGCGACGAGCGAGCCGGCGCGGCGGGCCTCGGCCTCGGCGAGGTCGGCCCCGTCGGCGTCGGCGAGGCCGACGTCATCGAGGGCCGTCCGGGTCGCCTCGGCGTCGCCCGAGAACGCGGCGTGGACGAGCGTCGTGTGGGCCAGGCCGTCGGCGAGGGCCGCCGTCGGCACCGCCAGCCCGGGCTCGCGGTCGAGGCCGGCGGCCTCGAGCAGGCCCGGCGTGGCCTGGCTGGGCACGGCGCCCGCGGCGACGGCGCCCGCGAGGGCGGTCACCGGGTCGGGCGTCGCGCCGAGCTCGCCCGCGATCCGGTGGGCCAGCGGGCTGACGGGGCCGTCCGGGTCGAGGGCGAGGCCCCCGTCGGCGGTCGCCCCGATGACGACCGTCGTGGCGGCCTCGTCCGCGCCGGCGAGCCGCGCGGCGACCTCGTCGGCCGTCCGGGCGACGCTGGCCTGGTAGGGCACGCCGGCCGACCGGCAGGCGGCCGCGAGCAGGCCCGCGGCGGCCAGGCAGTCGGCGTCGGCCGGGGCGACGAGGCACGCGAGCTCGGCGTCGGCCAGCGCCTCGGCGACGCCGCTGGCGGCGTCGGCGGGCGCGGCGTCCGGACGGTCCGTCGTGGCCATCTACTCGAGCAGGTCCTTGGCGTTCTCGTACGTGTAGGTGAAGTCGACGGCGAGCTCGTCGCCGCGGTAGTAGTTGACCAGGCGGCGGACCTTCGACTCCACGTTCTGGAGGGCCCGCTTGTTCTGGTGGTCCTGGCCGTTGGCCCGGACGTGCTCGTTCAGGCGGACGGCCTTCTCGAGCAGGTGCTCGAGGTCCTCGGGCAGCTCGCCGGCCGCGTCGTGCTCCTCGAGGATCTCGCCGATCTTCTTGCCGGTCGCGAGGCTCACGTCGGGGACGGGGGTGCCGTCGACGCCGGCGTCGCGGAGCTTGAGGCCGATCTCGCTGGGGCTGTACCCCTCCTCGGCGAGCTCGACCACGCGCTCCTCGACGGCCTCGGCCTCGACGTCGCTCCACTCGGGCGGGTCGTCGGTCACGGGTTTGTCCGAGCCGGACGTGCCGCGACGGCGGGTGTGCATTCTAGCCATGGGTCTTGGGTGGAACCGCACGAGCCGCTGGTTGGCGCCGGGACCGGCGCCGACACCGCCGCATTCCCAAGCCGCGCAAGCGCGCGGCGCGTCGGATCTGCGGCCGTGAAGGTTCCCTACGGCGGGACAGTCCCGACGCGGCCTAAAGGGTTTCTACTCGGACGGCCGGGGCCGTCGTTCCCGGGCTGACGCCCGCGAAGCCCCGCGCTTCGAAGCGGTTAAGGGCCCCAGCGGGCTACCCCTGAACGCGTCCGCGGGCTCGTAGATCAGAGGTAGATCACTCCCTTGGCATGGGAGAGGCCCCGGGTTCAAATCCCGGCGAGTCCATGTCCCTCGATCCGATGAGCGACGCCCCGGTAGCAGCACGGCAGACCGTATGGCGGGCGACCGGCTGGGTTCCCCGGAGCCCGCCGGCCCCGGCCCGGAGCGGCGGGGCCGCATGAACCGGCGCGCGGCCTTCACGGCCGGCGTCCGGCGGACGGCGCCGGTGATGCTCGGCGTGGTCCCGTTCAGCATGATCGCCGGAGCCGCGGCCGTCGGCGTGGGGCTGTCGGTGCTCCAGGCGATGGCGCTCTCGGTCGTCGTCTTCGCGGGGGCCTCCCAGCTGGCCGCCATCGAGCTCCTCGGGCAGGACGCGACCCTCGCCGTGGTGATCGCCACGGCGCTCGTGATCAACTCGCGCTTCGTCATCTACTCGGCCTCGCTCGCGCCGCACTTCCTGGAGGCGTCCGGCCGCTGGCGGGCGGTCATGGCGTACGTCCTCACCGACCAGGCGTTCGCGGTGTCGATCACCCGATTCGCCGAGGGGCTCGAGGGCCCGGTGACGCGCCGCTGGTTCTACCTCGGGACGGCCCTGCCCCTCTGGGCCGTCTGGCAGCTCGGGACGATCGTGGGCGCGGTGGTCGGGGCGCGGGTGCCGGCCTGGCTCCCCCTGGAGTTCGCCGTACCGCTGACGTTCCTGGCGCTGCTCGTCCCCGCCGTGGAGGGCCGGGCGAGCGGGGCCGCGGCCCTGGTCGGCGGCGGGGTCGCGACCGCGGGGATTGCGCTCCCGTTCAACCTCGGGCTGCTGGCCGGCGCGCTGGCGGGCATCGCCGCCGGGGTCCTGGTCGCCGAGCGCGATGACACGGCCGAGGTGATGGCCGAATGACGGCCTCCGACGCGACCGTCTGGGCGGCCGTGTTCGTGGTCGGGCTCGGCACGGTGGCCCTGCGCGGCTCGTTCCTGTTCCTCTTCGAGCGGCTCGGGACGGTGCCGCCCCGGGTCGAGCGCGCCCTCGGCTTCGTGCCCGCGGCCGTGCTCGCGGCCCTCGTGTTCCCCGCCATCCTGGCGCCCGAGGGGGCCGTCTCGGTGCTCGGCAACGACCGGCTCGCCGCCGCGGCGGTCGCGGCGGCCGTCGCGTGGTACACCGAGAGCCTCCTCGCCACCATCGTCGTCGGCCTCGTGGCGATCGTCGTAATCGGGCTGGTCTGAGGCGCATCGCCGGTCGTGCGGTCACCCCGAATCGGACGACAGGTTCATGGGCCTTGTGAATAAGTAGCATACATGGACGAGCGCCCGGAGCACGTCTGTACCGTCTGTGGGGAAGCGTTCCCGGACGAGGAGGCGCTGGCCGCCCACGTCCGGACGGTCGGGCTGGCGTTCTGAGCTCGGTCAGGGCCGACCACGTGGCGGTCGACTGGGAGCTCGACCCGGCCGGGCGTGTCGTGGGCCGTAACGGCAGTCGTCAGCCAGGCGTTACACACACGTTTATAACCGGCCCAAGAAACCCGGTTGGCATGCCTATCGAGAACGCGTCGGAGGTCGTGAGCTTCGACGCGGACGCGGCCTGCGAGGCGGTCCAGGACGTGGTCTCCGGGGCGCTCCGGTCGTTCGTGGAGTTCGACGGGGACTCGTTCAACCCCATGTACGTCGACGACGCCACGCTGGGATTCTACGACGACGAGGACCACATGCGGGCCCACTTCTCGAAGCTGCACTCCTACGTCTACCTCGACCTCGCCGAGATGGACCTGTTCACCCAGGAGCTGTTCCCCATCGCCGAGCGGGTGGAGTACATCACCACCGCGCTCGACCTGTTCAAGATGGTCCGGATCTACCACGACAACCAGGGGATCTTCGTCGCGATCGACCACGACGAGCCGGTCGAGCCCGGTGGTCGAGGCGGTCGAGGACGCCATCGCCAACGGCGGCGCGTAGGGGCAGCGACCGGCCGGGCCCTCAGAGCTCGAGCTCGAGGTCCGTCTCGTCGAGCCGCCGGGCGCCGGCCTCGACCGCCGCCTCGACGGCCTCGTGGTCCTTCATCACGAAGCAGTTGAACTGCCCGAGGCTCCGGTGGAGCACCGAGCCCTTGAACAGGAGCGTCGGGTGGTCGGTGTACTTGCGCTTGACCACCGCAAAGGGCGCCGGGTCGGGCACCTTCGCGAGCGCGTAGCCGTGCTCGTCGAGCACGCGGTCGACCCGGCCGAACCGGGACTCGGGGACCTCGAAGCGGTAGTCGTAGGAGCTGTAGTAGCGCTTGAGCGCGTCGAAGACGTCGTCGTCCTCGAAGTAGTGGCGGAACAGGTAGGCCTCGCCGACGTGGAACGCGTTGATCCGCGTCCGGCCCGCCTGGTGGAACGCCGCCATCGACCCATCTACGGGCGCTGACGCGTTAAGCGTCGCGGGCGCCTCACGCTCGAACGGCGCGGTTCAGAACCCTCAGTCGGTCTCGAGTTCGCCGCCGAGCACCTTCGCGGCCGTCAGTATCGGGTCCCAAGTGGTGTTGAACGGCGGGGCGTACGCCAGGTCGTAGTTCGCCAGCGCCTCGACCGTGACGCCCTCCGTGACCGCGGCGACGGCGGCGTGGCTCCGGTGGACGGCGCCCTCGCCGTACTCGGAGACGAGGCTCGCGCCGAGCAGCCGGCCGCTCGCCCGGTCGGCCGTCAGGGTCACCCGGACCGTGCCGCCCGCGGGGTAGTAGCCGGCGCGGGACTTGGCGTCGATCGTCCGGCTCACGGGGTCGAAGCCGGCCGCCTCGGCCTCGTCGTGATCGAGGATCCCGGTCCGGGCGGCCTCGACCTCGAACGCCTTCACCGCGGCCGTGCCCGCGACGCCGCCCGCGGTCGTGCGGTCGCCGGCGACGGTCTGGCCGACGGCCCGGCCGTGGCGGTTCGCGGTGAGCGCGAGCGGGACGTGGACCGGCTCGCCGGTGACCACGTGGGTCGCCTCGGCGCAGTCGCCCGCGGCGTAGACGTCCGGCACGCTCGTCTCCCGGTAGGCGTCGGTCGCGATGGCGCCCGTGGGGCCGAGCTCGACCCCGGCGGCCTCGGCGAGCCCGGTTCGGGGCCGGACGCCGGTGCCCACGAGCACCATCTCCACGGGCACGCGCTCGTCCCCGGTGACGACCGCCTCGACGGCGTCCCCGCCGTCGAGCGCCTCGACCTCGGCCCCGAGGTACACCCGAACCGCCTGCTCGCCGAGATGCTCGAGCACGCGCTCGCTGGTGGCCTCGCTGAACGGCTTCAGGATCCGCGCCCCGCGCTGGAAGAGGTGCACCTCGAAGCCGTTGGCGGCGAGCGCCTCGGCCATCTCGACCCCGATGTAGCCGCCGCCGACGATGCCGACCGGGCCGCTGCAGGTCTCGAGGAACTGGCAGGCCGGACCCCGGTCGGGCTGCTGGAGGTCCCCCTCGGCGCGGGCCCCGGCGACGTACTCGCGGAGCTCCCGGCCGTCGCTCATCGAGCCGAGCGTGTACACGCCCTCGCGGCCGAGCCCCTCGATGGGCGGCTCGACCGCCGCGGCGCCGGTCGCGAGCAGGAGGTGGTCGTAGCCCTGGACGACGGTCTCGCCGTCGGCCTCGGCGGTCACCGTCCGGGCGTCGGGGTCGATCGCGACGACGTCGTGGCCCGTCCGGAGGTCGATGTCGCGCTCCTCGCGGAACTGCTCGGGCGTGACCGAGACGAGGTCCTCGAGCGACTGGATCTCGCCCTTGACGTAGTAGGGCAGCCCGCAGGCGCCGTAGGAGACCCACTCGCCCCGCTCGAGGACGACCACCTCGAGCGAGGGGTCGTCCCGCTTGGCCTTGCTCGCGGCCGACATGCCGGCGGCGTCCCCGCCGACCACGACGAACGTGTCCATGGGTGGCGGTCGGCCGGCGCCGGGTTAAGCCCGCGGGCGGTGGAACCGTCCGGGCGCCCCGAAACGCCTTCACCCGGGCGGGCCCTGCCGTCAGCATGGACCCGCTGGCGGACCTGCCCGAGGGCTGGGAGGTCTGGAACGCCGAGCCGGGCGGCCGGGTCGTGCTCGCCTACCGCCCGGACGTCTTCGACGGCGACGCGTTCCCGCCCGCCTGCCTCCCGACGCTGACGGTGGCGCCCGGGCGGTCGCCCGACGGCCGGCCGGACCCCCGCGGCGAGACCGGCCGCTGGCACGTGGCGCTCTACCTCGAGCCGGACGTCCGCGTCCGCGACGTCGAGGCGAGCTTCGACGAGCGGGCCTCGGCGGTCGAGCGGGCGGTCGCCGTCGCCGCGGCGTTCGTCGCCGGCGAGGTCGACTACCGCGGCGCCTACCACGAGCCCCCCGAGGGCTACCTCGACCGGCTCGACGAGCTGGTCCGGGCCGGCTGAGGCCCGCCGTCGGTCACCGTGGCGTCTCGGCCTCGGGCGCGGGCAGCGGGTCGATGAGCCTGGCGCGGTAGCCGAAGATATCCGCGTAGCCGTCGGCCGAGAGCAGCACCGGGTAGAAGGGCTCCTCGGCGACGAGGGGGTCGCCGTCGACCTCGGCGAAGGCCTCCCCGGCCGCCACCAGCTCGAAGTTCTCCGCGAGCACCCGGTAGCGCTCGCCCGGCGGCTTCGGGATGCGGCTCGCCCAGCTCGAACCGGGGGAGCTCGCGGGCCATCGTCTCGCCGGCGAGCACGCCGACCGCCGTGAGGAACTCCCGGGCGATCCGGTAGGCGTTCTCGGCGGCGTCGTCGCTGCCCTGGAGGCCCGATTCGAGCTCGATCAGGTCGGCGTCGGCGGCGAAGATCCGGCCCTCGTCCTGGGTGATCTCGACGACGGCCGTCACCGAGAGGAACGGGCAGATCCGCGGCGCCAGGTCGTGGCGCGTGTTGGCGATGGCGAACGGCTTGTCGGTCGACCGCGTCGAGTGGATCGACAGGCCGATGCAGCCCTCGAGCTCGGCGGCGAGCCGCGGCGCGAGCTCGTACTCGTGGCTGCCCGCGGTCACGTCCTCGCCGAACGCCCGGTTGAGGTCGTCGTCGAGGTAGCGGACGCCGGCCGCGAGCGCCTCCTCGTTGGCGACGATCAGCTTGACCGGCCGCTCGACGGTCGGCGCGTCGTCGATGAGCCGCTCGACCGCGCGGGCGCCGCAGGGCTCGTCGCCGTGCACGGCGCCGACCACCGCGACCTCCGGCTCGCCCTCGCCCAGCTCGACCACGCGCATGTTGGCGGCGCTTGCCCGCCGCTCGCTATGAAACGTCCGCTTTCGCCCGGCCCGCTTATGGGTCCGCGCGGACTGGGCTCTCCCGACGGCGCCCCGCGATGGACGAGCACACCGAGGACCCGACGGTCGCCCCGCCGCCCGAGGGCCGGGAGCCGACGGGCTGGGATCCGACGGCCGGCCGATGGGAGCACGCCACGCTCCGGCGGGCGGTGGGCCACGGCGTCCGGCTGTTCAACGCCGGCGAGCGCCACGGCGCCCACGACTGCTTCGAGGCCGAGTGGTACAACTACGGCCGCGGGACGACCGAGAGCGCGTTCCTCCACGGGGCGGTCCAGGTGGCCGCGGGGGCGTACAAGCTCCTCGACCTGGACGACCGCGCCGGGATGGCGTCGCTGTTCGGGACCGCGCTCACGTACCTCCAGGGCGTGCCGCCGGACTACTACGGCGTGGACGTTCCCGGCGTCCGGACGGCGGTGACCGCCGCGCTCGAGGAGCCCGAAACGCTCGAGGGGTGGGCTATCCGCCTGGACGGCGCGACGCCGACCGCGGGCCAGCCCGACTACGCCTATCTCGAGTCGCTCCCCTGAGGCCCGTCAGTCGCCGCGCTGGGCGAGCTCGTAGCGGTCGGCGGGCAGCATCAGCTCGGCCAGCCCGGGCCGGTGCTTGACGTTGAAGACGACCCGCAGCTCCCGGCGGGCCGGCCGGCCCACGCAGGACAGCCGGATGCGGTCCTCGAGCTGCTCGGGCGGCAGGATGTGGTTGACCGGCATCTCGAGCTCGCCGTCGAGCACGGCGACCGCGCAGTTCGCGCAGGCGCCGCCCCGGCAGGCGTAGGGCCAGCGGTGGCCGCTCCCCTCGGCGGCCTCGAGCAGCGACTCCTCGGGGCCGACCTCGAACGAGCCGCGGTCCGCGCCGTCGAGGCCGGCCGCGTCGGCCTTCTCGAAGAGGTCGGGGTCGTCGAGGCGCCAGCCGTGGTCCTCGATGGCGTCGTAGTCGAGGTACTCCACGTGGCTGCGGAGCTCCTCGGCCTCGCCGTAGGCGGCCGCCTCGAACTCCTCCGTCGGCGCGGGGTACTCGCCGTCGGTCAGGGCGGCGTAGGCCGCGCGGACGGCGCGGAACTCCTCGGTCGAGCCCCCGAGGTCGGGGTGGGTCTCCTTCAGCCGCTCGCGGTAGGCGCGCTCGATCGCCCCGTCGCTGGCGCCTCGGTCGACCCCCAGGACGGCGTACGGGGAGGGCACGCCACCCGCTAGCGAAATGGCGAAGATAAGCCTTCTCCCCCCGGCGGCCGGAACGGCGTCGCTCGGCGGTCGGCGTCGGGGGCGATGCGAGGGGAGGGATTCGAACCCACGGACCTCTACAGGAGCGGATCTTGAGTCCGCCGCCGTTTCCAGGCTTGGCTACCCTCGCACGCAGCCGGGAGGCGGCCCGGATTCGCCAAAAGGCTTCCGGGCGGGGACGGTCGGCCCTTCCGGGACCGGAATCCTGAAAGCCGGCGCCGCCGACGCTGGCGCCATGAGCGCGACGTCGCGGCTGGACCCGCTTCGGGCGTGGCTCGCGACGGTCGGCACGGCCATCGTGGCGCTGGTCGCCGGGGCGGCCCTGCTCCCGGGCCTCGTCTACGACCGGTTCATCTGGCAGTACTTCTGGGGCCCGGTGGTCGCCGACGCCAACAGCGCGGCGTGTGCCATCAAGGACGCCACGGGCGTCACGTTCCCCGGGAGCGCCGGGAGCTGCTCGACCGCCGCCGGCATCGTCGCCTACCCGGGCTACACCGTGGTCTCCGAGATCGGCTACGCGGTCACGCTGATCCTGGCGCTGGTCGGCGTCGTCTTCCTGCTCCGGCGGTTCGGGCTCGGGTCGGACCGGCGGTTCTTCTTCGCGTTGCTGCCCGTACATGTTCCTCGGCGGCGCGCTGCGGGTGGTCGAGGACGCCAACGACGCCGTCCCGGCCGGCGTCGAGCCGTTCCTCAGCTTCCCGTGGAACGCGCTGATCATCAGCCCGGTCATCTACTTCACGATGTTCGCGTTCACGCTCGCCGCGCTGCTCGTCTCGGTCCGGCTCGCGACCGCGGGCCGCACCGACGGCTACGAGCGGCCGCTGGCGGGCTTCGGCCTCGCCGGGCTCGCGCTCGTGCTCGGCTACCTGCTCTGGCTCGCGGTGACGACCGACTACGTCGGGTTCTACCCGCAGGTGCTCGCCGTCGTGCTCGTCGCCACCACCGCCATCGTCGCCGGGCTCTGGTACGGCCTCGAGCGCTACTGGCCGGCCGCGAACCGCGGCACCGGGCGGATGGGCCTCCCCGTCCTCTGGGCGCACACGCTCGACGGCGTCGCGAACGTCGTCGGCATCGACTGGGGCGCCGAGCTCGGCCTGCCGTACGGCGACCTCGTCCCGAAGCACCCGGTGAACCGCGCGCTCATCGACGTCGGCGAGCTCTTCCCGGCGTCGCTCACGAACGTCATCGGGACCGCGTGGCCGTTCCTGGTCGTGAAGCTCGTCGCGGCGGTGCTCGTCCTCTACCTCTTCGACGACCCCATCTTCGAGGACAGCCCGCGCTACGCCATCCTGCTCCTGATCGCCATCGTCGCGGTGGGGCTCGGCCCGGGCACCCGCGACATGCTCCGGCGTCGTTCGGCATCTAGGGGCCCGGGCAGTCAGCGGGACAGTGACCGCCTGATCCGCCGCGCGAGTGGCACGTCCCGACGCTGAGGTCCCAGTACGCGAGCGCGAAGCTCAACGCGCCGAGGCCGAGGAACAGCGCCAGCGGCACCGGCTGACCGAGCCGCCGCCGCCGTCCAGCCCGCCAGCACGAAGCAGAAGACCCCGACGACGATCAGCTCGACGTCCCGGCCGTCGACGGCCTCGGGCGGGCTTGGATCGGGGATCGAGTTCGCCATCGTCTCGTCGGGTGCCGATTCGGCCGAGGGGGAAATAAGACCGCCCGGCCATTCCCGCGCGCCGGTAACCGGGGGCCGGCTCAGACGCTCGCGACGAACGCGATCTCGACGCGGGCGTCGATCGGCAGGTCGGCGACCTCGACGGCCGCCCGGGCCGGGTAGGGCGCCGAGAATCGCTCGGCGTAGACCTCGTTCATGCCGTCGTAGTCCGCCATATCGCGGAGGTAGACGGTCGCCTTGACGACGTCCTCGAGCGAGCCCCCGGCGGCCACGAGCACGGCCTCCGCGTTGGCGAGCACCTGGGCCGTCTGGTCGCGGATGCCCGCCACCTCGATCTCGCGGCTCTCGGGGTCGGCGGGGCCCTGGCCCGAGACGTAGACGGTCGACCCGTCGCGGATGCCCTGGGAGTACGGCCCGATCGGCGCCGGCGCGTCCTCGGTGTGGATCTCCTCCATGGCGACTCCCCGGCGGCCGGCGGAAAATACGTTCCGAGTGCCGGCGAGCGGTAGCTACTAAGCCCGGCCGCTGGATGGGCCGGCATGACCGACCGCCACCTCTCGCTCGCCTGCGACCTCAACACCGTCACCTGGCCGGTCGCCGCCGACCGGGTCTCGACCCCTGGGCTCGACATCAACTTCCTCGCCCTCGACGACGTCAACGACATGTTCCGGCGGATGATCCGCCACCAGGAGTTCGAGGCCTCCGAGCTGTCGATGTCCTCGTACCTGATGGCCGTCGACCAGGGCGGCCCGGAGTTCGTCGCGGTCCCGGTGTTCCCCTCGCGGGTGTTCCGCCACGGCTTCCTCTTCGTCAACGACGACGCGGGCATCGACGAGCCCGCCGACCTCGCGGGCGCCCGCGTCGGCGTCCCCAGCTACTCGATGACCGCCGCGCTCTGGGAGCGCGCCATCGTCCAGCACGAGTACGGCGTGGCGCCGACCGAGATGACGTGGGTCCAGCGGCGGGGCCAGGGCACCGACGAGGGCGACCCGCTCAGCCTCGACCTGCCCGACGGGCTCGAGCTCGAGGCCATGCCTCCCGGCCGGACCCTGAGCGGGATGCTGGCCGACGGCGACCTCGACGCGCTGTTCGCGCCCTCGGTCCCCGACAGCTACGACGGCGAGACCGTCCGCCGGCTCTTCCCGGACTACCGCGCCGTCGAGACCGACTACTACGAGCGCACCGGTTACTTCCCCATCATGCACGTCCTCGTGCTCCGCCGGGACGTCTACGAGGGCGAGGAGTGGATCGCGGGCGAGCTGACCCGGGCGTTCACCGAGGCGAAGGACCGGGCGCTCGACGGGTTGGCCTCGGCGGCGCGCCGGAAGCTCGCGATCCCGTGGGCCTACGAGCACCTCGAGCGGGTGACCGAGACGTTCGGCGACGACTACTGGCCGTACGGCGTCGAGGCGAACCGCGAGGTGCTCGAGGCGATGTGCGCCTACTCCCACGAGCAGGGGCTGACGAGCCGGCAGCTGTCGGTCGACGAGCTGTTCGCGCCGAACACCTACTGAGGGCCGAGGCCGGGGGCGGCGGTACGTTTTTGCCACCCCCCGGCGCGCGTCCATCCGACACCATGACCATCCAGGACCCGCTCGAGATGGGGTCGTTCGGTCTCCTCGACTGGATCGAGGACCACAAGGAGGAGATGCAGCCCCCGATCGGCAACACGATCATCTGGGAGCAGACCGAGGGCGTCGACTTCCTGGCGATGGCCATCCGGGGGCCGAACCGGCGGCGGGCGTTCCACACCGGCCCGTCCCCGGAGCTGTTCTACCAGCTCGAGGGCACGGCCCACGTCGAGATCCTGCGGGACCCCGAGGACCAGGCCCGTCGCGAGCTCATCACGCTCGAGGCCGGGGACACGTTCATGCTCCCGACCGGGGTGCCCCACAACCCCCGGCGGACGCCCGGCTCGGTCGGCATCGTCATCGAGCTGTTCCGCGACGAGGAGGAGGTCGACGTGGTCGCCTACTACTGCCCGGAGTGCAACGGCGAGGTCCACCGCGAGCTCATCCACGAGGACTTCGGCCGGAACATCCAGCGGGTCGCGACGGCGTTCCAGGACGACGAGGAGGCCCGGACCTGTCCCGACTGCGGCCACGTGATGGCGCCCCAGGCGGACCCCTGGACGCTCGAGGCGGCCGACGAGTGGGAGGCCCGCTGGGGCAACCGTCGGTAGCGAACCGAGACCGACGAGTAAGCCGCGACCGCCCGGCCGCACGTGACCGACCGCGACGCCGTCCGCCGGGGCTACGACGCCCAGGCGAAGACCTACGCCGCCGAGCGAGCGCCCGGCGACGAGGAGCGGGCGGTGCTCGAGGGGTTCGCCGACCGCCTGGGCCCCGGCAATCGGGTCCTGAACGCCGGCTGCGGGCAGGGTGACCCCGTGCTCGGGTTGCTCGACGACCGGGCCGGGGCCGTCGGCCTGGACTTCTCCGCCGCCCAGCTGGAGCTCGCCCGCGAGGCGGCACCCTCGGCGTCCCTCGTCCGGGGCGACCTCACGGCGCTGCCGTTCGCGGCGGACCGGTTCGACGCCGCCGTCGCGGCTCACGCCGTCATCCACCTGCCGCTCGGCGCAGCACGGGGCCGCCATCGCGGAGCTCGCCCGGGTGCTGCGCCCGGGCGGCCGGCTGCTGCTCTCTGAGGGGATGGCCCCGTGGGAGGGGACGAACCCGAACTGGCTCGATGGCGGCGCGGCGATGGAGTGGTCGATCGCCGGCGCCGAGGCGACCCGACGACAGCTCGAGGAGGCGGGCTTCGCGGTGCTCGAGCAGCGGACGGTCGGGGACGGGCTCGGCGAGGACGGTAGGTGGACGTTCTTCGACGCGCGGTTGGCCCGATGAACGCCGGCGCTAGTCCTCGCCCTCGTCGTCCCCGCCGCGCATCAGCGGGGCCTCCAGCTCCTCCGCCTCCGGCTCCGACTCCAGCAGCGCGTCGAAATCGTCGACCTCGCCGTAGCGGTCGGCGTAGTGGAGCGCCCGTCGGCCCAGCTCCGTGATCTCGTACAGCCCGGAGCGCTCGGCGGGGCCGATCTTCTCGACGAGGCCGTAGTCGGCGAGCACCGGCAGTCGGGTGTTGATGTTCTTCCGGCTCTTGCCGGTGAGGTCCGCGAGGTTGGTGGCCACGTTCCGGCCGTGGTTGTGGAGGGCCTGCAGGATGAGGAAGTCAGTGGGCTGCCGGAGCTTCATAGCCCGGCGGATGCCACCAGTGGGCATAACCAATGGGGTATTAAACCGGCGAGGGCGCGTGGGTCGATGACATGGCCCACGGACGCTACGGGTACGGGTGGAACGCCCGGTCGAACCGCGGCCGGTAGCCCAGCTCCCGTGGCACGGTCCGGGCCCGCTCGCCGAAGAAGCGCTCGCCGGTGAACAGCGGCTGGGCCGCGGGGACGAGCACACGGACGGCCTCGAACCCGAGCGACTCGAGGTCGCGGGTGGTGAGCCGGGCGGCGTAGGCGTCGAGGCCCCCGTCCTCGAGCCGCTCCAACAGCGCCGGGAGCACCGCCGCGCCCGTCGGCGGCTCGTCGGGGCCGACGCTCGCGGCGGGCACCGGCCCCTCGGCGTCGATCAGCGCCGCCGCCTCGGAGGGCCGCTCGGCGTACCGCGCGAGGTGGGGCTCCTCCTCGGCCGCGCCCTCCGGGCCCATCCCGCGGAGCTCGGTCCAGTTCTGCACCGCCTCCTCGAGCGCGGCCGTCGCGGCGGCGACGGGGTCCAGCGCCGCCCCCGAGCCGACCGCGAACCGCGGCCAGTCGCCCTCGCGGTGGACCGCCACCGTCACCACCGGCAGGTCGACGTCCTGGGTCATGAGGAGCGCCGTGGCGCGCAGGTCCTCCGCCCGGGCCCGGCGCTCGAGCGTGTTGTAGCCCGGGTCGTCCACCGAGAGCGCCAGCGGCTCGAACGTCGAGTACCAGCCCAGCATCGTCGCGTCCCGCTCGACGACCTCGGTCAGCCCGGAGACCAGCGCGCCGGCGCCGGAGGTCCCGAGCCCGAGGCCGGTCGTGATCGCCGGCCCGAACCGCTCGGCGGGCGGCGGGAACAGCACCCGCTCGGCGGGGAGCTGGACCGCCTCCCCGGTGTGGAGGTCCTCGCCCGGCACCCATTGGACCGGGCCGTCCGCGGCGGCTACCTCCTCGTCATCCTCGGGGCGGACGAACCACTCGGGCGACACCGCGTCCGCCAGATCACCGGCCGGGGCGACCGTGAACGTCTCCTCGCGGTAGACCCCCGCGGCGTAGCGCTCGAGCGCCTCGCCCACCGCCTTCACGAACGCGGGGTTCCAGTCGGCCGCCACGCCGGCGGCCTGCCGGCTCGCCTGTGCGTCGCTGAAGCCGCTCGTGTCCGCGACGGTCGCCAGGTAGTACGGCGCGGGGAACGACTCGGCCTCGCCGACGGACTGGACCGGGCCGAGCCGCTGGTCGACCGCCCCCTCGGCGCGCTCGATCGTCGGCTCCAGCGGGACGGCCTCGTGCTCGCGATCGAGCGCACCGTCCCGCTCACCCTCGCAGGCGCAGCCGGGCACGGCGAGCAGCCGTCGGCGCTGATAGGGCAGCTCGAGGACCGTGCCGACCTGCGCGGCGCCGTCGAGCAGCTGGACGGCCAGCCGGCCGGCGTGGGCGCCCGCCAGTCGGGCGTCGGCCCGGGCGGTCCTGGGCCCGCCGGCGGCCTCGTCCTGCTCGGTCGAGACCACGCGCGACCGCAGGCAGTCGTAGCACGGGCCATCGGGGTCGAGCACCGACACCGCCGCGTCGACGCCGGGGACCGCCCGGCCGCCGACGCCGCCGAGCTCGACCGCGACCCAGGGCGCGCTCCGGCTCGCGTTCGCCCGGTCGAACCGCGCGTCGCCCGCCGGGCCGACCACCACCGCCAGCTCGAAGGGGTCGGCGTCGGCGGCCTCGACCCGCGCCGCGTCGTGGTCGCCGTCGGTCAGGGCCGCCTCGACCGCCGCCGCCGCGGGGCCGCTCCCGACGAGCGCCACGGCCGCCTCGTCGCTCATTTCGTCGCGGGAGGGACCGGGGGCAGTTGAAGGGTCCGGTCGCGGCCGCTACTCCATCAGGCCCAAGGCCACGCTGGCGAGCTCGTCGGCGTCGGCCGACCGGAGCCGCTCGTCGGCGAACTTCAGCCGGAGCCGCGGCCGGCCCACGTCGATGGGCACCTTCTCCGTGGCGATGAGCCCGAGCTCCTCCAGGTCGGACTTCGTGCGCGAGAACGTCGCCTTGCTCGCGAGGCCGACGTCCTCGCCCCACTTCGAGATGTCGTAGAGCAGCGCCTCGTTCTTCGCGGCGACGAGCAGCGCGATCGTGACCTCGTCGAGCCCGTGGCCGTCGCCCCGGGCGGTGTCGAGCGAGTCGACGATCCCCGCGAAGTCGCCCCGGGCGGTCTGGCCGAGCTCGTCACCGATCGTCTCGGTGACCGCCGACCGGGCGGGCGTGCGCAGGCTGAACGGCTCGGCACCCTCCCAGCGCTCGGCCGCCTGGGACGCCAGCGCCTCGCGGACCGGCTCCGCGTCGGTCGAGACCGCCGCCAGCCGGCCCTCGAGGTCGAACAGCTGGACCGCCGCGTCGCCGAACAGCAGGAGGTTGCCGTTGGGGAACGCCGGGGCCGTCCGGTAGGCCACCGCGTCCCGGGCGTCGAGGTTCGCCAGGAGGCTCGCGAAGAGGAAGTCCTCGACCTGGTCCTTCAGCTGCTCGGTGCGGACCAGCAGGCGGGCGCCGGGGTCGGCGTCGGATCCGTCGAGCGTCCGAACCAGCGCGTCGAGTACCGTCGGGGCGGGGTCGACGGCGTAGGTCAGCGTGCCCCGCGCATCGAGCACCCGACGGACGGTCTCCTCGGGTGGCGCGGGCGGCTGGAACGACATGCGTAGGGTGGCCACCCGGGCGGGTTATTTAATTGTTGTTGGTTCGGCCGTGATTTTAATCAGGGCCGTGAGGCGGCGGCCGCCGTGTCCGCCCCGTCGGCCAGTTGCCGGGCCAGGTCGGTCGACCAGTGGAACTCGTTGGCGAGGATCACCGGCACCTCGACCGTCCGGAGGAACGCGACGAACGCGGCCCGGTCGAGGACCGCCTCGGCCGGGCAGCCGCGGAGCACGAACGGCGCCGCCCGAGGGTGCCGGGGCTTCGCGATCCCGCCCGGCACGTTCAGCGCGGGGAACTCGAACCGGACGGCGAACTCGTCCGCCGAGACCGCCTCGGCGGTCAGCTCCGCCGGGAACGCGTCCTCGCCCTGGGCCAGCCGGTGGGTGCCGTCGCCGACGACGCCGTAGAACCGGTTCGTGAGCGATTGGCGGCTCGCGAGCCTGAGCGCCCGGCTCACGCTGAAGCCGTGCATCACCAGCCGGGCGAACGTCATCCCGACCCGGGAGGCCTCCCGGTTCAGGACGTCCGCCAGCGTGACGGCGCCCGCGACGCTGCCGCGGCGGACGAGCGCCAGGCCCTGCTCGAACGAGCCACAGGCGTTGAGAAAGAACGTCTGCACCTCGGTCCCCTCGAGATCGGCCGTCGACACCGAACCGTCCGCACACCGGAGGCCGTCGGCGTCGCAGTGGCCGACGTAGTGCAGGAAGTCCACGGGCGACGCGAACACCTCCCTGAGGCCCGCCCGGGTCAACGACTCCTCGACCCGAACGTCGATGGCCAGCTCGGCGGACCGCGAACGGTAGATGCGCTCGACGGCCTCGCGCTCCTCGAGCATCGCCTCGTCGTTGATGACCACCACGACCCGGCGGGGCCCCTCGCTGCGCTCGTGGTAGCCGACGCGGTGCTCGAACGCGGACTGCGTCGCCCGGAACGCGCCGACGGGCGTCCCCTCGGCCAACCACCCCTGCAGTTCGCCGAGGCGGAGCCGGTTCCGCACGAGGTCGTACCGCGGGGGCGAGCCCCATTCGCGAGAGCTGGCCACGTAGGAGTCCTCGACGGACTCGGCGACCAGCGACCGCCGGCCCATAGCCACCGGGTCGGGGCGCTGGATCAGGCTCAGCCGGCTCAGGAGGTAGGGCAGCGTCGGGACCGACTCGATCGCGGGCTCGACGACGGTGCTCAGGTGCCAGTCGGGGAGCCGACCGGCGACCCGCGAGTAGTCCGCCCCGAGGTAGGCCGCCAGGCGGTCGCCCTGCGGGCGGCCGTAGAGCGCCACCGGGTCGAGGCCGAGCTCGTCGAGCAGCTCCGCCTCCCGCAGGTCGACGCCGTACGGGCCGGCGTCCCGAACCAGGCAGTCGAGATAGAACGCCCGCGCGAGCAGGGCGGCGATGTCGCGCTCCAGGGGCGCCTTGCGGCCGAGCCACAGCGGCCGGTCGAGGGCGGGCGCCGTGAGCCGGACGGCCGCCACCGGCGCCAGCTCGAGCTCGGCCTGCAGGTAGCAGCTCAGCGGCGCCGTCACGAACAGCGCCGCGAGCGATTCGGGGACCTCGATCGTGACGTCCGAGGTCACCCCGGCCGTCCGGACCGCCTCGGGGACGGCCGTGCGCTCGCCGAACGCGACCGCGGGCGGGTGGAGCCGCTTCGACGGGTAGCTCTTATCGGGCGTGTCGGCGGCCAGGCCGGCGGCCTGCCACTGGATCGCCGTCCGCGCGCCCTCGAGCGTCGGCGGCACGGTCACCGTCTCCCGGGGGCGGTCGATGCGGCTCCGGAAGCCCAGCGTGACCGGCGCCGGCCGCTCGAACTCGACGGCGATCGAGCCGTCGTCGGGCGACTGTTCGATGACGCAGGGCGCCGCCAGCCCGAGGTAGACGATGATGCTCATCTCGACCTTCAACACGGCCGGGCCGCCGGGCAACTCCGCACGCCCGGCACGGTCGTCGAACTGCCTCCACCGGCGGTCGCCGGCCCGCTCGATCGTCACCGCGGCCTCCGGGAACGCCACCCGCCGGGTTCGACCCCGCACGAGGCCGTCGACCCGCCGGTCGAGCCCGGGGCCGTCAGCCGCCGGCCGCCAGCCGTCGACGTCGACGCCGACCTCGTTCTTCCCGACGTCGACCGCCTCGACGGCGCCCTCCCGGACGCACACCTCGAGCATCGGCGACCTGCTTTCAGCGAGCCCCTACTTGAATTTAACCCCGAGCCGTTTCCCACCCGGTGGGAACGACGAGGAACACTTTAGTCCCGCGCGCAAGCCGGGAGCCCATGGACTACGACCGGGTACGTGACGTCGACCCCGCCGCCGCCGACGCCCTCGAGGGCGAGCTCGAGCGCCAGCAGCACACCCTGGCGATGATCGCCTCGGAGAACCACGTCAGCGAGGCGGTGCTCGAGGCGCAGGGCTCGGTGCTCACGAACAAGTACGCCGAGGGCTACCCCGGCGAGCGCTACTACGGCGGCTGCGAGCACGTCGACGAGATCGAGCAGCTGGCCATCGACCGCGCGACGGAGCTCTGGGGCGCCGAGTACGCGAACGTCCAGCCCCACAGCGGCACCCAGGCCAACATGGCCGTCTACTTCGCCATGCTCGACGCCGGCGACAGGATCCTCTCGCTCGACCTCACCCACGGCGGCCACCTCAGCCACGGCCACCCGATGAACTTCTCGGGCCAGCTCTACGACGTCGAGCACTACCACGTCGACCCGGACACGGGCTACGTCGACTACGAGGAGCTCGAGGCGAAGGCGGAGTCGTTCGACCCGGACATCGTCGTCTCGGGCTACTCGGCCTACCCCCGCGAGATCGAGTGGGAGCGCGTCCAGGCGGCCGCCGAGGCCGTCGACGCCTACCACCTCGCGGACATGGCGCACATCACCGGGCTCGTGGCCGCCGGCGTCCACGGCTCGCCCGTGGGGATCGCCGACTTCGTCACCGGCTCGACGCACAAGACCGTCCGCGCCGGCCGGGGCGGGATCGTGCTCGCGAACGAGGAGCACGCCGACGCCATCGACACGGCCGTCATCCCCGGCATGCAGGGCGGGCCGCTGATGCACAACATCGCCGGGAAGGCCGTCGGCTTCGGCGAGGCGCTCTCGCCGGAGTTCCGCGCGTACGCCGAGCAGGTCGTCGCGAACGCCAAGGCGCTCGGCGAGGCGCTCTCGGACCGGGGCCTCTCGCTGGTCTCGGGCGGGACGGACAACCACCTCGTGCTCGTCGACCTCCGGCCCTCGAACCCGGACACCACGGGCAAGGAGGTCGAGCGCGCGCTCGAGCGGGCGAGCATCGTCCTCAACGCGAACACGGTGCCCGGCGAGACGCGGTCGCCCTTCGTGACCAGCGGCTTCCGCGCCGGCACCGCCGCGCTGACGACCCGCGGCTTCGACGAGGCCGACTGCGCGACCGTCGGCGAGCGCATCGCCGACGTGGTCGAGGCCCCCGACGACGACGCGGTGATCGACGACGTCCGGGCGACCGTCGAGGAGCTCTGCGCCGCGAACCCCCTCTACGAGTAGCGCGGTGGCCACCCGGCGGGCGTTCCTGGCGGCGGTCGCCCTCCCGGCGCTAGCCGGCTGTACGGGGGCGACGCCCGCCGGTGGCCCAACCGCTACGGCCACCGACACCGAGCGCCCGACCGCACTGCCGACCGCCACCGACGAGCTCGACCTGCGCGAGGCGAACGTCGTCGAGGTGGCGTTCGACGGCGAGCCCGGCGGTGACGTCCGCTTCGACGTCACCCTGTACCACGACGACGACGGCGAGGCGGCCTACGCGAACTGGTGGCAGGTCGAGGCGCTCGATGGCGCGCGGCTGGGCCGGCGCGAGCTACTGCACGCCCACAGCACGGCGCCGTTCACCCGGTCGACCACGGTCGCCGTCCCCGCCGACCGGAACTGCGTCGTGATCCGTGGGCACGACCAGACCCACGGCTACGGGGGCCGGGCGGCGCTGGTGAACCTCGAGACGGGCGCGACGCGGTACGTCGACCAGGGTGCCGAGCCACGATCCTTCTCGGCCGGGGACTGCCCCTGAACGGCCCGCGGGTCCGTGCGGCGGCAACCGTTGCGCGGACCGGCGGCGCTTTTCGGCCGGCGCGCGTAGGGAGCGTATGGACGAGCCGTTCCTCCTGCTGAACCCGGGCCCAGTCCCGCTCGCCGAGCCCGTCCGCTCGGCCATGCGCGAGCCCATGGTCTCCCACCGATCGTCGGCGTTCGAGGCGGCCTACGGGCGTGCCCAGTCGGGCCTGGACGAGGTGTTCGAGCGGTCGACGGTTGACGGCTCGCGGACGAGCGCTGGCGGGACGACGCTCCTGCTCAACGGCACCGCGACGATGGCGATGGAGGCCGCCGTCTCGAACCTCGTCGACCCGGACGACGAGGTCGTCGCGCTGGTGAACGGCAAGTTCGGCCGGCGGTTCGCCCGGATCGCCGAGCGCTACGCGGCCTGCGAGCGCGTCGAGGCCGACTGGGGCGGCTCGTTCGACCTGGACGCCGTCGCGGCGGCGATCGACGACGACACGGCCCTCGTGACGATGGTCCACAACGAGACGTCGACCGGGCTGTTGAACCCGGTCGCCGAGGTCGGCGAGCTCGCCGCGGCCCACGACGCCCGCTTCGTCGTCGACGGCGTCACCTCCATCGGCGGCGACGAGTTTCGGATCGACGACTGGGGCGTCGACCTCGCGGTGACCGACGCCCAGAAGGCGCTCGCGGCGCCGCCCGGGATCTCGGCGCTCTACGTGGCCGACCGCGCCGCGGGCGAGCTCGACGGCGACCGCGGGCCGTTCTACCACGACCTCGAGCGCCACCTCGAGAAGGCGTCGGCGAACCAGACGCCGTTCACGAGCGCCGTGCCGCTGGTCCGGGCGATGGCGGTCGCGGTCGAGGCCATCCACGAGGAGGGCCTGCCCGCGCGCATCGAGCGCCACCGGCGCTACGCCGCCGCGTTCCGCGACGGGTTCGAGGCCCTCGGGCTCGCGCTGTTCGCCGACCTCGAGGGGCCCTCGGCCTACTCGAACACCGTGACGGCCGTCCGCCTCCCCGAGGCGCTTCGTGGCGACGCCGAGCCGTTCTTCGACGCGGTCGCGGCCCGGAACGTGGGCATAAGCGGAGGGCCAGGCCCACCTCGGCGGCGAGCTCTTCCGGGTGTCGAACATGGGCGAGCTCTCGCCGGCGGACGTCGTCCGTGGCGTGCGGACCGTCGGCGAGGCGCTGACCGAGGCGGGCGTCGGGCGTCCCGACCGACGCCGGCGTCGACGCCGCCCGGTCGACCCTCTGACGCTTACTCGAGCACGTCGCGCCGTCTGAGCAGGGCCGCCAGCTCGTCCATCGACCCGACCGTCTCCCGGGCCACGGCGGCCACCGCGGGCTTCGGGTCGAAGCCGATGGCGAGCCCAGCCACCTCGAGCATCGGCCGGTCGTTGGCTCCGTCGCCCACCGCGACGGTCTCGGCGAGCCCAAGGCCGAGCTCGTCCGCCAGGCCGGCCAGCGCGTCGTCCTTCGACCCCTCGATCAGCGGGCCCTCGACCTCGCCCGTCAGGGCGGCGCCGTCGTCGACGAGCCGGTTGGCCACCACGTGATCGACGTCGACCCCCGCGCGGTCGAGCGCCGCGGCCACGCCCGCGCTCGAAGCCGCCGGTCAGGATGGCGACCGCAACGCCGGCCGCGTCGAGGGCGCGGAGCAGCTCGGCCGCGCCGGGGCGGAGCTCGACGCCCGCCAGCGCTCGGTCCACTTCCTCGAGGGAGAGCCCCTCGAAGAGCGCCACCCGCCGGCGGAGGCTCTCGGCGTACTCCAGCTCGCCGGCCATCGCCCGCTCGGTCACCGCGGCCACCTCGTCGCCCGCGCCGATCGCTCGGCCGAGCAGGACCGTCATCTCCGAGTCGGAGAGCGTGCCGTCGAAGTCGAAGGCCACCAGCGTCACGGCCTGGGCCACGCCGCCGGGCGACATAGGCGCGTCCATCCGGCGCGCCCGAGGGGGCTGCGCGACCGGCCACCCCCGTCGACGTGAGAACCCTTATCCCCGGTCGCGGGCGAGCCCCGGCCGTGAAGGTTCTCGTCACGGACCCCGTCGCCGACGCCGGGATCGAGCGGCTCCGCGAGGCGGGCCACGCGGTCGAGACGGCCTACGACCTCGAGGGCGCCAGCCTCCACGAGGCGATCGCCGACGCGCACGGGCTCGTCGTTCGCTCGGGAACACAGGTCGACGCCGCCCTCCTGGACGCGGCCCCGGAGCTCATCGTCGTGGCTCGGGCCGGAATCGGCGTCGACAACATCGACATCGCCGCGGCCACCGAGCGGGGCGTCGTCGTCGCGAACACGCCCGAGGGGAACGTCCGCGCGGCCGCCGAGCACACCGTCGCGATGACGTTCGCCACCGCGCGGTCGATCCCGGCGGCCCACGCCCGGCTGTGCGCCGGCGAGTGGGCGAAGGGAGACTACCTCGGCACCGAGCTCGCGGGCAAGACCCTCGGCGTCGTCGGCCTCGGCCGCGTCGGCCAGGAGGTCGCCAAGAAGCTCGACGGGCTCGGCATGGACGTCGTCGCGTTCGACCCCTACATCAGCACGGAGCTGGCGGCCCGGGTCGGCGCGGAGCTGGCCGAGCTCGACGCCGTGCTCGACCGCGCGGACGTCCTCACCATCCACACCCCGCTCACCGACGAGACGGCGGGTCTGATCGGGGCGGCCGAGCTCGAGCGGCTCGCGGGCGGCTACGTCGTCAACTGCGCCCGCGGCGGCATCGTCGACGAGCCCGCGCTGGCGGCCGCCGTCGCCGACGGCACGCTGGCGGGCGCGGCGGTCGACGTGTTCGCCGAGGAGCCCGTCGACCCCGACAACCCCCTGCTCTCGACCGACGGCGTCGTCGTGACGCCCCACCTCGGGGCCTCGACCGCGGCCGCCCAGGAGGCCGTCGCGGTCGACGCCGCCGAGCAGGTGCTGGCCGCCCTCGAGGGCCGCCCGGTGGCGAACGCGCTCAACCTGCCGTCGATGGACGCGACGGCGTTCGAGCGCATCGAACCGTACGTCGAGCTCGCCGAGACCGCGGGGAAGGTCGCGACCCAGCTGCTCGGCGAGCGCATCGAAAGCGTGGAGGTCCGCTACCAGGGAGCGGTCGCCGAGGAGGACGTCGAGTACGTGACGGCGTGGGCGCTCAAGGGCGTGTTCGCGCCGCTCGAGTGGCAGGTCAACGCCGTGAACGCGCCGCGCGTGGCCGCCGAGCGCGGCGTCGAGGTCGAGGAGGTGAAGGCCCGAACATCCGACGAGTTCCAGAGCCTCGTCACCGTGACCGTGGGGAGCGACGGGCGGTCGCTGTCGGTCAGCGGCACGCTGTTCGCCGACGGCGACGCCCGGATCGTCCGCGTCGACGGCTTCCGGGTCGACGCGGTGCCCTACGGCCGGATGGTCGTCACCCGGAACGCCGACGTGCCGGGCGTCCTCGGCCTCATCGGCTCGGTGATGGGCGAGTTCGACGTCAACATCGCGGGCATGTTCAACGCGCGCGAGAAGGTGGGCGGCGAGGCGCTGACGGTCTACAACGTCGACGACCCGGTGCCCGAGGCCGCCGTCGACCGGCTGCTCGACGACGAGCGGGTCACCGAGGTCCGGATCATCGTCCTCGACGACGAGTAGCGCCCCGCGTCAGGCCGGGAGCCGGCAGTCGCGGGTGTCCTCGGTGAACATCGAGAGGAACCGGGCGTACGGCGTGCCGCCCGTGCCCTCCGCCTCGCCCTCGGCGAGGTAGGCCGACACCACCTCCACGTGGAGCTCCCGGAAGCGCACCATCGCGTCGACGGCGTCGTTGTAGGCGGTGCGGACGTCGCCCCCGGCCTCGGCGGCGTACCCCCGGATGGCCGGGCCGTCGGCGGCCGCCTCGACGAAGGCCCGGTGGGCCGGCGGCATGTCCGCCCGGAGCGACTCGAGGTGCTCGACGAGCGGGTTGTCGCCGTGGTCGACGCCCACGGCCGCGTCGAGCGCGGGGAAGACGCTGGACTGGGCCCCCGACGCGCCGCGGAACGTCTGTGGACCTTCGAGCGCGTCGACGCCCTCGTACTCGACGCCGCGGAGGGCCTCGAGGTAGGGGCGGAAGCCCTGGTCGTACCGCTCGGGGGCGTTGTGCTCGCGCATGCGGTCGAGCAGCGCGATGAGGTCGTGGAGGCCCTCCTCGACGGTCCGGAGCGCCCGGACGAGGTCGGCGTCGTCGCCGTCGGCGACCGCCGCCTGGGCCGGCCCGATGGCGGCCAGGGCGGGCCCGGCCGCGCTCTCGATCGCCACGTGGATGACGACGAACCAGCGCTCGTCCGGGAGGCCCGAGAACCGGTGGATCGCCTCGAGGTCCTGGGGGCCCATCCCGGCCGCCGAGTCGAGGCGGCGCCAGTTGTACAGCGCGTAGGCGTCGTAGGAGAGCACCGGCGTGCGGCCGAGCGCCGACGCGGCGTCGGACAGCGGGACCGCGATTCCCGCGGGCAGCACGTCGACGTCCGGGGACCCGCGCTGGTTGACGTAGCCGTTCGCGAGGAAGCCGCAGACGGTGTAGGCCCGCTCGGTCTCCCGCGTCGAGCGCCCCTCGAGCCAGCCGTCCGGCGGCGGCTCGAGCCCGTCGACCTCGTCCCGGAGCTCGCCGGCGGCCAGCAGGTCGTCGAGCCCGTTCGCCAGCTCGTCGAGCCGCGAGAGGAACGGCGGCGCGTCCGCGCCGAACGAGGCGAGCGGCGGCTCGTCGGGGAGGAAGCCGTGCTCGGCGCTGACGCCGAACCGCTCGAGATCGGTGGTGGGGACCGGGCCGGCCATCTGGGCCGGTGGAGGAGGAGGCGCCACCTAAAGCTGCGCCCTCGGGCGGCTGCCATGGCTGTCCACCGATGGGGCGATGGGTGCGTCGGGCGCCAACCCTGTCCGGCGACGGCGGTCGGTGACCACCGCAACACCCAACCCGCCGGCCGGCCAGCCACCCGCCATGGACGACGCGTTCGAGCCCACCCGCGAGCACGCCCGCGAGCGGGACCACGCGGCGCCGCTGGCCCTCGCGGACCGGTTCTCGCTGCCCGACCCGCTCTACCTCGACGGCAACTCGCTGGGGCCGCTGTCCGACGCCGCCGAGGCGGCGGTCGAGAGCGTCCTCGAGGAGTGGCGCGAGCTCGGCATCCGCGCCTGGACCGACGCCGACCCGCCGTGGTTCCACTATGGCGAGCACCTCGGCGACCGACTCGCGCCGTTGGTCGGCGCCCGCCCCGACGAGGTCGTCGCCGCGAACTCGACGACCGTCAACATCCACACGCTGCTCGGGACGTTCCTCGACCGCTGCGCCCGGGAGGGCCGCGGCCGGAAGGTGCTCGTCGACGCTCTCGACTTCCCGACCGACCACTACGCCATCCGGGGCCAGCTGCAGGCCCGCGGCCTGGACCCCGACGAGCACCTGGTCGTCGTCGAGTCCGACGACGGCCGGACGGTCTCCGAGTCGGCCGTCGAATCAGCCCTCGACGCCCACCCCGAGGTCGGGATCGTCTTCCTGCCCTCCGTGCTCTACCGGTCGGGCCAGCTGCTCGACGTCGAGCGGCTGACCCGGGCCGCCCACGACCACGACGCCTACGCGGGCTTCGACCTCGCCCATACGGTCGGGCTCGTCCCCCACGAGCTGGCGGGCCACGGCGTCGACTTCGCCGTCTGGTGCACCTACAAGTACCTCAACGCCGGGCCGGGCTCGATCGGCGGGCTCTACGTGAACCGGGCCTACCACGGCGAGCAGCCGGGGCTGCCGGGCTGGTGGGGCCACGAGAAGGAGAGCCAGTTCGAGATGCGGATGCAGTACACGCCCGCCGAGACCGCGGGTGCCTGGCAGATCGGGACGGTACCGGTGCTCGCCGCCGCGCCGCTGCTCGGCGTCCTCGACCTGGTCGAGGCGGCCGGGCTCGACCGGCTGCGCGAGCGCTCGGTGGCGCTCACGGCGTACCTCATCGCCCTCGTCGACGAGCGGCTGCCGTCGTGTACCGTCGGGACGCCCCGCGAGGCCGACCGCCGGGGCGGCCACGTCGCGATCGAGCACCCCGAGGCCTACCGGCTGGGCGAGGCGCTGAAGGACCGCGGCGTGGTCGTCGACGTCCGCCCGCCGGACGTCGTCCGCCTCTGCCCGTCGCCGTACTTCGTCGGCTTCGAGGACGTCTACGACGCGGTCGACATCCTCCACGACGTCCTCGACGAGCGGGCGTACGAGGCCTACGGCGCGGCGGGCGACGGGGTGACCTGAGATGGCGGCGCACGCCGACGCGCTCGACCCGGAGCTCGCGGCGGTGATCGAGGCGTTCCAGGACCAGGGGCTGCCGGCCTGGCACTCGCTGTCGGTGGGGTCGGCCCGCGAGCTCGAGGACGAGCTCTTCTCGGGCGGGAGCGGCCCCGAGCTGGCGTCCGTACGGGACGTCCGCATCGACGGGCCCGGCGGCGAGCTCCCCGTCCGGCTCTACCGGCCGGCGGCCGAGGACCCGCCGACGCTGGTGTTCTACCACGGGGGCGGCTGGGTGCTCGGCACGCTCGACTCGGCCGACGACATCTGCCGCGAGCTGGCCGGTCGCACCGGCGCGCTCGTCTGCTCGGTCGGCTACCGGCTGGCGCCCGAGCACCCGTTCCCCGCCGGGGTCGACGACGCGTTCGCCGCGCTGCAGTGGGCGTCGCTGCACGCCCGCGAGCTCGGCGCCGACCCCGACCGGCTCGGCGTGGCCGGCACGAGCGCGGGCGGGAACCTCGCCGCCGCGACGGCCCGCCGGGCGCGGGATCGGGGCCCCGAGCTGGCGGGGCAGTTCCTGCTGTACCCCATCGTCGACCCGGCCCTCGACACGCCCTCCTACGACGAGCACGGCGACAGCCCGCTGCTCTCGAAGGCCGACATGGCCTGGTTCTGGGACCGCTATCTGCGGAGCCCGGTCGACCGGGCGAACCCCTACGCGAACCTCGCGGCCGCCGAGGACCTCGCGGGGCTTCGCGCCGGCGACCGTGCTCACCGCGGGCTTCGACGTGCTCCGCGACGAGGGCGCGGCGTACGCCGACGCGCTGGCCGACGCCGGCGTGCCGACCGACCACGACCACTACCCCGCGCTCGCCCACGGCTTCCTGAGCCTCACGGACGACGTTTCGGCGGCCGACGAGGCGATGGATGCGCTGGCCGAGCGGGTTCGGGACCGGCTCGGCTGACCGGCGCCTGGGCCTGGACGCCCGCGTAGCCGATGGCTAGAGGTCCGAGAGCCGGCGCTCCGCCCGCGCCAGTGCCGAGTCCTCCCCGCGGAGGTGCTCGCCGATCGCCCGGGCGGCCTCGAGGAGCCCCTCGGCCTCCGACGGCGGGACGTCCCCGTCCAGCGCCTCGACCCGCCGGACGTGATCGCGGAGGGTGCCGAGCACCCGTTGGGCGTCGGCGTCCGGATGCTCCGTCAGGTGCCGCGAGAGGTCCGCCCGGTACCGCTCGACGGCGGCCGCGATCGCGCGGCCCCGGACCGCCTCGAACCCGACCGGCAGCTCGTCGGGGCGCTCGCCGTCGGGGGCGCCGCGGAGCAGCGCGAGGAGGTACCACTCGGCCGCCTCGTCGGCCGCCATCGAGCGCTTGAGGTGGTCGGCGGCCGCCCGGAGCTCGGCCGCCGCCACCGTCACGTCGTCGAGCGGCCGGAGCTCGCCGGCGTCGAGGAACCCCCGCTCGGCCAGGAAGGCCCGCGCCGCGTCGGCCGCCAGCCGCGCGACCTCCCGAACCGGCTCCTCCCCGGCCGCGCGCCGGGCGGCGTCGAGATCCAGCGCGGCGCCACCCGCCGTGTGGAGGGCGCCCTCCTCGTCGATCGCCCGGCTCCGGACGCTGCCGCAGGCCGGGCACTCGACGGCGCCGGTCTCGAAGTAGGACCACCGCTCGCCGCAGTCGGCGCACTCCCGGCGGCCCCGGAGCTTCATGGCCCGACGCTTCACCCCACGGCGGGAAAACCGCGTTGGTGGCCCCGGCGGCGCCCGCACGGGGGCCGGCGTCCTCGCGGACCCACTCCCACCCCAAGACGGTTGAACCGGGGCCGCCAACAGCGGGGCATGCGCTCGGAGGCAGAGGTCCGCGAGCAGTACGAGTTCCTCGCGGCGGAGCTCGACGACGAGGAGATGCGCCACGAGGGCGTCCGCCAGCTCTTCAGCCACTACCGGCGGGCGCTCGGCTGGGTGCTCGAGGAGGAGCACCTCTGACTGCCGGACGCCGATTCGGGCGCCCCTGGCGGTAGTTTTAAGGCTATACCAGGGCTACCGAGCTGTGACGCTTCGTCTTGGAGGGCCGAAGCGTCAGCGGGGACCAATTCAGGGCGGCAGCGGACCGCGGATTTTCCGCGGTCCGCTTCCTTTCGACCGTTCTCGAGCGGTCGCGCCGGCCTCCTCGACCGCCGCGTGCGAACCGGGCGCTCACTCGATCGAGAGGTCGCCGCCCGCGCCGTCGCCGCCGTCCTCGGGCCACTCCAGCTCCAGCTCGACGCTGAGCTCGTCGGGCGAGGCCCCGCGCGACGTCTCGCGCTCGACCTTCACCTCGAAGGTGGGCCGCGCCGACGGCTCGACGGTGACCGACCGCTCGCCGGCCGAGAAGGTGATCGGCCCGCCGGCGTCGAGCTTGTCGGCGACCGACCGCAGGTAGCTGGCGACCTCCGCGCGTGACTGTCGACGCTCGTCCTCGAACAGGACCTCTTCGGGCATGGACACTGGTAGGCGGGGTCGGGGGATAAGGCTGTCCGGCGGCACTCAGACCCGCCGCGCCGCGATAGCGCCACCGAGCGCGATCCACGCAATCCCGTACGGCACAACGAGGCCGAGGACGAAGGCGAGGTTGCCCCCACCCGATTGGGCGAGGAGCCCCCCGACGGCAGCGCCGACGGGCATCGCGAGCCCGAAGCCCGCCGCGAGGCCGGCCGGCCAGGCGCCGGACCGGCGGGCGGCGAGGCCGGCGCCGAGGCTCCCGATCGCGACCGCGAGGAGCCCGGCGAAGAAGACTAGCGGGACGAGCTGAGCCACGTCCGATGGCAGTCGGCCGCTGGGAAACAGGCTGCCCGGCAGCAGCAGCACGAACCCCGCGCCGGCGATGACGGCGCCGCGGCGGCCCCAGCGCTCGGCCGTGGCGGGGAACCGGCGGTAGAGCCCCACCGTCCCCGCGAGCATCCCCACGACCGACAGCCCGGCGAACTGGAACAGCGCCCCGGGCGGTCCGAGGCTCGACAGGCCGACGGCGCCCGCCTCGACGCCGTAGAAGGCCAACGCTCCCACGACCGGTATCCCGGCCCAGACCAGCCCCCCAACGGCCCCGGCGAGCCCGAGCGCCCGGTCCAGGCCGTCAGAGCTCACGTCGCTCCTCGCCGTTGACCAGCACGGTGAGTTCGACGTCGCCCCGACGGACCTTCGCCGCCTCCTCATCGGTGAGCGCATCGAACGGGACGATCCGGTAGCTGACCGTCACCTCGTCGCCAGCCGGGACCGTCACGACCGCGAAGGCGTGGTAGGTCCCGCCTTCGGGGATCCCCAAGACGGTCTCGATCCGGATGGTCGCGTCCGAGTCGGCGGTGTTCTCGAGGCGGTAGTAGGCGTTCGGCCCCGACGCGTCGGCCGGGATGGACACCTGGGCGACGTGGAACTCGATGCCGTCAGCGGTCGAGGTGGTGACCTGGACCGCGGTCCCCGGTGACTCGTCGGTCCCGGGGGCCGAGGAGCAGCCGGCCAGGGTGGCCAGGGCGCCGCCCGCGAGGGCGAGGTAGCGGCGGCGTTGCACACCACGCCTTGAGGCGCCCGGCCACATAACCGGCCGTGTCCGAGGCCGCCGGCGCCGACCCGGTCAGCCGTCCGCCGGCTCGGCCGCGTCGGTCGCCGTCTCGGGCGCCTCCGCCCCTTCGGGCTCGGTCTGGGCGCCGATGAGGTTCGACGGGTCGACGGCGACGGGCCGGATCGGCACGCCGGCGACGAGCTCGGGGAGCACGAGCCGGACGAACTGCACGACCAGCACGAGCAGCATCGGGCCCAGGAAGATGCCGTACCAGCCGAACAGCAGCGGCCCGAAGATGTAGGCCAGCATCAGCATCCCGACGTGGAGGCTCCGGCCCGAGACGTAGGGCCGCAGCACGAGGTCGGGGATGGTGTCGACCACGACGAACGAGAGCCCGAAGAACGCCGCCGGGTACCAGAGGGCGGTCGGGTCGCCGTTCAGCAGCGTGACCGCGAGCAGGTAGACGCCCGCGGGGAAGTAGATCAGCTTCATCCCGACGATGGGGATGAGGCTGGCGGCGCCGGCGAGCAGCCCCAGCAGCGTCGGGTAGGGGATGCCGCCGGGGAGCGACCCCGGGGGCACCAGGTCGAGCAGGCTGTAGACGACGGCGCCGATGGTGCCCGTCATCGCCGCGTTGAGGATGTTCCCGAAGAACACCTGGTGGAAGCTCCGGTCGACGGCGCGGGCGTAGCTCTCGAGGACGCCCGAGTCGCCGCCGAACCGGCGGCCGCCCCACCGCGCCAGCTTGTGGTCGTCCCGCAGGAGGTAGAACGCGATGGCGATCATCACGAAGAGGTGGAGCGCGCCGATGCCCAGGAAGCCGACGTAGGTGCTAGCCGACTGGACCGCCGACGCGACGGCATCGAGGCCGTCGCCGGTCGCCAGCTCGGACGGCGTGACCGGGAGCGTCGAGACGTCGAGGTAGGGGCCGAACACCGCCTCGAGGGCGGCCAGATCGTAGACGTTGGCGATCCGCGAGAGCTCCTGGAGCGCGATGCCGAGGGCGTACGCGAGCAGGAGCAGCGCCGGCAGCGCGAGGGCGAACAGCGAGAGCCCGGCGGCGAGGCTCGGCGGGCGGATCCGCCGCTTGAGCCGGCTGTAGATGGGGCGGGTCGCGTAGTAGAGGAACAGCCCGAAGACGAACGTGCCGATGAAGGTGACGACGACGAAGCCGACGACCCCCGCGAGCGCCAGGCCGAGGAGCCACCAGGCGACCCGTGAGCGGTCCTCCGGCACGTGCATCGCCATGCCTCAACGGGGTCCGGGCGCGGGGAAAAAGGTTCCGCGGTCCGGGGCCAGCCCTTAAGAGGCCCCTGCCCGAAGGCGGCGGGGTGCCCGGCATCTTCGAGACCCTGGCCACGGCGCCGCTGGACAGCCCGGTCGTCCAGCTGGTGCTGGCGGCGGCGCTCGGGCTGTTCCTCGGGCTCGAGCGCGAGTGGTCGGAGAAGTCCGCCGGCATCCGCACGTTCTCGCTGGTGAGCCTCCTCGGCGCCGTGTTCACCCTGCTGGGCGTCGAGATCCTGCTGGTCCTCGGGGGCGTGCTCGTCATCACCCAGGGCGTGCTGCTGGCCGTCCAGGGCCTGCGGGAGGGCACCGGCGGGCTCTCGCTGACGACGTCGGTCTCGATGCTCGTCGCCTACGGCGTGGGCGCGATGATCGCCCAGGGGCTGATCCTCGAGGGCGTCGCCGTCGCCGTCATCTCGTCGCTGCTGCTCGTGCTCAAGCGGGAGCTGCACACGTTCGCGTGGGGGCTCAGCCGCGAGGAGCTCCGGTCGGCCTCGGAGTTCGCGATCCTGGCGTTCGTCGTCTTCCCGCTGCTGCCCGCCGAGGAGACCGTCGTCGTCGGCTCGCTCACGCTCGACCTCGAGCCACGGGTGGTCTGGCTGATGGTCGTCACCGTGGCGGGCATCGGCCTCGTGAACTACGCGCTGGTCTCGGCCTACGGCGGGCGCGGGCTCGCCATCACCGGCTTCTTCGGCGGGCTGGCCTCCTCGACGGCGGTCGTCGGGACGGTGCTCGAGCGGGTCCGCCGCCAGCCGGACCTCGCGACCTACGGCGTGGCGGCCATCCTCCTGGCCGACGCCGCGATGGCGGTGCGGAACCTCGTCATCGCGGTCGCGTTCACGCTGCCGGACGACCCGCTGGTCCAGACGGTCGTCCCGCTGGGCGCGGTCATCGTCGGCGCGATCGCCATCGCGGCCGCGACGGCCGACTGGTCGGCGTCGTTCGACCTCGAGCTCGAGAGCCCGTTCTCGATGCGGTACGTGCTGGGCTTCGGCGGCGTCTTCCTGTTCATCGTGCTCATCGGCGCGATCGCCCAGGCCGAGTTCGGTTCGAGCGGGCTCTACCTCGCCGCCACGCTCTCGGGGCTCGTCTCGAGCGCCGGCGCGACGACCTCCGCCGTCGTGCTCTACCGCGCGGGGACGATCTCGGGCGTGGTCGCCACCACCGCGATCCTGCTCGCGACGGTCGCGAGCATCGCCGTGAAGGCGGCGCTGACGCTGGGCGTCTCCGACCGGTCGTTCGTCGGCAAGGTCGCGGGGTGGAGCGCGGCGCTCGTCGCGGCGAGCGCGCTCGGCTTCCTCGTGGTCGCCTGACGGCCGGAATCCCCGAAGGCCTCCCTCCCTATCGAACGTCCGTAGGCGCAGCCCGCGGCCGGGCCGTTCGCCCGCCCAACCGTGAGTGGGTTTACGCCCCGGGGCCGCGTAGGACGGGCCATGGACCGCGACGTGGCCGAGCCGCGGGTGGACGAGCTGCCTGGACCACGAGCCCGAGAGCAGGTCGAGCGCCACCACGCCGTCGCCGCCCCGAGCACGTACGTCTACGACTTCGTCTGGGACCCCGCGGCGCCGGCCGACGGCCCGTTCTGCACGGACGCCGACGGGAACGTCCTGCTGGACTTCACCTGTCACGTCGCCGCCGCCCCGCTCGGGTACAACAACCCCCACCTCATGGAGCGCCTCGACGCGTTCGAGCTGGCGGACCCGCTGAAGATCGCCGGGCAGGACTTCTACGCCGCCATCGGCGGCGCCGCGGGGGCATCGCTCCCGGGGCCGACCGAGCTCATGGAGCGGCTCGTCGAGCTGACCGACGGCTACGGCCTCGATACGGTCTTCCTCTCGAACTCCGGCGCCGAGGCGGTCGAGAACGCGATCAAGATCTGCCACGACGCCCGGCCGGGTGCGAAGTACGGGGTCACGTTCAGCGGGGCGTTCCACGGGCGGACGCTCGGCGCGCTCTCGCTGAACCGCTCGAAGGCCGTCCACCGGCGGGGCTACCCGGAGCTCGCCGGCATCGTTGAGCTGCCCTACTGCGACGACCGGGCCTGCACGCCGGCGTCCTGTTCCTGTGGCTTCTTCCCGGCCGACGGCGCGTCGACGCTGCGCCGCCGGCTGGCCGAGCCCGGCGGCAGCATGGCGCCCGAGGACGTCGCCTACGTGATCCTCGAGCCCATGCAGGGCGAGGGCGGCTACCGGATCCCCAGCCCGGCGTTCGCGAACGAGGTCGCCGACGTCTGCGCGACCCACGACATCCCGCTGATCGTCGACGAGATCCAGACCGGGCTCGGCCGGTCGGGCGAGTGGTGGGCGTCGGACCACTTCGCCCTCGAGCCCGACGTGATCACGGCCGCGAAGGGCCTCCGCGTCGGCGCCACGATCGCCTCGAGCGACACCTTCCCCGACGAGACCGGCCGGCTCTCCTCGACCTGGGGCGCCGGCGACCTGCTCTCGTCGTTCGTCGGCGTCGCCACCATCGACGTGATCCGCGAGCGGGGGCTGCTGGCGAACGCCGAGCGCCGGGGCGCCGAGCTCGTCGACCGGCTCCAGGGCCCTCGATTCGCCGTACATCGAGGACGTCCGCGGGCTCGGCCTGCTCGTGGCGGTCGAGTTCGACCGCAAGGCCCGCCGGGACTGCGTGCTCGAGGCGGCGTTCGACCGCGGCCTCCTCCTGCTGCCCTGTGGCACCGAGACCCTCCGGCTGCTGCCGCCGCTCGACGTCACCGAGCGCGAGCTGGCGCTGGGCGTCGAGCTGTTGGCGGAGGCGCTGGCCGACGACCGGGTCGCGCGGGCCGAGCCGGCCCAGCCCCACAGCGACGAGGCGACCTGAACGGGCCGTCTAGAACTGGTAGCGGCGGTCGTCGTCGGTCTGGGGGAGCTGGTCGGCGCCCGTCATCTCGTCGTAGGTCATGCCGGCGAGGTACTCGTCGTAGGTGAGGTCGTACTCGCTGCGGAGGTGGAAGTCGAGCTTGCCGGCGTCGACCGTCGACTGGAACAGCAGGTGGACGGCGCGCTGGACGAGCTCCCGGGAGTCGGCCGCGAGCACGGCCGTCAGCAGCGCCAGCTCGTGTTTGGTCTCCCGGTCCAGGGGCACCCGCAGCGAGTCGCCCAGCTCGCCGTAGGTCGCGTCGACGTCCTCCTCGAGGGCATCCAGGCTCATGGCGCCCTAGACCGCCCTCCGGGGCATACCCCTTCTGCTTCGGACCGCCACGCCTAACCCGCCCCTCCGGATAGCCCCGGCCGGATGAGCGACGGGCCCGACAGCCACCTGCCCGCCGACCTCGACGCGGCCCGCCGGGAGCTGCTCGACTGGTTCGAGGCCGAGCAGCGGCCGTTCCCGTGGCGCGAGACCGACGCGCCCTACCCGATCCTGGTCTGCGAGGTGATGAGCCAGCAGACCCAGCTCGGCCGCGTGGTCGAGCCCTGGGAGGCGTTCCTCGAGCGCTGGCCCGACGTCGAGGCGCTCGCGGGAGCCGACCGGGCCGACGTCGTGGGGTTCTGGTCGGCCCAGCGGCTGGGCTACAACAACCGGGCACGGTACCTCCACGAGGCCGCCCGGCTGGTGGTCGACGAGTTCGACGGCGCGTTCCCGGAGACCGTCGAGGGGCTCCAGGCGCTCCCGGGCGTGGGGCCGTACACGGCGACGGCGGTGGCGTCGTTCGCGTTCGGCGCCGACGCCGCCGTGGTCGATACGAACGTCAAGCGGGTGCTCCACCGGGCGTTCGGCGTGCCGGACGAGGACGGCGCGTTCGAGGCCGCCGCAAGGGCCGCGCTCCCGGCCGACCGCTCCCGGGACTGGAACGAGGCGGTGATGGAGCTCGGCGGGCGGCTCTGCTCGACGGCGCCGAAGTGCGACGAGGGCCCCTGTCCCTGGCGGGACCGCTGTGTGGCGTACGCGACGGGCGACTTCACCGCGCCGGACGTGCCCGAGCAGGCGGCGTTCGACGGCAGCCGGCGGCAGTTCCGCGGCCGCGTGATCCGGGCGCTCGAGGCCGAGGCCGAGCTCCCGCTCTCGACGCTCGGCCCGCGGGTCCGGGTCGACTACGCGCCCGACGGCGAGCACGGTCGGGCGTGGCTGCGCCAGCCTGCTGGCCGACCTCGCCGACGACGGGCTCGTCGAGGTCGAGGAGGCCGACGACGAGCCGGTCGCCCGCCTCGCCCGGTAGGCCGGGCGGCGGCCCGAACCGTGGCCCTTTCTACCCCCCGACGCCTCCCGGATGACGATGAGCGACCCCCCGCACGTCGTCGCGGTCTGCGGCAGCCTCCGCGAGGCGAGCTACACGCGCGTGGCGCTCGAGCGCGCCCTCGAGGCGGCCCGAGGGGTCGGCGCGACGGCCGAGCTGCTCGACCTCCGCGAGTTCGACCTGCCGGTGTTCGACGCGGACGAGCGAGACGCGGGCGACGCCGACGAGCTGACGGCGGCGATCCGGGGCGCCGACGCCGTCCTGCTCGGGACGCCGATGTACCACGGCTCGTTCTCGTCGGCGCTGAAGAACGCGCTCGACTACTGCGGTTTCGACGAGTTCGAGGACACGACCGTCGGCCTGCTCGCGGTCGCCGGCGGCAGCTTCCCCGTCACCGCGCTCGAGCACCTCCGGTCGGTCTGCCGGTCGCTGAACGCCTGGGTCCTGCCCTACCAGGCGGCGGTACCGAGCGCCGGCGACGCCATCGAGGACGGCGAGTGGCGCGACGCCGACCTCGAGGAGCGCGTCGCCGCGCTGGGCCGACGCGCGGTCCGCTTTGCGAACATCGAGCCCGACCCCACCACGTTCGAGAGCGGCCAGAACGTCGGCGCGGACGACTGACCAGCTTTTTGCCCGACGCCGGCCCAGCCGGCAGCATGGTCGAGTATCGCCCGGTCCCCGACGAAGACGAGGCCGCCTTCCGGCGGGTGCTGGACTACGCGTTCCGGGCCGATTCGGGCCCGGAGGTCGATCACGACGACGACCCGCCGTGGCTCGGCGAGCGGCGGGCCCTCTACGACGGCGACGTCCCCGTCTCGACGGCCGTCCGGCTCCCGCTGGAGCTGACCGTCCGGGGCGACGACCGGCGGGTGAACGGGGTGAGCGCCGTCGCCACCCTCCCCGAGCACCGCCGGCGGGGGCTCGTCCGCCGGCTGCTGCGGGAGATGCTTGCCGAGTCCCGAGAGAGGGAGATCCCGCTCTCGGTGCTCTGGCCGTTCAAGCACCCGTTCTACGCCCGGCTGGGCTGGGGTCGGATCAGTGACGTCGGCCGGTACGAGCTCGAACCCGGCGACCTGGCCCCGGTCGACGACCACGGGCTCGCCGGCGGCACGTTCCGTCGGCTGGACGTCGGGGACACCGAGGCCCTCCAGGCCGTCGACGCCCGGTACGCCGAGCGGGCGGACCTCGCGATGCGCCGGACCGACGAGTGGTACGAGCACCGGTTCTTCGAGGGCTGGCGGACCGATCCGTTCGTCTACGGCTGGGAGCGCGACGGCGAACTCCGCGGCTACGTGCGGTACAGCGTCGAGGACGAGGGCGACGACGAGGTGCTCCAGGTCAATGACTTCGGCGCGCCGGACGACGGCGCGGCGGTCAACCTGCTGCGGTTTCTCCACCGCCACGAGGGCCAGGTCGACGCGCTCCGGATCCACGCCCCGGTCGACGACCAGCTGTTCGACCTCGTCGAGGACCCCCGGTCGGTCGAGCTGACGGTCAGGCCGGGCCCGATGGGCCGGCTCGTCGACGTGGCGGCGTCGCTCGAGGCGCTGTCCGCCCCCGACGGCATCGAGGCGACGGTGACGCTCGCGGTCGAGGACAGGCTCTGTGACTGGAACGACGGGTCGTTCACCGTCGAGGCGGCCGGCGGGGCGTACCACGTCGAGCGCGGCGCGGGCGACGGCCCGGAGGCGAGCCTCCCGGTCGGGACGCTCTCGAGGCTCGCCGTCGGGAGCGTGACCGCCGAGCGGGCGGCGCTCGCGGGCGGCCTCGAGGGCGACGACGCGGCCGTCGAGGCGCTCGCGGCCGCCTTCCCGCCCCGCGAGTGCTACCTCAGGGAGTTCTTCTGAGCGCCGCCATGGCCCGCGACGTGTCCCAGCCGGCCCGCCGGGGGAGGCCGCCGCGGTGACGAGCTGGGTCGAGTCGCCCGGCGGCGGCCGCGATCGGGGGCCCCGCGGCGTCCTCCGGGCCTGGGTCGAGGTGCTGACCCGGCCCCGCCGGTTCTTCGCCCACGGCGTCTCCGCCGGCGACCAGGGCCCCGGACTGACGTTCCTGATGGCGGTCGTCGCGTTCGAGGAGGTCACCCGGCTGCTGCTGGTGCCCGAGGCGGTCCCGGCGCTCGTCGGCGGCCGGTGGCTCTCCTTCGCGCTGGTGGTCGGGCTGGCGACGCTCCTGGTCGCCCCGCTCGGGCTCCACCTCGTCGGCGCCGCCCAGATCCTGCTGCTCCGGCCCCTGGTGGCCGAGCGGGCGGGCGTCTCCCAGACCGTCCAGGTGCTGGCCTACGCCGCGGCGCCGTGCGCCCTCGCGGGCGTCCCCGAGCCCACGATCCGGGTGGCCTGTGCGGCCTACGGCACCGCGCTGCTGGTGATCGGGCTCGCGACCGTCCACGGGACGGGGTACGCGCGGGCCGCGGTCGCCGGCGCGATCCCCGCCGCGGCCGTCTTCGGCTACGGCTTCCGGGGGGTCGCCGCCGCCGGCGAGCTCTGGGCCCAGCTGGCGGCCGCAACGGGCCTCTTTTAGCCGTCGCCGGCGGAGCCGCCCGCATGATCACCGTCTCGCTCTCGGAGTTCATGCTCGAGCTGAAGGAGGGCGTCGTCAAGCACGTCGGGCCGTCGAACAAGACCGCCGAGGTCAAGCTCTACGACGTCGAGCGCGTCGAGGCCCGCGAGTTCGGCGACGAGCGGGTCAAGCTCGTCTTCGAGGACGACGCCGGTTCGGCGGTCCACGTGGCCGTCGACCCCGACGATGCCCGCGCCCTCGCCGGTGACATCGACCGGCTGGCCGAGGAGAGCGCCGTCTTCGAGTGAGGCCCGCCGGCGTTTCGACAACCGTTTAGGGGCGGGTCCGCTTTCATCAGGAAAATGGGTACGTGCGTTATCTGCGGGACGGACGTCGACGGCCACGTCTGTACCAGCCACGAGGAGGACGTCTGTTTCGAGTTCACCGGCAGCCGACCGAACCAGCTCACCCCGAGCCGGTTCTACCAGGGCTCCGTCGACGGCTACGCCGAGTTCGGCGTCTTCGTCGACATCGGCGACCACGTCACGGGCCTGCTGCACCGAAGCGAGCTCCCGAGACGGCTCGAGAGCCTCGACTGGGAGCCCGGCGACGAGGTGTACGTCCAGGTGACGAACGTCCGGGACAACGGCAACGTCGACCTCAGCTGGTCGATCCGCCAGGCGCCCGAGGAGTTCCGCGACCGCCTGATCCAGACGCCCCAGGGCGACGATCGCCCCGAGGTCGACGAGCCCGCGGAGGACGAAGCGGGAAACGACAGCGCGGCGTCGGCGGCTGACGCGACGAGCGAGCCGTCGGCGTCGTCGAACCCGCCCGAGGGCGCGGACGCCGGCGTGAAGTCATCGACGCCGTTCACCGCGAGCCCCGGGGACGAGGCGCCCGAGCCCGTCGAGGAGACCGGATCGGACGGTGGCGCCGAGCTGGTGACGGCCGACGAGACCGACGATGGGGCGGACGACGAGCTGTCGACCGCCGATGAGACGGGCGATGCGGGAGCCGACGAGCCAGAGCCGGACCCGGCCCCGGCCTCCGAGGCGTCATCGGAGCCCGAACCCTTGGGCGGCGGGGCGGTCATGGAATCGCCGCTGACCCGGAGCGAGGTCGCCGGGCTGGTCGACGAGATCGGCTCGCCGGTCCGCATCGAGGGCGAGGTCGTCGACGTCCGCCAGACGAGCGGCCCGACCATCTTCGAGGTCCGCGACGAGACCGGCGTCGTCGACTGCGCGGCCTTCAAGTCCGCCGGCGTCAGGGCCTACCCCGACGTCGAGGCGGGCGACCTGGTCCGCGTCGACGGCCTCGTCGAGGACCACCGCGGCGACGTCCAGGTCGAGAGCGAGGCGCTCGAGGCGCTCGAGGGCGACGAGCGCGACGCCATCGCCGACCGACTCGACGCCGCCCTCGCCGAGCGCGCGGCGCCCGAGGGGCTCCAGCCGCTGGCCGACCACGGGGCGGTCAAGTCCGTCAGCGCGGACCTGCTCGACGCCGCGACGGCGATCCGCCGCGCGGTGTTCGAGGCCCGGCCCGTGGTCATCCGCCACCGCAGCCGGGCCGACGGCTACGTGGCCGCGGCCGCGCTCGAGCACGCCATCCTCCCGATGGTGCGGTCCGAGCACGACGCCAACGACGCCGTCTACCACTACGTCGACCGGCGGCCGGTCGAGGACCGGGTCTACGGCCTCTCGGACGCGATCCGCGACGTCACCCGACTGCTCGACGCCGAGGAGCGCCACGGCGAGAAGACCCCGCTGTTCGTCTTCGTCGGCGCCGGCTCGACCGCCGAGTCCGTCGACGCGCTCGACCTGCTGGGCGTCTACGGCGCCGAGCGGATCGTCGTCGACGGCGGGTTCCCCGACGAGGCGGCCGCCGACGCCGCCGACGGCTTCGTGAGCCCGCACCTCGCGGGCGCGGCCGACGCCGAGACCGCGACCTCCGCGGCGCTCTGTGCGACCCTCGCCACGGCCGTCAACCCGGACGTCCGCGAGGACGTACGCCATCTGCCGGCCGTCAGCTACTGGGGGGAGGCCCCGGCGGCATACACCGAGCTCGCCGCCGAGGCGGGCTACGACGAGTCGACGGTCGCCGCCCTGCGCGAGGCCGTCGGGCTCGAGTCGTTCTACCAGGTCTACGAGGACAAGCGCCAGCTCATCGCCGACCTGCTGTTCGGCGACGCGTCGCTGGCCGAGCCGGCCAGCGAGCAGTTCCGCGCCCGCCTCGACGAGGCGGTCCGGACGGCCGAGCCCCACCTCGATGACTGGAGCGTCAACGGCGCGTCCCTCGGCGTGCTCGACGTCGACGCCTACACCCACCAGTACGACTTCCCGCCCGCCGACGTGCTGCTCTGGGCGCTCGCCGAGGAGGCCGGCGACCTCGACGCCGTGATCGGCGCCGACGCCGACGAGCTCGTCGTCTGGAGCCGCGAGCCGGTCGACCTCCGCGCGGTCGCCGAGGCGGTCCAAGCGGCCGCGCCCGCCGCCGGCGCCGAGGTCCGCGGCGGCCGCGACGGCACGCTGATCTTCCTCTCCGGCGAGCGCGACGCCGTCCTCGAGGCCGCCATCTCGGCGGTCGCCGAGCGGCTCTGACCGGGGACACGCTCTTGTCCGCGGGGGCCCTCCGTCTGCCAACCAGCCGATGAGCGCCGACACCCCCGCCGAATCGGACGCCTACGAGGCCGCCTGTCGCGAGCTGGCCGAGCGGCTGCTCGACGGCGAGCTCGACCCCGACGACCTCGAGGCCGCGAAGGTCGAGGTCTGCGGCCGGGTGTCGGCGCCGAAGGTGCCGAGGAACACCGAGCTGCTCGAGTTCGCGCCCGCGGACCGCCGCGACGAGCTCCGCTCGCTGGTGGCCCGCAAGCCCGTCCGGACGGCGTCGGGCGTCTCGCCGGTCGCGATCATGACCTCGCCCGCGCCCTGCCCGCACGGCAAGTGCCTCTACTGCCCGGGCGGGCCGGGCTCGGAGTTCTCGAGCGCGCAGGCCTACACCGGCCACGAGCCGGCGGCGGCGCGGGGCGCCCAGAACGACTACGACCCGTACGGCCAGGTGACGCTCCGGCTCCACCAGCTGCGCCAGATCGGCCACCCGGTGGACAAGGTCGAGCTCATCCTCATGGGCGGGACGATGACCGCACGGTCGGCGGACTACCAGGAGTGGTTCGTCAAGCGGGCGCTCGAGGCGATGAACGAGTACGACGTGAACGCCGAGCCCCGCCCCGCCGAGGGCGAGTCGTTCGCCCCGGCGACCGACGAGTACGAGTTCCGCTACCTCGAGGACGTCGTGGCCGCCAACGAGACCGCCGACGTGCGCTGTATCGGGACGACGTTCGAGACCAAGCCCGACTGGTGTGATCCCGAGCAGGTCGACCGGATGCTCCGCCTCGGCGGCACGAAGGTCGAGGTCGGCGTCCAGACGACCTACGACGAGGTCAACCGGGCGATGCATCGGGGCCACGGCGTCGACGCCTCGCTCGACGCGAACCGCCGGCTCCGCGACGCGGCGTTCAAGGTCGGCTTCCACATGATGCCGGGCCAGCCGGGGATGAGCCCCGAGATGAACCGCGAGGACTTCCGCCGGCTGTTCGACGACCCCGCGTGGCGGCCGGACTACCTCAAGATCTACCCGACGCTCGTCGTCCGCGGTACGGCCACCTACGACATGTGGCGCCGCGACGAGTACGAGCCGCTGACCAACGAGGCGGCGGCCGAGCTGGTCGCCGACATCAAGGCCGACCTCCCCCGGTACGTCCGGCTCCAGCGCGTCCAGCGCGACATCCCCGCGGACTTCATCGACGCCGGCGTCTGGAAGTCGAACCTCCGCCAGCTCGCCCGCGAGCGCCTCGCCGAGCGCGGCGAGCGCTGTGACTGCATCCGGTGTCGGGACGTCGGCCACAACGACGCCGAGCCCGGGCGGGTCGAGCTCGACGTGCTCGAGTACGAGGCCGCGGGCGGGACGGAGCAGTTCATCGAGCTGCACGACCCCGACCAGGACCTCCTCGTCGGCTTCTGCCGGCTCCGGTTCCCGGGCGAGCCCGTCCGCCGGGAGCTCGAGGGCGCCGCGCTGGTTCGCGAGCTCCACGTCTACGGGAGCGAGGTGGGGGTCGGCCGGGAGGGCGCCGACGGCCAGCACCAGCACCGCGGCCACGGCCGTCAGTTGTTGGCCGAGGCCGAGCGGCTCGCCGCCGAGGCGGGCTACGGCCGGGTGGCGGTGATCAGCGGCATCGGCGCCCGGGAGTACTACCGGGAGCAGCTGGGCTACCGCCAGGACGGCCCGTACGTCGTCAAACGGGTCTGAGCCGGGCCGAATTTGGGTCCGAGTTCGGGCAAGCTTCAAGCCGTCGCTGCGGCACCACTGGCCTATGCGACGACGACGCTTCCTCCGAGCCGGCGCGGCCGCGGCGGCGCTGGGGCTGGCGGGCTGCACCGGCGACGGCGGCGACGAGCCGACGTCGACCGCGACCAGCGCGCCGGACACCCAACGGAGCACCCCGACGGACGGGGAGGCGACGATGTCGCCGACGGATGTCCACACCGCGACGTCGACGCCGATGGACGGCGGGACCCCGACGGCCGAGACGGACGCGCCCACCGAGACGCCCACCCGGACGCCGACGGCCACCCCGCGGCCGTCGGTCGACCAGGAGGTCGAGGTCGGCCCCGGGAGCCTCAGCTTCGAGCCGTCGTCGTTCGAGCTCCCCGCCGGCGGCACCGTCCGCTGGGTCTGGCAGTCCGGGGGCCACAACGTCAAGCCGAGCGCGACGCCCGACGGCTCGGACTGGGCGGGCACGCCCGGCGGGGAGTTCGCGACGTTCGACGCCGGCCACACCTACACGGTCACCTTCGAGGTCGCCGGCAGCTACGAGTACTACTGCGCGCCCCACCGCAGCTCGGGGATGACGGGCTCGTTCACCGTCGGCTGATAGCGCGGCTTCAGGCGAGGGCGACGTCGAGCGCGAGCATCACGATGACCCCGATCATCGTCCCCGCCGTGGCGGCGCGCTCGTGGCCGCCGAGGTGTGTCTCGGGGATGATCTCGTCGGAGATGACGAACAGCATGCCGCCGGCGGCGAACCCCATCGCCCACGGGAGCAGCGGGTCGACGAACGAGACGGCCACCGCCCCGATCACCGCGAGCGGGATCTCGACGAGCCCCGCCCGGACGCCCGCGAGCGCGGCGTAGAACCGTCGGTCGAACCCGGCGTTGACGGCGGCCACCGAGACCGCGAGTCCCTCCGGGACGTTCTGCAGGCCGATGGCGAGCATCAGCGAGACCGCGTTCGCGACGTCGCCCGAGCCGAAGCCCACGCCGACGGCGAGGCCCTCGGGCATGTTGTGCAGCGTGATGGCCACGATGAACAGCACGACCGAGGCCTGCAGGCCCGCCATCGTGTCGCGGTCCGACCGGGCCCGGCCCGTCACGAGCACGTGCACGTGGGGTACCCAGCGGTCCGCCTGGTCGAGGACGACCGCCCCGAGCGCGAGGCCGCCCAGGACCGGGACGAGCCCGCCGGCGGGGTGCTCGATCCCGGGCAGGATCAGGCTCGTGAACGACGCCGTCAGCATCACGCCGGCGGCGAAGCCCAGCGCGCCGTCGAGGACGCGCTGGGAGGGGTTCCGGTAGACGAGGACGAGCACCGCCCCCAGCAGGTTCAGGGTCGCGATGAAGAGCCCCCCGACGAACCCCTGCACGAGCGGGTCGGTGCCGACGAGGTCGACGAAGAGCTCCGCCGCCGCGGTCATCGATCTCCCACCCTGCCGGCCGGCGCCATTGGCGGCGCTCGTCAGCGCCGGGGCAAAAAGGCGCCGAAGGCCGCCCGCGGGCACAACGACAGGCCTTTTCGCGGCCGGGCCCAGCCGCGGCCATGGAGGCCAAGCGGGAGCTCTCGAGCATCGACCTCGCCGCCGTCGCCCGGGAGCTGTCGGGCCACGCGGGCGCCCGCCTCGACAAGGCCTACCTCTACGGGGAGGACCTCGTGCGGCTGCGGCTCCGCGACTTCGACTTCGGCCGGGTGGAGCTGCTGGCCGAGATCGGCGACGTCAAGCGCGTCCACCGGTCGGCGCCCGAGCGGGTGCCCGACGCGCCCGGGCGGCCGCCGGAGTTCGCGATGATGCTCCGGAGCCGGCTCGAGAACGCCGAGCTCGTCGGCGTCGAGCAGTACGAGTTCGACCGCATCATCGAGCTGACGTTCGCCGGCGAGGAGGCGACCCACACCCTCGTCGTCGAGCTCTTCGGCGACGGCAACGTCGCGCTGGTCGACGCGACGGGGACGGTCGTCGACAGCCTGCGGACCGTCCGGCTGAAGAGCCGAACGGTCGTCTCGGGCGCGCAGTACGAGCACCCGGCGTCGCGGGTGAACCCGCTGACGGTCTCGGCCGAGGCGTTCGCGGCGCGGATGGCCGACTCCGACGCCGACGTCGTCCGGACGCTCGCGACCCAGCTCAACCTCGGCGGCCGGTGGGCCGAGGAGCTCTGCACCCGCGCGGGCGTCGAGAAGACGCTCGCCATCGCCGACGCGGACGAGGCGACCTTCGACGCCCTCTACGCCGAGCTCGAGGCGGTCGCCTCGGCGCTGACGGCGGGCGAGTTCGACCCCCGGCTCTACCGGGTCGACGGCGAGGTCGTCGACGTCGCGCCGTTCCCGCTCGAGGAGCGCGACGGGCTGGAGTCGGCGGCGTTCGACGAGTTCCAGGCCGCGCTCGACGCCTACTTCCACGAGCTGGCCTCGGCGGGCGAGGACGAGCCCGACCGGCCGGCGTTCGACGAGCGCGTCGGCAAGTACGAGCGCATCATCGCCCAGCAGGAGGAGGCCATCGAGGGGTTCGAGGCCGAGGCGTCGGCCGAGCGCGAGCGCGCAGAGGCGCTGTACGCCCGGTACGACCTGGTCGACGAGGTCATCTCGACGGTGCGGGCCGCGCGGGCCGACGACGTGCCCTGGGAGGAGATCGAATCGCGGCTCGCCGACGGCGCCGAGCGCGGCATCGCGGCCGCGGAGGCCGTCGTCGACGTCTCGCCGGCCGAGGGGACCGTCACGCTGGCGCTCGAGGGGTGCCGCGTCCCGGTCGACCCCGAGATGGGCGTCGAGAAGAACGCTGACCGGCGCTACCGCGAGGCGAAGGCGATCGAGGAGAAGCGCGAGGGCGCCGAGGAGGCCCTCGAGGAGAGCCGCGAGGCGCTCGCGGCGATCGAGGCCGAGCGGGACGCCTGGTCGGCCGACGACGGCGCGGCCGAGGGATCGACGGACGACGACGGGCCGACCGACTGGCTGGCGAAGCGGTCGGTGCCGATCCGCCGGCAGGACCACTGGTACGACCGGTTCCGGTGGTTCCACACCACCGACGGCTTCCTCGTCCTCGGCGGCCGGAGCGCCGACCAGAACGAGGAGCTCGTGAAGAAGTACCTCGAGCCGGGCGACCGGTTCGTCCACACCCAGGCCCACGGCGCGCCCGTGACGGTGGTCAAGGCGACCGGGCCCTCGGAGTCGGGCCGCGACGTCGACATCCCCGAGTCGACCGAGCGCCAGGCCGCCCGCTTCTGCGTCTCGAACTCCTCGGTCTGGAAGGAGGGGAAGTTCTCCGGCGACGCCTACGCCGTCGACCACGACCAGGTGTCGAAGACGCCCGAGCCCGGCGAGTACCTCGCGAAGGGCTCGTTCGCCATCCGCGGCGACCGCGACTACTACCGCGACGTCGCCGTCGGCGCGGCCGTCGGGATCCAGTGCGAGCCGGTGACGCGGGTGGTCGGCGGACCGCCGGAGGCCGTCGAGGGCCCCGCGGAGACGATGCTCGAGGTCGAGCCCGGGCGGTACGCCCAGGGCGACGTCGCCAAGCGCGCCTACCGGCGGTTCCGCGAGACGTTCGCCGACGAGACGTTCGTCCGGAAGATCGCGAGCCCCGACGAGATCGGGAAGTTCCTCCCGCCCGGCGGCAGCCGTATCCTCGACATGGACTGACGGGCCGGTCGTAACCCTCAGGTGACCCGGACCCCTCTGGAGAGCATGCTCTCCGAAGCTCTCGAGTTCCCACGTCGTGGCGACGACTGGCTGCAGACCGTGCTGATCGGGGGCGTGCTCTCCATCCTGAGCTTCCTCGTGATACCCGCGATCCTGGTCAACGGCTATCTCGTGCGGACGCTCCGCGCTGCGGTCGAGGGCGAATCCAACCCGCCCGCCTTCGACGAGTGGGGCGACATGTTGGTCGACGGCGTCCTCGTCTGGGTGATCGAGCTCGTCTACGTCGGCATCCCGGCGTTCCTCATGGTCGTGGTCGTCAGCTCGTTCGTGCTCGTCGCGGGGGTCAGCACGTCGATGGGGGCGACGCCCGAGCCGGGCGCGGGCGCGCTCGTTGGCGGCATCGTCGCCGTGCTGTTCCTCCTCGCCGTCGTCGTGCTGCTGCTCGTGGCGGCCTACCTCCTGCCGGCCGCGCTGGCGAACTTCGCCCGGACCGGCGAGTTCGCCGCGGCGTTCCACCTCCGCACGATCGGTCAGGCCACCCTCAACGTCGACTACCTCGTCGCGGTGGTGCTCGCGATCGGGGTGTCGATCGTGCTCGGCACCGTCGGCGCGATGCTCTCGGTGATCCTGGTCGGGATCTTCGTCCTGTTCTACCTCCAGGTCGTCGTCTACCACCTGTTCGGCCAGGGCTTCGCCCGGGGGCTGGACCTCGAGCGGACCGCAGACGGCGCGACAGCCGACTGAGCCGCACCGGCAGGCACTTTACCGGCGGCCCGCGTGGCCCAGACCATGCGCATCCGGGGCCGCGAGCGGCTGGAGGTGCGACGCCGAGGCCGTCTGCCGAGACTAGGTCTCGAATACACCCGAGGCCGGCGCGTACCTCGCAACGGGCTCCGTCGCGGTCCGCGGCGACCGCGATTTCTACCGCGACATCGCCGTTCGGCCCCTCCGAAGGCCGTCGGGGGCCCTGGTCAGGGGGGGGGGATACGATCTTGTGACGGCGTCTCACGCAATGGTTAAGGCCCATCCTCCTATGCCTAATTATATGGCGTCTGCCGATATCCGAACCGCCCGCGCCACGACCGCCTCCGACCGGCGAGCCGTCGCCGCCCAGCGCGCGGGGTTCCGCTTTTTTACACCGGCAGACTGTTTTAAACCGAGCGGCGCCTGAGCCCGGTGCCCTCGGCCCGGCCGCCGCCGCATCCCACCAGCGGGTGCGCGCCACGCCTCGTCGACGAGCCGTAACGCTCCCGCCGAGCGACCAGTCCGCTGTGCGTCCCCGGCCAGCCCCGGGGCGACCTTCCCTTCACCACCATGAGCATGGACGACCAACCGCGCGTGTATAGCGACCGACCAGAACCGCCCTCGTCGGAGCCAGTCCGGGTCCTCGACGTCGACGGCCGGCCCCTCCCCGGGGCGACCGTTCCGGACCTCTCCGAGGACCGCCTGCTGGCGATGTACGAGGACCTCCGGCTCGCCCGGCGCTTCGACGAGCGGGCCGTCAACCTCCAGCGCCAGGGCCGGATCGCCTCCTACGCCCCGATGGCCGGCCAGGACGGCTCCCAGGTGGCCTCGAGCCACGCCCTCGCCGACGCCGACTGGCTCTTCCCGACGTACCGGGAGCACGCGGCGAAGCACGTCCACGGCGTCGAGCTCTCCTCGATCCTCTCGCCGCTGATGGGCCACCGGGTTGGCTACGCGGTCCCCGACGACGTCAACGTCATGCCGGAGTACATCCCGGTCGGCACCCAGGTGCCCCAGGCCGCGGGCATGGCCTGGTCGTTCCGGCTGCGGGAGCTCGACGACCGGGCGGTCCTCTGTCACCTCGGTGACGGCGCCACCAGCGAGGGCGACGTCCACGAGGGGCTGACCTTCGCGGGCGTCTTCGACCTCCCGGCCGTCTTCCTCTGTAACAACAACGGCTACGCCATCTCGACGCCGCTGTCGCGCCAGACCGCCAGCGAGACCCTGGCCGGCAAGGCCGCTGGCTACGGCATCGACGGCGTCCGCGTCGACGGCATGGACCCGCTCGCCGTCTACCAGATCGTGAGCGAGGCGCTCTCGAAGGCCAAGGCCCCGATCGACGGCGAGCCGCGGCCGACCCTCGTCGAGTCGGTCCAGTACCGCTACGGCGCTCACACGACGGCCGACGACCCCTCGCGGTACCGGGACGACGACGAGGTCGAGCGCTGGCGCGAGCGGGACCCGCTCGACCGGCTCGAGGCCTATCTAGAGCACGAGGGCCTCCTCGACGACGACCTCGCTTCGGGGATCGGCGACCGGGTCGAGCGACGCGTGGTCGCCGCCGTCGAGGCGGCCGAGTCCGTCGAGTCCCCCGTGGAACAGCTCGTCGACCACGTCTACGCCGAGCCGCCAGCGCGGCTGCGGGAGCAGTACGCGGCGGTCGCCGCCCGGCGGGGGTCGCGCGGGGAGGTGGGCCGATGAGCACCGCCTCCCACACGGCCGCCGGGGACCGCTCGGACCGGCTGACCATGGTCGAGGCCGTCGCCGACGGCCTGGCCTCGGAGATGGGCCGGGACGACTCGGTGGTGGTGCTCGGCGAGGACGTCGGTCGGAACGGCGGCGTCTTCCGGGCCACGGACGGGCTCTACGAGACGTTCGGCGGCGACCGCGTGATCGACACGCCGCTGGCCGAGTCCGGCATCGTCGGCTCGGCCATCGGGCTCGCCCTCGGGGGCATGCGGCCGGTCGCCGAGCTCCAGTTCCTCGGCTTCGCCTACCCGGCGTTCGACCAGCTGGTGAGCCACGCCGCCCGCATCCGGAGCCGGAGCCTCGGGCAGTACACGTGTCCGCTGGTCGTCCGGGCGCCCTATGGCGGGGGCATCGAGGCGCCGGACCACCACTCCGAGTCCAAGGAGGCGTTCTTCGTCCACGAACCGGGCCTGAAGGTCCTCGTCCCCAGCACGCCCTACGACGCGAAGGGGCTGCTCGCGAGCGCTGTCCGCGACCCCGACCCGGTCGTGGTCTTAGAGCCGAAGGCGCTCTATCGGTCCCACCGGGAGGAGGTCCCCGAGGAGCCGTACACGGTGCCGATCGGCGAGGCGGCGGTGCGCCGGGAGGGTGCCGATATCTCGGTGTTCGCCTGGGGCGCGATGACCAGGCCCGCGCTGGACGCCGCCGACCTGCTGGACGAGGCGTACGGCGTCGACGCCGAGGTCGTCGACCTCCGGACGCTCTCGCCCCTGCCGGTCGAGGCGATCGCCGACTCCGTCCGGAAGACCGGCCGGGCGGCCGTCGTCCACGAGGCCCCGGTGACGGGCGGGGTCGGCGCGGAGGTCGCGGCGACGATCCAGGAGGAGGCGCTGTACCACCTCGAGGCGCCGATCCGACGGATCGGTGGGCTCGACGCCCCGTTCCCGCTGCACGCGCTCGAGGACGACTACCTGCCCGACGCCGCCAGGGTCGTCGACGAGGTGCTTGAGACGGTCGAGCGCTGATCGGTCGGCCCGGCGTTCGATACGACGGCCCTCCGTCGGCGCGTCGACTGTGGAGGCCCCCGAGACCGGGCCCCAGGCCTGGCGCTGAGCCCCGACCGGGCCACGGGCGACCACCGCCCGATAGCAGGACACTTGTCCCCGGGCCGCGCAGGCCGCCCATGCGCATCCGGGGCCGCGAGCGGCTGGAGGCCGACGCCGAGCGCGTCACGCTCGTCCCCGAGCACCTCGACGACCTCTGGCACCTGCAGTACGTCCTGGAGCCGGGCGACCGGGTCGGCGGCGAGACCTCCCGGCGGGTCCAGCGCGACGACGAGCAGCTGCGGGACACCGGCGGCCAGCGCGAGCCCATGTCGGTCACGCTCGCGGTCGAGGAGGCCGAGTTCCACGAGTTCGCGAACCGGCTCCGCGTGAGCGGCGAGATCGTCGCCTGCTCGCGCGAGGACGAGGTCGGCCACCACCACACGCTGAACGTCGAGCCGTTCGACGAGCTCTCGATCGAGAAGGTCTGGAAGCCCGACCAGAACGAGCGGCTCGAACAGGCCGAGGAGTCCGCCGACCGCCCGGACGTGGTCATCGCGACCGTCGAGGAGGCCGCCGCGCACGTCCACAGCGTGAGCCAGGCCGGCGCCGAGGAGCGGACCTCGCTGACGGGGCCGACGGGGAAGGGCGAGTACGCCCGGGACCGCTCGGAGCTGTTCACGGCGCTCGGCGACGTGCTCTCGAACATGGACCCCGACGCCGTCATCCTGGCGGGCCCGGGCTTCACGAAGCAGGACGCGCTCGACCACATCGAGGACGCCCACCCCGAGCTCGTCGAGCGGATCACGGTCGTCGACACGGCGAGCGTCGGCGACCGCGGCGTCCACGAGGTGTTCTCGCGGGGCGCGGTCGACGAGGTGCTCGCCGAGACCCGGCTGGCCGCCGAGGCTCAGGCCATCGACGAGCTGATGCGGCGCGTGAAGTCGGGCGTGAAGGCGGTCTACGGCCCCGAGGCCGTCGAGCGGGCCGCGGAGTTCGGCGCCGTCGAGGAGCTGCTCGTGCTCGACGAGCGGCTGCGGGCCCAGCGCGGCGGCTCGGGCGAGTGGCCCATCGACGTCAACGACGTCATCCAGACGGTCGAGCAGAAGGGCGGCGAGGTCACCGTCTTCACCAGCGAGTTCGACCCCGGCCGGCAGCTCGAGGGCCTCGGCGGCATCGCCGCGCTGCTGCGCTACCGGATCGAGTAATCCCCGGGATACTTGCTGCGGCAGACGTACCCGAGCCCATGGACACGATCGTCCTCACGGGCGGCCTGGGACGCTCCGGCCGGTGGATCGCCGATCGGCTCGCCGACTCGTACCAGGTCGTGATCGTCGACCTCGATCACCCGGGGTTCGACGTCCGGGGACGCGACGGAATCGAGTTCCGCGCCGCTGACCTAACCGACGCCGGGGAGGCGATGGACTGCATCACGGCGGCCGATCCCGACGCCCTCGTCCACTGGGCGGCAATCCCGGCGGCCGGCCGCCACCCCAGCACCCGGATCTTTCGGACGAACACCGCGGCCGCCTACGACACCCTGTCCGCGGCGGGTCGTGTCGGCGCCCGGGTGGTGCAGGCCTCGAGCGACGGCGCCTACGGGTTCTTCTTCGCCGAGGAGCGCCGGCTCCCCGAGTACCTGCCCGTAGACGAATCCCACCCGCTCCGACCGGAGGACGCCGACGGGCTCTCGAAGGTCGTCGCCGAGGAGATTGGCCGCTCGGTCGCCCGTCGCGACGGGGTCGGCGTCGCGTCGATCCGGCCCGCGTGGATCCAGTATCCCGGCGAGTACGCCTGCCGGGCGCCGGGCTACGTGGACGACTCGGAGGCGGGGGCCGGGAACTATTGGTCGTACGTCGACGTCCGAGACGTCGTCGACATCGTGGCGGCCGCGCTCGGGGCCGACCTCGGCGGGCACGAGGCGTTCAACTGCGCCGCACCGGACAACGCCCTCGGAGAGCCCCTGGTCGACCTCCTCCGGGAGCAGTACGGCGCGGTCCCCGATCGATGCGCCGTCGAGGGCGACGCGTCTCCCTACGAGACGCGGAAGGCCGAGCGACGCCTGGACTGTGCGCCCAGCCGTTCCTGGCGGAACGCCGCCGACGAGTCGGTGCCGGAGCCGTCGCTCGTCGGCTGCAGATATCGACCGTCAGGCCGTCCTCGGCGAACCGCACGTCGCCGTCGTAGTGCTCGCCGAGCGAGTCGAGCATCGCCTCGTGCTCACCGTCGGTGTGTGGGTAGAGATGGGTCAGCAGCACCGTGCCGTAGTCGTGGCCCGCGAGCACCTCGCCGAGCTGGCTCGGCGTCGGGTGGTTCGAGACGTCGACGCCGTCCGGGAACGAGCAGTCGTGGACGAACGCCTCGACGCCGTCGGCGAACGCCGCGAGCGCCTCGAACGCCTCCGAGTCGCCGCTGAACGCGAACGCGTCGCCGAACCGGTAGGCGAGACACGGCATCGAGTGGCGGGTCTCGTGGGCCGTGACGTCGAAGCCCGCGAACGAGAACGCGCCGGCTTCGACCTCGGTGACCGGCGTCTCCACACGGTCCTGCATGTAGTCGTGGACCCCCAGGAGGCCGTCGACCAGCGCCTCGGTGCCCGCGGGGCCGGCGATCGGCAGGCCGCCGGCGCCGGCGAGCCAGCGGGCCTTCAGCAGCACCATGAGATCCGAGACGTGGTCGAGGTGGTGGTGGGTGAGCAGCAGCGCGTCGACGCCCTCGTAGCCGGCCGACGTGGCCGCGAGGCGGGCGAGGGTCCCGCTGCCGCAGTCGACCAGCAGCGTCCGGCCCTCCGCCTCGACCAGCAGGCCCGTCTGGGCGCGCCGCCCGGTCGGCATCGCGCTCCCGGTCCCGAGGAAGGTCACGCGCATGGCTCGGCCGGCGTCGGTGAGCCGGTTAAGGCTGTCGCCGTCGGGCGTTCACTTCCACCCCGCTATCCCAACGCCTTATCCGCCACAGGCCCTACCGGCCCGCGAATGGCCGCGACCGAGGTCCCCGTGGGCGTCGACCCCGACGACGCCGCCGTCCTCGAGCTGCTCGAGCCGCGGGTCCGCGACTGGTGGCTCGACCAGTTCGGCGACCTCGACGGGCCGCTGTTCACGCCGCCCCAGGCCGAGGCCATCCCGGAGATCCACGACGGGCGGAACACGCTGATCTGCGCGCCGACCGGCTCCGGGAAGACCCTGGCCTCGTTCACCGCGATCGTCAACGAGCTCTACCGCCGCGAGCGGGCCGAGGGGCTCGAGAACGCGGTCTACTGCCTCTACGTCTCGCCGCTGCGCTCGCTCGCCAACGACATCCACCGGAACCTCGAGGTGCCCCTCGACGCCATCACCGACGGCCAGGACGTCGAGATCCGTCACGCGATCCGCCACGGCGACACCGACGACTACGAGCGCCAGCGGATGCTCGAGGAGACGCCGCACATCCTCAACACCACGCCGGAGACGCTCGCGATCCTGCTCAACGCGCCGAAGTTCCGCGAGAAGCTCGCGACCGTCGAGTACGTCATCGTCGACGAGATCCACAGCCTCGCCGCCGACAAGCGCGGCACGCACCTGGCGGTGAGCCTCGAGCGCCTCGAGAACCTCGCCGAGTCGTCGCCGACGCGCATCGGCTGCTCGGCGACCGTCGAGCCCCTCGACACGATGGCCGAGTTCCTCGTCGGCCGGCGCGGCCCCGAGGGGCCCGCCCGGGCCTGCGAGATCGTCGACACCCGGTTCGTCCGGGACTACGACCTCGAGCTGGTCTGCCCCGTCGCGGACCTCGTCGGGACGCCCCGCTACGAGATCACCGACCGGTTCTACGCCCGGCTCCACGAGTGGATCCAGGGCCACGACACGACGCTCGTGTTCACGAACACCCGGTCGGGCGCCGAGCGGGTGCTGTTCAACCTCCGGGAGCGCTACCCCGACCACTACCGCGAGTCGAACTCCGGCTGTCACCACGGCTCGCTCGCCGCGGAGGTCCGCCAGGACGTCGAGGAGCGCCTGAAGGCCGGCGAGGTCGACGTCGTCACCACCTCGACGAGCCTGGAGCTCGGCATCGACATGCCGACGCTCGACCTCGTCGTCCAGGTCGGCAGCCCGAAGTCCGTGGCGTCGCTGCTCCAGCGGGTCGGCCGCGCGGGCCACGCCCCGGGCGACACCGTGACGGGCCGGGTGGTCGCGCTCGACCGCGACGAGCTCGTCGAGTGCGCGGTGATGGTCCGGAAGGCCGCCGAGGGCTTCGTCGACCGGGTGTTCGTCCCCGAGCGCTGCCAGGACGTCGCGGCCCAGCAGGTCTACGGCATGGCCATCGCGAGCATCGAGCGCGAGGCCGACGTCCGGGCGACCCTGGAGCGGGCCTACCCGTACCGGGAGTACACCGACCGGGAGTGGGAGCAGCTCATGCGCTACCTCACCGCCGACTACCCGGGCCTGGAGGCCCGCAACGTCTACGCGAAGATCTGGCGGGACACCAACGACGCGCCCGGCGGCGAGCACCACTACGAGGAGCACGACCCCGGCGCCCGGCTCATCGGCCGGCGGGGGCGGCTGGCGCGCGTCATCTACATGCAGAACGTCGGCACGATCCCGGACTCGTTCTCGTGTACGGTGCTCACCCGCGACGGCCGGGAGTGGGTCGGCAGCCTCGACGAGTCCTACCTCGACACGCTCGAGCCGGGGGACGTGCTGCTGCTCGGCGGCGACGGCTTCGAGTACCGCTACCGCCGGGGCTCGAACGTCTACGTCGACCGGACCGACCAGCGGCCGACGGTGCCGTCGTGGTTCTCCGAGCGGCTCCCGCTCTCCTACGACCTCGGCCGGGCCGTCCTCGAGTTCCAGGGCGAGCTGCTCGAGCGCGCCGAGGCCGGCGGGGCGCCCGCGGTCCGCGAGTGGCTCCGGGGCTTCCCGATCGACGAGGACGCCGTCTACGCGCTGACGGAGCTCTACGACGCGCAGGTGCGCTACGCCGGGGCCGAGAGCGTCTCGACGCCCGGCCGGCTCGTCATCGAGGGCGAGCGCGACCAGGAGCGGTACAAGCGCCGGTACTACGTCCACTCGAACTACGGCCGCCAGCTCAACGACGGCCTCTCGCGGGTCGTCGCCCACCAGGTGGCCAAGCGTACCGACGCCAACGTCGGCGTCGCCGTCGCCGACCACGGCTTCACGCTCTCGATGCCGCTGAACCGCAAGGTCGACCCCGCGGCGATCATCCGCGACCTCGACCCCGACGGCGTCCGGTCGGCGCTCCGGGAGGCGCTGACGGACACCGACCTGCTCCAGCGCTACTTCCGGATCAACGCGACCCGCTCGCTGATGATCCTCAAGCAGTACAAGGGCCGCGAGAAGTCCGCGGCGAAGCAGCAGGTCACCGGCGAGATGCTGCTGGGCTTCGCGGCGGCCCTCGAGGAGTTCGCCGTGCTCGAGGAGACCTACCGGGAGATCCTCGAGGACAAGCTCAACGTCGCCGGGCTCGAGCAGGTGCTCGGCGCCATCGAGTCGGGCGACCTCGAGGTCGTCAGCATCGACGTCCCCTCGCCCTCGCCGCGGGCGTTCGGGCTGGCGACGCTCTCGGACTCCGACGTCGTGCTCGCCGACGACGAGAGCGCGGTCCTCCAGCGGTTCCACGAGCGCGTGGTCCGGGAGATCGAGGGCGAGGGGCGGACGGTCCCCGCCGGCGGCGGGGGCTGAGGGATGCCCGCGCTGACCGACCCGTGGTTCCTCGGCGCGGTCGCCCTGCTCGTTCTGGGCGTGGTCGGGAGCGTCGTGCCCGCGCTGCCGGGGATGGCGCTGTCGGTGGTCGCCGTCGTGGGCTACTGGTGGCACACCGGCTACGCGTCGCCGACGAGCGCCTTCGTGGCCGCGGTGGTCGTGATCGGGGCGGCGGCGCTGCTCCTCGACGCGTTCGCCGGCGCCGTCGCCGCGCGGGCCGGCGGCGCCTCGCGGCTGGCCACCGTGGCCGCCGCCGCAGGCGGGCTCGTGTTCTTCCTGTTCCTCGGCCCGCTCGGCATCGTCGTGGGCGTCGCGCTCGCGGTGTTCGGCGTCGAGCTCTACCGCGGCCGGACCGCCCGGGAGGGCGCCCGGGCCGCGGCGTTCGCGACCGCGGGGATGCTGGCCTCGGCGGCGGTCCAGCTGCTGCTCACGCTGTCGGTGCTCGCGGGCTTCCTCATCGCCGTCCTGCGCTGAGCCGCGGGGTGCCCGCGACCGACACGTTCATCCGACGACAGGGGCAAGCGGGGCGCATGCACGTCCGGGACTGGCAGGACCTCGTCGGCGACGTCGTCGACCGGGACGTCGACCCGGGCGACTGGCGGGCCGTCGCCGGGCCCCGACGGGAGGGGCATCGGCGAGGACCTCTACCTCGGCCACCCGTCGGTCGGCCTCTACCAGCTCAAGACGTACGCGAAGAACCCGTTCGAGGTGCGCGGGCTCGGCGGCCAGATCGCCCGGAGCTTCGACGACGAGATCGAGTCGATCCTCCCGGTCGAGGAGGACGGCCGGTTCGCCGTCCAGCAGGCGCCCGCCGACGAGGACGACGCCGAGCAGAAGGCGCGCCGGCTCGAGGAGACCGTCAAGGCCCACGCCGAGGCGCCGGGCCGGCCGGACGACCTCTTCACCGACATGATGGACGCCCTGGAGTCGCCCGCGTACGGCCCCATCGACTTCGACAACTACGACCGGCCCGAGCGGCTCGACGAGTTCGCCTCGACGTTCGATGACGCCGAGGAGCTCCTGAACTCGGAGTTCGAGGACCTCGTCGAGGACGACGGGGTCAACCGCGGCTTCGGGTGATGGTCGGGCCGCGCAGCGCGGCCGAGCGCGGGCTGGACCGCCGCCGGGTCGCCGCGGCGCTGGTCGCGGTCGTCACGCTCTCGGCCGTGCTGTCGGGGTTCTACGGCGGCGCCACGCTCGCCGAGCTGGGCCTGCTGGCCGGCGTCGGCGCGGCGACGGGCGTCGGGCTCGTCGTGGCGATCGGCGCCTGGCCCACGACCGACGAGTAGCGCCTACCTGACGACCCGGTCGAGCCACCGCTCGGGCGCCTCGATCTCCCCGGGCGTCGGCAGGTGGACCGGGTCGGCCCAGACCAGCGCCGGCCGCTCCTCGCCGCCCTCGGCCGCGACGGCCTCGAAGAACGCCTTGCCCCGCTCGTACTGGCGGCGCTTGCCCTCGAGGCCGAGCAGCCGGGCGAGCAGCGACGCGACGGGGCCGCGGTTCCGGCGGCGGTCATCGACCTTCCGGCGGACGTCGGCGTAGGCGCCGTCGAACGCGCGGTCCATCGCGAACTCCGCGTAGCCCTCGACGGCCGTCATGACGGCGTCCAGCTCGCGGATCTGCGACCGGTCGAACCGGCCGTCGGCCAGCGTCTCGACGGCCTCGGCGGCGCGGCCCTCGAGCTCGCCGGCGAGCCAGGGTGCGGCCCCGAACTCCGCGGCGTGGGTCACCTCGTGGAAGGCGATCCACCGGCGGAAGCGCGGGGCGTGGACGCCGAGCTCGTCGGCCGTGCGGAGGACGTTCGGCCGGACGAAGTAGAGCCCGGGCGCCTCGTCCTCGGCGAGCAGCAGCGGGTCGTACTGGCCGAGCACGTGGCGGGCGGTGAACGCGAGGAGGCCGGCCATGGTCGCCGTGTTGGCCCGGCGGGCCACGCCCGGGAGCGCGGTCTCACGGCCCTCCAGCGGGGCCAGCAGCTCGCTGAAGGTGGCGACGTTGGCGTCGATCCAGTGGTGCCGGGACTGGACCTCGATGGCGCCCGGGAGGTCGAACTCGAGGCCGGTGGCGGCCCGGATGCCGTCGCGGGCGTCCCGGACGTCCCGGGCGTAGCCGGTGCGCTCCTCGGCGTCGACGCCGAGCGAGCCGGCATCGGTCGAGGCCTTGGCGGCGCGAGCCGCGGCGGCCCAGTCGATGGCGCCGTCGCCGGAGGCCGTCGCGACCGAGCGGAGGCTCTCGAGGAGGGTCACGTCGAACCCCGGCGCAGCGGCGCGCGGCGGGCGGACACCGCGGCTACGCCTCGACCTCGTCGAGCGTCGACTGCTCGGCCTCGCCGCCCCGGAGGTAGCGCGCGAGCATCGCGAGCCCGACGACCGCCAGGAGCGCGGCGACGGGGCCGGCCTTGCCCGCGGCCTCGGTGCGGTCGGCCTCGGCGGCCGGGTCGTCGGTCGACGACTCCTCGGCGGCGCCGCGGGACCGGCCGGCGGCGAACGGGGCGTTGAACTCGGCGTCGTGGAGGTGGAGCTCGAGGAAGGTGACGTCCATACTCGATGTAGGCGGCGACCGGCTTTAGGGGTTCTGGCCTCCCGGGCGGGTTCGGCAGCCTTAAGGACGGACCGCCGTGCCCTCAGCCATGGCTGGCCGACCCCTCGACACCCTGGAGGCGGCGCTCGACGAGCCGGTGGTCGTGGAGCTGAAGGATGGCGCCGTCTACCGGGGCGTCCTCGCGGGCTACGACCAGCACCTCAACGTGGTGTTGGAACCGGCCCCGGGCCCAGCAGAGGGCGCCGACGCCGTCGACAACACAATCGTTATACGCGGCGATAACGTCGTCACGATTCAACCATGAGCGACGGGACGGCGGCCCAAGGGAAGAAGAACAAGACGACCCACGTGAAGTGTCGTCGGTGCGGCGAGGCGTCCTATCACTCCCGGAAGGGCGTCTGCTCGAGCTGCGGGTTCGGCTCGTCCGCCGCGCGCCGCAGCTACGCCTGGCAGTCGAAGAGCGGCGACCACTGAGCGCGGGTTCACCGGGCGTCAGTAGACCACGTTGAGCAGCAGGTAGACCACGATCCCGAGGCCGAAGGAGACGAGCCAGAGCGACGCCGCCACGCGGCCCACCCGCCGGTGGCGGGTCCGCGGAATCGCCGAGACCGGGCGGGTGAGCGCGAGCAGCAGCACGTAGTAGAGCAGCGGGATGCAGACCACCGCGAGCGTGATGTGGACCGCCAGGACGGGCAGGTAGACGAAGCGGTAGACCGCCTCGGGGCCGCCGAACGGGGTGGTGCCGAGGACGGAGAGCCGGTAGAGGTAGAGCGTGAGGAAGGCCGCGAACAGGCCCGAGGCCGTCAGCATCGCGGCGCGGTGCTCGCGGAACCGGCCCTGTCTCGCCCGGCGCCAGCCCGTGAGGATCGTCCCGATCGCGACGACGCTGATCAGGGCGTTGACCGTCGGGATCGCCGCCAGGAGGGCGGTCGGCGCCCGGGGCAGCGCCCCGCCCGGGAGGTAGCCGAGGACGGCGCCGAAGACGAGCGCGAGCGAGACGATCGTGAGGCCGGCCGCGACGGCGGGCACGTGGTCGCGGACGGCAGTTCGCACGCCTGCTTCCAGGCCGCCGTCGGGGAAAGGCGTTCCCGTCCGAGGCGGGCGAAACGGAAGCCCTTTTATCGGGCCGAAGGGTAGCCGATGGTGCGCGCGTGGGTAGCCAAGCCAGGCCAACGGCGCAGCGTTGAGGGCGCTGTCTCGCAGGAGTCCGCCGGTTCAAATCCGGTCCCACGCATAATCTGTTAAGAGACGTATCAGACCCTCTAAGCCACGTTTTCGGAGATTACGAGTGTGGACACTCTCGTATGAAACCACCATTTGCCCGTAAATCGTAGTATGAAGCGGACGAGTAGCCACGAGGGATCAAGGCGGATTCGAGACGCTGTTTAGCCGGTTCGGGTCGTCATGGTCGTACGCCGCACGCCACATGACGTGGACCGCACGGGTCACGAGCGACACCTCTTCGACTTCGATGCAGGATGGTTCGGCGGCGTCAGTCGATGCATCCGGAGGTGGGTGAAAATGCACCTCCGGAGAGTGGGTGTTCGGATGCCGATCGAACCGCCAGTTCACGTCATCCGAATCGGTGTAGTGAAACGAGTACATGTCCAGTTCGCTCCATTGGATGTCGAATCGTGCATTGGACGCGGTCCCAATCCCATCGGCAAGCTCGACGTGAAGCTCAGTCGGCGAGACGATATCATTGTAGTACGTTTTTTCGACCAACGGCTCAACATCCAGCCAGAGGTTGCGGACACGATGCAGTGCCGGGAGGTATATCGGTCCGAATTCACCAGCCCGGTCCCGTTCGCTCATGCGGTGAGCTGATGGCTGGCGTCGTCGTAGGCGAGGGCTGCGTGGGCGATAGCGAGATTCTCACGGGCGGTTCGCCACCTGCTGAGATCGTCCCAACCCTCCGTTTCGTCGGCGGAGAGCTGCTGGGCGAGTTCTTCCGGTGACACTACGTCGTATCGGTCCTCATAGCGACGAATCTCGGCTTTCATTTGTTTGATGCCGTCGAGAAGCGTGTCACGGTCGGCCTCTTCGCGGAGTTCGCGAATGCGGGACATGAGGACGCGATCGGTGTTTCGCTTGTAGAGGGTCGTCTGACCGTCGGCCTCCGTCTCCGCAAACCCGGTATTGACAAGCGCGTTGCAGTGTCGACGAGCGGTCGGCTCACTCACGAGTGCGCGCTCGGCAATCTCCGCCGCGGATTGTCCCTCGTGCGTCTGCTCGACGATTTCATAGACGCGCTCGAACGGCGTCGTTTCGGCCTTCCACTCCGCCTTCACGTGTTCGTTGACGTCATCCCAGGTTTCGGCGGTCATGCAGGTCACCACGTGCCAGAACAACAAATAATTTCCTCAAGAAACTATGTATAATGGGTCGATTTCGCATACGTCAATCAAATCGTCCCACTGAGACCCGACACTACCCGACGGGTCCCTCATTTCAATGAGCCCTCCGGGAACACATTTTACCCGTAAAACTGATGCGTTAATCCGGTCCCACGTATCACCGATTGCTCCACTCGCCGACCTCGCCGAGCGGTTGCCGCGTCGCCACGACCTTGGTGGCATCGAGTCGCTCCGGGAGCCGTCGACGAGGGCCGCACGATACGATCATCCTCGTAAATACCCCACCTCATGATGGGTTTCCACTAAGCTCCCCGCTAACGGTTTGGTACCAAATTTCAACAAGATTTATTACGAAGTGAAAACATAGCATTGACCGGAATCAGGGTGATCGATAAGATGGCCCTGCCGACGAATCCAGCCGAGTTCGTGGACGCGAGCGTACGGGCTTTGCACGAGGAACCAGCTCTTCTCGACCGGCGCCGACGACTACGAACTGTACGAACAGGACGACGAGTTCGTCCTGAGCGTCGAGCTGCCGGGCTTCGACCGCGAGGAGATCACGCTCTCGTGGGACGACGGCCTGCTCAACATCGCCGCCGAGCACGAGGACGACGCCCGCGGCCGACGCAAGACGTATCACCGTCGGTTCCGGTTCCCGAAGAACGTCGACGACGAGGAGATCGCCGCGAGCTACCGCAACGGCGTCCTCGAGGTCACGCTGCCGGTGATGACCGGCGCGGCCGTGACCGACGACGAGGAGATACCGATCGAGGGCTGACGGCCTGAGGGGCCCCACCGGCCCCCAACGAAAGCGCTTTTTCGGCCCCGCGGGGAGCGGGTGGTGATGACCGCCTCGCGCGCCGCCGCGGAGCCGGACGTGACGTCGTTCGAGGCCGCGGTCGCGGCCGTCGACGGCCGGGACCTCGTCCTCGAGGAGACCTACTTCTACCCGGAGGGCGGCGGCCAGCCGGCCGACCGCGGCACGGTCGCCGGCGTCCCCGTCGCCGACGTCCAGGGGCGCGATGGCGACGTGGTCCACATCCTCGAGGCCCATCCGGACGTCGAGCCCGGCGAGACCGTCGCCGCCGAGGTCGACCCCGCCTTTCGCACCTACTGCCGCCGGGCCCACACCGCCAGCCACGTGCTCTACGGCGCCGGCCGCCGGCTGCTCGACGACCTCGGCTACGGCGGCTTCGGCATCACGCCCGAGAAGGTGCGCGTCGACTTCGAGACCGCCACGACGATCGACGACGGCGTGCTCGTCGACCTCGAGCGGCTGGTCAACCGGGCGGTCTGGGACGCCCGCCCGGTCTCGTGGGAGGTCCGCGGGGCCGACGACGCGCTCGACGACCCGGAGATCGCCTTCAACACCAAGACCGAGGAGGGCATCGCGGGCGACGACGTCCGGGTCGTGACCGTCGAGGGCTGGGACGTCGCCGCCTGCGGCGGCACCCACGTGGCCAACACGGTCGAGATCGGCCCGGTGGCGCTGCTGGATCGCTCGAACCCCGGCGAGGGGCTCACGCGGGTGGAGTTCACCGTCGGCCCCGACGGCATCGGCCACCGGGCCGGCGAGAAGCGCGCGCTGCTCGACGCCGCGAGCGCGCTCGGCACGGGCGCCATGGACGTCCCCGAGGAGGTCGGCCGGCTGCGCGACCGGGTCGGCGAGCTCGAGGGGACGGTCGCCGAGCTCGAGGAGCAGCTCGCCGGCGCCCGCCTCGAGGAGCTGCGCGAGGAGGTCGTCGAGCGCGACGGCCGCGACTGGCTCGTCGGCGCCGTCGACGGCCTGGACGCGAACGCGCTCGGCGAGCACGCCCAGGCGCTCGCGGGCGACGCGGCCGACGTGGTGGCGCTGGTCGGCCGGGACGGCCGGACGTTCGTCGTGGTCGCCGACGCCGGCGACGGCGACGCCGCGGCCGTCGTCGAGGCGGTCACCGACGAGTTCGGCGGCGGGGGCGGCGGCTCCCCGCGCTTCGCCCAGGGCGGCGGCATCGACGCCGAGCCCGGCGCCGTCGTCGGCGCCCTCCGGAACTGAGGCTCAGCTTCCGTCGGCGGGCCGGATCCGGACCTCGCCGTCCGCCGCGACCGTGACCTCGACCGGCCGGACGAGCTGCCGGCTGTCGAGCGCGTCGCGCGCCGACTCGGTGAGCCGCTCGATGACGCCGACGGCCGAGAGCCGCACCTTCAGGTCCGCGGCGTCGGCGGCGCCGTAGATGCGGTCGGGGATCTCGTAGACGTCCGTGCCGGCCTCGATCGTCAGCCGGACCGGCGCCCGGAGCGTGTCGACGAGCTCGACCGTGCCCCGGGCCTTGCGGACGTTCTCGCGGGCGCTGGCCTCGATCCCCGCGACGTTCGCCCGCGACGTCCCCAGCCGGTCGGCGATGTCGGCCTGGGAGACCCCGCGCTCCCGGAGCGCGAGCACCCCGGCCTGCCGGCGGGTGAGGACGCTCTCCTCGGCGTCGAAGCCGGCCCGGTCGAGCAGCGCGTCGGCGTCCTCGGTCACGGCCCGGGCGACGCCGACGTAAGGGATAACGGTTACGCCGGGCGGGTCGAGCGGCGTCGCGAAGCGTTTAGGCCGCCGCCCGACAACGCCCGCCCATGCAGCTGTCCGGCGAGCAGCGGGCCGTCCGGGACCTGGTCCGCGAGTTCGCGGCCGAGGAGATCGCGCCGTCGGCCGCCGAGCGCGACCGGGAGCAGTCGTTCCCGGAGGACGTCTGGGACGGCCTGGCCGAGCTCGACCTCACCGCGATGACGGTGCCCGAGGAGTACGGCGGGCTCGACGTCGACCGGCTGACCTACAGCCTGATCTGCGAGGAGCTCGCCGGGGGGAGCCTCGCGGTCGCCACCGCGCTGGGCGTCCACGCGCTGGCGACCTCGTGCATCGCGGAGTTCGGGAGCGAGGCGCAGGCCGAGCGCTGGCTGCCCGACATGGCCGGGGGCCGCCCGGTCGGGGCGTTCGCGCTCTCCGAACCCGAAGCCGGCTCGAACCCCGCGGGGATGTCGACCGTCGCGAGCCGCGAGGGCGAGGAGTACGTCATCGACGGCGAGAAGCAGTGGATCACGAACGGCGCGCGGTCGGACGTGGTGGTGCTGTTCGCGAAGACCGACCCCGACGACCCGGGCTCGGTCACCCAGTTCGTCGTCCCGAAGTCGGTCGACGGGCTCGCGGTCGGCGAGGCGGAGGACAAGCTCGGGCTCCGCGCGAGCGACACCACCTCGCTCACGTTCGACGGCGTCCGGATCCCCGCCGAGAACCGCCTCACGCCCGAGGGCGAGGGGCTCTCGGCGGCGCTCAAGATCCTCACCGGCGGCCGCATCGGGGTGGCCGCTCAGGCCGTCGGGCTCGCCCAGGCCGCCCTCGACGACGCCGTCGACTACGTCGGCGAGCGCGAGCAGTTCGGCGGCCCCATCGGCGACATCCAGACGGTCCGGCACAAGCTCGCCGAGATGGAGACGCAGGTCCGCGCCGGCCGGGCGTTGACCCGGCAGGCGGCCCGCCTGGAGGACGCCGGCGAGGACGTCCGCCACGAGGCCAGCGTCGCGAAGCTGTTCGCCTCCGAGGCCGCGGTCGACGTCGCCAACGAGGCGGTCCAGCTCCACGGCGGCTACGGCTACACCACGGAGTTCGACGTCGAGCGCTACTACCGCGACGCGAAGGTCACGACCATCTACGAGGGGACGAGCCAGATCCAGCGGACCGTCATCGCCCGCGAGCTGCTCGACTGAGCGACCGGCCTACGGGTGGACGCCGAAGTCGAGGGGGCCCAACGCCCACGAGATCAGCTCATAAGCGCTGAGAGACCCGAGGCGAGCATCGGTCATCGTCAACAGAGCTAACCGGTTCCTTCCGTTGGCACGCCTGTGGAACGAGTCACGATCGACGAGGTCGACAATCGAGTGAACCCGCTGCAGGTACACGACGTGCGCCGCCCGGTATCGCGGGCGCTCGGCGTCGAGCACTTCGCGATGAACTACTTCGAACTCGGCCCGGGAGACTCCTTCTCGGGCGGCCTCCACCGACATCTCGACCAGGAGGAGGTCTTCTACATCGAGACCGGAACCGCCATCTTCGAGGTCGGTCGCGAGCGGGAGAAACACCGGGTCGAGGCCGGCGAGCTCATCCGGTTCGAACCCGGCGAGTACCAGATGGGGTACGCCGCCGAAGACGGCGAGGGCGTGGTCGGCTGGGCGCTCGGGGCGCCGGGCGCGAGCCACGACTGGGAGCAGCTCGAATCGCTCGTCTACTGCCGTGAGTGCGACGAGGAACGGGCGCACTCGACGAGGCTCACCGAGGAGGGACGGTTCCACCTCACCTGCCTCGAGTGTGGTGCTGAGGTGGGGGGTTAGCCCACGGCGTCGGTAGCGGGACCGGCCCGCACCACTACTCCGTCCGCCCAGTTCTCGGGCGTCGCTCGGCCACGATCCGCATCGATGACGGGGAGACCGAAGCCCCCTTGGCGAACCGCCCGGGTACTCCGCATATGACCCCAGAGATTCCCGACGACGTCGCGGCCGTCGTCTACGACCTCGACGGCACGCTGGTGCGGCTCGCCGTCGACTGGGCGGCCGTCGCCGAGGAGCTTCGTGGTCGATTCGCCGAGGCGGCTGTCGACGCCGCCGAATGGACGGTCTGGGACTGCTACGAGCGGGCCGACGAGCACGGGCTGGCCGCGATGGTTGCGGACGTGCTGGCCGAGCGCGAGCTCGACGGCGCGGCCGACGCCGAACGGCTCCCCGCCGCGAACGACCTGGCGGGACTCGAGGTCCCGATCGGCGTCTGTTCGCTGAACTCCGAGGCCGCGTGCCGGGCGGCGCTGGAGCGCCACGGCCTCGCCGACGACGTCGACGCCGTGGTCGGCCGGGACACCGTCGGCCCCGTGAAGCCCGACCCCGCGCCGCTGCTGGCGGCCGTCGAGGCGCTGGGCGTCGAGCCCGCCGAGGCGTTCTATATCGGGAACCGCGAGAAGGACCTGGAGACGGCCCGCCGGGCGGGCGTGCCGTTCGCGTACGTGAGCGGCGACGGCCCGACCGAGTAGCCGGCCTCAGCGGCCCGCGAGGAAGCCGCTCACGGCCTCGTTGAACGCCTCGGGACGCTCGAGCATCGAGAGGTGGGCCGCGCCCTCGATCGTCGTCCACTCGCCCCGCGGGAGGTTCTCGGCGAGGTACTCGTGGTAGGCCGGCGGCGTGAGCTCGTCGGCGCGCGCCGGTCAGCGCGAGCGTCGGCGTGTCGATCTCCGAGAGCCGGTCGCGGATGTCGAACGTGTGGGAGGTGCGGAAGTCCCGCTCGAGCACCCGCGCTCCCGCCTCCCGCAGTTCGGCCGCCGCCGCGTCCAGGTACCGCGGGTCGTCGGAGGCGAGCAGCCGGTTCGGCCCGAGCAGGAAGTCGACCGCGCGGTCGAAGTCGCTGCCGAGCCAGCCGAGCAGGTCGGCGCGTACCCCGAGCTTCGCCCCCGTGCCGACGAGGACGAGCGCCGCCGGGTCGAGATCGCCCTCGAGCGCGACCTGCATGGCCACCGCCCCGCCGAGCGAGTTCCCGCAGAGCACCCGTGCGCCGGTCGCGTCGGCGACGGCCTCGACGTCGGCCGCGTACGCCGCGAGCGTCTCGGGACCGGCGGGCGTCCCGCAGTCCTCGGAGTCGCCGTGGCCGCTGAGGTCGAGCGCGGCGACGGGACGCTCGGTCGCGAGCCGGTGCTGGGCCCGCCAGACCCCGTGGCTGCCGCCGCTGCCGTGGATGCAGAGGAGCCCCGCCCCCTCGCCCCCGCGGTCAGAAACCTCGTAGGCGGTCCGCCGTCCGTCGTGTCGGACCGTCTCCATGGGCCGCCTTGCGCCGGCAGCGACATAGCCGTTCGGCCGGCGACGGCCGCGGTAGTACACCTGTGGACCACTAACAATGAAATATTATCTCACCCCGTCGCTGTCATCCGTTTCGTCGTCGAAAGGTTTTTATAGTAAAACGGCTTACCCTGGGTAAGGACCACCCCATGCAACTCGAACAACTCGTCGAGGAGGGCATCGCCCGCCGCTACGACTACGACGACCGCACCGTGTTCGCCGCCGACTTCGGCGCCGGCGTCGCGCCGGCGGTCGACGTGGTCGATGACACGGTCATCGTCGTCACCGACGACGGCCGCCAGCGCGAGCTCGAGCTCCCCGCCGGCGAGGCACGAGCCTTTAATCGGAACGGCGTCGTCACGGTCGAGGTACGACCATGAAGCTCACCGTCAAGCCCCTGAAGCAGAAGGACGCCGGCCGCGGCCTGGCGGCCCTCGACCCGCACGCCGCGGAGTCGCTCTCGGTCGAGAGCGGCGACTACATCGTCATCGAGGGCCGCGAGGGCGGCCGCGCCGTCGCCCGCGTCTGGCCCGGCTACCCCCAGGACGAGGGCCGGGGCGTCATCCGGATCGACGGCCGGCTCCGCCAGGAGGCGGACGTCGGCATCGACGACAAGGTCGAGGTCGAGCCCGCCGACGTCAAGCCGGCCGACCACGTCACGGTCGCGCTCCCGCAGAACCTCCGGATCCAGGGCGACGTCCGCCCGCTGGTCCGCGAGAGCCTCTCGGGCCGCGCGGTCACGACGGGCCAGGACATCCGCGTGAACGTCGGCCTCATCGGCTTCGGCTCCCAGCAGGGCCTCCCGATGCGCATCGCCGAGACCTCGCCGACGGGCACCGTCGTCGTCAACGAGAGCACCGAGATCTCGATCTCCGAGCGCCCCGCCGAGGAGGTCCGCGGCGAGGCGCCCGGCGAGGCCGGCCAGCCCACCCCCGACATCGCCTACGAGGACATCGGCGGGCTCGACGACGAGCTCGAGCAGGTCCGCGAGATGATCGAGCTGCCGATGCGCCACCCGGAGCTCTTCCAGCGCCTCGGCATCGAGCCCCCGAAGGGCGTGCTCCTGCACGGCCCGCCCGGCACCGGCAAGACGCTCATCGCGAAGGCCGTCGCCAACGAGATCGACGCGAGCTTCCAGACGATCTCCGGCCCGGAGATCATGTCGAAGTACTACGGCGAGTCCGAGGAGCAGCTCCGGGAGATCTTCGCCGAGGCCGAGGAGCAGGCTCCGGCCATCGTCTTCATCGACGAGCTCGACTCCATCGCGCCGAAGCGGGGCGAGGCGTCGGGCGACGTCGAGCGCCGCGTCGTCGCCCAGCTGCTGAGCCTCATGGACGGGCTCGACGAGCGCGGCGAGGTCGTCGTCATCGCGGCGACGAACCGCGTCGACGCCATCGACCCCGCGCTGCGCCGCGGCGGCCGGTTCGACCGCGAGATCGAGATCGGCGTCCCCGACCGGGACGGCCGGCTCGAGATCCTCCAGGTCCACACCCGCGGCATGCCGCTGGCCGACGGCGTCACGCTCGAGCAGTACGCCGACAACACCCACGGCTTCGTCGGCGCCGACCTCGAGCAGCTCGCGAAGGAGGGCGCCATGACCGCGCTGCGCCGGGTGCGCCCGCAGCTCGACCTCGAGTCCGACGAGATCCCGGCGGACGTGCTCGAGTCGATCCAGGTCACCGAGTCCGACCTCAAGGGCGCCCTGAAGGGCATCGAGCCGTCCGCGCTCCGCGAGGTGTTCGCCGAGGTCCCCGACGTCTCGTGGGCGGAGGTCGGCGGCCTCGAGGAGACCAAGGAGCGCCTCCGCGAGACCATCCAGTGGCCCCTCGAGTACCCCGAGGTGTTCGAGACGCTCGACATGCAGGCCGCGAAGGGCGTCCTGCTCTACGGCCCGCCGGGCACCGGCAAGACGCTGCTCGCGAAGGCCGTCGCCAACGAGGCCGAGTCGAACTTCATCTCGATCAAGGGCCCCGAGCTGCTGAACAAGTACGTCGGCGAGTCCGAGAAGGGCGTCCGCGAGGTGTTCAAGAAGGCCCGGGAGAACGCCCCCACGGTGGTGTTCTTCGACGAGATCGACTCCATCGCGAGCGAGCGGGGCCGCCACTCGGGCGACTCCGGCGTCGGCGAGCGCGTCGTCTCCCAGCTCCTGACCGAGCTCGACGGCCTCGAGGAGCTCGAGGACGTCGTCGTGGTCGCGACGACGAACCGGCCGGACCTCATCGACCCCGCGCTGCTCCGGCCGGGCCGGCTCGACCGCCAGGTCCACGTGCCGGTGCCCGACGAGGACGCCCGCCGGGCGATCCTCGAGGTCCACACCCGCGACAAGCCCCTCGCCGACGACGTCGACCTCGACGAGCTGGCCGCGCGGACGGCGAACTACGTCGGCGCCGACATCGAGGCCGTCGCCCGCGAGGCCGCGATGGCCGCCAGCCGCGAGTTCGTCACCTCGGTCGAGCCCGAGGACATCCCCGAGTCGGTCGGGAACGTCCGCATCGCCGCGACGCACTTCGAGCGCGCGCTCGAGGAGGTCGGCCCGAGCGTGACCGCGGAGGTCCGCGAGCGCTACCAGGAGCTCGAGGAGCAGCTGACGACCCGCGAGGGCGACCAGCCCGACGAGCCCGAAGTCTCCCGGACGTTCCAGTAGCGCCGCCGCTCGACGTCCACATCTTCCGCGTTCGATCCCCCGTCAGTCGACCCGCTGGGCCGCGCCCCGGTCGAGCAGCGGCTTCGCGTTCGGCGCCGGCAGGCTGACGACGTCCTCGGCGTCGAGCGTGTACACCCGGTCGTCGACGCCGTAGATCTCGCCCACCGACGCCGTGATCCGGACCGTCAGCCGGTCGGCATCGTCCGCGGGCGACTGGTCGGCCTCGACCGGCGGGGCGGCCGACGTGCCGCCGTCGGGCTCGGGGCGGTCGTCCGCCTCCGGCTCCGCCGGGGCCTCGTCCCCGAGCTCGACGCCCATCGCCGAGGCGGCGTCGAGCTCCTCGTCCGTCGCCGGGACGTCGGCCGGCGGCTCGGGCGCGGCCTCGGGGTCGACGTCCTCCCCCGGGGGCTCACGCCCGGCCTCGCGATCGCCCTCCCCCTCGAGCGTGTCCAGCACCGTACTCCGGTGGCGCTTGATGCGCTCGACGAGGTCGCCGAACAGCTCGCACTCCTCGTCGGTCAGGCCCTCCTCGTCGGCGGGCATGCCGGCGGCGGCGAGGCTCGCGCGCTTGACGAGCTTGCCGACCCGGCGCTCGTGGATGGCCTCGACGACCTCGCCGGCGGTCTCGAGCTCGTCGGTGAGCCGCTGGACCTCCTCGGCGTACGGGTCGTCGACCTCCTCGGCGAGCCGGGCGCGGCGCTCGCGGAGGTCGGCGAGGTAGGCCGCCGCGTCGGCGTAGAAGCTCGACCTGAGCGGCTGGAGGCTGTCGGTGCCCCGCTCGTCGACCTGGGTCGATCGGAGGTCATCCAGGTTCATTCTTGTTCCTTCTCGGCGCGGCCGCGGGCCATCAGGAAGTTGGCCGCGTACTCCGGTAGGCGAGCCTCACCCGCGGGCACGGTAAACGTTTCCCCACCCAGCTCGACCGGGGGGCCGCCGTCGCCCCGGATCGCGACCTCGTGGCCCGTGAACGGCTCGGGGACGGCGTCGGTCAGCGGGTCGAACTCGGCCACCGCGTCCCGGGCCACCGTCGTCACCCGAAGCGCCGTCCCGCCGTGGAGGCTGCCGGGCAGCCGGATGAGCCGGTGGGTGTCGGTCGTGACCGGCTCGTCGATGGCCGCGCTGTCGGAGGCGGTCGCCGCCTCGAGGAGCTGCTCGGCGAGCGTCCGGATCGCCGGGCCGCCCCGCTCGATGGCGCCCGCCCGGAGCGTCGCCCGGTCCTCGCGGACCACCCGGAGCACCGTCGCCGCGCGCTTCTCGCCGATGCCGTCGAACGTCCGGAGCTCCTCGAGCGCGTCGGCCTCGTCCATCGCCGCCAGCTCGTCGGCGAACTCGAGCAGCCGGCGGTGGGCCCGCCGGCCCCAGCCGCCGTCGGTCTTGAGCACCCGCGTGTTGACGCCCGGGCCGCGCTGGGCGGTCTCCATGATGTCCTCGAACTCGACGCCGATGCCGCGGACGTAATCGACGATCTCGCGGCGGGCCTCCCGGTCGAGCCCGAGCACCGCCGGGTCGCGGACGTGGACGTGGTAGCCCCGGCCGCCCGAGAAGACGACCTGGAGCTCCTCGAAGCCGAAGTCGTCCTCGAGGAACGCCAGCAGCCGCTGGAGCGACGCCTTGCAGGCCGCGAGCATCTCGCCGTAGGAGTCGGCCTCGGGGTCGACCGTCGGGAGGTGGTCGGCGTCGAGGTCGAAGACGAGGTCCGAGCCCTGCCACCCCTTCTCGCCCATCGACGGCGCGCCGGGGTCGCGGTAGCGGCCCGCGGAGTGGTAGACGTGCTGCGGGCGCTCCCGCGAGAGGAACTCGCCGAGGTCGCCGAGCTCGAGCAGCGCCTTGTGGCGGACCATCGTCGTGCCGGCCCGGTCCGTCCAGGGGATGTAGCCCCACTCCCGGCGGTCCGCGGCGGGCGGCGCGGCCGGCGGCCGCTTCCGGTAGAAGTCCCGGAACCGCCCGCGGAGGTACGCCCGGGTCCGCTCGTCCATCGTGTCGCATCACACCCACCGATAGGTAAAGAGTTGCTCTCGATGGCCCGTGAGCTCCCGGTCGCGGACGTTGGCCAGGATGCGGCCGGGCGTCGCGGGGGCGGTCGGTATCCGGATCTCACGCCGCCGACGCGATGCCCCGACCGCGCGACGAACGGGACGAGCTCGGCCGTCAGGGACACCGTCGTCACCCGATGATCGGCGCCGAAAGCCCGCCTCGCCGGGCCAGTCGGTCTAGTCCCAATCGAAGAGGAAGGCCTCGAGCCGGTCCATGGCCTCGCGGAGCTCGGCCATCCCGGTGGCGTAGGAGACCCGGAGGTGACCCTCGCCGCCGGCGCCGAAGACGCTGCCGGGGACGGCCGCCACCGACTTGGCCTCGAGCAGGCCCTCGGCGAAAGCCGAGTCGTCGCCGGGGACCTCCGGGAAGAGGTAGAAGGCCCCGCCGGCTGGGAAGCAATCGAGCCCCATCTCGTCGAAGCGCGAGAGCACATATCGGCGGCGGCGGTCGTAGGCCGACACCATCTCTTCGACGTCCCCGTCGCACGATCGGAGGGCCTCGAGGCCCATGTACTGGGCCGTCGTCGGCGCCGAGAGCATGGCGTACTGATGGACGCGGTTGATCGCCTCGACGGCGCCGGCCGGCGCGAGCACGTAGCCCAACCGTACACCGGTCATCGCGTAGGCTTTCGAGAAGCCGTTGAACACCACGGTCCGCTCGCGCATGCCGTCGAGGCTGGCGATCGACGTGTGCTCGCCCTCGTAGGTCAGGGCCGAGTACACCTCGTCGGCGAACACGGTGAGGTCGTGGTCGACGGCGAACTCGGCCACAGCCGCTAGCGCGCGCCGGGGCATGACGGCGCCGGTCGGGTTGTTCGGGTAGCAGAGGACGAGGGCATCGGCCTCCGACGCGCCGGCGGCCTCCAGCGCCGAGGGCGTGAGCATGAAGTCGTCGTCAGCCGACGTCGGTACCGCCAGGGGGTCGGCCCCCGCGAATCGGACCGACGGGACGTACGAGACGTAGGCGGGTTGGGCGACCGCGACCACGTCGCCCGGATCGATCAGTGCCCGGACGGCGGCGTCGAAGCCCTCCGAGACACCCGTGGTCACGAGGACCTCCGCGGCCGGGTCGTACCGGAGGTCGTACCGCCTCACGTGCTCGGCGATGGCAGCCCGGAGCTCCGGGAGGCCGCGGTTGCCCGTATAGGACGTCCGGCCGCGTTCGAGGGAGTCGATGCCGGCCACGCGAGCCGCCCACGGCGCCGAGAAGTCGGGCTCGCCGACGCCGAGAGAGATGATGTCGTCATGCTCGGCCGCGAGCTCGAAGAACCGCCGGATGCCCGAGGGCGGGACCGCTCGAACCCGGTCGGCGGGGCCGAGCGGGTTGTCGGCCTCCCGCGTCGTCATGGGGAGACGGCCAGGCGGTCGTCTCCGTCGTCGGTTTCGAACTCGATGCCGCGTTCCTTGTAGGTGTCCATCACGAAGTGCGTCACCGTCTGGGTGATCTCGGGCACCGGCGCGATCCGCTCGGAGACGAAGTCGCTGAGCGCGTGCATCGACTCGCCCTCGAGGTCGCATACGAAGTCGAACTCGCCACTCACCAGGCGGAGCGACGCCACCTGGGGGTACTTCACGATGCGCCGGGCGATGTCGCGGTAGCCGGTCTCGCGGTCGAGCTCGACGTTGAGCTCGACGAGGGCCTTGACGTCGCCGTCGTCGAGCTGGTCGTAGTCGACGACCGCCTGATAGCCCCGCACGATCCCCTCGTCCTCGAGCTCCGCGATGGTCCCGGCGACCTCCTCCGCTGAGAGGTCGGTCTGGCGCGCGATATCCTCGGTTGAACTCCGGGCGTTCTCGAGCAGGAGGTCGAGTACGACACGTCGCTGGTCCATAGAGCCTCGCGACGGGCGGCTGGCATAAAGGGGTGAGGACCGCTCGCGTCGGGTTCAGCGCCGCAGCAGGTTCGAGAGCCGGTCGGCGAGCCCGCCCTCGCCGAGCCGGAGGTAGTACGCCGCCCCGCCGTCCTCGTAGTAGTTGTCGATGCGGCGGACGCGCTCGAAGCCGAGCGACTCGTAGAACTCGAGCGCCGCCCCGTTGGACGTCCGGGCGTGACACGACACGCGGCGGTGCTGCTCGGCGACGGTCGCGACGAGCCGGCCACCGAACCCCTGGCCGCGGTGCTCCGGCGCGACCGCGAGGAAGAGGATGTAGCCGTCGCGGCGGACGGAGGCGAAGCCGATGAGGGCGTCGGCCTCGCGGTCGCGGTAGGCGTACGTGGTCGCCCGGCGGTAGGCCCGGGTGAAGAAGCCCCGCTGCTGGCGGAGGACGCCCTCGGCCTCCCGGATGCGCTCCTTCAGGGCCCAGGCGGGCTCGAGCAGGTCGTCCTCGCCCGGATCGACGACGACCTGCTCGACGTTGACGCTCACCGCCGGCCGGTACTGCGCGGTCGACCATAATTCCACCGTCGGCGGCCGTGACGGCCGCCTGTCCGGGCCTCGGGGCCGAACGCCAACCCCTAACTACCGCCGGCGACTCGCCCCGCCATGGTCGACGCCCGCCCCCTCGAGCCGCCCTTGGACGCCATCGGCCGGGCGGCCCCATGAGCTTCGAGCTCCGGGACCACACCGCCGACGTGGCCGTCGAGGCGACCGCGCCCACCCTGGGCGGCGTCTTCGCGGCCATGGCCGACGGCCTGGCGGCGGCCCACCTCGAGGCGGTGCCCGACGGCGGCGAGCGGTTCGAGCTCGAGGTGGCCGCCGAGTCCGTCGAGGCGCTCCTGTTCGACTACCTCGACCGGCTCATCTACGAGCGGGACGTCCGCGACGTGCTCCCGGTGGCCAACGAGGCGGCCGTCAGTGAGGTCGCCGGCGAGTGGCGGGTGGCCGCCTCGGCCCGAGGCGTCCCCATCTCCACCATCGACGCCCGCGAGGTCAAGGCCGTGACGTACTCCGAGATGGCCCTCGAGGAGACGGCCGCGGGCTGGCGGGCCTACGTCGTCTTCGACGTGTAGCGACGGGGCGCTCGGACAGGGACGAAACCTATTCCCGGGCCACGAGGGTATGTGTACGCCATGACAGACACCTTCGAGGCCAACGGGATCACCCTGAAGAAGGTCCGAGACTATGTCTGGGAGATCCCGCGGGAGGGCGACATGCGGGTGCCCGCACGGGTGCTGGCCAGCGAGCCGCTGCTCGAGGAGATCGCCGACGACCTCACGCTCACCCAGCTCAAGAACACGACCCACCTGCCGGGCATCCGGAAGCACGCGATCTGCATGCCGGACGGCCACCAGGGCTACGGCTTCCCGGTCGGCGGGGTGGCCGGCATCGACGCCGAGGACGGCTGCATCTCGCCCGGAGCTGTCGGGTACGACATAAATTGCTTGACAGGTGATGCCGACGTGCGGCTGGAGTTCGGACGGAAACGGCCGATCGAAGCCCTGGCGGATCGGTTCGAGGACGAACGAGCCGTGGTCGTCGAGGACGGGACGACCACCTCGTCGATGAGGCTGTTCACGGAGACCGAGTCGAAGCGGGTGTTTGAGCTCGAAACAACCAGCGGGGACACAATTCGCGCGACGGCGGAGCACGAGTTCGCCACCCCCGATGGGCTCGTCCCACTCGACGAGCTCGAGCCGGGCGACGAGGTCCACCAGCACCACTTCGAGGGCATCGAGGACGAGGACCCCCCGGACTTCGTGCTCCTGGACGAGGGGGACTTCGAGGACGCCGACCCACAGCTGGTGCGGTTTCTCAAGGAACGCGACCTCCTGCCGCTCCGGGCGAGCGACGACGCGTTCAACCGACTCCTGAAGATCGCCGGGTTCCACACAGGAGACGGCTCTTTCAGCGGGCCACAGACCTGTTTCTACGGCGAGCCGGAGGACCTTGAGGCGATCCGGGCCGATATCGATGCCATCGGCCTCACGCCGTCACGAATCTACGAGCGGGAACGTGAGCACGAAATCGACGGCAACCGGTTCGAACGAACGGAGTACAGCTTCAAGTCGGGGTCGAAGGCGTTCAAGGCACTCCTGCTGAAATTAGGCGTCCCCGAAGGTCGCAAAGTCGATTCGACGTTCAGCGTTCCCAGCTACCTCGATCGCCTAGCGGACTGGCAGAAGGCGCTCTACCTCTCGGCGTTCTTCGGGGCCGAAATGAGCGCCCCAGCCGCGCTCAGCGCGAAGAATTTCTACGCGCCATCGGTCTCGCACAACCGCCGAGAGACCGTAGCGGACGCCGGCGAGACGTTCATGCGGGAGCTGATAGGCCATCTGGACGACCTCGGTATCAAGTCGAACGCCCTCGAGGAGGTCGAACGGACTGACCGATCGGACGGCCCGACGGTCCGGTTTCGATTCGGGATCAAGAACGACTCCGCCAACCTGATCCGGTTCTTTACCCACGTCGGCTATCGGTACGCGGCCGAGAAACAGCGACGGGCGATGCTGGCGACCGAGTACCTGAAGCGGAAGGAGCGGGCGATCGATGAGCGCGCCAGCATCGCGGACGAGGCGAAGGCACTCGCCGACGGCGGCGTGGCCCCAACGGAGATCAAACGCCGACTCGACGGCGTGAACGAGCGGTTCATCGAGCGGAGCATCTGGGACGGTCGAGCGGGACGGCCACGGCCACCGATGGACTTCCCTGACTTCGAGACTTTCCGGGACCAAGCCGAGGTCGGACCCGGGGGGACGGTCACTACGGAGATCACCTCGATTCGGGAATCAGGTAGGGAACCGGTGTATGACCTCGGCGTCGAGCACGACGCTCACACCTTCGTGGCGAACGGGTTCGTCGTCTCTAACTGTGGCGTCAGGATGGTCCGTTCTAATCTGACCTATAGTGACATACAGGGCCGGGAAGAGGAGCTCGTCGAGGCGTTATTTGACATGGTTCCATCAGGTCTCGGCAAGGGCGGCGTCGTCGAGTCCGACGTCGACACCGTCGAGGCGATCCTCGACCGGGGGCTGGACTGGGCGCTCGAGGAGGGCTACGCCGTGCCCGAGGACCTCGAGCACTGCGAGGACGAGGGCGTACGCCGGGAGTCGGACCCCTCGAAGGTCTCCCACGAGGCCAAACAGCGCGGGAAGCTCCAGATCGGCTCGCTGGGGTCGGGGAACCACTTCCTCGAGGTCCAGCGCGTCACGGACATCTTCCTCGACGACGTCGCCCGGGACTTCGGCCTCGAGGAGGACCAGATCGTGGTCCTCATCCACTGTGGCTCGCGCGGGCTCGGCCACCAGACCTGCACCGATTACCTCCGGAAGATCGAGCAGACCCACGCGGGGCTGCTGGCGCAGCTGCCCGACAAGGAGCTGGCCGCGGCGCCCGCGGGCTCCCAGCTCGCCGAGGACTACTACCAGGCGATGGGCGCGGCCATCAACTACGCGTGGGTGAACCGCCAGCTCGTGATGCACGGCGTCCGGCAGGTGTTCGAGGACGTCTTCGGCCGCGACTGGGAGGCGATGGACATGCACCTCCTCTACGACGTGGCCCACAACATCGCCAAGAAGGAGGTCCACACCGTCGACGGCGAGGACCGGGAGCTCTACGTCCACCGCAAGGGCGCGACCCGGGCGTTCCCCGCCGGCCGGCCGGAGGTTCCCCGCGCCTACGCGGACGTCGGCCAGCCGATCATCATCCCGGGCTCGATGGGCGCGGGGAGCTACGTGCTCCGGGGCGGCGCCGAGTCGATGAACCTCACCTTCGGCTCGACGGCCCACGGCGCGGGCCGGCTGATGAGCCGCACCCAGGCGAAGAACACCTACTGGGGCGAGGACGTCCGCGACGAGCTCCGCGAGGGCCAGCAGGTGTACGTCAAGGCCCGGAGCGGCGCGACGATCGCCGAGGAGGCCCCCGGGGTCTACAAGGACGTCGACGAGGTGGTGCGGGTCTCGGACGCCCTGGGCATCGGCGACAAGGTCGCCCGGACGTTCCCCGTCGCCAACGTCAAGGGCTGAGCGGCGGGCGCCGGCCCACCCGGGCGGAAGCGGCGGCACCCGAGCCGTAAGCCTCTTGGGTCCGTCCGAATGGTATTGTATTAGATGTACACGATAGACAAGACTAGTGATGCCCCGTTCGACGAAGTGGTCGACCGGACCGTCGACGCCCTCGGCGAGGAGGGGTTCGGCGTCCTCTCCGACATCGACGTGCAGGCCACCCTCGAGGAGAAGCTCGACGTCGAGTTCGGCCGGTACCGCATCCTGGGCGCCTGTAAGCCGCCGCTGGCCCACGAGGCCCTTGAGGAGGAGCTCCGCCTGGGGGCGCTGCTTCCCTGTAACGTCGTGGTCTACGAGACGGACGTCGGCCGCGTGGGCGTCAGCGCGGTCGACCCCGGCACGCTGCTCTCCGTGGTCGACAACCCGGCGCTCGATCCCCTGGCCGAGGCGATCACCGAGAGCCTCGAACGGGCCCTCGAGGCGGCGGTCGCCGCGCCCAGCGCCTGACGACCGGCACGTTATTTGGCGGGGGGCCCGACACCGCGGCTGATGATCGACGAGACCGTCGCGGAGATCCGCGAGATGCGGACCCACAGCTCCTCGGTGGTCGCCGTGAAGGCCGCCCGGGCGCTCGGCAGCCTCGCCGACCGGGAGTTCGCCACCGTCGAGGAGTTCGAGCGATCGCTCACGCGGAACAGCAGCGCGCTCCGCCGGGCGGCGCCGTCGCACGCCTCGCTCTGGTCGACCCAGCGCGAGCTCCGCGAGGCCATCGGCGAGCCGGGGTCCGTCGAGGAGGGGAAGGCCCGCCTCGAGGCGGCCGTCGAATCGGTCGTCGAGCGGGTCGAGGCGGCGAAGACCGAGGCGGCCGCGAACGCCGCCGACGAGCTCGCCGACGGCGAGACGGTCTTCACCCACGACTACTCGACGACCGTGCTCGCGGCCCTCGAGGCCGCGACGGCTACCGGCAAGCGCTTCGACGTCTACGTCAGCGAGGCCCGCCCGCGCCACCTCGGCCGGAAGACCGCCCGGGAGCTGGGCCGGCGCGACGGCGTCGAGCCCACGCTGGTCGTCGACAGCGCGATGGGCGTCCACCTCCCCGAGTGCGACCGGGTGCTCGTCGGGATGGACTGCATCGTCGGCGACCGGCTGTACAACCGCGTCGGCACCTACCCGCTGGCGGCGACGGCCGACGACCTCGGCGTGCCCGTCTGGGTCGTGGGCTCGGACGCCAAGCGCATCGATACCGGCTTCGAGTTCGAGAACGAGTACCGGGCCGAGAGCGAGGTCGTCCGCGAGCCGCCCGAGGGGTTCGCGGTGAGCAACCCCGCCTACGACGCGACGCCCCTGCGGCTGCTCGACGGGCTGATCACCGACGCCGGCGTCGAGCGGCTCTGAGACGACGGCCGTCCGACACAACCGTTTAGGCCCCGCACGGCGACCGTCGGGCCATGACGCCGCCGGCAGCCGTGCTCCAGTCCTGGCTGCCGGAGCCCGTCGCCGGTCTGAGCCTCGACGACCCGATGGTGGCGGCTGTCGCCGCAGTCGTCGTGCTGGTCGCCGGCTACTACCTCTCCGGGCTGGCCGTCCGGCTGGTCGGCCGGCGGGCCGCCCGGCGGTTCAAGCGCCCCTCGGTCACCCGGGCGGCGCTCCGGAGCGTCCGGCTGGCCATCATCTTCGTCGCGGTCGTGGCCGCGCTGGGCCTCCTCGGCCTGCGGGCCGGCGACATCGTCCTCTCGGTGACCGTGTTCTCGGCCGTGCTCGGCATCGTGCTCGCGCCCATCATCGGGAGCGTCATCTCCGGGCTGTTCGTCCTCGCCGACCAGCCCTACGAGATCGGCGACCTCATCGAGCTCTCGGACCTGGACCGGCGGGGCTACGTCGAGGACATCACCATCCGCTACACGAAGGTGTTCACGCTCGACAACACCTTCCTCGTCATCCCGAACTCCACGATCCGCGAGCGCGACGTCGTCAACTTCTCCGCCGAGGACGAGCGGACCCGGCTCTCCCAGTCGCTGTTGGTGACCTACGAGTCCGACATCGAGGCCGCCCGGAGCGTGATGGAGCGGGCCGGCCGCGAGACCCCACAGGTCATCACCGGCGGCCCGGACATCCGCATCGGCTCGGCCCGGTACCCCGCCGCGCCGACCTGCTACATCGAGTCCTACGCCGACCACGGCGTGCGCCTGACGCTGCGGTTCTGGCTCAAGGACCCGTACAACATCCCCCGGTCGCGCTCGGCGGTCAACGAGCGCATCTGGGCCGGCCTCGAGGAGGTCGACGTCGAGGTGGCCTACCCCCACAGCCACCTGGTGTTCGACGAGACGAGCGGCGAGCTCCCCGTCGCGCTCCGGGACCGGGGCGGCTGAGGCTCACTCCGCGGTGACGATCTGGGCGTCGAGCTCCTCGCGGAGGAACGACTCGATGTCGGGGTCGCCGACGAGCCGGCGGACCGTCGCCCGCCACCGGCCGACCTGCTTCTCGCCGATGACGACGACGTCGGCCCCCTCGGCCGCGACCTCCTCGAGGATGGTCTCCTCGACGAGGAAGCCCGTCCGGACGACGTACCGGGCGTTCGAGAGCGCCCCGTACTCGGCCTCGACGGCGGCCTTGAGCTCGCTGCGGGTGACGTTCCGGCCCTGCTGGTAGAGGTCGACGTGCAGCACCGTCAGTGCGGCCTCGCGCTCGTGGGCGACCTCGATGGCGTGGCCGAGCGTCCGCTTGGAGTGTTTCGACAGCGGGTAGCGGACCGGGACGACGACCCGGGTCACGCCGCCACCCCCCGCGGGCGAACCGTCCGACGTCCGGCGTTCATGTCCGGGAGGGCGACGCGTGGCGGGAAGGGTCCTTCGGTCGGCCCCGCGCCGGCCACGGAGGGATACGGCTAACTGTCCCCCGGGCCTCTGTGCGCCCATGAAGGCCTACGCCCTCGACGACGGGACGACCGTCTACATCGACCTGGAGGACGGCCTCATCGGCTCGAAGGGGCCGTTTCATCCGATCTACCGGACGGAGGCGGGCGACGAGCGCTGGGGCTACTTCTGCTCGGCTTGTGAGACCCACGACAACGCGATGGACACGATGGGCCGCATCGTCTGTAACACCTGTGGCAACACCCGCAAGCCGGAGGAGTGGGACGCGGCCCACGAGTAGCCCGGAAGGAGGGTCCCTGACCGCTCAGGGCAGCGCGCGACGCGTCGCCGCCAGGCCGGCGTCGGCGTCGACGTCAGCCCCGAGCGCCTCGAACGCGTCGGCGAGCGCCGCGACGACCAGCGTGACGTTCTCGGCGCGGGCGCCGTGGCCCATGCAGCCGATGCGGAGGATCTCGCCCGAGAGGGCGCCGAGCCCGCCGGCGATCTCCAGGTCGTACCCCTCGAGCGCGCGGTCGATGACGGCGCCGTCGTCGACGCCGTCGGGCAGCCGGACGGCGTTGAGGCTCGGGAGCCAGTACGCGTCGTCGGGGTTCAGCCCGAGGCCCATCGCCTCGACGCCGGCCTTGAGCGCGCCGGCCATCGTCCGGTGGCGGTCCCAGCGGGCCTCGAGGCCCTCCTCGGCCACGAGCCGGAGCGCCTCGCGCAGGGCGTAGACGTTCGAGACCGGCGCCGTGTGGTGGTAGGCGCGCTCGTCGCCCCAGTAGCCCTCCAGCAGCGAGAGGTCGAGGTACCAGGACCGGACGGCCTCGTCCCGCGAGAGCACCTTCTCCATCGCGGCGTCCGAGAGCGTCAGCGGGCTCGCGCCCGGCGGGCACGAGAGGCACTTCTGGGGCCCCGCGTAGGCGACGTCGATGCCCCAGTCGTCGACCCGGAGCTCGACCCCGCCGATGCTGGTGACGGTGTCGGCGATCACGAGCGCGCCCCGGTCGTGGGCCGCCTCGGTCAGCGCGGGGACGTCCGGCTGGCGGACGCCGGTCGACGTCTCGGCGTGGACGAACCCGAAGACGTCGGGGTCGTGCTCGGCGAGCGCGGCCTCGACGACGTCCGGCTCGAGCGGCTCGCCCCACGGCGCGTCGACGCGGGCGATCTCGCCGCCGGCGCGGCGGGCCATCTCGGCCATCCGGTCGCCGAAGTAGCCGTTCGTCGGCGCGAGGAACGTCTCGCCGGGCTCGACGAGGTTCCCGATCGCGGCCTCCATGGCCGCCGAGCCGGTGCCGGAGACCGGGATCGTCCACTCGTTCTCGGTCCCGAACGCGTAGCGGAGCAGCGTCTGGGTCTCGTCCATGATCTCGAGGAACGACGGGTCGAGGTGGCCGACCAGCGGCGTGCTCATCGCGCGGAGCACGCGGGGGTGGACCGGGCTCGGGCCGGGGCCCATCAGCGTTCGGGTGGGCGGGTCGAGCTCGCCGACGTCGGGTGGCGCGGGCATGCTCCCGACTCCCGCGCGAGGGCGCTTAGGGGTTCTGCCACGGGGCCGCGGTTTAAGCCCGGGGCGGGTCACGCTGGTAGCATGGCCACCCAGAGCTCCGTCACCGGCGTGTTCGACGCGACCGTCAAGGCGTTCGCGGCCGACGTGGTCGAGGCGCTCCCGACCGTGCTCACCGGGATCCTGTTCCTGGTGCTCGCCGGCGCCGGCGTGGTCGTCTTCATGCGGCTGTTCCGGGCCGGCCTCCGGCGCACGCTGCCGGGGGCCGAGCCCGTCTACCGGCAGTTCGCGACCCGGATCGTGGGGCTGTTCCTCTGGTTCGGCGTCGCGCTGGCGTTCCTCTCGATCGTCGGGCTCGAGGGCATCGCGGCCGCGCTCGGCACGGCCTCGGGCTTCCTCGCACTCGGGGTCGCCTACGCCCTCTCGGGGATGCTCGCCGACGCCGTCGCCGGCATCTACCTGCTGCGCGACCCCGATTTCAACCCCGGCGACGAGGTCGTCGTTGGCGACATGGCGGGCGTCGTCGAGACCATCGAGCTCCGGAAGACCCGGTTCACGGTCGACGGGGACACGGTCGTGCGCGGGAACGCCGAGATCGAGAAACGCTGGACGAAACGGGGGCCGCCGGCGGACTGACGGGTTTAAGCCCCACGCGCCCCGAAGGGCGGCCGTGTTCGTCGGCCACGCCTTCGTCGCGTTCGCCCTGGCGGCGAGCGTCGCCGACCGCGCCGGCCGGTCGCGGTACCGGGCGCTGCAGTTCGGCGTCGTGGCCGGCGCGTTCGCGCTCGTGCCCGACGTCGACATCCTCTACGCCGTCGCCGGGGTCCTCAGAGCCGATCCGTCGGGGGTCTGGGCCGCGACCGCCGCCTTCTGGGACTCCTCGCAGGCCGTCCACCGGGCGATGACCCACTCGCTCGTCCTCGCGGTGCCCGCGGCCATCGGCTTCGGCCTCGCGGCGGCGTCCCGGCGGGTCCGGCTGGCCGCCGCCCTCCCGCTCCTCGGCCTCGTCGCCCTGGGCTGGCTCGCCGACGGGGCGCTCGCGGCCGCGATGCTGCTGCTGTTCGTCGGCGCCGGCGTGGTGGTCGCCCGCGGCGCCGCTCGGTGGGGCGCCGCGCCCACCACGGTGCTCGCGGCGGCCGCCGTGGGGCTGTTGAGCCACCCGTTCGGCGACCTGTTCACCGGGACGCCGCCGCCGCTGTTCTTCCCCCTCGGCCCCGAGATGTTCGGCGAGCGCGTCACGCTGCTGGCGGACCCGACGCTGAACCTGCTGGCGGTGTTCGGCCTCGAGCTCGCCGCGGTCTGGGTGGGCCTGCTCGTCGCCGCCCGGCTGGTGGGCTGGTCGGTCCGCGACGCGATCGACCGCCGGGCCGCCGCGGGCGCACTCTACGGCGCCGCGGCGTTCGTCCTCCCGCCGCCGACGCTCGAGACGTCCTACCACTTCGTCTTCACCGTCCTGGCGATGGGGTCGCTCGGGGCGGTCTCGCTGGCCGCCCGGGTCAACCGCCGGCGGTTCGCCCGGGCGGGCGTCACGGCGCTGACGGCGGTCACCCTCGCCGGCGCCGCGTACGCGCTCGTCTACGCCCTCGGCTGAGGCCCGTCGCCCGGAGCACGGGCGTTATGTAGCGACGTCCCCTTCGGACGAGCGATGGCCCAACGGGAGCGCCTCGGCAGCCTCGTCGGGACCCGACGGGGCAACGCCGCGGCCGCCTGGCTGCTCGTGGTGTTCGTGGCCTCGGTCGTGGTCGGGAGCGCCGCCGTCGGGAACCTCCTGTGGGCGGGCTTCGCGGCCGTGGTCGGCGCCCTCGCGCTGATCCCCGCGCTGGCCCACCGCGACCCGCTGGTGATGCTGCCCTGGGAGGTGCTCGTCCTGGCGGCGCTGCCGCTCATCGGCCGGGTGTTCGCGACCGTACCCCTGACGAGCCGGTTCGCCACCTACCTCGCCGTGGCCGCCCTGGCGCTCATCATCGCCGTCGAGCTCCACCTGTTCACGCCCGTCCGGATGACGCCGTCGTTCGCCGTGCTGTTCGTGGTGGTCGGCACGATGGCCGCCGCCGGGAGCTGGGCGGTGGCGCGGTGGGGCTCGGACCTCTTCCTGGGGACGACGTTCCTGCTCGATCCGGCGCTCAGCGAGCACGAGATCGAGAGCGGGCTCATGTGGGAGTTCGTCTTCTCGACGGCCGCCGGGCTGGTCGCCGGGGGCATCTTCGAGGGCTACTTCCGGCGGACCGACCGGCTGGCGGGCCGGGTGCCCGACTCCGTCGAGGGGAGCCGGCCGTGAGGCTCCGCGACCGCCTCGGCGTCACGGGCCGCCGACAGCGACAGGCCGTCCGGCTGATGGAGTTCGGCCTCGTCGGCCTGCTGTTCATCGGCTTCGAGCGCGGCAGCACCGGGATCGTCGTCAACGCCGCCGTCGCGCTGCTGGTCGCCCAGCTCCCGCCGATCCTCGAGCGGGACTACCAGGTGCCGATGGACGCCGGGCTGACGCTCTGGATCACCGGGGCGGTGTTCCTGCACGCCCTCGGGACCGTCGGGCTGCCCGGCGCCGAGCAGTCGTTCTACCGGTCGCTCTGGTGGTGGGACCACCTCACCCACGTGCTCTCGTCGTCGGTCGTCGCGGGGGTCGGCTACGCGACGGCGCGAGCGTTCGACGCCCACTCCGACCGGATCCACCTCCCGCCGCGGTTCATGTTCGCCTTCATCCTGGCGTTCGTCATCGCCTTCGGCGTCCTCTGGGAGGTGATCGAGTTCGGCCTCGGCGGCGCGGCCGCGATGCTGGGCTCGGGGACCGTCCTCACCCAGTACGGCCTCGGCGACACGATGCTCGACCTCGTCTTCGACATCATCGGCGGCGTGATCGTCGCCATCTGGGGCACGGCGTACCTCACGGACGTCTCGGGCGCGCTGCAGCAGCGGTTCCAGCGGCCGGGCGACGACGGATAGGTCAAGGCCGAACGAGCCCGCGAGCCGGCGGCTCAGGGAGCGATGCTGTCGAGGAACTGTCGGACCCGCCTACGTTCGGAACGACTCGCCGCAGCCGCACTCGCTGACCACGTTCGGGTTCTCGACGTCGAACCCCGCGCCCTGGAGGCCGGCCTCGTAGTCGACGACCGACCCCTCGATGTACCGCATGCTCGAGGGGTCGACGAACACCCGGAGGCCGTGGTGCTCGTAGATGGTGTCGTCGGGCTCGGGCTCGTCGTCGAACCGCATCCCGTAGGAGAGGCCCGCGCAGCCGCCCTGCTGGACGAAGAGCCGGAGGCCCGCCTCGTCGGCGTCGAGCTCCTGGCTCGACAGCAGCTCGAGGGCCTCCTCGGCTGCCGTCTCGGTGACCTCGATCTCGGCCACCTGCCCCTCCGTCGCGGCGCTCATGGAACGGTGGAGGGCCTCCGAGGTGTTAATCCTGACGCCCGGCGCGGTCAGTCCTCGAACCGCCGCTCGACGCTCCGTGCGTGCGCCTCGAGGCCCTCCGCCCGGGCCAGCGTCGTGATCGTGTCCTGGAGCTCGGCCAGGGCCGCCCCGTCGAGACGCTGGACGGTGGTCGACCGCAGGAACGTGTCGACGCTGAGCCCGCCGACGAGCCGGGCCTGGCCGCCCGTCGGGAGCACGTGGTTCGGCCCGGTGGCGTAGTCGCCCGCCGCGACCGGCGTCGACGACCCCAGGAAGGCGCTGCCCGCGCTGGGCACCGCGTCGAGCAGCCGCTCGGCGTCCGCCGCGTGAATCGCCAGGTGCTCGGGGGCGTACGCCTCCGCGAACGCGGCCGCCGCGTCCATCGAGTCGGCCACGAGCACCCCGCTGGCGTCGTTGGCCAGCGCGGCCCGGATCGTCTCCTCGCGGGGCTGGCCGGCGGCCTCCGCGGCCACGGCGTCGGCCACCGAGCCCGCCAGCCCCGGGTCGTCCGTCACCGCGACGACCGAGGCGTCGGGGTCGTGCTCGGCCTGGGCGACCAGCTCCGCGGCCACCAGCCCGGCGTCCGCCGAGCCGTCGGCGAGCACGAGCACCTCGCTCGGGCCCGCCAGGAAGTCGATGCCGACGTCGCCCCGGACGGCGGCCTTCGCGGCCGTCACCCAGCGGTTCCCCGGCCCGACGACCAGGTCGACGGCGTCGACGGTCTCGGTGCCGTAGGCGAGGGCGGCGACCGCCTGGGCGCCGCCCATCTGGTAGACCCGGTCCGCCCCGGCCTCCCGGATGGCCGCCGCCGTCGCCGGGTGCAGCTCCGCGGCGGGCGGCGTGGCGACGGCGACGTGGTCGACGCCCGCGACGACGGCGGGGATGACGCCCATCAGCGCGCTCGAGGGGTAGGCCGCCGTGCCGCCCGGGACGTAGACGCCGGCGCTCGCCACGGCCCGGAACCGCCGCCCGACCGTCCGCCCGTCGTACTCCTCGCGCCAGTCGAGGGGCACCTGTCGCTCGTGGAACGTCCGGATGTTCCGGGCAGCGTGTTCGATCGCCTCGCGGACCTCGTCGGCCACGGCGTCGGCGGCCGCCCCGACCCGGTCGGTGATATCGATCGACTCGACCGCCACGTCGTCGAACTCGGCGGCGTACGCCCGGAGGGCGTCGTCGCCGTCCTCGCGGACCGTCGCGACGATCTCCGCGACGTCCTCTCGGATCGCCCCGAGCTCGCCCCCGCGGTCGACCAGGGCCGACCGCTCGGCGGCCGAGAGCGACTCCAGGCGGCGGGGCTCCATGGCGGTCGTTCACCCCGGGGGCGAAAAACCGTTCCGACCGGGGCGGGAACCCCGAGCTCACCGAAGGTTTAGGCCCGCAGCCGGAGTCGACGACCCATGAGCGCCGAGCGCGACGCCCCCGAGGTCGGCACCTGGCACAAGGCCCTCGAGCCCGACGAGCTGCCCGAGGGACGCGTGACCGCCGTCAGCTGCGGCGGCACGACGGTCTGCATGACCCACGTCGACGGCGAGTACGCCGCCCTCGACAACCGGTGTCCCCACCAGGGCGGCCCGCTCGGCGAGGGCACGATCGAGAACGGCCTGCTCCGCTGCCCCTGGCACGGCTGGGACTTCTACCCGCTGAACGGCGAGACGCCCGGCGAGTTCGACGACTGCGTCGCGACCTACCCGGTCGACGTCCGCGAGGACGGCGTCTACGTGGGCTTCCCGGCGACCGAGCCCCGCGAGCGGACGGTCTCGGACGTGATCGTCGAGACGCTGACCAACTGGGGCGTGCGCCACGTCTGGGGCATCGTCGGCCACTCGAACCTCGGGCTCGCGGACGCGCTCCGGGAGGCGACCGACCGGGGCGAGCTCGCCTACTACGGCGTCCGCCACGAGGGCGCGGCGTCGTTCGCCGCGTCGGCCTACGGGAAGCTCACGGGGCGGCCCGGCGCCTGCTTCGCCATCGCCGGGCCGGGCGCGACGAACCTGCTGACCGGGCTCTGGGACGCGAACGTCGACCGCTCGCCGGTGGTCGCGCTCACCGGCCAGGTCGAGACCCAGGTGCTCGGCACGGGGAACTTCCAGGAGGTCGACCTCGAGGCCGCCTACGGCGACGTCGCGCTGTTCGAGCAGCCGGTGCTTCCGGGGAGCCGCCACGCCGAGCTGGCGACCCGCGCCGCGAAGACGGCGATCCTCGAGGGCGGCGTGTCCCACCTGGTCTTCCCCGACGAGGTCCAGACGCTGCCCGCCGAGGGCGCCGAGCCCGGCACGCCCGAGGGCCGGATTCCCGAGCGCGACATCGCGCCGCCGGAGGGCCCCCTCCAGGAGGCCGTCGACCTCGTCGCCGGCGCCGAGCGGCCGGTGATCGTCGCGGGCTACGGCGCCCGGGACCACATGGACGCCGTCGAGCGGCTGGCCGAGCGTCTCGACTGCCCGGTCCTGACGACGTTCAAGGGCAAGGGCCAGATACCGGACGCCCACCCGCTCGCGGGCGGCGTGCTCGGCCGCAGCGGCACGCCGATCGCGAGCCACTTCATGAACGAGTCGGACGCGCTCGTGGCGCTCGGCGCGAGCTTCTCGAACCACACGGGCATTGCCGAGTACAAGCCCATCGTCCACGTCGACTACGACCCGATGGTGCTCGGCAAGCACCACGCGGTCGACGTCCCGGTCTGGGGCGAGATCGGCGTGACCGTCGACGCGCTGCTCGAGGGGCTCCCCGACGACCCCGCCGCCGAGAGCCAGCGCGCGGAGCTCGCCGAGCGCTGGGCGATGTGGCGCGACGAGAAGGCCACGCGGCGGGCCCAGCCGCCCGAGCGCGGCGTGAACTACGCGACGGCGTTCGACGCGCTGACGCGGCTCGTGCCCGACGACGCCGTGATGCCGGTCGACGTCGGGAACAACACCTACGCGTTCGGGCGGTACTTCGAGCCCGAACGCCAGCGGGTGCTGATGTCGGGCTACCTCGGCTCGATCGGCTTCGCGCTGCCGGCCGCGCTCGGCGCCTGGGCGGCCACCCAGGAGCCAGACGGCGAGTTCGCCGGCCGGTCGGTGGTCTCGGTCTCGAGCGACGGCGGCTTCGGCCAGTACATGGGCGAGCTGACGACCGCCGTGAAGTACGACATGGACCTGACCCACGTCCTGCTCAACGACGACGAGCTCGGCAAGATCTCGAAGGAGCAGCGCGACGGCGGCTGGCCGGTGTTCGAGACCGACCTCCGGAACCCGGACTTCGCCGCCTACGCCGAGAACTGCGGCGCCGCCGGCCACCGGGTCGAGTCGGCCGACGAGCTCGACGGGGCCCTGGAGGCGGCCCTGAGCCACGACGGCCCGGCACTGGTCGAGATACTCACCGACTCGGACCCGGTCTGAGCGGGACGACCGCCCCAGTCCGACCGGCGGTGCGGCGTCCCGCCCACCCAAACGTTTCTATCGGCGGGGAGAGTACACCGGTCACCGATCAGCTGCCACTAGGCGCCGACGGGACACCAAATGGCCCTCTTCCTGCCCTCGTTGTACGTGTTGGTCCCGGGGACGGCCACGGTGCTCGCCGTCCTCCTCGCGTACCTCGCGTGGAGCCGCCGGCCGGCGCCGGGGAGCGTCCCGTTCACCGCGGTCTTCCTCGCGGCGTCCGTCTGGTCGTTCGCCTACACGATGGAGCTGCTCAGCGCCGACGCCGCCGGCACGCTGTTCTGGGGTCGGGTCACCTACCTCGGGATCGTCGCGTTACCGACCGCCTGGCTGTTGTTCGCCCTGGCCTACACCGGGCGCGACGACTGGCGCTCGCCGCCGGTCATCGGCGTGCTCCTGGTCGAACCCCTCCTCGTGCTCGCCGCCGTCTGGGGCTACCCCGACATCGGGCTCGTCTGGGTCGACGTCATCCCGTCCGGGTTCGAAGGCATCGTCGTCAACCGGTACGAGTACGGGGCGCTGTTCTACGCCGCGGTCGCCTACTCCTACCTCCTGTTCCTGGTGGGCGCGGGCCTCCTCGTCCGGCAGCTGCGACGGGTGCCGACCAACCAGCAGGCGCGCATCGGGGCCCTCCTCGCGGGCGCCCTCCTGCCCGGGATCGGCAACGCCCTGTTCAACGCCGGGCTCAGCCCTTCCCCGCCGCTGAACCTGACCCACATCGGCTTCTCCCTCGGCGGCGTCCTCTTCTTCTGGGCGTTCTACCGACACGGCCACGTCGACTTCCCGAGCGTGGCCCGCGGGCGGACGTTCGAGCTCGTCGACACCCCCGTGGCCATAGTCGACGAGGGGCGACGGGTCGTCGACCTCAATCCCGCAGCCGAGTCGCTGTTCGGGGTCCCCGGTAAGGCCGTGGCGGGACAGCCGCTCGACAGCCTTCTCCCGACGGACCAGCCGGTCTTCGCCCGGACCGGCGACCGGATCTACAACGACGAGGTCGTGCTCGACGTGGACGGTGAGCCCCGACGGTTCCGGGTCGATGTCGCGACCGTCTACTACCCGATCCAGCAGGGCGTGATGGGGCAGGTCGTCCAGCTCCTCGAGGAGCCCGCTGGCTGAGCCACCGGCTCGGCGAGCGGAATGTCGCCCGGAACACTAACGGCCGGCGTCATCGCGGGGCGGCGCGCCGCCTCAGCCGGGAAACCCTCGTGCCGGGCGTCTGTCGCGTGCCGGGGTTCCGCGCTCGGTCATCGCGTCCTGGTGGACTGGCTCCGGCGGGGACTGCGACACGCAGGGGGATAGAGGACAGTCGGCGGGTTAAGCGCTCGGTTCGGGTTGGTGGGGCCGGTCGACGAGGGCGTAGACCTCCTCCCTGGCCTCGCAGACGCCGCAGACGGGTTCGGCGACCTCCCGGCGCTCGAGCTCGTCGAGGCCGGCGCGGGCGCGATCGATGGTCAGGTAGGCCTCCTCGGCCACCTCCGAGGCCGAGAGCGGGCCGCAGTTGGCCAGCACCACCTGGACCAGCTTCGCCGCCGCGGAGAGCTCGTCGTCGGCGTCGTCGGCCATCGGTGAAGGCTACCGGACTCGCCGGCAAAACCCTTATCGTAGCGGCGAGGCCCGGCGGGCTTCGCCGCCGGGATACCCCTATAAGGGGCCGCCGCATCAGGGCCGCGCATGAGCGACCCGGACGTCGTCGTCCTCCGGCGGGACGTCCACGGGATGGCCGTCTCGGGCTACGTCGAGGCCCTACGCGAGCGCCTGCCCGACCGCGAGGTGGCCCACGCCACCACGCCGACCGAGGAGCGCGAGCTCGTCGCCGGAGCGCCGGTGGTCACGGGGCTGGACCTCCGGAACGAGCTCCTCGACGCCGCGGGCGAGCTCGAGCTGTTCCAGTGCCTCTACGCCGGCACGGACCACCTCCCGATGGAGGAGCTCGCCGAGCGCGGCGTCACCGTCACGAACGCCTCGGGCGTCCACGGCCCGCCGGTCGCCGAGTGGGTGCTCGGGATGATGCTCTCGTTCGCCCGCCGGCTCCACGAGGGCGCCCGCCGCCAGGACCGCCGGGAGTGGCGCCACTACCAGGCGGGCGAGCTCGCGGGATCGACCGTCACCGTCGTCGGGCTCGGTCACATCGGCCAGGCCGTCGTCCAACGGCTGGCGGGGTTCGACGTGGAGACGATCGGCGTGCGCTACACGCCCGAGAAGGGCGGGCCGACCGACGAGGTCGTCGGCTTCGACGACGCGGCGTTCCACGGCGCGCTGGCCCGCACGGACTACCTCGTGCTCGCCTGCCCGCTGACCGGGCGCACCGAGGGGCTGATCGACGCGGCGGCCCTCGAGACCCTGCCGCCGCGGGCCGTCCTCGTGAACGTCGCTCGGGGCGCCGTGGTCGACACCGAGGCCCTGCTGGCGGAGCTGCGCGGCCAGGGCCTCGCGGGCGCCGCGCTCGACGTCACCGACCCCGAGCCGCTGCCGGAGGACCACCCGCTCTGGACGCTCGACAACGTCCGGGTCACGCCCCACGTCGCCGGGCACACCCCGCGGTACTACGAGCGGGTCGCGGACGTCCTCGCGGGGAACCTCGCGATCGTCGACGAGCGAGGCGCCTACGACGGGCTCGAGAACCAGGTGTCGCCGTAGGCCCTCAGCGGACGGAATCGAGCGGCACCGCGTGGCCCACGTCCACCGTGATCCAGTTGGTCGCCAGATCCTCGTCGAACCGGGCCGGGAACACCGTCACCTCGGTCGGGTCGTCATCGTCGTCGTAGAGGAACGCGAGGTCGAACTCCGGGAGCCGGGCGAGCGGCGCCCGGGCCGGCCGCTCGCGGCGGTCGATCGCGCTCACGCCGGGGCCTCCTGACCGCCGTGGTCGGGGGCGGGGCACCGTCGGGGGAGCGGGGAGGTGACTGGCATGATGGGCGACCGCCGCCGGGGTGGCGGCCGTCGCCGGTGACTCCGCGCGGCGCTGTCAAAAGCGTTTGCAAGTCATTCGCACACGGGGCAGTCCTGTCGGGCGGTTTACAGCCGGCGAACGCCCGATACCGGCAACGCCCGCGACGGGCCTCAGAACACCCGCTCGGGCCGGATGCGCCAGAGCACCCGTTCGGTCTCGATCTCGCCGGGGTACGGCCCGCCCGTGTACCGGTGTGAGAGCTGCTCGATGTGCTCGCGGGCGCCGTCGGTCGTCGCCTCCTCGACGACCCCCATGACCGATAGCCGGCGGTAGGGATCGTCGGGGTCCAACACGCTCAGCCCGACCTTCGGGTCCCGCTCCACGTTCAGGGCCTTCTGTCGGCCCCGCTCGGTGTTGACGAGCACGTGGCCCGCGTCGGGGTCGTGGTCGACCCAGACCGGCGTCACGTGCGGCGTGCCGTCGGGCATCACGGTCGCGACGTGGGCGAACGTCTCACGCTCGAAGAGGTCGTGATACGCCTCGGGAATGGCGGCCATGGGGTGGAATACACGGCGGAACCGGAAAACATCACCGGCTTTACATTCCACGCTCCCTTCCCCCGAACCCCTGAGTCGTCCGGTCGGTGAAAACCCTCCAAAAACATCTAGGCGAAATCGAATGATTGCACGGTTATTCGGTGGAAGTTTGAGCGGCCATTACGGAAATTTTAGATACCCACAATTTATAACGACATGTATAAAGATGACTGGTGACGTTCTTCTGACAGATTTGCCGGACGAAGGCTGTACCTTCATCAGGGGCCCCCCGATATCCGGGAAGTACGACCTCCTCATCGATCTCCTCGCCTCGAGCACCGAGGGAGCCATCGTGCTATCGACGAAATACTCCGCCGCCAGGGTCATCGATGACCTCCACGAAGCGGGGTACGACCCAGACGCCCCACTGGGCATCATCGACTGCGCCACGTCGGCCATCGACCACAATGCGGATGTCGTTGCCTCCATCAAGCGGGTCGACGGCCCCGAGAACCTCTCGAGAATCGGTGTGGCGTTCACCGAGCTCGCCGACACCATGTCCGAGCAGTCGGCCGGCGATCGGGTGCTCGTCGGGATCCACTCGCTCGGGCAACTGGTGGTGAACAATGACATCCGGAGTGTCTATCGGTTCCTGCAGACGCTCTCCGGGCAGGTCAGATCGGCGGGCTGGCGCGAGATTGTGGTCATGGACGTGCCGGTGTCACCTGACGAGGACGGGGCCATTCTGGAGCATCACGCCGACTGCGTCCTCGATCTCATCGATGGCGAGGCCGAACACCAACTCCGGATCCGAGGCAAGCAGGGTCAGCTGAAGCCGGCGTCGGACTGAGAACCGGATACGCGGCCGAGCCGTGCGATGGTGAGATACCGCGGCCACCTCGAAAGCCGTAAACCCCGGGGCGGCGAACTCCGACCGTGGCGCGGCCCCTTCGGTTCCGACGGTCGGACCAGTCCTGGAGCGACGGCCGCGTGCGCTCGGAGCTCCTCGGACCGCTGAACTCGAACCTCGGCGCACGGATGACCGGGCCCTGGTACTCGCCGCCCGAGAACTACGAGGCCGTCAGGTTCGAGATGGACAACGGCGACCTCGCGCTGTTCTGCTGGGACGGCGGCCGGGCGTTCTGGCTCGGCAACACCGAGACGCCGAGCGCGCTCTGGCAGACCGAGAAGTACACGTTCGAGGAGGTGCCCGACGGCGTCGCCGAGTGGGCCCAGAAGGAGCTGGTCGCCCAGCTCCACGAGGAGGTGCCCTGGCTGGCCGACTACCCCGCCCTATCCTGGTTCTTCCTCCCGGTCCTCCTCTCGAAGGACGGCCGGCACACGACCCGGGAGTTCCTCGGCGAGCACGCGGCGGGCTTCCCGGACGCCGGCCGCGAGGAGGCGCTCGGCTTCTACGAGTCGTTCCTCGCCTCGGGCGCCCTCGACGAGTTCCGGTACACGATGGCCTCGAAGCTGGGCACGTCCCAGCGGCTCGACCACACCCGGATGGCCGCGACGATGGCGGAGTTCAACGTCGCCTGGCTGCTCGTCGAGGCGGGCTACGAGATCACCCCGGAGATCGACGTCACGACCGGCCACGCCATCGACTTCCGGGCCCGGAAGGGCGGCGACGGCACGCTGGTCGAGGTCACCCGACCCCTCCCGCCCCGAAAGCGCGCCGCAAACACCGCGGTCCAGGCCGTCCGCGAGACGGCGGCCACCAAGACCGGCGGCCAGCTCTCCGAGCACGGCGGCGGCGTGACGCTGTTCGTCGACTGCTCGTCGTTCCCGGACGACGCCTGGCGGCAGGTCCGCGACGAGGAGCCCGACGTCGGCCACCGGCCGGCGGTCGTCTTCCGGCTGCGGCCCGACGGCCGCGTCGAGGGCTACACCAAGGGCTCGGTGCCCCTCACCCTCCGGTACCTCTAGACCCAGCCCTCGTCGACCAGCAGCTCGCCGTTGAGCACGCTGGCGCCCGCGGCGCCCCGGATCGTGTTGTGCGACAGGCAGTTGTACTGCAGCCCGCCGCTCGGGACCGCCTCGATCCCGCCGGCGGAGACGCCCATCCCGCCGCCGAGCATCCGGTCGAGCCGGGGCTGGGGCCGGCTGAACTCCTCGAAGACGGTGATCAGCGGCTCGGGCGACGACGGCAGGTCGAGCGAGGGGAACGACCGCATCGCGTCGGCCGCCTCCGCCGGGGAGACGTCTCGCTCGAGCTCGGCCCAGACGTTCTCGAGGTGGCCGTCGAGCGTCGGGATGCGGTTACACGAGGCCGAGACGTCCGCGCCGTGCCACTCGACCGCGGCGCCGTCGAACTCGCCGAGCAGCTTCCGGCTCTCGGCCGCCATCTTCTCGGCCTCGCCGTCGATGTGGGGCAGCGCGTTGTCGATGATCTCCATCGAGGTGACGCCGGAGTAGCCCGCGCCGGAGACCGCCTGGAGCGTCGCGACGCGGACCCGCTCGAGGCCGAACGGCGCCAGCGCGGCGAGCGTCGGCACGAGCGTGATCGTCGAGCAGTTCGGGTTCTTCACCAGCGCGCCGTCCCAGCCGCGGCGGTCGCGCTGGACGTCGATGAGCCCGAGGTGGTCGGCGTTGACCTCCGGGATCACCAGCGGGACGTCGTCGGCCTCGCGCTCGTTCGAGGCGTTCGAGCAGACCACGTAGCCGGCCTCGCAGAACGCCGGCTCGACGTCGGCCGCGACGCCCGACGGCAGCGCCGAGAAGACGAGCTCGACGTCGTCGGGGACGGCGTCGGGCGCCGTCTCGGTCACGGTCACGTCCGCGACCGCGTCGGGGATCGGGCTGTCGACCCGCCACTTCGCGGCGTCGCGGTAGGCGCGGCCGGCGCTGTCGTCGCTGGCGGTCAGGGCGGCGAGCTCGAAGGCGGGGCTCCGGTCGAGCAGCTGGATGAATCGCTGGCCCACGGCGCCCGTGGCGCCGAGGACCCCGACGGTGGTAGCCATTAGCACGGGGTGGCCCCTCAGCGTGAAAACGGTTGTGATGCGGTCGGGCGAGGGCGGGCGGTTCGGGGCCGGCGTGCCGGCGCGGTCGCTGGGCGGACGGCGGCGCGTGAGAAGGCGTCGTTACGCGGAGACGGGGCCCGAGAGCTTCCGGGTGACGTAGCCGGCCACGCGGTTCCGGACCTCCTTCGAGTCGACGTTGGTGAGCGCGGACACCTGCTGTTTGTTCTCCTCGAAGTCGTCCGAGAAGTGGTCGGGGTACTCCTCGATGAGGCTGGTCGCGAGGTTCTTGATGTACGCCGGCTTGATCGCCATGTGCGCCCTAGTTCTGGATTGACGGCCATAAAGCCATCTAACCGGCGACCCGTGGCTCGGCGGGTCGAAACCGATGAACGCCGGGGCCTAGCTGACCCGGCGGGCGAACGCCAGCGTGCCGCTGATGCTCTCGATGGCGGCCGAGACCGTCTGGCCCTTCTGGGCGCCGGGGACGAAGATCGTGTACTTGCCCTTCTCCGCCACGCCGTCGCCCTTCCGGCCGGTGCCGGTGATCTCGAGCTCGTAGGTCGTGCCCTCCTCGAGCGTCGGCCGCTGGCGCTGGGTCGGCGCCGAGGATCGCTTCTTCACCGGGCGGAACGCGCCACAGGCGGTACACCGGAGCATCTGGTTGCGGTCCTCGGTGACGAGCCGGGTGTCTGGTCGCCCGCACTCCGAGCAGGTGACGTACTCGGCCACGTAGCCCGCGATGGCGGCGTCGAAGTCCGCCACCGTGAACTGGCCGTTGTAGCGGGCCTGCGAGCCGGTCCACTGGCCGTTCGTGCCCAGGTCGCGCTGGATGGTGCGGTGGACGTGCTCGGGGTCCCGCGAGAGCGCGTCGGCGATGGCCGGCAGGTTCACCAGCCGGGTGAACGCGCCGTCGCCCTGGACGCTCGGGTCGGGCACGGAGAGGCGGTCCTCCTCGGTGGCGAGGTCGGGGACCGCGTCGAGGGCCCGATCGAGCTGCTCCTCGTAGTTCATGGTGACCGGACAGTCCGGCGACGTATAGGCATTCCGTGGGAGGCGCTGGCACCCCGTGGGTCGGCGAAACCAGCCAGCCGTCGCGGGACCCTCACTCGCCGATGAGCTCGTCGAGTCGGGCCATCGCGCGGCGGTCGCGCTCGCTCCCGCAGCGGTCGACCACCGCCCGGTGGCGCGCCAGCCGGTCGCGCAGCGTGGCCGCGTCGTAGCCGGCGACCCCGAGGCGCGAGGCGTCGACCGTGGCCTCGATCACGGCGTTGAACCCCCGTTCGATGGTGGCGACGGCCTCCCGCTCGACGCCGGCCTCGACCGGGCGCAGCGCCCAGTCGACCCACTCCGTGCCGGCGTCGGTCCCCGTCTCGAGCCGCTCGGTCGACACCTCGGCCCACGCGTCGGCCGACTCGAGCACCGGCTCGTCGGTCGACTCGACCCCGAGGGCGGCCTCGACGAACGTCACCGGGTCCCGGGTGAACTGCACGACGCCGCGGCCCGCCCGCTCGAGGTTCCGGCGCGTGCGGGTCCGGCCCCAGGTCCGGGCCGTGACCGGCTCGCCGGGCTCGAGGCCGAGCGCGGCGACGGCCCACCGGCCGTCGGGCCCCGGCGTGGCCACGACGGACTCCGTGAGGCCGCGGAGCGCGACGGGCCAGTCGGCCGTCACACCGTCGCCCCCCGCTCCAGCGCGATGTACAGCCCCGCCGCGAGGAGGTCCGCCGTCGTCCCCGGGTTGACGCCGTCGGCCCGCAGCGCGGCCGCGAGCTCGTCGGGCGGCCGCTCGCCCTCGAGCACCTCGCGGGCGCCCTCGCTGGCCCTGGCGGCCGCCTCCGGGCCGTGCCGCTTGACGACGAAGGCGTCCGGCTCCTCGGCGAGCAGCTCGAGGAAGACCTCGTTCGCGCGTTCGACGAGCGCGTCCCCGCCGGCGAGCAGGCGCTCGGCGGCGTCGAACGAGCGCTCGAAGCCCTCGGTCCACTCCCGGGCGACGCCGTCGACCTCGGCCGAGCGTGCCAGCAGCCCGTGGAGGGTCAACTCCTCGCGCCGCACCGCCGCGGCCGCCTCCTGGGGATCGCGAACGTCGACGTCCTCGAGCCCCGGCGGCGGCGCGCCGACGGCGACGTCGACGTCGTCGAACGACCGGCAGAAGGCCGCCGCGTCCTCCACATCGGTGGCCTCCACGACGGCGGTGGCCCGCTCGGGCGTGAGCTCGCCGCCGCTCGCGGCCCGCACGAGTGGTGCGAGGAGCAGCAGCGCCCCGAACTGCGTGTTACCGCCGGACTGGGCGGCCGCCATGCCCGCGACGGCCCGCTCGAAGGCGGCGCCCAGCGGCCCGTCTCCCGCCGCGTCCGCCAGCCCGTCCGCGGCCCCGACCGCCCCGGCCAGGAACTGCTCGAACCGGAGGTCCGGGTGGTCGTTTCGGCGGTCGACGTTGCCCGGCGTCGGTGTGGCCGCAACCTCCAGGAGGAGGGCCAGCTGGGCCCGCTGGGCGGGCCTCACGGCGGCTCCACGCCCGGCCGGGGCGGGGACGCCGCCGCGAACCACTCGTCGACGGCCGCACGGACGCGGGCGAGCACCGCCGGGTCGTCGCTCGGCCGGCCGACGCTCACGGCGTCGGCCCCGTGCGCCAGGTACTCGTCGGACGGTCGCCCGGTCGCGGACCCCGTTGTTGGCGATCACGAACGCGTCCGACCCCACCGCGTCGACGACGGCGCCGACCTCGGCCTCGGAGTCCATGGCGTCGATGTGCAGCACCGACGCTCCGGCCTCGACGAGCCGGGGGGCGAGCGTCGGGAGGTCGACCCCCGGCACCTCGGCGCGGACCTTCACGCTCACCGTCGCGCCGGCATCGGCGGCCGCCTCGACGTAGCCCGCCAACCGCTCGGGGTCCGCCAGGAGCGCCTCGCCGCAGCCGGCCGCCCGGAGCTCGTCCTGGCGGCAGTGGGCGTTCACCTCGAGCAGCGCGCCGTGGTCGGCGCAGACCGCGGCGGCCTCGCGGACCGGCTCCACGGCGGTGCTCCGGACGTTGAACGCCGCCAGCAGGGGCGCGTCGTCGAGCGCCGCCAGCTGCCCGTCGATGAACGCGATCGGGTCGTCGGGCAGGAACTCCTCGCGGTCGCGGTCGGCGACCATGCGCGCGGCCGCGGCCCGGGAGGGCTCGTCGAGGGCGATGCCGCCGAGGAACGCCGCGCCGGCGTGGGGCAGCCCCGCCCGCGCCCAGGCCGCGTCGGAGCGGCCGCTGAGGCTCGCCAGGGCCACCCGCGGGCGGAACATCAGGCGCCGACCTCCCCGAGCGCCCGCTCGCAGGCCGCCCAGACCCGCTCGGCGTCGGCCGTCGTGTCGAGCGTCGTGTCGGTGTGGACCGTCGGGCGGTCCAGGTCGGTCGGGTCGTCGGCGTCGAGGACGAACGCGTCGGCGAACGGGTAGGCCGCCGCGACGCCCGCCGTCGAGGGCTCCCGGCCGGTACCGGCCATCAGCTCGGCCGCCGGGCCCGAGAACACCCGGTCGCCGACGAACGGCGAGACGGCGACCGTCGGCGTCGCTTCGAGCGCCTCGGCGATGCCGTCGACCGCGAGCAGCGGCCCGAGGCTCGTCACCGGGTTCGACGGCCCGACGACGACCGGCGCCTCGAGCGCGTCGAGGACGGCGTCGGTGGCCGCGGCGTCGGTCGCGCCGCGGAACTCGACCGAGTCGACCGCCGGGGCGGCCCGGTGGGCCACCCAGTACTCCTGGAAGTGCATCGGTCCCTCGGGCGTGTGGACGATCGTCGCCACGGGGTCGTCGCTCATCGGGAGCAGCCGCCAGTCGAGGTCGAACGCGTCGGCGAGCCGCTCGGTGACCGCGGTGAGCGAGTGTCCCTCGTCGAGCAGGCCCGTCCGGGTGAGGTGGACGGCCCGGTCGCGGTCGCCGATCTCCATGAACTCCGCCACGCCCGAGAACCGCCGCCAGCGGGCGATCTCGCGGCCGGCCGTCTGGGCCGCGTCCGGCAGGTACCGCGGGCCGGGCTCGAGGTCCGCGTCGGCCGCCAGCGACTGCAGCCACTCGTGGGTCTCGGTGGTGTCGCCGCCGATGCCCCACCAGGTGTCGCGGTCGAGCACCCCGCCGCCGAGGAAGAGCACGGTATCGAGGTCCGGACAGATCAGCAGCCCGCCGAGCTCGACGTCGTCGCCCGTGTTGGCGACCACGGTGACGTCGCGGTCGGCCGGGGCACCCCGGAGGAGCTTCGGGGTGCCGGTGCCGCCGGCGAGGCAGGTGACCATTGTCGAGGGGTGCTCGGGCAGGGCCAAAAACGTCCCGTTCGCCGGACCGCGAACCGACCCACAGAAACCCAATTTACGGCCGAAAACCACTGTTTAGGCCCCCTATGCCCGAACCGAGGACAGATGCCGACGCTCGTGGAGGGCTCCGGTGACCGGTGCGATCAGGAGCGGTCGATCCATCGGACGGTCCCCCGCAGGCGGACCGCGGTGCCGTCTCCCGCAGCGGGGACGGCAGGCGCTGAGCCGACCCCGTGGCGTTTTATGGGCCGACGCCGCGAGGGCGGACCATGAAGCCGATCAAGGACAGCGTCCACGACCACATCCAGGTCGAGGGCGCGGCCCGGGCGCTGCTGGACACGCCCACGGTCCAGCGGCTCCGCCGGATCAAGCAGCTCGGGACGGTCTCCTTCGTCTACCCCTCCGCGAACCACACCCGGTTCGAGCACAGCCTCGGCGTCTACCACCTCGCCAGCCGCACGCTGGAGCATCTCAACGTCGACGGCGGCCGCGCCGAGCATATCCGCGCCGCGGCGCTGCTCCACGACGTCGGGCACACGCCCTACAGCCACAACGTCGAGGGGCTGGTCGAGCGCCCCACGGGCCTCTCGCACACCGACGTCGGCGAGCTGCTCTCGACGGGACAGGTCGCGGACGTGCTCGCCGACCACGGCCTCGACCCGAACCGGATCGCGGGCCTGGTGGCCGGCGAGGGCGCCTACGGCGGCCTGATCTCCGGCGAGCTCGACGTCGACCGGATGGACTACCTGGTGCGCGACGCCCACCACACCGGCGTCCCGTACGGCACCATCGACCACGGCCGGCTCGTCCGCGAGCTGACGGTCGTCGACGGGGACATCGTGCTCCGGGAGGGCAACGTCCAGGCCGCCGAGTCGCTGCTGCTCGCGCGGGCGCTGATGTACCCGACCGTCTACAACCACCACGTGGCCCGCATCTCGAAGTCCATGCTCCGCCGGGCGACCGAGCGGCTGCTCGACGCGGGCGCCATCGAGCCGCTCGGGCTGCGCCGGATGGACGACCACGACCTGTTCGCCGCGCTCCGGGCCCACCCCGACAGCGCCGAGCTGGTCCGGCGCATCGACGGCCGCGACCTCTACAAGCGGGCCGTCTGGGCCGAGCGCGACCACGTGCCCGACGACCTCGTCGGCGGCAGCCACGAGGAGATCCGCGGGGCCGAGCGGGAGGTCGCCGACGCGGCCGACGTCGACCCGGAGACGGTCGTGCTCGACGTCCCGGGCGAGCCCTCGATGCGCGAGACCTCGACGCGGGTCGTCGTGAGCGGCGAGGTGCGTCGGCTCGAGGAGCAGTCCGCGCTCGTCGAGGCGCTCCGGGACGCCCAGGCCGAGCAGTGGCGGTTCGGCGTCTACACGCCCGCCGAGCAGGTCGAGATGGTCGGCCACGCCGCCGAGCGGGCGCTCGGCCTCGAGACCGGCGGCCGCCTGGTCTCCGAGCGGGTCGGCCGGTACGTCCCCCTCGACGAGTTCGGGGGCGGGTAGGGTGGCGGCGGACGAGGCGGTCTACGCGGGCACGGTGCTCGCGGGGGCCGACTACGAGCCGGTCCGCGGCCGGGTCGTCGTCGCCGACGGGGAGATCCAGGCCGTCGAGGAGGCGAGCGTCGACTCGACCGACATCATCTGTCCGGCGTTCGTGAACGCCCACACGCACGTCGGCGACTCCATCGCGAAGGACGCCGGCCGGGGGCTCAGCCTCGTCGAGCTCGTGGCCCCGCCCGACGGGCTCAAGCACCGCCTGCTCGAGGCCGCGTCGCCCGACGAGCTCGTCGCCGGCATGCGACGGTCCGCCCGGCAGATGGCGGCGACGGGGACCGCCGCGTTCATCGACTTCCGCGAGGGCGGCGTCGTGGGCGTCGACCAGCTCCGCGAGGCCGTCGAGGGGCTCGCTATCGAGGCGCAGGCGTACGGGCGGGGGCCGAGCGAGGTGCTCGAGGTCGCCGACGGCTACGGCGCGCCGAGCGCCCGCGACGGCGACTTCGAGGCCCAGCGCGGGGCGGCCCGGGCAGCGGGCAAGCCGTTCGCGGTCCACGCCGGCGAGGCCGACCCCGATGACATCGACGGCGGGTTCGAGCTCGATCCGGACCACCTGGTCCACATGGTCCACCCCGAGCCGCGCCACCTCGATCGGCTCGAGGAGACCGGGACGCCCGTCGTGGTCTGCCCCCGGTCGAACGCCGTCACCGGCGTCGGGACCCCGCCGGTGGCCGAGCTGGTCGAGCGGACGGCCGTGGCGCTCGGCACGGACAACGTGATGCTGAACGGGCCGTCGATGTTCCGCGAGATGGCCTGGACGGCGAAACAGTCCGACGTGGCCGATGTCGAGGTGCTCCGGATGGCCACCCGGGCGGGCGCCGAGCTCGCCGGCCTCGACGCCGGGATCGTCGAACCCGGCCGGGCCGCGAAGCTCGTCGTGCTCGACGGGGCCGGCGACAACCTGGCCGGCACGGAGGACCCCGTCCGGAGCGTCGTCCGCCGGGCGGGGGCCGCGGACGTCGTCGACGTCGTGGGCTGAACGCGCCCCACCGCCTGCGCCGGGTCAACACCCGCCAAACAGTTATGTGGGCGCCGGCGGAACCACCGAACGGATGTACGACCGGATCCTGGTGCCCACTGACGGCTCCGCCGGGACCCGGCGGGCCATCGACCACGCCCTCGGGCTGGCCGAGGCCCACGACGCCACGCTCCACGGCCTCTACGTCGTCAACACCGCGAGCTACGCGTCGTTCTCCATGGAGACGGCCTGGGAGGGCATCGGCGACATGCTGCGCGACGAGGGCGAGTCCGCCATCGCGGCGATCCGCTCGCTCGCCGAGGAGGCGGGCATCCCCGTCGAGACCGACATCCGCGAGGGCTCGCCGAGCCGCGAGATCGTCCGCTACGCCGAGGAGCAGGACTGCGACCTCGTGGTGATGGGCACGCACGGCCGGGGCGGCATCGACCGGCTGCTGCTCGGCAGCGTCGCCGAGCGCGTGGTCCGCGCCAGCGAGGTCCCGGTGCTCACGGTGCGGGTCGGCTCGGGCGACGTCGTCGAGGAGTGACCGGCGGCGGCCGGATTCGACTTACCCGTCAGATACTCTACAAAAACGGCCTTCAGCGAACCCTTTAGTGTACAGCGATTTTACCGGTGAATATGAGCACCGTCGTCTCGCTCGAGGACTGTGACGACTGCGTCGAGCCGGCTGACGCCTTCGCCCTCATCGGCGACGAGATCCGCCTCTCGATCCTCGAGGCGCTCTGGCGGCTGGAGACGCCCGCGCGATTCTCGGACGTCCGACAGGCCGCCGACGTCGCCGACAGCGCGCACTTCAACTACCACCTCGGGAAGCTCCGTGGCACGTTCGTCCGCAAGGCCGACAGCGGCTACGAGCTGCGGACCGCCGGCCAGCGCGTCGTGCAGGCCGTCCTGGCGGGCTCGTTCACCGAGCACCCCGAGCGCGAGATCGCCATCGACGACGAGTGTACCCTCTGTGGCGGCGCGCTCGCGGCGCGGTACGCCGACGAGCTCCTCTCGATCGAGTGCGAGGACTGCGGCCATCGCCACGGCGAGTACCCGTTCCCGCCCGGCGGGTTCCACGACCGGACCGACGCCGAGGTGCTCGAGGCGTTCGACCAGCGGGTGCGCCACCTCCACTGCCTGGCGAAGGACGGCGTCTGCCCCGAATGTAACGGCCGAATGGAGACCGAGGTGGTGCAGGACGATGGCTGCTGTCTCGGCGTGGGCCTCCGGGTCGACCACCACTGCCAGCAGTGTGGCCACACCGTCTGCTCGGCCATCGGGCTCGGCCTCCTCGACCACTCGCGGGTCGCGAGCTTCTACGAGGACCACGGCGTCTCGCTCTCGGACACGCCGTACTGGCAGCTCCGATGGTGCGTCGACGACGCGCCGGTGACGGTCCTCGAGGAGGACCCCTGGCGGTTCCGCGTCGAGATGACGCTCGACGGGGAGACCCTCCGGGTCGAGGTCGACGGCGACCTGGCCGTGGTCGGATCGACTCGCGTGCACGCGGACGCGGCCTGAGGCCGCCCGGGATCAGCGGTCGGCCGTCGGCCGGAGGTGCTCGCAGTCCCCGGCCGCCACCCGTCGGGTCCCGGAATCGGTCTCGACCAGCAGCGCGCCGGCCTCGTCGACGTCGGCCGCCACACCGACCAGCTCCTCCCCGCCCGTCCGGACCCAGACCTCCTGGCCGAGGGTCGTCGAGCGCTCGCGCCAGGCGTCGACGATGGTCTCGGGGGTGCCCCGGAAGGCGTCGAACGCCTCGAGATACGCCTGGGTGACCGCCCGGCGGTCGACGGGGTCGCCCGCGAGCGCCTGCAAGCTCGTCCCCTCCGGCGGGAGGTCGTCGGGGTCGACGTTCGCGTTCAATCCCAGACCCACCACGGCCCACTCGACGGCGCCGCCGCCCGTGGCGCTCTCGGCCAGGACGCCCGCGAGCTTCCGGCCGTCGGGGCCCTGGAGGTCGTTCGGCCACTTGCAGGCGGCGTCGACGCCCGCCGCGGCGGCGGCCTCGACCGCGGCCGCGCCGGCGGCCAGGCTGAGCAGCCCCAGCTCGTCCGGCTGGAGCAGCGGCCGGAACAGCAGGCTGCAGTAGATGCCGCCGGGCGGGGAGGCCCACGCCCGGTCGAGCCGGCCCCGGCCGCCGGTCTGCTCGTCGGCGAGCACGGCGACGTCGGTCTCGCCCCGCTCGGCCAGCTCCCGGGCCCGGTCGTTCGTGCTCCCGACCCGCTCGCGGTAGTCGATGACGAACCGGGCCTCGAGGCCCGCCTGCACGCCGTAGCCGTACTCGGGGATCGATTCGAGCACGAACCCGTCTGGACCCCGCTCGACGACGAAGCCGTGCTCGCGGAGCCCGTCGACGTGCGAGACGACGGCCGTGCCGGGCAGCTCGAGGCGCTCGCCGAGCGCGGCGGGCTCCACCGGCCCCTTGACCAGCGCCGCCAGCACGGCGCGGCGGCGGGGGCTCAGCATCAGGTCGGGCTCACTCGAGGACGACGAGCGCGTCGCCCATGTCGACGCTCTCGCCGGCGCTCACGAGGACCTCGGCGACCGTCCCGCCGCGGCCGGCGACGACGTCGTTCTCCATCTTCATCGCCTCGAGGACGCAGAGGACGTCCCCGGGCTCGACGGCGTCGCCGGGGGCGACCGAGACGTCGAGGATGGTGCCCTGCATGTCGGCGGTGACGGTCTCGCCGTCGCCCGCGGCGGCCGCATCGCCCGACGTCGATCGCTCCGTGCTCGAGCCGCCAGTATCGCCGCTCGCTCGGCCGGCCGAGCCACCCGATCGCCCGGACGACGAACTGGCGCTCCCGGGCGCGGGGACGGCCCCGCCGCGGTCCTCGAGGGTGACCTCGAACCGCTTGCCGTTGACCTCGACGGTGAACTCCCGCTCGGCCGCCTCGGTCGACTCGCCGCCGACCGAGGCCGGCCCCCAGCGCTCGACGGCATCGGCGATGCGTGACGTGTCGAGGTGCTCGTCGAGGTAGGCCGTCGTGTGCTCGCCGTCGACGAACGTGTCGTCCTCGAGCATCAGCCGGTGGAACGGGATGGTGGTGTGGACGCCCTCGACGTCGAACTCGGCGAGCGCCCGGGCCGACCGGGCCAGACACTCCTCGCGGTCCGGGGCGTCGACGATGAGCTTCGCGATCATCGAGTCGTAGTCGCCGCCGATCTCGTCGCCCTGTCTGACGGCGTCGTCGATCCGGACGCCGATGCCGCCCGGCGGGTCGTAGGTCGTCAGCGGCCCGGGCGTCGGCGAGAACGCGTTGGCGGGGTTCTCGGCGTTGATGCGGAACTCGATGGCGTGGCCGTCGACCGCCACGTCCTCCTGGGCGAAGTCGATGGCCTCGCCGGCGGCCACCCGGAGCTGCCACTTGACGACGTCGTAGCCGGTGACGGCCTCGGTGGCCGTGTGCTCGACCTGGATCCGGGTGTTGACCTCCATGAAGTAGAACTCGTCGTCGACCACGAGGAACTCGACCGTGCCGGCGTTGGTGTAGCCCGCGGCCTCGACGCCGCGCCGGGCCGCCTCGCCGAGCCGCTCGCGAAGCTCGGCGTCGACGGCCGGGCTGGGCGCCTCCTCGACGAGCTTCTGGTGGCGGCGTTGGAGCGAGCAGTCGCGCTCGCCGAGGTGGCGGACGTTGCCGTGCTCGTCGGCGAGGATCTGGACCTCGACGTGGCGGGGGCCCTCGAGGAACTTCTCGACGTAGACCGACGCGTTGTCGAAGTAGGCCTCGCCCTCGCGCTTGGCGCTCTCGAACGCGGACTCGACCTCGTCGGCGGACTCGACGACCTTCAGGCCGCGGCCCCCGCCGCCGCCCTCGGCCTTGATGGCGACCGGGTAGCCGTACTCCTCGCCGAGGGCGGCGACCTCCTCGGCGGACTCGACGGGTTCGGTCGTCCCCGGCACGACCGGGACGTCGGCCTCCTGCATCACCGAGCGGGCCTTCGTCTTCTCGCCGAGGCGCGCCATCGCCTCGGGCGGCGGGCCCACCCAGGTGACGTCGGACTCCGTGACCTTCCGGGCGAAGCCGGCGTTCTCCGCGAGGAAGCCGTAGCCGGGATGGATGGCGTCGGCGCCGGCCTGCTCGGCGGCCGCCATGATCGCGTCCTGGTCGAGATAGGAGTCCGCGGCCCGGGCGGGGCCGACGTTGTAGGCCTCGTCCGCGTACCGGACGTGGCCGGCGTGGCGGTCGGCGTCGGAGTAGACCGCGACGGTGTCGACCCCGAGCTCCTCGCAGGCCCGCATGACCCGCACGGCGATCTCGCCGCGGTTGGCCACGAGCACCTTCTCGAACATCGAGCGCGCCTTGCGCCGGGGCCGCCCTGAGTCTATCGGTCTCGGACGAGGGCTCCGGCGCGCCGAGCGGTCAGAACCGGTCGCGCCGGCCCGCGGCCGTCCAGGGGTCGGCCGGCGCCCCCTCGGGCACCCGGGCAGCGGCCCCGGTCAGCTTCTCGAGCCGGCCGGCGAACGCGAACCGCCGACCGTCCCAGGAGTCCTCGGCGGAGCCTCTGCCCGCCGACGCCCGGGCCTCCGCGGCCAGCCACTGCTCGACGGCGGCCGTGATCGCCGCGGCCTCGTCGGCGGTGGCGTCGGGCGACAGGCGGAGCTCCCGGGCGCCGGCCATGCTACAGGGGGATGTTCCCGTGGGCCTTCGACGGTGGCGATTCGCGCTTCGAGGCGAGCATCCCGAGGTCGTCGACGAGCCGGGCCCGCGTCTCGGCCGGCTCGATGACGTCGTCGAGGAAGCCCCGGTCGGCCGCCGTGTACGGGTTGGCGTGCTTCTCGCGGTACTCGTCGATGAGCGCCTGGCGCTCGGCCTCGGGGTCGTCGGCCGCCTCGATGGCGTCGCCGTGGATGACGTTGACCGCGCCGCGGGGCCCCATGACCGCGATCTCGGCGGTCGGCCACGCGTAGTTGGCGTCCGCGCCGAGGTGCTTCGACGCCATGACGTCGTAGGCGCCGCCGTACGCCTTCCGGGTGATGACCGTCAGCAGCGGCACGGTGGCCTCCGAGTAGGCGTAGAGGAGCTTCGCGCCGTGGCGGATGATGCCGCCGTGCTCCTGGTCGGTGCCGGGCATGAAGCCGGGGACGTCGACGAGCGTCAGGATCGGGACGTTGAACGCGTCGCAGACGCGGACGAACCGGGCCGCCTTGTCCGAGGCGTCGATGTCGAGCGTCCCCGCGTTGACCCGGGGCTGGTTCGCGACGACGCCGATCGACCGGCCGTCGAGGCGCGCGAAGCCGATCGTCATGTTGCCCGCGAACGTCGGCTGGAGCTCGAAGAACGAGCCCTCGTCGACCAGGCGGTCGATGACGTCGACCATGTCGTAGGGCTTCCGGGGCCGGTCCGGGACGATCGACTCGAGCTCGTCGGCCGCGCCGTCGGGGGGCGCCGACGGGGCGACCCGCGGCGGGTCCTCGACGTTGTTCGAGGGGAGGTACGAGAGCAGCTCCTTCACGCGGTCGAGGGCCGCCTCCTCGGAGGGCTCGGCGAGGTGGGCCACGCCGCTGGTGCCGGCGTGGGTCAGCGCCCCGCCGAGCTCCTCGAAGCTGACCTCCTCGCCGGTGACCGTCTCGATCACCTCGGGCCCGGTGATGAACATGTGGCTGGTGTCCTCGACCATCACGACGAAGTCGGTGATGGCGGGCGAGTAGACGGCGCCGCCCGCACAGGGCCCCATGATCGCGGAGATCTGGGGCACCACGCCGCTGGCGAGCTGGTTCCGGTGGAAGACGTCGCCGTAGCCCGCGAGGCTCGAGACGCCCTCCTGGATGCGGGCGCCCGCGGAGTCGTTGAGCCCGACGATCGGCGCGCCGACCTCCATCGCCCGGTCCATCACCTTCACGACCTTCTCGGCGAACACCTCGCCGAGCGAGCCGCCGAAGACCGTGAAGTCGTGGGCGAAGACGAAGACGGTCCGGCCGTCGACCTCGCCGTAGCCGGTGACGACGCCGTCGCCGCGGGCGCCGTCGGGGTCGTCCCGGGAGGTCCGGAGCTGGTCGTACTCGTGGAAGGTGCCGTCGTCGAGGAAGTAGTCGATGCGCTCGCGGGCGGTGAGCTTGCCCTTCTCGTGCTGGGCGTCGATCCGCTCGGGCCCGCCGCCCTCGAGGGCCTCGGCCTTCCGACGTCGGAGGTCCTCGATGCGCTCGTCCATGGTCATCCGCGGTCACCGTCCTCGGCCATTGCTCGCCCGCACGCTGGGGGGCGGGAAAAGGGTTTGCGGAGCCGGGACCCGGCCGGGACAGCCGCCAGCTACTAACGCGCGTGCGCGCTACGGAGGGCCGGATGGTCGCCCACGACGCCGGCTTCAGCTCGATCGACCGGGAGTACGCCGGCGTCGAGCTCGCGGTCGAGGGCGAGCTGCCCGGCTGGCTCGAGGGCACCCTGCTTCGGAACGGCCCGGGCCGGTTCGAGACCGGCGACGAGTCGGTCGACCACTGGTTCGACGGGCTCTCGCTCCTCCGGGCGTTCCGGTTCGCCGACGGCGGCGTCGAGTTCTCGGCGCGGTTCCTCGAGAGCGAGGCCTACCGGCGGGCGATGGACACGGGCCGGCTGCCGACGGGCGGCTTCGCGACCGGGGGCGGGCTTCTCCAGCGGCTCAGGGCGCTGGTCGCGCCACAGCCGACGGACAACGCGAACGTGAGCGTCGCCCGCTACGGCGACCAGTACGTCGCGCTGACGGAGGCGCCACGCGCCCTCGCCTTCGACCCGGGGACGCTCGAGACCCGCGGCCGGTTCCGCTTCGACGACGACCTCGCGCCCCACCTCGTCTCGGCCCACCCCGTCCACGACCCGGGGCGGGGCGAGACGGTGAACCTCGGCGTCCGGTTCGGCCGCCGCCACCGCTACCTGCTCCACCGGATCCCCGACGGCACGACGACGCGGGAGCCGATCGCCGAGCTCGCGGTCGACCGGCCCGCGTACGTCCACAGCTTCGGGCTGACCGCCGACCACGTCGTGCTCGCGGAGTTCCCGCTGGTGGTGCGCCTCCGGCGGCTGCTCTCGCCGTTCGGCGGCTCGTTCGTCGACAGCTTCGAGTGGGAGCCCGAGCGGGGCACCCGGTTCCGGCTCATCGACCGCGACGACGGGAGCGTGACCGCCGACCTCGAGGCACCGCCGTGTTTCGGCTTCCACCACGTGAACGCCTTCGAACGGGACGGCCGGGCGGTGGTCGACCTCGTCGCCTTCGACGGCCCCGAGGTGCTCGACCAGCTCTACCTCGACCGGCTCCAGACCGGGGTGCCCGACCTCGGCGGCGAGCTCCGGCGCTACGAGCTGCCGCTCGACGCCGACGCGGGAGCCCGGACCGAGCCGGCGGTCCTCCACGAGGGGATCACGCTGCCGACGTTCGACCGCCGGCGGACCGGCGAGCCCTACCGGTACGCGTACGGCCAGGGCACGGCGACGGCCGAGGACCACCGGCTGGTCGCGGTGGATGTCGAGGCGGGCGAGACGGTCGAGTTCGTCGAGCGCGGCGCCTACTTCGGCGAGCCCGTCGTGGTCGGCCGGCCGGGCGGCGAGCCGGGCGAGGGCGTGGTGCTCTCGGTGGGCCTCGACGCGGCGACCGGCGAGTCGTTCCTGGTCGCGCTCGACGCCGGGACGATGGCCGAGCGGGCCCGGGCGCCGCTGCCGACCGGCCTGCCGTTCGACTTCCACGGGCGGTTCTTCCGGGGCCTCTGAGGCAGTCCTTAGGATGGTCGCCACGCGAGCGCCGCCCGGAGCTGCGGGACGTCGAACCGGTCGGTCCGGACCAGCCCGACGCCGAGCGCCGCGGCGAGGGCCACCGGCATCCACTGGCCGTAGAGCGCGTTCACGGCACCCCAGAGCAGCACGAAGCTCACGAGGTCGTCGAGGGCGAACTCGACGGCCTCGAGGCGGTCGAGCAGCGCCGCCCGGTCGAACGCGCGGTCGACGGCGACCACGCCGACCGCGCCCGAGAGCAGCCAGCCGAGGTAGTTCGAGGCCGGGACGCCGTAGTAGGCGCCCGCGGCGGGGTAGGCCCAGAAGCCGATGGCGACCGCGGCGGGGTCGAGCACGAGGTCGACCGCGAGCACGAGCGCCAGCGCGAGCGGCAGGGTCCCGCGGCGCCCGCGGGTCAACAGCAGGGCGAGCAGGTAGGCGTTGACCACCAGCGGCACGAAGAACACGGGCAGGCCGACGGGGACGCCGGCGACCATCGGCCCGAGCTCGACCGTGTAGGCGAACTCGCCGTACGGCCAGCCGGTCCGCAGCCCGACGAACTCGATCGCGTAGGCGTAGCCGACGAGCAGGCCGAACCAGGCGGCGGCCCGACGGTCGACCAGCGGGGCGAGCGCGCCGACGAGCGGCAGCCGCATCACCAGCGTGCCGACCAGCAGGAGGAGGGCGTTGAACGCGAGCGGCTCGGGCAGGAGCCCGGCGGCGCTGGCGACCAGCGTCACGGCGCCGACCAGCGGGAAGACGATCGCGATGGTGACGCGGTGCTCCCGGACGAACCGCTCGAGCCGGGCCTCGAGGGCTGCCCTACGCATACAGCAGCCCCCAGAGGCCGCCGAGCGTGAACGCCATGCCCGCGAGCGCGTTCACCGCGGGGTACCACCAGTAGGCCCGGTCGACCTCGACGTCGCCGAGGCCGATGGCGAACAGCAGGGCCGGGTAGGCGAGGAACAGCAGCCCGAGGCGGGCGTCGACGAGGGCGAAGACGCCGGCGGCGAGCAGCCAGACCAGGCCGCAGTAGGCGGCCGCGAGCCGCGGGCCGAGCAGCGTCGCCGTGGTCTCGATGCCGGCCGCGCGGTCGGGCCCGATGTCGGGGATGGCGCTGAACGTGTGCATGGCCATGGCCCAGAGCCAGCCGCCGACGATCGCGAGGGCCGGCGGCGCCGTCCCGGCCAGCGCGGCGTAGGCCGCGACGCCCGGGAGCACGTAGAGGCCGTTCGAGAGCGAGTCGAGCGGCGGCCGGGTCTTCAGCCGGGGCGGCGCGCTGTAGGCCGCCCCGAGGACGAGGAAGCCCAGCAGCCACGGCGCCGCGGCCGGGGGGAGGACCGCCACCAGCGCGACGCCGATGGCGGCCGAGCCGATCGTCGACCACCGGGTGAGCGCGTCGCCGCGGTAGCGGGCCTCCCGGCCGTCCTTCTTCGGGTTCTCCCGGTCCACCTCGGCGTCGAAGACGTCGTTGACCCCGTAGAGGAAGAGGTTGGCGGGGACCAGGAAGTAGGCGAACAGCACGAGGGTGACCGGCCCGAGCAGCTGCTCGAGCGATCCCGGCGCCGAACACCGCGCCCACCAGGACCGGGCCCGCCAGGTAGAGCCAGAACCGGGGGCGAGAGCGGACCAGGAGGGCGCGGAGGCTCATGCGCGCAGGGTGGGCGAGTCGGCGATGAGCGCCTCGGCGGCGTGCTGGCCGCTGATGAGGCACATCGGCACGCCGATGCCGGGCGTGGTGTACGAGCCGGTGTAGTAGAGCCCGTCGAGCGCCGAGGAGACGTGGCTCGGGCGCATGGGGCCGGTCTGGCGCAGGGTGTGCGCGAGGCCCAGCGCGGTGCCGTCGCGGGCGTTGTACCGGCTCGCGAAGTCGGAGACGCTGAACGACTCCTCGACGAGGATCCGGTCCCGGAGGTCGAGGCCGGTGTTCGCGGCGATGTCGTCGAGCAGGTGCTCGCGGTAGGCCTCGCGGGCCTCCTCGCCGTCCTCGAGCCCGGGCGCGATCGGGACGAGCGCGAACAGCGCGCTGCAGCCCTCCGGCGCGACGGAGTCGTCGGTCACCGAGGGGGCACAGAGGTAGTAGGCCGGGTCGTCGGGCCAGGCCGGGTCGTCGAAGATCTGCTCGAAGTGGGGGTCCCACTCGGTCGGGAGCACGAGCGTGTGGTGGGCGAGCTCCGGCAGCTCGCCGGAGACGCCGAGGTAGAGCAGGTAGGCCGAGGGCGCGTAGGTCCGCTCGTCCCAGAAGGCCTCGTCCTGCTGGCGGTCGTCGGGGGCGAGCAGCTGCTGCTCGGTGTGGGCGTAGTCGGCGTCGCTGACGACGAGGTCGGCCTCGATCGGGCCGTCGGCGGTGTCGAGGACGAACGCGCCGCGCCCGCCGGTGATCTGCGTCACCTCGACGCCCGTCCGGAACTCGACGCCGAGCTCGCGGCCGAGCGCGACGACGCCGTCGACGACCGAGGCGATGCCGCCGTCGGGGTAGTGCACGCCGAGGTTGAAGTCGACGTGGCTCATCAGGTTGTAGAGCGCCGGCGTGTTCGACGGCGAGCCGCCGAGGAACACCAGCGAGTACTGGACGACCTGGCGGAGCTTCTCGTGGTCGAAGTAGTTCGAGACGTGGTCGCGCATCGAGCCCAGCAGGCCGAGCCCGCGGGCGTTCTTCGCGACGTCCCAGTCGAGGTAGTCGCGGAAGCGGGGGCGGTCCTTGTAGACGAACTGCTCCATCCCGACCTCGTAGGTCTCCTCGGAGCGGTCGAGGTAGCGCTCGAGCGCCTCGCCGGCGCCGGCCTCGTAGGACTCGAAGGCCGCCTTGGTCGCCTCGAAGTCGGCGGTGACGTCGAGCCGGTCGCCGTCCTTCCAGTAGATCCGGTAGTGGGGGTCGAGCCGCTCGAGGTCGTAGTAGTCGGCCGGCGACCGGCCGAAGTGGGCGAAGAAGCGCTCGAAGACGTCGGGCATCAGGTACCAGGAGGGGCCCATGTCGAACCGGAAGCCCGCGCGGTCGAGCACGCTGGCGCGGCCGCCGAGCTGCTCGTTCTTCTCGAGGACGGTGACGTCCGCGCCGGCGGCCGCGAGGTAGCAGGCGGTCGAGAGCCCGCCGAAGCCGCTGCCGATCACGGCGACGGACTGCCCGTCGAGGGCGTCGGCGTCGGCCGACCAGCCGTCGGCGGTCATTTCGACCCCGCGCCGAGGTACGCGCGAACCCGGCCGGCGGCCCGGCGGGCGGGCCGCAGCGGCCGGCGGGCGAACGGGTCGCCGAGCGTCGGGAGGGCGTCACGGACGCCGGCGGTGTCGGAGGGAGCGTCGGCGACGGCGCTGACCGCCTCGAAGACGGCCTGTGCGTCGCCGGTGGTGCGCCAGTGGAACCAGGTTCGGGCGGCGAGGGCGAGCCGGCGGGCGGTGGAGAGCCGGGGTCGCTCGGAGAGGGTGTCGTAGCCCTGGGCGCGGATCAGCCGGTGGTGCTCGGCGTAGAGCACCGCGGCCAGGAGCACGCCGAACTGGACGTCGTCGGGGAGGTAGCGGATGCCGGCGACGCCCTCGCGGTAGAGCGCCTCGGTGTGCTCGAGCTCGTCGCGGACCGCGGCGGCGACGCCGTCGGAGGCTCGGAGCGCCAGCACGTCGTCGACCGAGACGCCGTGGCGGCGCAGCGTCTCCTTCGGGAGGTAGACGCGGCCGTACTCGACGGCGTCCTCGCGGACGTCACGGAGGAAGTTGGTCAGCTGGAACGCCTCGGCGAGGGCGGCCGCGTGGGGGCGCGCGGCGTCGTCGATGTCGTCGCCGAACAGCTGGAGCATCAGGTAGGCGACCGCGACCGAGGAGCCCCGGAGGTACTCCCCGAGCTCCTCCGCGGTCTCGTAGGTCGTCTGCTCGAGGTCCATCGCCATCGCGTCGAGGAAGATCTCGATCTCGCGGTCGTCGAGGTCCTCGGCCTCGCGGAGGGCGGCGAAGGCCTCGAGGACCTCGTCGGTCGGCTCGGCGTTTCCGAGGGCGGCGGCCCGAATCTCGTCGAGCTCGCGGCGCTGGGCGTCGGTCGACACGGGGTCGGGGTCGTCGACGACCTCGTCGGCGACGCGGAAGAACGCGTAGAGGACGTACGTGGGCAGGCGGGCCCGGGCGGGCAGCAGGCGGGTGGCGAGGTGGAACGTGCGGCCGGTCCGGCGCTGGATCGCCTTCGCGGTCGCGAGGTGGTTCGGCGGGGGTGACATGGGTTGGTGATGCGCCAACGGGGACGCAGCCTATCCTACCCCCTACCCGGGGATATCGGGAGTACCTAACTAGTAAGGAAACGGCCGAATTCAGCCCAGCAGAGCCGCCATGAGCTTGCGCTCGGCTGCACGTAGATGCTGGTGGAACGTCGGCCGGGAGACGCCCATCGCCTCGGCGAGCTCGTCGCCCGTCGCGGTCCGGGGTTCGTCGTAGTAGCCGCCGTAGAACGCGCTGCGCAGCGCGGTCGCCTGGCGCTCGGTCAGCTCCTCCTCGAGCCCCGCCAGCATCGCCGAGCGGGTCGTCGGTCGGCGCTCGCGCTCCCGGTAGGCGACCAGCTCGACGCCGTCGTAGCGCTCCTCCAGCAGCTCGAGGACGACCCGGCCGCCGGTCTCGGCCGGCACCGCGATCTCGAGCTCGACGACCCCGGGCTCGGCCGTCAGCGACCTGACCACCGCGCCGCGCTCGGCGAGGCGGTCGACCACCGAGCCGGGGGCTAGGCCGAGTTCGACGAGCGACGTCTCCCCGCCGCCGACCTGCGTGATCGACTCGACCCCCTCGAGCTCCGGGGCGGGCTCCTCCGGCGCCTCCGGGCCGTCGATGACGTCGAAGAACAGCCGGAGCCCGCGGTCGCCGCTCGCCGAGGAGCCCCGCAGCTCGAGCTCGGCGTCCCAGGCGGCCGCGAGCGCGGCCGGGAAGAACGTCCGGTCGGCGACGGTGAACTCGAGCTCGACGAGGTCGTCGGCGGTGAGCCCCCGGCGGCTCTGGGCGGCGTTGATCGCCGTCGCGATGGTGCGCCCGACCGACTCGAGGACGACCAGCTCGCGGTCGTCGATGGCGTCGGCCCCGACGCCGAGCACCGCGAGCACGCCGTAGGTAGCGCCGCCGTAGACGAGCGGGACCGCGGCGAGCCGGCCCGTCGGGCCGTCGAGGCCGAACGCGGCCGCGTCGCCCGGGTCACCCAGCACGACGGCCTTCTCGGCGTACGCCCGCGAGATGGCCGACTCCCCGTCGATGGCGATCGCGACGTCCCCCATGGTGCCGTCGAACCCGGCCGACGTCGACGTCTCGAGCACCTCGCGGGCGAGGTCGGGCTCGCCGATCCAGGCCGCGGCGTAGGCGTCGGTCGACGCGATGCGCTCGACGATGGCCTGCTCGGTCCGCTCGCGGTCGACGCCGTGCATCAGCAGCTCCGTGACGTCGGCGAGCAGCCCGTTGATCCGGTCGACGAGCCGGTCGAGCCGCTCGCGCTCGGCGTCGAGCGCCAGCTGGGCCTCCTTGCGCGCGGTGACGTCGACCTGGAACCCGACGTAGTTGGTGACCGCGCCGTCGTCGTCGCGGATCGGGGCCACGGTGACCTCGTTCCAGAACGGCTCGCCGTCCTGCCGGTAGTTCAGCAGCTCGACAGTGACGGGCTCGGCCTCCTCGATGCCGCGTCGGAGCTCCGCGACCGTCTCCGGGTCGCTCTCCTCGCCCTGGAGGAACCGGCAGTTCCTGCCGAGCACCTCTTCCGGGGGGTAGCCCGTGACGCGCTCGAACGACTCGTTCGCGTAGATGACCGGGTTGTCCTCGAGGTCGGGGTCAGAGATCGTGATGCCGACGGGCGCCTCGTCCATCGCCCGCTCCTTGGTCTCGAAGTCGACCGTAGCCGGGTCAGGCGCCGCCATGGCGGCCAGTCGCCCCTCTCGGTCATCAACGTTGGGCCGTCGCCCCTTCCCCCGCCCCGGCGGGCCACAGCCCGTCCGGGCAATCGGACCTCATTCGCGGCCGTTGGAGCCCGCGAACGGCGTCCCGCGGTCCCCGGGGTCGATCCCGAGCGCGTCCGCGATGGCGTTCGCCGACACCGCCGTCGCGCACGCCGTGACCAGCGCGACGATCCCCGCGTCGTCGAAGCCCGCCTCGCGCAGCGCCTCGATGCCCTCCGTGCCGACGCCTTCGGGGTCCCGGGCGAGCTGCTGGGCGAACTCGACGGCCGCCAGCTCGCGCTCGTCGAGGGCGGCGTAGTCGCCGCGCGCCACGGCCCGGGCGTGCTCGGCCGGGACGGCGAGCCCCTCGATCAGGCGCTCGACGTGGCTTGCGACGCAGTAGGCGCAGTCGTTCGCGGCGGAGACGGCAACGGTTGCGAGCTCGAGCAGCTCGGGTTCGAGCCCACCATCCGCCGCGATGGACCGGGTGTACTCGGCCCTGGCGGCCAGCACTGCGGGGTTGTGTGCGAGCGCCCGGGCGAACAGCGAGGGTCGGCCGTAGGTCTCGGCGTCGGCCTCGAGCAGCGCCCGGGTCGCCGGCGGGACGTCGTCAGGATCGACGTAGTCGAGGTGCGCCATGCGCCCGGGAGGCAGGCGTGCGCCTAAGGCGTTGTCGTCGGGTTACTTGCGCCGCCCACCGTCGACGAGCGCATCGCGGAAGCGGCGGCCGGTGCCGAGGTCGTCAAGGCGCCCGAGGCGGCGGACTGGGGTGGCTACTCCGACTGCTTCGCGGTCCCGGACGTTCACCGCTGGGCTGTCGCCTCCACCCCGTTCCGAAACGTGTGAGAGCGGGCCTCACGCCTCGCCGTAGACCGGGACCGCGGCGCCGCTGGTGACGCCCGCCGCGTCAGCGGCGAGGAACAGCACGACCGACGCGATGTCGGCGGGGTCGACCCAGCTCGAGTGGTCGGCGTCGGGCATCATGTCGCGGTTCATCGGCGTGTCGATGACGCTCGGCATGACCGCGTTCGCGCGGAGCTCGCCCGCGTTCTCCGCGGCGATGGTCTCGGTCAGCAGGCGGACGCCGGCCTTGCTCGCGCGGTAGGGGCCGTCGCCGCTGCCGCCCTCCAGGGACGACCGGGCGGAGACCGAGACGATGGCGCCGTCGCGATCGCCGAGGTGCGGGATGGCGTGCTTCGACGCCAGGAACATCGTCTTCAGGTTGACGTCGAACAGCAGGTCGAACTCCTCCACGTCGGTCTCGTCAATGGGCGAGCCGCCGCGCCAGGTGCCGGCGATGTTACAGAGCACGTCGAGGCCGCCGTGGTCCTCGACGACCGCGTCGACGGTCCCCTCGACGGCCGACTCGTCGGTGAGGTCCGCCTCGTAGAAGTCGGCCGTCCCGGGCTCGAGCAGCGCGTCGTCCTCGGTCGGCGCGACGAGGTCGACGGCGGCGACGGTGGCGGCTGCGTCGTCGAACGCCCTGGCGATGGCCGAGCCGAGCGCGCCCGAGGCGCCGGTGACGAGCGCGACCCGGCCGCTGAAGTCGTAGTCGACGGACATGCCCCAACTTAGAGCCGAGCGTCGGTTAAGTGGTAGTGGTCGGGACCAAGGTTTATGGGGCGTCTGCGTATCCCTCGGGCCGAACGTCGGTCTCGAATGATGGACGGATCATCGCTCTCCAGGCGCCAGCTCCTCGCCCTGGTGAGCGCGGCCGGGGGCAGCGGCCTAGCCGGCTGTGGTGGGCCGACCGAGTCTATCGGGACGGCAACGACCGCACCGCCGGAGACCGCGAGCGCCGAGTCGACCGACTCGACGACGCCCACCAGGCAGGACACCGCGGCGCCGACGATCGACGGATTCACGGTCGATACGCCGACCGACGTGGGCAGGCTCAGATTCGCGCTCGACGCGACGGACGACCGCGGAATACACGAGATCGTCGTATCGACCGACGCGGGGACGACGGAACGGTCGATCGGCGGTGAGGCCGACATCGGGCTCGAGGGAACGGTGGCCGCCCCGCCAGGGGGGCCGCGCGGAGGCGGCGGCACGGGTCGGCGACATCGCCGGAAACGAGGCCACCGCGACCGCCGCCGCCTATGCGAGGGCGCATTCGAAGCTGCGTGACGGCCCGCTCGACATCGGGGCCCTGTACGATCCGTCCATCGGCGACGACTGGGAGGCGTGCTACGAGGGGTCGGCTGCCGTCGGCCCGTACGGGGCGCCGCCAGACCAATCGATTGTGAACCGACAGATCGACCAGGCCCAGGGCTTCGGCATCGGGCGGTTCGTCGTCAGGATGCAGCGTGGGGATGACCTCCGGCCGATCGGCGAGATCGCGGGGGCGGCGCTGCTCGCCCAGCAGCCCGTCGAGGTCTCGATTACCCGATCGATCGTCTGGACGACGCCGAGGCGTTCGAGGCCGACCTGGCGCGCATCCGGCAGCTGATCGCTGACGCCCCCGCCTACGCCACAGTCGGTGGCCGGCCGGCTGTCACGCTCCGGGGGCTCTCAGCATGGGAGGACGGGCTCGTGCCGCACGGTCGGATCACCGCGAACTTCGCGTCAGCCGAGGCGTTCGTCGACGCCGTCCGGGAGTCGCTCGGGGAAGCCGCGGCCGCCGACCCGTATCTCATCGGGGAGGTAGGTCCGTACGGGCCGGGCTACGACGACGAGGTGACGGACGCCTATCGTCGGTTCGCTGGCGTGTTCGACGCCGTGATCAACAACCCCTGGGATCCCGGCGGAGGCGAGGTCGACTGGGCGACGGCGTTCGAGAAGAACTTCGACGGCCTCGTCGGTGGTCGTCTCTGGGCCGACGAGCTCGGCGTGGATTTCGTTCCCCTGGTGTACCCCGGCTGGAGCCCCGCCACCAACGCCTGCTGGGACACGAACGAGCGGGTGCCGCGTTCGCCACGCCACCTCGCCCAGCTACTCCAGGCCGCGGCACTGACGACGACGGCGGGCCGGCTCCGGATCAACTCCTTCACGACTGGGCGCATGGACGCAGATCGGACCGGGTACGCTCGAGGGCGAGGAGTACGGGCCGGCTACCTCGAGGCCGTACGGTCGACGCAATCGGCACCCGCGATGGACTTTCACGGCCAGTCGGAATACTACGTTTCGCCGAACGGTTCGGACCACAATCCTGGCTCCGAGAGCGCCCCATTGGGCACGGTCCAGCACGCGCTGTATCGGGCCCAACCTGGCGACACGGTCCACTTGCAACCGGGCGACTACTACGAGGAGATCGAGACGGTCAGACCCGGCGAGCCCGGGCACCGATCACCATCACTGGCCCGGCCGACGCGTTCGTGCGGGGCGATCCTCAAGAGTTCTCGACGGCGTTCGTCGTGAAACATAGCCACGTCCACATCGACGGCCTCACGATCGACGGCCTGCAGGACCCCGAGCGCCCGGATGACGCCGAGTCGTACATGGACATCGCCATCCACACGATCCCGATCGATCGGGTGTACCTCCGCGACCTCGTGTTCAAGCCCGCGGCGATCGGCAACACGCGAGGGGCGATGATCACCTTGAGTTATGTCGAGGATGTCGAGATCGGCGAGTTCGAGGTGATCGGGCCGGCCGGCGTGGACTTCCTGCTCGAAGAGAAGGTCGGTCACTTCGGCGAGGTCGTCTACGTGGGCTCCCCCATCGGGAGCCGGTTCAACGCCTACGACCTCGTCGGCCACGGCGAGCTCGGCGAGGTGGATTACACGAACGACGTCCACATCCATCACATCGACGCGAGCGGAGGCCATCACCACATCGAGCTGATCGACGTGAAGGCCGAGAGCCACGACGTCACCGTGGAGTACTGCACCTCGGTCGGCGCTCGGCTGCCCACTGACAACGACAACAGTCCAGCCGTCCACCTCGGGGGCACCGACACGACCTTCCGGTGGAACCGATCGAGTCCCGGAGTTCAACGGGATCGTCGTCGGGAACTACGGGGAGTTCGACGACGACATCCCCCATCCGGATGCACCCGACGCGGGGGCGGAGAACGCGATCTACGGCAACCGGATCGTCGGCGCTGGCAACCTGGCGCTGAGCTACACTTCAGAGGTCAGCGAGTCGGCCCAGCGGGTCGTCTGTGGGAACGAGGTCGACACCGAGACGGAGGGCGAACCGAGCCGGACGTGCGGCGCCGACGTCCCGATCGGTGACGGGATCGGGCACACCGGCGGCGACAGCCCCTGGTGAACAGGGCCCAGGTGTCGGCTACGGCGTCGGCGCGAGCTTCCCGAGGAAGCTGTCCTCCATCACGTCGACCTGGGCCTGGCGGGCGCCCTCGAGGTCGTAGGTTCGGGCCACCTCGATCGAGAGGTCGCCGGCGGCCATGAGCCGGGCGAGCGGCCGGAGGATCTCCCGGAAGTCCGGCGCGTTGAACAGGCTCATGAACTGGTAGCGGACGTCCTTCGACCGGGCGACGCCGTCGTCGGTGAAGCCGATCTGTGGATCGTTCTCGCCGATGCCGACCACCCGGGCGCCGGTGGCTGCCACCTCGGCGTCGAACTGGAGGTAGTCGTCGAGCCGGTGGTCGAGCACGACGTCGACGCCGCCGCCGCTCGCCTCGAGAACTGCCTCGGCGAGGTCGTCGCGGCCGAAGTCGAGCGTGACGTCCGCGCCGAGGTCGGCCAGCGCGTCGTGGTACGCCGGCGCCGCGGTCGTGATCACGTGCGCCCGACGGCGGCGCCGAGCTGGACCGCCGCGTGGCCCACGCCGCCGCTGCCGCCGTGGATCAGGCAGGTCTCGGCCGGGCCGAGCCTGGCGTGGTGGACGAGGGCCCGCCACGCCGTCCCCGCGACGACGCCCGCGCCGCCGGCCTCGGTCATATCGATCCCGTCGGGCAGGCCGACGAGCAGCCGCGCCGGCACCGAGACGTACTCGGCGTAGGCGCCGTGGTAGCCCCCGCCGAGCCCGGTGCCGAAGACGCGGTCGCCGGGCTCGAAGCCGGAGACGTGGCCGCCGGTCTCGACGACGGTGCCGGCGACGTCGACGCCGGGGGTGTACGGCAGCTCGAAGACGTCGTAGCCGCCCTCGCGGAAGTAGGTGTCCACGGGGTTGACGCCCGGCGGCGCCGACCTCGACGAGGACGCGGTGGGAGCCGACCTCGGGGCGCTCGACCTCGTCGACCTGCAGTACCTCGGGGCCGCCGTGCTCGTGGAAGCGGGCTGCGCGCATGGTGGGCCCCCGTAGCGCGCGAGGCGGCATAGGCGATGCGCTCGGCTGCGGGCCGGGGCGCCCTCTTCCGGAAGCCCTAACCCCCGCTCGGGGGTAGTACGGCCCACCTCGAACATGAAACTCCACGAGTACCAGGCGAAGGGCGTCTTCGCCGACGCGGGGATCCCCACGCCGCCCTCCGAGCTCGCGGCCACGGTCGACGAGGCCGTCGCCGCCGCCGAGGCCGTCGGCTACCCCGTCGCGGTGAAGGCACAGGTGCAGGTCGGCGGGCGCGGGAAGGCGGGCGGCATCGAGCTCGCCGACGACGAGGCCGAGCTCCGCGACGCCGCGGCGGCCATCCTCGGGATGGACCTGAAGGGCTACACGGTGGACCGGGTGCTCGTCGAGGGCGCCGTCGACTTCGTCGACGAGCTCTACGTCGGCGTGACGATGGACCGCGGCGAGCGCCGGCCGGTCGCGATGGTCTCCTCGCGCGGGGGCGTGAACATCGAGGAGGTCGCCGCCGAGTCGCCCGAGGCGATCGCCCGCGAGCACGTCGACCCGGCCTTCGGCCTCCACCCGTACCAGGCCCGGAAGGCCGTCTACGGCGCGGGGGTCGACCGCGAGCTCGCCGGCGACGTCGCCCGCGTGCTCTCGACGCTGTACGACATCTGGGAGCAGAACCGACGCGAGCGACGCCGAGATCAACCCGCTGATGGTGACGGCCGACGGCGACGTCGTCGCCGCCGACGCCGTGTTGAACATCGACGACGACGCGCTGTTCCGCCACGACGACCTCGCCGCGATGGAGGACGAGGCCGCCGAGGACGAGCTCGAGGCGAAGGCCAACGAGTACGGCTTCGACTACGTCCGGCTCGAGGGCAACGTCGGCATCATCGGCAACGGCGCCGGGCTCGTGATGACGACGCTCGACCTGGTCGACCACTACGGCGGCGCGCCCGCGAACTTCCTCGACATCGGCGGCGGCGCGAAGGCCGAGCGCGTGCGGAACGCCCTGGAGATGGTGTTCGCCGACGACAACGTCGAGGCGGTCGTCTTCAACATCTTCGGCGGCATCACCCGCGGCGACGAGGTCGCGACGGGCATCAACGAGGCCCTCGAGTCGCTCGAGGAGATCCCCAAGCCCGTCGTCGTGCGGCTGGCGGGCACCAACGCCGCCGAGGGCATGGAGATCCTGAACACCGACCTCGTGCAGGTCGAGGCCACGCTGGAGGACGCCGTCCAGCGGGCCGTCGAGCTGGCCCAGGGGGTGAGCGCGTGAGCGTGCTCGTCGACGAGGACACCCGCGTCGTCGTCCAGGGCATCACCGGCGGCGAGGGCTCGTTCCACGCCGGCCAGATGATCGAGTACGGCACGAACGTCGTCGCCGGGGCCGTCCCGGGCCGGGGCGGGGAGACCGAACAGGGCGTCCCCGTCTACGACACGGTCGACGGGGCGGTGCGCGAGACGGACGCCGACGCGTCGGTCGTGTTCGTCCCGCCCGCGTTCGCCGCCGACGCGCTGTTCGAGGCGCTCGACACCGACCTCGAGCTCGTCGTCGCCATCACCGAGGGCGTCCCGACCCAGGACATGGCGCGGGTGTACAAGCGCCTCACCGAGGTCGACACGCGGCTGGTCGGCCCGAACTGCCCGGGCGTCATCACGCCGGGCGAGGCCAAGCTCGGCATCCTCCCGGGGAACATCTTCGAGCCGGGCCCGGTGGGGCTGGTCTCCCGGTCGGGCACGCTGACCTACCAGGTGGTCTCGAACCTCACCGAGCGCGGCCTCGGCCAGACGACCGCGATCGGCATCGGCGGCGACCCCATCATCGGGACGGACTTCATCGACGCCCTCGAGCTGTTCGAGGCCGACCCGGCGACGGAGGCCGTCGTGCTCTGCGGCGAGATCGGCGGCGAGGACGAGGAGGAGGCCGCCGCCTACATCGACGCCGAGATGGACACCCCCGTGGTCGGCTTCATCGCCGGCCGCACGGCGCCGCCCGGCAAGCGCATGGGCCACGCCGGCGCCATCGTCTCCGGCTCGGGCACCGGCACCGCCCAGTCGAAGATCGAGGCCCTCGAGGCCGCGGGCGTGCCCGTGGGCGCCACCCCCGACGAGGTCGCCGGGCACGCCGCCGACCTGCTGTAGGCCGGTCGCCCCGCTTCCGGGGCGGATTCTAGAGAGAGTTCCGTCGGAACTGCGTGAGTTGTTGAAAAATTGCTATTATACCGGTGAGCTTCCGAACGGACGAGATGGCAGACCAATCCACTCGACGGCGCTTCCTGACCGCTACCGGCGCGCTCGGCGCGGCGGCCCTGGCCGGCTGTTCGGCACTCGGCGGTGGCGGCGACGGCGCCTCGACGGAGACGGAGATGGACGACATGGACGACTCCATGACCGAGACCACCGAGGGCTCGATGGACGACTCCATGACGGAGACGATGACCGAGGACGGCATGATGGGCCCGATGGACCCGGCCGAGGCGCCCCGAGCCTCGATCGACCGGTTCAGCGAGGCGGCGGGCACGTTGATGGTCCGGACCGAGGAGAACGGCCTCCCGGGGCCCGACGAGCCCATCGACTACGACCAGTCCCCCTTCCTGACCCTCGGGCTCGGGCCGGCCGGCGAGCCGGTCTCGTACTACAACTTCGACGTCCAGCCGACCCAACCGGCCCCGATCTACGCCTTCTTCCGGGAGGGCGAGGAGACGCCGGTCGACGGGCAGCTCAACGTCGTCGGCACCATCCCGGGCGACCAGGGCTACAACGACTTCTGGCACGTCCACAAGGTGACCGTGCCGTCGGGCTACGAGGCCAACACGGTCACCAGCGAGCAGCAGCTCATGGCGGGCGACTTCGCCGTCGAGTCGACCTCGACGATCAAGAACTGCCCCATCGTCCCGGAGGGGTCGACGGCCTCGATGCGCTACGGTGACGGCGACACCGGCCTCGTCGACGGCTGGTACGACGGGCAGGTCGTCAGCTACTTCCTCTTCGAGGAGGCGCCGATCATGGCCCGGGACGGCGGCGTCCCCGTGTCCCCGATCTACGTCAGCTTCAACAAGAACCCCGACGAGGACGGCGGCGGGCCGCCCTCGGGCTTCAAGACCGAGGAGGGGAGCGATCGGACCCACAACGTCCTGGCCACCCTGCCCGGCGATGACGGCTACTCCCCGCTCTGGCTGGTCAACATCTACGACAACGCCGAGTTCGACGAGGTCACGGACCTCGATTCGGCCACGAACGCCGAGATCCTCGCCGCGGGCGCCGCCACGGTCAACTGTCCGGTGGTCGCCGGCGGCATGGACGCGTAACCCCGCCGACACCCTCATCCCCATCCACCCGTGAGCCAACCCATGCGCGACCGCGTCGCCGACCGCCTCCCGGCCCTCGAGCCGGTGCTCCTCGCCCTGGCCGCCGGCGCGGCCGGCGTCGCCGGCTCGTTCGCCGTCGCCGGGTTCACGCCCGACTTCGTCGCCGGGCCGATCGCGGGCCTGATGGCCCGCGCGCTGCCGGGCGCCGTGATCACGTTCTCCATCGTGGTGCTCGGCGACCTCGGCACGCAGCTCTCCGTGCTCGGCGCCATCGCCCTCGCGGTCGCCCTGTTCGCCGCGGCCGCCGGGGCCGGCTGGGCCCTCGGCCATCGGCTCGGCAGCCGGGCCCTCGGCAGCGCCATCGCCGGCCTCCTGACCGGCGCCGCGGCGCTCCTCGTCACGGGCGCCGTCCTCCCCTCGCTGACCGCCGGCCTCGTGGCCGGCCTGGTCCTCTCGCTGGCCGCCGTCGGCGGCACGCCCACCTCCGCCACGGCCGTCTCGCCCGCCCGACGGCGGGTCCTGGTCGGCATGGCCGGCGCGCTCGCCTTCGTCGTGGGCGGCTCCGTGCTCGGGAGCCGCGTCAACCCCGTGGGTGCCGGCGGCACCGACGGCGAGAGCCTGTCGCTCTCGCCCTCGCTCCGGGCGGACGCGGACGCCAAGCTCGCCCAGGCGAGCGATCTCTCGCTGGCCGTCGACGGGCTCGAGCCCCTCGTCAGCGACACGTTCTACACCGTCGACATCAACGCGACCGACCCGGCGCTCGCCGCCGACGACTGGACGCTCTCCGTCACGGGCGCCGTCGACGAGGAGCTCACCTACACGTACGACGACATCCTCGCCCGCGAGCCCGAGAACCAGTTCGTGAGCCTCCGGTGTGTCGGCGAGTCGCTCAACGGCCGGAAGATGGACAACGCGCTCTGGACGGGCATCCCGATCATGGACCTCGTCGAGCCCGCCGGCGTCGAGGCGGGCTGCTGCGTGATGCTCCGGGCCGCCGACGGCTTCTACGAGGAGTTCCCGCTGTCGGCGCTCCAGGACGGCTTCCTGGCCTACGGCATGAACGGGAACGCGCTGCCGCGGGGCCACGGCTACCCCGCCCGGGCGCTCATCCCCGGCCACTGGGGCGAGATCAACGTCAAGTGGCTCACCGAGATCGAGATCCTGGACCAGGAGGCCGACGGCTACTGGGAGGAGCGCGGCTGGCACGGCACCGGGCCGGTCAACACGGTCGCGAAGCTCCACGTCCAGAACCGGCTCGACGACGGCCGGCTGGAGGTCGGCGGTCACGCCTACGCCGGCACGCGCGGCATCCGGACGGTCGAGGTGTCGACCGACGGCGGCGCGTCCTGGGCCGAGGCGACCCTCTCCGAATCGCTGCCCGGCGACGACGTCTGGCGCCAGTGGATCCACCGGTACGAGCCGCCCGACGCCGCCCACGAGGTCGTCGTCCGGGCGATCGACGGCGACGGCGTGCGCCAGCCCCGCGAGGAGTCCTCCTCGTTCCCGAGCGGGCCCTCCGGCTGGGTCAAGCGCACGATCCGACCGTGAACACCGACGACGGTGACCCGACCCACACAGCTATACCGCGCGATGGCGACACCCCAGCCGACCCCCATCCGCTGAGGGACCGAGACCATGGAGAAGGTGTTGTGGTACCTGCTGGCCGGGACGCGGGGCGGGGCGAACCGGGCCCGCGTCATCCGCGCGCTCGCCGAGCGCCCCCGGAACGCGAACCAGCTGGCCGACCACCTCGACCTGGACTACAACACCGTCCGCTACCACCTCGACATGCTCACTGACCACAACGTGCTGGAGACGAGCGGCGACGAGTACGGGAAGATCTACCTCCCCACCGACCAGTTCGAGCACCACGAGGAGACCTTCGAACGCATCACCGACCAACTGGAGTGACCCACGCATGGCCTTCATGTCCACGACCCTGCTCGCCGCCAGCGCGCTGTCGGCCGTCAACGTCGTGCTGCTCGCCGCGCTGAGCGTCGTCTGGCTGCGGAACTACCGGACGTTCCGGACCCCGATGGTGCTCGGCCTCGTGGCGTTCGCGCTGGTGCTGCTGATCGAGAACCTGACCGCGCTGTTCTTCTTCTTCGACATGCGGATGCTGTTCGCCGCCGACCCCCGGGTCCACCAGGCGGTCGTCGTGCTCCGGGCGCTGGAGTTCGTCGCCCTGTCGTTCCTGACCTACGTCACGATGAAGTAGCGCCGTCGGCGAGCGGCAGGGTCACGGTCGCGGTGGTCCCATCGGCGTCCGCCTCGAACTCGATCGTGCCGCCGAGCGCACGCACCCCCCAGGTCACCAGCCAGAGGCCGAGGCCGGAGCCGTGTTCGAGCGGCGTCTCCTCGTCGGCGTCCAGCACCGCGAGCTCGTGGGCCGGGACGCCCGGACCCTCGTCGCTGACCGCGACCGTCGCGGTGCCCGCCGCCTCGTCCAGCCCCACGAGCGTCACGGCCGCCCGGGGCGCGTCGCCGGGGTCGTGCTCGAGGCCGTTCTCGAGCAGGTTCCGGAACACCGCCTCGAGCAGCGGCCGGGTCCCGGCGAGCTCGAGCCCTTCGGGGACGTCGACGGCGACCGTCCCCGCGGGGAACTGGGCCTCGAGGTCGGCCGCGAGCTCGGCGACCAGCGGCGCGAGTTCGACCGCGCCGTCGGCGGCCTCGGCCGAGACCGTCTCCTCGATGCGGCGGGCCTTCTCGCCGAGCTCGATGACGTCGCCCGTCTTCCGGCCCGCCGTCGCGAGCATCCCGCGGAGGTCGTCGTCGCCGACCTCGTCGCGGGCCAGCTCGACGTAGCCCTGGACCACGTTGAGGTCGTTCCGGAGGTTGTGCCTGAGCACGCGGTTCAGCACGCCCAGGCGCTGCTCGCGGGCCCGTTCGGCCGTGATGTCCTGGAGGACGATCGTGTGGCCGACCGTCCGGTCGGCGGCGTCGCGGAGCGCCCCGGTGGTGACCGCGTAGTCCCGGCGGCCGTCCGCGGTCGACAGGGCGATCGACCCGTCCTCGCCCCGGGGGTCGACGTCGGGCAGTACCTCCTCGAGGGGCTCGCCGAGCGCCGCCCCGGCCGCCACGCCGAGGGCCCGGCGCGCCTCCGCGTTGAGGTCGATCACCCGGTCGCCGTCGTCGACGACGATCACCGCGCTGGGGAGGTCCTCGACGGCCGCGCGGTCGGCGGCCCGCCGGGCGGCGGGGGCGAGCTCGAACATGTTCCGCCGGAAGAACGCGAAGAAGACGAAGCCGAGGTGGAGCGGGAACGTCAGCGGCGTGAGGTTCAGCGGCGGCGAGACCCCGACCTCCACGAGCCAGAGGAAGAACGACAGCCCCGGCAGCACGGGCGAGAGCGCGATGGCGGCGGCCTGGAGCCGGTAGAGCCGGCCGTAGCTGAAGAACGCGTCGAACAGCAGGAAGGCGCCGGCGGCGACGGTGAGGAAGATGCCGGCGAAGTTCACCGAGAGCCAGAGCGTGTGGGTGTAGGTGACCGTCGCCGCGCCGAGGAACGGCGTCACCTCGTAGCCGGTCCACGCGATGCCGTGGAGGGGGTTGGTCGCGACGAGCAGCGTGTGGACGACCTGGAGCCCGACGAGGGCGGCCATCCAGGGCGACCGGACCAGCCGGCTCCGCCCCGTGTACTCCAGCGCGAACGCGAGGAAGCTCACCCCGATGAAGTTCACGCCGATCCAGATCGGCACCTCGAACCACGGGCGCAGCGCGGGGTCGAAGACGAACAGCGCGAGGCCGTAGGCGACCGTCCAGAGCGTCTCCGACGCGATGGTGGCGATGAAGAACCAGCCCCCGGGCCGGTCGCGGTAGGGCCAGAGGTAGCGGATGAAGCCCGCGGAGACGAGGCCCGCCCCGAGCACCACGACGGCCAGCCAGGGGAGCGGGCCCGCCATTACGGCCTCCCTGCGGCTGGGGCGGCCTAAACCCCGTCGGCTTCCGGCGTCGGTCCGGTTAAGGGCCGCCCGGTGCACGGCCGACACATGCTCGAGGTCGGCGACCGCGCGCCCGGGTTCACGGCGCCCATCGCGGGCGGGGACGGCTACGACGACGTCGACGAGTTCAGCCTGGCGGCCGCGCTCGAGGCCGGCCCGGTGGTGCTCGCGTTCGTGCCCGCCGCGTTCACCGGCTGGTGCTCCTCGGAGCTCGCGTCGTTCCGCGACGGCTACGACGCGTTCGCGGCCGTCGACGCGCAGGTGTACGGCGTCAGCGTCGACCTCCCGTTCGCCCAGAACGTCTGGGCCGACGAGCTCGACCTGCCGTTCCCGCTGCTCGCCGACCCGTCCCACGAGCTCATCGAGGCCTACGGCGTCGTTCGGGAAGGGTTCTACGACGTGATGACGGTCGCGGAGCGGAGCGTCTTCGTCATCGACCCCGACGGCGAGATCACCTACACCTGGGTCGAGGACGCCGGGTCCGAGCCCGACTGGGACGCGCTCGTCGAGGCCGTCGCGGACGCCGCGGCGGCCGCCGCCGAGGCCTGATCCGACGGGCTGACCGGCCGGATCCGGGCCGATTTCGCCCCCTGAGCCTCCCGACGGCGGTCCGTGGTCCGACGTCCGTCTGACGACCGGCCGTACGTTTTTGTAGCGGCGACGGCTCCCCCCGCCGTATGCCGAGCCTCGGGGACGCCTACGACGAAGCGAGCGACGAGTGGGAGCGGCGTCGGCTCTACTTCGGGGCCGCCCTGCTGTTCGTCGGCGCGGCCGTCGCGGCCCCGGGGCTCGCGAGGGTGCTCGCCGGCGTCCTGACGCTCGTCGGCGTCGCCGAGGCGACCGCCGTCACGCTGGGCATCGCCGTCGCCGCGCTGGCGGTGCCGATCGCCGGCGCGGCGCTGCTTCGGTGGCTGCCCGCGGACCGGCGGGCCCGGACGGCGGGCGCCGCCGGCGTGGTGTTCTCGGCGGTGGCCGTGGCGGGCTTCGTCGCCGCGGCGCCGGCCGACGGCGGCCTCGCGAGCGTCCCTTCGATCGTCCTTGCGACCTACGGGGCCGGCGTGCTGCTCGCGCTCGGGAGCCCCGTCGTCGCCGCGGGGCTGGCGGGGAGCGAGGCCCGGCCGTCGCGTCCCTCGACGGCGTTCGTCCGCGAGCGACAGACGTTCAGCCCGAGCGGGCGGGTGCCCGCCGACGGCGGCGAGGAGGACCAGGAGCTCGCCTTCCTCCTCGACAACGACGAGAAGTAGCGGTCGACGACGATCGCGCCAACGACGTTCACTGAGACACAGCCGACGCTCGGCGGTTCGGGGCAGCTCGCAGAACAGTTGGTCTACTCCTCGTCGACTTCCTCGCCGCGGTGCCAGACGTTGGTGACGGATTTCCCGGATCTCGGTGTGTGACTCACGTCTCGCATGGTTCGATTGCTCATGGGTGCCACGCGGTACCATGGACCCCCCTATAAACGTTGTTCCTAGGGAGATTAGGGTGTTAATACGCCCTTATATCGGGGCTCGGTCCCCGGATCAGCGGTCGGTCAGCCCGTCACCGCCGGGGTCGAGCAATCGTTCCCGGCGCTCACGTCGAGCCGAGCAGTCCGGACGCCCGGCCCACGAGGGACCACGCGCCGACGGTGACCGTCAGGCCCGCGACGCCGACCGCCAGCCAGCCGACGCCGAGCGCGCGGGCCTCCGCGGGCGCCAGGTCGAAGGCCCGAGTGACCACGACGTTGGTGCCGATGAAGGCGACCGGGGCGAGGAGGTACGGCCCGCTCCAGGCGAGCGCTGCCGTCGCTAGCCGGTCGATCCGTCCGTCGCCGGCGTCCCGGGTCCGGACCCCGACCGCCGCCAGCGGCACGAACACCGTCGCCACGAGGGCCGCGGCGCCGACGGCCGCCTCGTCGGCGAGCGCGAGCACGCCGAAGCCGGCGATGGCGACCACGGCGGCCAGGAGGACCGCCGCGATCGGCCCCACCAGGCTCGGAACCCGTCCGTGCCGTCGCCTGGCGAGAGACACGCCGATCCCGAGGAGGCCCAGCAGCGCCGCGAGGCCCCAGATAGCCGCCAGCAGGCCCAGCGTGAGGAAGCCGGCGCCGAACCCGTTCGTCATCGAGCCGCGGCTACGCGTCTCGGCGGGTAAAACCACGGCACGGCCCGCCGGCGGGTCGTTCGACCTTCACTTTCACCGAGCTTGGCCCGGGTATTAGGGCCGTAGAGCGCCGTACTAGCGCCTGTGGAGCACCCACACCCCATGACACACCCGCTCCGCCCGACCCCGCGACCCCGTGACCGCCCGGCCGACCACGCACCGACGGCTGCCCCTGGCGGTGCGCGATGACGACCTACGGCGCGGTCTGTACGGACTGCGGCTGGTCCTACGAGTCGGCCGAGTACGAGCCGGTCGCCGACGAGCTCGAGCGCCACTCCCGCAAGGAGCAACACCACGTCGAGTTCACGAAGCACCGGATCGAAGCCCCCGCGTGACCGGCTGACGGCGCGGCGCCGTTACCTGGATGCGCGCCTTTTTAACCCCCGGCCCGCTCAACGGTTCCCGTGGCAGCAATGACCGCGGATCGATTTATTCGGGGGCCAAGCCCCCACACTGACGGCTGAGACGGTACAGTTCTTCGACACGACGCTGCGCGACGGCGAGCAGGCGCCGGGCGTGGCGCTGTCGCCCGACGAGAAGGCGGCGATCGCCCGAGAGCTCGACGCGGCGGGCGTCTCGGTGATCGAGGCCGGGAGCGCCTGCACCGGGTCGGGCGAGCGCGAGGCCATCCGCCGGGTGGTCGAGCTCGGGCTCGACGCCCGGGTGACGAGCTTCGCCCGCGGCCTGCAGGCGGACGTCGACCACGCGCTCGACTGCGGCGTCGACGGCGTGACGATCGTCGTGCCCGCGAGCGCCCGGCACGTCGAGGGCAAGGTCGGCACCACGCCCGAGGACGTCGTCGCCGACGCCGCCGAGCTCGTGGCCTACGCGAAGGACCACGGCCTCTGGGTCGAGCTGCTCGGCGAGGACGGCAGCCGGGCCGAGCTCGAGTTCCTCGAGTCGCTGGCCGCCGCGGGCTTCGACGCCGGCGCCGACCGCTACTGCTGGGCCGACACCGTCGGCCACGCCGGCCCCGAGGACGCCTACCGGGCGGTCTCCCGGCTGGCGGAGCTCGGGCCGACGAGCACCCACACCCACGACGACCTCGGCCTGGCGGTGGCGAACGTGCTCGCGAGCCTCGCCGGGGGCGCCGACCTGGTCCACGGGACGGTCAACGGCATCGGCGAGCGGGCCGGCAACGTCGCCATCGAGGAGGTGGCCGTCGCGCTCTGGCACCGCTACGACATCGAGACGCTCGCGCTCGACCGGCTCTACCCGCTGGCCGAGCGGGTCGCCGACGCGACGGGCGTCCCGCTGGCCCCGAACAAGGCCGTCGTCGGCGAGAACGCGTTCACCCACGAGAGCGGCATCCACACCGACGGGACGCTCAAGGACGACGCGATGTACGAGCCCTACCCGCCGGAGACGGTGGGCCGCGAGCGCCGGCTCGCGCTGGGCAAGCACGCCGGGCGGGCGGGCGTCCGGGCGGCGCTCGCCGAGCACGGCCGCGAGCTGGACGACGACGCCCTGGCGGCCGTGGTCGAGCGCGTGAAGGCGCTCGGCGAGCGGGACAAGCGCGTCACCGACGCGGACCTGCTGGCGATCGCCGAGGACGTCGCCGAGACCGACCGCGAGCGCCACGTCGAGCTGCTCGACCTCACCGCCGTCAGCGGCGGCGGGACGCCGACGGCCAGCGTCCGGCTCCGGGTCGGCGACGAGGAGCGCGTGGCCTCGGGGTCGGCTCGGGGCCGGTCGACGCGGCGCTCAACGCCGTGCGCGAGGCGCTCGACGACGCGGTGTTCCGGCTCGACGCCTACCACGTCGACGCGGTGACCGGCGGCACCGACGCGCTGGTGACGGTGGAGGTCGAGCTCTCCCGGGGCGACCGCTCGGTGTCGGTCGCGGCCCGCGAGGCCGACATCACCAAGGCCAGCGTGCAGGCGATGGTCGACGGCCTCGACCGGCTGCTCGAGGCGCGCGAGCCGGGCGCGGTCGAGGGCGACTGAGCGGCCGGCTCAGAGGTCCGCCCGCTCGAACGCTCGGTAGCCCAGGGCCAGCGGCACGGCCGCCCACAGACCCAGCACGGCGAGCAGGAACCACGGCTCGAGATAGATCGGTAGCGGTCCGGCGAGCCGAGTCGCCATCCCGGGCGCTTCGGTGCCCGCCGTCAGGACGACGCCCACCACGGCGCTGTAGGCGCCGGGCGGGCTGAGGCTCTCGAGCGCGAGGAACCACGCCGGCACGACGGCGCCGGGCGGGGAGCCGTTGAGAAGGAGGTAGAGCCCCCTGGGGGAGGAGGTCCCAGAGCAGCACGAAGACGAGGTAGACCGCGATGGAGAGCGACATGGCCCGTGACCTCGTGGCCGTCGCAGCCGAGATGCCGACGGCGATGCCGACGAACGCGACCCCGAGGGCGACCGTGAGCGCGGTAAGGCCGACGAACTTCGTGAGCGGGAGGCCCCCGTACGCGGCGGCTGTAGCCGCGCCGGCGACCGCGAACCCCAGCGCCAGCCCGACCGCGACGACGCCGCTCCGGCCGACGAACTTGCCGAGCAGCACCTCCCCGCGCGAGGGCGGGAGCCCGAGCAGGACCTTGACGCTCCCGGATTCCCGCTCGCCGGCCACCGCGAGGTACGCCGCGACGAGCGAGAGGATCGGGACGAGGATGGCCGCGAACTCGCTGGCGGCGCCGAGCGCGGTGAGGGAGTTCGGCTCGATGCCCGGGAGGAACCGGGTCACGACCGCGAGGCCGCCGGCCAGGACGCCGATGACCGCGACGATACCCCAGAGTACCCGGGCGCGGACCGCGTCGGCGAACTCCTTGCGGGCGACGACGAGCCAGGTCACGGCACCACCGCCTCGGGCCCGGTGTAGGCCTCGAACAGCTCCTCGAGCGACGACTCGCGGGTCTGGACGTCGAGGATCGACACGTCCGCGGCCTGGAGGCGCTCGATGACCGCCACCTTCGCCTCCGGCGCGGTGCAGGTGGCCGTCACCGTCCGCGCGTCGGTCGTCACCGTCGAGACGTCGTCGAGGTCGTCGAAGACGAGGCCCTCGGGCACCGCGTCGACCGTCAGCTCGATCACCGAGCCGGTCCCGAGCGCGTCGCGCAGGCCATCGATGGTGTCGACCGCGACCAGCCGGCCGCGGTTGAGGATGCCGACCCGGTCGCAGACCGCCTCGACCTGGCTCAGGATGTGGCTCGAGAAGAACACCGTGCCGTCGCCCTCGGCGTGCTCCCGGGCAATCTCGCGGACCTCCCGGACGCCGGTGGGGTCGAGCCCGCTCGAGGGCTCGTCGAGGACCAGCAGCTCGGGGTCGCCGACCAGCGCGATGCCGAGGGCGAGCCGCTGGGTCATGCCCTTCGAGTAGCCGCCCACTCGGCGCTCCGCGGCCGACCAGGTCGAGGCCGACCCTGGCGAGGACGTCCTCGGGGGTGTCGTCGGCGCCCTTGAGGTCGATCGCGAACTCGAGGTGCTTGCGCCCGCTGAGCCGGTCGTAGAGGCCGTAACCGTCCGGGAGGATGCCGACCCGTCGGTGGATCTCGCGGGTCTCCCGCTGGGCGTCGTAGCCGAGCACCGTCGCGGTGCCCGAGGTCGGCCGGACGTAGTCGAGGAGCATGTCGATGGTCGTCGACTTGCCCGCGCCGTTGGGGCCGAGGAAGCCGAACACCTCCCCCCGCTCGACGGTCAGGTCGAGGGCGTCCAGGGCGAGGACGTCGTCGCCGTAGCGCTTGGTGAGCGCCGACGTCTCGATGGCGCTCACGGGCGCCCCCGGCGGCGTGGATGGCGAGCGAGAGGAACTGATGTCGGTGTCGGAGTCACGGTCGACCGATGGCCCGGTCGACTGATAAATCGCATCGCTCGTTCCCGCGAACCTGGAGCCACGCCGTGCGGTTTGAGGGCACGGCGCAGGTTCTCCAGCCGGTGGGAATCGGGTTCGTCGGTTAAGCCCCGAGGCGACGTCCTCGATGTCGGTGAACGACGTTGGCCAACATCCTCCTCAGCTACGCCACCTCCGAAAGCCAGACCGCGAAGGTCGCCGGCCGGATGGCCGACGGGCTCCGGGCCCGCGGCCACGGGGTCGACCTCCTCGAACTCCCGGCTCCCCTCGCCCCCGACGACCTAGGGGCGTACAACGGGGTGATCGTGGCCGGGTCGATCCACGTCGGCCGGCACCAGCCGGCCCTCGCCGACTTCGTCCGCGAGCACCGTGACGGCCTCGACGTCCGGCCGAGCGCGTTCGTCCAGGTCTGCCTCTCGGCCGCGTCCGACGACCCCGATCGGCGGGCGGAGGCGACGCGATACGTCGACGAGTTCCGCGAGGCGACCGGCTGGGAGCCGGACCTCGTCGGCGTCTTCGGCGGCGCGCTCCGGTTCTCCGAGTACGGGTTCGTGAAGCGCGCGCTGATGAAGCGGATCGCCGCCGACGCGACCGGCGACACGGACACGTCCCGGGACTACGAGTACACCGACTGGGACGCCGTCGGGGCGTTCGTCGACGAGTTCGCCGAGCTGGTCGGGCCCGAGTCGGTCCCGACCGGACACGAACCGGCGGCCCCGGAGGTCACCCGATGACCGCGGTTCCCGTCCGGCGCTGGCAGGCGGTCTCCACCGTGGCCATCGCCGTCCTCGCCGCCGGCGGCGACGCTCCTCGGCCTGCTCCTCGAGGGGTTCTACCGGGATCCGGCCGCCCTGCGCGTCCAGGCCTACGGCCAGGACCTCGTGACGCTGGTCCTGGTGCTCCCCCTCCTGCTGGTCGGCCTCTGGCTGGCGCGGCGGGGGTCGCTCCGGGGCGCCTTCCTCTGGCTCGGGGTCGCTCGGCTACCTCACCTACACTTACGCCGTCTACGCCGTCATCACGGAGTTCAACCCGTTCTTCCTCGGCTACGTGGCGCTGTTCGGGCTCTCACTGTTCACGTTCGTCGCCGGGCTGTTCGGCGTCGACGCGTCGGCCGTGAAGGAGCAGCTCGCGGGACGCGTCCCCGTCCGGCTGGCGGCCGGCTACCTCGGCGCCATGGGCGCGCTGGTGGCGCTGCTCTGGCTCTCGGAGGCCGTCCCGGCGTCCCTCTCGGGGACGAAACCCCCCAGCGTGGCCGCCGTGGGTCTTCCGGCGAACGTCGTCCACGTGCTCGACCTCGGGCTCGTCATCCCGGCCGTGTTCCTGACGACGTGGTGGCTGCTGCGCGACCGGGCGTGGGGCTACGTGCTCGCGGGCGTGCTGTTCGTGAAGCTCGTCTCGATCGGCGTGGCGGTGCTCGGCATGATCGCCTGGATGGCCGCCAGCGGCCAGCCGGCCGCCCCCGCCGAGCTCGGCATCTTCGGCCTCGTGACGCTGCTCGGACTCGCGGTCGGGGCCGCTTTCCTCCGAGCGGTGCCGCCCGCGCGGGCCCGACCGCCGGCAAGGACCCCCGCCTCATCCGGGGACTGAGGCCGGGGCCCGATTCCGAAAGGTTACCCCGGGGGGCCGTGAACGGCCGCCAGATGCTGGTGCTGGGCGACGCGCACGCGGTCGACCCGCCGAAGCGGGCCGCGCTCGAGGCGGCCTACGCGGCCGCCGACGAGGACGTCGCCGTCCAGGCGGGCGACCTGATGCACTACGACCTCCCGGCGCCGACCTGGTTCATCGCCGGGAACAACGAGGACCTCGACGTGATCGAGGCGCTCCGGCGCGGGGAGACGCCGGCGGGCGTCCACAACGCCCACCTCCTGGCGAGCACGGTCGTCGGGATCGAAGGGCTGCGCGTCGCCGGCCTGTCGGGCAACCACGCGCCGACGCAGTTCGAGAAGGACCGCGACGAGCTCGCGCCCGAGCGGCGCCGGCACTTCGTCCGCGAGGACGTCGAGCGCCTGCTCGAGATGGTCGACATCGACGTCCTGCTCGTCCACGAGTCCCCCCACGGCCTCGACTGGGACGAGGAGTACGACGTCGGCTGCACCCACGTCGACCGGATCCTCCGGGAGGTCGAGCCGCGGCTCTGCCTCGTCGGCCACCACCACCAGTCCCTGGAGGGGTCGTTCGGGCCGACCCGGGTCGTCGGGCTCGAGCCGGTCTGGGAGGCCCACTACACGCTCGACCCGGGGACGCTGGAGCTGACGCGGTATCCCGCGTGAGGGCAATGGGGTCGATGAGCGCCACTAGGAACCCGGGACGATGATCTCGAACACAGCGACCGCTCGGGTTACTTCAGATTGGAAATCGCGTCGTCGATATCGAACGCTTCGGTGGTCTCCGAACCCTCCTCGGCCCGCTCGACGTCCTCCTGGTCCTCGTCGATCTCGACCTCCGGGCCCTCGGTCTCGGTGAACTCCGTGTTGACGCCCCACGGCATGCTATCGGTCACCGCCCTGTCGGGGTCCGGGTTCGATACGCATCGTGGGCTTGCCTGACACGGTTGGTGCTCTTGAATTCACCGGTGAGGGGGTGGGCGAAGCGCCCGGTTGACCAACTCGAGCGTCCCCAGTACCGGGTTCGATCACCGTTCAGCCGTTGGCGCGACCGAGCCGGACCGCTACGGACTGGCGCGGAACTCGCCGTGTTTCATCCCGAAGAAGAACGCCACGATCGAGAAGACGATCATCGAGGGCAGGACCATCATGAAGACGGTCGAGGGCGTCATCACGGTCGTGAGCGCGATCGTTGCGACGGCGACGATCACGACGAGCGGACCCACCGAGCGCGCGAAGTCGAACTCCATACTGATCGTTGTGGCCCGACGACCAAGACGGTTAAGACTGCAGTCCCGTGGGCTGTCGGCTCGAAATGCGGACCGTGGAATCGACAGTACTCGAGTGCCGCGTAGCGTCGCCATCTCTGCCTGAAGACGGGCTCCCCTTCGGGAATTGCTGAACCAAGGCCCGAGACAGCGGAAGGCTGTCACTCGGGAGCGTTACGCGATTGAGTGGGTCGGGGCGGATTCGAACCGCCGACCTGCTCCGTGTGAAGGAGCCGTCATAACCGGGCTAGACCACCGACCCGTGAGGGGAAGCTATCCCGCTGCCGGCCTTAAGAGTTGCCGTCCGGCGGAGCCGTGGCTCGCCGCCTGACCGTCGGAAAAACGCCGCCTGGGGGCTTAGTTCGCGCGCTGCTGGCGGTAGTTCTTGAGCTTCTCGCGGGCCTCCGCGATGGCCTCCTTGGCCTCGCCCTCGGCGCGCTCCTCGAGCGTCTTGAGCTCCTCGCGGATCGCCGCCACGCGCGAGGGCTCGGGCTCCTCGTCCTCGCCGCCGGTCATCTCCTTGAACCGCCGCTCGATCGGCTCGAGCTCCTCGCGGAGGCCCTTGGTCGCCGTCTCGGTCGCGCGCTTGAGGTAGTATCGGGTGTCCTCGAAGTGTTTGTTCATACCCGGAGGAAGGGGCGAGACGAGGATAACCCTTGTGGCAGACAGGTTACCACGGGGCGCGAGCGCCGCCTCAGTAGCTCGGCGGCTCCTCGGGGACGCCCTCGCGGGCGTTGACGAGCCGGGCGAGGACGAACAGCGCGTCCGAGAGCCGGTTGAGGTAGACCAGGACCGGCCCGTCGAGCTCCTCGGTCTCGGCGAGCGCGACGGTCCGGCGCTCGGCCCGGCGGCACACCGCGCGGGCGACGTGGAGCTCCGCGCCCACGTCGCTCCCGCCCGGGAGGATGAACGACTGCAGCGGCTCGAGCTCCCCGTCGGCGGCGTCGATGCGACTCTCGAGGTCGGCGACGTGCCCGTCGGTGACTGTCGGCGCCTTCCCGTCGGGGTTCGCCAGCGTCGCCTGGACGATGTGGAGCTCGTTCTGGATCTCGGCGAGCCAGCCGTCGACGTCGTCGTAGCCCGACGGCCGGGCCGCGCCGACGTGGGCGTTGCACTCGTCGACCGTGCCGTAGGCCTCGATTCGCCCGGCGGCCTTCGAGGTCCGCTCGGCGTTGCCCAGGTCGGTCTGGCCGTCGTCGCCGCGCCCGGTGTAGATGGTCACGCCGTGGGCCTCGGACAGGCGGCCACTTAAGCCTCGACGGCCGGCGCGAGCGTGTTCTCGACGTACTCGAGGATGTTCGCGCTCTCGTTCATCGTCACGCCGCGCTCGTGGTCGACCAGCACGGGCACGGCCCGCTGGCCGCTCACGCGCTTGACCTCGTTGCGCGTGGAGTGCAGCGCCTCGACCCACTCGGTCTCGTACTCGATGTCGTGGTCATCGAGCGCGTCGTGGACCTTCTCGCACCACGGGCAGCCGTCCAGGGCGTACAGCGTCAGCGCCATGGCCGACCCAACGGGCCGGGTGGGGTTAAACGCCGGGTCCACGGCGGGCGCCAACCAGAATATTCAATGGCCGGGCGGGCGGAGCTGCCGTATGGCCCTCGAGCGGACCCACTTCTGCCCTGACTGTGACGGGGAGCGGGAGTTCTACCGCTCGGCGAGCACGTGGGTCCACCTCGGCCTGAAGGTCAAGTGGTCCTGCCCGGACTGTGGCTACCAGTTCGTCGAGGTCGGCGAGATCGTCTCCGACGCGGCCGACGTGTAGGCCGCCCGGGCGCTACCCGAGATCGATCCGACAGCAGGCGCCGTTCTCGAGGCCGGCGTCCTCGATGTGTCGCGCCAGGCAGGCGTAGTTGCAGAACTGGCCCGCGGGGACGAGCCGGTCCTCCGCGCGCTCCTCGACGTAGACCGGCTCGTGCTCATCGACGTCCGAGCCGCAGTAGGTACACGCCTGGCCCATGTTGGCCCCGCCTAGTCGCCGCGGCCGCTTAACGCTTCAGCCACGCCGCCGGCGCGTTCCGTGGTACTATTGTCCCCCGCCCGCCGAGCGGGGCCCATGCAGCGGCCCACCAGGCGGGAGTTCCTCGCGATCGCCGGCGCCGGCGCGGCCGCGGGCCTCGCCGGCTGCTGCCGGGGCGCCGGCCGACCGCGAGACGGCGACGGCGACCGCACGGACGACGCACCGCCGACGGCGGGCCGGCCGAGGTGGGCCTCGAGCCCGTGGTCCAGGGGCTCCGGGCCCCGGTCGCGATGGCCTTCCTCCCGACGCCGACCGCCGGTACGTCCTCGAACAGCCCGGGATCGTCGTCTCCCACGGCCCCGACGGGGTGGCCGACGAGCCCGCGCTCGACCTCCGCGACGCCGTGACGGCGGGCGGCGAGAAGGGGCTGCTCGGCATCGCGCTCCACCCCGAGTTCGCCGCCAACCGGAAGCTCTACCTGCGCTACTCCGCCCCGCCCCGATCCGGGACACCGTCCGGCTACAGCCACACGTTCGTGCTCGCGGAGTTCCGGGCCACCGCCGACGGCCGGTCCATCCGCCGGGACACCGAGCGAACCGTCATCGAGATCCCCGAGCCCCAGGCGAACCACAACGCGGGCGACCTCGCGTTCGGCCCCGACGGCTACCTGTACGTCGCCGTCGGCGACGGCGGCGGCGCCAACGACCGGGGCGGCGGCCACGTCGAGGACTGGTACGACGGCGTCGCGGGCGGGAACGGCCAGGACGTGGCCGAGAACCTGCTCGGGAGCCTCCTCCGCCTCGACGTCGACGCGCGGGATGGCGACCGGCCCTACGGGGTCCCCGACGACAACCCGCTGGTCGGCCGCGAGGGCCTCGACGAGCACTACGCCTGGGGGCTGCGGAACCCCTGGCGGCTGGCGTTCGACGGCGACGACCTCTACGTCGCGGACGTCGGCCAGGACCGCTACGAGGAGGTCAACCTCGTCGAGCGGGGCGGCAACTACGGCTGGAACGTCAAGGAGGGCACGCGCTGCTTCGGCGGCGACTCCTGTCCGGACCGGACGCCCGACGAGGTCAGGGGCGGCGAACCGCTCGTCGACCCGATCGTCGCGTACCCCAACGCGCGGTTCAAAGAGGCGGCCGTCGGCGGGGTGGCCGTCGTGGGCGGCGGGGTCTACCGCGGCGACGCCATCCCGGGGCTCGAGGGCGCGTACGTCTTCGGGGACCTCCAGGCCGACGGCCAGCTGTTCGTGGCGCGGCGCCCGGACGGCGACGGCCAGTGGCCGACCCGGACGCTGCCCCTCACCGAGGCCGGCCGGCTCACCCGGCTGTTCTCGTTCGCGCGGGACGCCGACGGCGAGCTCTACGTCCTCGGCGTCGGGAGCCGCGGCGGCGGGGTGCACCGGCTGGTGCCGGCGGGGTAGCGCCCGGGTAGAAGCAGGGGTCGGCTCGGCCGGCTCAGTGCGCCTCGTCGGGCCCCTCGAGACGCATCACGGAAACGAGGATGATGCCGATCCCGACGGCGACGACGGCGCCGCCCGCGATCATCGGCGTGTTGAACGCGGTGCCGTTGTTCAGCGTGACCCCCCAGAGCATGACGAGGAGGCCGACGGCGGTGAGCGCGGTCGCGAGCCCGAAGTCCCGCGTCTCGTTGACCATGCCCGAGCCTCTTCGTCGCCGGGCAAAAGCGCTCCGATGGGCCCGGGGACAGGACAGAAGGTTTTCAGCGGACGCGGCGCGACCGGGACCATGGTCCTCGGCGGAACGCTCACGGAGTGGCTCACGCTGTTCGTCCTCCTGTTGGGCCCCGGCCTCGTCGCCACCGTGCTCTGGAGCCCGGTGCTCGCCGCTGGACGGCTCCGGGCGCTGTTCCGGTCGCTCCCGCTCACCGGCGTCACGGCGGTGAACTACACGCTCGCCGCGCTCGCGCTCTCGGTCCCGTGGGTCCTCGGCTACGGCTGGGCGCTCGACGCGATCGGCGGCGCGCCCGAGGCCGCCCGCACCGGCGAGCCGATGGTCGATATCGCGGTCCAGCTCTCGGGGCTCTACGTGGTCGCCCTCCCCGTGGCCGCGGCCGCCGGCCTGCCACAGCTCGGCGTCGATTGGGACCCCACGGGCTACGAGTCGACGACGTGGCTCCTCCTCGTCGCGGCCAGCGCCTACTACGCCGCGATCTACGCCGTGCCGGCCGTCTTGATGGGCATCCTGTTCTCGCTGTAGCCGGCCGGATGGCTAGCTTTACGGCGCCCACGGGCGCAGCCACCCCGATGGAACGGATCTGCGTCTACTGCGGGTCGAGTCCCGGCCGGGACCCGGCCTACGTCGAGGCGGCCGAGGCGTTCGGCCGGACGCTCGTCGACCGGGAGCTCGGGCTGGTGTTCGGCGGCGGCCACGTCGGGCTCATGGGCGCCGTCGCCGACGCGACGCTCGCGGCCGGCGGCGAGGCCCACGGCGTCATCCCGGCGGCCCTCGAGAAGCGCGAGCTCACCCACGAGGGGCTCACCGAGCTCGACGTCGTCGAGTCGATGCACGCCCGGAAGGAGCGCATGGCGGAGCTCGCCGACGGCTTCGTGGCGCTCCCGGGAGGCTTCGGCACGCTCGAGGAGCTCATGGAGGTGCTCACCTGGGCCCAGCTGGGCTTCCACCACAAGCCCTGCGGGGTGCTCAACGTGGCGGGCTACTACACCGAGCTCGCCGAGTTCTTCGACCGGCAGGTCGAGACGGGCTTCGTCGAGCCGGCCCACCGCGACATGCTCGTCGTGAGCGACGACGCCGACGACCTCCTCGACCGCTTCGCGTCGTACGAGCCCCCGCCGGTCAAGGCCGTCATCACCGACGAGTCCGAGACCTGACTCAGTCGGCGTCGGCCCAGTCGGCCGGCCCGTCGACCGGGATGACCGAGTAGTCGACCGTCAACGTGTCCGTCGTCGCGCGGACCTTCCCGACGAACGCGGAGATCTCGCTGAGCGAGCCCTCGAGGATGAACAGCTCGACGCAGTGGTGGTCGCCGACGTGGGTGTGGACGTTCGAGCTCACCAGCGACTCGTGCTCGTGGCGCAGCCCCATCAGCCGGTTCTCGACGACCGTCGTCTCGTAGTCGAACAGCACGGTCACGACGCCCATGAGCTCGCGCTCCTCGAGCGCGCGGTCGTCGAACTCGCCGAGCAGGTTCCGGGAGGCCTCGCGGATGACTTCGCTCCGGCCGGTGTAGCCGTGCTCGCCGGCGAACTCGTCGAGGCGGTCGAGAAGCTCCTCCGGCATGGAGACGCTGACGACGGTCATGTTGTTAACTCGAGCGCGTTCGGTTAATAACCCTTAGCAACCGGGCGGCTCACTCGTCGTCCAGCGCCTGCCACGACAGCGTCGGGCTCGCGGGCGGCCTGGGCCTGGTCGATGAAGGCCGCGGTCGTCCGGTTCGGCGCGTCGGCGAGCGTCTCGTCGTCCTCGCCCGCGACCGCGGTGAACGCCGCCGCGAGCTCGTCGAGCGAGTCGCGGTTCTCGATCTCCGTCGGCTCGGTCATCAGCGCCTCGGGGACGATCTCGGGCCACTTCGTCGTCGGCGGGTGGACGCCGTAGTCGAGCATCCGCTTGGCGACCTCGGCGGCGTCCTGGTCGCCCGCACTCGCGACGAACTCGTGGTGGAACGGCCCGAACGGCACGTCGTAGGGGATCTGGCTCGCGAGGTAGTTCGCGTTGAGCACGGCCATCCGCGCTGGCGGCCGCGAGGCCCTCGTCGCCCAGCCGCATGATGTAGGCGAGCGTCTTCACGAGGACGAGCCAGTTGCCGTGGAAGCCGTGGACCTTCCCGATGGAGGCGGCCGGCTCGTACCAGCTCGTAGCCGCCGTCGGCCTCGCGGACCTGCGGCGAGGGGAGGAACTCGCGCGAGCTCCTCGACGACGCCGACGGGGCCGGCGCCCGGCCCGCCGCCGCCGTGGGGCGTCGCGAACGTCTTGTGGACGTTGTAGTGCATGATGTCGAAGCCCATGTCGCCCGGCCGGGCGCGGCCGAGCAGGGCGTTGAGGTTCGCGCCGTCGTAGTAGAGCAGCCCGCCGACGTCGTGGACGGCGTCGGCGAACTCCTCGATCTCGCGCTCGAACAGCCCGAGCGTGTTCGGGTTCGTCAGCATCAGCGCCGCCGTCTCCTCGCCGACGGCCGACTCGAGCGCCTCGAGGTGGACCCGGCCGTCCTCGTCCGAGGGGATCTCGACCACGTCGTAGCCGCCCATCGCCGCGCTCGCGGGGTTCGTCCCGTGGGCGCTGTCGGGGACGACGACCTCGGTGCGCTGGTCGGCCTCGCCGTTCGCGGCGTGGTAGGCCGCCGCGATGCGGATGCCGGTGAACTCGCCGGCGGCGCCCGCCGGCGGCTGGAGCGTGACGGCGTCCATCCCGCCGATGCGCGCGAGGTAGTCCTCGAGCTGGTGGAGCGCCTCGAGCGTCCCCTGGATGGTCTCGGCGGGCCGGTCGGGGTGGACCGCGCCGTTGGGGTCGGCCGCGACGTCCTCGGTGAACTTCGGGTTGTACTTCATCGTGCACGAGCCCAGCGGGTACGGGCCCGGAGTCGATGCCGTAGTTCATCTGGCTGAGCCGGGTGTAGTGGCGGGCCAGCTCGGGCTCGCTGAGCGCCGGCAGCGTCGAGCGAGTCCCGGGTGAGCTCGTCGGGCAGCGACGACTCGCACCGCCGACCTCGGTGTCGTCCTTCTCCGAGAGCAGGGGCTCGTACAGCCCGTCGTCGGTCCACCGGGCCTGGTCGTAGCACCGTCATCGCGCCGCCTCCTCCGAACGCCCCGACGAGGCCGTCGACGTCGCGTCGGCGTTCGTCGTCGGTCACGCAGACCTGCAGCTCGTGCTCGCCGACGACGTGGACCGCGTAGCCCGCGTCGGCCAGGTCGGCGGCGACGGCCGCCGCCGGCTGGTCGGTGTGGGCGACGAACTCCCGGAAGTGGTGGCGGTCGTCGACGGGCGCCCGGACGCCGGAGACGTCGTCGAGCCGCGCCGGCGAGGTCGCGGGGCAGCTCGACGCAGCGCTCGGCGAGCTCGAGCAGGCCGTCGGGGCCGAGCGAGGCCGCGTGCATCGCGGTCCGCAGGGCGACCCAGGCCTGGTTGGTACAGATGTTCGAGGTCGCCCGCTCCCGGCGGATGTGCTGCTCGCGGGTCTGGAGGGTCAGGGTGTAGGCCCGCTGGCCGCGGGCGTCGTCGCTCGCGCCGACGAGCCGGCCGGGCACCTGCCGGAGGAACGCCTCGCGGCACGCGAACAGGCCGAGCCCGATGCCGAACGCCGTGCGGCAGCCCGAGCGTCGCCGCGTCGCCGACGACGACGTCGACGCCGACGCTCGCGGGCTCCTCGCAGCAGCGCCAGCGCGACCGGGTCGCTCCCGAGCGTGCAGAGCGCGTCGTGCTCGTGGGCCAGCTCGGCGATCTCGCCGAGCGACTCCTCGATCGCGCCGCGGGCGTTCGGGCTCTCGACGTAGACCATCGCCGCGTCCTCGTCGAGCGCCTCGGCGAGGCCGTCGAGGTCGACGTTCGCGCCGTCGCCGTCGGGTAGGTCTCGACCGTCGAGGTCCGCGCCCGTCGACGTAGTTCTCGACGACGCTCCGGCGGTCCTCGAGGACGATGTCGGGCACGCAGCACCCGGTCGCCGGTGGCCTCCCGGACCCGGGCGGCCAGCAGCGCGGCCTCGCCCAGCGCCGTCGCCGCGTCGTAGAGCGAGCAGTTCGCGACCGCGAGCCCGGTCAGCTCGACGAGGATCGACTGGTACTCGAAGAGCGCCTGGAGGAAGCCCTGGGCGACCTCCGGCTGGTACTGCGTGTAGGAGGTGAGGAACTCCGAGCGGTCGGCGAGGTGGTCGACCAGCGACGGCACGTAGTGGTCGTAGTGCCCCCGGCCGAGGAACTCGACGAGGTCGTCGTTCTTCGCGAGCGTCCGCCCGACGGCGTCTCGGACGGCGGCCTCCGAGCGGGCCTCGATGCCGAACTCGCCGTCGAACCGGACGGCCTCGGGGATGTCGAAGAGCTCCTCGACGGAGTCGGCGCCGATGGCGTCGAGCATCGCCGCGGTCTCCTCGGGCGTGTGCGGGGCGTACGGGCTCCCGCCGCGTCGGCTATGGCTCATGCGTGGCGGCCCCCGCGGGGCATTATTCCACTTGACCCGCGTACTCGTCCGCGCTGAGCAACCCCTCGAGCTCGCCCTCGTCGGCGAGCTCGAGCTCGAAGAGCCAGCCGTCGCCGTAGGGCGACTCGTTGACGAGCTCGGGCTCCTGCTCGAGCGCGTCGTTGACGGCCGTCACCGTGCCCGAGACGGGCGAATACAGGTCCGAGACCGCCTTGATCGACTCGATGACGCCGAACTGCTCGTCGCGGGCCACCTCGTCGCCCACGGCCGGCAGCTCGACGAACACCACGTCGCCCAGCTCGTCCTGGGCGAAGTCGGAGATGCCCACCTGGGCCGTCCCGCCGTCGGTGTGTACCCACTCGTGCGATTCGAGGTAGCGCCTGTCGTCCGGGGTCTCGTAGCTCATGGTCAGAATGGAGTCTCGCGTATCTTGGCTGTTTTGGGGTCGTCGCGGATGACGACCCGGACGTCGGTGCCCGGCGCCACGTGATCGGCGTCCACGTAGCCCAGGCCGATGGGCTCGCCCAGCGTCGGGCTCATCGTGCCGCTGGTGACGACCCCGATCTCGTCGCCGTCGGGGTCGGTGATCGCGTAGCCGTGCCGGGGGATGCCGCGCTCGGTGAGCCCGAGGCCGACGAACGACTGCTCGGGGCCGGCCTCGGCCACCGCGGCGAGGGCGTCGCGGCCGACGAACTCGCCGTCGAGCTTGACCGCGAAGCCGACGCCGGCCTCGTAGGGCGTCCGGGGGTTCTCCTCGGGGTCGAAGTCCTGGCCCGAGAGGAGAAAGCCCATCTCGGTGCGGAGCGTGTCCCGGGCGCCGAGCCCGCAGGCCTGGCAGTCGAGGGCGTCCCAGACCGCCTCGGCGTCCGCGGCGGGGTAGACGAACTCGAAGCCGTCCTCGCCGGTGTAGCCGGTGCGGGCCGCGTACGTCTCGACGCCGGCGACCTCGGCCCACGTCGCCTCCATGTGGTCGAGGTCGGTCACGGCGTCGTCGGCGACGGGCTCGACGAGGGCGGCCGCCTCGGGGCCCTGGAGCGCGATCATCGCGAGCGCCTCGGTGGCGTTCTCGACGTCGGCGTCGAGGCCCCACTCGTCGCGGTGGTCGACCCACCGGTCGTACATCTGGGCGTCGTGGCCCGCGTTCGGGATGACGAGGTACTCGGCGTCCGCCCGGCGGTAGACCATCGTGTCGTCGAGGATGACGCCGTCGGCGTCGGTGATCAGCGCGTACCGCGCGTCGCCGATCGCCATCGACCGGACGTCGTTGGTCACGAGCCGGTCGCAGAGCGCGGCGGCGTCGGGCCCGGTCACGACGAGCTCGCCCATGTGCGAGACGTCGAACTTCCCGGCCGTCTCGCGGACGGCGGTGTGCTCGGTCCGGATGGAGTCGTACTCCACGGGCATCTCCCAGCCGCCGAAGTCGGTGAACTGAGCGTCCAGCTCGGCGTGGGCGTCGTAGAGCGGTGACGACCGTCCGGACATAGGCTGACCTCCTCGGGGCGGGAAGTAAGGCTTTGTCATCCGGCCCGGGCCGCCGGCGGGCGGTTCGAGCCCGTCGGGGGACCGCCACGCTGATGCTCCAGGCGGGGGTTGAACGGCCATGGGTATCCTCGGGCGGTGGCTCGGGCGCGGCCAGCGGGTCGCGCTGCTGGTCGACGGCCCCAACGTCTTCCGCTCCGAGTTCGACGTCGACCTCGCCGACCTCCGGGCCGTCGCCGAGGAGCGCGGCCGGGTGACGGTCGCCCGGTGCTACTTCGACGTCAACGCCACGCCGGGGCTGCTCCAGGCCGCCGAGGCCCACGGCTTCGAGGTCGCCGTCACCAGCGGCGACGTCGACGTCAGCCTGGCCGTGGACGCGACGGAGCTGGCCGCCGAGGGCGCGGTCGACGTCCTCGTGATCGCCTCCCGGGACATGGATTTCAAGCCGGCCCTCGAGGCCGCGAACCGCCGGGGCGTTCGAACGGTCGCGGTCGCGCCGAGCGCCTACGGCCGCTCGGAGGCGCTCTCGGCGGTCGCCGACGAGGCGCTGACGCTCGGCGAGTGAGCCGGCGAACCCGAGCGGTTTTGGCCGACGGTCCACAACGGCGGCCATGGCCGAGCCCGTCCTCGACGACCACTGCCATCTCGACGCCGAGCGCGGCCGCGGGGTCGACGCCGTCGAGGAGTTCGCCCGGGCGGGCGGCACCCACCTCCTCGTCTGCAACCTGCCCTCGTGGGGGCTCGGCGTCGAGCCCGAGGCCGGCGCGGGCTTCCGCCCGGTGTTCGAGCGGACGATCGCCACCGTCGAGGCCGCCAGCGGGGCGCTCCCCGGCCGCGCGTGGCCCGTGCTGGGCGTCCACCCGGGGCTGATCAGCCGGCTCGTCGACGACCGGGGGTTCACGCCCGCGGGGGCCGCCGAGCTGATGCGCGCCGGGCTCGACGTCGCCGCCGAGTACGCGGCCGAGGGGCCGGCGGTCGCGCTGAAGTCCGGCCGGCCCCACTACGACGTCGACGACGCGGTCTGGGACGCCTCGAACGACGTGCTGCGCCACGCGCTCGCGCTGGGCGCGGAGACCGGCGTCGCGGTACAGCTCCACACCGAGGCCGGCGACGAGTTCGACGAGGTGGCCGGGTGGGCCGACGAGGCCGGCCTGCCGCCCGAGCGCGTGGTCAAGCACTACGCCGACGGGCCGACCGCCGGGGTGACGCCGAGCGTCATCGCCCGGAAGGACGCGCTCGAGGCGGCCGCCCGCTCGGCCGAGCCGTTCCTCATGGAGACCGACTACCTCGACGACCCCGAGCGGCCGGGCGCGGTGCTCGGCCCGAAGACCGTCCCGCGCCGGGTGCGGTGGCTCCGCGAGCAGGGGTACGACGACGCGGTCCGGACCGCCCACGTCGACGCGCCGGGGCGGGTGTACGGCATCGACACGTCGCTTCCGGACTGACCGCGCCGGGAGGGAACGACGCCCGAGCTACTCGATGCCCGCGTCCTCGAGCGCCGACGTCGGCAGCGGCTCGCCCTTGACGCCCGCGAGCACGTTCGCCGCCGCCATCTCCGACATCTTGTCGCGCGTCTGGATCGAGGCGCTCGCGATGTGGGGCGTGACGATGAGCCGCTCGGGCTCGTGGCGCAGCACCGGGTGGTCGGCGCGCATCGGCTCGGGGTCGGTGACGTCGAGCGCGGCGGCCCGGATCCAGCCCTCCTCGAGCGCGGTATCGAGCGCGTCGAAGTCGATCACCGGGCCCCGGGAGTTGTTGACGAGGATGGCGTCATCCTGCATCGTCCGGAGCTCGTCCTCGCTGATGAGGTGGCGGGTCGCGTCCATCAGCGGGACGTGCAGCGAGACGAAGTCCGACCGGGCGAGCACCTCGTCCTGGTCGGCGTAGGTGATGTCGACGCCCTGCTCTCCCAGCTCGGCCTCCTTCTCCTCCCACCGCTTGACGTCGGAGTAGAGCACCTCCATGTCGAAGCCGGCCGAGCGCTTCGCGACGGCGTAGCCGATGTTCCCGAGGCCGATGACGCCGAGCGTGGCGTTCGAGACGTCCGGGCCGGTGAGCAGCTTCGGGCCCCAGGTCTCCCACTCGTCGTCGAGGACGTACTCGTAGCCCTCGACGGTCCGGCGCGCGGCGGTCATCAGCAGCGCCCAGGCGAAGTCCGCGGTGGTGTCGGTGAGCACGCCCGGCGTGTGCCCGACCGGCAGGTCGCGGTCGGCCGCGTCCTGGAGGTCGATGTGATCGTAGCCCACGGAGAACGTGCTGACCACCTGCAGGTTGGGCGAGGCGTCCATCACCTCGCCGTCGGTGTCGTCCGACAGGAGACAGAGCAGCGCGTCGGCCTCGAGGTCGGCGAGCGTCTCGATGATGTGCGATTTCGACGGCGGGAGCTTGCCGTCCCAGACGTGAACCTCGCACTCCTCGCGGAGCATCTCGAGGCCTATCTCGGGGATCTCACGGGTGACGTAGACGATTGGCTGGTCGGCCATGGTGCCCCCGACACCCGGCCCCAGCCTAATACTTTTGACGCGTTGCGGGCCGCCGGGCCGAGGGCCCAACCCGGGCTGCTCAGCCCACAGACGGCCGCCTATCGACGAGGTAGAAAGGCCTTTCAGCGCGCCGCGGGTGGGGGTTGTATGAGCACGCCCGCCGGTGAGTTTTACACCGAGGAACGCTGGGACAACTGGCTCGACCGGCTCCGCAGTACCGAGCTCGACCCGTCCGACGAGGACTCCGCCCGCCTGCTGTTGAACCTCCAGGACGACGTCGCCATCGCCGTCGCGAAGATCGTCAGCGCCGCGGAGGACGAGCTCGGCGAGGGGGCCGCCCTCGAGGAGCTCGGCGGGATCCGCGACATCGTGCTGGGCCCCGTCGAGATCGAGGACGAGGAGACCGCGATCCTGGTCGACGGCGTCCAGACGAGCCTCGTCGCCGTCTTCTTCGCCGCCGAGCAGTACGTCGCCGACGGCGTCACCGACGACGAGTCGGTCGAGGCCTACCTCCGGGACGCCTGCGAGGCCGAGCAGGCCGAGGAGTTCGACGAGGCGCTGCAGCTCACGGGGAACGCCGGCACGCAGGTCATCGACGGCGAGGCGCTCGACATCGCGGTCCTCGAGGAGTTCGAGTACGGCCTCGTCACCGAGTGGACCAACGGGCTCGACAGCCTCCAGAGCGCGCTCAGCGACCCCGAAGTCATCGAGGAGTAGGCGGCCCCGCCGGGCGGCTTTTCGACGTTCGTCGATTGTTCATTCGACACACCCAAGTACCGACTCGGCGTTGGCGCGGCCATGAGCAGCGTCGGAATCGACGGGGTGGCGGTCTGGACGGGGAAGCTGAAGCTCGACCTCCCGAAAACGTTCGCCCCCGCCGAGGCCGAGGACCCGGAGAAGTACACCAAGGGCCTGGGGCTGTTCGAGAGCTCCCTGCCCGACGCCCACGAGGACATCGTCACGATGGGCGCGAACGCCGCCCACGAGCTGATGGAGCGCAAGGGGCTCGCGCCCCAGGACATCGGCCGGATCGACGTCGCCACCGAGTCGGCGTTCGACAACTCGAAGCCGGTCTCGACGTACATCGCGGGCTGTCTCGAGCAGGTCTACGAGGAGGACTTCCACCACGCCAACAAGGGCGAGCGCAAGTTCGCCTGCATCTCGGGCACCCAGAGCCTCGACGACGCCTACAACTGGATCCGCGCCGGGCGCAACCGCGGCCGGTCGGCCATCGTCATCGCGACCGACACCGCCCTGTACGCCCGGGGCGACCCCGGCGAGGCGACCCAGGGCGCCGGCGCGGTCGCCATGCTCGTCAGCGAGGACCCGTGCCTCGTCGAGCTCTCCGTCGAGCAGGGCTACGGCTCGGCCGACGAGACGGACTTCCTCAAGCCCAACCAGCAGTTCCCCAGCGTCGACGGGAAGCGGTCCATCCAGGTCTACCTCGCCCGGATGCGCGAGGCGCTCGAGGACTTCGAGTCCGTCGCCGGACGCATCCACCCCGAGGACTTCCGGTTCATCCCGTTCCACACGCCGTACCCGGGCATGGTCCGCAAGGCGTCGGTGCTCGGCTACCGCCACGCCATCCGCGACACGCCGATGGAGGACGAGCTGGCCGAGGAGATCGGCCGCCAGCCCCGCGAGGCCGAGTACGACGACTACGACGACTACACCGAGGCCATCCGGGCGCACATGGACCAGCTCAAGGACACCGAGCCCTACCGCGAGTGGTACGAGCACGTCATCGAGCCGACGCTGACGATCTCGCGGCACGTCGGCAACTGGTACACCAGCTCCGTCCACCTGGCGCGCGTGGGCGCGCTCCGGTGGGCCTACGAGCAGGGCGAGGAGCTCGAGGGCCAGCGGCTGCTGGTGGGCTCGTACGGCTCGGGGGCCCAGGCCGAGATGCACGCGGAGACCATCATGCCCGGCTGGGACGACGAGATGGCGGCCCTCGACCTCTCCGACCGGCTCGGGTCGCGCTACGACCTCAGCTACGAGGAGTACGAGAAGGTCCACGACATCCACAACCACGAGCTCGACACCGACGTCGAGCAGTTCACCCAGCCCGACGGCGAGTTCGTCTTCACCGGCTGGGGCCGGATGAACGAGCGCCAGTACGCCTACGCGGCGTAGAACCGGTCGTCGGCGCGGGGCAGCGTCAGCGTGATGGCCGTGCCCCGGGCTCGTTCGCGTCGATCGATACCGAGCCGCCGTAGCGCGCGATCACCGTCCGTACCAGGTAGAGCCCATCCCGGTGCCCTCGCCGACGCCCGGTTCGAAGACGTGCTCGCGCTCGGCCGCCGGGATGCCGGGCCCATCGTCGGCGACCCGCAGCACGACGTTCTCGGCTCGTCGCCACCGAGACCGCGATCCCGGGCGTCGACCCGTCGTGGTGGTTGACCGCGTTCTGGAGCAGGTTGTCGAGCACCGACCCGAGCAGCTCGTCGCCGGGACGCGGCGCTCGCCGGAAGCTCGGTCCGGACCTCGACGTCCTCGTAGGTGTCACGGAGCACCGACACCTGCCGCGTGACCACGTCGACGAGGTCGACCGCGGACGTCGGCTGTCCGCTACGGAGCGCCGCCGCCGTCCCGGTGTCCGCGAGCATCGACTCGATCGCGCCCAGCTGGGTCTCGATGATCTCGACGCTTTCGGCCGGGAGGTCGGCGCTCTCGGTCAGCTTCGTCAGGTGGCCGCCGATGATGGTCAGCCGGTTGCGGGCGTCGTGGCGCACCAGCGCCTGTAGCGTCTCGAGCTCGTCGGCGACCGTGCGCTCCCCCCGGTAGCGGCTGTCGGTCACCGCGAACGTCCCCGCGAGCACGCCGAGGAGGCTCCCCTCGGTGCCGGTGCCCACGAAGAGCACGAACCGGGCGAGGGGGTCGATGTCCGCCGCCGTCGCGGTGGCCCAGAGCAGCGCGAGCGTGAGGGACGAGGCCACCACCGCCCCGCCCACGGCGAAGGCGCCGATGCGCCAGATGGCCTCGCCGTCGACCTCGCCGGTCTCGAGCCAGTAGCCCGCGTAGACCAGCCCGACCGCCGGGACGGCGAGCATCAGGAACTCGAGGTAGCCCCCGGCCGGCGTGGCGCCCAGGAGCTGGTTCTCGGTGAGTATCTCGATGAGCGCGGTGGCCGCGGCCAGCAGGCCGACCCCGATGAGGAAGGTGGGCGTGACCGTCCGTCCGACACTGGCCCGAGAATGCCACCAGGTCAAGATATATCGGTAAGACGACTCAAAGCCTTAAATCAGCCCACGCTCCGATCGCTACACTCGGCTGGTTCTTACGGCTGGTCGTCACCTTTGGCGGCCGGCGGCCGTTCCTCGACGGTCGCGCCGACGTTCCGGGGCCGGGCAACGCGGACCGTGCCCTCGAGCCCGGCGTCGGCGAGCGCGTCGCGCGCCGCCGCCTCGGCCGCCTCGACGTGGGTCGCGTCGCTGACGGCGTAGACCGTCGGCCCCCACGACGACTGACCGGCGCCGAAGGCCGCCTCGCAGCCGTCGAGCGCGTCGACGATCGGTCCCACGGGCGGCCGGTAGATTCCGCCCTGCTCGGCCGCGTACCACTGGCCGTTCAGCCGGCCGACCTCGCCGACGGCCCCGCCGAACGCGCGCACGTCGCCGGAGGCGACGGCGGGGAGCAGCCGGTCGACGACGACCGCGCTCAGCCGATCGGCTATCGAGGCGTCAGCGCCCTCCACGACCGCGCGCATGCTGGCCTCCTCGGCCTCGCCCGAGCGCCCGGGCGGGACGTCCGGGGTCACGAGCACGAACCGCCAGCCCGTCGGCAGGGCGTGTCGGACGGCGACGGGCGGGACCGTCCACGCCCCGGGCGCCGGCCGCTCGTGGGTGTACTCGGCGGTCGGATGGCCGGCGTCGACGACGAAGCCGCCCCGTTCGAACGCCGCGACCCCGACGCCGCTCCGGCCGCCGCGATCCAGCGCGGGCGCCGCCGCCCGGACCGCCGGTTCGCGGTCGTGGGCCCGGGCGATCGCGGCGTGGACCGCCAGCGCGGTCTGGGTCACGCTCCCCAGGCCGGCGTGGCTCGGCAGCGCCGCCTCGAGCTCGACGCGGGCGCCGTCGACGTCGAGCCGGTCGACGCTCCGCCGGGCGTGGACCTCGAGGGCGGGGTCGGCCACCTCGACCCCGTCGGCGGGCGCGGCCTCGACGGTGACCGCCGGCGCGTCGAGCGCGACGCCGAGGCCGCCGTAGAGGCGCTCCCGGTCGAGCGCGAGGTTGAGGAAGCCGAAGAGCAGCCGGCCCCCGGCGGTCACCCGGACGGGCATGGCCGGGCGTTCTCGGGCCCGACCCATGGAGCTTCCGGCGGCCCGCGAACGCCCGCCCCGCGAAGGGTTAAGGCCGGCCGACACGCAGGGCCGACCATGAGCCAGCAGCGCCCCCCAGAGCGGGCCGGGAAGGACCCCGACCTCCCGAGCAACGAGGTCACCGAGGGCCCCGACCGGGCCCCCCACCGCGCGATGTTCCGCGCGATGGGCTACGACGACGAGGACCTCGCCTCGCCGATGGTCGGCATCGCCAACCCGGCGGCCGACATCACGCCGTGTAACGTCCACCTCGACGAGGTCGCCGAGGCGGCCTACGACGGCGTCGACGACGCCGGCGGGATGCCGATCGAGTTCGGTACCATCACGATCTCGGACGCGATCTCGATGGGCACCGAGGGGATGAAGGCCTCGCTGATCTCCCGGGAGGTCATCGCGGACTCCGTCGAGCTCGTCGCGTTCGGCGAGCGCATGGACGGCCTCGTGACGCGTCGCGGGCTGCGACAAGAACCTGCCCGGGATGATGATGGCCGCCGTCCGGACGGACCTCCCGACGGTGTTCCTCTACGGCGGCTCGATCATGCCCGGCCACCACGACGGCCGCGAGGTCACCATCCAGAACGTCTTCGAGGGCGTCGGCGCGGTCGCCCACGGCGACATGAGCGTCGAGGAGCTCGACGAGCTCGAGCGCCACGCCTGCCCCGGCGCGGGCTCGTGCGGCGGGATGTTCACCGCCAACACGATGGCCTCGATCAGCGAGGCGCTCGGCTTCGCGCCGCTTGGCAGCGCCAGCCCGCCCGCGGAGGACGCCGAACGCGTACGACGTCGGCCGACGACGCCGGCGAACTCGCCCTCGAGTGCATCGAGGAGGACCGACGCCCCTCGGACATCCTCTCGCGGGAGTCGTTCGAGAACGCCATCGCCCTCCAGGTGGCCGTCGGCGGCTCGACCAACGGCGTGCTCCACCTGCTCGCGCTCGCCGCCGAGGCGGGCATCGACCTCGACATCGAGGACTTCGACGAGATCTCGCGGCGGACGCCGAAGATCGCCGACCTCCAGCCCGGCGGCGAGCGCGTCATGAACGACCTCCACGAGCTCGGCGGCGTGCCCGTCGTGCTCCGCCGGCTGCTCGACGCGGGGCTGCTCCACGGCGACGCGATGACCGTCACCGGCCGGACGATGGCCGAGGAGCTCGCCCACCTCGAGGAGCTGGGGCGCTCCCGCCCGACGACGAGCTCGAGGCCGACTTCCTCTACACCGTCGACGACCCCATCCACGCCGAGGGCGCGATCGAAGGTGCTCACCGGGAACCTCGCGCCCGACGGCGCGGTGCTGAAGGTCACCGCCGAGGACGCCGTCCACCACGAGGGCCCCGCCCGGGTGTTCGAGCGCGAGGAGGACGCGATGGCGTACGTCCAGGAGGGCCACATCGAGTCGCGGCGACGTCATCGTGATCCGGAACGAGGGCCCGCGCGGCGGCCCCGGGATGCGCGAGATGCTCGGCGTCACCGCGGCCGTCGTCGGCCAGGGCCACGAGGACGACGTCGCGCTGCTCACCGACGGCCGGTTCTCCGGGGCGACCCGCGGGCCGATGGTCGGCCACGTCGCGCCCGAGGCGTTCGTCGGCGGCCCCATCGGCGCGCTCGAGGACGGCGACGTCGTCACGGTCGACATCCCGTCGCGGACGCTGTCGGTCGAGCTCTCCGACGAGGAGGTCGAATCCCGGCTGGCGGCCCGCGACCCGCCCGAGCCCGCCTACACCTCGGGCGTGCTGGCGAAGTACGGCGCGGCGTTCGGCTCGGCGGCCGAGGGCGCCGTCACCAACCCGGGCGCGAAGTCCGACTGACCCCGGGCGGATGACCCGGACCACCCACACCTGTGCGGGCTGTGGCCGCCGGCTGGCGTCGAAGCGGGACCTCCGGGCGGAGCAGGGCGCCGTCCGATCGCGCTACCGCTGTACGGACTGCGGGACGACGGTCCCGGGCCTCGTCGCCGAGAAGCTCAAGCACCAGACCCAGCACTGAGCCAGGGACCAGCCGACCGGGGCGTGGCGGCGAGGCCCACGCCCGATCCGCCCGATCCCGACCACCGGAGCCCTATTGACCCGCCAGAGCGCACGGGTTGACCATGCCGGGGGCAGCGTACATCGGCGCGATCGACCAGGGCACGACCGGGTCCCGGTTCATGGTCTTCGACCGCGACGGCCGGATCGTCGCCAACGCCTACGCCCGCCACGAGCAGCACTACCCAAAGCCCGGCTGGGTCGAGCACGACCCCGTCGAGATCTGGGAGAACACCAAGTCGGTCATCACGACCGCCCTCGGTGACGCCGGCCTCGACCCCGACCAGCTGGCGGCGCTCGGCATCACGAACCAACGGGAGACCACGGTCCTCTGGGACGCCGAGTCCGGCGAGCCGCTCCACAACGCCATCGTCTGGCAGGACCGGCGGACGACCGACCGCGTCGAGGCGCTCCAGGCGGCTGGCCTCGGCGCGTCGATCCGGGAGCGGACGGGCCTGGAACCCGACGCGTACTTCTCGGCGACGAAGGCCGAGTGGCTCCTCGACCACGCGGACACCGGTGCGGCGAACGGTGGGGCCGGCTCGACACCGCGAGAACGGGCCGCGCAGGGGGCGCTGCGGTTGGGGACCATCGACAGCTGGCTCGTCGACAACCTCACCGGGGAGCACGTCACCGACGTGACGAACGCCTCGCGGACGATGCTCTACGACATCCACGAGCTCGACTGGGACGACGAGCTCCTCGAGGAGTTCGGCGTCCCCCGGGCGAGCCTCCCCGAGGTCCGGCCGTCGAGCGACAGCGAGAACTACGGTTATACGGACCCCGACGGCTTCCTCGGTGCGGCCGTGCCGGTCGCGGGCGCGCTCGGCGATCAGCAGGCCGCGCTCGTCGGGCAAGCCTGCTTCGACCGGGGGGACGCGAAGAACACGTACGGCACGGGGTCGTTCTTCCTGCTGAACACCGGGGAGGAGCCGGTCGAATCGGCCCACGGGCTGTTGACGACCATCGGGTTCCAGCAGTCTGGCGGCCCGGTCAAGCTACGCCCTCGAAGGGTCGATCTTCGCCACCGGCGCGGCCGTCGAGTGGCTGGTGGACGTCGGCCTCGTCGAGGACCCCGAGGCGGCCGAGGCCATCGCCCGCCGGGTCGACTCCGCCGACGGCGTCTACGTCGTCCCCGCGTTCACCGGGTTGGGGGCCCCCCATTGGGACGGCCGGGCCAGAGGGACCATCGTCGGCCTCACCCGCGGCACCCGCCGGGCGCACCTCGTCCGCGCCGTGCACGAGGCCATCGCCTACCAGACCCGCGACGTCGCCGAGGTCATGGAGGCCGACGCCGACGTCGAGCTGGGACCGCTCCGGGTGGGCGGGGGCGCCGTGAAGAACGACCTCCTCTGTCAGCTGCAGGCGGACGTGCTCCAGACGAGCGTCGTCCGGCCCGTCGTCGACGAGACGACCGCCCTGGGCGCGGCCTACGCGGCGGGCCTCGCGGTCGGCTACTGGGCGTCGGTCGACGAGCTCCGCGATCACCGGCGGGTCGACCGCCGCTTCGAGCCGGCGGTGCCCCCGGGCGAAGCGGACGCCCGATACGACCGATGGCGCGACGCGGTCGAACGCTCGCTGGGCTGGGCGCCGGAGGGCGGGGAACCGGGACCGTAATCGACAGCCACCGGCCGCGCGAGGGATCCGAGTCGGGAATCTGGACGTTGTTTCGCCCGGGTCGTGCGCATAGCTCGCCAGGCCGAGCCGCGCTACGCGTACTCCTCGAGCCGGCGCTGGCCGCGCCGGAGCGCCACCGCGTCGTAGCCGTGGGCGCTCGCGAGGTGGTCGGCGAATTCTTCGGCGAAGCCGTGGTGGGTGTAGACCCGCTCGGGGTCGACCGCCTGCACGAGCGCCACCAGCTCGTCGAAGCCGCAGTGGTCGGTGAGCACGAACGCCTCGTCGACGCCCACCCGGTAGCGGTAGCTCTCGTCGACGGCCCAGCCGGAGAACGCGGCGGTCACCGGCTCGAGCCGGTCGAGCTGGCCGGCGAACCACTCGCCCCGGCGGGCGCCCGAGGGCGCGACCACGACGTCGTCGGCCGCCAGCGCGTCCAGCTCGGTCCAGGGGACGGCGTCGAACGTCCGGCCCCGCTCGGCCTCGAGCACCTCGTTGACCGCGTGGACCGTGGGGTGGACGACCAGCCGGCGCGACGTCGCCTCGTCGACGAGCCGGCAGAGCGTCTGGGCGCGGCCGAGCGAGTAGCCGAACAGCGCCAGCGGGTCGTCGGTGTCGGCCACGAACTCGCGGATCCGGGCCTCGAGCTCGGCCTGGGGCGCAAAGCGGTAGGCGGGCCGGCCGTACGTGGCCTCGACGATCAGCACGTCGGCGCCGACGGGCTCGAACCCCTGGAGCGGGCCCCGGTCACGGGTCGAGACGTCGCCGGTGTAGAGCACCCGCCGGTCGCCCTCGATGAGGGCGGCCCGCGAGCCCGGGATGTGCCCCGCCGGGCGGAGCTCGACGCCGGGCGCCGAGGCCCGGTGCTCGACGTCGACGCCCGAGCGGGCCTCGAGCAGCGCGGCCGTCAGCGCCGAGCAGACGACGGGGTCGCCGTCGCCCCGCCGGGCGTGGTCGGCGTGGGCGTGGGAGACGACGGTGACGTCGCCGGCGGCCGACCGGGCGTCGCAGACGACGGTCCGGTCGCCCTCGACGTGGACGCCATCGCGGAGGCGGACGGTGGGACCCATGGGGCGCGTGCCGGGCGTGGGCGAGGTGGCGCATAAAGCCGCGCGACGCGGTGAAGGTGTCTTCGCGAGGACTTGCGAGCGGGTCGTGCGCGAGGTACGGCTGGGTGCTGCGCACGGCTCCGGCGTAAGTCGATATCGATTACTTCGAGAACCGTTTTGTAACCGGCGACGGTAGGGCCAGCCATGGACCGCCGGCGCTTCCTGGCGACCCTCGGGGCGGGGGCCAGCCTGGGGGTCGCCGGCTGCGTGAGCCGGGCGGCGCCGGCCGCGGCCGAGGCGGGGCTCACCCTCGCCGCGACGACGACCACTCACGACAGCGGGCTGCTGGGCACCCTCGTGCCGGGCTTCGAGGAGCGCTTCGAGACGCGGGTCAAGCCGGTGATCCGCGGGAGCGGCGCCGCGCTGCGGACCGCCGCCGACGGCGACGCGGACGCCGTCCTCGTCCACGCGCGGCCCCTCGAGGAGGAGTTCATCGACGCGGGCCACGGCGTCAACCGCCGGGCGGTGATGGTCAACGACTTCCTCGTGGTGGGGCCCGACGACGACCCCGCCGAGGCGGCCGGGGAGGACCCCCTGGCGGCGTTCCGGGCGATCGCCACGGCCGAGGTGCCGTTCCTCTCCCGGGGCGACCGCTCGGGCACCCACCTCCGGGAGCGCGAGCTCTGGGAGCGAGGCCGGCCTCGAGCCCGCCGGCGAGTGGTACCGGGAGACGGGCCAGGGCATGGGCAACACGCTCAACGCCGCCCGGGAGCTCGGCGCCTACACGCTGTCGGACCGCGGGACCTTCCTCGCGACCCGGACGGGTGACCTCGAGGCCCACGTCGACCGGGGGCTGGAGGCGCCCCCGGCGCTGCTGCGGAACGAGTACGCCACGATCGCCACGAACCCCGCCGAGCACGAGGTCGACTACCCGCTCGCGATGGCGTTCATCGGCCACCTGACCGGGCCGGCCCAGTCGGTCATCGGCGGCTTCCGGATCGACGGGCAGCGGGCGTACCGGCCCGTGGCGATTGAGGGGTAAGTGAGAGGAGATTAATCAGGTGCGCTGGCCGGTGTGGAATTGGGAGTTCGGGCCGATCGAACTGACCTCATAGGCATGCCCCAGGATTGAATCAACTTTCACAATCAAGGTGATTCTTGGCACAATGATATATTAGGTAGGCCCTCCTTGACCTACCTGATGAGCTGGCGGCCGCCGATTATGGCGGATAAAGAGTTATTTAGAGCCTTCTTCGAAACGGATGATGGTAGTTCTCTTGATGTCAGATGAGTCTGAATCAGTCGGGGTCAGGAGTTATAGGTGCGTATAAGTGTGATAAAGAGCGATTTAGAGTAGGATTGATTGATTCAAAAAGTAAAGACTGCGCTCTCGTTAGGACGCTCATCGAGGAAAGGCGAGTCAATCTTGAGGCAGAAATCGACGCCAACAGGCTGGTAGTAGCATGACAATTACTGAGTCCGACGAAAGCGCATTCCAAACCACAATCGAAAGCTTTCACAATCAGCACCGAAGAGGACGCCTGCTACCCGACGGCTATTAAGAACGCCCTGGACCAATTCGAGGAGGAGACTGGCTGGGAATCGGTGAATCTCAGCCTGAGCGACATCGAGGAGATATGTGATTACAAGAAAGGTTTCGGTTGTCGCGAAGAGGTAGTTCAAGCCCGAATGAACGCTGAACTTAGACGGTATCGACTAGGGGCCCAGGAGGAAACAGGGTTCGGCTGGGATGATCTCGAGGAAATTCTCGATAATGACGCTGCCTCGATGCCAATCGTGGAATTGGATCCAGCGTACTGGGACAGCGTGGAAGGGTACAATCCGCAGGCCGATTCCCCACGCGTCCACTACTCGCACACCGTAATCCGTCTACAAAGTCAACGACGAAGAAGTGCTATTCCACGACCCCTTCGAGTCATTCTTCAAGCGCTCGTCGCGCGTCGAAGAAGTCCCATACCGGATGAATCGGACTGAGTTTTACGAGCTATGGCAAGGGGATTACGACCCCGGATGGACATTCTGGATTGAGGAGAGCGGGCAACAGACCTTTGACGACCTCGATCAATCACAAGGCAATCAATGAGCACCACAACACAACCGAAGAAACGTCTCCGGTACGATAGTCGTGAACACCTCGAGCAAAACCTTGAGTACGATTTGAAGAGAGTCTATAGCCGAGGCATCTACGTTAACAACTACTATGAGGCTCAGGGACGGCTCACTGATTGTCCACCTAGGCAACCTCGTTCCAAAGGACGTCAGCGATTGTCGACAACGGGACAACGTGCTGAAGTTCATCAGTATCGATCCAATCTACGATCTCGAGGCCGAAGAGGCACCTGAGGGGTATATCATTGAGCTACCCGACCGCGACGATGTCCACGCTGGTTTCATTTCTCGGAGAGACGAAATCCTCAATCGGCTGGACGTCTCGCTCGCCAGGGACATCTGCAAACAATTGGTAAAGCTGCCCGCAATAGACAATCAACTTACGCCCGTTCGACAGATTATCGCAGATTCACCCGGCAGCATTCCCCGGAGATCACCGTAGCTGATATGCGTGAAATACGAAATTCGCCCAATACTGACAACTATCAGATGTCCTCAAGGAAATCGGGTTCATCAGCGTCGGGGAAGACGGGACAATATACACCGAGGAAAAGCTCAATTCATACGATCTACGATAATACCTCGAATCGGGAATTCAGTCAACTGATTCTCGGCGATGTGGTCCAGGAAGCCTACCATACCATGAAGGACGAACTGCAGCTGACGATGCTCGGACACTACCCGAAGTTCTCCTCAGCATACTACTTTGCCGCAATCCAGAAAGAAGACCCTGACCTCTGGCTCGATGTTGAGGCTGTTCAACGGAATTCGTCTGATTGGTACAATGAGGATTACCACCGATTCGTCGTTCAATCAAAGTTGGAAGACCTCGCGGGAGGTTCGATGGTGCTCAACACAGAAGATGAGGACTTTTCAGCGGGAATGACGCCATCTACCACGGCGTCCGACGCCAGGGTGCCGGCTTAGAATAATGTGACCATAGCCCTCCGCGTAGCGCTAGGACAAGGCGACAGCAATGACGCGGAGGATCCCACGTGCAGGGAACGCTCTGGTCGAAACACACGGCCAGCAAACCCGACCCGAGGAATTGCTCACGGGGCACCAACTCAATCAAGCACGAACGAAGTATGGGACCGTCGTGATTTGAACACGAGTCCGACGCACCCCATGCGCCGAGGATACCAAACTACCCCACGGTCCCGCGTTCGGGCGGACGCCCGTGCGGGCATTAAGGGCTTCGGGACGCCGCGGCCGGCTCAGACCAGCACCCGCTCGAGCTCGACGACCGTCCCCGACTCGGCGTCGGGGTCGCCGACCAGCCGCCCCAGACAGACCGCCGCCCCGTCGGGCGTCGTCCCGACGACCAGCGGCGGCGACTCGGCCGACGGCTCGGCGCCCTCGACCGCCAGCGCGCCCGGGGCGTAGAGCGGCGCGCCCTGGGCGACCTGCTCGGCCGCGCTCGGCGCCATCGTCACGGTTGGCAGGTGCGCCAGCGCCCGCTCTGCCGGCCGGACGACCTCGCGGATCGGTCCCTCGTCGCCCCGCTCGCGCCACTCCGCCAGCGCGTCGACCAGGTCATGTAACGTCACCAGAACGGCGTCGTCGAACGGCTCGGCCGCGGTCCGCCGGAGGTCGCCCATGTGCGCGCCGGTGCCGAGCGCGAGCCCGAGGTCGTGACAGAGCTTCCGGACGTAGGTGCCGGCCTCACAGTCGATGCGGAGCAGGACCTGCCGGCCGTCGACCTCGAGCGCGTCGAGCCCGTAGATCTCGCGGGTCCGCAGCCGCCGGGAGACCGCGCTCTTGCGCGGGGGCTTCTGGAGGATCGGCCCCTCGAACTCGGCGAGCACCGCCTCGAGGTCCGCCGGCGGGTCGGCGTGGAGCTCGAGCACGGCCACGTACGTCTTCGGGCCGATCAGCGCCTCCGCGAGCCGGGTGGCGTCGCCGGTCAGCACCGGGAGGCAGCCGGTCACCTTCGGGTCGAGCGTGCCCGCGTGGGCCGCCCGCTCGACGCCGGTCAGGTCGCGGACCCAGGCGGAGACCTGGTGGGCGGTCGGCCCGCCGGGCTTGTCGAGGTTGACGACGCCGAAGGCGAGCAGCGACTCGACGTCGCGCTCGGCGGGTGGGCCGCGGAGGCTCACGGATCGGCCTCCGGCGGGCGGCGGGCTCCCGGGCGTCGACGGTCCATGGGGGTGTTGGCGCCCCGTTCTCCAGGCGCGGGTAAGGCGCTTGCGGAGCCGCGGGCGCCGACCCGCCCCGCTTAAGGGCATCCTCGCGGTTCATCCGGGTATGCACCACGTCGAGGGCCCGCTGCTCTCCATCGACCTCGAGGCGCGCGAGGCGACCGAGGAACCGATCGACGACGTGCTCGAGGCGTTCGTCGGCGGCCGCGGGGTGGCCACCAAGCTCGCCCACGGCCGGGTCCCGTTCGACGCCGACCCGCTCGGGCCCGAGAACCGGCTCTACCTGACGACCGGCCCGATGCAGGTCTCGAACATGAGCTTCACCGGCCGGATGAACGCCACCGCGGTCTCGCCGCTCACCGACGGCCTCGCGTCGTCGAACGCCGGCGGGTTCATGTCGCGGAACTTCGCCGACGCCGGCTACGCCGCGGTCGAGCTCACCGGCGCCGCCGACGAGCTCGTCATCGCCCACGTCACCGACGAGGGCGTCGAGCTCGAGCCCGTGCCCGAGCTCGAGGGCGCGCTGGTCTCCGAGGTCACCGAGCACGTCGAGGCCGAGCGCGGCCTCGGCGCCGAGCACATCGCGGCCATCGGGCCCGCCGGCGAGAACCTGGTGCGGTTCGCCTCGATCATGACCACCGAATCCCGGGCGTTCGGCCGGGGCGGCCTCGGCGCCGTCCTCGGCTCGAAGAACGTCAAGGCGCTCACCTTCGAGGGCGACTCCCGCCGGGAGATCGAGCTCCCCGACCTCACCACCGAGATCCACCGCGAGGCCGCCCAGTCCGACCACATCATGAAGCGCCAGGGCACGACGAGCGTGACCGACCTGGCCAACAACATCGGCTCGTTCCCGACGCGCTACTTCGAGGACGTCCGGTTCGACCGGTACGAGTCCATCAACGGCGACGCCGTCGAGTCGAAGAAGTACAAGAAGGGGACCTGCTCGTCGTGTGCCTTCGCGTGCAAGCTGCCGACGCGCGACGAGGCCAGCGGCGTCGAGACCGAGGGCCCCGAGTTCGAGACGCTGATGTCGTTCGGCGGGAACTGCGAGATCGACGACATCGTCCACATCATGCAGTCCAACGAGCTCTGCGACGAGCTCGGGATGGACACCATCGACGCCGGGAACACGGTCGCGATGTACCTCGCGGCCAACGACGCGTTCGGCGACGAGGCGCTGATCCACGAGCTCGTCGAGGCCATCGCCTACCGCGAGGGCGAGGGCGACCGGCTCGCCGAGGGCATCCACCGGACCGCCGACGAGTACGGCGTCGAGGACTGGACCGTCAAGGGGCTCTCCTTCTCCGCCCACGACGGCCGGACGCTCAACGGGCAGGGCCTGGGCTTCGCGGTCGCCAACCGCGGCGCCGACCACATGTACTCGACCTTCTACGCCTGGGAGTACCCGCTGGTGAGCCGCGACGAGGCGTTCCCGCCGACGGCCTCGAGGACAAGCCGCCCGCGCTCGCCGAGCAGGAGAACCTCCGGGCCGTCGAGGACGCCGGCGTCATCTGTCGGTTCTCGCGGGGCGTGCAGTCGGTCGAGCGCCTCGAGACGCTGTTCGACGCCGACTACGAGGCGCTGCTCGACCTCGGCGCCCGCATCGTGACCCTCGAGCGCCACTTCAACAACCAGCGCGGCTTCGACCGGGCGGACGACGTTCTCCCCTACGAGCTGCCGGGCTTCGAGGCCGCCCTCGAGCAGTACTACGAGGCCCGGGGCTGGAACGCCGACGGCACGGTGCCGGACGACGCGGTCGCGTAGTCCCGCCTCAGAACTCGTACCGGGCGTCGACGGGCGCGGCGCCCTCGTCGGCCGCGGGGTCGTAGGCCTCGACGGCCGAGACGAGCAGGTCCACCGTCGCGTTCGGCGTCCACCGGGCGGTGTTGACCGCCAGGTCGTAGATCGACCGGTCCGCGAAGTCGATGTCGTAGTACTCGAGGTAGCGCGAGCGCTCGGAGGCCTCGCGCTCCTCGGTCTCCGCCCGGGCGGCGTCGACGGACTTCTCCTCCCGGTCGGCGATCCGGGCGGCCCGGACGTCGAGCGGGGCGTCGAGCCAGACCTTCAGGTCGGCGTACTCGCCGGCCATCCAGCCCGACAGCCGGGACTCGAGCACGACGTCGTCGCGGTCGCGGGCCGTGCTCCGGAGCCGCCGGTCGAGGTCGCGGTCGATGGCGTCGTCCTCCTCGGCGAGGGCGTTGAACGCCGCCAGCGAGAGCCCGCGCTCCTCGGCGAGCGAGCGGAAGATGTCGCCGCCGCTGACGTGGTCGTAGTCGAAGGCGTGGCCGACCGCGGCAGCGACCGTGCTCTTGCCGCTGCCGGGCGGCCCCGAGATGGTCAGCAGCATGGGCAGTGTCAACGGGGCCGGGCCAAAGGGGTTTCCTTCGGCGGCTGTCGGCCCTAGCTCGCGGCCGTCGGGGCGGGGAGCTCGAGGGAGACTGCCGTCCCCGCGGGCTCCCGGTCGCGCAGCTCGACGCTGCCGCCCAGGTCGCGCAGGCACCACTGGATCGTCCAGAGGCCGACCCCGCTGCCGTGCTCGAGCGGCGTCTCGTAGCCCTCCTCGAACACCAGGCGCTCGTTGGCCGGGAGGCCCGGGCCGTCGTCCTCGATGACGATCGACCGGCGGTCCGACTCGAGCCGGACCGCGACCCGCGCCCACGGCTCGGCCGCCGGGTTGTGCTCGATCGCGTTCTCGAGGGCGTTCCGCACCGCCGTCTCGAGCTGGTAGCCGGGGACCCGAACGGGCATCGGCCCCTCAGGCAGCGCCAGCTCGAGCGTCGCCGCCGGGTGGTCGGCCTCGATCTCCTCGGCGATGGACCGGACCATGTCGACCACGTCGACCTCCCGGGGCTCGCCCTGGACGGGCTCGCCGAGCTCGGCCATCCTCCGGGTCTTCTCGCTCATCGAGAGCAGCTTGTCCACGGTGTCGGTGACCTTCCGGCGGACCTTCGCGGGGTCGGCCCCGTCCCCGAGCGACTCGGCCCAGCCCCGGATCACGTTCAGGTCGTTCCGGAGGTTGTGGCGCAGCATCCGCAGCGCCACGCCGAGGCGCTGCTCGTTGAGCACCTGGTCCGAGACGTCCCGGCCGATCACAACGAGCCCACGCATCTCGCCGGTCTCCTCGACCATCGGCCGGCCGCGGAACTCGTACTGGATCCGGATGCCGCCCTTCGTGATCAGGGTCGCCCGGACGGGGCTCTCGCTGCCCTCGAGGGCGTCGGTGATGCCGATGTCGACCCGTTCGCGGTCCTCGATGCCGAACGCCTCGACCGCCTCCATGCCCAGCAGCTCGGACTCGTCGTAGCCGGTCACCTCGACGGCCTCGTTGTTGACCCGCTGGATGACGCCCGCCGCATCGATGACCACGAAGACGTCCCGGAGCGAGTCGAGCGCCAGCTCCGTGAAGTCGCGCTCGGCGGCGACCCGGCGCTCGTTGATCCGCACGAGCCCGAAGATCAGGGCGGCGGACGCGAGCACGAACAGCCAGCCCTTCAGCGTCTGGAGGCGGCTGAGCTCGGCCGCGGACTCCGCGAACCGCCCGGCGACGCCGTCGGTCACGACGATCCAGACCACGCCGAACAGGAGGTAGATCCCGGCGATACGGCCACCCGAGTCCGCCAGCGGCTCGAGAAGCCGGCGCATCTCCCGGACTATAGTACCGGTTTACCATATACCAACCGGCCGTCCGCGGTCGGCGGGCCTACCCCGTCGGCGTCGTCTGGATGTTCAGCGCCTTGCGGATGACCTGGGTGAACGCCATCGAGCAGATGAAGTACCAGACGATCCAGAGCTGGATCGGCCCGGCGACGCTCTGCTGCCAGGTCTTCTCGCCCGCGAGCGGCACCGTCAGCGTGTTCTCGAGCTCGGCGATGCGGCCCTCGAGGATCATCCAGTACATCCAGAGGAACACCGGGATGGTGAAGAGCATGATCCAGACCATCGGCCGGAACTGCGCCTTGAACATGCCCAGCTGGTCGCCCATGGCGTCCATCTGCTCCTTGCGGATCTGCTCGAGCTCCTCGTCGTCGCCGCGCTCCTTCGCGGCCTTCTGGCGCTCCTGGATCTCCTGCATCCGCGACTGGTACTGGCCCATGACCTCCATGTCCATCAGGTTCGCCTGGAGCAGCGTCGAGTAGAGCCCCGTGAGCAGCGCGAGCACCATCACGACGACGTAGAACGGCAGCGCGGCGTCGAGCGGGCCGAGCAGGACGTCGATCGTGCTCCCGATGGCGTTGCGGATCTGCGGCAGCGAGTAGCCGGCGAACAGGCTGATCGAGCCGACCGCGGCCGCCTTGTCCCAGGTCGACCACGACACCGACTCGGGCTCCTCGCTCGAGCCGCCACTCGACGTGGTGGGCTGGGGCGAGCGCTCGTAGGAGAGCGCCTCGGCGACCGCGTCGGCGTCGGCGAAGCGAAAGCCCGTCTCCCCGTCGACCAGGATGCCGGTCTCGATGATCCGGCCCCACTGGCCGCTCGTGAGCTCGCCGCGGACGTCGGCCCACTCGACCTCGTCGTCGCCGGCCCCGGTGACGTCGAGGAGGTGCTCGATGGCGGACTCGAGCTCCGGCGTCTCCTCGAGGAGCTCGTCGACCTTCCGGGCGGTGCGTCCCATTTGGCGGCTCTCAGGGGCCAGCGCTAATCAACCTTTTACTCCGCCGCCGAGACCGCCGACTCGAGCTCCGCCCAGACCGCGTCCGGCGCGCGATCGCCGTCGACGCGCTGGAGGACGCCCCGGTCGTCGTAGTGCTCGACGACCGGCTGGGTGTTCTCCTCGTAGACCCGGAGCCGCTCGGTCACCACGTCGGCCTGGTCGTCCTCCCGCTGGACGAGCGCCGTGCCGCAGTCGTCGCAGACGCCGGACTCGGCCGGCGGGTCGTACTCGACGTGGTAGTTTCGGCCGCAGTCCGGGCAGACGCGGCGGCCCGTCAGCCGGTCGACGAGCTCCTCGCGCGGCACGTCGAGGTAGACGACGACGTCGAGGTCGGTGATGCCGTCGAGGTACTCCGCCTGTTCGAGGTTCCGTGGGTAGCCGTCGAGCACGTAGCCGTCGGCCGCCTCGAGGGCGACCTTGACGATCTCGTTGACGACGGGGTCGGGGACGAGCTCCCCGGCCTCCATGTACTCGCGGGGCTTGCCGTAGTCGGTCTCCATGTCCCGGTTGGCCCGGAGCGCGTCGCCGGTCGTGACGTGCTCGAGGCCGAACCGCTCGGCCAGTCGGGTGCTCTGGGTGCCCTTGCCGGCCCCCGGTGGCCCGAGCAGGAGGACGTGTACGTCGGCCATACGCGGGGGTTCGCCGCCCCCCGTTAAAGGTGTACAGAAACCGGTCCGCGCCCGCGAGCCCCGCCGGCCCCGCCACGGTTAAGCCGGTCGCTGGGCTCTCCCCGGGACGATGGAGAAGGTCACGATCGACGACCTCGCGCTCACCTCGAACCCGCCCGCGGCCGTCCAGCGCAACCTCACCGGGCCGCTCGGGACCGAGGCCGTGGCGCTGAACTACTACGAGCTCGAGACCGGCGACTCGTTCGCCTACGCCTACCACAACCACGGCGTCCAGGAGGAGCTGTTCTACGTCATCGAGGGGACGGCGACGTTCGAGACCGAGTCGGGCGACGTCGAGGTCGGCGCCGGCGAGGTGGTCCGCTTCCCGCCGGGCGAGTACCAGCGCGGGACCAACCGGGGCGGGGAGCGGGTCGTCGCGCTGGCGCTCGGCGCGCCGCTCGAGTACGGCGAGATGGACAAGACCCGGGACTGCCCCGACTGCGGCGCGTTCACCAGCCAGACGTTCGGGATGGACGGCGAGGAGTACGTCGCGAGCTGTACGGTCTGTGGCACGGAGACCGGCCGGTGGCCGCCGGCGGCGAGTCGCTGAGCGACCTACATGTACATGCGGTCCTCGGGGAACTCCCGGCTGCCGATGGGCGCCTCCGCCTGGGCAAGCGCCTCCATGCGGTCGGCAAGCTCGGCGTGATAGCGGCCGAGCCGTTCGGCGAGCGCCTCGAGCTCGGCCGGGTCGATCTCGAACCCGTACCGGCCCTCCAGCGCATCGATCAGCCGGAGCGCGGCCTCGACGTCCGGTCCGGGCGGGTGGGTCGGCGTGACGTACACCCCGACCTCGAGCGCGTCGTCCTCGAGCGCCCGGCCTACCAGTTCGCCGGCGACGCCGTCGAGGACGCCGCCCCCCAGCGGCGGGACCGCCTCGTCGGCGAAGTGCCGCTCACGGTACCCCGGTGTCGCGACGTGATAGACCGCATGCTCGGCCTCATCGTGGGGGTAGGGAACCCCGTGGAGCAGCGCCACCTCCTCGACGCCCACGCTGTGCGCCCAGTCACGGAGCCCATCGACGAACGGATGGGCGACCGGCGGCGGCACGTAGAGCTCCCCGACCAGCACCGACAGCGAGCGCCCGACCAGGTCGAACAATCGGGTGGGGTGGCGGGGGACGCCCGCCTCGAACGGTGCGATGGCGGGGAGCCCGTCGGGGATCACCGCACCGATCTCCTCGGCGTCCAGGTGACGGACCAGATAGTCGGCGGCGGTCAGCCCGGCGAGGCCAGGCGTCGAAAGCCCGACCACGAGCGTCGAACCCGGTCGACGGTCGCTCGGGGCCGTGATCTCGAAGGATGGCTCGGTGGCCATTGGCCGACCGACGGGTGCCCGGTAGAAAACCCTACTCGACGGGCGCCATCAGCCCGATCTCGGTCACCGGCGGGGTCGCTGCTGGTCTCGACGGCCGAGGGCGCGGCCGCCATCGTGACGGCGGGTCGGAGCGCTCGCCGGTCGGGAAGGTTCTGCTTCGGCAGCGTGACCCAGTCGGTGCTGCTCGGGACGGACCGGCCGGTGCTCGCGACGATGATCGAGCACTGAGGCCGCCCTCAGCGCTCCGCGGGCGGCAGCCGGACCTGGTCGGCGATGGGGGCCGAGAGCGGGAGGCGCATCTCGAGGTCCAGGTCGCCGGCCGCCAAGCCGGTCGCCATCGCCCTCGAGCTCGAAGCCGACGTTCTTGTAGACGTGGACCGCCCGGCGGTTGCCCCGGGAGACCGAGAGCGTCAGCGCATCGTACTCGCGGTCGGCGGCGTAGGCGACCGTCTGGTTGACGAGCTCCGTGCCGAGCCCGCGGTTCTGGCAGTCCTGGTGGACGAAGATGACGAACTGGGGGTCATCGGCGTCGACGGGCGCGACGCCGACGTGGCCGACCGCCCGGTCGCCCCGGAACGCGACGAGGTTCCAGCCGCGCTCGGCGAGGCCCTCGAGCCACCGCTCGATGGCGGGTCGACCCGACGGCGGGAGCCCCATCGTCCGGGACTCGGCCTCGATGGTCTCGTACATGTCGACGAGGGCGTCGAGGTCACCCGGTTCGACCGGCCGGATCACGTACGCCGCCTCCTCCTGGTCGACGTACCGGGGGCAGCGCGGCGGGCAGTACGCCGTGCCGGTGCACTCGGCGTTGTCCCAGCAGTCACACGCGGCACCGGTCTCGACGGCCATGGGTTAGGCTGAGCTAGGCGACCAGTGCCGCATATAGAGTGGAGTCTATTTTCACGCGATGAAAACCGCTACTCTCCGGACAGGTACCGGGCCTTGAAGGCCTGCCAGAGTTGCCGGTGGTCGCCGCAGGTCACGTCGGTGATCGAGCCGCCGGTCAGCTTGACCACGCGGTGCTGAGTTACCCCATAGAACGGGCGACAGGTCTCCGCCTCGATCGCCCGCCAGAACAGCGTCGGCCGCTCGGCGCCGCGATAGGGTGCCGCCACCGCGCCGGGCTCGGCGAGCTGGATCGGCCCCTCCGCGGCGTGTGGCCCGAGCGTGGTGACGGCGAGGGCCACCATGGCGAGCACGAGCCCGTAGAGGGCCAGCGGGCCGTCCCGGCGGTCGCCGAGGACGAGCCCGATGCCGAGGGCGACGAAGCCGAAGGCTGGGATGAGGTCGGGGTAGGCGTCGAGGTCGAGTGCGAGCACCTGGAGCGCGAACCAGCCGGCGCCGACCGGGAGCCACCAGCGCCGGCCGGGCGCCCGGGCGGTCCCGGCGACGATCCCGAACGCCCCGAGCAGCACCAACGGCAGCGTCCGGCCGAACAGCGTGCCGGCGTACCGTATCTGCGACGCGATCGACCCGGCGTCGTTGGTCACCAGCAGGGCCGTGAGCACGGCCTCGGCGACCAGTTCATCGACGGCGCCCCACCAGACGATCGGGGCAAGCATCACGCCCGAGAGCACCGCGACGCCCGCGAGATATCGGCCGACGTCCCGGCGGGTACCCCGACGGGCGACGAGCACGAACGCGAGGGCCGGGAACACCACCGCGAGCTGCCAGAACCCGACGCTCGCGGCGCCCGCGACGCCGGCCGACAGCGGCCGGTCCCGCAGCGCGAGGTAGACCGCGAGCAGCCCGGCCGCGACGACGAGGTACTTCGGCTTGTAGCCGAAGGCGGCCCGCCAGGTGACCACGGGGAGGGCGTACCAGGCCAGGCCGGCCGCGAGGCTCGCGGCCTCGTCGGCGGTGAGCTCGTAGGTCACCAGGCCCACGGCGAGCCCGGCGCCGACCACCGCGGCGTTGGTGACGGCGAGCGCGAGGGTGTGATACAGCGGGACGTCGCCGCCCGCGAGCCAGGCGAGGACGGCCAGCAGCTCGAAGGAGAGCGGCGGCTTGACCTCCCAGACGTCGACGTAGAGCCGGCCGCCCTCGGCCAGCCGCCAGCCGATGTACTCGAAGATCACGGAGTCCTTCAGCGGCGGATAGGCGCCCGGACCGACCGGCCCGAGGACGCGCCAGAGCGTGACGAGCTGGATCGTGAGGCCGGCGAGGCCGAGCCACACGTACCAGTGCTCGCGGGCGGCACCGCGGAGGGCGCGCCAGCGGGGCTCGGCGTCGTAGACGGCGGCGAGCGATCGGGAGACCGTGCTCATAGTGGAGGGCGACCGTGTGGAGGGCCGGTTCGCGTCAGCGGGAGGCTGCGGTCACGGCTACTCCGGGGTCTTGAATGGGCCTTCCGTTGGCTCAAATCGTCGTTTCACCGTTGCCCTGGGCGACCCGTCATGTCACGAGCTGCAGCGCCTCGAGGGCGGCGAAGCTCAGCCCGAACGCGAGGCCGAAGGAGACGACCCACGCGAGGACGGTCCGCCCCAGCTTCCCCCGGCTGACGCCGGCGGAGCCCGCCGCGTAGCCGCTCCCGACGATGGCCGAGACGATGATCTCGTTGAAGGAGACGGGGATGCCGAAGTGGACGGCCGCCTGGGCGATCACGAACGACGAGATCAGCGCCGCGATCGAGCGCCGCGGACCCAGCGAGGAGTAGTCCTGGGCGAGCGCCTTGATCATCCGCGGCGCGCCGGTCCAGGAGCCGATGAGGAGCCCGAGCCCGCCGCCGAAGAGGACGAGCGTCGTCGAGAGCCCCAGCCGGAGCTCGCCGAGCACGGGGAGCAGCGGGCCGATGGCCAGTCCCACCTGGCTCCCGCCGGCGGAGAACGCGACCAGGCCGCCCAGCCCCAGCAGGAACCGCCGCTGGGCGGCGGCCGCGTCGCGCGACGCGTCCCAGTAGAGCAGGCCCGCGAGCGTGGCGGCCACCGCGACCGAGATCCCGACGCGGGCGACGTCGGCCGGCACGCCGGCCACACCGGCGAGCGATCGGCCCCCGGCGACCGCGACCGAGGCCGCCGTGCCCTCGGGACCGAGCAGGGCGAACCCGACGTTCGCGAGCACGAGCCCCACGAACGCGCCGAGCAGCGGCACGAGCCGGCGTTCGGCGGTCCGCTCGGAGCGAAGCACCCGCGCGATGCCGTAGGCCGCGCCGCCGCCGACGAAGGGCGTCGCGACCCAGAGCGCGCCGATCTCGGCGTACTTCCCCCAGGCCGGCCCCGCCCCGAGCGCCAGGCCGACGCCGATCATCGCCCCGGTGACGGTGAAGGCGGTCGCGATGGGGTAGCCGATACCGACGCCGACGGCCACGAGCGTCCCGGCGACGAGGAGGCCGATGGTCGCGGCCGCCGGCGAGATGGCCACGCCCGTCGTCAGCTGGCGGCCCACGGCCTCGGAGACGTTCGCGCCCTGCAGCGTCGCCCCGGCCAGGCCGAGCAGCCCGACGACGAAGCCGGCCCGGAGCACCGAGATGGCGTTCGCACCGACCGCCGGGGCGAACGGGGTCGAGCCCGACGAGCCGGCCCCGATGGACCAGGCCATGAAGAGGCTCGCCCCTCCGGCGACGAGCAGTGTCAGGGCGGTGCCCAGGGCCATCGTTCACTCGAGCACACGGGTGGCGGCTTTTAGGGGTGCCGATGCCGGCCGACGGAAGAGGCCAGCGCCGAGTATCATGGAACCATGGTCCAGCGCAAAGGCGACACAGCCGAAAGGAGGGTTATGAAGAAACCTACAAGGCCTACCCGAACAGCGGTCCCGGGACTGGCGTATCCTCGATGAACTGGGAGCGACTAGCCGCCAACACCGCCCCGATGACTCGACCAATCCAGCTCCCGAGTCTCCGACGCGCCTCTCCCGCCAGGCCTCAGCCGCGGACGACGCCTGCCGTTGTCACTGGTTCAATCGTGGGGCAGGGGCCCGCAGGAGAAGCCCTGTCGGAAGCCCCGTACCATGACATTTTCTGGGTGATACGAACTGGGACAGATCAGCGGGGTCGGCCACTGCCCCGTCTAGGATAACAACCCACCCCCTTGTCAACTTATAGCATGGTAGACAAGGTGCGATAGGCCGCTGGACCGACCCGAACGGTCGGCTGGCGTCGCAGCTGGGAGCCCCGAGCCAAGGGATAACCCACCGTGGCCGCAGATCCCCTGGCCGGGCGACCCGAGGCAGCACGCCTGTCTGGCCCTCCTCATGACCGAATCAACGGCCAAACGGACGACAATCTTCATGCTGTCCGATACCTATCAGTACGATTATGAACATCGACGAGTTCGTGGGGCTCACCCGACGCTGGCCGGTTCTCGACGTCCTGCGATCGGGACCACTTGACCGGCGTGACCTCCAGGAACGGGTCGACGTCTCGCGGCCGACGATTCATCGCCAGCTTCGAGCGCTCCGGGACGCCGGGCTGGTGACGAAGCGGAACGGGACGTTCGCGCTCACGCCCGTTGGTGACATTGCGGCCGCCGAGTTCGGCCGACTGTTCGAGGTCATGGATACCGTCACCACCCTGGGCCAGGTCGTCCCGTGGCTCCCGGTGGCGGAGCTCGACTTCGACTTCGACCGATTACGGGATGCGGAGGTCACGCTGCCGCGCCGCAGCGATCCGTTCGCGCCGACCAGACGGCTGCTGCGGACCATCCACGGCGCCGACCACATCCGCATGGTCACGTACACCTTCCTGCCGGAAGGTGACCCGGCTGCCAGACGGTGTTTCGTCGAGGAGGGGCAGCGCTTCGAGGGGGTCCTCGACTCGACACTCGTCCATTCACTCCTCGAGGACCCGGATTCAGCGGCTCACCTCCGAGAGCTCCTCGAACGGGGGGCGCACATCAGCATCGCCCGCGAACCGGTGCCGGTCGTCTTGACCATCGCCGACGAGCAGGTTTCCCTCGGCGCCATCGGCGAGGACGGCAGTCCGCGAGGGCTGATCGTGACCGACGACGAGGTGATCCGGGCATGGGCCGAGGAGACGGTCGACGACTACCTCGCGCGGGCGGAGCACCTCACACCGAAGGACCATGCGACGACCCAAGCGGTGGCCGCCGACGGTGGTGGGTAACCCGTACGTCCACCGGCCTCACTCGGCCCGGTCGGGGAGCGGGCCCAGGAATTCGAAGCCGTGTCGTTCACCGGTCGCGAACAACGACTGGAGCATCTCCTCGGTCGGCTCGATGGGTTCCGGGAGCGACCGGTCGTCGGTCGGCTGGCCGACCTCCCTGAAGAAGCCCTCGGCACCAGCGGGCGTCATGACCGCGATGACATGACAGACCTCGTCGCCCTCGTTGGCGAATCCGTGTACCGCACCGCCCGGGACGTAGCCTGACGTGCCGGGGCCGAGGGTCTGATCCCGCCCGTCGACGTGGAGCCGCACCTCGCCCTCGATGACGTGGAACACCTCGCTCTGGTCGTGCGTGTGAAGCCCGTTCTCGAACATCGGCGGGACCAGCATGTCCAGCACGAGGTACTCACCATCGGTGCTCTCGGCGTCCGCCGTGATGGTCAGGGTCGCGCCGAGGACGTGGTAGTGTTCAGCGTTGGTGCGGGTATCGGATTCGGGAGTGGAGTTCGACATGGTGCGTTCCGATGGGGTGGACACAGGCCCGCGACCGGGCCGTGAAATCGGCCCACCCCGTCGTCCGTACCGAGACTCCAAGCCGATTGTAGTTACCCGGTGAGATTCTCTCACCGGCCGAGACACGGTCGTCCCGTCGACGCGGCGTGCGCGTCACAAACGAGCGGTGGGGGACAGTGAGGCAGGCTGCCAACGGCCGGAATAGGGCCGTTCCTCGTCCCCTATCGCCCACCTGCTGAACCCACCCTCTGTATCTCACACTGACGGGAGGGCCCTCATGCAGTGGCAACTGATGAGTTGGCGAACCCAGGCCCGGTGATTATCGGACAGCACCGATCAGGCGTCGACCACCTGATTTCGGCCCAGCGCTACTCGTGGCCTGTGTCAGGCATGCCTGGTGCCATCTCCAAGATAGTTGATGTCCAAGAAAACGTGGAGGAGAAGCCGAAAAATCCCGAGAGGTGCTCCTAGCCGAACATCTGC
>JAXHME010000027.1:0-2789 GCA_034521615.1 Halobacteriales archaeon
CAAGTTCGGGCCATGACGAGCTCGGCCAGCCGGCTGGCGGCCGCCCTCGTCGTCCTCGCGGTCGTCCTCGCGGGGACGGCGCCCGTGGCGGGTCAGTCGGCGGCCGAGTCGACGGTCATGCAGGTCGCCCTCCAGCCGGACGGCGACGCCCGGTGGACCGTCAGCGTCCGGTTTGCCCTCGAGACCGACAACGAGACCGCGGCGTTCCAGCGGCTCGCCGACGAGTACGTCGACGGCGAGACCGACGTCCTGACCGCGGACCCGTACCGGGAGGCGGCGGCGCTCGCGAGCGGGGCGGCCGACCGCGAGATGACGGTCCACACCGTCGACCGAACGGCCAGCCAGGCCAACGGTACCGGCGAGCTCCGGCTCTCGTTCACCTGGACGAACTTCTCCCGGCGGACCGGGGGCGGCGACCGGCTGGTGCTCGGCGACGTCTTCCGGACGCCCTCGGGCACCTGGCTGCCCCGCCTCGGCGAGGGCCAGATGCTCGTCATCGAGTTCCCCGAGAACTACGTCGTCCAGTCGACCTCCCGGCCGCTGGACAACGGCTCGATCCGCGTCGTCGGGCCCGCGACGTTCGAGCCCGGCGAGCCCTCCGCGACGATCGAGCGCGACGAGCAGGTCGCCTCCCCGTCGCCCCCGGGCCGGGGCATCGGCGTCCCGTCGGGGCTGACCGCCGTCGGCGCGCTGGCCGTCCTGTTGGCCGTGGCCTACCTGCTCTACCGCCGCCGCGAGGGGGAGGCGCCTGAGGAGCCCCCGACCGAGCCCACGGCCACGGACCCCTCCCCGGCCGAGCCCGGCGACGGGCAGCTGCTCTCCGACGAGGAGCGGGTGCTCCGGCTGCTGCGGGCCGAGGGCGGCCGGATGAAGCAGGTCGACATCGTCGAGGAGACCGACTGGTCGAACGCGAAGGTCTCCCAGCTGCTCTCGGCGATGGCCGAGGAGGGGGCCGTCGAGAAGCTCCGGATCGGCCGGGAGAACCTCATCTCGCTGCCCGACGAGGGCGAGGAGTAGGCCCGCCCCCACGGTTTCGAAATCGTTACAACCGCGTCGGTGGCAACCGACAGGCATGAAGGTTCTCGTGGCGGTCAAGGAGATCGTCGAGGTCGCCGACGACTTCGAAATCGACGGGACGGGCATCGCCGACCGCTACCGGGAGTTCGACCTCAACGAGTGGGACGACTACGCCGTCGAGGCCGCGGTCCAGCTCCAGGAGGCCGACATCGCTGACGAGGTCGTCTCCGTCACGGTGGGCCCCGAGCGGGCCGACGAGACCATCCGGATGGCGCTCGCGAAGGGCGTCGACCGCGCCGTCCGTGTCTGGGACGACGCCCTCGCCGAGCAGGAGCTGCTCGACGTCGCGGCGAAGACCCGGCTGCTCGAGGCCGTCGTCGCCGAGGAGGAGCCCGACCTCGTGCTCACCGGCGTCCAGGCCGGCGACGACGCCTGGGGCGCCACGGGCGTCTCGCTGGCTCACGCGGTCGGCTACGAGTGGGCCGCGGTCGTCTCGGCCTTCGAGCTCGACGGCGACGTCGCCCACGTCCGCCGCGAGCTCGAGGGCGGCGTCGAGGAGCTCGTCGACGTCGAGCTGCCGGCCGTCTTCACCATCCAGACCGGCATCAACGAGCCGCGCTACGCGAGCCTCCGGGGCATCCGCCAGGCCCAGTCGAAGGAGATCGCGCCGATGGCCCTCGCCGACCTCGGCCTCGAGCCGGCCGACGTCGAGAGCGCCGTCGAGCTGACCGAGATGTTCGTCCCCGAGGCCGAGGGCGACACCGAGTACCTGGAGGGCGGGGCGGACGCCCAGGCCGCCGCGCTGGCCGACGTCCTCCGCGAGAAGGGGGTGGGGGCCGAATGACCGGCGTCCTCGCGGTCGCGGAGCACCGCCGGGGGAGCCTGCGTGACGTCTCCTTCGAGCTGCTCGCCGCCGGCCGGGAGCTGGCCGAGGCGGTCGACGGCGACCTCGAGGCCGCCGTCGTCGGGGGCGACGTCGAGGGCTTCGCCGAGCAGCTCGACCGCGACGGCGTCGCGGCGATCCACACCGTCGACGAGGGCGAGGAGTTCAACCACGACGTGACGGTCCAGGCCGTCGCCGCGCTGGCCGAGGCGCTCGAGCCGGACGTGGTGCTGCTGCCCAACAGCGTCAACGGCCTCGACTACGCGCCGGCGGTCGCCGGCGCCCTCGGTCGGCCGCTGGTGACCGACGCGATCGGGCTCGACGCGGCCGACCGCCTCGAGGTCACCCGGGAGATGTACGGCTCGAAGGTCGCCACCACCGTGGCGGTCGACCTGCCGGCCGTCGTCACGATCCGCGCCGCCGAGTGGCCCCCCGCGGAGGGCGTCGGCGACGCGGAGGTCCAAGCGTTCGACTTCACGCTCGACGAGGCGGCGGTGCGCTCGACCGTCACCGGCTTCGAGGAGGTCGCGGGCGGCGACGTCGACATCGGCGAGGCGGACGTGCTGGTCTCGATCGGCCGGGGCATCGGCGAGGAGGAGAACCTCGAGCTCATCGAGGAGCTCGTCGACGCGCTCGACGCCACGATGTCCGCCTCGCGGCCGATCGTGGACTCCGGTTGGCTCGAGAAGAACCGCCAGGTCGGCCAGTCCGGCAAGACCGTCACGCCCGAGATCTACCTCGCGATCGGCATCTCCGGCGCCGTCCAGCACGTCGCCGGCATGAAGGGCGCCGAGACGATCGTCGCCATCAACACCGACCCCAACGCGCCGATCTTCGACCTCGCCGACTACGGCGTGGTCGGCGACCTGTTCGACGTCGTCCCCGAGCT
>JAXHME010000028.1:0-284296 GCA_034521615.1 Halobacteriales archaeon
GACGGCCTCGACGACCGCGTCGAGCGGGTCCAGTACCTCACCGACCCGATGACCGCCCACTCCGACACCGACACGCTCCCGGACGGGGTGGAGATCGCCGTCGGCTCGGACCCGTTGGACCGCGACACCGACGACGACGGCCTCTTCGACGGCCGGGAGGTCTACGAGCTGGACTCCGACCCCGCCGAGGTCGACACCGACGGCGACGGGCTCTACGACGGCCGCGAGGTCGAGCAGCTCGGCACCGACCCGGCCGACCCCGACACGGACGGTGACGGGCTCAGCGACGGCCGGGAGGTGTCGGCCCTCGGCACCGACCCGACCGACTCCGACACCGACGGCGACGGCCTGTCGGACGGCGACGAGGCCGCGTCGAGCGGGCCGGTCAGCGCCGGAGACCCGCTCCGGAAGGACGTGTTCGTCGAGGTGGACTACATGGCCGAGCAGCGCCCGCCGGCTGCGGCCTTCGACCCCGTCGTCGAGGCGTTCGCGGCGAGCCCCGTGGACAACCCCGACTGGTCGACCGGGATCACGCTCCACGTGATCGTCGACGAGGCGATCCCTCGGGCCGAGGAGACGACGCCGACGGACCTCGATCGGCTGACCGAGCGCCACTTCCAGCACGCCGGGGACGGCTACCACTACGGCGTGGCCGTGCTCGACGTGCGGTTCCGCGAGCGCGCCATCGAGGGATTCACCCGGAGCCCGAGCCGGGAGTTCGCGTTCCAGGTGCGCGACGAGGCCGGGCGACGCTACCCCGACCGGGAGCTCGCCAGCCTGTTCATGCACGAGCTGGGCCACGCCCTCGGCCTCGAGCGGTCGGCCTACCGGGGCATCGACGGCTCGGAGATCCCCTACCGCGAGTACCGGAGCGTGATGAACTACAACTCGCCCGAGGACGCCGTACGGTTCAGCACGGACGAGCCGTTCGACGACTGGGCGTTCCTCGAGGAGCACCTGTTCACGCCGCCGGTCGACCGCCCCGAGTTGACGCCCAAGGCCGACTGAACCCGGACGCCCCGAGGTTTATCGGCGAGACCGCGCCAGCGCGGGGCGTGTCGACCGTCACCTTCGGCGAGCTGGCCACCGCCGCCTACTGTGCCCGGAAGCTCTACTACCGACGCGAGGACGACGACTGGGCGGCCCCGTCGGGCGTCGAGGCCGTCCGGGGGTTGGCGTTCGAGTACGACCGGCTGCTGGCCGCGCCGGACCGGGCGCTGGCGGACCTGCCGATCGCCGTCGAGCCGGCGGCTTGGCGGACGAATCTCCGGCGGGCCCGGGACTCGCTCGACGCCTGGGCCGGCCTGTGCGACCCCGCCGACCGTGACCGAACGCTCGAGGGGAAGGACTGTCGCGGGGTCGCCCACAAGGTGCTCGCCGACCCGGCGGGCGTGAGCCTCGTCTCCGCCGGCGACCCGCCGAGCCAGGGGGTGTACGAGCCCCACCGGGTGCGGGCCGTCGCGGCCGCGAAGGCGCTGGCCTGGGAGCGCCGTGCGCCGGTCGAACACGCGTACGTCGAGTACCCCGCCCACGGAACGATCCGGCGGGTCCCCCTCGACGGCCGCCGCCGGGCCGAGTACCGCCGGGCGCTCCGGACGGCCCGGACCATCGAGGGCGTGCCGCCCCGGCTCGCCGACCGCTCGAAGTGCGCCGCGTGTGAGTACCGCGGGAGCTGCGGCGTCGAGACGCGGACGCTCGGGTCGCTGCTCCGGTAGTCGGGCCTACCGCTCGGCGAGCCAGGCCTCGACGGCGTCGGCCTCGCGGCCGCGCCGGTGGATCACGTCCCGCTCGGGGTCGACCACCGTGCTCTCGCCGCCGGGCGTCCGGCCCGCGTCGAGCACGACGGCGACGGCCTCCAGGAGCGCCCCGTCGAGCTCGGCCGGCTCGCGGACCGACGGCCCGCCCGAGACGTTCGCGCTCGTGGCCGTCAGCGGCGCGACCCGCTCGAGGAGCTCGAGGGCGACCGGGTGGTCGGGCACCCGGACGCCCACGCGGTCGTGGCCAGCCGTCAGCGCGTCGGGCACCTCGGGGGCCTTCGGCGCGACGACGGTCACGGGCCCCGGGAGGAATTGGTCCATGAGCTCCCGCGTCCGGTCGTCGGCCCGGACGTACCCGAGCGCGGCCTCGACGCTGGGGGCCGCCAGCGAGATCGGGCGGTCGCTGGGCCGGTCCTTCGCCGCGAAGACCCGCTCGACGGCGGTCGGGTCCAGCGCGTCGGCGGCGAGGCCGTAGACCGTCTCGGTGGGGTAGACGACCAGCTCGCCGTCCCGGATCGCGGCCGCCGCGGCGTCGAGCTCGCCCTCGTCGATCATCAGGTCGCGCTCGGCGGCGGCGGAAGAAAAACCGCGCGGTCAGGCCCCGCCGACCAGCTCGTCGATGGCCGCCTCGACCGCGTCGTAATCGGGGAACTCCGGCCACTGCGAGGCGGCCCAGGCGTAGCGCACCGTGTGGTCGCCGTCGAGGAGGAAGGCCGCGGGCCGGGCCTCGACGACCCCCGCCATCCCGTCGAGGTCGTGGGTCACGCCGAACGCCTCGGCGAGGCCGTTCTGCGGGTCGCTGTAGAGCGCGTAATCGCCGTCCTCGAGCCCGCGTTCGCGGATGAGCTGCTTGTGAGCGTAGGGGTCCGAGACCGACACGCCGACCACCCGGAGCCGGTCACCCCAGCCGCGGCCGGCGATCTCCTTCCAGGCGTACGTGGTCGGGAACGCGCCGTCCATCGGGTGGAACACCACCAGGACGGGGCCCTCGGCGGTCAGCTCGCCGAGCGCGACGTCCTGCCAGTACTCGGCGGTGACCAGCGGCCGGGTCAGGTCGGGCGCCGTCTCGCCGACGGCCGGCGGATCGGCCGGCGGGAGGTCGACGATATCGAAGCCGAGATCCATCTAGGCGCCCCCGTAGGTGCCCTCGAGGTACTCGACGATGTTCGCGCTCTCGGACATCGTCACGCCGGTCTCCCGGTCGACGATGGCGGGGACCGTCCGCTTGTTGGTGATCCGGGCGACGGCGTTCCGCCGGGAGTGCAGCGGCTCGACGAATCGGGACTCGTAGTCGAGGTCGAGCTCGTCGAGCGTCCGGACCACCCGCTCGCAGAACGGGCACGCCTGGAGGCGGTACAGCGTGATGGGCGGGTCGTCGGCCATGGTGGGGATAGGCTCCGGCGCCGGGAAAGGCCACCGCTCCCGGCAGGCCGTATGGCAAACCCTTTAGCCGGCTCCCCTGGTAGAACGGGGGTGCTAATGGGGTCCCCTAGCGCCGTCGTCGCGGCGGTCAGCGTCTACGGGTTCGAGCTCTCCAACGTCGCGATCACCTGGATCGGCGTGGCCGTCCTGCTCGTGCTCCTGGCGCTGTCGGCGTTCTTCTCCTCCTCGGAGATCGCGATGTTCTCGCTGGCCCGCCACCGCATGGAGGCGATGGCGGAGGACGAGGTGCCCGGGGCCGAGACCGTCCGCCAGCTCAAGGAGGACCCCCACCGGCTGCTGGTGACCATCCTCGTCGGGAACAACCTGGTCAACATCGCGATGTCGTCGATCGCGACGGGGCTGCTGGTGTTCCTCGGCTTCGGCCAGGGGTTCTCGGTCGCGGTCGCGACCGTCGGCATCACGGCGTTCGTGCTGCTGTTCGGCGAGAGCGCGCCGAAGTCCTACGCCGTCGAGAACACCGAGTCGTGGGCGCTCCGCATCGCCCAGCCGCTGCGGTACGCCGAGTGGCTGCTGCTGCCGCTCATCGTCACCTTCGACTACCTCACCCGGGTCGTCAACGAGGTCACCGGCGGGCGCTCGGCCATCGAGACCTCGTACGTCACGCGCGACGAGATCCAGGACATGATCGAGACCGGGGAGCGCGAGGGCGTCATCGAGGAGGACGAGCACGAGATGCTCCAGCGCATCTTCCGGTTCAACAACACCATCGCCAAGGAGGTGATGACGCCCCGGCTCGACATGGACGCGGTCCCGGTGGGCTCGGACCTCGAGGAGGCGATCCAGACCTGCGTCCGCAGCGGGCCACGAGCGCATCCCGGTCTACCAGGGCAGCCTCGACAACGTCATCGGCATCGTCGAGATCGGCGACCTCGTCCGCGAGCGCTACTACGGCGAGTCCAACGGCGCCGAGCTGGACGACGTCATCCAGCCGACGCTGCACGTCCCCGAGTCGAAGAACGCCGACGAGCTGCTCGCCGAGATGCGCGAGAACCGCCTCACGATGGTCATCGTCATCGACGAGTTCGGCACGACCGAGGGCCTGCTCACGACCGAGGACCTCCTCGAGGAGATCGTCGGCGAGATCCTGGAGCTCGAGGAGGAGGAGCCCATCGAGTTCGTCGACGAGGAGCAGGCGCTGGTTCGCGGGGAGGTCAACATCGACGAGGTCAACGAGGCGCTCGGCCTCGAGCTCCCGGAGGGCGAGGAGTTCGAGACCATCGCGGGCTTCATCTTCAACCGCGCGGGCCGGCTGGTCGACCAGGGCGAGGTCATCCACTACGACGGCATCGAGATCCGGGTCGAGCAGGTGGACAACACCCGGATCATGAAGGCGCGGGTCACGAAGCCCGCCGGCTGGACGCCCAGCGAGGCCGAGTCGCTGGCCGAGGACTGACTCAGGTCCGCCGGCCGTCGGCCTCGTCGGCCCGCGGCTCGGGCGCCTCGGCGCCCTCGGCGGCCTCCGCCACCGAGGTGTCCTTCTCGGCGTGGACGTGCCAGCGCTTGACGTCGTCCTCGAACCCCTCGAGGCGCTCGGCGACGGTCGCCTTGATCTCGTCGTCGTTGACGTTGACCTCGAGGGCGAACGGATCCTCGTGGCCGCGCTGGCTGCGGATGTTCGCGCTCACCAGCTCGTTGTCGAAGTAGTACGGCGCGACCTGCGTCATCAGCCGCTTGTAGACGGTGTCCTCGACCGACCGCATCGCCTTCCGGCCCGCCGAGTCGGCGGCCCGGGCGACGTAGCCCAGCGAGTCCTGCCACTTCTCGACGGCGCCCTCCGTGTCGTCGGACTCGAGCTTCCGGTAGGCCTCGCCGAGCTCCTCGCCGGCCGACTGGAGGTCCTCGCCGGCGGTCTTGCCGGCCCGCTCCCCGGCGCCCTCGCTCACGCTCGCCTGCTGGGCGGTCTTCTCGCGCATGTCCTGGCCGAGCAGCTCGTGGGACTTCGGCCGCCAGGCGTCCCACTGCTCGACCGCGTCGCCCTCGACGCCGGCGTCCCGCAGCGCCCGGGTCACGCGCTCGCCGTGCTCGACGATCTCGCCCCAATCGCCGGTCACCACGAACCCCGAGACCCGTTCGTCCATCAGTTTGGGCTCGCTATGGCTGGCCCCCGTAAATCGCTTTCCACCGGCGAAGACGGCCCGCGTGGCCGTCGGCGCCGCTCGACGAACCGGTACCTTATAGCCCCTCACGGGAGCGGTACCGGCCATGCCCATCGAGCAGCGCGACCACGCGGCCGTCGTCACGCACGCCCTCGCGAAGGACACCCTCTCGAAGATCCGGGACGTCGACACCGAGCAGGTGGCGTTCCGGAAGGGCCTGGTGAAGCTCGGCCGGATCTGCGGCTACGAGATCATCGACGGGTCGATGGAGACCGAGTACGTCGACATCGAGACGCCGCTCGAGCGGACGACCGGCGAGCGCGTGAAGGGCCTCGACCACGTCGTCATCATCAACGTGCTGCGGGCCGCCACGCCCTTCGTCGAGGGGCTGCTCAAGGCGTTCCCGCGGGCCAAGCAGGGCATCATCTCCGCCGGCCGGAACGAGGAGGCCGGCATGGACGACGACGGCCAGTTCCCGATCACCATCGACTACGTGAAGTTCCCCGAGATCACCGAGGAGGACACCGTCATCGTCGCGGACCCGATGCTCGCGACGGGCTCGACGATGCTGCACGTGCTCGACCGGGTGGTCGAGGAGCAGCCGAACCCCGAGCACCTGTTCGTGCTCTCGGCGGTCAGCGCGCCGGCGGGGCTCATCTCGGTGGGCGAGGCGTTCCCGCAGGCCCAGCTGCTGACCGTCGCCGTCGACGACCACATCGACGGGAACGGCTTCATCGTGCCCGGCCTCGGCGACGCGGGCGACCGGGCGTTCCGCACGACCTGAGGCCGGAAGCAAGGACTATAGGCCTCCCACGGCATCCCCCGGATGATGGTGGCCCCGTGTGACTCCTGCGGCGACGAGGTGACGGACGCGCTCTCGCGGACCGTCCGGCTCTCGGTCGACCGCGCCGAGATCGACGCCCAGCGGCTCTGCCCCGACTGCTTCGCGGAGTGGATCGCCCGCTACGAGCAGGAGATGCAGTCAACCCACGAGTCGGCCGACGGCTCGAGCGATTCCGAGATCATCGTCGATTGACGTACCGGCCCCGGCGGCCGTCCCCGGGCGACGTTCCCAGCCGCCGGGAAACTGGCCCAGGGCGCGTCGGCCGAACTCCCCGGCGGTTCCGTGCAGCCCGCCCCGAATCCGCACCCCTTCGTTTCGTGTCGAAATCGCCCCACTACGCCTACTTTCACGGGTGACTGGTCGAACCGAAACGGACCCTACCGTGGGGTTACCTCACTCCTCGCTGGCGCTCAGTCCATCGTCGCCGCGGTCGAGCGCCCGGGGCGCGTCGTGGTGGGCCGAGTAGCCGTCGAACCACCGGGCGATGCGCTCGAGCCGGTCGACCACGTGGCCGGGCTCGCCGCTCCGCGAGAGCTCGTGGCCCTCGCGGGGGTAGCGCACGAGGCGGGTGTCGACGCCGTGCTTCTCCAGCAGCCGGTGGAACAGCTCGGCGTTGTTCACGGGCACCCGGAAGTCGCGGTCGGCGTGGATGACGAGCGTCGGCGTGGTCACGCCGTCGGCGTGGGCGACGGGCGACTCCTCCCAGAGGAACAGCGGCTCCTCGGTCGGCGTCGTGTCGTAGTCGCCCTCGACCAGCTTGTAGGCCCAGTCGGTCGAGCCGTAGAAGCCCAGCTGGTCGTAGACGCCGCGCTGGGGGACCGCGCTCGTGAAGCGGTCGGTCCGGCCGACCATCCAGCCGGTCATGAAGCCGCCGAAGGAGCCGCCGGTGAGGTGGAGGTCGTCCGCGTCGACGTAGTCGCGCTCGCAGACGCGGTCGACGCCGGCCATGACGTCCGCCATCGTCACGTCGCCCCAGTCGCGCTCGATCGCGCTCATGAACGCCTCGCCGTAGCCCGTCGAGCCCCGCGGGTTACACCAGAAGACCACGTAGCCCCGGGCGGCCAGCGTCTGGAACTCGTGCCACATCGTGCCGCTGGTGGTCCACATGGCGTGGGGGCCGCCGTGGACCTCGACGGCCAGCGGGTAGGTCTCCTCGGGGTCGAAGTCCGGGGGCGTGAGCACCCAGCCCTGGACCTCGTCGCCGTCGCCGCCGGCGAACCGGAGCTCCTCGGGCTCCCCGATGGCGTGGGCCTCGAGGTACTCCGCGTTCACCCCGGTCAGCCGGGTCGAGCCGCCATCGTTGGCGAGGAAGACGTCGCCGCGGTGGTCCCACTCGGACTGGACGAACGCGGTCGCGTCCTCTCCGACCGAGAACCCGGTCAGCCCGCCCTCGTGGATGACAGTCTCCACGGTCCCGCCCTGCCACGGGGCCCGCCGGAGCGCGACCGCGCCCTCGTCGGGCGTGGCGAAGTAGACCTGCTCCTCCTCTGGCCCCCACTGGATCCCGGCGCCGAACGCCAGCGTGCGGTCCAGTTCGGCGGTGAGTTCGTGGGTCTCGCCCGTCGAGCGGTCGTGCACCCGCAGCTCGGTCTGGCGGATCGACGTCCGCTCCTCGGGGGTGTACGGGAACGCCACGCGGCCGTCGGCGGTGGCGGCCAGGTCGGCGCCCCAGCCGCTCGTCCCGACGACGGTCTCCACCTCGCCGGACCCGAGGTCGAGCGCCTCGACGTCGTACCGGGCGGCGTCGTCGGGGTCGGCCTCGCGGCAGACGGTGTAGTAGAGCTCGTCCTCGCCGCCCCACTCGGGGGTCTCGAACTCCCGGCGGCCGTCCGAGGGGACGGGTGCGTCGTCGTCGGGGCCGCCGGCGGAGAGCCGCTCGACCTCGTCCTCCGCGAGGTCGACGACGTAGAGGTGCGAGTGCGTGTCGTCGAAGTAGTTCGTCCCCGTCCGGAACACCAGCCGGTCGATGACCCGCGGGTCGGGCGGCTCGCGCTCGTACGCCTCGGGCTCCTCCTCGCCCGCCTCGAGGTCGAGGTCCAGGCCCTCCTCGCGCTCGCCGGGCGTCGAGCGCTGGGTGAACGCGATCCGCGTGCCGTCGGGCGACCAGGCGATCGAGCCGACCCCGCCGGCGACGTTCGTCACCTGGCGGGCCTCGCCGCCGCCCGTCGGGAGCACCCAGAGCTGGGGCCGGTCGTCGTCGGCGCCGCGGGTGCTCACGAACGCCAGCCGGTCGCCGCTGGGGGAGTACCGCGGGCTCGAGTCCACGCCCTCCGCGACGGTGAACTGGCTCGGCTCGCCGCCGTCGACCGGGACGGTGTAGACCGTCGCCTCGTAGGACTCCTCGTCGTCGGGTGCCTTCCGCACGAACGCCACCGAGTCGCCGTCGGGCGCGACCTGCGGGTCGGCCACCTGCACGATGTCGTGGTAGTCAGCCGCTTCGACGGGTTCCATGGCTCGGCGTCCTCGGGCGCCGCGCAATAGGGTTGCGGAACCTGGGCCACTCGACGCGGCCGCCTCGAGCGGCAGCGTCGAGCCGGCGGCTGCCAGCGCATGTCGGCAGGCCTCGAACCCGACCGAGTCGTAGAACGCGAGCGCCCGCTCGTTGTCCACGTCGACGTCCAGTGCGAGCTCGCCGCAGCCCGCCTCGAGCTCCCGGTGGGAGGACCGCCAGAACTCCTCGACGAATCGCCGGACAGCGGCCTCGGTCGGCGGGAGCGGACGGACGTCCATGCGCCGGCCGTCGGCCCGCCGGCCCTACTGGGCCTCGATGGCCGCCCGCCCGCCGGTCGCACTCCGGAGGCGGTCGAGGAGCGCCTCAGTGTCGCCGACCGGGACCCGGACCTCGAAGCGGGCGGTCTCGGCATAGTCTGCCTCGAACTCCACCCCCTCGGACTCGAGGACGCCACGGACCGTCCCGGAGTCGTCGTACGCCACCCCGATGGTGAACTGCCGGTGGGGCTCGCGCTCGACCACGCCGGCGTCGTCGACGGCCATCGACACGGCACGGCCGTACGCCCGGGCGAGCCCGCCGACGCCGAGCTCCGTCCCGCCGAACTGCCGGGTGACGACGGCCGCGACGTTCACGAGCTCCCGGCGGACGAGCACGTTCAGCGCGGGCTTGCCGGCGGAGCCCGACGGCTCGCCCTCGTCGCTCGACCACTCGCGCAGGAGGTCGCCGCGCTCGCCGCCGGCCCGCACCCGGTAGGCCGGCACGTTGTGGCTGGCGTCGGCGTTCCCGTCGCGCACGCCCTCGATGAACGCCTCGGCGGCCTCGACCCCGACGGCCGGCGCCACCCGGCCGACGAACGACGAGCCCCGGACCTCGAAGGCGGCCTCCCCGGGCCCATCGACCGTCAGGTAGGGCTCGGGGCCGGGCATGGGCCGGGGTTCGGGCGGCCGGCCGAAGAAGGTTGGCGCCGCTCTCTCGATGCCGCAGCGGCGTGGCCGGACATCGCCCTGCCGGCCGGGGGATGTCGCTCAGTGCGGTTCGGTTTCACTTACGCGGTGCCTGGCTCATCGTTTCAACCCCGCCCGGCGAACGCCGCGATGCAGCGCCTGCGTACGCTGCACACACCATGCTCCACGGGAGCTCCATTCGGGCTCCCGGTTCTCCCGACGGTCGTGTCCATTGAACCGAAGGCGCCTACTCCAGCTCGAGCTTCCGGACGAACGACAGCGCCTGGAGCGCCTCGATGAGCTCGCCCGGCAGCGGGTCGTCGGTGATGAGGAACAGCTGGGGGTCGTCGGTGAACTCCGGGTCCTCGGAGATGGTCTGGCGGATCGAGATGCCGTGGTCGGCGACGAGCCGGGTGACCTGGGCGACGATGCCCGGCTCGTCGGCGTCGGCGACCCCGACGGTCAGCACGTGGAGGTCGAGCACCGGCGCGAGGTCGCGCAGGCTCGGGATCGAGGAGATGTGCGTGAAGATGGTCCGGAGCTCGTCGTCCTCGAGCAGCGCCGTCGTCGTGGCGTCGACCACCCGGCGGTCGACGTCGAGCTCGCGGGCGATCTGGGTGTCGGGGATCTCGATGCCGCCGGAGACCACGCGGCCCTCCTCGTTGACGGAGAAGCCCCGCTCGAGGAGCAGCCGGATGACGGCCTGCTGGCTCGGGCTGCCCTCGAACTTCGCCATGATCTCGTCGAACATCTACGCCGGGCCATCGGGCGTCGCCGGCTTAGGCGTATGGGGCCTAGCCCGCCAGCGCGGCCCGGATCTCGGCCAGCGTGCCGTCCTCGGTGTTCGCCTCGATCCACTCGCGGTGGCCCGCGTGCTCCCGGGCGTGGTCCTTGGCGTGCGTCGGCGACCTTCGCGGCGGCGAACTGCCGTTTGGCGGACGCGGACGAGTTGCAGATGGGACAGTCCTCCTCGACGCTCATGGTCCCGTGGATGGCCGCGTAACCCATCAACATCAGCTAACCGACTGGTTCTCAGGTCACCGCCGCCTCACCACCCCGCGCCCACGTCGTCTCCCGGTGGATCCACCGGGTCGTGAGGACCAGCCAGCCGAGCAGGAGGACCGAGCCGCCGAGCTCCGGCAGCGCCAGCCCCGGCGGGCCGACCGCGGCCCAGGCCAACCAGGCGAGCAGGTGCAGGATACCCAGCCCGACCGCGGCGAGCCCCCGCCGGACGTCGCCGGCGAGCGCGGCGCCCGCGCCGTGGAGCCACATCGCGAGCGTGAACAGCAGGAAGTAGGCCACGGCGACGGGGAAGTGTGTCGGGGTCCCCGTCGGGAACGCGCCGACCAGCGCCAGCGCGGCCACCGAGCCCGCGAACGCCGCCGCCCCGGCCCGCTCGAGGGCGCCTCTGGCGGTCGCGAACAGGGCCCAGCCGAACGGCAGACCGACCACCCCTGCGGCGATGAGGCCGCCGTTGAACAGCCAAGCCGTCGGCTCGCCCGCGGCGCCGAGGTCGGAGAGGGCGCTCGCCGTCCACGAGAACGTCGGCGAGACGAGCGTGGCGAGCAGGATGGTGCCGAAGCCCACCACCGAGCTCGCCAGGCCCGCCCAGGCCGCTGCCCGCCGATAGTCGTCCATACGACCGACGCCGTCCGCCGTCGCCATGACCCTTTCCGACGCACGGAACCGAAGCACACTCCCGCGCCCGGCCGCTAGCCGGAACGAATGGAGTTCGAGACGCGGAGCGGGGTCGACGTGCCCGCGGTCGGGCTGGGGACCTGGCAGCTGACGGGCCGGACGGCCGTCGATGCGGTCGCGAGCGCCCTCGAGCTGGGCTACCGCCACGTCGACACGGCCCAGGCCTACGGGAACGAGGAAGAGGTCGGCCGCGCCATCGCCGACGCCGCGGTCGACCGCGGGGACGTCTTCCTGACGACGAAGGTGCAGCCGACCCACCGGTCGGTCGAGGCCATCGTCGACTCGATGGCGGCCAGCGTCGACCGGCTCGGCGTCGACGCCGTCGACCTCGCCCTCATCCACTGGCCCCACCCGCTCGCCGACCTCGAGACCGTCATGGCCGGGCTCGACGCCGTCGTCGACCGCGGGCTGGCCCGGCACCACGGCGTCAGCAACTTCGGCCGGGACCGCCTCGAGCGGGCGATGGCGCTCGCCGAGCACCCGGTGCTGACCGACCAGGTGCTGTTCCACCCGTGGTGGCCCCAGCGCGAGCTGCTCGAGTTCTGCCAGGCCGAGGGGGTCGTCCTCACCGCCTACAGCCCGCTGGCGAACGGCGGCGCCATCGGGGACGCCGTGCTGCGGGAGGTCGGCGAGGCGCACGGCAAGACCGGGCCGCAGGTCGCGCTCCGCTGGGCGATCGAGCACGACGGCGTCGTCGCCATCCCGAAGTCCAGCAGCCCGGCGCACCAGCGCGAGAACCTCGAGCTGTTCGACTTCGCGCTGAGCGAGGCCGAGCGCGAGCGGATCACCCGGCCGTCGTACCTGAAGACCGGGCTGACGTCGATCCGGGGCTTCCTCGGCATCTGACCGGGCTCAGGCGCCGGGGCCGACCTTGTAGAGCCCGCCCGTCGGCCCGCCCTCGCCCTGAAGGTGGGCCTTCGACGCCCGGTCGGCGAAGTAGACCGCGCCGTCGAGCACCAGCGGGGTGCTCGTGACCCGGCCGACGCCCTCGACCCGCCAGGCGGGCTCGCCGGTCGCCTTCCCGACCGCGTAGAGGTGGCCGTCGTACGACCCGACGAGGACGTGCTCGGCCGTCACGGTCGGACAGCCGATGAGCCGGCCGCCGCTCTCGAACCGCCAGCGCACGGCCCCGCTCTCGAGGTCGAGCGCGTACAGGGTCGTGTCGTGGCTGCCGAGGTAGACCGTCCCCGAGGACCGCTCGATGGCCGGGCCCGACATCACCAGCCCGTCGGCGTCGAACGACCACGTCTCGCTCCCGTCGTCGAGCGCGACCGCGTAGGCGGTCCCGTCCCACGAGCCGAAGAACGCCGTGCCGGCCCCCGTGGCGACCGGCCCCTTGATCGGCCGGCCGGTCTCGAACGACCAGACGAACTCCAGGCCGGGGTAGCTCCAGGCGTACAGCGTGCCGTCGTTCGAGCCGACGAGCAGCCGGCCGGCCGCGCGGTCGATCGCGCAGGTGGAGTGGGGGTGGTCGGTCGGCCGGTTGTCGACCCACGTCGGTCGCCCGGTGGCGGCGTCGAGCGCGAACAGCGAGCCGTCCGGCCCCCGGTGCTCGACGGCGAGGTAGAGCTGCCCCTCGTGATAGCCCGGGCTCGAGCCGATGGCGTCGCCGAGCCGTCGGCGCCAGGCGCGCTCGCCCGTCTCGAGGTCCACCGCGTAGCAGGCGCCGTCGTAGGCGCCGATGTAGACGGTGCCGTTGGCGATCGCCGGCGTGCCGTGCATCCCGCGGCTCGCGGTCGTCAGCCGGGTGGCCCAGACGACCTCGCCGGCGGGCGTCACCCGCCGGAGGACGCCCGAGTCGCCCGGGATCACGACGTCGCCGTCCGGGGTCGCCACCGGGCTGGCCTTCGCGGCCGTGTGGTCGCCGGTGTTGACGTCCCGGACGACCCACTCGACGGCCGGCTCGGCGGGGATCGAGGCGTCCGGGTACACCCCCTGCCGGCGCAGGCCGCCGCGGAACTGGGCCGACGCCTCGGCGTCCAGCGACGCCCCCCGACCGTCCGCGCCGAGCGTCCCGAGACAGCCCGCGGCCAGCGCCAGCCCGGCCGCGCCGCTCGCGGCGATGAACTCGCGTCGGGAGCGGCTCCCGGGCACCCCTACAGCTCGCCCTTCGTGCTCGGCGGCCCCGAGCGGCGCTCGTCGAGCCGGGTGGCGTCGTCGAGCGCCCGGGCGGCGGCCTTGAACAGCGCCTCGATCTCGTGGTGGGCGTCGTCGCCCGCGACCTCGGCGTGCAGGGTCAGCCCGGCGTTCATCGCGACGGTCCGCCAGAAGTGCCGCCCGAGCCCGCTGGCCATGCCGCCGACCCGCTCGGCGGAGAACGCGCCGTCGAACCGGAACAGCGGGCGGCCGCTGACGTCGACGACGACCGACGCCACCGACTCGTCCAGCGGGACCCGCCGGTCGGCGTAGCGGACGATGCCCCGGCGGTCGCCGAGCGCCTCGTCGAGCGCCCCGCCGAGCACGATGGCGACGTCCTCGACGACGTGGTGCTCGTCGACCTCGAGGTCGCCCTCGGCGCGCACCGTGAGGTCGAACAGCCCGTGGGCGGCCAGCGCCTCGAGCATGTGGTCGAGGAAGCCGACGCCCGTCTCGACGGTCGCCTCGCCGGCGCCGTCGAGGTCGAGGGTCACCTCCACGGCGGTCTCGGCGGTCTCCCGGGTGGCCGCGGCGGTCCGCTCGGTCATGGCCGCCCAGAGACGGGCCACCGACTTGGCGGTTCCGCCGCGGCGTCACGCCCGCGGCTGTCGACCGTCTGACACGAGTTTATGCACTGCCCTCGCCAACGGACGGGGACATGCTGCTGCGCGCGATCCTGGCCGGCATCCTCCTGGCCGTCGGCGTGCCCATGCTGGGCAGTGCCGGGTCCACGCCGCTGGGGGTGTTGCTGCTGACTGGTTGGGCTGGCGATGCTCGTGCTCCCGACCTACTTCGCGCGCACCCGTACCCACTGAGCCTCAGCCCGCCCCGTCGACGGCCGCCTGGGCCGCCCCGAGCGTGAACTGCCCCTCGTAGAGCGCCGTCCCGACGACCACGGCCGCCGCGCCCGCGTCGCGGAGCGCGACGACGTCCTCGACCGAGCCGACGCCGCCGCTCGCGACCACCGGGACGTCGACCGCGTCGACCAGCTCCGCCACGGGGCCGGTTCGGACCCCCGCGAGCTGGCCCTCGACGTCGACGTTGGTGAAGAGGATCCCCGCCGCGCCGAGCTCGGCGTACCGGGCCGCGGCCTCGGCGGGGTCGAGCCCGGTGCCCGCGGTCCAGCCGTCGACCACGACCTCGCCGCCCCGCGCGTCGAGGCTCACGAGCACGCCCTCGGGGTGGTCGGCCGCGAGCTCGGCGACGAGGGCCGGCTCCTCGACCGCCGCCGTCCCGAGGATGACCCGGTCGACGCCGCGCTCGAGCAGCCCCTCGGCGTCGGCCGCGGTCCGGATGCCGCCGCCGAGCTGGACGTCGACGTCGACCGCGTCGAGCACGGCGTCGATGGCGTCGGCGTTCGCCCGCTCGCCCTCGAACGCCCCGTCGAGGTCGACGAGGTGGAGCGTCCGGGCGCCCGCGTCGACCCAGCGCTCGGCGGCCTCGACCGGATCGCCGTACCGCTTGCCCGTGCCCCGCTCGCCGCCGACGAGCTGGACCACCCGGCCGTCCTGGACGTCGACGGCCGGCACGACCTCGAACGTCGGGAACACGCCCGGCGCTCCGCCGGGTCGGCCCGAAAGGCTATCGGTCGGCCCCGTCCGGCCGCCGGACGGCCGCGCCGCGGCGTGAGCCCCGGAACCGTACGGAAAGGCAAGCTCTTAGGGCCCGCGCGACGAACCTCGGGGCGATGCCCACCGTAGAATACCTCAACTACGAAGTGCTGGACGACCACGGCTGGTCGATCGAGGACGACGACCTCTTCGAAAAGGCGGCCGACGCTGGACTGGACGAGGAGGACTACGGCAACCTCGACGTCAACCGGGGCGAGTACATCCTCGAGGCCGCCGAGGCCGAGGGCTACGACTGGCCGTTCTCCTGCCGGGCCGGCGCCTGCGCGAACTGCGCGGCCATCGTCACCGAGGGCGAGATCGACATGGACATGCAGCAGATCCTCTCGCAGGACGAGGTGGACGACCGGAACGTCCGGCTCACCTGCATCGGCTCCCCCGAGGAGGACGAGGTGCAGATCGTCTACAACGCCAAGCACCTCGACTACCTCCAGAACCGCGTCATCTAGAAAACAGCGTTAAACGTACGTTAAACGACCCGAGTTAATTTCAGCAATATTCTGGCGGTCATTACTCGTGAGTAGGTAATATATAGTCTCTACTTCTAAAATTCTCGCGGACAGCTTTGCGGAACTCGATCCCGTTCTGGCCCGGCATATCGTAGTCCGAAACGATGCAGTCCACGTCGAGTTCTCGTCGTTGTCCAAGCGCATCACTTGCGTCCGTGCGTGTTTGGACCCCGATCCGCCCGTCTTGTCGGCGGAGGAACTTGGCGGCCAGTTCCAAAAAATCCGGTTCATCATCAACATCCAGCACGTTGATGAGCCCTGTTTCGGCAAACACGGTTGTCTATTGAACTAGTCATGCCAAATGAATAATTATGTTGAGTAATGAACCAGTGGCTCACAAAGGGGTATTATATTGAACCTCTACAATCCGTTCGGTCGTAATGTCTGCCTCGGACGACCTGCTAGGTTCGACCCGATTCCTTCTCGTGGGGGACCAGAGTTGGCTCAAGGCCTTCGCGCACGAAGCGGAGCATCGATTCGGGGCATCCGTCCAGGCGATCTCCACCGTGGACTCCGCAGTATCGCACCTCGAATCCGCCGCCGCTGATTGCGTCATCACAGAACACGACATCGGCGATGCGACGGGAATCGAGATGATCGAGGCCATCCGGAGCCAGACAACGACGACACCCGTTATTCTCTGTACCGCAAGTGGAAACGAGGCCGTGGCCAGCGCCGCTATCGAAGCTGGTGTAACTGATTATTGTGCCTTCGATACCCCGCCAGACGGCGATAAATCATTCCAGGAACTCTTCGATCGCATCGACCGTTCACTCCGATCCGCCCGCCGAGCCATCACTCAACGCGACCGAGCCAGACAGTTCGACGCCATCTTCCATGATTCTCGGACGGCAACCTGGGTGCTGGACAGAGAGGGATTACTGACTCGAGCAAACCAGACTGCCCGGGAACTGGCCGACGCCGATATCGACACCCTCGTCGGTGACCCGTTCTGGACGCTTCCGTGGTGGTCCGAGCCCTCCGGGTTGGAAGAAGATATCCATCAACTCACCAAGCAAGCGCTCGAAGCGACGTTCAGCAACGCGGTGGTGACGATCGAAGCAGACTCCGCGGAATCGATCGTTCTCGACCTCTCGGCCCAGCCGGTCCACAACGAACGTGGCGAGCTCGTCTCGGTCGTCGTCGAAGGGGTAGACATCACTGAGCGGGTCAGTCTCGAACGGGATCTCCGTCAGTCCGAGGAGCTCCATCGGGTGACGTTGAACAACATGACCGATACGGTGTTGATCACGAACGAGGCCGGTGAGTACACCTACGTCTGTCCGAACGTCCACTTCATCTTCGGCTACAAGGCCGACGAAATCCATGAGTTCGGTTCCATCGACGAACTTCTGGGCGGGGCGCTGTTTGATCGGGAAGAGCTCGCCTCGGAAGGCGTACTGAAGAATATCGAGTGTACAGCGGTTGACAAGGCTGGCCGAGAGCACACCTTACTGGTCAACGTCCGCGAAGTCTCGATACAGGACGGCAGCTTGCTTTACAGCTGCCGTGACATCACGAAACGCAAGCAGCGCGAAGAAGCGTTAGCGACACTCCAAGAAACGGCTCGGGACTTCCTGTACGCCGAAACCCCTCACGAGATCGCTCAGCACGTCATTGCTGACACGCCCGGGGTGCTGGAGTTCGAAGCGAGTTGTGTCTACCTCTTCGATGGGGACGAGAACAACCTCGTTCCGATCGCTCGTTCACCTCGGATGAACGAGTTACATGGGCCGCTTCGGACGGTTCACGCCGATACGTCGAGCCTCGTCGGGTACTGTTTCTTGGAGGGGGAATCGCTCTTCTTCGATGACATCCACGACTCTGAACGGCTCGAAAACCGAGCGTCAGAGCTCCGGAGCGCGTCGTATATCCCCCTCGGTGAGCACGGCGTTTACGTTGCTGCTTCGGATGCGGTGGGTCGGTTCGACGCAGTCACCCGTGAGCTCGCGGATCTCCTCGCAGCCACCGCCGAAGCGGCGCTCGACCGTGTCAACCGCGAATCCCAGCTCCGCGAACAGGATCGAGAACTACAGCGACGGAACCGTCAACTCACCGCGCTGAACCGGGTGAACGAGATCATCCGTGAAATCGATCAAGCTCTCGTTCGGGCGGAGACCCGGGCAGAGATCGAGCACGCCGTCTGTGAGCTCCTGACGGCGGACGATCGCTTTCACTTCGCCTGGATCGGCGTTGCCGATAGTGTCTCCGGGACGATCGAACCGAGGGCTTGGGCCGGAGCCGAGCAGGGGTATCTCGACAGTCGGGCCTTCCCAGCGAGCGCCGGTGGGGTAGAACCCACCTTCAAGGCCGCAAACTCCCGGACGGTGACGATGGTCTCGAACGTGGCCGAGGCACTTCGGGAGGAGGGCTGGCGAAAGGAAGCCGTCGCCCGCGACTACTTGTCGATGTTGAGCGTCCCGCTCGCCTACGACGGGCACGTCTACGGCGTCCTCAGCGTCTATGCCAATTCTCAAGGGGCGTTTGATGAGATGTCACAGGCCGTCCTATCGGAGCTGGGCGAGACGATCGCCGCCGCAACGAACGCTATCGAGCGGAGGAATGCCCTCCTCACCACGTCAGTCACGCGGTTCGAGTACGAAATCGACGACCCGTCGTTCGTGCTCACCAGGCTTGCCCGGGAAACCGCCTGTGATCTGGTCTATCAAGGCGGCGTCCAGCAGACAGACAATGGGAGCTACGTGTTCGTCACCGCCGAGGGGGCTGACCTCGACGAGGTTGCAGCGGTGGCACGTGAGCTCGTCTCGATCGACGGGGTCCAACGGATCGGCGACCATGGTACCGAGGGCGTCTTTCGGCTCCATCTCAGCCAGCCGTTTCTTGCCCTCGAACTCGCCGGGCATGGGGCGGTGCTCCGACGGGCGACGGCCGATGGCTCGCGGACAAGACTGGTCATCGACGTCCCCGAAAGTGTCGATACGCAGCTGGTCACGGACATCGTGACGTCGTCGTTTTCGAACACCGAATTACGGTCGAAGACGACGGTCGATCGAGCGTCAACCCAGGACCTGTACGAGACGTACCTCAATCAGCTGACCGACCGTCAACTCGAAGTGCTCCAAACGGCGTACTACAGCGGATTCTTCGAATCGCCGCGGGAGAGCAACGGGGAGGAGGTCGCCGAAACGCTGGGCATCTCACCGGCGGCGTTCTACCAGCACGCCCGAACCGTCCAACGGAAACTATTCGCCACCATTTTCGACGACATCGGCGTGCAGACGACCCCCGCGTCGAGCTGACCACGGCCAGTGTAGTTCAATATTGAAGGGGTAATCTCATCGAAGGTCTAGTTACTCAATGGTGATGGCCATGGTGTCGGGCTTCGGACGGTCGGATTGACCGATGCGCGACGTTGTCTACGACCCCAATGCCGAATCCGCGTACGAGTGTTTCAGTTGCGGAACGCTCGTCATCGCCGAAACGAACCCAGGCGAGTGTGCGGACTGCGGGAGCGACCTTCGAAATCGACAAACGCCCCTCGAATAACCGATGGCCACCCAATCATCCGAGCCCACGCTGGAGACTGAACCAGCGGAAATGGAAACCGCGCTGGATACTGCCCGGCGACAACTCGAAAGCGCAGCGAATCATCTATCCATCGACCCGAACGTCGTTGAGCGTCTCAGACACCCTACCAAAGTCCACGAGGTGTCGGTACCGATCGAACGGGATGACGGGTCAGTTGCAGTCTACACTGGATTCCGAGCACAACACGACAGCGTTCGGGGCCCCTTCAAAGGGGGTCTGAGATACCACCCCGGGGTCAGTCGAGACGAATGCGTTGGGCTTGCCATGTGGATGACGTGGAAGTGTGCGCTGATGGACCTCCCGTTCGGCGGGGCTAAGGGAGGAATCGTGGTCGATCCGAAGTCGTTGAGCGAGGAGGAGCTCGAACGACTCACTCGACGGTTCGCCCAGGAGGTCCGGGACGTGATCGGGCCCAATCGGGATATCCCGGCACCCGACTTGGGAACCGATTCCCAGACGATGTCGTGGATAATGGACGCCTACAGTATGCAAGTGGGCGAGACCACGCCTGGCGTCGTCACCGGTAAACCACCAGTGATTGGCGGGAGTTCCGGGCGTGAAGAGGCCCCCGGACGGAGCGTCGCTATCGTGACGCGCGAAGTATGTGATTACTATGGGCTGTCCCTGGCGGATGCGACTGTTGCTGTCCAGGGATTCGGAAGCGTCGGTGCAAACGCGGCACGGTTGCTCGACTCTTGGGGCGCTTCAATCGTGGCCGTCAGCGATGTCAACGGAGCAATTCACGACGAAGACGGGCTTGACGTCGCCGAGATACCTTCGCACGACGAGACGCCGGAAGCCGTCACTGGCTCCGTGGTCGATCACCTATCAAACGCGGAGCTATTGTCGCTTGATGTTGATATCCTCATCCCGGCCGCGGTTGGAAACGTCATCACGAGAGCGAACGCGGCCGACGTTCAGGCAACGTTCATCATCGAGGGAGCGAACGGTCCAATTACTACCGGGGGAGCTGCGATTCTCAATGCCCGTGACCTCCCTGTCATCCCGGATATCCTCGCAAATGCGGGCGGGGTAACGGTAAGCTACTTCGAGTGGCTCCAAGACATCAATCGCCGTTCGTGGTCGCTTGAACAGGTGTACGAGGAGCTGGAAGCAGAGATGCTGTCCGCTTGGAACGAGGTTCGAGAGGAGTACGAGTCGCGTGATGTGACCTGGCGAGAAGCTGCATATATCGTCGCACTCTCTCGAATTGCCGAAGCTCATGGGTCCCGTGGGCTCTGGCCATGACCATAATCGTGAACGAAGCGATGTTGAATCATCACGTCTGTCACGGTGCACTCGCGCCATCTGTGCCTCACACCCATTGTGGCAAATTCATAGCAAGTACGCTGCGTCACCTGTCTTCGATTAGCGTTCGTTGCCGTTGATTCTCTCCGCTTTCGGGAACAGTTCGAATTCTTTCTTGCGTTGTTCAGTACGCCAAACAGGCCCCGGAAGATTACCTAATGTAACTCTAGAATTTTGGGGTTTTGATGGGTTAAGACAGCAGATAATTGCGGACATGGGGGGTGATATTTCACGGGTAGAACCTCCGATACTCCTGGCGGTTCGCCAGCGGACCGGCGTCCTCCCCGACGCCTACCACGTCTACGACCGCCTCACCGGTCGGCAGCACCTCGAGTTCGTCCTGGAGATGAAGGGCGCGAGCGACGAGCCGGAGGATCTTCTCGACCGGGTCAGCATCGCGGACGCCGCCGACCGAAAGGCCGGCGGCTACTCGAAGGGGATGCGCCAGCGCCTGGTGCTCGCCATGGCGCTGGTCGGCGACCCCGAGCTGCTCGTCCTCGACGAGCCCTCGACCGGGCTCGACCCGAACGGCGCCCGGGAGATGCGGGAGATCATCCGGCAGGAGAACGATCGGGGCACGACCGTGTTCTTCTCCAGCCACGTGATGGAGCAGGTCGAGGCGGTCTGTGACCGCGTGGCGATCGTGAACCGCGGCCAGCTCGTCGCCGTGGACACGATCGACGGCCTCCGCGACGCGACCGAGAGCGGCGAGGTGCTGTACGTCTATGTCTCCGAACTGGACGAGTCGGTCGTCGACGCGGTCGCCGACCTCGACGGCATCGGGGAGGTGTCGATCGACGACGGCCGGCGCGGCGACGGCCGATACCGGCGTCGGGGTCGAGGTGGTCACCTCCGGCGCGGAGGCGTTCTTCCTCCGTCCCGAGGTCGGCATCGTGGTGCTGGCGCTCTGGCTCGCCGTGCCGTTCGTCCTCGGGTACGTCCGGTTCAGCGCCGCCGATCTGTAAGCCCAGTTCCGGCTCCGGGCTCCCCGCCGCCCCTCCTGGGCCGGCCCTGTAACCTAATACGCCCACGGGACCTGGTAGGGCCATGCCCCACGACTGCTCGTTCCTCGCAGGGCCTCGACCTCGACGGCGAGGTCTCCTTCGGCGACTCCGACCGGGCGAACCACGCCGGCGACTGGGGGACCGCGGCGGCCGACGAGGTCACTCCCGACGCGGTCGTCTACCCCGAGTCCACCGCGGACGTCGCCGCGGTCCTGGCCGCGGCCGACGAACGCCGCGTGCCGGTCACCCCGTTCGCGGCCGGCACGGGTCTCGAGTCGAACGCGACGCCCGTCCACGGCGGCGTGAGCCTCGACCTGACGCGGATGGACGCCGTCCTCGACGTCCGGCCCGACGACTTCCAGATCGACGTCCAGCCGGGCGTCTTCGGCGCGGCCGTCGACGAGGCGGTCGCCGACCACGGGCTGTTCTTCCCGCCGCTGCCCTCCTCGGGCGACATCTCCACCGTCGGCGGCATGATCGCCACCGACGCCTCCGGCATGGGCACGGTCAAGTACGGCGAGGTGGGCGACTGGGTGCTCGCGCTCGAGGCCGTGCTGGCCGACGGCACCGTCATCGAGCCCGGGAGCCGGGCGGTGAAGACCTCGAGCGGCTACAACCTCGCCGACCTCCTCGTCGGCAGCGAGGGGACGCTCGCGGTCGTCACCCGGGCGACCCTCGAGCTCGCGGGCCGGCCCGAGCAGGTCCACGGCGGCCGGGCGCTGTTCGACACGCTCGACGACGCCGCGGCCGCGGTGTTCGACGCCGTGCGCTCGGGCGTCGACGTCGCGAAGATCGAGCTGATCGACCGGACGAGCGCCGGGATGGCGAACGCGTACTCGGGCACCGACCTCCCCGACGTCCCCATGGTGTTCCTCGAGTTCCACGCGAACCACGGCGTCGAGGCGGAGATCGACTACTGCCGGTCGGTGCTCGAGCGCCACGGCCTCGTCGAGCTCGAGGTCGCCGCCCACGACGACGGCATGGCCGAGCTCTGGCAGGCGCGCAAGGACCTCGCCTTCGCCATCGAGAGCTACGACCCCGAGCTCAGCTTCGTCAGCCCCGGCGACGTCACGGTCCCGATCAGCGCGTACCCCGCGATGGTCCGGTTCGTGAAGGGGGTCGCCGACGAGCACGACCTGCTGATCCCCTGCTTCGGCCACGCCGGCGACGGCAACCTCCACTACACGGTGCTGGTCGACGAGTCCGACCCCGACGAGGTCGCGGCGGGCGAGGCCGCCTCCTCGCGGATCATCGAGCGGGCCATCGAGCTCGGCGGCACCGCGACCGGCGAGCACGGCGTCGGCACCGGCAAGCGCGAGTACCTGGTCGGCGAGCACGGCGAGGGGACCGTCGAGGCGATGCGCCGGGTCAAGCGGGCGTTCGACCCCCACGACACCCTCAACCCGGGGAAGCTGTTCCCGGAGACCGTCGACGGCGGGCGGCTCTGGGTCGACCCGCCGGGCGGCTGACGCGCTCAGGCGTCGGGCTCGCGCTCCTCGACGAGCGCGGTCTTGTACTCGCCCGGGCCGAGCTCCTCGGCCGCGACCACCGTGGGGTCGACCTGCACCTGGAGGCGCTCCCGGACGGCCTCGCGGACCGCCTCGACCGCCTCGGCGGCCTCCCGGTCGGCGCCCGGCTCGAGGGCGACCTCGATCGGGATCGGCGTCTCGAAGTTCACGACGCCCGGCGGGACCACGACGCGCAGCCGGGGCGCCAGCCCGTCGAGGCCGGCGACCACGTCCCTGACCGCCGATGGGTAGACGTTCATGCCCTTGTAGATCAGCATCTCGTCGGTCCGGCCGATACACTGGATCCGCGGGGACGTCCGCCCGCAGCCGCAGTCGGTCCCGACGACGCGGGCCACGTCGCCCGAGCGGAAGCGCAGCAGCGGCGTCGCCTCGCGCCGCAGGTGCGTGTAGACGAGCTCGCCCTCGGCGCCGTCCTCGAAGCCGATCGCCTCGCCCGTCTGCGGGTCGATGAGCTCGACGTGAGCGTGGCCCTGGCCGTGGTAGTGCATGCCGGCCTCGGCCTCGCACTCGGCCCAGAGGCAGCCGATCACGTCGCCGAGGCCCATGATCTCGCGGACGAGGGTGGCGTCCCAGGCGTCGTAGAGCTCCCGGCGGATCTCGGGGTTCGCGATGCCGGGCGCGGCCCCGCCGACGACCTTGTCGGTCGGGAACTCGGCCGGCGTCACGCCCGCGACCGCCTCGACCCGCTCGGCGAGATACCGGACGTGAGAGGTCGTCGAGAACAGCACGTCGGCGTGGAGGTCCAGCCCGACCGAGAGGAGCCGCTCGGTGCTGCCGCCCCCCGCCGGGACGACGTTCGCGCCGAGCGCGGTGAGTCCCTCGAAGTAGGGCGTCCCGCCGGTGATCATGGTCTGGGTCGGGCCGAAGAGGACGGTATCGTCCGGCCGGATGCCCGCGGTGTGGAAGCACCGCTGGAGGACGGTGTTCCAGTCCCGGCGGTCCCGCTCGGTGAGGCCGAAGTAGGTCGGCCGGCCGGTCGTCCCCGACGAGGAGATGACGCGGTTGAGCGCGGCCGTGGGCGCGGCCTGGTGCTCGCCGAGCGGCCGGTCCGGCGGGGCGTCGTCCTGGGCGGCCCGCTCGTCGTCCTTCGTGGTGAACGGCAGCTCCCGGAGGTCCGCCAGGCTCCTGACGTCCCCCGGCTCGACGCCCCACTCCTCGAACCGCCGCCCGTAGAACGCCGAGTGCTCGGCGAGGTACTCGACCTGGTCGGGCAGGCGCCGTTCGTGGTCGGCGAGCACGTCCGACCAGGGTTCGAGCTCGACCGGATCGTGGACGTCGGCCATGTGCTCGGGGTTCCGCCGCGGCCGCGTTGAACGTGTCGACGCCACCGATAGCTCTTTTCGGGGCCACCCGGTATCGGCCCGCCATGACCTCCGCCGGCCGGCCGGACCTCTCGGTCTACGACCTCCACGAGCGCGACGACGAGGAGTACGAGGCGCTCCTGGACGAGTTCGAGTGGGTCGTCCCCGAGCGGTTCAACACGGCGACGTACGTCTGCGACCGGTGGGCCGAGGAGGCGCCCGAGCGGGTCGCGATCCGGGCCGCCGGCCGCGACGACGCGCTCGCCGAGCTGACCTACGGCGGGCTCGACCGCCGGGCGGGCCGGCTCGCGAACCACCTCGCCGAGCAGGGGGTCGGCCGGGGCGACCGGGTCGCGGTGAACGCGCCCCAGAAGCCCGAGGCCGTCATCGCGATGGTGGCGACCTGGAAGCTCGGCGGCGTCGTGGTCCCGCTGAGCGTCCTGTTCGGCGACGACGGGCTGGCCTACCGGCTGCGCGACGCCGACGTGTCGGCGTACGTCGTCGACGAGGCGGCGCTGGGGGCCTACCGGGCGGTGGCCGACGGGATCGACCTCGACGCGACGGTCGTCGTCGGGGCCGAGCCCGAGGGCGACGAGGTCGGCTTCGAGGCCGCCCTCGCGGGTCAGCCGGCGTCGTTCGAGACGGCCGAGACGCTGGCCGAGGACGACGCCGCGATCCTCTACACCAGCGGCACGACCGGCGACCCGAAGGGCGTCGTCCACGCCCACCGGTACCTGCTCGCGAACCTCACCGGCTTCCAGTTCCAGATCTGCAACGCCGAACACCACGAGGACGACCTGATCTGGTCGCCGGTCGAGTGGTCCTGGGGCGCGACGATGTACGTCATCCTGCTCCCGATGCTGTTCTTCGGGCGGTCGATGGTCGGCCGCGTCGCCGAGGGGTTCGACCCGGAGGCCGCGCTCTCGCTCATCGAATCCCACGACGTCACCCTGTTCTTCGCGCCCGCGACGGTGCTCCGGATGATCCTCGGCTCGGAGCGCCGGGACGCCTTCGACGTCTCGAGCGTGCGCGTGGTCTCCTCCGGCGGGGAGTCGCTCGACCGCGACGTCCGCGAGTCGATCCGGGGCGTCTTCGGCGACACCGTCATCCACGAGGCGTACGGCCAGACCGAGGCGCTGACCGTCATCGGCAGCGCGGCGCGCTACTACGACGCCAAGCCGGGCATGATCGGCCGCCGGTTCCCCGGCCAGGAGGCGTTCACCGTGCTCGATCCGGAGACCCTCGAGCCGGTCGAGCCGGGCGAGATCGGCGAGTTCGCGATCCCCTACGAGGACAACCCGGTCTGCTTCAAGAGCTACCTGAACAAGCCCGAGCGGACCGCCGAGAAGGTCCAGGACGGCTGGCTGCTGATGGAGGACCTCGGCTGGGAGGACGAGGACGGCTACTTCGGCTACCACGGCCGGAAGGACGACGTCATCATCTCCTCGGGCTACCGGATCAGCCCGGCGGAGATCGAGGGCAGCCTCGCCGAGCACCCGGCCGTCGAGAACGCCGCCGTCGTCGGCGTCCCGGACGACGAGCGCGGCCAGGTGCCGAAGGCGTTCGTCGTCACCGCGGCGGGCTACGAGCCCTCGGCGGCCCTGCGGTCGGAGCTCCAGGGCTTCGTCAAGGACCGCCTGGCGAAGTACGAGTACCCCCGGGAGCTCGCGTTCCGCGAGTCGCTGCCGACGACGACCACCGGGAAGGTACGACGCCAGGAGCTCGAGACGCCCGAATAGCTCCCAGCGGACGGCTTGCCGGCCGGATTACGTGACGGGAGTGGCTGAGAAAGAACTATGAGCCGCGCTGGCAAGCTATGGTCGTAACATGACACGCACTAGCAGACGAACGCTACTCAAGGGACTCGGCGCCGGCTCGGTCGCGGGACTGACCGGGCTGGCCGGCTGCACGGGCGGAGACGGTGGCGATGGGGGCGACGGCGGCGCCGCCACGGACACCGCGACCGGCACGCCCGGCGACATGGGGCCGACCGAGTTCACCGCGGGCGTCTTCGGGCCGTTCACCGGGCCCTTCGCGCCCTGGGGCCCGGCGACGGAGCTCGGGGCGACGCTCGCCGCCGAGAACCTCGAGGAGGAGCTCGGCGTCGACATCACGATCAACACCTACGACACCGAGGTCAACCCGAGCGCCGCGCTCGACCGGATGAAGCGCGCCGTGACGGCCGACGGCGTCGACTTCACGCAGGGCGCGCTCTCCTCGGCGGTCTGCACCACCATCGGCACCTGGGCGTCGGACAACGGCGTCATCTACCTCGCCGACGGCGCGTCGGACACGCTGACGGGCGCGAACTGCAAGCCGTACATGTTCCGGACGTACCCGTCGAACACGATGATGTCCCGATCGGTCGCGCCGCGGATGGCGGACATCGCCGACTCGTGGTACGTCATGTACTCCGACTACGTCTGGGGCCAGAACGCCCAGGGGACCATCACGAAGCTCCTCGAGGAGGAGGGCTCCTCGGTGGCCGGCGTAGAGGCGACGCCGTTCCCCCACGACGACTACACGCAGTTCCTGAACAACGCGGTCAACGCCGACGTCGAAGGCATCGCGATGATCCTCCCGGGCCTCGAGCCGACGAAGGCGCTCCAGCAGGCGCGCAACCAGGGGGCCCTCGAGGGCCACAAGATCATGGTGCACCAGAACGAGGCCATGACCCAGTGGAGCCTGGGCAAGTGGGCGGCCGCCCAGCTCGACGCGTCCGCCGTCGGGTGGAACAACGCCGTCGAGGGCGGCGAGGAGTTCAAGACCAGCGTCGCCGACCGCGGCGACGTCGACCCGATGGTGCGCCACTACACGGCGTTCATCGCGATGGATCAGGTGGTCCGCGCGGCCGTCCGGGCCGGCTCGAAGGACGCCGAGGACATCCGCCTCGAGCTGGAGGGCCACGAGATCGAGAGCGAGGCGGTCAAGGCCGTCGAGAGCGGGACCCAGTACTGGCGCGCGTGCGACCACTCGCTGGTCAAGCCGGTCTACACGATCTCCGGCCGGTCGGAGGGCGACATGACCGACTCCCCGTACAAGAGCTGGTTCAACGTCGAGAGCTCCCTCGCGGGCGACGACGTGATCCGCGCCTGCGAGGAGACGGGCTGTAGCTTCTAACCGCCACAGCCAGTTGTCCCTCCAATGAGCACGGTGCGGGGTTCGGTCGAGCTGGAGCGGCTGCGCGAGGCGCCGGGCTGGGTCGCCTTCTGGCTCCTGATAGCGGCGCTGCTGGCGCTGGCGTTCGTCGAGAACGCGAGCCTGTTCGTCGACCAGGCCATCGGCGGCCTCGTCTACGGGGCGATCCTCGTCCTGGTGACGCTCGGGCTCTCGATCATCCTCGGCCTGCTGGGCGTCGTCAACTTCGCCCACGGCGCCCTCTACATGATCGGGGCGTACATGACCTACCAGTTCATGGCCGTCTGGGGGTTCCCGTTCTGGGCGGCCCTGGTGCTCGTCCCGATCGTCATCGGCCTGCTGGGCGTCGTCATCGAGCGGGCCGTCCTGCAGCACATCTACGACGAGAACCCGCTCATCGGCTTCCTCGCGACGTTCGGGCTCGCGCTGATGCTGACCGAGGCCACCCGCGCCACCTGGGGCGGCGTGCCGCTGTCGGTGCGGCTCCCGGACGTGCTCGCCCGGAGCGCCGACCTGGTCGTCACCACGGTCGCCAGCTTCCGGCTGTTCTCGGTGGCCGTCGCGATGGTCGTCGTCGGCGTCGTCTACCTGCTCATCGTCGGCACGGACTTCGGGCTCTCGGTCCGGGCGGGCGTGCTCGACCGCGAGATGGCGGAGTTCCTCGGCGTCGACATGCCGGTCCGGTTCGTCGCGATGTTCTTCCTCGGGACCTCGATCGCCGGCCTCGCGGGCGTCCTCCGGGGGACCGAGGTCACGATGAACCTCGGGATGGGCCAGACGATGGTCATCCTCGCCTTCGTCGTCGTGGTCGTCGGCGGCATCGGCAGCCTGTTCGGCAGCGTCGTCGCCGGGCTGATCATCGGCGAGGCGGTCTTCCTGACCCCGCTGGTGCTGCGGACGCTCGCCGAGGTCACCGGCATCGCGATGCTCGACATCCCGAGCATCGGCGGGCTGATGCCGTACCTCGTGATGATCTTCGTCCTGCTCGTCCGGCCCCGCGGGCTGTTCGGCCAGGAGGGCTTCCTCGAATGAGCAGCCTCGACCGCGAGGCGCTGGTCGCGCGGGTCCCCGACGACGTCGCCGGGGTCCCGCTGTCGGAGTTCAAGGTCCCGGTCGGGCTGCTGGCCATCGTGCTGTTCCTCCGGCCGGTCGTCAACCAGCCGTTCATGCTCGGCTACCCGCAGATCGCCAACACCATCCTCATCTGGATGCTGTTCGTCACCTCGTTCAACCTGCTGTTCGGCTACACGGGGCTGCTCTCGTTCGGCCACGCGATGTTCTACGGCATCGGGGCGTACGGCGCCGCGAGCGGGCTCACCCGGTTCGGCCTGGCCTGGCACGTCGCGGCCCCGATCGGCATCGTCGTGGCGGCCGCCTTCGCCTACGTCATCAGCCGGCTCATCGTCGAGAAGGGCGAGATCTACTTCGCGATGCTCACGCTCGCCTTCGCCCAGGCGGTCCACTACATCGCCAACCAGAACCCCTGGGACCTGACCGGCGGCACCACCGGCATCACCGGGGCGTCGCCGGCGTGGATCGTCTCCGAGCGCGGCGCGAAGATCGTCGACTGGGGCGTCGTCCGGTTCGACTGGTACTTCCTCATCGGCGCGGTGTTCATCCTCGGGATGCTGGCCATCTGGCAGGTCATCCGCTCGCCGTTCGGCCGGTCGCTGATCGCCATCCGGGAGAACGACGCCCTGGCCCGGTCGATGGGCATGAACATCGACCGCTACAAGGTGTGGTCGTTCACGTTCGCGGGCGTGTTCGCCGCGGTGGCGGGCGTCCTCGTCCAGATCAACGACCAGGGCGCGACCCTCGAGACGCTCGCCATCCTCACCAGCGGCGACGTCATCCTGATGACGATCCTCGGGGGCACGACGTTCTTCTTCGGCCCGGCGGCCGGGGCGTTCGTCTGGCTGTTCGCCGAGGACTTCCTGACCGGCTTCGAGACGCTCCACCTCCCGCTGACCGAGTTCCCGCTCGTGACCGTCGAGCTGGGCGGCGTGCTGGCGTTCTGGCAGTTCTTCCTCGGGCTGCTGTTCGTGATCGCCGTCCTGCTCTCGCCGCGGGAGGGCATCTGGGGGCTCGGCCAGCGGGCCCTGAGCCGGCTCTACCGGCTGGCGATGGAGCTGAGCGGCCGTGACTGAGCCCCGCCCCGAGCCCGAGGACGCCGCCCTCGGGACCGTCGGGCTGACCCGGACGTTCGGCGCGGTCGTCGCGGTGGACGACGTCGACCTCGCGGTGCCGGCCGGCGAGCTGCGGGCCATCATCGGCCCCAACGGGGCGGGCAAGACCACGCTGTTCAACGTCATCACCAGCCGGCTCCCCCCGAGCGCCGGGTCGGTCTACCTCGAGGGCCGCGACGTCACCGGGCTCGCCGAGGAGCGCCGGCCCCACCTGGGGCTCGCCCGGTCGTTCCAGTCCAACGAGCTGTTCAACGACCTGACGGCCCTCGAGAACGTCCGCATCGTCGCCCAGACGGCCGAGAGCGGGCCGTTCAGCCTCGACCTGTTCCGCTCCGGGCGCACGGTCGCCGTCGAGCGGGCCCACGAGCTCCTCGAGCGGGTCGACCTGGCGGCGAAGCACGACGCCGAGGCCTCGAACCTCTCCCACGGCGACCAGCGCCGGCTCGGCCTCGCGATGGCGCTGGCGACCGACCCCAGCGTGCTGCTGCTCGACGAGCCGACCAGCGGCATGGGGCCGGGCGAGACCGAGGAGACCGCCGCGCTCATCGAGTCCGTCCAGCGCGACCTCGGGCTGACGGTGCTGCTGATCGAGCACGACATGGACATCGTGCTCTCGATCTCCGACCGCATCACCGTGCTCAACCAGGGCGTCGTGCTCGCGACCGGCTCGCCCGAGGCCATCCAGGACAACGAGGCCGTCCAGGAGGCCTACCTGGGCGGCATGCGGGAGGCGCTCTGATGGCGCTGTTCGAGATCAGCGGCCTGGAGGCGGGCTACGAGACCGGCCAGGTGCTGTTCGACGTCGACCTCGCGGTCGAGGAGGAGGAGGTCGTGGCGCTGCTGGGCCGGAACGGCGCGGGCAAGACCACGACGATGAACGCCATCATGGGCGCGAAGGTGCCCGAGGTGCGCGGCGGCTCGATCGCCTTCCGGGGCGACGAGCTGCTCGGCCGGCCGAGCCACGAGATCTCGAAGCTCGGGGTCAGCCTGGTGCCCGAGGCCCGCCGCACCTTCCGCGAGCTGACGGTCCACGAGAACCTCCGGCTGGCCCACAACCACGCCACCGAGCCCCTGGACGTCGAGGAGGTGCTCGGGCAGTTCCCCGAGCTCGAGGACATGCGCGACCGCGCGGCGCGGAACCTCAGCGGCGGCGAGCAGCAGATGCTGGCCATCGCGCGCAGCCTCGTCACGAACCCGACGCTGATGCTGCTCGACGAGCCCTGCGAGGGCCTCGCGCCGTTCATCGTCCGGCGCATCGAGTCCATCGTCGAGGAGATCAACGACGAGCGGGACGTGACCATCCTGATGGTCGAGCAGAACGTCGCGGTCGCGATGGCCGTCGCCGACCGCCACTACATCCTCGACGAGGGGCGGATCGTCGAGGAGGTCACCACCGAGCGGCTCCGCGAGGACGAGGCGCTCCGCCAGCGCTACCTCGGCGTCTGAGTCGGCCGTAACGGGGTGGGGTATCCGTAGATTGAAGGCCGGCATCGGCGAGCCTAGCGCCATGACGACCGACATCGACCGGGTCGCGGTGATCGGCGCCGGCAGCATGGGCCACGGCATCGCCGAGGTGGCCGCGATCGCCGGCTACGCGGTGTCGCTCCGGGACATCGAGCGGGAGCTGGTCGAGGAGGGCTACGACCGGATCGAGTGGAGCCTCGGCAAGCTCGCCGACGCCGGCCAGCTCGAGGAGGATCCCGAGGCGGTCCTCGACCGGGTCGACACCGCGGTCGACCTCGAGGCGGCGGTCGAGGACGCCGACCTCGTGATCGAGGCGGCGCCCGAGCAGCTGGACCTGAAGCGGGAGCTGTTCGCCGACCTCGACGAGTACGCCCCGGCGGACGCGTTACTGGCGACGAACACCTCGTCGCTCTCGATCACCGAGATCGCGGCGGCGACCGACCGGCCCGGGCAGGTGCTCGGCCTGCACTTCTTCAACCCGCCCGTGAAGATGGCGCTCGTCGAGGTCATCCACGGCGAGGCGACGACGGCGGCGACCGCCGAGGCCGGCCGGGCGTGGGTCGAGTCCATCGGCAAGACGCCGATCACCGTCCACAAGGACGTCCACGGCTTCGTCGTCAACACCGTCCTCGTGCCGTTCATGGACGAGGCGGCGTTCATGCTGGGCGAGGACGAGGCGACCGTGCAGGGCGCCGACGCGGCGATGGTCTACCGGCGGGGCTACCCGATGGGGCCGTTCGAGCTCAACGACTTCGGCGGCATCGACATCGCCTACCACTTCCGCGACGAGGCCGGCCAGCCCGTGCCCGAGCCGGTCGCGGCGAAGGTCGAGGCCGGCGAGCTCGGCCGGAAGTCCGGCCGGGGGTTCTACGAGTACGAGGGCGGCCCGGGCCCGGACTACGAGCCCGGCGACGGCGAGGGCTTCGACACCCTCCGGGTCGAGGCCCGGATGGTCAACGAGGCCGCGCGGCTGGTCGGCGACGACGTCGCCACGCCCGAGGCGATCGACCTGGGGCTGCGCCTCGGGGGGCGGTTCCCGGAGGGGACCTGTCGGACGGGCGACAAGCTCGGCCTCGACCGCGTCCTCGCGAAGCTCCGCGAGCTCCACGAGGCGACCGGCGCCGACCGCTACGAGCCGGCGGACCACCTCGTCGAACTCGTCGAGGCCGGCCACACCGGCGAGGGCGCCGGGCGGGGCTTCTACGACTACGCGGACCCGCCGTACTTCTACCTCGACCACGAGCTCGACGAGGGCGTCCTGACGGTCACGCTCGACCGCCAGGAGCGCCTCAACGCGCTCAGCATGGACATGTTCGACGAGATCGACCGGCTGCTGCGGTCGGTCGACGTCGACGACGTCGCCTGCGTGGTGTTCGAGGGCGCGGGCGACCGGGCGTTCAGCGCGGGCGCCGACGTCACCGCGTTCACCACCATGGAGCCGGCGGAGATGATGGACACCGACCGGGTGTTCGAGACCGTCGCCGAGTTCGACCGGCCGACGATCGCGAAGATCGACGGCTTCTGCCTGGGCGCGGGCTTCGAGCTCGCCCTGGCGTGTGACCTCCGGATCGCCACCGAGAACGCCCGGTTCGGCACGCCGGAGATCGACCTCGGGCTCATCCCCGGCGGCGGGGCCACCCAGCGGCTCGTCCGGCTCGTCGGCGAGATGCGGACCAAGGAGCTGCTCTTCCGCGGCGAGCAGTTCTCCGGCGAGCGGGCGGCCGAGTGGGGGATCGTCAACCGCGCCGTGCCGGCCGAGGCGCTCGACGACACGGTGGCCGAGTTCGTCGACGACATCGCGGCGGGCCCGCCGATCGCGCTGAAGCTCGCCAAGCAGGTGGTCCACGAGGGCCAGGACGCGCCGCTCGACACCGGCCTCGAGTACGAGAAGAAGGCGTTCGCGCTCCTGATGGGCACCGACGACATGGTCGAGGGCGTCCAGGCGTTCCACGAGGACCGCGAGCCGGCGTTCCGGGGGACCTGATGCCCCGCAACGCCGCGGTCGTCGGCGGGGGGCACACGCGGTGGGGGACCCGCGAGGCCACCTGGAAGGACCTCGCCCAGGAGGCGGGCAAGGCCACGTTCGACGCCGTCCCGGGCGTCGAGCCCGCCGACGTCGAGGGGCTGTTCGTCGGCGCCGTCCAGCCCGAGCGGTTCGCCTTCCAGAGCCACGTCGCGCCGATGGTCGCCGAGCTGCTGGGCATCGACGTCACGAAGATGATCGCGCGGACCGAGCTCGCCTGCGCCAGCGGGCAGGCCGCGCTCCGGTACGCCTGGCTCGCCATCGCGGCCGGCCAGCTCGACGTCGCGCTCGTGCTCGGCGTCGAGAAGATGAACCTCCGCGGTCACATGGCCGAGGCCCAGTCGAGCATGACGAACGTGATGGACCGGGAGTTCGACGGCGTCAACGGCTTCAACGCGCCGCCGTACTTCGCGATGATCGCCCAGCGCCACATGCACGAGTACGGCACCACCCGCGAGCAGCTCGCGATGGTGTCGGCGAAGAACAAGTCCCACGCGGCGCACAACGAGCACGCCCAGTTCCAGAAGGAGGTCGACGTCGACGACGTCATGGACTCGTTCCCGCTCTCGCCGCCGCTCTGCCTCTTCGACTGCTCGGGCATCACCGACGGCGCCGCGGGCGCCATCGTGATGAGCGAGGAGAAGGCCCGCGAGGTGGCCGACCCGGACGAGGTCGCCTGGATCACCGGCAGCGGCCAGAGCTCGCTCTCGGGGAACTCCATCAACAACCTCCCGTCGTTCTCGGCGTGGCCCCAGGCGACGGTCGCCGCCGAGAACGCCTACGAGCAGGCCGGCATCGAGGACCCCGTCGAGGAGATCGACGTCGCGGAGGTCCACGACTGCTTCTCCATCTCGGAGATCATCGAGTACGAGGACCTCGGCTGGGTCGAGAAGGGCGAGGGCGGCCGGTTCGTCGAGGAGGGCCGCAGCGCCCTCGACGGCGACATCGCGGTGAACCCCCGGGGCGGCCTGCTCGGCATGGGCCACCCGCTCGGGGCGACCGGCGTCTCCCAGGCGGTCGAGATCGTCGACCAGTTCCGCGGCGACGTCCCGAAGCGCCGCCGGGTGCCCGACCCCGACGTCGGGCTCACCCACAACCTCTCGGGGAGCGCGTCGGTCCACAGCGTCATGACGTTCCAGCGGGGGGTGCCCCGATGAGCGACGACCGCGAGCGGGTGACCCTCCCCGACCGGGTCGAACTGCCGCGCCTGCTGGACTTCTACGACTACCAGACGCCCGAGGACACGGGCATCCACGAGTTCTACGAGCACCTCCGCGACGGCGAGCTCACGACGACGCGCTGTGCGGACTGCGACGCCGTCCACTTCCCGCCGCGGATCGTCTGCCCGGAGTGCCTCGGCGACGACCTCGAGTACGTCGGCCTCCCCGAGCGGGGCGAGCTGTTCGCCTTCTCGGAGGTGCGCGCCGGCGCGCCGCTGGGCATGGAGGACGACGTCCCGTTCACCATCGGCATCGTCGACCTCGGCGAGGTGCGGCTGTCGGCGCGGATCGACGGGGCGACGTCGGAGGAGCTCGCGATCGGCGACCCGGTCGAGCTCCGGATCGTCGACGTCGAGGGGCCCGCGGACCACGACCGGGTCTGGTTCCGGTTCGTCCCGGCCGAGGGGTAGCCGGCGAGCCGAGACTTTTGGCGCTGGCCGCCCTCCTCGGGGAGTGATGGCGCTCGTCTCGACCCCCGAGGACCGCTTCGATGGCCTGCCCGGGTACGACTACCCCGCCGACTCCGTCTCGGTCGGCGAGCCCGACATGGCCTACGTCGACGTCCCCGGGGACGGCGACGAGACGTTCCTCTGTCTGCACGGCGAGCCGACGTGGGGCTTCCTCTACCGCCGGATGGTCGACCGCCTGGCCGAGCGGGGCCGGGTCGTCGTCCCCGACTTCATCGGCTTCGGGCGGTCGGACAAGTACACCGAGCGCGGGGCGTACAGCTTCCGGCTGCAGTACGACGCGCTGGTGACCTTCATCGAGGACCTCGACCTGACCGGGGTCACGCTCGTCTGTCAGGACTGGGGCGGACTGCTCGGGCTGACCGCCGCCGCGAACCACGCCGAGCGGTTCGCCCGGCTCGTCCCGATGAACACCGACGTCCCGTCGGGGACCCAGACGATGCCGCCGGAGTGGCACGCGTTCCACGAGTTCGTCGAGTCGGCCGACGAGCTCCAGATCGGCCGGCTCGTGGACGCCGGCTGCACGTCGTCGCTCTCCGACGACATCAGGGCCGCCTACGACGCCCCGTTCGACGACGAGGCGTCGAAGGCCGGCGCCTATGCGTGGCCGGACCTCGTCCCGCGGGCCGACGGCGGGGACGGCCACGAGCTCGTGGGGGCCGCCCGCGAGACCCTCGCCTCCTGGGAGAAGCCCGCGTTCGTGCTGTTCTCCGACAGCGACCCGATCACCGGGCCGGCCCGGGACGGGCTCCGCGAGCTCATCCCGACGGCGGGCGACCAGCCCGATACCTGGATCGAGGGCGCCGGCCACTTCCTGCAGGAGGATGCCGGGCCGGCCGTCGCCGACGAGATCGTGGCGTTCGTCGACCGCACGCCGTGAGCGCTCAGCCGACGTTGCGCCCCTCGTCGTCCCAGTAGGGCTCGCGGAGCTCGTACTTCTGGACCTTCCCCGTCGCCGTCTGGGGCAGCGTGTCGCGGAACTCGACGCTCGTCGGGCACTTGTAGTGGGCCAGTCGCTCCCGGCAGAACTCGATGATCGCCTCCTCGGTCGGCTCGGTCCCCTCGTGGGCCACGATCAGCGCCCGGGGCGTCTCGCCCCACTTCTCGTGGGGCACGCCGATGACGGCCGCCGTCTGGACGTCCGGGTGCTCGTAGAGCACGTCCTGGACCTCGATCGAGGAGATGTTCTCGCCGCCGGAGATGATGACGTCCTTCTTCCGGTCGACGAGCGTGATCATCTTGTTCCCGTCCATCGTGGCGATGTCGCCGGTGTGGAACCAGCCCTCGACCCGGTCGTTGAACGCCCGCTCGGTCTCCTCGGGCTTGTTCCAGTAGCGGTCGAGCACCTGGTTGCCCCGGGCGACGACCTCGCCCATCGACTCGTCGTCGAGCGGGACGTCCTCGCCGTCCTCGTCGACGACGCGGATCTCGGTGTTGAGCGTCGCGAAGCCGGGCTTGTTGATGATGTCGTACTTGTCGCCCGCTGCCATCCGCCGGCGGGAGTTGCTGGTCGTGATGAGCGGCCCCGTCTCGGTGAGGCCGTAGGCGTGGATGATGCGCCAGCCGAGCTCCTCCTCGGTCCGCTTGATGGTCTGCTTCGGCGGCGGGCTCGCGGCGGTCTCCACCCGGACGGGCTTCTCGCCGGTCGAGGGGACGTCGGCCTCGGCGTGGTAGTCGAGCAGCATGTTCAGGACCGTGGGCGCGCCGCCGAGGAACGAGACGTCGTACTCGGCGATCCGGTCGAACACGGCCGCGGGCGTGAAGTCCCGCAGGACGACGTGCGTGCCGCCGATGCCGGTCAGGCCGTAGATGTGGCCCCAGCCGTTGATGTGGAACATCGGGGAGGTCCAGAGGATCGTGTCGTCGTCCTCGAACTCGACGTGGTGGGCGTGGACCAGCGCGTGGTAGTGCTGGATGCGGTGGGTGTGGACCACGCCCTTCGGGTCGCCGGTCGTCCCCGAGGTGTAGAGGATGGTCGCGTCGTCGTCCTCGCTGATGTCCGGCCGGTCGGGCGGCTCGGGCGAGGCGTCGGCGAGCACCGCCTCGTAGTCGTCCCAGCCGTCGCCCTCGATGCGGTCGGCCTCGTAGCCGACGTACTCGGCGACGTCGACGGCGTCACGGACCGCGTCGACCTTGCCGGCGTGCTCGTGGTCGGCCACGAGCACCGTCGGGTCCGCGTCGTTCAGCAGGTAGTCGTACTCGCGGGCGTTGAGCCGGAAGTTCAGCGGCACGAACAGCGCGCCGAGCTGCATCGTCGCGTACAGCGTCTCCATGAAGTAGTGGCTGTTCGGCGAGAGCACGGCGACGCGGTCGCCATGGCCGACGCCGCGGGCTCGCAGGGCGTTCGACAGCCGGTCGATCCGCTCGCCGAACTCGGCGTAGGTGTACTCGGTGCCGTCGTCGGCGATCACCCCGACGTCGTCGGCGTAGAGCTCGACCGCGCGGTCCAGGTAGTCGGTGGCCAGGAGTGGGCGCTTCATGGTTCGGGTGGCGGCGAGGGGACGGGCCACGCCCGGGCCCGGGCGTGGGGCTTGATAGCCCTCGCCACGGCTGGGTGTAGGCTCGGCCAAACGGATGTTGAAGGTATCGGTGGCGGCGGGTCTGGCGGCGCTTCGGCACCGGTTGAGCCCCTCGGCCCGCCCATCACGATACCGTGATGCGTCCGAGCTCCGGTACGTTCAAATGGGTCCCCGCGCGACCCTCGGAGGATGACTGACGGGGCCGGGACCGGCGAGCTACGGCGGGAGCTGGGCCTGCTCGACAGCGTGCTGTTCAGCGTCGGCGGGATGGTCGGCTCGGCCGTCTTCTTCTTCCCCGGCGCCACCGGCCGGCAGGTCGGCGCGGCGGCGATCGCCGCCTGGTTCGGGGTCGGCGTGCTGATGCTCATCGTCGGCACGCTGTACGCCGAGCTCGCGATGGCGTTCCCGAAGGCCGGCGGGCCCGCCGTCTACCCCAACGAGACGCTCGGGCCGTGGCCGCAAGTCCGACAGTTCGCGAGCTACCTCGAGGGCGTCTGCTACGCCTTCGGCTGGACGTTCGCGATCACGATCTCGGCGCTCGCGCTCGCGACCTACCTCTCGATCATGTTCCCCGCGGCGGGCGCCTACACCGTCCCCATCGCCGTCGTCGCCATCGCCCTCAGCCTCGGGGTGAACCTCGTCGGCGTCCAGCTGACCAACCGGACGAACCTCCTGCTGGCCGCGTTCCTGCTGGCGGCGCTGCTCGTGTTCGTCGCCGCCGGGCTCGCGAACGCCGAGCCGACGAACCTCCGCGTGGGCGGCCCGCTCCGCGGCGGGGCCTTCTTCGCGGCGATGGGCCTCGCGATGACCGGCTACGGGGCCTGGACGGCGATCCCGTCGGCCATCGAGGAGATCCGGGACCCCGAGCGGACCGTGCCCCGCGCCATCCTCATCTCGATCGGCCTGACGACGCTGCTCTACACCGGCGTCCTCGCCGCGCTGCACGTCGTGGTCGCGCCCGAGCGGTTCGAGACCGGCTCGCGCCTGCTCCAGGCGCCCCTCGGCGTCGCCGCCGCGGAGGTCGGCCTGCCGCTGTTCGGCCGGTACGTCCTCCCCGCCGCGGCGGTGGTGGCCATCTTCACGACGATGCTCGTCGGCACGATGAGCGCGAGCCGAGTGGTGCTCGCGATGGGCCGCAGCGGCGTGCTCCCCTCGGCCTTCGCCCGGGTGCACGACCGGTTCGACGTGCCCTGGGTCGCCCTGGTGGCGCTCTCGGCCGCCGCGACGGGGCTCGCGCTCGTGCCGCGGTACTTCTACGCGCTCGAGATCGTCGCCGCGCTGGTCGGGACGGCGCTGCCCTACGCCATCAACATCCTCGCCTTCCTCGGGCTGCGGTTCTACCGCACGGAGCTGACGCCGCCGTTCCGCGCGCCGGCGGGCGTCGCGCTGGCCGTCGTCGCGTTCACGGTCGTCGCGCTGGCGGTGGTCGGGCTCGGCACCCAGGAGGTGCTCTGGTCGCTCGGCGCGGTCGCGCTCATGAGCAGCTACTTCCTCGTCCGGTACGCCCGCCACGGGGCGGCGTTCGACCCCGGTTCGATGGGGCGGACGTAGCCGCCGGCGTCGGCCCCGCCCGCAACCGTTAATCCCCGCCCCCGTGACGCCCGGCCGTGGTCGAGCCCCTCGCGACGGTGCCGGACCTCCTGCGCCTGGTAGCCGTGCCGCTGCTGGGCTGGGCGGCGTGGCGGGACCATCGCACCCGGCGGGTCCCCTCGCGGCTCTGGTGGCCGCTGATCGCCCTCGGCCTCGCCCTCCTGGCCTGGGAGGGCTGGCAGGCCGTGGGCCGCCCGGCCCCCGCCGGGCAGCTGTTCCTGCTCCGGGCGGGCGTCAGCGTCGGCGTCCTCGTCCCCCTCGGGCTCGTCTTCCACCGGCTCGGCCTCGTCGGCGGCGCCGACGCCAAGGCGTTCGTCGCCCTCGGCGTGCTGTTCCCGACCTACCCGCTCTACACGCTCGGCGGGCTCACCCTGCCGCTCGTCCGTCCCCCGCTCGGGGTCTTCTCGCTGACGGCGGTGACGAACGGCGCCCTCCTCGGGCTGCTCTATCCGGTCGCGCTGCTGGTCCGGAACCTCGCCGACGGCGAGCTCTCGCCCGCGAGCCTCCGGGCGCGACGCGTGCCCTGGACGGCGCTGCCGGCGACCCACGGCCGGCTCGCCGAGACGCCCGAGGGCCGGACGCTCCGGGGGCTCGACCTCGACGCGCTCCGGATGTACCTCCGGTGGCGGCGCGCGTCGCTGACGGAGGTCCTCGAGCGGCCCGCCGAGCTGCGCGACCCGGCGACCGTTCCCGAGGACCGTGGCGAGCCCACCGACGGCCGGCTCGACCCCGACGAGCAGCTCGAGCCGGACGCGCCCGCCGACCGCCCGGAACCGGACGCCGACCCGTTCGAGTTCGGCGACGACTGGTCGTACGCGGACCCCTGGGCCGCCGAGGAGTTCCTCGCCGCCGTCGGGAGCGCCTACGGCACGACGCCCCGCCAGCTCCGCGGCGGCCTCGAGCTGCTGAGCCGTCGGGAGCGGGTCTGGGTCTCGCCCGGCCTGCCCTACCTCGTCCCGCTGTACCTCGGGCTGCTGGTCGGGCTGGGCTACGGCGACGTCCTCTTCGCGCTCATGCGGGCCGTCGGATTCGCCTGAGCTGCCGACTCAAACCCGTCTCTGTGGAGAAATTAGCCAGGCAGCCTGCAGCGGTAGTCTGGCGTTGCAAACTATAGGTGAACTATCTTAAAATATGAGCGCAAGCGGTCGGTTCAGACGATCATCGTATCCCGAGAACACGGGCGTAAGGTATAGTAGTAAGCCGGCGTAGTACTGCCCACGATGTCGACTGTAGACTCAGGGCGCCGCCTGGAGGGTGTTCCAAGGTGGGTCGCGGGTCTATTTGTTCACTTCATCGGCGGCATCTTCATCTGGGGACTCTTGGTTACCGTCGCAAGTTCACCGGCCTGGGGACTAGTGCCGTCGGTTTATCCGGCCAGCGAGCCGTTCCTTTACCTGTCGATTTCGGGCGTGGTGCTCTCGATGCTCGGCGCCAGACTGAACGAAGCTGAGACCGAGCAGTTCCAAGAGTTCGTCGATCACCTTGTTGAGCTAGACACTGTCGGAAAGTGGATTTATGTGAGTTCACTCATGGTGCTGCTGGTGTTCGGCCTGAGCCTGCTGGTCGGTTTGACCGGCGTCGTGAGCACATACATTGCGAATGACCTCGGGCTCGGAGCTGCTGCCGTGGCTCTGGCTCTTTTGTACCCTGTCCTGGACGCCTACATCGGCCGCTGGACAGGCTGGAACGTCGCTAGCATGGGTGCGCTTGTCGGACTGGCAGTAATGGCAATCGTTAGTGCGATCAATCGGCGGCCGACGTCAGTCCCCCGACAGGCGGCCACTGATCTTAGGGAATCATGGGTCGGGCTCTGAGGGTGTGTCGAACGTGCAACGGGTCACGGTATAGGCGAGCGTAGCGGTTAACGTGAGCCAGACTAGCGGCTCACCCGCTGACCCGACGTATAGCTCGATTGATGATACGGGGAACACTAGAAAGATAATCTCCTTGAATAGGTAGCCGAGGGTGACTGCTGCAATCACCTCTGACACGCCTTTAATGAGGAGGCCAGTGAGCCACTTGGTGACGCCACCCTCTTGGATGGCGTCACCGACCCACGTTCTGACCCCCGGCATATCACTTAGTTCGTCGCCCCGTCATTTAAGGAATGGTACGAGTTGAACGCGTCCCCAACACCTCCAAAGACGTTGTGAACGGCCAAGTAAACCGTCCGAGTAGTCCTGAGCGCAGCCGCCAAAGTTCCGTTTTGACCCGATCAGCACAGGGTCGGGGGATTCTAGCATAGTAGAAGAACCGCGTGTAGTACCTCTCGATTTCGCCGCCGGTTTTGATCAGAGAGACACCCACTCCTTCGTTCTCCCAGTCGTCGGTGAGGATATCCCGATGACATGGGCCGCTTTAGAAACGAACGGCCTGCATGGCATTTTCCGTCATCGTGAAGCGAAAATCGTGATCACTCATCCGGTTGATGCTCTCTGCACCGATTAGATGCGAAACCTCCCCTTATCCTCCTCGTGGATCATCGGGTTGCTGATAGGCTTCGCCTGACTACGCCGTGAACCGCGGCGTCGCCAGGTCGAGCATCGTCGCCAGCCCCGGCGCGGCCTCGCGGACCCGCGGCACGCTGTTGAGGACGACCGCCGGCGTGGTCACGTCGCCGTGGAGGCCGCCCTCGACCGCGAGCTCGACGTCCGGGTCCCCTCGTACGGACACCGCGTCGCGGGACTCGGGCGCGCCGACGTAGAGCCGGAGGTCGAGTTCGATGGCCGGCTCGCCGGCCACGACGCCCGTCGCCACCTGGTGGATGCCCGCGGCCTCGCCCGGCTCGACGACAACGTGGTCGGTCTCGGTCCGGCCGTCGGCGACGACGGGTTCCATCGTTTCGGCCACGTCGTCGAGCTCCCAGCCGAGGCCGGCGGCGAGCATGGCGACCGACTCGGGCAGCCCGACGTGTCCGGCGTCGGCCGCGACCTCGGCCTCCCACGCCTCGAGCGACAGCCCGGCGCCGACCTTCCGCTGGAGCGGCCCCCGGCGGGTCCCCGCGTCCTGGACGCGCTCGACCCGCACCGACTCGACCGACCGGCAGGGCGCCGTCGCCACCGCCGGCAGGGCGTCCATCGCGAAGCCCGGGTTGATGCCGGTCCCGAGGCACGTGGCGCCGTGCTCGGCCGCCGCGTCGTCGAGCCGCCCCGCGGCGTCGGGGTGGGCCCGCCAGGGGTAGGACAGCTCCTCGGTGGTCGACACGACGTCCGCGCCGGCGGCCATCGCCGCCACGAGCTGCTCCTCGACCGCGGCGATCGATGAGGCCGTCGAGTGCAGCACGACGTCCGGCCCGGCGGCCAGCGCCGCCCCGGCGTCGTCGGTCACGGTCACGCCGAGCTCCTCGTCGAGCCCGGCCACCGCGCCGAGGTCCTCGCCGACCTTCGCCGGGTCGACGTCGACCGCGCCCACGAGCTCGTAGCCCCGGTCGAGGGCGGCCTCCACGATGCGGCTCCCGATCGGCCCGACCCCGTACTGGACGGCGGTGACGGTCATCGGCCGGCGGTTCGCGGAGCCGGCCCATACCGGTTCCGACACCGACGCGAAACGCCTATCCGCGCCCCGGCCCCACCCGCGGCCATGTCAACCGACGGCGTCGACCTCGCCTTCGACGAGGCCGGCCTGCTGCCGGCGATCGCCCAGGACGCCGAGACCGGGGAGGTGCTGATGCTCGCCTACGCCGACGCCGAGGCCGTCGACCGCACGGTCGAGACCGGCGACGCCCACTACTACTCGCGCAGCCGCGACGAGCTCTGGCACAAGGGCGAGACGAGCGGCCACGTCCAGCGCGTCGAGGAGGTCCGCGTCGACTGCGACGGCGACGCGCTGCTCTACCTCGTCGACCAGGCGGGCGGCGCCTGCCACACCGGCTACCGCTCGTGCTTCCACCGGACGCTCGACGGCGAGGTCGTCGGCGAGCGGGTGTTCGACCCCGACGAGGTCTACGGCTGAGCCGCCCCATGGCCGACGCCAGCGCCGCCGAGACCACCGGCCTGATCGAGCGCCTCGAGGCCGCGGCCGACGAGCTCGAGCGTGCCGAGGAGGCGGTCGAGACGGCCGGCGAGGCCGACCTCCGCGAGCTCGCGGACGCCTACGAGTCGTTCCTCGCGTTCATCGACGAGAACGACGGGAAGGCGACGGGCTCGGGCCGGGAGACGTTCATGGCCTACGTCGACTTCCAGGACGAGCTGGTCAGCCGGGTCGAGCGGCTGCCCGACGGCCTGCTCGAGCGGGAGGCGTTCGAGGCGGTCGGCGACCTCCTGGACAAGCGGCGGCTCTCCGAGTCGGACATGGAGCGCGCCCGGGAGACGCTCGCGCCGGCGGCCGAGCGCGTCGAGCTGCTCGAGGAGCGGAGGGCCGCTCGCGAGCGGTTCCGGGAGGCCCGCCGCGCCGTCGCCGGGCGCCGGCGCGAGCTCGAGGCGGCCATCGACGAGCGCGAGTCCCTGCTCGAGTTCGCCGACGCGGACCTCGCGGCCGACCTCGCGCCGCTCCGCGAGCCGATCGAGGGCTACAACCGCTCGGTGGCCGACGCGTTCCGGTCGTTCCAGCGCGAGGCGTCGGCCCGGGCGGTGCTCGACCTCCTCGACGCGGCCGGCGACTACCCGCTGGTGGCCCTCGAGCCCGCGCCCGACCGCCTGGCCGAGTACCTGCGGACGACCGACGTCGGCGAGGAGTCGGTCCCGCGGCTGGTGGAGCTGGCGGACTTCTCGGCGTCGAAGCTCGCCCACTACGTCGACGACCCCGACCGCTTCCGCGCGGTCGTGGCGAGCCACCGGGGCTACCTCGACCGGCTGGGCGCCGAGCCGCTGACCGTCGACTGGCCGCCGCCGGCCGCCGCCGAGCTCCGGTTCCGCGCCAGAGAGCTCATCGCCGTCGTGGACCGGTTCGCGCCCGAGGCGCCCGTCGCCCGGCTGCACGAGCTGCGCGACCTGACCCGCGACGGCGCCTACGAGCGGCTCCGCCGGGCGGCCGTCGCCCGGGAGCGACTCGACGACGACGAGCGCGAGCGGCTCCGGTCGGGCGCCGTCGAGGACGAGCTCGAGGGCCTCCGCGAGGAGCGCGACCGGCTGGTCGACGCGCTGGAGCGCCACCAGGACGGCTGAGCCGCCGGCCGGCTACGCCCCGTCGACGGCGTCCTGGAGCGCCGTCCGCATCTCGTCGGCGAGCGCCTGCGCCCGCTCGCGGTCGCGGGCCTCGGCGTAGATCCGCACGAGCGGCTCGGTCCCGCTGGGGCGGGCGAGCACCCAGGCGTCGCCGTAGTCCAGCCGGTAGCCGTCGATGGTGGTCAGCTCCGCCGCCGCCTCCCGGGCGTAGCCCTGCGCCGTCCGCACGAGCGCGGTCCGCTCGGCCTCCGTGTCGTACTCGAGGTTGTAGCGGACGTTGTGGTAGCCGGCGTGTGGCGCGACGAGCTCGCTGGCGGGGCGCCCGGCACAGCGCTCGAGGAACCGGGCGGCGGTGTAGGCGCCGTCGCGCGCCAGCCGGTAGTCCGGGAAGATGATGCCGCCGTTGCCCTCGCCCGCGATCGGGACCGACTCGCCCGCGGCGAGCAGCTCCTGGACGCGCGTGACGATGCGGGTGCTCCCGATCGGCGTGAGCTCGAGCGTCGCGCCGGCGGCCTCGACCGCGTCGACGAGCCGCTGGGAGACGTTCACCGCCGAGACCGTCACGTCGCCGTCGTCGAGGCAGTCGGCCGCGAGCGCGGCCAGCGCCGCGTCCCCCTCGACGTACGTGCCCGTCTCGTCGACGAAGATGGCGCGGTCGGCGTCGCCGTCGTGGGCGATCCCGAGGTCGGCGTCGGCCGCCGTCACCAGCGATTTCAGGTCCGCGAGGTTCGCCTCGACGGGCTCCGGGTCACGCCCCGGGAAGCGCCCGTCGGGCTGGGCGTGGACGGTGACGACGCGACAGCCCAGCTCGCGGAAGAAGTCGGGGCTCGTCAGCGCGCCGGCGCCGTGGCCGGGGTCGAGCGCGACGGTGAGCTCCGCGTCGGCGATCGCCTCGCGGTCGACGGCCTCGAGCAGCCCCGCCCGGTAGCGCTCGCGGCTGCCGTCGACCGTCCGCCCCCGGCCGACGTCCTCCCAGGTGACCGACTCGAACCGCTCGGCGAGGAACGTGTCCTCGACGCGCTCCATGGCGTCGACGGCCAGCTCGATGCCGTCCGCGCCGACGAGCTTGATGCCGTTGTACGGCGCCGGGTTGTGGCTCGCCGTGACCATCACGCCCGGCACGCCCTCCTCGGCGCAGTAGGCCTGCAGCGCGGGCGTGGGCACCACGCCGAGGCGGTCGACGTCGGCCCCGATGGCGTTCAGCCCGGCGGCCGCCGCGTCGGCGAGCATCGGCCCGGTCCGCCGGGTGTCGCGGCCGAGCGCGACGCGGTCGGCCCCCCAGGTCGTCGCGGCCGCCTTCGCGACCCGGACGACGAACTCCGGGGTCAGGGTCTCGTTGGCGACGCCCCGCGTCCCGCTCGAGCCGAACACCTCCATGCTCGGGCCCTGGACGCCGCCCGCCAAAGTGGTTCCGACACCGGTCAGCCGGCCGTCCTCGAGGGGCGGTCGGCGAGCAGGAGCGCCAGCAGCGCGGCGGCCGCGAACAGCTCGGCGAACACGGCGACGGTCTCGACCGGGCCGGCGAACAGGTGGTCGAGGAACCAGCCGACGGTGACGGTCTCGGTGGCGGCCCCGGGCCCGAGCAGCAGGAGCGGCCGGTGGCCGGACAGGTGCCAGGCGAAGTAGCCCACGGCGTAGCCGAGCATCGCGACGACCCCCGCGGCGTAGTAGGGCCGCCGGTCGGCGGCCTCGCGGGAGCGGTAGATCCCGACGAGCACCGCGAGCCCCGACGCCACGAACACCGGCCACCGGAGGTCGCGCGGCACGAGGAAGCCAGCGCCGACCCACCGGAGCCAGTTGACGGCTCCGAGGCCCACGTGCAGCAGCCCGACCACGAAGGCCAGCTGGCTGGCGACGAACCGCAGGCCGGTCAGCGTCCGGTCGTCCATGGGGCGCCCTCGGACTCCCGCGGGGTTGACTCCTCGGGTTCCCCCGCGGCCCGCCGGAACGGCTTTCGGGCGCGGGCTCCGGCGTGGGGCCATGGACGATCTCGCCGAGAAGCGGGTCTACGACGGCCGGACGGGCGACCGTACGCTCGTCGTCGCGGCGGCGTCCGGCCTGGTGACCGTCCGCGTCGCCGACGGCCGGGTCGGCGAGTTCGGGCTGGCCCGGGACTGTGCGCCATCGGACCTCGAGCGGGCGATCGACCCCCACGACCGGCTCGTCGTGGCGACCGACGAGGACGTCCTCCTGGCCGACCCCGCCGACGTCGAGCGGCTCGAGGGCATCGGATTCGGGCCGTCGACCGCGGTCACGTTCCTCGACGGCGAGCCCCTCGCCGCCGGGCCGGACGGCCGGCTGGCGCGGTACGCCGACGCATCCTGGGACCCGATCGGCGAGCTTCCCGCCCCGGCGACGGCCCTCGACGGCGCGCTCGTCGGCACGGCCGAGGGCGTCCTCCGGCTCGTCGACGGCGCGCTCCGACCCGCCGGGCTGGCGGAGGTGCGCGACGTCGGCCGGGCGGCCGGGATGCCGCTCGTCGCGACGGCCGACGGGCTCTACGAGCTCGGGAACGGCTGGCTGGACGCCCTCGACGGCGCCTTCGACCTGGTCGCGGGGGCCCCCGACGGCCGGGCCCACGCCGCGGGCGCGGGCGGCTGCTACGCCCGGCGCGACGGCGGCTGGGAGCGCCTCGAGCTCCCGGTCGACGACGCCGTGGTCGCGGCCGCCTACGGCCCCCGCACCTACCTCCTCACCGCGGCGGGGGACCTGCTGGTCGACGGCGAGGCGGGCTGGCGCCGCCACCCGCTCGGCCTGTCGGGCGTGGTCGCCGCGGCCGTCTGCTGAGCGCGCGCTCGCCCAACCGAAAACGGGTTTACGACGCGCGGAGTGGGGCCGCCTATGATCGTCAGCGGGTCGGCCGTCCAGTCCCTCGCCGCGGAGCTCGCCGCCGAGACGGGCCGCCCGCTGGCCACCGTCGAGGCCGAGCGCTTCCCCGACGGCGAGCTGCTCGCGGCCGTCCCCGACTTCGACGCCGACGAGGCCGTCGTGGTCGCCTCGACGGCCACCGACGCGGCCCACCTGGAGCTGCTTCAGCTCCAGGACGCCGTCCGGGAGGCCGGCGCCGGGCACGTCACGACCGTGCTGGGCTACATGGGCTACGCCCGCCAGGACCAGTCGTTCGGGCCGGGTCACCCGGTCTCCGCCCGCGCGATGGCCCGCTCGATCGGCACCGGGGCGGACCGGGTGCTCGTCGTCAACCCCCACGCCCCCGGCGTGGTCGACTACTTCGAGCCGCCCGCCGAGGCGCTCGACGCCGCCGGCGTGCTCGCCGAGCCGCTGCCCGCCGGGCTCGCCGACCCGCTGTTCCTCGCGCCCGACGCCAGCGCCCGGGGCATCGCGTCGACGGTCCGCGACGCCTACGGTGACGGCGCGGTCGACCACTTCGAGAAGACGCGCGTGTCGAGCCAGGCCGTCGAGATCGCCCCCAGCGACGCGACGGTCGAGGGCCGGGACGTCGTCGTGGTCGACGACATCATCGCCACGGGGACGACGATGAGCGAGGCGATCGGGGTCCTCGCCGAGCGGGGCGTCGGCCGGGTGTTCGTCGGCTGCGTCCACCCCGTGCTCGCCGCGAACGCCCGGACCCGGCTCGCCCAGGCCGGCGTCGAGGCCGTCTACGGCACCGATACGCTCGACCGGACCGCCAGCGCGGTCTCGGTCGCACCCGTCGTGGCGGACGCGCTCTGAGCGGCCGACGCGGGGCCGTCGGATCGACCACCACCCCGTCGCTCGGATCCGGCGGGGCGGAGTAGCACATACAATTATGTGTTCGAGCCGAGACGTTCCACCTCCACCACGCCGTCACGGTCCCCACGGACCGCCGAGGTGACCCCATCGCATGTCCCAGACCGACGCGACCGTGCTCGTCGTCGACGACGAGCGGGAGATCGCCGACCTCTACGCCCGCTGGCTCGAGGACGACTACGACGTCGTCGTCGCCTACACCGGCGGGGCCGCGCTCGAGGCCCTGGACGACACCGTCGACGTCGTGCTCCTCGACCGGCGCATCCCCGACCTCCACGGCGACGAGGTGCTCGAGCGCATCCGCGAGCGTGAGCTCGACTGCTGGGTCGCGATGGTGACCGCCGTCGAGCCCGAGTTCGACATCCTCGACATGGGCTTCGACGACTACCTCGTCAAGCCCGTCACCGGCGACGGGCTGCGCGACACCGTGGCGACGCTCGTCGCCCGCGGCGCCTACGACTCGGCGCTCCGCGAGCACTTCGCGGCGGTCTCGAAGTGGGCCGTGCTCTCCGCCCAGCACGCCCCCGAGGAGCTGGCCGACAGCCCGGAGTTCCGGTCGCTGCAGACGGAGATCGACGGCCAGCGCGCCGAGCTCGACGAGCTGATGGGCGAGCTCACCGACGCGGACTTCCGGGCGGTGCTCCGCGACGCCATCGACCAGACCGACGGCGGGTTCGAGGACCGCTGACTACGCCACGGTCTCGTCGAGCGGCTCGACCGCGAGCCGCAGCCGGACGCCCTCGACCTCCCACTCCTGCTCGTGGCCGTCGGCCACCTCGCCGAGCTCCGCGGCCCGGACCTCCTCGGCGATGAGCGCCTCGTGCTCGGCGACGAGCCGGCCGATCCGCTCGTCGAACACCTCGACCTCGAGCCGGATCGCCCGCTCGACGTCGAGGTCGAGCTCCTTGCGCATCTCCTGGACCCGCCGGATGACCTCCCGGGCGTAGCCCTCGGCCTCGAGCTCGTCGGTCAGCGCGGCGTCGACGTAGACGGTGCCGCCCTCGAAGTCGGCGCCCGCGACGTCCTCGGGGAGCGCCTCGACGAACTCGACCATGGCGTCGGTCAGCTCGACGTCGCGGCCCAGCTCCGCGGCGACCGCGGCCTCGAGGGCGTCGAGGTCGGCCTCGTCGACTCGGGCGGCGTTCAGCGCCTCCATCACCGCGCCGGCCTCGTCGCCGAAGGCCGGCCCGAGGACGCTCATGTCGGCGTTCGCGGAGTAGCCGAGGGCGCCCCAGTCCGCGCCGGGCTCGACGACCTCGACCGCCCGGGCGTTGAGCCGCTCGGCGAGGAGGTCGCCGTGGGCGTCGAGCGCGTCGACCACCGCCTCGTCGTCGGCGTCGACGACGGCCCGGGCGATCGGCCACCGGAGCTTCCGGCCGGCCTGCTGGCGGGCGTTCGAGCCCGCCTCCTCGGCCGCCCGCATCACGTCGACGTTCGCCTCGAGCGCCTCGTCGACCAGGTCGGGGTCGGCGGTCGGCCAGTCGGCCATGTGGACGGTGGGGTGTTCCTGCTCGCCCGTGAGCCGGCCGTAGAGCGTCTCGGCGACGAACGGCGCGAACGGCGCGAGCATGACCACGGCCTCGCGGAGCGCCGTCGCGAGCGTCGCGTAGGCGGCCCGCTTGCTCGGCGTGTCGGCCTCCTCCCACATCCGCTCGCGGACCGTCTGGATGTAGTACCGCGAGACGTCCTCGACGACGAAGTCGAGCACCGCCTCGATCGCCTCGTGGTGGGCGTACTCGTCCATCGCCTCGGTGGCCGTCGCCTCGACCGTCCCGAGCCGGCTGAGCAGCCACCGGTCGAGCACCTCGAGGTCGCCCTCGACGGCCGGAGGCTCGGCGTCGGCGGGGTCGAAGCCGTCCATCTCCATGTACGGCAGCGGGAAGCGCACGGCGTTCCACAGGATGTTGAGCCGGCGCTCCATCTCCGCGATCTCCTCCCAGGAGACGCGCATGTCGTCGCCGCGCGCGGCGATCGAGAGCAGGAACAGCCGCATCGGGTCGGCGCCGTGCTCGTCCATCACCTCCTGGGGGGCGATGGTGATCTCCCGGGACTTCGACATCGCGCGGCCGTCCGGCATCAGCGCGTGGCCGTGCATCATCACCCGCTCGTAGGGCACCTTCCCGAGCGCGGCGGTGCCCATGCCGAGCTGGGACCAGAACCAGCCGCGGGTCTGGTCGTGGGCCTCGATGATGAGGTCGGCCGGCCAGAGCTCGTCGAACGCCGCCTGGCTGTCCGGCGCCCCGGGGTAGTCGAGCGTCCCCCAGGTCGCGACCGAGGAGTCCAACCAGACGTCGAACACGTCGGGGACGCGCTCGTAGGTGACCCCGTCCTCGGTGATGGTGAGCCCGTCGACGGTCGGCTTGTGGAGGTCGACCTCGTCGGGGTCGACGTCCTGGTCGACCCGCTCGGCGAGCTCCTCGCGGGTGCCGACCACGAGCGCCTCGTCCATGTCGCCGTCCCAGTCGGGCGGCAGCCAGATCGGGATCGGGATGCCCCAGTAGCGCTGCCGGGAGACGTTCCAGTCCGGGGCGTCCTCGACGAAGTCGCGGAACCGGTTGTCCCGCGCCCACGACGGGTACCACTCGGAGTCCTCGATGTTCGCCAGCAGGTCGTCCTTGACCTCGGTGACGTTGATGAACCACTGGTCGGTGACGATCTGGATGATGTCGGTGTCACACCGCCAGCACTGGCCGTAGTCGTGGGCGTAGGTCTCGTCGGCGAGCAGGTGGCCCCGCTCGCGGAGGTCCTCGACGATGTCGGGGTTGGCGTCGCGGACGAACTGGCCGGCGTACGGGCCCGCCCGGTCGTCGTAGACGCCGTCGGCGCCGACCGGGCAGAACAGCTCGAGGCCGAGCTCGGTGCCCCGGCGGAAGTCCTCCTCGCCGTGGCCGGGCGCCGAGTGGACGAGGCCGGTGCGGTCGGCCTCGACGTAGTCGGCGGTGTACACCTGGAAGGCGCCCTCGCCGCCGGGGTGGTCGACGACGTCGCCGAGCGGGTGCTCGTACGCCCAGCCGACCATCTCCCCGCCGGAGACGGTCTCCAGCACCTCGTACTCCTCGTACCGGCCGGCCTTGAGCACCTCCTCGACCAGCGACTCCTCGACGTAGAGCACCGTCGACTCGCCATCACGTTCGGCACGGACCGCCGCGTACTCGAGCTCCTCGCCGACCGCGATGAACGTGTTCGCGGGGATCGTCCAGGGCGTCGTCGTCCAGGCGACGAGCGAGCCCTCACGATCGGCCAGCGGGAACGTCACGTAGATCGAGGGGTCCTCGACCTCGTGGTACTCGACCTCGTTCTTCGCGATGGCGGTCTCACACCGCGGGCACTGGGCGATCGACCGCTTGCCGCGCTCGACGAGGCCGCGCTCGTGGACGCGCTGGAACGCCCACCACGCCGCCTCCATGTACTCCGGCGTGACGGTCCGGTAGGGGTTCTCCCAGTCCATCCAGACGCCGAACGACTGGAAGTCCGACTGGAGCCCCTCGAGGCTCTCCTGGGCGAACGACCGGCACGCCTCGATGAACTCGTCGACGCCGTAGGCCTCGATGTCCTTCTTGTTCGTGAAGTCGAGCTCGGACTCGACGCGGGTCTCGATCGGCAGGCCGTGCATGTCGTAGCCCGGCCGGTCGGCGACGTCGTAGCCCCGCATCGACTTGTACCGGAGGTAGAGGTCCTTCAGGCTCTTGTTCCAGGCGTGGCCCATGTGGGCCGCGCCGCTGGTGTACGGCGGGCCGTCGACGAAGAAGTACGGCTCGCCGTCGGCCCGGTGCTCGCGGGTCCGCTCGTAGGCGTCGACCTCGTCCCAGTGCGCGAACACCCGCTCCTCGACGGCCTGGGGGTCGTACCGGTCGTCGAGCGCGGCGAATCGGTCCATGGCGGTTCCTGTATCGGGGTCGGCTAAAGACTGACTGGTTCGCCCGGACGCCGCCCGCGGCTCCTCGGCGGGGGCGTCCGGGTCGGTGGCTGGCTGGTCTGGCATGGTGGGGGTGGCTGGGTGCGCCGGGAGGGCGGCGCTCCTCGAGGGCGATGCGGATCGTGACGGGTGGGGAAGGAGGTGGGGCCTAGGGGGCCCCGATGATGGCGATCCGGCCGATGCCGGGGCTCGACGCGGGCGACCACGCCGATCCGGCGGGCCGGGTCATCTCGCCCGGAACGAACGGCTCGCGGGCCTTAAAGATTGATTTCGGCCCGGCAGGGGCGTCAGGCGCCGCCGGCCTCGTGGTCGAGCAGCCGGCGCTTCAGCGCGACGCCACCGGCAGCCGAGTACCCGCCCAGCCCGCCGTCGCTCCGAAGGACCCGGTGACACGGCACGACCACCGGCACCGGGTTCCGGCCGCAGCCGCCGCCGACCGCGCGCGGCGCGGTGTCGAGCTCGGCCGCCAGCTCGCCGTAGGTTCGGGTCTCGCCGTACGGGATGGCCGCCATGGCCTCCATGACCCGGCCGGTGAACGAGTCGGGGAAGTCGACCCCGACCTCGAACGCCCGGCGCTCGCCAGCCGCGTACTCGCGGAGCTGCTCGCGCAGGGCGTCGGCGCCGACGTCGAGGGAGCCGAGATCGATGTCCACCGCGCCGTCGAGCAGCTCGAACCGCATCAGAACCGCTCCCCGGCCGCGGCCGCGACGTCCTCGGGCGGCACGTCGACCACGCCCTCGTCGTGGAGCACGGTGAAGAAGGGCGAGTCGCTCCAGTAGTACTCGTCGAACACCGACCGGGCGACGACCTCGAGGACGGGTCGCATGCCGGGCTCGTCCTCGGCCAGGTACCACGCGAAGTTGAAGGCGTTCAGCCCGGCGTCGGCGTAGTGGCCGAGCACGTGCACGAGCCCCTCGGCGAGGTCAGCGACGACGTCGTCGTCGGGGCCGGGCACGCCCCCGGTGTCGGCCACGCCGAGGACTTGCCGGTGGTGCGTGGGCGCGAAGGCGGCGAGCCAGTCGACCGAGCCGGTCGAGCCGAGCCAGCGCTCGCCGTCGGCCTCCACGTCCCGGAGGTCGTCCCAGTACCGGGTGCCGTACTCGGTGTAGTAGTCGCGCGCCGCGTCGGCCAGCGCCCGCTGTCGGTTCGTCCCCAGGTCGTCCACCAGCGTCTGGAGGTGGGGGTGGATGATCGAGCTCCCGGCCGAGCGCAGGAAGTTCATGTTGACCGAGGCGTACTGCGCCTCGTCGACGTGGTCGACGACCCGGTTGAGGTACTCCAGCGCGGCGGCCAGGCCGTCGCGGAAGTCGTCGCGCTCGAGGGCGTCGAGCGGCTTGTAGTGGTCCTCGGTCAGCACCACCACGTTCGAGTACGCGCCGTAGGGATTGAGGTTCGGAAAGGAGGTCGCCTCGCCGACGTGTCCGCGGTCCATCCCGACCCAGTCCTCGTAGGTCGGCGTCACCTCCTCGACCGAGCCGGGACAGAAGAAGCAGCCCTCGTCGTCGGTCACGACCGACTCGATGTCGGGCTCCTCCTCGAGCAGGAACGACTCGTTGACGATCCGGGCCCGTCGCCCGGTCAGGGGGTCCTCGCGGACCTCGACGCCGACGTCGACCGACTCGAAGTCGGCGAGCGGGCTGTGGAACGTGGCGGTCTGGACCGACCGCTCGAACTCGATCGACATGGGCCGACTTCGGCGGAGCCGGGCAAAAAGCTGTCTTCGGCCCCGCGGGAAACCGCTTAACCGCGCCGGCGCCTATCCGCCGGTATGGACTGTGTGTTCTGTCGCATCATCGAGGGCGACGCGCCGAGCCGCGAGGTCTACCGCGACGACGGCGTCGTGGCGTTCCTGGACGCCCACCCGCTGACCGCCGGCCACACGCTGGTCGTCCCGACCACGCACCACGAACGGCTCGAGGATCTGAGCCGGGTGGGAGCCGGCGCCCTCTTCGAGGCCGTCCACGAGCTGCTGGAGCCGGTCCAGGCGGCCGCCGGGGCCGACGGCGCCACCGTCGCGGTCAACGACGGGCCCGCCGCGGGCCAGGAGGTGCCCCACGTCCACGCCCACATCGTCCCCCGGACCGCCGGCGACGGCGGCGGGCCCATCCACGAGGCCATCGGCGGGCGCCCGGAGCTGGGCGACGAGCAGCTCGACGCGATCGCGGCGGCCATCCGCGACCGGCGCTGAGCGGGCTCAGTCGCCCGCCGGGGCCGACCCGGCGGCCGCGGGCCGGCTCTCGACCAGCGCCACCGCCGTGAGCACCGCCGCGCCGAACGCCAGCAGGCTCCCGACGGCGAACGCCGCCTCGTAGGAGGCCAGGGTCGCGGCGATGCCCAACAGCGGCGGGCCGACGACGCCGCCGATGGCCTTCGACGTCGAGCGGAGGCCCATCAGCTCGGACTCCCGACCGGCCGGCGCGACGTCGCCGATGAACGAGACCGCGCCGGTGGCCATCGCGGAGAACGACGTCCCCAGGACGAGGAACGCGGCGCCCGCGACGAGCACCCGGCCGATCCCCGGCGCGGGCAGCGTGGCCCCGGCGGCGAGCAGGGCGAAGAGGCCGCTGCCGGCCATCCCGGCGACGATGAGGGGCTTGCGCCCGGCGCGGTCGGCCACGACGCCCAGCGCGAGCATCGCGACGATCTGGATCCCGTGGTTCGTCGCCAGGATGCCGCCCATCACGGCCTCGGACACGCCGACGACCTGCACGAGGTACGGCGGCGCGAGCGCGGTGGTCCCCAGCACGGTCATGTTCCGCACCGCGAGCCCGACGTAGAGCCAGAGCAGGCCGTTGGTCAGCAGGTGGCCGCGCTCGCCCGCGGCCGGGAGCAGCCGGCGCTTGACCTCCGCGGCGAGCTCGCCGGGGCTCGGCTCGGCCTCGACCGCCGGCGTCGGGTCGGTCAGCAGCACGACGGCGACCGTCGAGACGAGGCTCAGGCCGGCGATGACGAGGTAGAGCTGGTCGGGGACCAGCAGGCCGAGCAGCACGCCGGCGGTGAGCTGGCCGCCCGAGAAGCCGACCGCCCGGGTGCTGTTGAAGAAGCCCACCGACCGCCCGCGGGCGGCCTCGCCGCCCCGCGCGCTGACGATCGAGAGGATCACCGGCCCGAAGCCGGCGGCGAAGGCGGCGTAGAGCGCGCGGAAGCCGATCGGCGCCCAGATGCCGTCGACGGCGACCAGCGGGAGGACCGCCAGCGTCGCCGCGAGCCCGGTCACGCCGAGCACGGCCCGCCGGCGCCCGGTGACGTCGGCGACGGCGCCCCAGACCGGCGAGAGCACCATCAGGCCGACCCAGTAGGCCGAGGCCACGAGGCTGACCGCGAACGGCGAGCCGATCTCGCCGATGTAGACCGCCAGGGCGGTCCCCATGAGGATGCCGCTGCCGAACCGCGAGGCCGTCGCGATCCCGATGAGCGACCACTCGCGCCGCGGCCGGTCCGCCGTCACGGCTCGGCGGAGGCCGGGGGCCGCCTTGAGGCACACGATTCCGGGGACCGCGGCCGTGAGCCGGGCCTCTAGACCGGCTCGATGCGGCGCCCCGCCGTCCGAACCGACGGCGCCCCAGCGACATTATTTTCGCTAGCGAGTTCGGCGTAATTTTATATCGCAGCTCGGCCAAGTCGGCCCCTGCATGTCACGGGCATCACCGGCGACCACCTGCCCCGAGTGCGAGGGCCAGCTGCGGGCGGAGGGCCGCGAGACCGTCTGCGGCGCCTGCGGGCTCGTGGTCGCGGAGGACCGGTTGGACCGCGGGCCCGAGTGGCGGCCCTTCGAGGCCGACGCGCGCGAGCGGACCGGCGCGCCGCTGACGCCGAGCCGTCACGACCGGGGGCTCTCGACGGAGATCGGGCGGGGCGGCCGGCGGCTCTCGGGCCGCAAGCGCCGCCAGCTCGCCCGGCTGCGCCGCCAGCACAACCGCGCGAAGATCGGCTCGAAGGCGGACCGCAACCGCGTCTACGCCTTCACGGAGATCCGCCGCATCGTCGGCTCGCTCTCGCTGCCGGACTCGACCCGGGACCAGGCCTGTCTGATCTTCGAGCGCGCCCAGCGCGAGGACCTGCTGCGGGGCCGGTCGGTCGAGGGCTTCGCGGCGGCCGCGCTCTACGCCGCCTGTCGGGTCGCGGGGCTCTCGCGGACGATGCAGGAGCTCGGCGCCGTCGCCCGGGCCTCGCCCGCCGAGCTCCAGGTGGCCTACGACGCCATGAACCGGGACCTCGGCCTCCCGACCGGCCCGATCGACCCCGGCGAGTACCTCCCCCGGTTCGCGAGCGAGCTCGACGTGCCGCCGATCGTCGAGCGGCAGGCCCGGGAGTACGCCGCGCGGGTCCGCGAGGAGGGCATCGGCACCGGCCGGCACCCGGCGGGCGTCGCCGCGGCCTGCCTCTACGCCGCCGCGAAGGCCCGGTGCTACCCCCTCACCCAGCAGGAGGCCGCCGACGTCGCCGACGTCACGCCGGTGACGCTGCGGGCCACCTACGTCGAGCTCGAGCAGTGAGGCCGGCCCGGGCCGCCACGACGGGCCGGATCGTGCACCCGACGGGCATGCCACGGACCGCCGGATCGCCTCCCGGGTATTACGACATAGGCATATGTTCACCTCCTCGCGCCGCGTAGCGCGGGCCATGCCCGAGCACCGCGGCCTCCTCACCGCCCGCGAGCGCGAGATCCTGCGCGAGGAGGCGGAGGTGTCGAGGAACTACGTCTACCAGATCCGCTCGCGGATCCGCGACAAGATCGAGGCGCTGAGCACGGACGTGGAGATCCTCCGGACCCACCAGCCCGACCTCTACGAGGAGCTCGTCGAGGCGCTCGATCTCTGAGCCGGGGCCCCGACGGACGGCGGCGGGCTGAACGGGAAAGGTTGAATGCGTGGGCCCCGAAGCCCGGGTAACCGACGGCGAGCTCCGGACGGCCGGGGCGCCGGCGGGCCCCCATGACCGCCCGCACCGAGAACGTCGTGCTCGTCACCGTCGACTCCTGGCGAGCCGACGCGCTCGGCGACCACATGCCCGAGGCGTCGAGTCTCGCGGCCGAGGGGGCCCGGTTCGACCGCGCGTTCGCCCACGGCAACTGGACGCCGTTCTCGTTCCCGAGCATCCTCGCGTCCCGCCCGGCGTTCGCCGACACCGGCGAGATCGGCGTCACGGGCGGCCCGACCCTCGCGGAGACGCTCAGCGACGCCGGGTTCGCCACCGCGGGGTTCAACGCGGCCAACGGCTTCCTCACCGAGCACTGGGGCTACGACGCCGGCTTCGACGAGTTCGACTCGTTCGTCACCGGCGCCGACGGCTACGTGAGCCGCTTCCTCGCCACGCACCCGACGGTCTCGTCGTGGGTCGCGCTCGCCCGCTCGCCGTTCCGACGGCTGGCCGCCCAGGCCCGCGGCCGGACCACCGACCGCCCGTTCGCCGACGTGTCGAAGCTCGTCGACGTCGAGGAGCGCGGGACGGCGTTCGTCGAGTCCGCCGAGGAGCCGTTCTTCCTCTGGCTGCACTACATGGACGCGCACACGCCCTACGTGCCCGCGCCGCGGTACCTCCGGGAGGTCTCGGGCGCCCGGCTGGGCACCCACCGGATGCTCTCGGCCCACGTCCGGGCGGGGCTGGGCCGCGGCGTCGGCGGGCGCACGCTCGAGGGGCTGCGGACGCTCTACCGGGCCACGCTCCGGCAGGTCGACGCGAGCCTCGGCCGCGTGCTCGACTCGCTCGAGGCCGCCGGCGTCCGCGACGAGACGGCGGTCGTCCTCGCCGGCGACCACGGCGAGGAGTTCATGGAGCACGGCCACCTCGCCCACTACCCGAAGCTCTACGACGAGCTCGTCCACGTGCCGTTCGTCGTCGACGTCCCGGGGGTCCGGGGCTCGGCGGTCGACGCCCACGTCGGGCTCGACGCCATCCCCCCGACGATCTGTGACCTGCTGGACGTGCCCGCCCCCGACGGGTGGGCCGGCGAGAGCCTGCTGCCGGCCGTTGTCGAGGGCGAGTCCCCGTCCGAAGACCCGGTGGTGTCGGTGGCCGTCCGCGGCGAGGAGGTCACCCAGCAGCCGATCCCCCGGTCGCTCGCCGAGGGCGAGCTGCTGGTCAGCGCCCGCGACGACGACTGGACGTACATCGAGTACGCGGAGTCGGGCCAGCGCGAGCTCTACCACCGGCCCTCCGACCCGACCCAGCAGGTGGACCTCTCCGGGGACCTCGAGGGCGACGCCGTCTCGGCGCTCGAACGGCTCGCGCCGGCGGCCCGCGACCACGCCGAGCGGCTGACCGCCGGCGCAACTCCAGATGCGGGGACGGCCGTCGACGACGAGGGGCTCGCCCAGCGGCTCGAGGCGCTCGGGTACAAGTGATGCTCCGGCGCGCCGTCGAGGCCGGGCGGACGTTCATGCGGGACCTCCTCGAGGGGCCCCATCGGGTGATGCTGCGGCGGTTCGTCGTCGTCGGGACGGCGGCCGCCGCGGTCCAGACCGGGCTGCTCGGCGCGCTGGTCGAGTGGGGGGAGCTCCAGTACCTCCTCGCGGCCGTCGTCGCCATCGAGACCACGATCATCCTCCAGTACTTCGCGAACAACGCCTGGACGTTCCGGATGACCCGCCACCGCACCCGGGGGGAGTATCTCCAGGGGCTACTCCGGACGAACCTCGTCCGCGGGACGGCCATCCCGATCCAGCTGGGCGTGCTCTGGGGGCTCGTCTCGGTGCTCGGCGTGTTCTACCTCGCGGCGAACGTGCTGGCCATCGGCGTCAGCGGCCTCTACCGGTACGCCCTCGATTCGGCCTGGACCTGGGGCTGAGGCGGCTCGAAACGGTCCTGTACGGGTATGCGCGTCGGGGCCGAGCCCCGGCCCGATGGAGCTTCGCCGCTGGACGCCGCTCCCGTTTCCGGCGCTGGCGGTCTACGTCGACCGGGGCGTTACGTGGTCCGCAGGTGCCCCGTCGCGGGCTCGTAGACCTCGCCGCGCTGGCGGAGCTTCTCGATCTCGTGTTCGACCTTCGACTCGTCGATGCCCGCCTCGGCGGCCCGGCTGAGGACCTCCTCGACCGGGGCGCCCTCGTCGTACTCGCCCTCGATCTCCTTGATGAGCGCCCGGATGCTCTTGATGCGGTCGCGCTGGGTCTTCGACGTGCCCGTCTCGATGACGTCGGCGTCGAACTGGCCCGTCTCGGGGTCGACCCCGATGTCCTTCAGGCTGCCCCGGACGATGCCGATGACCCGCTCGGCGTCCTCGATCTCGACGGTGTCCGAGAGCCGGACCCGCGCCGACGCCTCCGCGAGCCGGACCAGCGCCTCGAGCTTCCGGGCCGTGATCGGCACCGGCGAGTCCTCCCCGGTGCCCCGCGCCCGGAGGTTCACGTAGAAGTCGCGGATGGCCTGGCGGGCCTCGTCGGTCATCGAGGGGAAGACGTTCCGCTTGGCGTAGGCGACGTACTTCCGGAACAGCTCGGGCTCGATGGGCGGGACCACCGTCTCGGCGGCGCCCGCGACGTCCTCGTCGGTCACCGTCGGCGAGGCGAGCTGGTCCATCTGGGTCTGGAGCTCGCCCGCGTAGTTCGTCCGGAGGATGTGGTCGGCGAGCTCGCCGTCGCGCTCCTCGTCGGGCGCGTCGGTGACGGTGAAGATGAGGTCGAACCGCGAGATGAGCGCCGGCTCGAGGTCGATCTGCTCGGCGATCGGCTCGTACTGGTCGAACCGGCCGTACTTCGGGTTGGCCGCGCCGAGGAGCGCACAGCGGGCCTTCAGCGTCGCGTTGATGCCGGCCTTGGAGATGCTGATCTCCTGCTGCTCGAGCGCCTGGTGCATCGCCGAGCGGTCCTCGGGGCGCATCTTGTCGAGCTCGTCGACCGCCGCGATGCCCATGTCCGCGAGCACGAGCGCGCCGGCCTCGAGCGACCACTGCTGGCCGTCGCCGAAGTCGTCCTTGACCGCGGCAGCAGTAAGGCCGGCGCTACTGCTTCCTTTGCCTGAGGTGTACACCGACCGCGGAGCGATATTGCGGATGTACTGGAGCAGCTGTGAGTTGTGCGAGACGAAGCCGTTCGTCAGGTAGTTGTGCGTGCCCTCGACCTCGAGGTCGTACACCCAGTCGTCCTCGGGCTCGACGGTCTCGATCCACTCGATGCGGTCCCACCGGACGTCGCTCTCGGCGAGCTGCCGGAGCCGGTCGACCGCGGCAGTCACCGATAATCCGTCTTGCACGTGTTCGCCGATAACGGCACTCGCGGCCTCGATTTGACCGCCGTCGGTGATCACGCCCCGCTCGTATTGGCTCACCTCGGTCTGGCGGACACCGAGCTCTCGCCCGAGTTTCGCCTGGGACAGCCCCACCGCTTCTCGTTGGTCTCTGACGGTTTCCCAGTCCACCGGCGGCCGCTCCCCGAGCGTCCGGAGCTCCGCAAGGCGATTCTCGAAGGCTCCCACCACCCGCCGGAGGGACGCACGGCTCGGGTTCCGATCGCCCCGCTCGTAATGCTGGTAGCTCGACCGGGGGAGGCCGCAGTCGAACTGGGAGAGACCGAGGGCTGACCGCACCCGGTGGAGCTCGTCCCCGATATTCGGGACCACATCGCGGTTCGGGTTCTCGTCCACGCCGTCGAAGGCGCGGGCAGCCCGTGACTTCCGGTCGGTCACGAACCCGATCTCCGTGACGTAATCGGTGAAGTCCGGCCCGCTGATCCGCAGCCGATAGCTGCCGCCCGCCCGGGTTTCGAGCGACGACCCGATCCCCAACGAGGTGAGCAGCGACTTGACCCCCCTCAGGAGCTCTCGGCTCATCGAGCCCACCGCGATCTCCCGCTGTTTGCCGGAGACCGTGCCCTCGCCCTCGATGTAGGCCCGCAGGAACGCCCGCTTGATGGCCGGGCTCGATCGGATGACGGCGTCTGGCACCCGTTGTTCGGCCGAACGTTCCAACATGGCCGGCTCGAGGTTCGCGAGGAACGAGGCGAACTCTCCCGCGTTACACCGGACGCGGCGGGCCGATTTGTCCCCTTTCGGTCGTTCCTCGGTGAACGGGAGGCCCAGCCCTTCCAGCGCGGCCGCCACGTCGTCCAGCACGGCCCGGTCGTTGTTCGTGACCCGGACGTCGCCCGTGTGGTCGTCGCGGATGACGACGGTCCCTTCGGCGATGACGTATCCGACGAGTCGAGCCAGCGACGGGGTCCACCTATCGGGTGCGTCGAACCGGACTGCGTTGTTCGCCCGGGACCGCCGGAAGTCGACGTCGAGTGTGTCGTCTCCCGTCGTCGGCACCCGTCGTGGGGTCGCGATGAACTGTCCCTCGTTGAGGTCCTCGGCCTTGACGCCGGCGAGGTGACCCTCGGCCTGGACGTACAGCGGATGAGACGGCGTGACCTCGATCTCGCGACCGCTCGCCGTTCGGATCCGGTACAGGCGGTCTGGGGCCTCGCGTTTCCACACCTTCGTCGCCCGCTTCTGAGACATCGACCCGTCGAGCTCGAGCGAGGGGACCTCGAAATCGACATCGCCATAGCAACCGTCGTCGACGGGGACCGGATTCTCGAGGTTCGCCTCGACGAGCTCCCGGATGGGGATCTCCGACCCGTCCCCGAGGGTCACCAGGGTGTCCCCGCTCACGCACTTCCCGGTCCCCGGATCACCGATGAGCAGGATGTGCAGGTCGCCGCGGATGCGGGTCTCGTCGGGGAGGTGCTTGGTGACGCCCGCGAACAGCTGGAAGGTCATCGAGAGCTTCTCGTCATCGAACCCGTAGATCGAGGGCGCGACCGACTTCGCGAACAGCTCGTAGAGCTCGTCGTCGCGCTGGGAGAGCTCGACGATGTCGCGCTTGTCCTCGTCGGTGATGTCCATGTCCTCGAACTCCTCGTCGTCGATAACGAGCGAGTGGCCCTCCATGTGGACGTCGAACATCCGGGACTTCTGGTTCTGGTTGGTCTGCTGCTCGATGCGGAGCACGCCGGTGAGCGTGACGTGATCGCCCGGCGCAACTCGCCCGGGGAGGTCGTCCTCGATGTGGACGTCGATGCTCTGGGGTGTCTCGCCGCCCCGCAGCCCCTCGGGGCTCTCCTGGACGCGGAGCTTCTGGGCGTCGACGAACGTCGACTGGTCGTAGTTGATGGTGAACGGGCCCTGGCGCTCACAGCCCTGGCACTCGTAGGGCTCCTGGAAGGCGCCGCTCTGGGGGATGTAGGTCAGCGTGCCACAGCGCTGGCACTCGAAGGCGGCCTCCTGGACCTTCGGGCGGACGTCGGTCGCCTTCCGGATGATGCCGCTGACGCTGACGAGCTTGTTGACGTCCTGCGCCCGGATCGCGCGGATGTCGGTGATCGCGTCGAGGTTCTGGACGCGGACGTGCGCCTGGCCCAGGCTGACGTCGACCGGGAGGTCGTAGAGCCGGAGCGCCTCCTCGGCGTACTCCTGGAGCTGGTCGGGCTGGGCGACGTAGTCGTCGGCCAGGTCCTGGTCGAACCGGTAGAGGTCGGTCCAGTCGATCGTCAGCGAGCGCTGCTCGTTGGGGTAGCGTTGGGCCAGCTTGCCGATCGCGTCCCGGTAGTAGTTGCGGTAGAACTGGTCGAACCGCTCGACGAGCTCCGTGTTCTCGACGGTGGCCACAGTTGGACAGGCGTTCATGGGTCCGTCTTATGTATTTATTCTAGCCAAGTGGACTGGAAGTGAAGGGGTGTTCCGCCACGACGTCGGCGGGTTTGCCTGAGGGCCGACAACGTCTCACGGTTCCGAGAGGTCGTGGACGGACGGCTGCGGGGGGCGAGCCGCCCGCTCGCGGCCGATGCCCGCTGAACGGGCGCCGGTCGGTCCCGACCGCTCCAGACGAAACGGGGGTCGCACCCGCCCGGAGGCGTTATGCCGCCCGCGCCGCACCCCGCTCGTGTGACCGCGCCGGCCGCCCACCGGGGCCGCGGATGAAGCGGATCGCCATCGAGGCGGTCGAGCACCCGCCCACGATCAGCCCCGCCGACGTGGTCCGGCCGCTCTCGGGCCCGCTCGGCACGACCGACGTCGCGCTGAACTACTTCGAGCTCGCGCCCGGCGAGACGTTCGGCTTCGACTACCACCGCCACGCCGACCAGGAGGAGCTCTTCTACGTGCAGGCGGGGACGGCGACGTTCCGGACCGAGGCCGGCGACGTCGAGGTCGGGGCCGGCGAGGCCGTCCGGTTCGCGCCGGGGGAGCTCCAGCTCGGCCGGAACGCGGGCGAGGAGCGCGTCCGGGCGCTGGCCATCGGCGCGCCACGGGACTCGGAGGCGGTCGAGTACGTCCGTGACTGTCCGGACTGCAGCGAACAGACGGTCCAGACGCCCGACGTCGACCGCGACGCGGCGACCATCGAGATCGCCTGCGAGGCGTGCGGGGCGACGGTCGACCGGTTCGAGTTCTAGGGGAGCCCGTCGAGCTAGGTGGGCACGGCGGTCGCCCGGACCTCGTCGACGAAGTAGGTCATCCCGGTCTCCCAGACGGCCGAGATGCCGACGGCCACGATCACGGCGTCCGTGTCGAGCCGCGGCGTCCGCCAGGTGAACGAGTACGGCCGCCAGCCCTCGACCTGGTTCAAGGGTTCGCGGAGGCCGCCCGCTGGCTGCACGCCGGCGCCCGAGGAGTTCGTGCCCGGCGACGGAAACGACTCCTCGGCGGTCGGCGGCTCGGTCCCGGCGTACATCACGAGGTGGGCGATGGTGTTGAAGCTCTCAGACGGGCTCCAGGCCTCGGCACGCATGCTGATCTCGTAGGCGTGGCCGGGCGTGACCGGGAGGCGCCGGTACGCCCAGATCGTCCCGTCGTCCTGGCTGCCGTCGAGGGCGAGGCGGAGGCTCGCCCCGCCAGCGGCCGACTGGGCCGTCGAGCGGCTGATCCGCCACGCGACGGGGTGGCCGGGGTCGTTCGGGTCCTCGGGGACGTCGGCGCCTTGCTCCCAGGGCGAGAGGCCGTCCTCGAAGCCCTCCTCGATCCCGGTGGTGGGCGGCGGATCGTCACCGATCCCGAGACAGCCTGTCAAAACAGCTCCGAGGCCGGCACCGAGCTGGAGATATCGGCGGCGCGAGGTCGAGCGGGTGGCCATCACCCTGGGATACGTCCCCGAGGCCACATCACTCCGGAGGCCGGTTATCGGCGGCTGGGAATCGGTGGCTGCGGCGGGACCGAACCGCTCGAGGGCGAGAACGGCTGCTCGGAGCGCCTGTCGCGGACCGATTCGGTGTCGCGATGGCCGGTCGCTGTCGAGCGACGGTTCGGCATCGGCGGATGGGGCCGCCCGGATTTGAACCGGGGTTACGGGCACCCAAGGCCCGAAGTATACCAGACTAACCCACGGCCCCGCCCGCCAACGTAGCCTGTATCCGGGGGTAAGCGTTTCGCTCGCGTCGGCCCGGCCAGAAGGGCTATCCCTCGCCGCGGCCCCTTTTCGGGCATGGCGACGGGCTTCGAGCTCCTGCTGCTCGCGGCCGTCGTGGCCGCCCTCTTCGGCGTCCACCGCGTCATCAAGACGGTCAAGCCGCTGGTGGTCAACGCCGTCGTCGGCCTGGTCGTGTTGCTGGTCGCGAACGCGCTCGGCTTCGGGGTCGCCGTCACGCCGGTCGTCGTGCTCATCGTGGCGCTCGCGGGCCTCCCGGGCGCGATCCTCGTGATCCTCCTCGCCCAGCTCGGGCTGCTCTTCCAGCCGCTCGTCCTGCTCCCGCTGTAGCACCCCTGGCATCAGAGCGGCCAGAACATCGCGATGCCGACCACCGTGACAACCGACAGCAGGAGCTGGAGCGGCGCGCCGACGCGGAAGTAGTCGGCGAAGCGGTAGCCGCCGGCGCCGTAGACGAACAGGTTGGTCTGGTACCCCACGGGCGTCATGAACGCCGTGCTGGCCGCGAACATGGCCGCGAGCACGAACGCGAAGGGGTTCGCGCCGATCCCCTGGGCGGCCTCGACGGCCACCGGGATCATCAGCACGACGCTGGCGTTGTTCGAGATGACGTTCGTCAGCAGCGAGGTGACGGCGTAGACGACCCAGAGCACGCCGATGACCGGCAGGACGCCCGCGCTGGCGGCCACCGACTCCCCCAGCAGCGTGGCTGCGCCCGTCTGCTCGAGGGCGATGCCCAGCGGGATGACGCCCGCCAGCAGGAAGATGACGTGCCAGTCCACCGACTCGTACAGCTCGGTGGGCCGGAGGACCCCCGCCGCGGCCATCGCGACGACGCCCGCGAGCGCGCTCACGACGATCGGGAGCAGCCCCAGCGCGGGCAGCAGGACGACCCCCGCGATGATGGCCACGGCGTGGGGGATCTTCTCGCTGCGGTACTCCGGCTGGCTGGGCTCGTGGGCCACGATGACGTCTCGGGTCTGGGACAGGCGGTCGAGGTTCTCCTCGGTCGCCTGGACGAGCAGCGTGTCGCCGACCCGCAGCGGCCGGCGGTCGAGGCGGTCCCGGACGATCGCCCCGTGGCTCTTGAACGCGAGCACGGTCGCCTCGAACCGCTGGCGGAACGCCGCGGAGTCGAGCGTCTCGCCCGCCAGGTTCGATCCCGAGGCGATGACGACCTCGAACAGCTGGAGGTCGTCGTCGGCCGCGAGGTCCGCGTCGTGGACCTCCGCGCTGCCCAGATCGACGCCCTCCAGGTCGACGAGCTGCTGGACCGTCGGGCGGTCGGTCCGGACGGTGAAGACGTCGCCCGGCTCGATGACGAGGCGGCCGAGCGGCTCGCCGTACGTCCGCGTGCCTCGGGTGACCTCGACGACGTCGATGTCGAGCCCGGTCTCCTCGAGGGCCCCCGCGACGGTCCGGCCGACGAGCGGGGAGTCCTCCCGGACGACCACGTCGGTGAGGTAGTCCGAGAGCTCGTACTCCTCGACGTACTCCTCGCGCGGGGCGATCCGCTCGGGCACCAGCCAGTTCCCGATGGTGAGCAGGTACGCGGTCCCGACCACGAGCACGATGAGCCCGAGGTGGGCGAACTCGAACATCGAGATGGGCTGGCCGAGCAGGCGGCCGCTGATGTCGCTGGCGAGGATGTTCGAGGAGGTGCCGATGACGGTGAGCGTCCCGCCGAGCATCGAGGCGAACGAGAGGGGCATCAGGAGCTTCGACGGCGAGGTCCCCCCGCGGTGGGCGAGGTCCGAGACGACCGGGACGAGGATGGCGACCACGGGGGTGTTGTTGATGAACCCCGAGGAGGGGCCGGCCGCGCCCACCGTCGCGGCCAGCTGTCGGAACGAGCTCTCACCGGCGACGGCCGAGAGCCGGCTCCCCAGCTGTTGGACGATCCCGGTCTTACTGACGCCCGCCGAGAGGATCAGCATCGCGAGCACCGTCACCGTCGCGGGGTTCGAGAACCCCGAGATGCCCTCGGCCACGGAGATCCGCGTCCAGGGTTCGAGGACGATGAGCAGCACCATCACGAGGATGGCGGTGAGGTCGACCGGTACCCGTTCCACCGTGAACAGCACCATCGCGACCGCGATCACGCCGAGCACGACGAGCATGTCGGGCGTCAGCCCCCACGGCAGGCCGGCCTGGAGGGGGACGAGGGGGCCGGCGCCGATGCTCGGGGCTGGCGCGGTCACGGCCCAGGAGTCGCCGCTCGTGGTTGTAGGGGTTGCGGTCGTCGGGATGGGTCCCTCATGGCCGAGCAGCGATCGCGCTGCCGGCTGGTGTACCGACGCGCTGCCTCCGCGGCTCCAGTCCGTCCGTCGACCTCGAGCGTCCGGCCGCCAGCCTGTCCTCCGACCGGCCCGTCAACCGGCGAGCCGGCGCCGGACTGCCCGGTACCGCTTGGGCAGCTCCCGGTACCCGATGAGGTAGATCCCGACGAACAGCGCGAGGCTGCCCACGAGGACGAACCAGACGCCCAGGACGGTCTCGCCGGTGAGCAGCGACGAGATGCCGAAGTTCTCCCAGGCCACCCCGGCCAGGGCGAGGGCCCCGCCGAGCAGGGTGAACACGAGGAAGGAGAACAGCTCGGCAGCCGCGTCGATGAGGAGCTCTCGCATGGCGGTCGAGTGCGGATACGCCGAGATAGCTCTTTCGTCACACGGTGGCGGAACGAAGCCGTTATGCTCGACAGCGAGGAACCACGAGCGAGATGGGCCGATACGGCGACCTGGACTACGCACGGTTGACGAAGGGCGGCGTAGCCATCGGGGTGGCCCTGTTCCTCATCGGCGCCGGCGGAGAGTGGGCGATCCACTCCTGGTTGACCGGCGCGCCGACCTGGGAGGACGCGCTCTTCTTCGACCTGGAGGTCATCGGCATCCTGCTGTTCGCGGTCTCCCCGTTCCTGTTCGGGATCTTCCTCCCGTTGACCGAGTAGGGACGGTCGCCCCGAGCACCGGGCCGCATCCGGAGATCCCGACAGCGTGAGCCCACCTGGCCGGTGAAACTTACTGCGCGTCCCGGAGCTCCAGCTCGGCGACGAGGTCGTAGGGCTCGGTCCCGCGATCGAGGGCGTCGAGGAGGGCGAACGCGACCGGCGGCGAGAGGAAGTGCCGGGCCACCGCGCGGCCCCGCGGCGTCGGCTCGAGCCCCTCGATGAAGCCGTACTCGAGCAGCTTGCCGACGGCGTGGGTGGTGTCGATGGCGCCGAGCATGCGGTCGTTGAGCCGCTTGGCGCCCGCGCCGGCGACGACGAGGTTCGCGAGCGTCTCCTCGACGGCGGCGTCCTCGCCGGCGTCCGCGGTCACGTGCTCCATCTCGCCCTTCAGCAGCGCGAACGCCACCTCGTCCTCGGTGCGCTCCATGCCGTGGTGGTAGACGCCGTCGGGCTCGACGAGCAGCCAGACCTGGCCGCGGTCGTGGTAGTCCGGCCGGCCCGCGCGGCCGAGCATCTGGTGGAACTCCTGGACCGAGAGCCACTCGATCCCCATCGCGAGCGAGTCGAAGACGACCTGCGAGGCCGGGAAGTCGACGCCGGCAGCCAGCGCGGCGGTCGTCACGACCGCGGCGAGCTCCTGCTCGGCGAACCGGCCCTCGACCGACTGGCGCTTGCCGTAGTCGAGCCCGGCGTGGTACGGCGCGGCGTCGTAGTCGAGCTGGCGGGCGAGCTCGTGACACCGCCGGCGGCTGTTGGTGAAGACGATGGTCTGGCCGCGGTAGCCCTTCGAGGAGGTGCGGTCGTACTCCCGGCGGACGAGCTTGTTCGCGACCTCGGCCTTCCGGCCGCCCTCGACGAGCGTCACGTGGCGCTCGATCGGCACCGGGCGCTCCTCGAACTCGATGAGGGTCGCGTCGAGCACCTCGGCGAGGTACTCGGGGTTGCCGACGGTCGCCGAGAGGTAGACCCACTGGGCCCCGTCGTAGCCCGCCCGCTCGCGGGAGCGCGCCTCGGTGTAGTGCTTGAGCCGGGAGATCAGCCCGTCGAGGCGGTGGCCCCGCTCGCCCTCGCCGAGCATGTGCACCTCGTCGATGACGACGGTGCCGACGTCGCCGAGGTCCCGGCCGGTGCGCAGCGCGTGGTCGACGCCCTCGTAGGTGCCGACGATGACGTCCGCTCCGGGGTCGAACGCCGCGCCGCCGCCACGGATCCGGCTCGCGCCGACCCGGATGGTGACGTCGACGAGGTGGCCGTACTCCTCGCGGAAGTCGCCGTACTTCTGGTTCGCGAGCGCCACCAGCGGCACGAGGAAGAGCAGCTTCCCCTTCCCGCGTAGCGCCCGGTCGAGCCCCGCGAGCTCGCCGACGAGCGTCTTCCCGGTCGCGGTGGCGCTGACGACGAGCTGGTCGCGCCCCTCGAGCAGCCCCGCGCCGACGGCCAGGCTCTGGACCGGCAGCAGCTCGTCGAAGCGGTCCTCGAGGAGCGCCGCGAGCTCCGGGTGCAGATCGAGCGAGTCGACCGGGACCGGCTCGACGTCCTCGACGGTCGCCCCCATCTCGTCGAACTTCGTCAGCTCGGGGTCGAGCTGGCCCGACAGCAGGCTCGCCACCCGGTCGAGGTCGCCGACCTCGAGCACGAGCTCCTCGAGGCGGTCCTTCGCGGCCCCGGAGAGCTCGCCGTGGCGGGCCAGCTCGCGCTCGAGCTCCCGGCGGGCGCAGTCCGGGCAGATGTGGTCGTCGCCGTGGCGTACCGCGGTCTCGCTCGTGACCGGGGCGTAGCGCCCCCGGTTGGCGCAGTACCGGCAGGTCCGGACGACGGCCGCCTCGAGCTGGTAGCCGTCGAGCAGCGCCCGGAGCTCCTCGCGGTCGGCGCGCGGCGTCTGCTCGGAGATCCGGACGCGGGCGGCCCGCCGGGCGAGCTCGACGAACTCCTCGGGCCGGCGGAGCTCCTCGTCGGTGCCCTGCTTGGCGCGAAAGCGGGCCGGGCGCGGCCCGGCGTCGGTCTCCTTGAGCTCGAGGATCGCGTGGAGCCGCCGGTCGCCGTCCCGGACGGCGACGACGTGGACGTCGCCGCCGACCGCGTGGAGGAACAGCGTGTCGACCCGGCCGACGGACTCGGACACGGGCGCCGCTAGGCGGACCGGTTATTTGAGGGGTTCGGCCTCAGAGCTCGTGGACCGTCACGTCGATCGCGCCGCCCGCGGCCTCGACCTCGAGCATCGTCGTCCGCTCGGCCGGCGCGGCGCCGGTGACGCTACCGGGGTTGAGCAGCCGGACGCCGTCGACGACCTCGTCGAGCACCTCGTGGGTGTGCCCCGCGATGCCGACGGCCGCCTCGTCGGCCGCCTCGCGCACGACGCCGGCCACCCGCGCCCCGTAGGTCTCGAGGTCGCCGGTGCCGTGGGTGACGACGAACTCCACGCCGCCGGCCTCGAAGGTCTCGACGGGCGGCAGATCGAGGTTCCGGGGGTCCATGTTGCCGTAGACGGCCGTCAGGCGGTCGCCCGCGAGCTCGCGGACGGTCGCCAGCGCCGCCGGGTCGGTGAAGTCGCCGGCGTGGACGACGCGGTCGGCCGTCGCGATCCGTTCGCGGAACGCGGCGGGGATGCCGTCGGCGCGCTCGGGGATATGCGAGTCGCTGATGACGGCGATCGTGACCATGGTCGGGCGTTCGGCGGGCCGCCATGAAAAGCTTGCTCGGGCTCAGCCGTCGGGCCCGGCGCCGAACCGCCGGGTCTCGGCGCCGCAGTCCGAACAGTGAAGCACGACGATCTCGCCGTCGCGGCTGCTCTCCCACCGCGTCAGCTCGCCGCAGGCCGGGCAGGGCTCCTCGATGACCGCGCCGTCGGCGTCCTTCGGGGCGCCCACCGCGACGAGGCGGGTCCGCCCCTCGCCGGCGGCCCGCGCCGAGTTCGGCGCGTCCGCGGGGACGAAGAACGCCTCGCCGGCGCCCACGGCGAACTCGCCGTCGGGCGTCTCGACGGCCAGCTCGCCCTCGAGCACGTAGAACAGCTCCTCGTGGTCGGGATGACGGTGGGCGGCCCAGGGGACGAGCTCGCCGGGCTCGGCCTCGTAGACGTTGAAGCCGAACGCCGTCGCGCCGACGGCCTCGTCGACCTCCTTCTTGTGGCGGGTCGGGTTCGGCGCGTCGGGCAGCTCGTCGACCGCCACCGTGCGGTAGTCGGGCACGCTCACCCCGCCAGCTCGATGGCGTCGTCGCCGTTGGGCACCGCACAGAGGAACGCGCCGGGCTCCTCGGCCTCGTTGCGGTACCAGTGGACGGTGCCGGCCGGGATGAGCAGCGAGTCGCCGGCGGAGACGACGTGCTCGTCGTCGCCCAGCCCGACGACGTACTCGCCCTCGAGGACGTACTGCTCGTGCTCGACGGCGTTGGTGTGCCGCGGGACCTCGGCGCCGGGCGCGAGGGTGAACCGCCGGATGGCGAAGTGCGGGGCGCCGTCGGACTCGTCGATCAGGACGCCCTTCCGAAGCCCCTCGGCGGCATCGACGGGCTCGTACTCGATCTCGTCGGCCCCTCTGACGAGGGGGTGGGGATCGGCCATGCGGCCACCTACGGCCTCCCGTTGGTAAACCCTCCCGGCGTCCGGGCGTCCGTCCCCTTATGTGCCGGCCCCCCTGAGCCACGGTGATGCGCCAGTTCCGGATCGGCTCGGTCTTCGGCATCCCGCTGAAGCTCGACCTGACGTTCCTGCTGGTCCTCCCGCTGTTCGCCTGGGTCATCGGCTCGCAGGTCGGGCTCTGGGCCGACCAGCTGGGCCGGCTGGGCGCCCCGGCGCTGGACGTCGCCGCGCTGACGGCGGGCAACATGCCGTGGCTGCTCGGGATCGCCGCCGCCGTCGGGCTGTTCGCCGGCGTCGTCCTCCACGAGCTCGGCCACTCGCTGGTCGCGATGCGGTTTGGCTACCCCATCGAGTCGATCACGCTCTGGCTCTTCGGCGGCATCGCGAAGCTCAAGGAGATGCCCGAGGCCTGGCGCCAGGAGCTGGCGATCGCCATCGCCGGGCCCATCGTGAGCGTCGCCCTCGGCGGGCTGTTCTGGGTCGCCTTCATCGCCATCCCGACCGGGCTGCCGGCGCTCCGGTTCGTGGTCGGCTACCTCGCGCTGATGAACGTCGCGCTGGCGGGATTCAACCTCCTGCCGGCGTTCCCGATGGACGGCGGCCGGGTGCTCCGGGCGCTGCTCGCCCGGAACCGGCCCTACGCCCGGGCGACGAAGATCGCCGCCGAGGTGGGCAAGGGGTTCGCGCTCCTGCTCGGCCTGTTCGGGCTGCTCCAGGTCAACATCGTACTGATCGGCATCGCCTTCTTCATCTACATCGGCGCCTCCGGCGAGGCCCAGCAGACGGTGATGAAGGCCGCCTTCGAGGGCGTCACGGTGCGGGACGTCATGACGCCGGTGCGCGAGGTCGACACCGTCGGCCCGGAGATGAGCGTCGCCGAGCTGGTCGAGACCATGTTCCGCCAGCGCCACACCGGCTACCCGGTGATCGAGTCGGAGTCGCTGGTGGGGCTGGTGACCCTCGAGGACGCCAAGGAGATCAAGCCGGTCGAGCGCGACGCCTTCCTCGTCAAGGAGATCATGAGCCGGGACCTGACGACCATCGACGTCGACGCCGAGGCCATCGACGCGGTCACGGAGATGCAGTCGGCCGGCGTCGGCCGGCTCATCGTCGAGGAGGGCGGCGAGTTCGTGGGGCTGATCACCCGCAGCGACCTGGTGACGGCGCTCAATATCATCCAGTCCGGGGGCACGGTCGCTCGGGATCGAACGGAGGTCGGCCGAGGGCCCTCTCAGGGCGTGCTGTAATCGTCCACCCAATCAAATGGCGCCGATCGATCGCTTGAGCTCCAGCTTCGACGGCCGGCCGAAATCGGCGCTGCGGTGACAGCTGCTGCAAAGGGTGATGAGGTTCCGCAACACGTGCGCGTCAGCCCGATCGGCGGTCTCGGCGTCGATAAATCGCCTCACCGGCACGATATGGTGGACATCGGGGTTTCGCCCGAGCTCGGACTCGCTCCGGCCACAGCGACAACAAGCGTAGCCGTCGCGCTCGAGCGCACGCCGTCGGGCCTCGGCCCAGCCCTGACCGTATGGCTCGTTGCCGCCGCCCTTCCAGTTCGGGTGCCCCGCGCCGGTGAAGGCTTCCGAGAGCCACTGGCGCCGACACGCTTCTCCGCAGACAGTCACAGACCCCGAGAACCCGCTCGGGTACCTGACGACCGTGTCGCCGCACACAGCACATTCCCGTGTCGCCTTGCCCCCGGACCATCTCGGGTTGTTCGACCCAGTTATGTCCGGCAGGGTCCGCCAGGCAGCGTTCTCGACGCATTCCCCGCAGTAGAGTCCCTTCTTCTCGGATGGGTAGTACTCGAAGCTGGCGTCACAGAGCTCACAGGTGGTGGACTGCTTGGCACCGCTTTGATTCGGGCGATCCGGGCTCGGGGTCGCGTCGAGGTCCTGGCCCCCATCGAGTGAACGATCAGTCACCGGCTGCTTAGGTTCGGTCGGATCTCCCTGGTTGGGACCGCCATCGGGCGGCATGAATGGGCTGGCTCGCTCCCCGGTATGAACCTTCGTGCTCATATGTGTAGAATGACTGTTTGAACTAGAAACGAAAGGAAGCAACGGTGCAGAAAGTGTCAGTCCGGGTGCGAGAATCGAACCCGCTTCTCAGCCTCCACAAGGCTGAAGGATGACCATTACCCCAACCCGGACACGCGTCAGCAGATAGGGCCGCAGCGGCTTGTATACGTTACGACTCCGCCCCCGAGCCGACATCGGCCTGGGGAACACCGTCGTGGCGGATCTGGAGCCCGAACGGGGTGTCTGCGGGGAGTTCGACGGTGGCCTCGTACGGCGCGATCCCTCCGACCTCGCAGTCGCGGACCGGCTTGCCGGTGTCGCCGGTCGTGTTGACGTCGAGCCGGTAGGTCGAAGAGTTGTCCCGGCTGAGTTCGAATGACTCGATGGCGTAGTGGGCCCCGGGCACGGTGACGTTCCCGGCGACGTGGACGGTCCACACCCCCTCGGCCGTCTCGCTGGTGACGCGCAGGCCGACCCGCGGCGCGTCGACGCACGTGCCGCCGCTCGAGAACGTCCCGGCGAGCCGCGGTTCGACATCGGCCGTCATCGTTGTCGTGCCGGGGATCGCGGCACAACCCGCCAGCAGGAGGAGGGCGGCCAGGGCCAGGGCACGGGCGGCGTGAGCCATGGCGTCGGTCTTGTGCCGGCACCCAGGAAGCCGTTACGCTCCCGCCGCGACGGCCTTTTGACGACCGACGGCCAACGCCCGGCCGAGCGTGGCCATCACGGACAAGGTGTACGTCAAGCACCACCGCCGGCTCGGCGACCAGCTCGGGCACCTCGATCCCGCGGGGCGCCTTCAGCGGCGCCACCCTCGACCTGCTGTTCACCGGAGAGGTCGACAAGCTCGACGACGGGACCCGAGAGCGGGTCCTCGACTTCGCGGAGGAGTTCCTCGGCTGCTCGTGTGACTCGAACCCCTACTGTGGCCACCCCGAGCGGAAGTTCGTGCGGTACCTCCTCGACCAGCGCGCCGCGGGGCTGAGCCCCGAGGCCATCGTCGACGCCATGGACGCCGACTACGGGCTGTACGCCTACCCGGGCGACGTGCTGGGGTTCCTCGACGACGCGGTCCGCACCCTGGAGGCCGCGGCGTCGCTCGCGGACGTCGAGGGGGACGACGAGTCGCTGGCGGCGCTCAACGCGGCGCGGGACGAGCTGCTGGCGGCGCGCTAGCCCAGCTGGTAGGGCTCGTCGTCGAGCTCGAGCTCGTCGTCGAGGTCCTCGAGGTAGATGACGTCCTCGTCGCGCTCCTCGAGCTGTTCGCGGAGCGCGGTGATGTAGCGCTTGTGCTCCTCGAGCTGCTCGCGGAGGTGCTCGGCCTCGAGCTCGAGACGCTCGTGGTCCCGGATGAAGGAGGTGGGGACCTCGACCGAGGGCGGGAAGCCGGCCTCGCCGTCGCCGAGGTTCCCCTCGGGGACGACGCGGACCTGGCCGTCGTGGGCAACGAACGTGTCCACGTACTCCCGGAAGACCGCCGACAGCGAGAGGTCCTCCTGCTCGGCCACGTCCCGGAGCTCCTCGAACGTCTCCTCGTTGACCCGGAACGAGACCGTCTTGTTCTTGTTGCCCATCGCGACCAGCAACTGGGAGCGAACGCTACTTAACGGTTCGTCAGACGGCCGTCAGTCGGAGATAAGAGCGGGCGGGCTACTCGGCCGTCGGGTTGGCGACGGCGGCCCCCTCGACGTCCTCGAGGGCGGCGATCGCGGCCTCGCGATAGCCGTCGGGGTCGAGGTCGTACTCGTCGCGGGCCATCCGGGCGTACTCGTTGGTCTCGTCGTCGAACGCGCCGATCCGCTCGAGGGTGCGCTCGGCGGTCTCGACGACCCAGCGCTCCCGGGTGGCCTCGTCGACCACGTTGATGGCCTCCGGCCGGACCGAGACGTTGACCGAGCCGTCGTCGGTCTCGTAGGTCCGGGGCTTGCCCGTGAGGGCGACGTAGGCCGGCGGCTCGAGCTCGCGGAGCACGCCCGCGGCCTCGGGCTGGTACTGGCCGGCGTAGACGAAGAACGTCCCCGTCGGGTCGACGACGCGGCCGCGCCAGTACTCCGAGTCCGAGCCGACGTCCTCGGTCTCGGTCAGCGTGCCGACGACGAAGACGCGGTTGGCGGGCGCGCCGGTCGGCAGCAGCAGGTAGACCGGGGCGCGCTCGTCGTCGGACTCCTTGAACGTGTAGCTGGCGTCGTTGAACTCGCTCGCGAAGACGCGGCGGGCGACCTCGCGGGTGGGGGTCGTGCTCATCTCACATCGACCTCGCCTTGATGAGGACCGCCTCGGGATCCGGCGCGGCGTCGATCGCCTCGACGTCGTCGGCCAGGACGTAGCGGTTGAACGTCGGCCCGGCGACGCGGTAGTACCGGCCGAGCACGATCTCGCGCATCTCGTCGGCCACGACGGTGGTGTCGAGCGCGTCCATCGCCATGTCCTTGGCCTCCTCGATGGAGATGCCCGTCAGCTCCTCGGTGCCGTCCTTGTCGAACAGCACCTCGTAGACCTGCTCGCCGTCGTCGAGCACGCCCTTGATGCGGAGGTCGAACTCGCCCTCCACCTCGCCGTGCTCGGCGCACCGGCCGTTCTGCAGGACGCGCGTGCAGTCCTCCTCCGGGCAGCGCTTGATGAGGCCGCTGCCCGACTGGATGTCGACCAGCGCGCCCTCGATCTCGACCTCGTTGTCGCCGACCTCGAGCTCCTCGTCGAGCTCCTCGATGGTCGTCGTCCGGTTGAGCTTCACCGAGTACCGGCCCTCGTACTCGTCGGTGACGACGTTGCCGAACCGGTAGACCGTGCCCTCCTCGAGGGCGGGCAGGTCGGACTTGGCCCACTTGGTGAACTTCAGCGTGCCCGAGGCGTCGCCGATCAGGCCGACCTGGTCGATCGAGTCCGACCGGGGCTCCCAGAGCTCGACGACCTTCGCGGTGACGTCGACCCACATCTCGGGGGCGTCGACGTCCGCGAGATCGATCGACTCGTTGGCGCCGCCGCCGAGGGCGTCCCGGCCGATCCCCGCCTCGTCGAGGTAGTGGTTGACGACGCTGCGCCGGGCCTCGTCGAGGGGCACCTTGTACTCCTCGACCAGGGTCTCCAGGCGCTCGGCGATCTCGTCGGCCGTGACCTCCAGGTGGTCGTCGAACTGCGCTCGTATCTCGTCCGCGTGCGTACGTAAATCGCTCATGGTGGCTTCGTCTCCGCGTGGTTTTCGGTGGGAGACGTACGTTGGTTGGCGCCGGCCGGTATTTAAGCCATCGGGACCGCGGCGAAAGTGGTGCCGGCTGGCGGTTTCGCTCGCCGTCGTTCGGCCGGCGATGGAGCTTTCCCGCCGACGGCCGACGGCGGCGCCATGGACCGCCCGCTCGTCGCCGTGGTGCTCGCCGGCGGGACCGGCACGCGGCTCTACCCCGCGGCCCGCGCCGACCGCCCCAAGCAGTTCCTCCCGCTCGGCGGCGACCGGTCGCTGCTCGCCCGGACGGTCGACCGGGCGTCGTTCGCCGACGCCGTCGTCGTGCTCACCCGCGAGGCCTACGCCGACCGGGTGCCCGAGCACGCCCCGGACGCCGAGGTGCTCGTCGAGCCCGCGCCGCGGGACACCGGCCCGGCGCTCGTCTACGCCGCCCACGAGCTCCGCGCGCGGTTCGACGAGCCGGTCCTGCTCGGCCTCCCGAGCGACCACCACGTCGCGGGGGCGTTCGAGCCCGTCGCCCGCCGGGCCGCCGAGCTCGCCGCCGAGACCGGCGACCTCGTGACCCTCGGGGTCGAGCCCGACCGGCCGGCGACGGGCTACGGCTACCTCGTGCCCGGCGAGCCCCTCGGGGGCGACGCCCGGCGGGTCGCGAGCTTCGTCGAGAAGCCCGACGCGACGTGGGCGGCCGAGCTCGTCGAGCGGGGCGCCCGCTGGAACGCGGGGATGTTCGCCTGGACGCCCGCGGCGCTGCTCCGGGAGGCCCGGGCGTCGCCGCTGGCCCCGCTCGTCGAGGCGCTCGAGGCCGGCGACCCGACGGCGGGGTTCGACGCCGTCGAGCCGACCAGCGTCGACCGGGCCGTCCTCGAGCGCAGCGACCGCGTCGCGATGGTCCCGGCGGGCTTCGAGTGGGACGACCTCGGCGCGTGGGACGCGGTGGCCCGCGCGGCCGAGGGCCCGCTCGCCGACTCGCTGGAGATCGACGCCGGGGGCAACGTGCTGGCCTCAGACGGCGCCCACGTCACGGTGGTCGGCGCCTCGGACCTCGTGGTGGCGGCCTACGACGACCGGGTGCTGGTCGTGCCGACCGACCGGGCCGAGGCGGTCCGCGAGGCGGTCGACCGGCTCCGCGAGCAGGGGCTGTACTGACGGCTCTCGCTCGAACTACCTCCGCCGGGGCGCCCGGCCTACCCGCCCCAGAAGTTGTCGCGGCTGCCCAGCTGGGGCGGCCGCTTGGGCCGGCTGCGCTTCTTCTCCGCGGCCTCGTCCTCCTCCCCCTCGTCGCCCTCAGCCTCGTCGGCCTCGGCGCCCTCCTCGCCGTCGGCCTCGGCCTCCTCGTCCTCCATCGGCAGGCGCTCGATCTCGTCGGCGCGGGCGTGGTTGGACTTGACCTTCGTGATCTTGACCCGCGCCCGGGCGTCGGGCAGGATGCCGTCGACGAAGACGACGAAGCCGTCGTCGGTGTGGCCGACGCCGGCGCCGGATTCGTGGATGTCGGTGACCTCGACGACGACCTCCTCGCCGACCTTCACGGGCTGGGCCTTCAGCTCGCGGATGGGCATGTTGTAGTGGTTGCACCACTCCGCGCCACCCCGGTTGCCGTAGTGCTGACAGCCCAGCCCCTCGATCCGTTCCGTGAAGCTCGGGCAGTCGTCGGCGAGAGGGCAGTCGGCCATTGGACCCTGATAGCCGGCGGCGCGTCTAAACGCTTGCGTTCGGGGGCCCACGCGGGGCCGGTGGGCGGCCGTGCGGGCGGCGTGCGAACCCGCAACAAGACAGTTAACGTCCGGTGGCCAACCCCTCGCCGATGCTGCTGGTCCTCTGTGTCGACCTCGACGACGACCTCGGCCGGAAGACGGGCCTCGAGACCCCCGTCATCGGCCGGGAGGCCGTCGAGGACGCCGCGGTGGGGCTCGCCACCGTCGACCCCGAGGACTCCGACGTCAACGTCATCTTCGAGGGGCTGCACCTCTACGACCGGCTCGAGGACGACGAGGCCGTCGAGATCGCCGTCATCACCGGCCAGAGCGACGCGGGCGTCCGCGCCAACCGCAAGGTCGGCGCCGAGCTCGACGAGGTGCTCGCGAGCCTGACCACCTCCGAGGGCGTCCGGGCGGTCGTCGTCACCGACGGCGCCCAGGACGAGAGCGTCGTGCCGGTCATCCGCTCGCGGGTCACCGTCGACGGCGTCCGCCGGGTCGTCGTCCGCCAGGCCCAGAACCTCGAGTCGATGTACTACACCATCAAGCAGGTGCTCGACGACCCCGAGACCCGCGGGACCATCCTCGTGCCGATGGGCATCCTGCTGCTCATCTACCCGCTGGCGATCATCGCCGACCTGCTCGGGCTGCCGGGCGCGGTGCTGGGGGTGACCTCCGCGCTCGTCGGGCTCTACTTCCTCTTCCGCGGGCTGGGGCTCGAGGACAGCTTCGACGACCTCGCGGGCCGGGTCCAGCGCTCGCTGTACTCCGGCCGGGTGACGCTCGTGACCTACGTCGTGGCGGGCGTGCTGTTCGTCATCGGCGTCGCGGAGGGGGTCGAGCTGCTCGATGCCGTCCGCGTCCAGCGCGGGGGCGCGCTCGACCCGCTGACGGTGCTGGCGGTGCTGACGTTCGGGACCGTCCGCTGGCTCGCCGCGGCGGGCGTGACGACGAGCCTCGGGCAGATCACCGACGAGTTCCTCGCCGGCCGGTTCGAGTGGCGCTACCTCAACGCGCCGTTCTACGTGGTGGCGATCGCCGCCGTCCTCCACGCGGTCAGCGGCTTCTTCGTGGGGCTGGTCTCGCCGACGTCGCTCGCGGTGCTGCTCACCGTCGGCACGCTGATCGGCGTGCTCAGCACGCTCACCTTCGCCGTCGTCGAGTCCTACCGCGCCGGCCGGCCGCGGGCCGGGTAGGGCACCCTCCGCTCAGTGCTCGCGGGTGACGACGAACTCCGCCAGGTCCGCCAGGTAGTCCCGGGCCGTCGGGTCCTGGATGTCGACGCCGTCGAGCGCCTCGAGCGCGAGGTCGGCCTGCTCGCGGGCCCGCGAGTTGGCCTCCTCGGCGGTGAGCTCGGCGACCCGCACGAGCGACGGCCGCTCCATCGCCGCGTCCTGGCCGGTCGGCTTGCCCAGCTCGCCCGGATCGGCGACGGCGTCGAGCACGTCGTCGCGGATCTGAAAGGCGATGCCGACCCGCTCGGCGTACCGGCCGAGCCCGTCGACGGTCGGCTCGGGGGCGCCCGCCGCGATGGCCCCCAGCTCCGCGGCCGCCCGGAACAGCGCGCCGGTCTTCTGGCGGGCGAGCTCCATGTAGGCCGCCTCGTCGGCGGGGTCGGTCACCAGCTCCGCGGCCTCGCCCTCGCCGAGGTCGACCATCGCGTCGGCGACCCGCTCCATCGCCCGCGGGCTCTTCGAGAACAGCCGGAACGCCTCGCCGATGAGCCCGTCGGAGGCGATGACGGCGCCGCCGTGGCCGTACTCGGCCCAGGCGCTCTCGGCGCCCCGCCGGACCGCGGACTCGTCGATGATGTCGTCGATGACGAGCGAGGCGCTGTGGATCAGCTCGATGCCGACGGCGAAGTCGACGGCGTCCTCGGGGTCGCCCCCGAGCGCCTCGCAGGCGAGGACGGTCACCGTGGGCCGGACCCGCTTGCCCCCCGAGAGGGCGGCGTGGTCGATCCGGTCGGAGAGCTCGGCGGGGTCGATCCCGGCGACGACGGCCGTCAGCCGGTCCTCGACCCGGGATCGCCGGGCCTCCAGGTACTCCATGCCGCCGGCGCTAGGCGGGGTCGTTTCAAATACGTGGCGTTCCCGCCGTCACGGCCACCCCGACGCCCGGTGTTAACCGCCCGTTATATGTACCGAGGTCGAGATTTCGACCCGGAGCGTTCCCCATGGCCGCCATCGTACCGATCACCGCCGCCCTCGCGGTCCTCTCGATGGTCGCCGTCGTGACGACGGTCCCCTACGCGCTGGCGGCCATCGACTACCGTGACCGTGACAACGGGCTCTCCTTCCTGCTGTTCGTCGCCGGGGTGGGCATCTGGAACGCGATGGTCGTCGTCCAGCTGCTCACCCCGGAGCCGGAGGTGAAGCTGTTCTTCCTCGCGCTGTCGGTGGTCGGGGCCAACCTCGCGGGCCTGGGCTGGTTCCTCTTCGCCGCCACCGCGAGCAGCACCACCGATCGCTGGAGCCTACGCTCGGTCTACGGCGCCGTCGGTATCCTGGCGGGCCTCGACATCGCTCTGGCCGTCATCGCGCCGGTCCACGACCTCTACTGGGTCGCCGCCACGGGCGGCCTCTACGAGTTCGCCAGCGTGACGCCGGCCGCCGGCTACTGGTTCCACACCGCGCTCCTCGCGGCGCTGTTCCTCGCCGGCGGCTGGCTGTTCTACGGGGCGTGGAGCGCGGGGACGAACCCCGCCTACACGCGGGCCTACGTGGTCGCCGCGGCGGCGACGGGCGTCGCGGTCGTGGCGGGCGGCATCCTGACCCCGGGCGGCCACGGGGCGGCCCCGATCGTCGCCGTCGCCCTGACGACCGTTGGGTGGGACCAGGCCACCCGTGGCCGCGGCCTGTCGCAGTTCCGCGCCTGGCTCTGAGCGGGCGTGGGAGGGCCACGGTGGACGTGGCGTGCCCGGAGAATCCAAGAGTTGAAACGCCGATATATCCTACGGGGGACATGGCAGAAGAGGACGACACGGCGGACGCTGACGCCCCTACCGAGTCCCCGGCGCTCGAGGCGAACGACCCGGCCCCCGAACACCTGCGGTCGGCCGTGTTCGGGCTGGCGGACAACCCCGCCCGCTCGGTAGCGATCGTCGTCGCGGTCGTCCTGGCGCTGCTCTACGGCGTCTTCATCCAGCAGGCGCTGCTGCTCGTGGTCTGGCTGCTGGTCGCCGCCTTCCTCGTCTACCTCTTCTGGCGGCTGGTGCGGGCCCACGAGCGCCTCGCCGCCGCGGCCGACCGGCTCGCCGCCGACGAGTGAGCAGGTCGCCGGATAGCCGGACAGCGGCCGTCAGCCGAACTGCTCGATGAGCTCGCCGACGGGACCGTATCGAGTTCGAATCTGCTGCACGCGGGCCGCTCTCGCGGAGCGACGACGGGTTCGGGCCGGTCCGCCGGAACGCGCGCGGGAGCCTACCCCTCGTCCCCGTCTGGCAGCGAGATGAGGTTCTCCCGGCCGATGCGGAGCTTCTCGACGCTCTCCTTCTCGGCCATCGACGAGAGCAGCTGGGAGACCTTCGCGTTCGACCAGTCGGTCTCCTCGACGATGTCGACCTGCTTCATCCGGCCGCCCTCGGCCCGCAGCAGCCGGAGCACCCGCTCCTCGTCCGAAAGCAACTCCTCTTGCTCCGGCGTCGGCGCGTCGGGCTCGGCGCCGGCCCCGTCGTCCGGAGTGGCCGCCTCGTCCCCCTCACCCTCGCGGCGGCGATAGAGCAGATACGCCCCCGCCAATAGGACCGCGAGCACCCCGGCAGCGATCAGCCCCGAGGGGACGCCGATGCCCTGGCTCGGCGGCGACGGGGAGGCGACCTGCTCGCCGCTGCTCGAGCGTCGCGGAGGGCTGGCCGGGCTCGAAGGTGGCCGGCCCGACGACGCGGACCGAGCCGTTATCCAGCGGCCGGGAGGTGGACTGGACGACGTAGTTCTCGGGGAACTCGATGACGAGCACCTGGCCCTCGCCGAGGCGGGGCAGCCAGGTGCCCGAGGGCGTCCGGAAGACGTCGCCGAGCACCAGCCGATCGCCGCCCCCGGTCCGCCGGGAGAAGTTCGTCCAGGTGAACGAGAGCCGGAGCTCGCCGGTGCCGTTGGTCTGGCTGGCCGTCCGGTCGACCGTGTGGACCGCCATCTCGCGGTCGGCCGCCTCGCTCGCGAGCGCTGCCGCCTCCCGGTACGGGTCGGCGCTCAGCGCGTCGGTCTCGCCCGCGACGTACTCGTCGGCCAGCCGCCGGAAGGCCATGGTCTCGTTGTCGGTCTCGAGGGCGAATCGGGCGCTGACGGTCCAGCGGGCGTCGCCGTCGGGCTGGAGGACGACCTGCATGACCGTCGACTCAGCCGCCGACTGACCAGCCACGGGCGCCGTCCCCGCGAGGACGATCGCGAGGACGACGAGGGCGGCCGCCAGCCGGCTGGCCGAGCTCGTCATGGGCCGAACTTGGCTACGCCGGGGAGAAAATCCTTTCTAAGTCATCTATTAAGGAGGATTCAGACGGTCGTTTTCGCGGTTTTGCCGGTTCGGGGCTGATACGGTCGAGTGGGATTGGTTCTCCCGGTCGCCGAGCGGGCTGCGGCTGTCCCACCGCGTCCAGTTCGCCGGCCACCGCCAGCTCAGTCTGTCCGCTCGGCCGGCGATACGTTGTACCGCTGGAAGACGCGCTGAATCGATTCGTCGGAGCCGACCAGCACGAGCGTCTCCTCGCCGGTGAATTCACGCTGGGGATCGATGACGCTGGAGATGGCGGTCCCGTCGTCGATCGCGATCACCCGGCAGCCGGTCTGCTCGTAGATCCCCGATTCGGACAGGGACGCTCCCGCGAACGGCGCCGCCGGCACCCGAACGATCCGTATCTGGCTCGCCGGGGCCAGGACGTCCTCCCCTCGGATCTCCTTGGCGACCATCCGGGCGCTCACCCGAGGGACCGACAGCACGTAATCGGCCCCGGCGCTCAACGCCTTCTGCGTCGCGTCCGTATCGCTCACCCGCATCAACACCTCGATGTCCGGGTTGAGCGACCGCGACCACACCGTCGCCAACAGTCCGAGCGAATCGTCTGGCAGGCCGACGATGATTGCTCCCGCCGCTTCGATGTCCGCTTCGAGCAGTACCTCCCTCGAGCTCGCGTCGCCGACGATGTCGACGCCGTTGCGGTCGTCCCTGTCGATGGTCACGACGTCGATGTCCTGCTCGGTGATGACCGACCGCGCCGCCTGGCCGACCTCGCCATAGCCCGCGATGATGACGGGTCGGTCCCCACGCAGCGGCCGTGGTCGGCGGGTAAAATCGCTTAGCTCCTCCAGGGCCTCGTGGCCACCGGATACCAGGAGGACGGTGTTCGGCCGGATCAGCGCGTCCGGGTCCGGCGGCAGCTGCAGCTCCCCGTCGATCCAGGCGCCGATGATGTTCGCGCCGGTGCGCTCGCGGATGTTGGAATCGCGGATCCGCAGATCCACCAACTTGCTGCCCTGCTGAACGGGGATCTCCGTCACCTCGAAGTCGGCCCCCAGTTCGATCGTGTCCGTCAGCTCGGCCCTGAAGCCGGAGACGGCCTTCTCCGCGAGTCGATGGCCGAGCACCCCGTGCGGCGAGAGCACGCTGTCGGCCCCACTCTCCAGCAGCACGTCCCGCTGGTCGCTGTCGTCGGTCAAGGCGATGATGTCGACATCCCGGCGGACCGACCGCGCCGTCAGGATCGTGTTGACGTTCGCCTCGCCGGCGTCCGTGAGCACGGTCCGGGCGGTGTCGATGCTGGCTCGTTCGAACGCCTCGGTGTCCTGGGGGGAGCCATGAATGACCGCGTACCCGTCGTCCGAGAGCGCCTTGGCGTTCTCCCAGGACGAGGAGATCAGCACGTAGTCCAGGCCGAGCTGTTTGAGCTCGTCCAGCAGCACGGCGGAATCCCGGCGGTACTCACAGATGATGACGTGGTCCCGTTTCGAACTGAGCCGGTTGTCGAGGTTGACCTCCGCCCCGGTGAAGAGCGGGATGATGATCAGCCGGAGCGTGAAGAACCCGATCCCGATCCCGCTGATCTGCATCAGGATCACGAACCCGTTCATCACCGGGGACTCCCACGGTGAATCCGCCCCGTACCCGGTCGTGGTCATCGTCTCGACGACGACTTGGAGCGAGTGGAATATCGATTGGGTCTCACCTTCGAACGCCAGCATGCCGTAATTGTAGAGCACGGAGTACAGGAGCAGCACACCGACGATGCCGAGCAGATAGTAGACGATGAGGCGATACCGACGCGAGAGATCGAGATCCGGAGCCGAACCTGGCCACCAATCCATTGAGATGGCTGACCGTTGGCTGCCGGGCCTATAGGTCTTCAGTCGGCCCGCACCGACGCGGTCCGGGCTGGCCCGCCGTCGAATCAGTCGACTATCGGGCGTTTCACGCCGCAGGCTCGCCGTCCGTCACTCGCCGCTCCGGATGCCAACCGGCGTGGTCATCCGCTGGTGGGTTGGCGCCCACCGGCGCGGAGGGACACGGCTATCCGGCCGGGGTCCGAACGGGGCCCCGATGCGCGTCGCGGACGAGTTCGACGCCTGGGCCGCCGACGGCCGGGACCGCGGGATGGCCGAGCGCCACTGGCACACCGCCAAGCACGTCCTCGAGCGGATGCCGATCGAGCCCGGCGACGCCGTCCTCGACCTGGGGACGGGCTCGGGCTACGCGCTCCGGGCGCTCGCGTCGGCGCGGGGGATCGGGCGGGGCTACGGGCTCGACGGCTCCGGCGAGATGCTCCGGAACGCCTCGGGCTACACCGACGACGGCGTCGATCGGCTTCGTCGCCGGCGAGTTCACGGCGCTCCCGTTCGCCGACGCGAGCCTCGACCACGTCGTCTCGATGGAGGCGTTCTACTACTCGCCCGACCCCGGCCGCACGGTCGCCGAGGTCGAGCGCGTGCTCCGGCCCGGCGGGACGTTCTACTGCGCGGTGAACTACTTCGAGGAGAGCGAGCAGACCCACGGCTGGCAGGACAACCTCTCGATCGGGATGACGCGCTGGGACCGCGCGGCCTACCGCGAGGCGTTCCGGGACGGCGGCCTCCACGTGGCCGGCCAGGACACGATCCCCGACCGGGAGGTCGAGATCCCGCCCGCCGACGCGTTCCCGACCGAGGACTGGGAGACCCGCGAGGCGATGGTCGACCGCTACCGGACCTGGGGCACGCTGCTGACGGTGGGGGTCGCGCCGTGAGCGGCGGATGAGACGCCTTTTTGTCGGGGCGAGTCCACGTCCGGCCTGATGGCCCGGACCCTCATCGTCGCGGCCCTCCTCGCGCTCGCCCTCCCGTTGGGGGTCGCGGGCGCACCGGTCGGGAGCGGGGCGGCCGGGGGCGCCCCCTCGCTGCACGAGGTGGCCGTCCTCACGCTCGGCGACGACACCCGGGCCGGCTTCGACACGGCGTCGATGGACGTCGCGACGGCGGTCGCGGTCCAGCGGGAGGCCGCCGAGGCCCGGATCGACCGGTACGCGCTCGAGGCCGAACTCGACCAGCTGTCGTCGACCGACGCCCGCAAGGCCCGGCTGTTCGAGGCCGCGACGGAGGTGGAGATCACGATCGCGGGGCTCCGTGACGACGACCGGCAGCTCCGGGCCGCCTACGCCGCCCGCGAGATCGAGGTGGGGACGTTCGTCCGCGGGATGGCCCGGCTCGATGCCCGGGCGGGCGAGCTCCGGTCGACGCTGGACGTCATCCAGCGGGAGGCCGACGAGGTCCCCGAGTTCTCGCTGCGGGGCCGGGTCAGGCTGCTCGACGCGTCGCTGATCGGCTTCGAGGGCCCCGTCCGCGAGCGGGCGCTGGAGGCCCTCAGGGGCGAGTCGCCGGCGACCCGGGTCTACGTCCAGGCGTCCGCTGACGGCGCCGTGCTCGCGACCATCGAGGACGGCCGGTACGTGCGCGAGGCCTACCGGGCCGACCACCGCGACATCGACACGGTCCGGAGCATCAGCCTCAACCAGGCGGCCCAGCGGACGAGCGAGCTCTACCCGGTCGCCTACAACAGCACCGTCAGCATCCGGACGGGGATCAACGGCCTCTCCGGCGGGCTGTTCCGGATCGACATCGAGCTCCAAGAGGGCCTCGTCACGGCGTATCTCGACGGCGCCACCAGCGACGTGTTCTTCGAGGTCCAGGAGCGACGGCTCGACCTGCTGGGCCCCCGGCCCGGGGTGGTCGCGCGGGCGAACGGCACGCAGCTCCTCGTGAACCGCTCGTATCCCGGCGGGCCGCTCGAGGTCGCGGTGACGGCCAACGCGACCGGCGAGCCGCGCTCGACGACGGTGTTCGTCGACGGCCACCCGGTCGAGACCGGCGCCGACGGCACGGCGTGGACGCTCACGCCATCGAAGGTCTCCTTCGAGGTGACGGCCGTCGGCCCCGAGGGGAACGTCACCGTCTCGGTCCGGCCGTTCGCGCCGGCGCGGGTCGACGCCGAAGGTTGAAGTACGCGAACGCGGCCAGGGCGGGCCGGTGCCCCGTGCCACGGTTCCCGTGCTCGGCGCCGTCCTCCTGGTGGGGGTGACCGTCCTCCTCGCGGTCGCCCTCACGGTCGCGGCGACCGGCTTCGCGCCGACCGCCCCCGCGGAGCCGGTGGTCCTCGAGGCGACGGCCGACGCGGTGACGGGGCGGGTCACGCTCGAGCACGTCTCGGGCCCGGCGATCGACGTCCGGCGCGTCGAGCTGACCGTGGCGGTCGACGGCGAGCCGCTGGCGCGCCAGCCGCCGGTGCCGTTCTTCGCCGCCGCGGGCTTCCACGGCGGGCCGACGGGCCCGTTCAACCAGGCCACCGACCCGGCCTGGACGGCCGGCGAGGTCGCCTCGTTCCGCGTGGCCTCGACCAACGACCCGCCGCTGGCGCCCGGGGCCGAGCTCTCGGTCACCCTCACGCGCGGGGACCGGCTGGTGGCGCGGGCCACCGCGACCGTGCGCTGACCGCCGCGTTACTCCGGCACGGTCGCGACGGTCGTGATGGCGACCGCCGGGGCGTACGACGGCCCCATCAGCACGTGCTCGTACTCCTCGAAGCCGGCGGCCTCGAACATCCGGTCGGCCTCGGCCTCGTCGTAGAACAGCATGACCGCCTCCGCGAGCCGTCGGACCAGCGGGTTCGCCGGCGCGTTCGGCCCGACGACGAGCACGGTCCCGCCGGGCTCGGTGACCCGGGCGCACTCCGCGAGGGTCGCCACCGGGTCGGGCCAGTACTCGATCGAGCCCGACGACCAGACGGCGTCGAACGCGCCGTCGCGGTAGGGGAGCCGCTCGGCGTCGCCGAGCGCGAACGCGACCGGGTCGTGCTTGCCGAGCTTGGCCCAGGCCTTCCGGAGCTGGTGGACGCTCTGGTCGAGGCCGTGGACGCGCTCGGTGTGCTCGAGCAGGCCCTCGGTCCCGAAGCCCGTGCCACAGCCCACGTCCAGCACGCGTTCGTCGGCTCCGACGTCGAAGTGCTCGAGGGCCTCGGCCCGCATGGCCTCCGTCCAGACGAACGGGTTGACCCGGTCGTAGACCGTCGAGAGGAACCGGTAGAACGTCCGGGCGCGGCGCTTGTCCTCGAGGAGGCCCATCGCCCCGGCCTTGACCGCCGGCCGGGAAAAACGGCGCGGGTTGGCCCGGCACGGGGCCGGCGGCGGATCCCCCCGAAGCCGGCCCACTTCGCAACTCCCAAATAGCCGCTGTACGGACCGCTACCCAACATGGCCAGGCCCGAGGTGCTCGAACGCGTACAGGCGGCGGAGGCGGAGGCCGACGAGATCGTCGCCGAGGCCGAGACCGAAGCCGAGGCGATCGTGGCCGACGCCGAGGAGCGCGCCGAGGAGATCGTCTCGGAGGCCGAGGCCGAGGCCGCCGAGCGCCGCGAGGAGCGCCTCGAGACGGCCCGGGAGGAGCTCGAGGCCGAGCGCGAGGAGATCCTCGCCGACGGGGAGGCCGACCGGGAGGCCCTCGAGGCGGCCGCCGAGGCCAACCGCGAATCGGTGATCGAGTACGTCGTCGAGCGGTTCGAAGAGGCGGTGCATGCTCAGGCCTGAGCGGATGAGCCGGGTCTCGGTGACCGGCCATCAGCGGGTGATGGCCGACGTCATCGAGGCCGTCCACGACCTCAACCTGGTCCACCTCTCGGAGTACGACGGCGCCTGGGACGGCTTCGAGCCCGGCGACCCCGTCGCGGGGGCCGACGAGGCCTCCGACCAGCTCGTGACCGTCCGCTCCATCGAGAGCATCCTCGACGTCGAGGAGCTGTCGGCCGGTCCCAGCCCGGGTCGTCGCCGACGAGTTCGAGGCCGAGCTCGCGGAGATCCGCGAGCGGGTCAACGAGCTCGACGACCAACGGTCGGCGCTCCGCGACGAGCTCCGGTCCGTCGAGGAGGCCCGGGCGGCCGCCGAGCCGTTCGTCGACCTCGGCATCGACCTCGACCTGCTCTCGGGCTACGACCGGCTGACGGTGCGGGTCGGCGAGGGCGACGCCGAGACGGTCGCCGAGGCCCTCGAGGCCGCCGACGAGGTCGGCGCGTACGAGACGTTCGCCGGCGAGCGGACGGTCGCGGCGGTCGCCGACGGCCCGGCCGCGGCGGTCGACGAGGCGCTCGTCGGCGCGTCGATCACGGCCGTCGAGATCCCGGACGCCGAGGGCTCGCCCGCGGAGTACGTGGCGGAGCTCGAGCACGAGGCCGAACGGATCGAGCAGCGCCTCCGGACGGTCCGCGAGGAGCTCGAGGAGCTCAAGCTCGACGCCGGGCGGTTCCTGCTCGCCGTCGAGGAGCGCCTCTCCATCGAGGTCCAGAAGGCCGAGGCCCCGCTCTCGTTCGCGACCACCGAGCACGCCTTCGTCGCCGAGGGCTGGGTCCCGACCGGCCAGCTCGACGAGCTGGAGGCGGCCCTGGAGGCCGCCGCGGGCGACCACGTCGAGGTCGAGGAGCTCGAGCGGGCCGACTACGACGACGACGGCGTGCCCGAGCACGCCGAGGCCGTCACCGACGGCGGCGAGGCGGTCGCCGCCGACGGCGGCTACGACCGCCCGATGGCCGCGACCGGCCCGCCGGTCGTCATGGACAACCCCCTGGTCGCCGAGCCGTTCGAGCTGCTCGTCTCGACCATCAACCGGCCGAAGTACTCCGAGCTCGACCCGACGGTGCTCGTCTGGCTGACGTTCCCGGCGTTCTTCGGCTTCATGATCGGGGACCTCGGCTACGGCATCGCCTACCTGCTGGTCGGCTACGGCCTCTGGACGCGTTTCGACTCGCCGGGCCTGCAGAGCCTCGGCGGCGTCGCCATCTGGGCCGGCGGCTTCACGATGCTCTTCGGCGTGCTCTACGGCGAGGTGTTCGGCCTGCACGTGCTCGGCGAGTTCCTCTGGGGCGAGCAGGGCGTCCTGCTGGCGCTGGGCCACCCGCCGATCGAGAAGGGCCTCAACGCCACCGAGTTCGCCCTGCTCTGGCTGCTGGCCGCGATGGTGATCGGCCTGCTGCACGTCGGCACCGGCTACGTCATGGGCTTCGTGAACGAGCTCCAGCACGGCGTCACGGACGCGGTGCTCGAGAACGGCTCGTGGCTCCTGCTGATGTTCGGCGTCTGGATCTGGATCCTCTCGACACCACGCCGCCGCGGCCAAGCCCGACTTCGTCTTCACGCATCCTGGACTCGGGCGAGGAGGCCGTCTTCGCGCTCGGCTTCGCGGGCTTCTCGACGAGCGTCGGGCCTCGGCGCGCTCGCGCGGCGGCCGTCGGCTTCGTGCTCATGGTCGCCGACGAGTACCGACACTTCGGCGGGGTCGCGGCCATCATCGGCCCGCTCGAGAGCCTCAACGTGCTCGTCAACGTGCTCTCCTACGCCCGGATCACCGCCGTGCTGCTCGCGAAGGCCGGCATGGCGTTCGTGGTCAACCTGCTCGTTCTTCGGGGTCTACGAGGTCAACGGCGAGACCCACTTCATGCACTCGACGACGCCGGAGCACGTCATCGCCGAGTACGGCGCGGAGGCCATCACCTTCCCCGGACTGGTCCACGGCGGCGCGGCCGCCGTCGTCGCCGGCATCGTCATCCTCGTCGTCGGCCACGCGCTGGTCTGGGCGCTCGGCATCACGAGCGCCGGTCTACAGGCCATCCGTCTCGAGTACGTGGAGTTCTTCCAGAAGTTCTACGAGGGCGGCGGCCAGCTCTACGAGCCGTTCGGCCACGAGCGCCGGGCGTAGGCCGTCCGGCGGTCCGCTCGGCCCGCCCGGCGTGTGAACCCACCACAGGGCGCTGAACGGACCGCTTTAAGAAGTTTTAAGGAGAACGTACGGCGAACTACGACCTGTTCGGGTACCCGTCTACGGACACCTGAGACCCACCTAAACCAATGCTCGAATTCACGGCACTCCTGACGTTCGTGGTATCGATCCTCCAAGAGTCCGCGCCGGCCATCCCGCCGAAGGCCGCCGCGGCGCTCGCGGTCGGACTCGCCGCCCTCGGCTCCGGCATCGCCGAGCGCGGCATCGGCGCGGCCGCCGTCGGCGCCATCGCCGAGGACCGGGACCTCTTCGGCATCGGTCTGGTCATGACCGTCGTGCCGGAGACGCTGGTGATCCTGGCCATCGTCGTCATCTTCCTGGTGTGACCCCCGGGGACCGATGAGTCTCGAAACGGTCGTCGAGGACATCCGCGAGACGGCCCGCGAGCGGGCCGACGAGCTGCTCGCCGAGGCCGAGGCGGAGGCCGACCGCATCGTCTCGGAGGCCGAGGCCGACGCCGAGTCGGTGCTCGCCGAGGCCGAGGCGGACGTCGAGCGGCAGATCGACCGGGAGCGCGACCAGCAGCGCTCGAGCGCGACGCTCGAGGCCAAACAGCGCCGGCTAGAGGCCCGACGCGACGAGCTCGCCGAGGTCCGCGAGGCCGCCGAGGCGGCGGTGGCGGGCCTCGAGGGCGAGACCCGCGAGGAGCTGACCCGGGCGCTGCTCGACGACGCGGCGACGGAGTTCGAGGGCCTCGAATCGGTGTCGGTGTACGGCGCCGAGTCCGACGCCGAGCTGCTCGAGTCGATCGCCGCCGACTACGACGGCTTCGAGCACGCCGGGGCGGTCGACTGCATCGGCGGCGTGGTCGTCGAGAGCGACGAGTCGCGGCTCCGGGTCAACAACACGTTCGACTCGGTGCTCGAGCAGGTCTGGGACGAGGAGCTTCGGGCGATCTCGGACCGGCTCTTCGACTCATGAGCGCGGCCCAGGGCGCGTCGAACTACGAGTACGTCTCCGCGCGCGTCCGGACGCGCCGGGCCCAGCTGTTCGGGGCCGACGACTACCGCAAGCTGGTCCGCATGGGCCCGGGCGAGATCGCCCGGTTCATGGAGGAGTCCACGTACGGCCGCGAGGTCAACGCGCTGGGGGCCCGCCACGACGGCGTGGACCTCATCGAGTACGCGCTGAACCACAACCTCGCGCGGCACTTCGACGACGTGCTCCGCTGGGCCGACGGCCGGCTCTACGACCGCATCGCGCGGTACCTCCGGAAGTTCGACGCCTGGAACGTCAAGACGGTGCTGCGCGGCCACTACACCGACAGCGACGCCCAGGACATCCAGGACGACCTCATCCGCGCCGGCGAGCTCGACGACGACCTGCTCGACGCGATGGTCGAGGCCGACTCGATCGAACTCGTCGTCGAGCTGCTGGAGGGCACCATCTTCGGCGCGCCCCTGGCTGGGGCCCTGCGCGACTACGAGGAGACGAACCTGCTCGTCCCGCTGGAGAACGCTGTCGACCGGGCCTACTACGAGCACCTCCTCGCCGAGGAGGGCGGCGCCGACGACCGCGCGACCACGCTCTACCTGGAGTTCCTCCGGGCGGAGATCGACTTCCGGAACGTCCGGAACGCGCTCCGGCTGGCCCACAGCGGCGCCGACATCGACCCCGCCGAGTACTACATCGAGGGCGGCAAGCTGTTCGACCGCACGGAGCTGGCCAGCCTCGCCGGGAACACCGACGAGCTGGTCGCCCGGGTCCGCGCCAGCCGGTACGGCGACAAGCTCGCCGAGGCGCTCGACGCGCTCGAGGCGGCCGACAGCCTCATCGCCTTCGAGCACGCGCTCGAGGCCGCGCTGCTGTCGTACTCGCGGCACCTCTCCGTCGTCTACCCGCTCAGCGTCTGCCCGGTGCTGGCGTTCGTGCTCGCGAAGGAGCGCGAGGTCGACAACATCCGCGCGATCGCGCGGGGCCGCGAGGCCGGGCTGAGCGCCGACGAGGTCGAGACGGAGCTGGTCATCGCATGAGCCAGGAGATCGCCGTCGTCGGCAGCCCCGAGTTCACGACCGGCTTCCGGCTGGCCGGCGTCCGGCGGTTCGAGAACGTCGCCGCCGACGAGATGGCCGAGGCGCTCGACGGGGCCGTCGAGCGCGCGCTCGGCGACGAGGACGTCGGCATCGTCGTGATGCGCGACGAGGACCTCGAGCACCTCTCGCGGGACGTGCGTGAGGCCGTCGAGACGAGCATCGAGCCGACCGTGGTCACGCTCGGCGGCGGCCAGTCGAGCGGCCTGAGGGAGCAAATCAAGCGAGCTATCGGTATCGACCTCATGAGGGACGACAACGAATGAGCCAAGCAACAGCGAAGCCACCGTCCGGGAGGACGGCACGATATCATCGGTGAGCGGCCCGGTCGTGAGCGCGACGGGGCTCGACGCGAAGATGAACGACGTCGTCTACGTCGGCGACGAGGGCCTGATGGGCGAGGTGATCGAGATCGAGGGCGAGATCACGACCATCCAGGTCTACGAGGAGACCTCCGGGGTCAGCCCCGGCGAGCCCGTCGAGAACACCGGCGAGCCGCTGTCGGTCGACCTCGGCCCGGGGATGCTGGACTCCATCTACGACGGCGTCCAGCGCCCGCTCGACGTGCTCGAGCACCAGATGGGCAGCTTCCTCGACCGCGGCGTCGACGCGCCGGGATCGACCTCGAGCGCGAGTGGGGCTTCGAGCCGACCGTCGAGGTCGGCGACGAGGTCGGCCCCGGCGACATCGTCGGGGTCGTCGAGGAGACGGTCACCATCGACCACAAGGTGATGGTGCCGCCGACCTCCGAGGGCGGCGAGGTCGTCGCCGTCGAGGCCGGCGAGTTCACCGTCCAGGAGCCGGTCGTCGAGCTCGACACCGGCGAGGAGATCACGATGCACCAGGAGTGGCCGGTCCGGAAGGCCCGGCCGACGGCGAACAAGCAGACGCCGCGGATCCCGCTGGTCTCCGGCCAGCGCATCCTCGACGGCCTGTTCCCGCTCGCGAAGGGCGGGACGGCCGCCATCCCGGGCCCGTTCGGCTCGGGCAAGACGGTCACCCAGCAGAGCCTCGCGAAGTTCGCCGACGCCGACATCGTCGTCTACGTCGGCTGCGGCGAGCGGGGCAACGAGATGACGGAGGTCATCGAGGACTTCCCGGAGCTGCCGGACCCGAAGACCGGGAACCCGCTGATGGCCCGGACCTGCCTCATCGCGAACACGTCGAACATGCCGGTCGCGGCCCGCGAGTCGTGTGTCTACACCGGCATCACGCTCGCCGAGTACTACCGCGACATGGGCTACGACGTCGCGCTGATGGCCGACTCCACCTCGCGGTGGGCCGAGGCCATGCGCGAGATCTCCTCGCGGCTCGAGGAGATGCCCGGCGAGGAGGGCTACCCGGCCTACCTGGCCGCCCGCCTGTCAGCGAGTTCTACGAGCGCGCCGGCTACTTCGAGAACGTCAACGGCACCGAGGGCTCGATCTCGGTCATCGGCGCCGTGAGCCCGCCCGGCGGTGACTTCTCCGAGCCGGTGACCCAGAACACGCTGCGCATCGTCAAGACGTTCTGGGCGCTCGACTCCGACCTCGCCGAGCGCCGGCACTTCCCGGCGATCAACTGGAGCGAGTCGTACTCGCTGTACCGACAGCAGCTCGACGAGTGGTTCGAGGAGAACGTCGCCGAGGACTGGCCGACGGTGCGCCAGTGGGCGATCGACACCCTCGACGAGGAGACCGAGCTCCGGGAGATCGTCCAGCTGGTGGGCAAGGACGCGCTGCCGGCGGACCAGCAGCTGACCCTCGAGGTCGCCCGCTACCTCCGCGAGGCGTGGCTCCAGCAGAACGCGTTCCACGACGTGGACCGCTACTGCCCGCCCGAGAAGACCTACCAGATCCTCACGGCGATCAAGCACTTCAACGACGAGGCGTTCGACGCCCTCGACGCGGGCGTCCCGGTCGAGGAGATCCAGGCGGTCGACGCCGCGCCGCGGCTCAACCGCATCGCCACGACCGAGGACGACGACGCCGAGGCGTTCGTCGACGAGCTCGAGGCCGACCTGGCCGAGCAGATCGGGGGGCTCTACTGATGAAGGAGTACCAGACCATCACGGAGATCAGCGGCCCGCTCGTGTTCGCCGAGGTCGACGAGCCGATCGGCTACGACGAGATGGTCGAGATCGAGCTCGGCTCGGGCGAGACCCGCCGGGGCCAGGTGCTCGAGTCGACCGACGAGTTCGTCGCCATCCAGGTGTTCGAGGGGACCGAGGGCATCGACAGGAAGTCGTCCGTCCGGTTCCTGGACGAGACGCTGAAGATGCCGGTCACCGAGGAGCTGCTCGGCCGGGTGCTCGACGGCTCCGGCCAGCCCATCGACGGCGGCCCGGACGTCGTCCCCGAGGAGCGTCGGGACATCGTCGGCGCGGCCATCAACCCCCACGCCCGGGAGTTCCCCCGGGAGTTCATCCAGACCGGCATCTCCGCCATCGACGGCATGAACACGCTGGTCCGCGGCCAGAAGCTGCCGCTGTTCAGCGGCTCGGGGCTGCCCCACAGCGAGCTGGCGCTCCAGATCGCCCGCCAGGCGACCGTGCCCGAGGAGGCCGGCGAGGACGGCGAGGAGTCGGAGTTCGCCGTCGTCTTCGGCGCGATGGGCATCACCGCCGAGGAGGCCAACGAGTTCATGGCCGACTTCGAGCGCACCGGCGCGCTCGAGCGCTCGGTCGTCTTCCTCAACCTCGCCGATGACCCCGCCGTCGAGCGGACCGTCACGCCCCGGCTGGCGCTGACGACCGCCGAGTACCTCGCGTTCGACAAGGGCTACCACGTGCTCGTCATCCTCACGGACATGACGAACTACTGTGAGGCGCTCCGGGAGATCGGCGCGGCCCGCGAGGAGGTGCCCGGCCGGCGTGGCTACCCGGGGTACATGTACACCGACCTGGCGTCGCTGTACGAGCGGGCCGGCCGCATCAAGGGGGTCGAGGGATCGATCACGCAGATCCCCATCCTCACGATGCCGGGCGACGACGACACGCACCCGATCCCCGACCTCACCGGCTACATCACCGAGGGTCAGATCTACGTCGACCGCGACCTGAACAGCCAGGGTATCGAGCCACCCATCCAGGTGCTGCCGAGCCTCTCCCGGCTGCAGGACGAGGGCATCGGCGAGGGCCTCACCCGGGCGGACCACGAGGACGTGCAGAACCAGCTCTACGCGGTGTACGCGGAGGGCGAGGACCTGCGCGACCTGGTGAACATCGTCGGGCGTGAAGCCCTCTCGGAGCGCGACAACACCTATCTCGACTTCGCCGACCGGTTCGAGACGGAGTTCATCCAGCAGTCGTTCCAGACCAGCCGCGACATCGAGGAGACCCTCGACATCGGCTGGGAGCTGCTCTCGATGCTCCCGAAGGCGGAGCTCAACCGCATCGACGAGGAGCACATCGAGGAGCACTACCTCGAGGACGCCGCGGCCGTCGAGGCCGAGGCGGACTGAGCGCGCGCCAGAACCGACCAGTTAACCGACCCCATACCCAAGGAGCCTACAACGAAATGGCCGAGGACGTCAAGCCCACGCGCAAGAACCTGATGGCGATCGAGGACCGCATCGAGCTCTCCGAGCGCGGTCACGACACGCTCGAGCAGAAGCGCGACGGGCTCATCATGGAGTTCATGGACATCCTCGAGCAGGCCCAGGACGTCCGGTCGAACCTGGAGGACGACTACCAGGCCGCCCAGCGGACGATGGACATGGCACGGGCCATGGAGGGGGACGTGGCGGTCCGCGGTGCCGCCGCCGCGCTGAAGGAGCACCCCGAGATCACGGTCGAGTCGAAGAACATCATGGGCGTGGTCGTGCCGCAGATCGAGTCGACACGGGTGAAGAAGACCCTCGACCAGCGCGGCTACGGTGTCCTCGGTACCTCGGCGCGCATCGACGAGGCGGCCGACGACTACGAGCAGCTGCTCGAGTCGGTCATCCTCGCCGCGGAGGTCGAGACGGCGATGCGCAAGCTGCTCAACGAGATCGAGACCACGAAGCGCCGCGTCAACGCGCTGGAGTTCAAGCTCCTGCCCGAGCTCCGCGAGAACCAGGAGTTCATCGAGCAGAAGCTCGAGGAGCAGGAGCGCGAGGAGATCTTCCGGATGAAGAAGATCAAAAGTAAGAAAGAACGTGAGGAGAAGGAGGCCGAGGCAGAGAAGTCCGAATCACAGGTTGCGATGCACGCGGACGACGACTGATCACCCGCCCCGGATTCTAACGGAGCTTAGGGGAGTTTCTCGGAGAGGGACTCTTGAATCGCCATCGCGTCCGGGGTGAACAGGGTTCCGCAGTTGAAACAGGCCTTCGAATTCGGTGGGAGATTGACCTCTCATTTCGGGCACCCGCCGTCCGGGGGCAGTGGACTATCAACGCTGACTTCTCTACCCTCATGCAGGGCGGTGACAGTCTCGATCACGTCCTCATCCGATAGATGCCGGTAGGTCGTCTCCATTACCCTTGAGCCAGACGAATCTCCTCGCAGGTGCTTGATGTATGCGTCATCGAGACCGTATCTCGTCTTCGCGATGGTCGTGAAATAGTGTCTGAACACGTGCGGATGGACGTCTTTCTCGACATCGGCATGGCGGGCGATTTTACGGAGATGGTATCGCATCGACTCCTGGGTGAGCATCCCTCCGGGTGTACCGCCACCCCCGTGAGTGGGTAATGGCGTGATCAGGAACGAACTAGGCTGGAAATACGTGGGGTGGACATCCAGCCACTTTTCGACATATGGTGTCGCCCCGAGCCATGGTCGAACGCCGCTGGCACCCTTCAAGCCCTCCTCTTCGTCGTTGGGTGTGATTTCACCCGCCTAAAGATCGACGTCTTAGATTCTTAGCGTCTGAATCGCGCGAATACGTCGACCGGTATTAGCGAGTAGCTCGAATAGGCGCCGTTCTCGAGGGGAGTCAATCGCGTCTCGGATGGCACGCACTTCCCGGACCGTAAACAGGTCTTGCGAACCGATCGAAGTCTCGGCTGGTGGCGTGATCATGATGTCATCGGGGACGACCTCAACCCCGTCGTGAAACCGATAGAAAGCCTTCAGGGCCGATTGATACTGGCCGATTGTGCCGCGTGCGTAGCCGTCATCCGGGCCGACTGAGCTACTCCCGTCCACGAGGCCTTCGATGAGTACGTGAATGGATTGGGTGTCTTGATTCAACAAGCCACTGCTAAGGTCGGTACTTGCGAGTCGCAATCGAGTGGTGTAGTTCGCGAGGGTCTCGACGTACCCTCCGTGCGGTCGGAACCTGATCGAGTCTATTTCGGGATCAATGGCGTCCAATAATTCAAATATCGCGATCACATCTGTCGCAGTCAGCTCACCTCGCTCGGAAGCACCCAGAACTCGGCCGCGAGCTTTCTCATACCAGACTCTGGGGTCGTCTCGGCTGACCATCCGGTGAAGTTGGGACTGGGTCATTTATTTCGAACCAACGTATAGTGAAAGCATACACGTATTCTTTGTCACTGTAATGGTCGGCCTCGCTGGCCTGGCCTTAGCAATGGGTCCATGGGATTGACCGGGAGACAGCTGATGTTGGTTCAATCAGTTAAACTGATAAAAGGAACTGCTGCAGTGATGGCGCGAGTGCAGCACCACGGATATTCTCGTGTTCCAACAGGTAGATTGGGCGGTTGATGAACGTATGGCCCCGTTCATCAGTAGACCCATGTATCCTTCTAATTCTGTCACAATGCTTGTATCCAATTCAGAACAAACGTCCCGTACGAGGATCTCGTCAATCCCGTGTATCTGTCCTATATTGCTCTCCTCCAGACCCTGATTGCCCCCGCTGTTGGCTATATCAAGAGTCCTCAGCTCGACCGGTGGGCCGCCACGCGCCACCGAGTTCGTCGCGTTGATAATCGTCGTACTCGCCGTCCTCGAAGATTGACATCCGTCCGTTCTCCTCGCTCAGTGTGATAGCGGCTACCACCTCCTCGCGGACGGATACCTCGATCGCGCTCAAGTGCTTCGTCCCCATCCAGTCGGCATACTCGACCGTCTCGTCGCCGAGTTCCGCCTTCTCGCGGTCACTTGGGCTCTTGATCCGAACCATCTGCTCTTGGACGGTCCCATCCGTACTGATGATGACCGCGCCATCACGTGTATGCCCGACAGTTTCTGCCGCTTCGACGAACCCGTCGAGATTCTCAGTGATGACCCGGCAGGTCTCGACCGGCCACGTGTTTTCACCTAACGGATCCGCATAATCCCGCGAATGGACCCCTGTAACGACCACGAAATACACGCCGGGGCCGCGGACGTATTCTTCGTCCCACCGGTCGAACCCGAGACTGACGCTTTCGACGGCATACGTGATGAAATCGATGAGCTCCGCAACCGTCGTATACTCCACGCGCAATGGATTCAACTCACTCATGGGCCTCACGCTCCGGGCCGTCTTGCTCCAGTGGGTCCGGGGTGCCACGTACCCGTTCCCGGAGTTTGTCCATCGAGATTTGAAGCCGGGTTCTGACGTCCAGGTTCCGTTTGGTCATGATGACAGTCGTCGGTGCCCGTTCGGCGACGGTCTCCGGGATCGTCCCGAAGACCAACTTCTGGATCACACCCTCCCTCGTTGCCCCGAGAATCGTGAGATCGTGGCGGATACTTTCCTCGACGAGGGCACTGACTACATCGTCACTCTCCAGAAGCCTCGTGTCGACCGTGACGTCTCCAAGTGATGCTGTTCGGTCAGCGAGCATCGATTCCCCTTGTTGACGGAGCTCAGCCGATGCACCGGGGTCGATCACGTACACGGCGTGGACGGTCGCGCCGGTGTGTCTGGCGATCGCCCCGGCAGCTTCGACGGCGAGTTTCGCGTGGGGCCCGCCGGCGACCGGCACCAGGATCGAGTCCACCTCCCCATCAGCGCCCATTCCGAACTTCTCCACGAAGACGTCGCAGTCAGCTTCTCTGACCACGCGATCGAGGTTCGTCCCGAGGACGACGTCACGCCGCTTCGACTGGCGACCTTTCCACCCGACGATGACCGCGTCGCTGTCGTGCTGGGTGATCGTGTTGAGGATGGCGTCGGCGGCGTTGTGACCGATCCGAATCGTCCCGCTCACCGGGATGTCACGTTCCTCGGCGAGCGCCATCGCCCGATCCAGGACCTCGCGTTTCTCGTCGGTCTGTTCACGGCCCCGCGAGAGCGGTGTCTGGTCGGGAACGGTCACTACGCTCATGACGAGGATCTCGCCGTCATTATCCTCGGCGAGCGTCATCGCCGTCCGCATCAACTGGTGAGCGTTCCGTGGATTCGCGATCGGGACGACGACCTGATAGTCCTCCCCCGACGACCGGTACTCGGCGACGGCAGTCGGCGTCTCCGCTTCGAGCTGTTCGACGGGCGGGGTCTGGCTCTTCCACGCGAACCAGACGAGGACCCCGAGCGCCTCCACGCCGAGCCCGATCAGCAACGCCGTGACCCCGACGTTGACGAGCAGTGCGAGGTTTGCCAGTACCGCGATCGCTGGGATGATCGGGACCAAGGGCACCCTGAAGCCACGCTTGAGGTCGGGGTACTTCCGGCGTGACTGGATCAGCGCGATGTTGACGATGCTCAGCCCCGTGAGAAGGAGGAAGTTGGCGAACTGGGCGAGCCCTTCGATACCGAGGTGAAGGCCAAAGAGCGGTTCGCTCCCCGCTGCTTCGCCGAAGACCACCGCGAAGACGATGATGTACGTGAGGATCACCCCGCCAGTGAGAAGAACGGCTTTGTGTGGGGTGTTGAAATCGGGGTGCACGTCCTCGAACCCGCGAGGGAGGTGGTTCCGGCGGGCCATGGCGAGTTTGACCCGCGAGCCCGCCATGATGGTCGCGTTCGCCGCCGAGAGCATCGAGACCAGTGCACCGACGATGATGACGTAGAACCCGATCGGCCCGAGGTAGTACTGGGCGGCGTAGCCCATGGACACCTCGCCGTTTTCGGCGACGAACTCCGCGGGTGCCAGTTCACCGATCCGGACGTTGTCCGTGAGGAAGTCGAGGAAGGCGGCATCGTTGACCGCCAGAACGATGACGAGGACGACCAGCGCGTAGATGACCGTCACGATGCCCATGCTGAGGTAGATCGCGCGTGGAATCGTCGTTCCGGGGTCTTTGATCTCCTCGGCGTTCGTCGTGATCGCGGAGAAGCCAAAGAACGTGATGAACACGAGGGCGCTGGTCAGCCCGATCTGCGTGACACGATCGATGTTCTCGGCGACCGACGTCATGATGACGCCGGACTCGAACGTCTGGAGGCCCCCATAGAGAAAGAGGAAGAGGAGGGCGATTTTCAGCCCGGTCACGGCGATTTGGAACTGGTTTGACTCCTCGGTCCCCTTCATGTTGAGCACGACGAGAAGCCCCAGGATGACGACCCCGGGAATCCAGAACGGGAGCGCTCTTGGGATGTGTAGCACCGGGAAGATGAACCGGTAGAACCACTCGGAGAAACTGGCGAGATAGAACGCGGCACTGGCCGGATACCCGAGGATCATCGTCCAGCCCATGATGTAGGTGAGATTGCTGTCGAACGTGTTGGCGACGAACATGTATCCCCCACCGCTCTCCTGATAGATCGACGAAAATTCGGCATACGAGGCAGCCGTGAACCCGGCGACGACGGCCGCAAGGAGGAACGAGCCGATGGCGACCGCGCCGACATTGCTCACCGCCAGCCCGGACAGGACGAAGATTCCGGCCGCGATCATCGTCCCGACGCCGATTGCCAGCGCGCCGAGCAGCCCGATTTCGGGATTGAGTTCTTCGGTTACTTGGGAACCGCCCGTGGATGTGGCCGATGGCGGCTCTTCAGACATCAGTGGCCATCTGGATTCCAGGCTTATAGGTAAAACGAACCCTTCGAGCGATGCACGCGACAGAGTACGTGATTCAGGCTCCTAACTCGCCACTGCAATGATCTGATTCCAGTTTGGCGGAGTGCTCGTGCGCGATACGCGCCCAGTATGCAGCATAGCTATCCTTTCATTCTTATGTCACGATGCGGCCAACGATCTCATCCCCTGTAGACAATACTTCAAGACACGCATGGTCTGAGTGCCCCGCGATTCAAAAAACATGCCAATAGATTTATAGATGTTCTGCCTCGCCCATACAACCGTTGCTTTCTATCTTTTGACTGATCGCCCATCTCCGTGTATTGATATTCGATCCTTCAGGCGGTTAACCTCGAAGAAGGAGCGCGAGGCCGCCGAGGAGGAGGCAGCGGCGGTCCCGGCCGACGACTGACGCCCGGACCCACACCCCTTTCCTGCCGCCCGGTGTAGCGCCCGCATGGACTGCCCCGCCTGTGAGGCCACGATGGTCGCCTTCGTCGTCCCGGAGGCGTACCGGGCCCACTCGCCAGACGGGGCGTCGGCGGTTGCCCTCTGCCCGTCGTGTCTCACCCTGGCGCCCGCCCAGGGCGACGCGCCGCCCCCCGACGACGCCGACTTCTCTCGGGTCCTCGAGTCGTTCCCCGCCGGCGAGGCGGGCGCGGCGATGGCCCTCGCCGCCGGGCTGCTCGTCGACTCGCTGGCGCTGCACCGCGACGCCGTCCGCGAGCTCTTCGAGGCCGTCTCCGACGCCGGCGAGGACCCCTGGCTCGTGCTCGAGCGGCTGGCGGCCGCCGGCACGGTCCAGCCCGACGCCGACCTCTCGAAGCTCCGCCACCAGCTCGACCAGCTCTGGGGGTAGGTCGCCCCGTCAGGCCAGCTCGACGAGCTCGCCGTCGGCCGGCACCGCGACGGCCGGCACGGCGGCCGCGAGCTCCGCTCTGGACAGCACGCAGCCTGGTCGATCCGCCTCGCAGGAGCGACGGCGAACCGAGCCGCCGCGTACCCGCACCGCCGTCGAGGAGTTCCGCCCGTGACGTCCTCGGCGGTCATCGTGATGGGCTCGCTCCCGACGAAGCGGGCGCCGCCGGTGTTCAGCACGACGGCGTCGGGCTGGTGAACGTCGAGCGCCTCGGCGAGCACGTCGCACCAGACGGTGTCGCCGGCGACGTGGATCGTCGGCCACGACCGCCGTCTCGAAGCCGAGGTTCGCCGCCATACGGGCGGTGGTCGAGACGCAGTGGTCGGTGGTGAGCCCGGTGACGACCACCGCATCGATGCCGTCCTCCCGCAGGCGGGCCTCCAGCTCCGTCCCGATGAAGGCGCTGTTGACCGACGTGCGGACGACGGGTTCGTCGCCCTCGGGCGCCACCGCCGGCTTGATGGCGAACCCGGGCCGGTCGGGCCGGAGCGGCGAGTCCGGGTCCGTCGAGGCGTGCTGGACGTGGACGATCGGCCGGTCGGCCGCCCGCCAGGCCGCCAGCAGCGACGAGCGAGTTGCGTTCCTCGTTCGGCGTTCGGGGTTGGTTCGCGCGGCCCCCAGCCGGGCTCCTCGAAGCCCTGCTGGACGTCGACGACCGGACGAGCAGCGTCGCCTGGCGGACGAGCTGGACCGAGGCCATGCTCGGACGGTGGGCTCGGGCGGTACTAACCCGTTTCGAGGACGGCGGCCCTCAGACGCCCGTCGCGTACCGGAGGATGCCCGCGATGCCGCCGAAGGCGGTCAGGAGCTGCTCGCCCTTCTCGAAGTCCGTCGAGATGAACGCCGTCTCCGTGCCGCGCTGCTCCGCGATGCCGATGAGGTGGTCGATGGCGTCCTCGCGCTCGTGGGACTCGGCGGCGGGTTCGCCGCACTCCGAGCAGTCGTGCTCGGGCACCTCCTCGACGCCGCGCTCGAGCAGCTCGTGGTCCTCGTGGCCGTTCGGGCAGGTGTAGCTCACGACGTCCTGGCGGAGGTCCTCGGAGATGACCAGCGTCTCCACCGAGCCCATGACGAGGTTCCGGCGGGTGGGCTCGAAGCCGTAGGTGGCGAGGTCGCCGTCGTGGAGCTCCTCGAAGAAGCGCTCCATCACCTGCTTGTCGGCCATCAGCTCGGCGTCGGCGAGCACGTCCGAGGCGGCGTCGACGAGGTCTTTGAGGCCTGACTCGTCGGTGTAGGAGATGTCGAACTTCCCGAGCACGAGGTCCCCGAGCTCGTGGTGGAGGTAGTCGCCGTCGAGGAACTCGTCCTTCGTCGGCGACGGCCCGCCGACGAGGATGCCGTCCAGCTCGTGGCGCTCGGGGACGAACAGGTCGTCGGCCATCCCCGCGACCTCCTGGTAGAACTTGTCGATGGCCTCGAGGCGCAGGCGGGCGAACCGCTGGGCGGACTGGCCGCCCTTGCGCTGCTTGCCGGGCACCAGCGAGGTCGTCGACTTCACCGGGCACGACGCGCTTGCCCTTGAGCCAGCCGACGTTCGCCTCGCGCCGGTCGAGCACGATGAGGCCGTAGAGGCCCTGGTCGGCCAGCATGTGCTCGAGGGGCTCGGTGAGGAACGCCGAGTCGCAGTGGTAGCGGAACGACTCGACGGGCTGGGGCGGCTGCTCGAGCACCTCGGTGACCATCTTGGTCTGGCCGCCGCCGGTGTCGACCGCGCCCGAGAAGATCACCATCCCGTTCTCGGGCGGGAAGTTGTCGAAGTAGCGCAGGCGGTCCTTGATGCTCGTCAGCGCGTCCTGGACGTTCGTCCGGGTCGACTTCGACTTGATGTTCGACGCCTCCGAATGCTCCTGGAGCACGTGGTCGGCGACGTCGGAGATCTGCTTGTCGGGCGGGAGGTAGATGGTGACCAGCTGGGTGCCGGAGCCGGAGTAGTCCTTCAGCTCCTCGATGACCTTCCGGAACTCGTACTTCCGGCGGTCCTGTTCCTCCTGCGAGGCGGCCTGTTCGCTGGATCCCATCGGCGTCTCTGCCCGGAACCAAGGGGTGGAGCCTGTTAAGCTGTCGGAGTCCGCGCCGGGGCGGCCGGCCTCAGCCGCCGACGAACAGCTGGACCACGATCGCGATCAGGAACAGCGTGAAGAACAGCGTCGTGCTCACGGCGGCCGACTGGGCGTTGTTCAGCCCGCGGCTCTTGAGGGCGCCGTAGGCGGCGACGACGAGGGCCCCGCCGACGATCAGCGCCAGGCTCACGGCGAGCCAGAGGCCGAGCGCCGCCGGCTCGAGGCCCGCGACCGGCTCGCCGCCGGCGTAGAAGACCGCGAGCAGCATCACGGCGATCGTGACGGCGAAGAAGGCGACGGACCAGCCCATCGGCCCGTTGACCTTGCTCACGGGGACGGTGTCGACCGAGAGCGTGCTCGCCGGGTGCTGCCAGGGGCGCGAGCGGAGCACCAGGGCGGTGACGCCGAGCAGCACGGCGCCCATCACCACGGTGCTGATGAGTGCGGTCGAGGCCATGTTATCGAGGGGTGTCGTTCGCTTCGACGGTCTGGTCGGGCGTCAATAAAGACATCGGGACGGGGCTCAGGTGATCGAGAACGCCGCGGCGAAGGTCAGCGCCAGCGCGGCGACGAGCCCGGTGGCGATCAACGCGGTGATCGAGCGGGGCTCCCAGCGGAGGTGCTGGTAGTAGCCGGCGACGAGCACGGCCTTGATCAGCGACAGCACGATGATGATCCCGAAGGCGAGCCAGTAGGCGGAGTCCACGAGGCCGGCGGACTCGACGACCACCTGGACGGTCGCGAAGACGAACAGGACCGCGTAGATCACGGCGTAGAGTTTGGTGTGTGTCATGGTTGGGTCACCTCAGAGGATGTAGAAGAGGGGGAAGAGGAACAGCCAGACGATGTCGACGAAGTGCCAGTACAGCCCGAAGTACTCGATCGACTCGGACCCTTCCTTGCCCATGTACGCGCCGCCGGCGGCCCGGAAGATGAGGTAGACGGTGATCGCCAGGCCGATGACGACGTGCAGGCCGTGCAGGCCGGTGGTGAGGTAGAACGTCGAGGAGGCGACGTTCGTCGAGAACTGCCAGCCGTTGGCGAACTGGTCGGAGTGGACGTGGAACAGGTGCAGCCACTCGATCCCCTTGTTGACCAGGAAGCCGATGCCGAGGAGCAGCGTCGCGATCAGGCTGGCGAGCACGCCGGCCCGGCTCCGCTTCTCGGCGGCCACCATCGCCAGCACGACGGTGAAGCTGGAGGTCAACAGCAGGTAGGTGTTGATCAGCCCGGGCAGGACGACGTGGGCCTCGGGGATGAGGTGGTGCCAGTCGGTCCAGCCCGACGAGACCCGGATGAAGACGTACGAGCCGATGAACGCGCCGAACAGCACGACGTCGGAGGCCAGGAAGACCCAGACGCCGGTCTTGAGCTTCCCGACGCCGTCGAACGGCCAGCGCTCGGCGAGCGCCTCCTCGGGCGCGTGGAACGGCTCGAGGCCCATGAACACGAGCCCGGCGCTGCCGATCAGCAGCCCGAGGCCGCCCGAGCCGAGGTAGAGCAGCCCCTCGGTGCCGGTCGGCAGCTGGCCGTTCTGGATGCCGCCCAGCCCGATGAACGCGAGCAGCGCGCCCAGCGAGATGACGAACGGCCAGATGCTGGCGTGGCTGGCGTGCTCGTCGCCGTGGCCGGCCTCGAGCCGCGGGTCGCCGACCACGGTCGCCTGGCCGCCGTCGGCCGCGACCTCGGCCTCCTCCTTCGGGGCGAGGAAGGAGAGCACGCCGTCCTTGTAGCTCGCGATGCCCGGGAAGTTCTCCAGGGGCGGCGGGGAGTCGACCGCCCACTCGGCGGTGGTGGCGTACTTCCAGGGCGTGGCGCCGGCGTCGGCGCCGTCCCAGAGGCTCTTCGTCAGGTTGTAGAACATCAGCAGGAACGAGAGCCCGAGGACGAACGCGCCCACGGTCGCCAGCTGGTGCCACACCGTGAACGCGGGGTCGTACTGGAAGACCCGGCGCGGGGTCTCCCAGACGACGAACATCGGGAAGTAGAGCAGGTTGAAGCCGATGAAGTAGGCCCCGAAGTGGAGCTTCCCGAGGAACTCGTCGTACATCTTCCCGGTGATCTTCGGGTACCAGTAGTACAGCCCGCCGATGAGGGCGGTGACGCCGCCGACCATCACGTAGTGGAAGTGGGCGACGACCCAGTAGGTGCCGCGGAACTCGTAGTCGAGCACGACGGCGCCGAGGAACACCCCGGTGATGCCCCCGATGATGAACAGCAACAGCGCGCCGAACGAGAAGAGGAACGGCGTGGTGAACCGGTTGTCCCCCTTGATCATCGTGTAGATCAGCGCGAACACCATCAGGTCGAACGGCAGCGAGATCCCGATGGTGGTCGCCATGAACAGCGTCTTGATCTGGAGGTTGATCGCCGTCAGGAACATGTGGTGCATCCAGACGACGAAGCTCTGGATCGCCACGAGCAGCATGGCGAGCACGAACCACTTCCGGCCGACGAGCCGGCGGCCGGTGAACGTCTGGAACGTCTCGGCCATGACCCCGAGGGCCGGGAAGAAGACGATGTAGACCTCGGGGTGGCCGAAGAACCAGAACAGGTGGGTCCACAGCAACGAGCCGCCCGGCGACGACGTCGCGAAGTAGGTCGTCCCGAGCACCCGGTCGGAGGTGAGGATGAACAGCGCGGCCAGCAGCGCGGCGAACGCGAACAGCATCATCCAGACCGTCAGCAGGATGGAGGCGCTGAACAGCGGCATGCGCCGCAGGGTGAGCCCCTCCGCCCGCATGCGGTGCATCGTCGTGATGAAGTTCACCCCGGAGACGGTGACGGAGATGACGAACAGCGCCAGCGCGAGCACCGCGGTGGTCCCCCCGATGTTCGGCATGAACGTCGGGAGGTTCAGCGGCGCGTACATCGTCCAGCCGCCGGCGAACGAGCCGCCCTGGAAGAACGAGACGGCCAGCAGGATGCCCGAGGCGAGGTAGAGCCAGTAGGAGACGGCGTTCAGCCGCGGGAACGCCAGGTCCTTCGCGCCGAGCTGCAGCGGCACGACGTAGTTGGCGAAGCCGAAGGCGAACGGCGAGAGGAACCAGAACACCATCACGAGGCCGTGGATGGAGACGGCCTGGTTGTAGGCGAACGCGCTGAGCAGCCCGGCCTCGCCCGGCGCGACCGGCGACCAGAGCTGGAGCCGGAACAGCAGGGCGAGCGTCCCGCCGAAGATCAGGAAGAACAGCGAGGTGACGATGTAGAGGATGCCGATGTCCTTGTGGTTCGTGGTGACGAACCAGCGCTTGATCGACGACTGGGGCGGCAGGCCGTGGCCGTGCTCGTCGTCGGTCTCGTTCAGCCCGGTGACCGGCAGCGAGAGCTCCTCGACGGCGCCGGCGGCCTGGGCCTCCGTCCCGCCGTCGGCCTCCACCTGCTCGAACAGCGACTCCTCGGCCTCGTCGTCGGGGTCCTGGGGGGTATCAGTCATGGGTGATCAGGCCTCGCTCCCGTTTCCGACCGAGTCGTACCACTCGTCGAACTCGTCCTGGGGCATGACCTCGACCTGCGCGGTCATGTAGGAGTGGCCGGCCCCACAGAGCTCGTAGCACGCCGACTCGTAGGTCCCCGGCTCCTCGGCGATGAACCAGGTCGACGTGGTCTGGCCCGGCATGGCGTCGGTCTTCACCCGCAACGCCGGGATGCCGAAGTTGTGGAAGACGTCCGTGGAGGTCACCTCGATGTTGACCCGCTGGTTCACCGGGATGCGGAACGCGTCGCCGTTGGTGCTGTCGGCGACGTGGCCGTTCTCGTAGTGGAACTCCCAGGCGAACTGCTTGCCGACGATGTCGACCTCCAGGGCCGCCTCGGTCTCGGCGGCCTGGCTGTTCTCGACGTACAGCAGCGTCCCGTAGGTCCAGATGATCAGCGAGACGACGATGACCGTCGAGAGGCCGAACGAGAGCGCCAGCTTGCGGCCGCCCCCGCCGCCCGTCGGGAGCTCGCCGAGCACCGGCCGGTCGACGTCGGCCTTCTGCGAGCGCTCCGAGCCCGTCCGGTAGGCGTACGCCTTCCAGAGCATGTAGCTGATGACGACCACGCCCACGATCGTCCCCAGCACGAGGAACGCCCCGTAGATGGTGCTGAAGACGTCGACCCTCGACCCCGTCGGGATGATGCCCCCACCGGCGAGCGGTACGAGCGAGTTACTCCAGATCACGGCGGCCACCTGATTGGGCGTTGCTTCGACTGGCCAGCCTTAGGTGTTACTCTACGCGTCCCGTCGGAATCGTGACAGGGCACCGTCGCCGTGCGGCCATCGGGGCGCCGCTCACATCGACTCGGGCGCCGGCACGCCCAGCGCGCCGAGCGCGTTCGCGACGGCGTGGCGGGCCCCCAGCGTCAGCCCCAGCCGGGCGGCCCGGACCTGGGGGTCCTCGGCGCCGAGCACCGGGCACTCGCGGTAGAACGCGTTGAACGCCTCCGCGAGCTCGCGGGTGTACGTCGCCACGACGTGGGGGTGGCGATCCTCGGCGGCGGCCTCGACGACCGCCGGGAACCGGGCGATCGTCCGGAGCAGGCCGCGCTCGGCGGGGGTCGAGAGCGCGGCGGCGTCGAGGGACTCGCTCCCGTCGGGCACCACGACGTCGTCCCGGGCGGCCGCCTCGTCGAGGATGCCACAGCACCGGGCGTGGACGTACTGGACGTACGGCGCCGACTGCGCCTCGAAGTCCAGCGCCTCCTCCCAGTCGAACGTGATGGCCTTCGTCGGCTGCTTGGCGACGATGTCGTAGCGGACGGCGCCGACGCCGACCTGGCGGGCGATGCGGTCGATGTCGGCCTCGTCGAGCTCGTCGTCGCGGCCGCGGGTGTCGAGCCGCCGCTCGACCTCCGCGCGGGCCCGGTCGACCGCCTCGTCGAGCAGGTCGTCGAGGTCGACGCCGGTGCCCTCGCGGGTGCTCATCCCCTCGCCGCCCGGGAGGTTCACCCACGAGTAGTAGACCTGGTCGAGCTGGTCGGTGTCGTGGCCCAGCAGCCCGAGCGCGTGGCGGAGCTGCTCGAAGGTGAGCTTGTGGTCCTCGCCGATGACGGTGATCGCGCGGTCGAACTCCTCGAACTTCCACTCGTGGTGGGCGATGTCGCGGGTCGTGTAGAGCGTGGTGCCGTCCGAGCGCAGGAAGACGAAGCGGTTCTCGAGCCCGAACGCCGAGAGGTCGAGCTGCCAGGCGTCGTCCTCGTAGACGGCCTCGTCGAGCGCCTTGAGCCGCTCGACGACGTCCGCGGTGTCGCCGTTCCGGATGAACCGCGTCTCCTTGACGAACTCGTCGAACGCCGCGGGGAGCCGGTCGAGCGTCTCGCCCATGCCCTCGAGCACGGCGTCGACGACGGCGGCGACCCGCTCGTAGGTCGCCTCGTCGCCGGCGTCGAGGCCCTGCATGATGGCCTCGATCTCGGCCTCGGCCGCCTCGACCGCGTCCCCGTCGGCGTCCTCGAGGTAGGCGCTGCCCTTGCGGTAGTAGCGGACGAGCTCGTAGTCGGGCTTCGCGCGCTCGGGCTCGGGGAGGTCGGCCTCGTCGAACGTCTCGTAGGCCCAGGTGAACACCGCGACCTGGCGGCCGGCGTCGTTGACGTAGTAGTGGGCCTCGACGTCGTAGCCCGCGAGCTCGAGCACCCGCACGAGCGCGTCGCCGATGATCGGGTTCCGGGCCCGGCCGACGTGGACCGGGCCGGTCGGGTTCGCGCTCGTGTGCTCGACGACGACCGACTCGCCGCGGTCGGGCCGCTGGCCGTAGTCGGCGTCCTGGGCGGCCTCCAGGGTCGCCTGGTAGTACGCGGCCGAGGGCTCGACGTTGACGTACGGCCCCGCGGGTGTCATCGCCTCGACGTAGGTCAGGCCGTCGGCGTCGACCGCCCCGGCGATCTGCCCGGCGACCTCCGGCGGGGACTTCCCCACCTCGCCCGCCAGCCGGAAGGCGGCGCTCGAGGCCAGCACCGCGTCGACGCCCTCGGGGGGCTCCTCGATGCCGAGGTCGTCGGTCGGCAGCCCGAGCTCGACGAGGGCGGCCTCGAGGGCGGCCTCGACCTCCTCGCGGAGCGCGGGGAACATGCGCCGTCGTACCCCGGCGCCCGATAAATGGGTTCTGAAAGGGCCGCCTCCCGGCGTCGTTCTGCGTGACGCTCCCGCGTGATGGGGAAGTCGACGGCGTCGTCGATCCCGTCGCCGCGGACCGTCGCGTGGCGACGTCGCCGGATTGGCCGGCCCGCCGCGAGCCGGCCTCAGCCGGCGAGGACCGAGAGCACCTCGGGCGCCTCGTACACCTTGTTGCGCTCCTTGCCCGTCGTCTCGACGACGATGCCGGCCGACTCGAGCGCCCGGATGGCGTCGTAGACCGCGGGCTTCGAGCGCCCCGTGGCCTCGACGGCCCGGGGCCCGGTCAGGTAGGGCTGCTCGAAGACGTAGTCCACGAGGTCGCGGGCCGTCGGCGACGCCGGGAACCGCTCGCGGTAGCTGGCCCGGAGGCGCTTGAGCTCGAGCCCGCTGTCGTAGGCGTCGATGGCCTGCTGGGCGACCGCGTTCAGCACGAACACGACCCAGTCCTCCCAGGCGCCGTCCGCGCTGACGGCCAGCAGCTTCTCCCGGTAGCCCCCGCCGAACTCCTTGAAGTACGCCGAGAGGTAGAGGTAGGGTCCCGGGAGCAGCCCGGCGTCGTAGAGCTGGAGCATCATCAGCAGCCGGCCGAGCCGGCCGTTCCCGTCGCGGAACGGGTGGATCGCCTCGAACTGGTAGTGGACGAGGGCGACGTCGATCAGCGGCGGGTAGCTCCCCCGCCCCAGGTAGGCGAACAGCTGCTCCAGCAGCACGTCCACGTACTCGGGGCTCGCGGGGACGAAGTCGGCCTCGGCGGGCGCCTGCCCGCGCGCGCCGATGAACACCGGGACGTCGCGGAGCTCCCCCGGCCGGTCGGCCTCGCCACGGACCCCGCCCAGCAGCGACGCGTGGAGGTCACAGGTCAGCGACCGGTCGATCGGCTCGCCGGCGTCGAGGCGCTCGAAGCCGCGCTTGACGGCGTCGACGTAGTTGTACGCCTCCCGGACGTCGGCGTCCTCGGCGGCCGAGCGGGCCGGGCTCGCCCCGACCTCGTGCTGGTAGATGTCCGAGATGGTGACGTTGGTCCCCTCGACCTGCGAGCTCATCGCCGCCTCGCGGTGGACGAACGGCGCGATGAGCAGGTTCGGGTTCTCGAGGTCGGCCTGGAGGGTCGCCAGGCGGCCGAGGGCGTACTGGGCGTCGCCGTAGACCCGCAGGAGGTCGTCCGTGTACGCGAGCTCGGGCGGGAGGCTCGCGGGCCGGTAGCAGGGCAGGCCGTCGTACTCGTCGAAGCTCCCCGGTCCCTCGGCGAAGTCCGCGGGATCCATCGTACCTGTCCGTCGGGGCGGCGGCGTATAAGTTAATCGAAACGGCATATCGATAACTACTGGGTGTCTTTGGCAGATTGAAGTCAGGAGATAGGGGGTTAAGTTAACCTCAAGACGGAATCCGGCGGCCGTAGTTAACCGGCGGCGCGACAGCGGGAGCCGAGCCACGGGCGGCCCGACCACACGCTTTAGGACGCCCCCGGCTAACGACCGCGCTACCCGATGAGCACCGACGGCCCGAAGCAGGTCGACCAACCCGACTACCATAACGAGTCGCACACGGCGGCCCAGACCTGCGGCTGGACCGCGAATGCGTTGCGAGGAGACGGCCGTTGTTACAAAAATGTGTGGTATGGCATCCAGTCCCACCGCTGCATCCAGATGACGCCGGTGGTCAAGTGCAACGAGCGCTGCGTCTTCTGCTGGCGCGACCACCGCGGCCACGCCTACGAGCTCGACGAGGTCGAGTGGGACGACCCCGAGGCGGTCGTCGACGCCTCGATCCGGCTCCAGCGCAAGCTGCTCTCGGGCTTCGGCGGGAACGACGCGGTGCCCCGCGAGCGCTTCGAGGAGGCGCTGCGCCCGCGCCACGTCGCCATCAGCCTCGACGGCGAGCCCACGCTCTACCCCTACCTGCCCGAGCTCATCGAGGCGTTCCACGACCGCGGCGTCACCACGTTCCTCGTCTCGAACGGCACCAAGCCCGAGGTGCTCGCCGACTGCGACCCGACCCAGCTCTACGTCAGCGTCGACGCCGCCGAGCGGGCCACGTTCGACCGCGTCGTGCGCCCGGTGGCCGACGACGCCTGGGAGCGCCTCGTCGACACGATGGACGTGCTGGCGGCCAAGGACGAGACCCGGACCGTGCTCCGGACGACGCTGCTCCAGGGCGAGAACATGTCGAACCCCGACTGGTACGCCGGCTTCTACGAGCGGGCCGACCCCGACTTCGTGGAGCTGAAGGCGTACATGCACGTCGGCCACTCGCGGGGCCGGCTCGGCCGGGAGACGATGCCCGACCACGAGGCGGTGGTCGAGTTCGCCGAGGCCGTCCAGGCCCACCTCCCCGACCACGGCGTGCTCAAGCAGGTGCCGGCCTCGCGGGTCGCGATGCTGGCCCGCGAGGACGACACCTGGGTGCCGAAGCTACGTGAGGACAGCGAGTTCTGGGCCCGAGAACCGCACGCCGGCGCGAACCCGTAACGAAACTGGGGGGCGTCACGTTTCCGCTACGCTTATGCCCGCCCGACGGCAACCGTGGCGGGATGGCAGAAACCCTCGCCGCGGGCCAGGACGAGCTCGCGACGCTCCGGCGGGTCGCCCTCGACGGCGGGCTCGCGGGCGAGACGAAGCTCTCCTGTGCCGCCCTCGCCGAGCAGCTGTCGGTCTCGAACCAGACGGCCTCCCGGCGCCTCCAGTCGCTCGAGTCGGCCGGCTACGTCGAGCGCGACACCGTCGCCGACGGCCAGTGGGTCCGCGTGACCGAGGCGGGCGAGCGCGCCCTCCGCGAGGAGTACGAGGCGTACCGCCGGCTGTTCGAGTCGCCGGCGGAGATCGAGCTCCGGGGCGGCGTGACCAGCGGCATGGGCGAGGGCCGCCACTACATCTCGCTGCCGGGCTACATGGCGCAGTTCCCCGACCGGCTCGGCTACGAGCCGTTCGCCGGGACCCTGAACCTCGAGCTCGACGCCGAGTCGGTCCGCGCCCGGGCCGGGCTGACGGCGTTCACGCCGGTGCCGATCGACGGCTGGGAGGACGACGAGCGCACCTACGGGCCGGCGGTCTGCTACCCGGCGACCGTCGAGACGGCCGACGGCCAGACGTACGAGCCCGCCCACATCATCGCGCCCGAGCGGACCCACCACGACGACGACCAGCTCGAGCTCATCGCGCCCGAGAAGCTCCGGGACGTGCTCGCCCTCGAGGACGGGAGCGTCCTGCGGGTGACCGTGGAGGACGAGCCGTGAGCCAGCGCGGGGCGGCCGCGGTCGAGCGGGCGGTCTCGGCCTTCGAGCGCGGCGAGCCGGTCTGCGTCCACGACGCCGCCGACCGCGAGGGCGAGACCGACCTGGTGGTGCCGGCGTCGGCGGTCACGCCCGACCTGGTGGCCACGCTCCGGAACGACGCGGGCGGCCTGGTCTGCGTCGCGCTCGCCGACCCGGTGGCCGACGCGTTCGAGCTGCCGTTCGCGGCCGACGCCGTCGACCACCCGGCCAGCGGCGGGCCGGTCCACTACGACGAGCGGTCGTCGTTCTCGCTGTCGGTGAACCACGTCGACACCTACACCGGGATCACCGACCGCGACCGGGCCCGGACGATCACCGAGCTCGGGGCGGCCGCCGAGGCGGCGCTCGACGGCGGCTACGGCGTCGAGGCGTTCGCCGAGTCGTTCCGGGCGCCGGGCCACGTCCACCTGCTCCGGGCGGCGCCGACGCTCGACGACCGGCAGGGCCACACCGAGCTCGCGGTCGCGCTGGCCGAGGCCGCGGGCCGGGAGCCGGCGGCCGTGGTCTGCGAGATGCTCGACGACGTCACCGGCGAGGCGCTGACGCCGGCGGACGCCCGGGCCTACGCCGAGCGCCGCGGCCTGGCGTACGTCGAGGGCGCGTCGCTCATCGACGCGTTCGCCTGATCCCCGCCGGCAGTCCCGCTCGATCGGCCGACCGAGGACCGCTCACTCGGGGCCCTGCTGGTAGTGATCGATCAGCAGCGTCCCCGCCCGGACGACGACGTAGAGCCCGACGGTCGCGAACGCGACGCCCGAGAACAGCGGCCAGAGCTGCGCGCTTCGTTCGAGCAGCTCGGCCAGGAGGTGGAGCGGCCGGGCGCCGAGGACGTGGAGCAACACGCTGAGCAGCGAGAACAGACCGACGAGCACGACGGCGACGCCGACCCAGAACAGGAGGATGCCGGCGATGACGAGGCTCTCGCGGATCGCCCAGCGGAGCCGCTGTTCGGGGGTGTCACCGGTGACGGTGGTGGCCATGTGCCGCCGTTCCGGCGACGACTTCAAAGGTCCCCTGGAGGCACAAACGCGTGTTTGAGCCAGGAGCCCGCCGAACCCGACCCACGCGCCCCGGCCGGCCGGTCGACTGGGGCCTGCCGAGGGCCGGGTTTCCTACTGTATTAAGGGAATACCGGCACAAGCCGGGGCCATGGCCGTCTTCGACGACATGGACGTCGACACGATCTGGATGGACGGGGAGTTCCTCGACTGGGACGACGCCCAGGTCCACGTGCTGAGCCACGCGCTGCACTACGGGTCGGGCGTCTTCGAGGGCGTCCGGTGCTACGACACCGAGGCCGGCCCGGCCATCTTCCGGTGGGGGGACCACCTGGACCGGTTCTACCAGTCCGGCCAGCCCTACGACATGGTGCTCCCGTACGACCGCGACGAGCTCACCGAGGCCACGCTCGAGCTCATCCGGCGGCAGGACCTCGCCTCCTGCTACATCCGGCCGCTGGCGTTCTACGGCTACCACAGCCTCGGCGTCAGCCCCGGCGACTGCCCGGTGAAGGTCATGGTCGCCTGCTGGCCGTGGGGCGCCTACCTCGGCGAGGAGGCCCTCGAGGAGGGCGTGAAGGTGAAGGTCTCCTCCTGGCGCAAGTACGCCTCGAGCATGATCCCGACGAACGCCAAGACCACCGGGCTCTACGTCAACTCGATGCTCGCCGGCGAGGAGGCCAGAAAGCACGGCTACACCGAGGCGATCGTGCTCAACAAGGAGGGCGACGTCGCCGAGGGCCCCGGCGAGAACCTGTTCCTGGTCCGCGACGGCGAGATCTACACGCCCGGGCTCGCCGAGGGCATCCTCGACGGCATCACCCGGAACGCCATCATCACGCTGGCCCGGGACCTCGGCTACACGGTCCACGACCAGGCGACCATCAGCCGCGGCGAGCTCCACACCGCCGACGAGCTGTTCTTCTCGGGCACGGCCGCCGAGGTCACGCCGATCCGCCAGGTCGACAACGTCGAGATCGGCGCGGGCACCAAGGGTCCGGTCACCGACGAGATCCAGACGCGGTTCTTCGAGGTCGTCGAGCGCCGGACCGACGACTACGACGACTGGTTCACGTACGTCGGCGAGTGAGGGCGCCCGACCGGCGGCCCGTCCGGGATGGGGGCCAGGGTTGCCGGTATCCCGGACTACCGACAGAGCTCGCTCGCACCGAAGCCGGGTAGTAGTTGGCGGTCGTCTCCCGACCGATGACCGACGACCACGATCACGGATTCGACACGCGGAGCGTCCACGCCGGACAGGAGCCTGACGCGGCCACCGGGGCGCGGGCCCCGCCGATCTACCAGACCACCTCGTACGTGTTCGACGACCCCGACCACGCCGCGCGGCTGTTCGCCCTCGAGGAGCCCGGGAACATCTACAGCCGCATCATGAACCCGACCAACGCGATGCTCGAGGGCCGGCTGGCGTCGCTGGAGGGTGGGGTCGGGGCGGTCGCCACGGCCTCGGGCATGGCGGCGCTCGACCTCGCGACGTTCCTGCTCGCCGAGGCCGGCGACAACATCGTGGCCGCCTCGTCGCTGTACGGCGGCACCTACACCTACCTCTCCCACACGGTCACCCGCCGGGGCATCGAGTCCCGGATCGTCGACACGCTCGACGTCGACGCCTACGTCGAGGCCCTCGACGAGGACACGGCCTACGTCCTCGTCGAGACCATCGGGAACCCGGCGCTCGACACGCCGGACCTCGCGGCCATCGCCGAGGCGGCCCACGACGCCGGCGCGCCGCTGCTCGTCGACAACACGTTCGCGACGCCGGCGCTCTGCCGGCCGATCGAGCACGGCGCGGACATCGTCTGGCACTCGACGACGAAGTGGATCCACGGCTCGGGCTCCACCATCGGCGGCGTCCTGGTCGACGGCGGGACGTTCGACTGGACGGCCGAGGCCTATCCCGAGATCGCGGCGGACAACCCGGCCTACCACGGGGTGAACTTCAGGGAGCGGTTCGGCGAGGCGGCCTTCACCTACGCGGCCGTCGCCCGCGGCCTGCGCGACCTCGGCAACCAGCAGTCGCCCTTCGACGCCTGGGTCACGCTCCAGAAGCTCGAGTCGCTGCCGCTCCGGATGGCGCGCCACTGCGAGAACGCCCAGCTCGTCGCCGAGGCCCTCGAGGCCCACGAGGACGTCGCCTGGGTCAACTACCCCGGCCTCGAGTCACACCCGACCCACGAGGCCGCCACGGAGTACCTGGACGGGGGCTACGGCGGCATGATCACCTTCGGGTTGGAGGGCGGCTACGAGGCCGCGCGGGCCACGGTGGACCACACGGAGCTCGCGAGCCTCCTCGCCAACGTCGGCGACGCGAAGACGCTCATCATCCACCCGGCGAGCACCACCCACCAGCAGCTCACCCCGGAGGAGCAGGAGGCCAGCGGCACGACGCCGGACATGGTTCGGCTCTCGGTCGGCATCGAGGACCCGGCGGACGTCGTGGCCGACCTCGAGCAGGCCATCGAGCGGGCGACGTCGTAGGCTCCCCGCCGGGTCCGCCCGGTTCGCAAGCGCTTTCGGCGGCCACCCGTCGCCTCGACCATGGAACGCCGAGATGCTGTTCTTCTCTGGCACGGCCGCCGAGGTCACGCCGATCCGTCAGGTCGACAACGTCGAGGTCGGCGCGGGCACCAAGGGGTCCGGTCACCGAGGAGATCTAGATGCGGTTCTTCGACGTCATCGACCGCCGGACCGACGACCACGTCGACTGGTTCCCGTACGTGTAGGGCGGCAGGGTGACCCGCCTTAGTGAGCCCGGCCGTGGGGCGTGCCCGCGAGCTGGGCCTGCCTGACGTCATCGATGCGCCACCAGAGCACGCCGACGATGGCGAGCCCGACCACCACGAGGGCCGCGACGGCCTGGAACGCCAGACGGTAGGAACCGGTCCGGGCCACGGTCCGGGAGACGAGCGTCGGGCCGGCGACCCCGGCCAGCGACCAGGCGGTGAGGGTCCGGCCGTGGATGGCCCCGAGCTCCTCGGTGCCGAACAGGTCGGCGAGGTAGGCCGGGAGGCAGGCGAAGCCGCCGCCGTAGCAGGTGATGATCAGGAACAGGACGCCCGCGAAGATCCAGGTGTCGGTGATCATCGGCAGCGCGAGGAAGGCGACCGCCTGGATGGCGAAGAACACCCCGTAGGTCCGGGTGCGGCCGAGGTAGTCCGAGAGGCTCGACCAGACGATCCGCCCGGCCCCGTTGAAGACCCCCAGCAGCCCGACGACGGCCGCGGCGGCCGTCGCGGTGGCGCCGGTGACGGCCTGAGTCATGTTCGAGGCCACCGCCAGGAGCATGATCCCGGCCGAGATGTTGATGAACATCACCAGCCAGACCAGGTAGAACTGGGGCGTCCGGACGGCCTCCGCGGCGTCGAGGTACTCGAGGTCCGACTTGACCACCACGCCCTGGCCCTCGAGGGTCGCCAGCTCGTCGCGGCTCAGCCCGGGCGGCCGCCACCCGTCCGGGGGTTTCTCGAGGTAGCTGGCCCCGGCGACCATGATGAGGAAGTACGCGATGCCGAGCGCGTAGAAGGTCGTGGGCACGCTTGTCGAGGCCAGGAGGGCGTTCGCCACGGGCCCGGTGAGCAGTGCGCCCGAGCCGAACCCCATGACCGCGAGGCCGGTCGCCAGCCCGCGCCGGTCGGGGAACCAGCTGACCAGCGTCGAGACCGGCGTGATGTACCCGACCCCGAGTCCGATGCCCGCGAGCACGCCGTAGGTCAACAGGAACCCCACGTGACTCCCCAGCTGGACCGACACCCCGGCGAGGACGGTCCCGCCGCCGAACAGGCCGGCCGCAGCCAGCCCTGACCGCCGCGGCCCGGCCCGCTCGACGTACCGGCCGAGGGTCGCGCTGGCGATCCCCAGCGTGAAGATGGCGACCGTGAAGCCCAGCGTCACGTCCCCCAGGCTCCATCCCTGAGCCGCCTGGAGGGGGTTCTGGTAGACGCTGTAGGCGTACACCGAGCCGATCGACACGTGGATCGCCATCGCGGCCGCCGCGATCAGCCACCGGTTCTTCCCCGGCGGGTCCCCGGACATACGTCGACGGTTCAGCCGCCCGCCCAAATAGCGTACCGGCTCGCCGGCGGATGGGGCCTTCGGAAGCGCTATCCGCCCCCATCCGTAGCCTCGACCATGGAACGCCGACGGGCGGTGCTGCTCGGGCTGGCCCTCGCCGTCCTGTTGGCCGTGGGCGGCGCGGCGTCGGTCGTGCTCCTGCCGAGCGGGCCCACGTTGGCCGAGACCTGGGTCAGCGACCCGCCCGAGGGCGCGAGCGGCAACCACCACGGCCCGGCGGTCGGGACGGTGGACGGCCGGCCGCTCGTCTTCGCGCCGGTCAGCGCCGGCCGCGAGGGGCCGGCCTGTGGGCTCGTCGCGCTCGACGCGGCCGACGGCACCGAGGTGTGGACCCACCCGGTGCCGCCCGCGGACTGCACGGTCCACGCGGTCGCCGACCCGACGGTCGCCGACCGCGACGGCACGCTGTCGGTGCTGGTCGCGACGACCGAGAACGCCGTCTTCGACCTCGACCCGGCGACCGGCGAGGTCCGCGAGCGGTACGCGCTCACCTCGTACGGCTACACGCCGCCACAGGTCGTGGACCTGCTGCCGGGCGGTGGCACCGAGCTGCTGATCGCGGACGCGCAGGGGACGGTCCAGCTCATCGCCGCCAACGGGACCGTCCGCTGGGAGCAGTCGTTCGGCGCGTTCGTCTGGGCCCGGCCGATCGTCGCCGACGTCTCCGGGGGCGGCGGGCTCCAGGTGGCCGTCGGCACCAGCGACGGCCGGTTGCTCGTCCTCGACCGGACCGGCGGGATCGTCCGGGACGTCGCCGAGCCGTTCAACGGCTCGATCACCTGGCTGGCCGGGGGCCAGCTCGACGAGGACCCGGCGCTCGAGCTCGTGGCCGCCACGACGTCGGGGCAGGTCGTCGCCGTCGACGGCGCCACCGGCGAGGTTCAGTGGACCCGCCACCTCGGCCGGTTCGCCTCGGTGGCCGCCGTGGCCGACGGCAACGCCGACGGCACGAACGAGGTGTTCGTCGCGGCGGCCGACGGCGTCGTCCGGGGGCTCGAGGGCGCGACCGGACGGACCGAGTGGGCCCGCGAGGTCGCCACCTCGCCGGTCCAGATGATGCCGCCGCCGGTGGTCGGCGACGTCACCGGCGACGCCCAGGACGACCTGGTCGTGGCCTCGAACGACGGCCGGGTGGTGGCGTTGAACCCCGCCTCGGGCTCGATCCTCGCGGAGTACACCCGCGAGACGACGGCGTTCGAGAAGCCGACGCTGGCCGACGTGGACGGCGACCGCGAGCTCGAGGTCTTCGTCATGTACAGCGACGGCGCCGTGGTGCGGCTGGACTACGAGGAGCCGGGGTAGGGGCCGCCCTCAGCCGTCGTCGGTGATCTCGACCGACTCCTCGCCGGCGTCGTCGGTCGACTGGAGCACGTCGATGGGGATGCCGTCGGTCCGGCTCTCGCCGAAGCCCGCACTCAGGATGCGCGTCAGGGCGTCCTCCACGGACTCGTCGATCTCCTTGAGGTCCTCCGGCTCGACCTCGATCACGAAGCCCGTCGTGATGTTGGGCGCCGTCGGCATGAAGACGACCTCGCGGCCGTCCTCGGTGCGTTTGCCCGTCTTGAACGCCGTCAGCCGCATCCCCTCCCAGGGCTCGACCTTCACGGGGGTCTGGAGCTCGCTGGCGCCCGACAGCGTCGTCTCGACGGCCATCTTCGAGGCGTTGTAGATGATTCGCAGCCCCGGCACCTGGTTCATGAAGTCGTCGATGGCCCCCTCGAGGATGGCGCCCAGCGCCGTCCGCATCAGGTAGCCGATCGAGAACACCAGCGCGCCGAAGACCAGCAGCGTGAGCACCACGCGGGCGAGCTCGGCCGCCGCGGCGTTCCCGCCGAACAGCTCGGGCTGGACGACGTCCTGGAGGAAGGGGACGTTGGCGATGCCGCGGTAGAGCCAGGTGACCACCCAGACGGTGACGAGGATGGGCAGGAGGACGACCAATCCACTGGCGGCGTCCCGCTTCCACGTGGCCATGCTGGGGGGCTAGAGCGGCGGCGGGGTTATGAGTGGCGCGGAAGCCTCGTTGGCCGACCCCTCATCGCCCGAGGACGGCCCGGAGCGCGAACAGGAGGTTCCCCTTGCGTTCGGTCACCCGCCGCCAGAAGTACGACAGCCAGCGCGAGCCGTAGGGGACGTACTGCCAGACCTCGTGGTCGGCCGCGAGCGCGGTCTGGGCGTCCTCTCGGACACCCATGAGCATCTGGATCTCGAGGTCCGTGCCGTGGTCGGCCGCCAGCCCGATCGCGTGGTCGACCATCTCGGGGTCGTGGCTGCCCACCGCGACGCCGCCGTCGTGCTCGCGGATCGCCTGCCCGAGCAGCTCACGATAGGCCCGGTTCACCCGCCGGCGGTCGGCGTGGGCGACCGCCGCCGGCTCGTCGTAGGCGCCCTTCACGAGCCGGAACCGGCCGGGCAGGCCGGCGAGGCGGTCGAGGTCGTCGGGCGTCCGCTTCAGGTTCGCCTGGAGGCAGACCCCGACGCCGTCGGGGTGGACCTCGGTCATCGCCTCGAAGGCGTCCAGCGTCGCGTCGGTGGTCCGGCGGTCCTCCATGTCGAACCAGACGAAGGCGTCGTGCTCGACGGCCGCCTCGACGACCGCGCGGGCGTTCTCCCGGAAGACCGTCTCGCCGACCCGGAGCCCGAGCTGGGAGGGCTTCACCGAGAGCCGCGCCCGGACGCCCGCCTCGTCGACGGCGTCGAGCAGCGCCCGGTAGGCGGCGACGTCCGCGTCGGCGGACGCGCGCTCGCCGTAGTGCTCGCCCAGCAGGTTGAGGATGGCCCCGATGCCCCGGTCGTTGAGCGCCCGGGCCCGCTCGATCGCGCCCTCGCGGGTCTCGCCGGCCACGAACCGCCGCGCGACGGGCGGGATCATGGACAAGAAGTCCCGGCCGACGGCCGTAATTCCACCGGCTCCAGGCTCCCGAGAGCCGACGGGTGACTTATACCCTCGCGCCCTGTCTCGGCGTAGCAACCCGAATGTCGGACGACCCCATCACGGTACTGCTCGTGGACGACGAGCCGGACGTGGCGGCCACCACCCGGGAGTTCCTCGAGCACGAGGCCCCTCGGCTCGAGGTCGAGACGGTCGGCACGGCCACCCAGGGCTTGGAGCGGCTGGAGGCGGGCGGCGTGGACTGCATCGTCTCGGACTTCGAGATGCCGGGCCGCGACGGCATCCAGTTCCTCGAGGCGGTCCGGAGCCGGGGCTACGACCTCCCGTTCCTGCTGTTCACCGGCCGGGGCTCCGAGGAGGTCGCGGCCGACGCCATCTCCGCCGGCGCCACCGACTACCTCCAGAAGAGCCCGGGGAACGAGCAGTACACGATGCTGGCGAACCGGCTCGAGCAGGCGGTCGAGCGCCGGCGGGCGGACGCCGCCGCGGCGGCGGCCAACGAGCGGCTGGCCACGGTCTACGAGCGCGTGACCGACGGGGTGGTCGCGATGGACTCGTCGTTCCGGTACACGTACGCGAACACGGAGGCCCAACGGCTGCTCGGGCACGACGCGTCGGAGCTGATCGGCGAGGTGGCCTGGGAGGTGTTCCCCCAGCTCGACGACACCGAGTTCGGACCGGCGCTCAGGCGGGCGTTGACCGAGCAGGAGCCGGCGACGGTCGAGGACTACTGGCCCCCGATCGATACGTGGTTCCTCGTCAGGGTCTACCCGGCCGAGGACGGCCTCTCGGTCTACTTCCGGGACATCAGCGACCGCAAGCGACGCGAGCGCGAGCTCGAGAACGAGCGCGAGCGCTACCGGCAGCTGGTCGACTCCGCGCCGGTGGGTATCGTCGGCTACGACGCCGGCGGAGAGATCGTCTACGCGAACGACGCCGCGGCCGAGACCGCGGGCGTCGGGGCCCCCTCAGCCCTCGTCGGCGAGCCGGCCATCGGGTTCCTGACCGGCGAGGACCGCGAGCGGGCGGCCGACCGGATACGCAGCATCATCGAGGACCGTGAGGTCCTCCCGCCGACCGAGTACCGGGTCGACGCCCGGGACGGGGCGGTCCGTCACGTGACGGTGTCGGCGGCCCCGATGACCTACGACGGCGAGCCGGCGGGGCAGGTCGTCGTGAACGACGTCACCGAGCTCACGGAGCGCGAGCGGCTGCTCTCGGAGCTCCACGCCGCGACCGCCGACATCGCGGCCTGCGAGACGGCAGAGGCGGTCTACGAACGGGTCGTCGCGGCCAGCGAGCGGGTGCTCGCGTTCGACCTGGCGATCGCGGACGCGGTCGAAGGTGACGAGCTGGTGCCGAGGGCCATCTCGGCGGACGTCGACGACGAGGGCTACTTCGAGACGATCCCGCTCGAGAAGGAGGGCAACCTGGCCGCTCGGGCGGCCCGCGCCGGCGAGCCGACGCTGATAGAGGACCTCCAGGCCACCGATGTGGTGCCCGCCTCGACCGACTACCGGTCGGCGCTGACCGTGCCGATCGGCGACCACGGCGTCTTCCAAGCCGTCGCCGAGGCGCCGGGCGCCTTCGAGGAGCGGGACCTCGAACACGTCGAGCTGCTGGTCGCCCACGCGGAGGAGACGCTGACGCGGCTGGACCGCGAGGCCGAGATCGAGGCCCGCACTACGGAGATCGAGGGCCAGCACGACCGTCTCGAGGGCTTCGCGAGCATGGTCAGCCACGACCTCCGGAACCCGCTGAACGTGGCCGCGGGGCGGCTCGAGCTCGCCCGGGAGCGGTACGGCGACGACGGGGACCTCGCCGCCGCGGACCGGGCGTTGGACCGGTCGTTCGCGCTCATCGAGGAGCTGCTGGCGGTCGCGAGCGGCGAGCGGCCGCCGATGGAGCTCGAGCCGATCTCGCTCGCCGAGGCCGCCGAACGCTCGTGGCAACCGGTCACCGAGGCCGAGGGAAGGCTCCGGGCCGATACCGACCGGGTCATCGAAGCCGACGAGGCCCGGCTCCACCACCTCCTCGAGAACCTGTTCGCCAACGCCCTCGAGCACGGGGGCGATGGCGTGACCGTCACCGTCGGCGCCGTCGACGGCGGGTTCTGCGTCGAGGACGACGGCGTCGGGGTCCCCGAGGGCGACCTCGAGCGCATGTTCGAGCGGAGCTACTCGACCGGGCAGTCGGGGACCGGCCTGGGGCTGAGCCTCGTCCAGCAGGTCGCTGAGGCGCACGGCTGGTCGCTCGAGGCGACCGAGAGCGAGGCGGGCGGGTTCCGGGTCGAGTTCACCGACGTGAGCACCGTCGACGGCTGAGCGTCCCCGACCGACACCCCTTACTGCCAGCCCGTCGAGGCTCGCCCGATGGGTCCCCTCGAGGTCGGCGTCCTCGCGATCTGGGCGATGCTCCCGGCCTACCTGCCCAACAACGTCGCGGTCGTGGCGGGCGGCGGCCCGCCGATCGACGGGGGTCGGCGCTGGCGGGGCGCCCGGCTGCTCGGCGACGGCAAGACCTGGCGGGGCCTCGCCGCCGGGGTCCTCGCCGGGCTGCTCGTCGCGGTGGTCCTGACCGCCCTCGTGCCCGCCGCGAGCGGGGTGCTCGGCGTCCCCGTGCCGGCGTTCACGCTCGGCGCGGCCGTCGCGCTGCCCGCCGGCGCCCTGCTCGGCGACATCGGGGCGTCGTTCCTGAAGCGTCGCCTCGGCCGGGAGCGCGGCGCCGCGGTCCCGCTCCTGGACCAGCTGGACCTCGTCGTGGGGGCCGTCGCGCTCGCGTTCCTCCTCGCGCCCGGCTGGGCGGCCGGGACGTTCACGCTCCCGGTGCTGGCGGCGGTCGTCGTGCTCACGCCCGCGCTCCACCTGGGGACGAACGCCGTCGGCTACGCGCTCGGGCTGAAGCGCGAGCCCTGGTAGGCGGACCGAGCCCTTCTTTAGCCGGCCGGTGGCAGTGGGGCCGATGGCCGACCAGGCGCTCATCGACGCCCTCCGGGCGTCCGGCGCGGTGCGGTACGGCGAGTTCGAGCTCGCCCACGGCGGCACGAGCGACTACTACGTCGACAAGTACGTCTTCGAGACCGACCCGGGCAGCCTGGCGCTGATCGCCCGGGCGTTCGCCGAGCGGGTCGGCGACGCGAGGCTGGCGGGCGTGGCGCTGGGGGCCGTCCCGCTGGTCGCGGTCACGAGCGTGGAGACCGGGAACCCGTACGTCATCGTCCGGAAGGCGGCCAAGGAGTACGGGACGGGGAACCGCATCGAGGGGGCGCTGGCCGACGGCGACCGGGTCGTCGTGCTGGAGGACATCGCGACGACGGGGACGAGCGCGCTGGAGGCCGTCGAAGCGCTCCGCGAGGCCGGCGCGGTCGTCGAGCGCGTGCTCGTCGTCGTCGACCGGGAGGAGGGGGCCCGCGAGCGGCTCGCGGCCGCGGACGTCGAGCTCGAGGCACTGCTGACGGCGACCGAGCTGCTCGCCGACCGCTGAGGGCCCACGGCGGCTCCTGTGGCGGTTAAGTACCGGTTAAACCGGGGGCGGGGGCCGGCGGGCGGCAGGGGCCGCACTTATGCCGGAGGGCTGTGTCCGGGGCCTATGCACCAGCGCACGGCACTACTGACGGCCGTGGTGGTCCTTCTGGCCGCCGTCGGGCCCTTTGCGGGGCTGGCGGCCGCCGAGGCGACGCTCACGGTCACGGTGACCACCGCGGCCGGCGGCGCCCTCGGCAACGCCGACCTCACGGCCACGGTCGACGGCGAGGTGGTCGACACCGCCACGACGGCCTCGAACGGCAAGGCGTTCCTGGACGTCCCCGAGGGCGCTGACGTGACCATCGAGGTCGACCACAACGTCTACCTCCGCAACTCGCCGTTCACGGTGACGGACGCCGGCGAGCAGGAGGTCTCGATCACCGTCTGGGAGGAGGCCACCGCGACCGTCACGGTGAGCGACTCGTCCGGCCCGGTGGAGGACGCCCGGGTCGTCTTCCGGAAGAACGGCGAGATCGTGACCGTGAAGACGACCGACGCGTCCGGGGAGGTCGCGACCGGCCGCATCGAGTCGGGCGATTACTCGCTGTCGTTCACCAAGACGGGCTACTACGACAAGGCGGTCACGCTGGCCGTCGAGGACGACACGACGGCCGAGTTCACCATCGAGCGGGGCTCGGTCACGGTCCGGTTCCAGGTCCTCGACGACAACTTCGACCCGGCCCAGCCCATCGGCGAGGCGACGATCAGCGGGGAGACCATCGGGACGGTGAACACCCTGCCTGATGGGACCCGGGAGGTCAGCGTGCCCGTCAACACCCGGCTACGGGTGACGGTCGAGAAGGACGAGTACGAGGCCGTAGCCGAGACCGTGCTCGTCCGGGAGACGAAACGGGTCGTCAACCTGACCACGCGCAAACAGCCCGCGGTGTCCGTCGAGCTCTCGAACGAGCGGGTCGTCGTCGGCGAGACCGTGGAGGTGACCGTCACCGACGAGTACGGCCAGCCGCTCTCCGGGGCGACCGTCGTCCTCGACGGGACCGAGGTGGGCCAGCCGGACGCCGACGGCACGCTCCGGGTCGCGATCGAGAGCGCGGGCAATCACACGCTGTTCGCCTCCGCCGACGGGCTGATCTCCGAGCGGCTGACGGTCGTCGGGGTCGATCCCGGGGCCGAGGGCTCGCCCGCGAACGAGGGGACCGCCGCGACCGAGCCCGTCGACGACGGCGGCGACCAGGAGCTGATGATCGGCGACCTCAACCTCCGATCGACGGCCATCGGCGTGGCCGGCGGGCTGGTGCTGGCGGTCGTGCTGTTCGTCGTCCTCCGGTTCCGCTGACGGCCGGGCCGGAGGCACCGCCGTCGGGGATGACAAGATACACGTTCGCCGCTCGCTTCGCCCCGAGCAACCGATGGACCCCGCCGCCCTCCCTCGCCGTCGGCTGGCCCGCGGCCTCGCGCTGGCCGTCGTCCTCCTCCTGGTCGCCCCGACGGTCGCGTCCGGCCTGACCTACGACCCCGGCGAGGCGACCGAGTTCAAGCGCGGGACGGTCACCGAGCCGGCCGAGGGGTTGACCGTCGTCGCCATCCAGGGCTTTCACTTCAAGGGGGAGGGCGCCACCAAGAAGCCGGCCCGGCTGGCGGCCTTCGGGCCCCGCGGCGAGCTCCGCTGGAAGTACAACGGCTCGAACGTCGGCGCCCGCTGGTTCTACGACGTCGACCCCCTGCCCGACGGGAACCTCCTGGTGACGGCGACGAACCCCGACGGCACCATCGTGATGGCGCTGGATCCGGCGACCCGGGAGCCGGTCTGGGTGGAGCGGTTCCCGTTCACCGACACCCACGACGTCGACCAGCTCGACGAGCACCGGCTGCTCATCGGGAACATGCGGGCGTACAACGAGACGACGGACACGAACAACGATCGGGTGCTCATCTACAACCGGACCAGCGACGAGGTCGAGTGGGAGTGGCTGTTCCGCGAGCAGTACCCCGAGCTGCTGGACGTCGACACCGGCGGCGGCACCGGCGGGGTGCGCACCGAGGACTGGACGCACGTCAACGACGTCGACGAGGTCGCGCCCGGGAAGTACCTCCTCTCGCCCCGGAACTTCGACCAGGTGATCCTGGTCGACCGCGAGACCGGCGAGATCGAGCTCAAGCTCGGCGAGGAGGGGAACCACGACATCCTTTCCGAACAGCACAACCCGGACTACCTCGAGAGCGAGTCTGGACGGCCGACGTTCCTGGTGGCGGACAGCGAGAACGCCCGCGTCGTCGAGTACGAGCACACCGGCGATGGCTGGGAGCGGACCTGGGAGCTCTCCGGGGGGTTCTCGTGGCCGCGTGACGCCGACCGGCTGCCGAACGGCAACACGCTCGTCACGGACTCGCTGAACCACCGCGTCGTCGAGGTAACGCCCAACGGCGAGATCGTCTGGGAGGTGTACGCCCCGTGGGGCCCGTACGACGCCGAGCGCGTCCACACCGGCGGGGGTTCCAATGGCCCGACGATAGCCGACCAGGGCGCGGATGGCGAGGCGACGCTGCACGGCAGCGCGGGGCTGACGCCGGGCACGGGCGACCGCACCTCGTTCGCGGCTCGGCTCACGGCGACGTTCGCGGGCACGCCGCTCGATGGCGCCGCGACGAGCTTCGCCCGCCGCTGGGCGCACATCACGCCCTGGATCTACCCGGTCTGGATGACCGGCTGGGACTTCGCGCTCCTGCTGGCCGCGCTGCTCGTGCTGCTCGGCTGGGGCCTGACCGAGGCCGTGCTCGCCCGCCAGGAGCTGCTCTCGCGGGCGCGTCGGCTCCGGGGATAGTCCCGCCTGCCGGCCGGCTCGACGCCGGCCACGCTGGCGGCACCGAGGGCCTCCACCGTCAGGTTCATACCTAAGTAACGCATGGTAACTTACCGATGACCCTGGAACTCTACGAGCTGCCCGGCTGCCCCTACTGCGCGAAGGTGAAGGACAAGCTGGCCGAGCTGGACCTCGAGTACGACATCCACGAGGTCCCCGGCGCCCACTCGGCCCGCGAGGAGGTCAAGGCGGTCTCCGGCCAGACCGGCGTCCCGGTCCTGGTCGACACCGAACACGGCGTCGAGGGGATGCCCGAGAGCGACGATATCGTCGCCTACCTCGAGCGGACCTACGGCGCCGAGGCGACCGCGTAAGCGGGACGCTCCATCCCCACTTCTCCGAACGGAATCGACCGATCGAGCTACGGCTCCGGCTCGCCGCGCTCGCGGATGAGGTCCCGGAGGTCCTCGGGGTCGTCGATGGACTCGGCCTCCTCGCGCTCGATGATGGCCGTGCCCTCGACGGTCTCGTGCGGCGCCGAGTCGACGAAGTAGACCGACTGCGTGTGGGCGACCCGGCCGATCGAGCCCATGATGCGGGCGCGCTTCTCGGCGGTCTTCGTGTACGCCGAGTGGCCCGTGATCATCGGGCCGGTCCGGGTGCGCTCGTCCTCGCTGACGGTCTTGAACGGCGCGCGGGCCGTCGGGTGGACGACGAAGCCCAGGTGGGTCAGCACGTTCATCATCGCCGTGTCGTCGGGGTCGGCCCCGGCGCCCTCGATGTCGTCGCCGGCCTGCTCCTCGACCGGGTCGGCGCCCTCGAACACGTTCAGCGGCTCGGTGAGGTCGTTCCCGAACAGCTCCTCGAGCCGGATGGCGACGTCGACGCTCGCGTCCATGCCGTCCTCGTACTTCGAGACCGTCCGCCTGGAGACGCCGAGCTCGGTGGCCAGCTTGCCGAGGCTCCAGCCGCGCTCCTGGCGGCGGTCGGCGAGCACCTTGCCGTCGATGGTGACGTAGAGGCCGCCCGGGGCGGCGTAGATGAGCGGCTCGACGTTCTCGACGAAGAGGTTGTACGCCGTGTCGGGGCTGAGCACGGGCACGCCGTGGCGGACGTACATCACGCCGGGCTCGAGCTCCTTGTCGCGGGTACGCAGTCCGATCACCAGGGCCGTCCCCGAGAGGAAGTTCCCGAGCCGGCGCATCTCGAGGCCCGTGGGGCCGTCGAACGCGTCGATGTTGCCGAGGATCTTCAGCAGCAGCAGGTCGTCCCCGCGACGCGCGACGACGTCGAAGCTCTTCGGCCGGATGGCGCACCGGTCGCTGACCGTGAAGCCGGCGTCATCCAGCATGGCCACGACGTTGCCCACCAGCGCGGAGCGGGACATAGTGTCAGTCGTGATATGGGCGCTTCTCGCATAAAGGCGTTTTGACGGTTGAGGTGACGCTCTCTGGCGGTTATGGCTGCCGGGTGGCACGTTCGGTCGAATTGCGGTCCCGCCGCGCCCGAAGGCGTTTACCCGCGCCCACGCCTACGGCCGATGATGACCGTCGTGGGGCTGGACGACACCGACTCCCGCGACCGCGGCATGTGCACGACCTACGTCGCGGCGCGGCTGGCCGAGCGGCTGGCCGAGGAGGGCTCGGTGAGCCGCCGGCTGCTGGTCCGGCTCTCGCCCGCGGCGCCCCACAAGACCCGCGGGAACGCCGCGCTGGCCGTCCACACCGACGTCGGACCCGACCGGGCGTTCGCGCTCGCGAGCGACCTCCTCGGGGACGCCGCCGAGACCGACGACCCCGAGACCCACCCGGGGCTGGTCGTCGCGCCGGGTGGGCCCGAGGCGGTCCCCGAGGCCGTCGCCGGGTTCGCCCGGGACGCCGTCCGCGACCTGCTCGCCCTCGAGGACGCCCGCGACCTGATCGAGGCCGCCGGCTACCGCTCCCGTGGCTGGAAGACCGGGCGGGGGCTCATCGGCGCGCTCGCGGCCGTTGGCGCCTGGGCGGCGTTCGACGACTGGACCGTCGAGCGGATCGCCTACCGGGCGCCCGACCGGTGGGGCACCGAGCGCGAGGTCGACCCCGAGTCGGTGTTCGCGGCCGCCGAGACGGGCTACCCGGCCGCCTGGGACACCGTCGACCGCGTCGAGGGCGAGGCGGTCTGCGTGCCGCACACGCCCGGCCCGGTGCTCTACGGGATCCGGGGCGACGACGCGGGGGCCGTCGACGCGGTCGCGGCGGCCATCGTGGGCGAGCCCGTCGCCCGGTTCGCACGCTTCCTGACGAACCAGGGCACCGACGCCCACCTCCGCGAGGGCGAGCTGGGGGCGCTCGAGGACGGCCGATCCTACCGGGCCGACGGCACGGTCGCGAGCGCGCCCGAGACCCGCGAGGGCGGCCACGTCTTCGTCGAGCTCGAGGACGGCGACGCGCGGAGGCGCTGTGCGGCGTTCGAGCCCACCAAGCGCTTTCGCGACCGCGTCCGGGCGCTCAGGCCGGGCGACCGGATCACGGCCTGCGGCGAGGTCGCCGGGGGCACGCTGAAGCTCGAGAAGTTCGCCGTGCGCGAGCTCGTCAGGACCGAGCCCGCCGTCCCGACCTGCTCCGGACTGCGACCGGTCGATGGAGAGCGCCGGCCGGGACCAGGGCTACCGGTGTCGGGACTGCGACACGGCGGCGCCCGGGAAGGTCGAGCGCCCGATCGAGCGCGAGCTCGAGCTCGGCTGGTACGAGGTGCCGCCGGTCGCCCGCCGGCATATCGCGAAGCCGTTGATCCGCGGCGGGTTCGACGCGCCGATCCACCCGGAGCGGTGAGGCCCGCGGTCAGGTCTTCAGGCCGCTCCCCGTGAGCGCCACGACGACGTCCTCGTCGGGATCGACGACCCCTCGCGCCCGGTACTCGCGCAGGGCTGCCGGCGCGGCGGCGCTGGTGGGCTCGACGTCGAACCCGCCGGCCCGGAGCTCGTCGAGCGCCTCGCGGACTGCCGCCTCGCCCACGGCGATCGCGTCGCCGCCCGTCACCTCGAGCGCCTCCAGCAGCTGGTCGGGGCGGGCCGGGGCGTCGATCTGGATGCCATCGGCGAGGTCGTTCTCGCCCGGCGTCGGGTCGTGGAGGCTGTCGGCGACGGGGGCGTGCCCGGCCGCCTGGGCCCCGAGCAGCCGCGGCCGGCTGTCGATCCAGCCCGCCGACCGGAGCGCCTCGAAGCCGCGGTAGGCGCCCAGGAAGAGCGTCCCGTGGCCGAGCGGCAGCACCACGACGTCGGGCGCACGCCAGCCGCGCTGGGCGCAGAGCTCGTACGCGAACGTCGCCGTGCCGGCGTAGAACGCCGGGTTCCAGGCGTGGCTCGCGTACCAGGCGTCGTCCGCGTCGGCCCGCTCGTGGCAGGCCTCGGCGACCGCCGCCCGACCGCCCTCGACCCGGACCACCTCCGCGCCGGCCCGCTCGATGGCCGCGAGCTTGCCGGGCTTCACCTCGGCCGGCACGTAGATCTCGGCGTCGAGGCCCGCCCGGGCCGCGTAGGTCGCGATGGCCGCGCCGGCGTTCCCCGAGGAGTCCTCGACCACCCGCTCGACGCCGAGCTCGACCGCCCGCGAGAGCGTCGTCGCGGCCCCACGGTCCTTGAACGAGCCCGTCGGCGAGACGGCCTCGAGCTTGACGGTCGCGTCCCACGCGGGCGCGTCGACCAGCGGCGTCCACCCCTCGCCGAGCGTGACCCGGCGCTCGACCGGGAGGAACCCCTCGAAGGCCCAGAGCCCGCGGTCGCGGTCCAGTTCGCTGGGGCCGGGTGCGTCCCCCGACGGCGTGGGCACGGCCTCGAAGTCGAGCGCGTGGCCGCAGGCACACCGCCAGGGCTCGTCGGGCCCCGCGTCGTAGCCCCGCCCACAGGCGGGGCAGGCCAACCCCGCCGGGGCTCGGGCCATCAGACCTCGTCGATGTCGGTGCCGACCGAGCAGACGTACTCGCCCGAGGCGACCTGGGGCAGCCGCCGGGTCCGCCAGAAGACGCCGTCGGCCTCCGCCGTGGCGACCGCGCGCTCGGTCCCGAAGACGTCGGTGACCCGGAACAGCTCGTCGCCCGCCTCGACGCGGTCGCCGAGCTCGGCCTCGTAGCGGACCAGGCCGCCCCGCGAGGAGGCGTACCGGTCGAAGCCGGCCGCGCGGACCTGGGTCGAGCGCGAGACCTCGCGGTCGATGAAGCCGTAGTGGCCCAGCACGTTCAGCACGCCCTCGACGCCGCGCTCGATGCTCCGCTCGTCCCAGCCCACCGCCCCGCCGAGCTCGGGGTCGACGATGGGGATGCCCTCGTCGGCGGCCACGCGGGCCAGCTGGCCGTCCGGGCCCTTCTGGTCGAGCACGTGGCCCGCATCGAACACGGACGCGAGCTCGAGGCACTCGTCGTGGAGGTCGTGGTGCCGGCCACACCGGATCCGGACCTCGTCCAGCATCCGGCTGGTCGAGCCCTGGTGGAGGTCGAGCGCCAGGTCGGCCTCCCGGGCGACCTCGTACGTCGCGGCGGCGATGCGCTCGGAGGTCGTCCCCTCGGGGTCGCCGGGGTAGACCCGGTTCAGCTTCGTGTCGTCGATGGGGTTGCGGTGGCTGGCCTGGAGGAAGCCGTAGACGTTGACGATGCCCACCACGACGACGGTGCCGGCGAGCTCGGCGGGGTCGAGCCGCGGGACCAGCCGGTTGACGACGCCGACGCCGTTGAGCTCGTCGCCGTCGGAGGCCGCCTGGAGGTAGAGCGTGTCGCCGTCCTCGAGGCCCTCGATCACGCAGACGGGCAGCGAGACGGGCGCGCCGTCGCGGCCCTCGCCCACCTCCAGCCGCCCGGTCACCCGCTCGCCGGCGGCGGCGTCCGCCGTCCCCACCGTGGTCATTGGTCCTAGCCGCCGGCCGGACCGTCTTGTGTCTATCGGGATGCGAGCGACCGAACCGTGGTCACCGGCGACGCCGACGGGATATCGGCGACCGGCGGGACGCCGTCGACCGACGGGGTTTTGCCGGCGCTCCGGGGAGGGTCGATATGGCCCCCGACCAGCCGGCCGAGCCGACCGAGAGCCCCCCCGAGGGGGGCTTCCAGGTCCGCCGGAACGCGGCCCGTGGCTTCGCGCTGGGGGCGGTGGTCGCCGTCGCGGTCTTCGTCGTCTTCGTGCTCCTGTCGGGCGTCCGCGGCTCCACGGGGCTCTACGTCGGGCTGGCAGTCGTGCTCGGCGTCTCGGTCGGCCTGCTCGCCACGATCGTCCTGGTCGCCCGACGGGCCGCGCGGCTCGTTCGCCGCCTCTGAGACCTACGTCCAGTCGAAGTCGGCGTCGTCGCCGGCCAGCCCGGCGAGCCGCTCGGCGCCGGCGCGGGTGCCCTTCGCGATGAGGACGTCCTCGGCCGACAGCTGGGTCTTGGCCCTCGGCGAGACGATCCAGTCGTCGGCCTCCTCGCGGGCCCGGCGGACCGCGATGACGCGCATGCCGGTCTCGGTCTCGACCATGCGCTCGCCGAGCGTCGCCGACTCGAGCGCCGAGCCCGCGCGGACCCGCAGCCGGACGATGACCTCGTCCGACTCGCCGACCGCCTCCGCGACCACCGGGTGGGCCGCGAGGCCGTGCATCACGCCGTTGGCCAGCTCCAGCGCCGCGTCGGAGATGACCTCCGTCGCGGTCGCGAGCCGGACCAGCCCGCGCAGCGAGATGGGGTCCTCGACCCGGGCGGCCGCCCGGAGCGTCCACGCCTCGAAGCGGGACTGGAGCGCGTCGACCTCCGCCTCCAGCGCGAACACCTCCTCGGCGACGGACTCGGAGTTGAACAGCACGGCGCCGTAGGCCAGGTCGACCGCCAGCTCGCTCATGTTCTTCATCAGGACGATGGAGTCGACGGCCCGCTCGAGGTCGTCCAGGTCGGGTTCGCCGACGGTCGGCGGCGCGAACGGCCGGCCCGCGACCCGCTCGAAGACGGCCCCGAGCGACGCCTCGAGCCCCCGCAGTAGCACGACGTCGCCCGCCCGGAGCTTCGTCTCGTCGTCGGGGTTGAACAGCCAGTCGCCGGCCCGCCGGATCGCGATGATCCGCACGCCGGTCTCGGTCTCGAGGTGGAGGTCGCCCAGCGCCTTGTCCGCCACCGCCGCCCCCTCGGCCACCGTCGCCCGGGCGACGGTCTCGTGGGCCTCCGGCAGCGCCCCGCGCAGCTCCTCGGGCAGGCCCATCTCCTCGAGCACCACCTTCGCGATGTCGCCGGCGGCGTTCGAGATCTTCTCCGCGGCGGCGACGACGCCCAGCACGGGCGCGAGCGCCTCGGCGTCCTCGGGGCGGCGGGCGGCGAGCAGGAGGCTCATCCGGGCCCGCATCTGGAGGACGTCCATGCGCTCCTCGAGTTCGATGACCTCCACGGCCAGCTCCTCGGAGCCGTGGAGCACCGCCGAGTAGGCGAGGTCGATCAGCAGCTCGGCGGTGTCCTTCATCTCCGCCAGGACCGCCTTCACGCTGACCGGCTCGTACTCGACGTCGTCGGCCGCCATTCGACCGCGGGTTCGCCCGCCCCCGGCAAAAGGTTGCCTCCCCGAGGGATGGCGCTCGGCGGGGACCGCCCGCGGCGAACCGACAGCGGGCGCCGGGGTCCGACCGACCGCCGGAACGGCAATCCTTTTCCACCGGCGCGGGGTAGTCTCAGGGTATGTCCGAGCAGCTCCAGAAGGGCCTCGAAGGGGTGCTCGTCGCCGAGTCCTCGCTCTCCTTCATCGACGGCGACGAGGGCAGGCTGGTCTACCGCGGGTACCCGATCGAGGCCCTCGCGCGGGAGGCGTCGTTCGAGGAGGTCGTCTACCTGCTCTGGTACGGCCACCTCCCCGACGCCGACGAGCTCGACGCCTTCGCGGCGGAGATGGCGGCCGAGCGCGACCTCTCCGAGGAGATCCGGTCGGCGGTCGACGACCTCGCCGCGGCGGACGAGGACCCGATGTCGGTGCTGCGAACGGTGGCGTCGATGCTGTCGGCCTGGGACCCCGAGTCGTCGGCCGAGCCGGGCGACCGCGAGGCGAACCTCCGGAAGGGCCGGCGGGTCACGGCGAAGCTGCCGACGGCGCTCGCCGCCTACACCCGCCTGCGAGCCGGCAAGCAGGCCGTGGCGCCCCGCGAGGACCTGAGCCACGCCGCGAACTTCCTCTACATGCTCAACGGCGAGGTGCCCGACGAGGTCCTCGAGGAGACGTTCGACATCGCGCTCGTGCTCCACGCCGACCACGGCCTGAACGCGTCGACGTTCTCGGCGATGGTGACCGCGAGCACGCTCGCGGACCTCCACAGCGCGGTCACGAGCGCGATCGGGACGCTCTCGGGCCCGCTGCACGGCGGCGCCAACCAGAACGTGATGCGGATGCTGCTCGAGGCCGAGGAGAGCGACCGGTCGCCGACCGAATGGGTCGCCGACGCGCTCGAGTCGGGCGAGCGCATCGCCGGCTTCGGCCACCGCGTCTACAACGTGAAGGACCCCCGGGCGAACATCCTCGGCGAGATGTCGGAGTCGCTCGGCGAGGCCGCCGGCGACACGAAGTGGTACGAGTACTCGACCGCGATCGAGGCGTACATGCTCGAGGAGAAGGGGCTCGCGCCGAACGTCGACTTCTACTCCGCGACGACGTACTACCAGATGGGCATCCCGATCGACGTCTACACCGCCATCTTCGCGCTCAGCCGCGTCGGCGGCTGGGTCGCCCACGTGCTCGAGCAGTACGACGACAACCGGCTCATCCGGCCCCGCGCCCGCTACGTCGGCCCGACCGACCAGACGTACGTCCCGCTCGAGGAGCGGTAGGCCCGCGGGCCGCCCGGCGGCTCACCAGGCGTCGTGGGACTGCAGCTCCTCGGCGAGCTCGTCGACCGCCTCGGCGGAGTACAGCTCGAGCGCGTCGGTGACCCGGACCGTGGTCTGTCGGTCGACCGTCCCGGTGTCCTCGGACTGCGCCTCGAGCTTGATCGCCGGCGAGGACCGGCGTCCGAGCAGGCTCGAGCCCCCGCCGCGGTCGACCACGGTCGGCAGCAGCTTGTACTCGGCGAGGACGCGGACGAGCTCGTCCCGGTCGCCGTCCAGGGCCGCGGTGACGTCGGCTTGTACGGCCATGGGTGCGGCTACGCGGGCGGCCAGTATAATGGTGGGTGGCCGCCGACAGCGCCTTGGTGGCCCGCCGAGCGTTCCCGGTAGGCCATGACCGCCGCCCGGCCCGTGTTCGTCTACGGCTCGCTGACCGACGCCGACCGCGTCGACGCCCTGCTCGGCGACTGGCGGTTCGCCGGCGAGGCCACGCTCGTGGGCCTCCGGCCGGTCGCGGGCCGCCACCCGACGCTGGTGCCCGGCGGCGAGACCGCCGGCCGGCTGCTGGTCACGTCGGAGCTCGACGCGCTCGACCGGTACGAGGGGGTCGACCGGGGCCTCTACGTGCGGGTCGGGGTCCCCGTCGTCGATGGCGGGTCGGCGTGGGTGTACGTCGGCGATCCGGGCCGCCTGGGGGCCGCGGGCGACTGGCCGGGCGAGGGGCCGTTCGTCGACCGGGTGCGCGACCACGTCGGCTCGGCAACCGTCCGGGTCCGGCGGGCCGCGGACCGGTAGGGTTTGGGTCCCCGGGACAGAACGGCCGGGCATGATCGACTACGAGGACGTCCTCGAGGCGGCCGACCGCGTCGAGGGCGTGGCCCGGCGGACGCCGCTGACGCCCTCCCAGGCGTTCTCGGATCTGACGGGGGCGGACGTCCGGCTCAAGCTGGAGAACAACCAGCGGACGGGCGCCTTCAAGATCCGCGGGGCGACCAACCGCATCGAGACGCTCTCCGACGCCCAGCGGGCGGCCGGCGTCGTCACGGCCTCGGCGGGTAACCACGCCCAGGGCGTCGCGCTCGCTGCCTCCCGGCTCGGGGTCGACGCCACGATCGTCATGCCCGAGCAGGCGGCCGTCTCGAAGGTCGAGGCCACGGAGGCGTACGGCGCCGAGGTCGTGCTGCACGGCAGCGACTACAACGAGGCCGCCGCGCGGGCCCACGAACTCGAGGCGGAGGCGGGGCTGACCTACGTCCACGCGTTCGACGACGAGTACGTGATGGCCGGCCAGGGCACCCTCGGCCTCGAGCTCCTCGAGGACTGTCCCGAGCTCGACACCGTCATCGTGCCGATCGGCGGCGGCGGGCTGATCTCGGGCATCGCGACCGCGATCAAGGGCGCGAAGCCCGACGCCCGGGTGATCGGGGTCGAGGCCGAGGGGGCGGACTCCGCCTTCCGGTCGCTCGAGGCCGGTCACATCGTCGAGCTCGACGCGGTCGACACCATCGCCGACGGGCTGGCGGCCCGGCGGGTCGGCGACCGGACGTTCGAGGTCATCAGCGAGCGCGTCGACGAGGTGGTCCGCGTCAGCGACTCGGAGACCGCCGTCGCGGTGATGCTGGCGCTCGAGCGCGCGAAGACGCTCGTCGAGGGCGCCGGCGCCGTCCCCCTCGCGGCGCTGCTCTCGGGCGCCGTCGAGGTCGAGCCCGACGAGGTCGTCGTGCCGGTGCTCTCGGGGGGCAACATCGACATGAACATGCTCACGACCGTGCTGATGCGGGGCCTCGTCGAGACCGGCCGCTACCTCAAGATCCGGACCGTCCTCCCCGACCGGCCGGGCGCGCTCGTCGAGCTCTCCTCGATCATCGCCGAGCAGAAGGCGAACATCTACGCGTTCCAGCACGACCGGACCTCCCGCGACGTCGGGCTCAACGACGCCGAGGTCGAGGTCGACATCGAGGCCCGCGGCCCCGAGCACGTCGAGTCGCTGCTCGCCGACCTCCGCGAGCACGGCTACGAGGTCGAGGTGCTCCAGTAGCGCTCCGCGCCGGCGAGAAGCTTTATTGACGGGGTGGCCGACCACGCGACCATGAAGCGGATCATCAGCTCGCCGGACGCCCCGGCGGCCGTCGGGGCCTACAGCCAGGCCACCACCGACGGCGACCTCGTGTTCACGGCGGGCCAGATCGCGCTCACGGCGGACGGCGACTTCCTCGACGACGAGCCGATCGGGGTCCAGACCCGCCAGGCCCTCGAGAACGTCAAGAGCATCCTCGAGGAGGAGGGCCTGACGCTGCAGGACGTCCTGAAGGTCACCGTCTTCCTCGGCGACATCGACGACTACGACGCCATGAACGACGCCTACTCGGAGTACTTCCAGGACAACCCGCCGGCCCGGAGCGCGTTCGCGGTGGGCGCGCTGCCGAAGGGCGCGAAGGTCGAGATCGAGGCCGTCGCCGCCAACAAGTGAACCGCCGGGGTCGGCTGGGCTGGGGCCTGGTCGGCGCCCTCTCCTTTCTCGTGCTGGTCCAGGGCTACGAGCTCGCCGTCGGCCTGCCCGTGGGCTTCCTCCCGAAGCTCGGCGTGGCGCTCGCGGTCGGCGCGACGACCCTCGCGCTGGTGCCCGCCGTCGAGCGCCGGCTCGGCGCCAACGGAAGCGCTTAACACCGACAGGCCGGAAGCTCGGGCGCGGGCCAGGATGGCCGAATCTGGTAAGGCGCACGCCTGGAAAGCGTGTTCCCTCTGGGATTCTGGGTTCAAATCCCAGTCCTGGCGCCGTCCGGTTTCGGCGTCGCCCCGATGAGCGTCGGTGGTGGCTCGATGCCGCCCGGCAGGGCTCGCTCCGGACCGCCGACGGCCCGCGGGGGCGAGCCGGTTCATCCCGATTCATGCTCCCTGGGCATTCGGGGTGTCGCGACCACCGTCGCGGTCGAGGCCTCGCCGTCGCGGCGGCCGCGCTCGGCGCCTACGGTCTCCTCGGCGGCCCGCTCTGGCTGCTCGTCGTGCTCGCGCTGGCGCCCGACCTCTCGATGATCGCCTACGCCGCCGGCCCCCGGCGCGGGGCGCTCGGCTACAACGTCGTCCACAGCTACGCCCTCCCGCTCGGCCTCGCCGGGCTCGGGCTCTGGTTCGACGCCGTCCTGGCGCTGCAGGTCGCCGCGGTCTGGGTCGCCCACATCGGCATCGACCGGCTGGTGGGCTACGGCCTGAAGTACGAGACCGGCTTCAAGCACACTCACCTGTCCGGGGCATCCCCGGTCGCGGCCGAGGACCCGTTCGTTCCGTCGACCGCCGACTGACCGCCCCTCACCCCTCGTAGGCGTGGGCGTCGTCCACCGACGGCGCCCCCATCGCGAGCACCCGGAGGTCCGCCGACGCGTCCGCCGGGTTGAACGCCCGGTGGGGGCTCCCCGGCTCGACGACGAACGCCTGGCCGGCCGGGACGACGTACTCCTCGTCGGGCGTCTCGACGTGCAGCTCGCCCGCGAGCACGTAGAACGCCTCCTCCTGCTCGTCGTGGTAGTGGAACGCCAGCGGGATCTGCTGGCCCGGCGCGGCGCGGTAGCTCCGCAGGCCGAGGGTCTCGAGCCCCGCGGCGGCGCTGATCGACTTCACCGACGCCGGCCGGTCGTCGTGTTCGTCCAGGGCGTCGGGGTCGACGACGTGATAGCCCATGGCCGGCCGAGGGCGAGCGGGCCCAAAAGCCCTCGCCGCCGGGTTCGAGTATAAATAGTCGGCGATATCCTCGCCCCCGGCGCCGCCGCCCCGGCGCGACCGCGGTCGCCCCGGGTTCGCGATGAAGGCCGGGCTTGCGAGCGGTTCGCATGGGGTCGACGACCCTCGTGGCCGGCCGACGACGGCGACGCCGTTCGGCAACGCTTATATAGAATGGCAATCAACTCTTTATCGATATGAGCCAGCGAATGCAAGGTCAGCCCATGATCATCATGGGGGAGGACTCCCAGCGGGTCAAGGACCGCGACGCCCAGGAGTACAACATCCGGGCGGCCCGAGCGGTCGCGGACGCCGTCCGCTCGACGCTCGGCCCGAAAGGGATGGACAAGATGCTCGTCTCCAGCTTCGGGTCGGTCACCATCACCAACGACGGGGTGACCATCCTCGAGGAGATGGACATCGAGAACCCGACGGCCGAGATGATCGTCGAGGTCGCCCAGACCCAGGAGGACGAGGTCGGCGACGGCACGACGACGGCCGTCGCGGTCACCGGCGAGCTCCTGAAGAAGGCCGAGGACCTGCTCGAGCAGGACATCCACCCGACGGCCATCATCCGCGGCTACAACATGGCCGCCGAGCAGGCCAAGGGCATGCTCGACGACATCTCCGCCGACGTCGACCCCGACGACGTGGAGATGCTCCGGAAGGTCGCCGCGACATCGATGACCGGCAAGGGCGCCGAGGTCTCGAAGGACCTCCTCGCGGAGCTGACCGTCGACGCCGTCCGCAAGGTCACCGTCGAGTCCGACGCCGGCGAGCACATCGTCGACATGGACTACCTCAACATCGAGACCCAGGAGGGCCAGCCCCAGTCCAGCTCAGAGCTGGTCCGCGGGCTCGCGATGAAGAAGGACCCGGTCCACGACAGCATGCCCTCGGAGGTCGACGACGCGAAGATCCTCCTGACCGACCAGCCGATCGAGGTCGACAAGGGCGAGAACAAGGCGACCATCAGCATCGACGACCCGACCCAGCTCCAGCAGTTCCTGGACAAGGAGGAGGCCGAGATCAAGGGCCTCGTCGACAACATCGTCGAGTCCGGCGCCAACGTCGTCTTCTGCCAGAAGGGCATCAGCGACCTGGCCCAGCACTACCTCGCCAAGGAGGGCATCCTGGCCACCCGGCGGTCGAAGAAGTCCGACATCTCGTTCCTCGCGAACGTGCTCGACGGCCGCATCGTCACGGACCTGCACAACATCGACCCCGACGACCTCGGCCACGGCAGCGTCCGCCGCGACGAGGACGACGAGCTGTTCTACATCGAGAGCGACGGCGATGAGGCCCACGGCGTCACGCTGCTGCTCAAGGGCTCGACCGAGCACGTCGTCGACGAGCTCGAGCGCGGCATCAGCGACGCCCTCGAGGTCGTCAGCCAGACCATCGCCGACGGCCGCGTGCTGGCCGGCGGCGGCGCCGCCGAGGTGGAGCTGGCCTCCCGGCTGCGCGACTACGCGGACTCCGTCTCCGGCCGCGAGCAGCTCGCGGTCGAGGCGTTCGCGGACGCCCTCGAGCTGGTCCCGCGCACGCTCGCCGAGAACGCGGGCCTCGACCCGATCGACACGCTGGTCGACCTCCGGTCGGCCCACGAGTCCGGCGAGCTGCGGGCCGGCCTGGACGTCTTCACCGGCGAGGTCGTCGACAACTTCGACGCGGGCGTCATCGAGCCGCTCACGGCGAAGTACCAGGCGATCACGAGCGCGTCCGAGGCGGCCAACCTCGTGCTGAAGATCGACGACATCATCGCCGCCGGCGACCTCGGCGGCGACGACGACGGCGGCATGGGCGACATGCCCGACCTCTAGCCCCGGCGACGCAACGTTCCTCTCAGTTCTCCCGGCGCCCAGCGGCAGGACCGCCCCCGGCGGGAGACCGCCGTATTCGAACCGCCTAAGTGCCGACGCGTCACAGCCGCGGCCATGCAGACGCTCCTCCTGGACACGGCGGCGGTCGAGGCGGGCGCGCCCATCGCCGCGGTGGTCGAGGCGGTCGAGGCCGCCTTCGGGGCCTACGAGCGCGGCGACGCGATCATGCCCGCGAAGTCCTACATCGAGCTGCCCCGCTACAACGGGGACTTCCGGTCGATGCCGGCCTACCTCGACGCCGGCGACTGGGACGCCGCGGGCGTGAAGTGGGTCAACGTCCACCCGGACAACCCCCGGGAGCACGACCTGCCGACCGTCATGGGGACGATGGTCTACACCGACCCCGAGACGGCGTTCCCGCTGGCGATCCTGGACGGGATGGCGCTGACGAAGCTCCGCACCGGCGCGGCCGCGGCGGTCGCGACCAAACACCTCGCGGTCGAGGACGCGACCAGCCTCGGCCTGGTCGGCGCGGGCGCCCAGTCGTACACCCAGCTCGAGGCCATCGCCGCCGTTCGGGACATCGAGCGGGTCGTCATCGCCGACCGGAACCCCGACCGCCAGCAGGCGTTCGTCGACGCGTTCTCCGACCGGTTCGACGTCGCCCCGGGGAGCATCGAGGACGCCGCCGCCTGCGACGTGCTCTCGACGGTCACCCCCGTTCGCGACCCCATCGTCCCGCGGGACGCCCTCGGCGAGCACACCCACGTCAACGCCATCGGCGCCGACGCCGAGGGCAAGCACGAGCTCGCCGACCAGATCCTGCTCGACGCGAAGCTGGTCATCGACGACCACGAGCAGTGCACCCACTCCGGCGAGATCAACGTCCCCTACGCGGCCGGGACGCTGACGGACGACGACATCTACGCCGACCTCGGCGCGATCGTCGAGGGGAACGTGGCCGGCCGCGAGCCCGACGACGGCCTCACGGTCTTCGACAGCACCGGGCTCGCGATCCAGGACGTCGCGGCGGCCCACACGGTCTACGCCCACGCCACCGAGGCGGGCGAGGGCGACTCCTACGAGCTCCTCGACGTCTGAGGACGGTTCTGAGCCGGTTTGGGGAGGGGGGTTTGAACAACGACGGCAGCCTCGCTCGTCGTCGGGCTCGTCTGAGAACCGGCGGAGATCAGTGGTCGGGCTCGGGCGTCACCGCGTCGAGGATCGCGCCCGCCGCCCAGAGGATCACGAAGAAGGGCACCAACGGCAGGACCACGAGGACGAGCCCGGCGCCGTAGAGCAGCCCGATGATGGCCATCTCGTCGTCGGCCCGGCTCCGGTAGGGGGCCGTCACCATGTCCACGAGGGTGGCCGCCTCGTCGTCCTCGGCGCTCATGGCCGGGGCTTCGGCGGACGGCGGTATAAGCGTGTATCTTCGTCGGCCGTCGCGGGCCGGCTACGCCAGGTGGATGGCCGGCCGGAACGGCGTCGCGTTGCCCGCGCGGTCCGCGGGGTCGTCCGGGTCGCCGTCCTCGGCGTAGACCTCGACGTCGGCGTCGAACTCCCGGGCGAGGAAGCCGGCCGCGTCCTCGTAGACGGCCAGCTCGTCGACGCCCTGGAGGGTCGCGACGCGCTCGTCGGGCCGCTCGCGGACGAACTCGACGAGGTCCTTGACGAGGTCGGCCACGGCGTCGCCGCGTTCGCGGTTGGCCGGGTCCTCCATCACCGCGCTCATGACCTGCCCGACGTCCGGACCGACGTCGACGACCGCGTCGTAGACCTCGCGCTTCCAGCCGGCGGCGACGTACACCCGGACCGTCTCCGGGTCCTGGCCGGTGACCTCCGCGACCTCGCGGACGTCGTCGCCCAGCGAGCGGACGAGCTCCTCCTCGGCCTCCACGGCCGGGTCCTCCAGCGCCGGGGTCGGGCGTGGGCCAGTCGGCCTCCTCGGCGGGCTCGCCGGTGAGCTGCTCGTGGAGCTCGTTGGCGAGGAACGGCACGAACGGCGCCAGCATCGCCAGCCGGGCCTCGAGCACCTCGCGCAGGGTCGCCCGGGCGCCCGGCCGGTCGAGGTCGGCGCGCTTGCGGTACCACCGCAGGTGCTCCTCGACCTCGTAGAACGCGGCCTGGCTGGCGGTCCGGGTCTCGAAGCCGTCCATCGCCTCGGTGGCGGTCCGGATCACGCCCTGGAGCTTCGACTGCAGCCAGCGGTCGATGCGCTCGAGCTCGGGTTCGGCGGCGGTGCCGCCGTCGGCCGCGGCCGGCGCGGCCTCGATGACCGACTGGGCCCGCCGCCAGAACCGGTCGAGCTGGGCCCGCGCGGTCGAGACCTCCTCGGCCCGCCAGTCGAAGTCCTGCCAGGGCTCGGAGCTGTTCAGCAGGTAGAACCGGGCGGTGTCGGCGCCGTAGCGGTCGGCGGCCTCGTCGACCAGGACGACGTGGCCCTTCGAGGAGCTCATCGACTCGCCCTCGAGCAGGCCCATGCCCATCACGGTGATCCCGCCGGGCCAGTCCTCGGGCTCGAACAGCTCGGCGTGGTGGTAGAGGAAGAACGTCAGGTGGTTCGAGATGAGGTCGTTGCCCGAGCACCGGTAGTCGACGGGGTACCAGTGGGCCCACTCCTCGCGCAGCTCGAGCGCGCGCTCGTCGGGGTCGTCGACGGCGTCGGGCCCGAAGAACAGCGCGTCGAAGAACGCCCGGTCGAGCTCCTCGACCGGGACCTCCTGGAGCCGGGGCGCGATGGTGTAGTAGGCCATGTAGATCGTCGAGTCGCTGAGCGGCTCGATGACGAAGTCGTCGTCCCACGGCAGCCGCGTCCCGAGGCCGTAGTTCCGGATGCACGGCCACTCCTCCAGCCAGTCGATGGTGTGGTAGTACTCGTCGCGGGTGTGCTCGGGGATGGCGTCGAGGCCCTCGACGGCCCGCTCGGCCTTGGCCTGCCAGTCGGCGTCGTTGTAGCGGAGGAACCAGGTCTCCTGTTCGGAGACCTCGACGTCGCCGCCACACCGGCAGACGACCTCCTCGGAGAACTCGTACATCGCGTCGAAGTGGCCGGCCTCGCGGTGCTCGTCGCGGTACGCGTCGCGGGCCGCCTGGACCGTCTCGCCCGCGTACTTCCCGTACATCTCGCGGAGCCGGCCCTCGCGGAACTCGTCGTTGTAGAGCTCCTGGGTCGCCTCGTGGAGCGCGGGGTCGTCCTGCTCGGTGACGCCGTAGCGCTCGACGATGTCGCGCGCCGGAAACTCGCCGTAGCCGTCGATGTCGAGGATGGCGACGGGCTCGATCGCCGCCACCGCCTCGGCGTCGAGGCCGTACTCGAGGAGGCGCTCCTCGTCGGCCTTGATGGCCTCGAGCGCCACCCAGTCGTCGGGGCTGTGGGCGGGCACCGACATCACGACGCCCGTGGCGTTGTCCGGGTCGACGAACGTGGCCGGGAGCACGAGCAGCGGGTCGCCGGTGACCGGGTTCGTGACCGACTCGCCGACCAGCGCCTCGCCGGCCAGGGTCTCGCGGATCTCGACGTCGCGGCGCTGGAGCTCGAACTTCTCGGCGGCGGCCGCCGAGACCAGCCAGGGCTCGCCGTCGACGTCGGCCAGCACGTACTCGGCGTCGGGGTGGACGAACGCGTTCGTGACGCCGTGGACCGTCTCCGGGCGGAGCGTCGCCATCGGCACGACGACCGGGCCGTCGGCGCCGCCGAGCCCGCCGGCGTGCTCGAACCGGATCAGCGTGTACTCCTGGAACTCCGCGCCCTCGCCCTCGAGCAGGTCGTGGTCGGTGACCGGCTGGAGCTCGTTGGTGCAGAAGCGCACCGGGTGGTAGCCCTTCTCGAGCAGGCCCCGGTCGTGGAGCGTCTCGTACTGCCAGGTGATGAACTTCGAGTAGCGGTCGTCGTTGGTGGTGAACTCCCGGCGCCAGTCCACCGAGAGGCCGAGCTGGCGCATCCCGCGCTTGTAGCTCGACGAGGCCTCCTCGATGAAGTAGCGGGCGTACCCCATCGGGGTCTCGAGGCCGCGCAGGTCCTCCTCGGGCACGTTGAACGCGCCCTGGAGCGTGTCGATCTGGGCCTGCTCGCCCTTCTTCAGCCGCTCGACGGCGCCGACGATGGGCGTCCCCGTGACGTGCCAGGCGATGGGGAACAGCACGTTGTCGCCCTGCAGCCGCCGGTACCGGGCCCAGACGTCCGGGACGGTGTAGGTCCGCGCGTGGCCGATGTGCATCCCGCCCGAGGGGTACGGGTACGGGACGGTGACGAACGTGGGCTCCCCCTCGTCGTCGGGGTCGGCCTCGTACCGGCCGGCCTCCTGCCAGCGCGACCGCCACTTCTCCTCGATGGCCGCTGGCTCGTAGTCCATACCGCCCCCCTGTCGGCGGTCGCCTAAAAGGGCTCCCTTCGCCCTCAGGGGCGCCGGTCCCGGCGTCCGGCGGCGGCGCGTTTCCGAGTGTCAGTCGACGTCGATGCTGGTGCCGACGTCGGTCGTCTCCTTCGGAAGCTCGACGGTCAGCACGCCGTCGGTGTGCGTCGCGCTGACGCCCTCCTCGTCGACCGGGTCCGGGAGGGCGAGCCGCCGGCTGACCGACTCGCGGCGGCGCTCCCGGCGGAGGTAGTCGGGGCCCTCCTCCTCGGTCTCGAGCTCCCGGTCGGCCTCGATGCGGAGCGCGCCGGCGACCAGCTGGACGTCGATGTCGGCCTTCTCGTAGCCGGGGAGGTCGGCCGTGACCACGTACCGGTCGCCGTGGTCGGCGAGGTCGACGTCCACGCCGCCGGCGCCGGGCCAGCTCTCGGCCTCGAGCTCCCGGCCCATGCGGTTCAACAGCGTCTCGAGCTCGTCGAACGGGTTCTCTCGGCCGAACGGCATGGCGCGTGCTACGCGGCGACGGCTGGAAAAAGCTGCGGCGGAGGCCCCCGTCTCGGACGGGGTTGCGATCGCCTGACGGGGGCTGCCGGTCCGCGTGACGCGACGTCGCGGTCACCGCGAGGGTGGTGGTCAGACCACGTGGAGCGTGTCGTAGGAGCCGAGCCGCTTCACCCAGCCGTCGTCGGAGACGAGGCGCTCGACCTCGTCGAGGGCCGCCTGGGTCCGGTCCTCGTAGAGCCCCGCGGCGAGGTCGAGGTGGAACACGTAGTCGCCGAGCCGGGTGCCGCTCGGCCGCGACTCGATGCGGGTGAGGTTGATGTCGCGGTCGGCGAACGCCTCGAGCAGCTCCAGCAGCAGCCCGGAGTAGTCCGCGCTCGGGTAGATGATCACCGAGGTCTTCCCGCCGGCCTCGACGCGCTCGGCGCTCGGCGCGACCACCACGAACCGCGTGGCGTTGGAGGTGCGGTCCTGGATGTCCTCGGCGAGCACCTCGAGGTCGTCGCCGGCGTTCTCGGGGTGGCCCACCGCGGCGAACGGCGGGGTCGGCCCGGGCCTCCTCGACGCCTCGCGCCGTGCTCGCGACGGCCTCCAGCCGGGCGTCGGGGTGGTTGGACTCGAGGTAGTCCCGGCACTGGGCCAGCGCCTGGGAGTGGCTGGCCACGACCTCGAACTCCGGGGACTGGGCCAGCAGCGCGTGGCGGATCGGCGAGACGACCTCGTGGACGACGGCGACGTCGTACTCCGCCAGCGCGTCGAGGCTCTCGGTGACGCTGCCCTCGATGCTGTTCTCGACGGGGACGACCCCGCGCTCGACCTCGCCCTCGGCGACCGCCTCGACGATGGCCGTCACCGACTCGCTGAAGCTCACCTCGTCGGCGACCGCGAGCGCCGCCCGGTGGGAGTAGGTGCCGGCCGGGCCGAGCGTCAGGGCGTGCATGGCCCCCTCCACCGGGGGAGGGCCCAAAAGGCCGTCGGGCTCGGCCTCGCGGGTCGACACGGCTAAACGGGGCCCGCCGCTAGGCCGTTCCGATGGTCCCCCGCGCCGCGGTCGGCTGGGCGCTCCTGTTCGCGATCCCGCCGGGCGTCGGCGTGACCGGCTACGCCTCGATGCTGATGGGCGGCCGGCTGATCGAGCCCGGGGCGATCGCGGTGGGGGCGGTCGTGGGCGGGAGCATCTTCGCGCTCGTGCTCGGCGCCCAGCTCGGCGGCTCGGCCGAGCCCGAGGCCGTTCGCGAGCGGGTCGATTGACCGCGCCCGCCGAGCCCTTTACCCCCGCCCGTCCCCGAGCCGGCCCATGCGCCGCGCTGACAGCCCGACGGCCGAGCTCCTCGTGGCCTTCGGCCTGGTCTTCCTCGTCCAGCGGGTCGGCGGCCTCGTCGGCCTCGGCACCGCGGCCTTCGCGCTCAGCCTGCCGCTGTCGGTCGCGCCGTGGACGCTCGTCACGAGCGTCTACGCCCACGCCTCCGTGAGCCACCTGCTGGCGAACGCCGTCGGCCTGGCGGTCGTCGGGTTCGCCCTCGAGCGGTTCACGACGCGGGCCCGATTCCACGCCTTCGTGCTGCTGACCGGCGTCGTCGCCGCGCTCGCGGAGGTGGCGGCGGCCGCGCTGCTCGGCGGCTCGGTCGCCGTCCTGGGCGCGAGCGGCGCGGTGCTCGCGCTCTACGGCTACGTCCTCGCCGGCAACCCGCTGACCGGGGGCGTCCTGGACCGGCTCGACCTCGGCCGCCGCGGCCGGCTGGCCCTGCTCGTGGCCGTCGCGCTGGGTGTCACGCTGCTGACGGCCGGCGCGGGCGTCGCGCTGGTCGCCCACGCCACCGGGGCGGCGCTCGGGCTCGCCGCGGGCCGGCGCCGGCTGCTGGGGGTGGGCTGAGTCGTGGGCACGCTCGACGGATTCCTCAGCCGGCTGACCTCGCCCCACTGGCTCCCCTACGTCATCGTGGGCCTCGGGCTCCCCGTCGGGCTCGTCCTCGTCTTCCGAGCGCCGCTGCCGTGGCCGGGCGCGAACCTGTGGCTCGGCGGCTTGCTGCTGGCGGTCGCGGTCGGGGCGACGCTCCAGCTCATCGCGCGGGACAGCGGGCCGGGCGGGCGACGCCCGGACTTCTGAAGGCTCAGTTCCGGGCGTGGATGGCGCGGCCGAGCGCGCCGAGCGCGGCCTCGCGGGTCGACTCGCCGAGCGTCGGGTGGGTGTGGACGGTGCCGGTCACGTCCTCGAGCCGGGCGCCCATCTCGATGGCGAGCGCGAGCTCGGCGACGAGCTCGGAGGCCTCCGGGCCGACGATCTGCGCGCCGACCACGAAGTGGGACTCGCCGTCGGCGACCACGCGGACGAACCCCTCGGCGTGGTTGGTGGTCAGCGCCCGGCCGCTGGCGCCGAACTGGAACCGGCCCGTGATCGGCTCGTACCCCGCCTCCTCGGCCTCCGCCTCGGTCAGCCCGACCGTGGCGATCTCGGGGTCGGTGAACACCGCGGCGGGGATGGCCTGGGCGTCGAGCCCGGCGGGCTCGCCCGCGATGACCTCCGCGGCGACCTCGCCCTCGTAGCTGGCCTTGTGGGCGAGCATCGGCTCGCCGGCGACGTCGCCGACCGCGTAGACGTCGTCGAGCGCCGTCCGGCACTGGTCGTCGGTCTCGAGGAAGCCGCCGTCGTCCGGCTCGAGGCCGACCGCCTCGAGGTTCAGCGTGTCCGTCACCGGCTGGCGACCCACGGCCACCAGCACCGTGTCGGCCGGGTGGTCGTACGTCGTGCCGTCCTCGTCCTCGGTGACGCAGACGTAGCCGTCGTCGGCCTCGCGCCACTCCGACGCGCGCTGGCCGAAGTGGAACTCGATGCCGAGGTCGTTCGCCCGCCGCTTGACGTAGCGGGCGACGTCGGCCTCGTAGCCCGGCAGCATGTCGTCGAGCATCTCGACGACCGTCACGTCGCTGCCGAGCTTCGCGAAGACGGTCGAGAGCTCCATCCCGATGTAGCCGGCGCCGACGACGACGAGCCGGTCGGGGACCGCCTCGAGCTCGAGGGCCGCGGCGGCGTCGATGACCGGCCCGTCGCCGTACTCGAAGCCCGGGATCTCGATCGGCCGCGAGCCCGTCGCGACGATCGCGTGCTCGAACTCGACGGTCTCGGCGCCCTCGCCCTCGCCGCCGCTGACCACGCGGGCCTTGCCCTCGTCGGCGAACTCCGCGCGGCCGTGCATCACGGTCACGCCGTTCGCCTCGAGGAGCCCCTCGACCCCGCCGGTGAGCGTGTCGACGACGCCCTGCTTCCACTCGACCATCTTGCCGAGGTCGACCGTGGGGTCGGCGGTGATGCCGAGCTCCTCGGCGGTGGCCGCCTCGTGCGCGACGTCGCTGGCCGAGATCAGCGCCTTCGAGGGGATGCAGCCCCGGTTCAGGCAGACCCCGCCGATGTCGTCGCTCTCGACGAGCGTGACGTCGAGGCCGAGCTGGCCGGCCCGGATGGCGGCCACGTAGCCGCCCGGCCCGCCGCCGATGACCAGTACCTCCGTCCCCGACGCGATGTCTCCGACGACCATAGTCAGTCGAGGTCCGGCCGCCGGGGGGTAAAGCGTGACGACATCGGCGCCGAGCGCGGCCGGCCCGCTCAGTTGACGCGCTCGACGTCGTAGCCCGCGTCCGCGATGTGCTCGATGACCGCCTTCGAGTGGCCCGCCCCGCCGGTGATGACCTCGAACAGCAAGTAGGCCTCGGCGACGTGGAGCCCGCCGACGGCGCGGTCGTGGCGGACCGTGCGGATGTTCGCCCCGTGCTCGGCGATCAGCCCCGCGAGGGCCTCCATGGTCCCCGGGACGTCGTCGATGCGGACCCGGAGGTGGATGAGCTGGTCGCGGTCGGCGAGCGCGAACGTCAGCACGTCCTTCAGCATCGACATGTCGATGTTGCCGCCCGAGAGCACCGGGACGACCGTCTCGCCGGTCACGTCGAGCTCGTCGCCGAACAGCGCCGCCACCGAGGCGGCCCCCGCCCCCTCGACGATCTGCTTGGTCCGCTCGAACAGCACGAGGCTGCTGCTCGCGATCTCGTCGTCCGAGACGGTGACGACCTCGTCGACGTGGGCCTCGACGAGCCCGTAGGTCAGCTCGGAGACGTGGCCCGTCGCGATGCCGTCGGCGATCGTGTCGGGGTCGGCGAGGTCGACCGGGGCGCCCTTCGCGAGGCTCTCGGGGAGGGTGGCCGCCGCGTCGGTCTGGACGGCGACCAGGCGGGCGTCGGGCGCCCGGTCGGCCAGCGCCACGCCGACGCCCCCGATGAGCCCGCCCCCGCCGACCGGCACGACCACCGTGTCGACGTCGGGGCACTGCTCGGCGATCTCGAGGCCGAGCGTGCCCTGGCCGGCGACGACCTCGGGGTCGTCGAAGGCGTGGACCAGCTCGGTGCCGGGCGTGCCCGCGAGCGCCTTCGCCTCGGCCATCGCCGCCTGGAAGTCCGTGCCGTGGAGCACCACCTCGGCGCCGTAGCCCTCGGTGGCGTCGATCTTCGCCTGGGGCGCCGACTCGGGCATGACGACCGTCGAGGGCAGGCCGACCTCGGTCGCGGCGATGGCGACGCCCTGGGCGTGGTTGCCGGCGCTCGCGGCGACGACGCGCTCGGCGTCCCCCGCGTCGGCGAGCTGGCGGATCGCGTTGTACGCGCCCCGCGGCTTGAACGAGCCCGTCCGCTGGAGGTGCTCCATCTTCGGGTGGACGTCGGCGTCGAGCATCGCCGAGAGCGTCCGGTTGCGCTCGCAGGGCGTCTCCCGGACCGCCCCGGTGGCGGCGTGGCGCTCGCGGGCGGCCTCGACGTCGGCGAGCGTGACAGCCGGCATGTGCGACCAGGTTGCGTGGGGGTGGTAAAGGTCTACGCCCCGCCCCGCTCGGTGCAGGAGATGGGAGGCGGCCGTGGCCGGGGCCTCCACCGGGATGGCATAAGGGGCATGGTACGCCATGACAAACCCCTATGCTGCCCCACCTGCTCTAACCGGGTGGACTTCCAGCCGCCGAACGGACCGTTACCTCGCGTGGTCACCCGCCACCCCTCTGGAAGTCCAGCGCATCGCCAACAACCACTCCCACTTCGCTGGGATCCCAGGTGGGACGGCACCCGTGCTTGTTGCCGTCCTCCACCCGGTCCTCGCACCACCCGCCTCAGCATGCCGGAGCTGGCATTCACTCCCCCGAGCCGAGCGACGCGAAGCTGACCGGACCTCCTCGAATGGGCAGGCGAACCATGAACACCCTTGTGCATCAGGCTGAGCACTTATCGTGTGCGGTGTGTTCTCATACTCCATGGACGCAGTGCTGAACCACAACACGATGACCGTGCACCGGCGCGACGGTGTTGGGGACCGGCTGAAGACCCCGTGCGGACTGACCACGCACGTCGACCCCGACCGGCTCCGGCCCACCACGCTCGAGAACGCGACGGTCGACGCCGACACCCGCCGGTGTGGACGCTGCTTCGAGGGTGCCGGGGGCTACTGATCCGACCGGGCGTTGTCGGTTGCCGGGCTGATGCTATCCAGCCCGTAGCCCCGATCGACCGGTGCCGGTACTGAATCCGCTCGTCGACCGGCTAATCGAGCAGGAGCAGCGTCGGCTCCTCGATGAACTCGGCGAGGCGGGCGACGAACCGGGCCGCCTTCGCGCCGTCGATGAGCCGGTGGTCGACCGACATCGAGATCGGCAGCGTGTAGCGCGCCTCGACCTCGCCGTCGACGACGTACGGGCGCTGCTTGATGGCGCCGAGCCCGAGGATGGCGGCCTCCGGGTAGTTGATGATGGGCGTGCCGTAGTCGCCGCCGACCGAGCCGAAGTTCGTGAGCGTGAACGTCCCGCCCTGCATCTCCTCGCGGGCGATCGTGCGGTCGCGGGCCTTGCCCGCGAGCTCGTTGACCTCCGAGGCGATCTGGAGCAGGCCCTTCCGGTCGACGTCGTCGACGACCGGCACGTAGAGCGCGTCGTCGGTGGCGACGGCGACCCCGAGGTTGTACTCGCCCTTGAGGACGATCTCCTCGCCCGTCTCGTCGAGGCTCGAGTTGACGTACGGGAACTCCTTGAGCGCCGCCGTCGCCGCCTTCATGACGAACGGGAGGTAGGTCAGCTGGATGCCCCGCTCCTCGGCGTGGGGCTTCAGGCTCCGGCGGGCCTCGACCAGCGCCTCGGCGTCGAGCAGCTCGTGGTGGGTGACGTGCGGGATCGACGACGCGGAGTTCTCCATGGCCTCGCCGATGGTCCGCCGGACGCCGCGGTAGGGGACCCGCTCCTCGGTCCCGGCCGCGACCCGGTGGGTCTCCGGTGCGCCCGCGGGCTGGGCGGCCTCCCCGCCGGCCTCGGCGAACGCCTCGACGTCCGCGGGCGTGACGAACGGCTCGCCGTCGCGCTCCTCGGAGGCCGGGACGGCGTCGAGGTCGACGCCGAGCTCCCGGGCGAGCTGTCGGGTGGCGGGCGCGGCAAGCGTCCGGTCGCGCCCGGCCGCCGACGCGGGCGTCGTCGTGCTCGTCGGCGCCTCGGCCGGTTCGGCGTCGGGCGTCGGCTCGGGAGCGCCGTCGCCCTCGGCCGCCGCCCGGACGTCCGACTCGGTGATCCGGCCGCTCGGCCCGGTGCCCTCGACCGCCTCGAGCGCGACGTCGAGCTCGCGGGCCAGCCGGCGCACGGTCGGCGCCGCGAAGACCCGGCCGTCGCCGCCCGAGGGCTCGGCCGCCGCGTCGTCGTCGGCCTCCTCGGCGGCGTCCGCGCCGTCGTCAGCGTCGGGCTCGACCGGCTCGCCCTCGACGTCGAAGGTGATGAACACCTCGCCGACGTTCATGATCTCGCCCTCCTCGGCCATGCGCTCCCGGACCGTGCCGTTCACCGGCGAGGGCACCTCGACGAGCGCCTTGTCGGTCTCGACCTCGGCGACGGGCTGGTCCTCGCTGACCGCGTCGCCGACCTCGACGAGCCAGGCGACGAGCTCGCCCTCGGCGACCCCCTCGCCGACGTCGGGCAGCTTGAACTCGTGGGGCATGGTCAGAACTCCACGGCGTCCCTTATGCCATCAGCGATTCGGGCAGGCTCGGGGAGGTAGTAGTCCTCGAGCGCGTAGAGCGGGAACGGCGTGTCGAAGCCGGCGACGCGCTCGACGGGCGCCTCCTGGTAGAGCAGCGCCTCCTCCTGCAGGGTCGCCGTGATCTCGGCGCCGACCCCGCCGGTCTTCGGCGCCTCGTGGACGATGACGCCCCGGCCGGTCTTCCGGAACGACTCGACGATGGCGTCGGTGTCCATCGGCGAGATCGTCCGCAGGTCGACGACCTCGGCGTCGACGCCCTCCTCGGCCAGCTCGTCGGCGGCCTCGAGCGTCGGCCGGCTCATCGCGCCCCAGGTGTAGACCGAGACGTCGGCGCCCTCCCGGCGGACCGCCGCCTCGCCGATCGGCACCTCGTAGGGCTCGTCGGGCACGGGCTCGCGGAAGGCCCGGTAGATCCGCTTCGGCTCGAGGAAGATGACCGGGTCGGGGTCGCGGATGGCCGAGACGAGCAGCCCCTTCGCGTCGTGGGGCGTGCTCGGGATGACGACCTTCAGGCCCGGCTGGTGGGCGAAGAACGCCTCCGTCGACTCGGAGTGGTGCTCGGGCGCCCGGATGCCCCCGCCGTAGGGCGCCCGGACGACGAGCGGGCAGGTGAACCGGCCGCGCGACCGGGTGCGCAGCCGGGCCGCGTGGGAGACGATCTGGTCGAACGCGGGGTAGATGAACCCCATGAACTGGATCTCGGCGACCGGGCGCAGGCCGTAGGCGGCCATGCCGATGGCGGTGCCGACGATGCCGGACTCGGCCAGCGGCGTGTCGATGACGCGGTCGTCGCCGAACTCCTCCCAGAGCCCCTCGGTGGCGCGGAAGACGCCGCCGTTCCGGCCGACGTCCTCGCCCATGACGAGCACGTCGTCGTCGCGGGCCAGCTCGTCGCGGAGGCCGTCGCGGACGGCCTGTACGAGGGTCAGGTCCTGGGTCGCCTCGGTCTCGGTGGCTTGGCTCATTGGTGTCAGTCCTCCAGGAGGGCGTCGTCGCCGTGGCGCTCGCGCAGCTCGGTCAGGCGCCGCTTGCCCGCGGCGATCCGGTCGGTCGGCTCGGCGAACACGTGGTCGAAGATGTCGTCCGGGTGGGGCCGCGCGGCGGCCTCGGCCTCCTCGATGGCGTCGGCGACCTCCTCGTGGATGGCGTCCTCGATCGCCGCGATCCGCTCGTCGTCGAGCCGGCCGGTCTCCCGCAGGAACGCCTCGAGCCGCGGGATGGGGTCGCGGCGCTTCCACTCCTCGACCTCCTCGTCCGAGCGGTAGACCGACGGGTCGTCGGCCGTCGTGTGGGCGCCGAAGCGGTACTGGACGGCCTCGATGAGCGTCGGCCGGAGCTCGCCCGAGGGCGGGTCCCGGGCCTTCTCGAGGGCCGCCGACGTGACGCGGTAGACGGCCAGGGGGTCCATGCCGTCGACCTGGACGCCCTCGAAGCCGTAGGCGCCGGCCTTCTGGGCGATGGTGTCGCTGGCGGTCTGGCGCTCGCGGGGCACCGAGATCGCCCACTGGTTGTTGTTACAGAAGTAGACGCAGGGGACGTCGAAGACGCCGCCGAAGTTCAGCCCCTCGTGGAAGTCGCCCTCCGAGGTGGCGCCGTCGCCGAAGTAGACGATGCAGACGCTGTCGTCGCCCTTGAGCTTCGAGGCCCACGCCGCGCCCGTCGCGTGGGGGATCTGGGTCGCGATGGGCACGGCGACGCTGAAGAACGTGGTCTCGTCGGGGACCTGGTTGCCCTGCTCGTCGCCCATCCAGTAGAGCAGCGTCTGTTTCAGCGAGAGGTCGCGGGCGAGCATGACCGCGTGCTCCCGGTAGGAGGGGAACACCCAGTCGCGGTCCTCGAGGGCGAGCGCCGAGCCCACCTGCGAGGCCTCCTGGCCGGCCATCGGCGGGAACGTGCCCATCCGGCCCTGGCGCTGCAGGCTCACCGCCCGCTCGTCGAAGTGTCGGCCCAGCCGCATGTAGCGGTACATCTCGACCAGGGTCTCGTCGTCGAGGTCGGGGACCGTCGCGCCGTCGACGACCCGGCCGTCCTCGTCGAGCACCTGAACCCGGTCGTCGGGGTCGCGCTGGAGCGTACTCACGGATAACCCCCTGCCATGCCACCAACGTTCCGGCGCTCCGCTAATAGGGGTTTCGTAACGAATAATCTACGTGGACCGCGCAGTCGTGCGGTTTGTCAACGGGTGGCGGGGGTCTGAGGCGCTGGACGAACGGTCGCTTCGGCGCGGTCGCCGGCGCCAGAACTGCCCGTCCGGTCGGGCCAGCTCAGTCGCTCGCGCTCGCCCCGGCCCGGGCCGCCTCCCGGGCCTCGGCGACCGACCGGCCGTCCCGGAGCAGGGCGTCGACGAACAGCTCGCCCGCCCGGTAGGACGACCGCACCATCGGGCCGCTGGCGCAGTAGAGGAAGCCGAGCTCGTCCTCGGCCACCTCCCGCCACGTGTCGAACTTGCCCGGGTGGACGTACGACTCGACGTCGAGGTGGGTCCGCGACGGCTGGAGGTACTGGCCGAGCGTCACGACGTCGACGCCGGCGGTCCGGAGGTCCCGCAGCGTCTGGTAGACCTCGTGGTCGTGCTCGCCGACGCCGAGCATCAGCGAGGTCTTCGTGTAGCCGTCGAACTCGCGGTCGGCCTGCCGGAGCACGCCGAGGCTCTGCTCGTAGCCGGCCCGGCGGTCGCGGACCGGCCACTGGAGCCGTTCGACGGTCTCGACGTTGTGGGCGTAGACGTCGGGGCCCGCCTCGAGGATGCGCCGGACGAGCGCCGGCTCGCCCCGGAAGTCGGGCGTCAGCACCTCGACGAGCACCTCCTCGTCGCGGGCCTTGATCGCCTCGACCGTCCGGGCGAAGTGGTCGGCGCCCTGGTCGGGCAGGTCGTCGCGGTCGACCGAGGTCAGCACCACGTAGTCGAGGCCGATCTCCGCCACCGCGTCGGCCACCTGTTCGGGCTCCTCGGGGTCCAGGGCCGACATGCCGCCGGTCTCGACGTCGCAGAAGTTACAGCCCCGCGAGCAGCGGTGGCCCATCAGCATGAACGTCGCCGTGCCGGGGCCGTCCCGGCCGCTCCAGCACTCGCCGAGGTTCGGGCAGTTGGCCTCCTCGCAGACGGTGTTGAGGTCCCGGTCGCGGAGCGACTGCTTGATCTCGGTGAAGCGGTCGCCGGCGGGCGGCCGCATCTTCAGCCACTCCGGCTTGCGCCGGCCGGCACCGGACATGGCTACGCATACGCGCCGGCCGCCTGAAAAGCGTACCTCAACCGGCCGGGGACGCTGTTGGGACCCTAGACGTCCTTGTCGTGGACCTCGCGGGCGTGGGCCTTCAGCTCCGCCTCGCTGTCGAACGTCTCGCCACAGCCGCACTCGTGCTCCTCGTGATCGTGGTCATGGTCGTGGGCCATGGGCCACGTTAGGACGTCCCGCGGAAAACCTCGCGCGAAGCCCCCGGTAAGGCGGTTACGCGGCGGTTAGTGGGCGTGGCGGACCGGCCGCTCGAGTGGCGGTCACGCCCACGGGAAGGGGTGTTCGGTCAGGCGACGTCCGCGAGGTCGACGGCCGCGGCGGCGTCGGCCGTGAGCCAGCTGGTCGTGACGTCGGCGGCGAGCGGGTCGTAGATCGTGACCTCGGTGGGCTCGTGTCGGTCGTCGACGCCGTAGTCCAGCTCGAACCGGGGGAGGGCGTCGAGGGTCGGCGCGAGCTGGACCGGCCGGCGTTCGGCCGTGCTCACGCCGACCCCTCCGCCCCGTGGCGGCGCTCGACGTGGGCGGCCGACGCGGCGATCGACTCGAACCGGCGGGGACACCGGGGGCACTTCAGGACGGGCACGGGCTCACCTCGCGGCCGGGCTGTCGCAGGCGGGACAGCCCGGGACGACGCCCTCGACCGCGAACACCCGGCGGTACTCGGTCGAGACGTGGCCGCCACACTGGGCGCAGCTGGGCATCGTCAGCGGCCTCCGGCCGTCGGGAATGGTCGCGTCATTTGACTCACCTACTCGTACCTGAGTACCGATAGTAACTTAACTCCGCGCCAACCCGTCACACACTCGCCTACCCTCGGGTAAGCCCGGGCCCGACGTTTCAGCGGTCCTGAACGTGCTGGGCCGTCGACGGTCGTCCGAGACCGACCGACTCCGCCGTTATGGAGCGGAAAACCGGCAATCGGTACGCTTTTGGAGCCGATACGTGACGGCTCGCGGTGATGTTGGCGGTGACGCGGGAGGACATCACGGAGGGGCCGCTGGCGCGGGCCCTCGTCGTCCTCGCCCTGCCGCTGATCGCCCAGAACCTCGTCCAGATCGCCAACCAGGTCGTCGACGTCTTCTGGCTCGGCCGGCTGTCGGAGAACGCCGTCGCGGGCGTCGGGCTCGTCATCCCGCTGCTGGGCATCGCCTTCTCGCTCCTGTTCGTCGCGACGGTCGGCACCCAGGTGGTGGTCGCCCAACGCGTGGGCGAGGGCGACGAGCTGGGGTTCCGCCGGGCGGCGCTGAACGGGCTCTGGCTCTCGATCGCGATCGGGATCGCCGCCGGGGCGGCCACCGCCGCGCTCGCGCCGTCGCTGGTCGCGGCGCTCGATCCGGGGCCGGCGGTCGTCGGGTTCGCCGTCCCCTACCTCACGGTCTACGCGCTCGGCTTCCCGGTGCTGTTCGCGGCCGACGGCCTCGAGGCGGGGCTCGTCGGCGTCGGCGACACCCGCGCGGCGTTCCTGCTGAACGGGCTCGCCGTCGGGCTGAATATCCTGCTCGACCCGGTCCTCATCTTCGGGCTGTTCGGCGCGCCGGCGCTCGGGGTCCGCGGCGCGGCGCTGGCCTCGGTTCTGGGCTATACCGGCGGGCTCCTGCTCGGCCTCGGGCTGCTGTGGGCCGGCCGACAGGGCCTGCGGCTCACCCGGGCGGCCGCGGGGCTCGACGCCGCCACGATGCGGGAGATCGCCGACGTCGGGCTGCCCAACGCCGGCCAGACGCTCGGCCAGCAGGGGGCCCGGCTGGCGGTCGTCGCCGTCGTGGCGTCGGTGGCCGGCCCGGCGGGCCTGGCGGCCTACACCGTCGGCGCCCGCATCGCGACGGTGGCGGTCATCCCGGCGCTGGGCCTCCAGCAGGCGGCCCAGAGCGTCGTCGGCCAGAACCTCGGCGCGTCGTTCCCCGACCGGGCCCGGCGGGCCACCTGGATCGGCGTCGGCATCGCCGTCGGCGGGCTGACGGTCCTCGGGGTCGCCCAGTGGCTCGCGCCCGGCGTCCTGGTCGACCTGTTCGTCCCGGGCGCCTCGCCCGTCGCTGCCGCGCTGACGGTCGACTACCTCCGGATCCTCGCCTACGGCTACCCGGCCATCGGCGCGGTCTACCTGTTCTACGGGGGCTTCAACGGCGCCCGGCGGACCCGGACGAGCATGGTCGCGACGCTGCTGCAGTACTGGGCGGTCCGGGTCCCGCTCGCCGCGGTCGGGGCCATCTGGCTGGGCTTCGGCGTCCACGCGGCGTTCTGGGCGGTGACGGTCTCGAACGTCGCCGCCGCGGTGGGCGCCGGCTGGTACTACCGGTGGGCGGCCCGGGACGGCATGCTCGGGCGGGCGGCGGCCGAGGCGACCGAGTGAGGGGGGTCGGCGGGCACCGGGCCGACGACTTCCGGCGCGACGGTAACGACTATCCCGCTCCGCTGGCCATCACCGTCCGTGCAGGTCGCCGACGTCGTCCCCGACTTCGCTGACGCCTTCCCATTCACCGAGTTCAACCGGATGCAGCGCGAGGCGCTGCCCGTCATCCTGGAGACCGATGACAACGTCGTCGCGAGCGCGCCGACGGCGAGCGGCAAGACCGCGCTCGCCGAGCTCGCGATCGTCAAGACCCTCCAGGCGGGCGGCACGGCCCTCTTCATCGCGCCGCTCCGCGCGCTGACCAACGAGAAGGAGCGCGAGTGGGCCCGGTTCGAGGAGCTGGGCTACTCGGTGTACGTCGTCACCGGCGAGCGCGACCTCAACCCGCGCCGCGCCGAGCGCGCGGACGTGCTCGTGATGACGCCCGAGAAGGCCGACTCGGCCACCCGGAAACACGACTCGGCGCGCTACGGCTTCATCACCGGCGTCGACTGCTGCGTGATCGACGAGGTCCACCTGCTGGACTCCGAGCGCCGCGGGAGCGTCCTCGAGGTGACCATCGCCCGACTCCGCCGGCTCTGTGACCCGCGGATCATCGCGCTCTCGGCCACGATGCCGAACATCGAGGACGTCGCCGCCTGGCTCGACGCCCCCGAGTCGGCCACCTTCGCCTTCGGCGACGAGTACCGCCCCGTCGAGCTCCACGCCGGCGTCGAGACGTACAGCCACGGCGAGAACGCGTTCGCCGACAAGTACCGCCGGCTCTACCGGGCGCTCGACCTCGCCGACCCCCACCTCCGCGAGGACGGCCAGGCGCTGGTGTTCGTCGCCTCCCGCCAGGACACGGTCCGGGCGGCCGAGAAGGCCCGCGACGAGCTCGCCGGCCGGGACGTGCCCGTCGGCGCCCGCGGCGACTTCGAGTTCCACGAGGCGACCCAGCAGCTCGGCAACGAGACGCTCCGGCAGTCGGTGCTCGACGGCGTCGCGTTCCACCACGCCGGCCTCGCCAAGCGCGACAAGGACCTCGTCGAGGAGTGGTTCCGCGAGGGCCACATCGTGCTGCTGTTCTCGACCTCGACGCTCGCCTGGGGCGTCAACCTCCCCGCCCGCTGTGTCGTCATCCGGGACACGAAGTACCACGACCCGCTCGAGGGCGAGGTCGACATGAGCCCGGTCGACGTCCTCCAGATGCTGGGCCGCGCCGGCCGGCCGGACTACGACGACGTCGGCTACGGCTGGGTGGTCTGTGACGCCCAGGAGGCCGACTACTACCGGCGGCTGCTCGCGGAGGGGACGCCGCTGGAGTCCCGGCTCGCCGAGGAGCTCGACAGCCACCTCGTCGCCGAGGTGGCGATGGGCACCGTCGCGAGCCTCGATGACGTCCTCGACTGGCTCGAGACGACGTTCTACTACGTCCGCGCGAGGAGCCAGCCAGAGGCCTACGACTTCCCGACGCTGCGCGACCGCGTCCGGGCCTCGATCGACGAGCTGGCCGACCGGGGCTTCCTCGAGCGCGACGACGGCGCGCTCCGGGCCACGACGCTCGGCCGGCTGGCGTCGGCGTTCTACCTCCGGCTCGAGACCGCCGCGGGCTTTCACGAGGTCGCGACCGCGGGCTCGCCCGACGAGGAGTCGGTGCTCCGGTGTGTGGCCCGGGCGGCCGAGTTCGACTCCGTCAGCGCCCGCCAGGCCGAGCGCGAGGCCGTCCGGGCCGTGCTCGGCCCCGACGACGGCGAGCTGGCGCCGGGCACCCGGAAGGTGCTCGCGATCCTCCGTGGGTCGCTCGGGGGCGGCGTCCCCGACGAGCTCACGGGCGACGCCTGGGTCATCCGCCAGAACGCGCTCCGGCTGCTGTCGGCGCTGCGGGCGTTCTGCGACCGGTTCGGCCGGCCGCGAGCCGCCAACCTCGCCCGCCGCGTCGAGGCCCGCCTCGAACACGGCGTCGCCGACGACGCCGTCGGCCTCACGGCCATCGACGGCGTGGGTTCCGGGCGGGCCCAGAAGCTCGCCGCCGAGGGGCTCACCACGCCGGCCGCGGTCCGCGAGGCCGGCGTCGAGGGCCTGGTCGCCGCCGGGCTCACCGAGGGCGTCGCCGAGCGGGTGCTCGAGAACGCGGCCGGGCTGCCCGCGGTCGAGGTGGACTGGGGCGGCTTCCCCGAGGCCGTGTCCCGCGGGGACTCCTCGCTGCACGAGGTCACCGTGGCCACGACCGCCGGCGGCGCCCGATCGCACTGCCGGGTGACCGTCAACGGCGTGGAGATGACGGCGAAGGAGGCCTACCTCAACGCGCCCGTGACCCTGCCGGTCGGCGTCTTCGGCGCCGAGGACGCGCTCGAGTTCGCCGTCGAGGTCTGCTTCCCGGAGCTGCCGCTCGCGCCCGTCGTCGAGAGCCGCCGGGTCGCCGTCGAGTGAGGGCTCAGCCGGCGGCAGCGGTCCGATAGACGTCGCCCCGGCGCTCGTACTCGAGCTCGCGGGCGACCCGGTCGGCCAGCTCGCGGCCGAACTCGCGCTCGACGACCCAGAGCGCCATGTCGAGGCCCGAGGTGACGCCGCCGGCCGTCAGCAGGTCGCCGTCGTCGACGACGCGGGCGTCGACCCGCTCGGTGACGGCCTCGAGGTCGGCGTGGGCGCCGTGGTGGGTGGTCGCCGGCCGGCCGTCGAGGAGGCCGCCGCCGGCGAGCAGCATCGCGCCGGTGCAGACCGACGCCACCGTCGAGCCGCCCCGGTGGCGCTCGGCGATCGCCGCGGGGAGCGTGCCCTCGTCGTACTCGCGGCGCGCCCCGCCGTCGTGCCAGCCCCCGCCCGGGACCACGAGCAGGTCGGGCTCGCCGAGCGTCCCGTCGGGCTCGATCACCAGCCCGTGGCTGGCGGTGACCCGCTCGGCCGGCTCGTTGGTCACCGTCCGGACCGTGACGTCGTCGCGGTCGCGCGCCGCGTTCCCGAACACCTCGAACGGCCCGACGGCGTCGAGCTCGTCGAAGCCGTCGAACAGCAGCACCTCGATGTCCATGGCGGCCCCAGGGCCGCGCGGGCCAAAAACCTCGCCGCTCCCGGCGAGCGTTTATCCGGGATGACGGGCCCAGGGCGGGCCATGTCCGAGGAGACCGTCCGCGTCCTCGCCGGCGACTGCACCGTCCGCTTCGAGCCCGGCGACGGCCCCGCCCGCGAGGAGCGGGGCGCCGTCCTCGCCGTGGTGAAGCCCGACGACACCGTGCTCGTCCACGACCGGGCCGGCTACCGGCCTGCGGCGTGGCTCACCCGGGCCGACGCCGTCTCGACCCGGACCGGCGACGGCGGCGCGATCGTCGAGGCGCTCGACGGCGACCGCCGGCTCGTCGTCACCGGCCACGAGGGCCAGGCGCTCGCGAGCCACCGGATCACCGGCGTCGGCGAACCCGCCGGGGGCTGCCCCGACTGCGACGGCCCGCTCGTGCGAAGCGCGACGGCCGTGGAGTGTCTGGGCTGTGGGGCGCGCCACGGCGTCCCCCGCGACGCGACGCTGCTCGAGGCCGAGTGCGAGGCCTGTGGCCTGCCGCGGATGCGGGCCGAGCGGGGCGCCGCGTTCGAGCTCTGCGTCGACCGCGGCTGCGAGTCGCTCGACGACCGGGTCCGCGAGGCGTTCGACGGCGCGTGGGACTGCCCGACCTGCGGCGCGCCGCTCCGCGTCCTCCGCCGGGGCGGCCTCATCGCGGGCTGTGACGCCTACCCGGACTGCGAGACCGCCTTCCCGATCCCGACGGGCGTCGTCGACGGCGACTGCGGGACGTGCGGGCTCCCGGCGTTCGAGACGGCATCGGGCCGGCGCTGCCTCGACGCCGGCTGCGCCGGGCCCTGACGCCCCGGCGGCCGAGCGCCCCTGCGCCCGCCGGGCATCCGTAGCGGCTTTCCCCGGCCGGGTGTTCCGGCCGACCATGCACGGCCACCGGGAGGGCGACCTGGTCCGCGTCGGCGGGGACGCCCGCCAGCGCTTTCACGACGCCCGGGGCTACGGCCGGCCCGCCGAGGGCGGCGAGGTGCTCCTCGCCCCGGTGGAGGCGGCCCACCTGCTGTTCAGGGGCGACCTCGAGGCGGTCGACGGCGAGGGGTTCGAGGCGTTCCTCGAGCGTCAGCCCGAGGCCGTCGGGGCGGGCTTTCTGGCCTACGCCGACCTCCGCGAGCGGGGGTACTACCTCGCGCCCGCCCGCGAGGGCTGGCTCGAGGCGCCCCGCGCCGGCGTCGACTTCGCGGTGTTCCCCCGGGGGAGCGGCCCGGGCGACGACGAGATCGCCCACTGGGTGCGGGTCGTGGGCGAGCGCGAGGCGGTCGCGGCCGCCGAGCTCGGCGACGTGGTCCTGGCCGTCGTCGACGAGGAGGGCGAGGTCACCTACCTGGAGACCGACCGCCCGTCGCCCGGCGGGGACAGCCCCGACGACCCACCGGACGTGACGGGCAGCCTGCTGGCCGACCGCGTCGTCGCCTGGGACCCGCCGTCGTCGCTCCACGCGGAGGGCTTCTACGGCCAGCCGCTGGCCGGGCGGGCCGGCGACCCGGCGGGGCCGGTCCAGCTCTCGCTGGTCGAGGCGGCCCACCTCGCGGCCTCGGGCGCGCTGGCCGTCGAGGGAGGCGCCGACGCGGTCCGCGAGCGCGGCCGCTCGGTCGAGGGCGACCGGTTCGACCGCCGGCTCGCCGCCTACTCGGCGCTCCGGGACGCCGGCCAGGTGCCCAAGACGGGCTTCAAGTTCGGCGCCGACTTCCGGACCTACTCGGCCGTCGAGTCCGTCGACGAGCTCGGCCACTCGGAGGCCCTCGTCCGCGTCACGACGCCCGATGCGCGGTTCGCGCCCCGGGAGCTGGCGCTGCACGTCCGGCTGGCCGGCGGCGTCCGCAAGCGGCTCTGGTACGCCCTGGTCGGCGACGACGGGATCGACTGGCTCGAGGTCGGTCGCCTGACCCCGTGAGCCGGCCGCGACCGATAACCTATAAGGGCGTCCTGGCCAGTGTCCGGGGTATGTCGTCCACGCCCGGCTGGCCCTGGCGCCCGTCCCCGGGAGTGGACAGCCTCGCGGCCGGGTCGACGTGACCCGCCCCGCGACGCGACCCGCTTCTCCGACCGACCCGCGCGCCGAGCGTTCCGACCCCGACCCACGATCCGACGCATGACCCGCGACACCGACGCCGACACGACCGAGGCATCGCCCCCCGACCAGCCGCCCGAACGCCGACCGGACGGCGGCACCGCCGCCGGCGCCGACGACATGGTGCTCGACCCGTGGGGCTCCTCGAACGTCGAGGACTACGGCGAGCTGTTCGACCAGTTCGGCATCGAGCGGTTCGACGAGGTGCTCGGCGAGGTGGCGAACCCCCACTACCTGATGCGCCGGGGCATCATCTTCGGCCACCGCGACTACCGCGCCCTGGCCGACGCCATGCGGGACGGCGAGCCCGTCGCCGCGCTCAGCGGCTTCATGCCCACCGGCGACCCCCACGTCGGCCACAAGATGGTGTTCGACGAGCTGATCTGGCACCAGCAGCGGGGCGCCGACAGCTACGGGCTCATCGCCGACCTCGAGGCCCACTCGGCCCGCGGGCTCTCGTGGGCGGAGATCGACGAGCACGCCCGGGACTACCTGCTGAGCCTGCTCGCGCTGGGCTTCGACCCCGAGGAGGGCGAGCTCTACCGCCAGTCCGAGAACCGGGCGGTCCAGGACCTCGCCTTCGAGCTCGGCATCGAGGCCAACTTCTCGGAGATGCAGGCCATCTACGGCTTCGACCGCGAGACCGACGTCTCGCACCTCCAGAGCGTGATCACCCAGGCCGCGGACATCCTCTACCCCCAGCTCGACGGCCCGAAGCCGACCATCATCCCGGTCGGGCCCGACCAGGACCCCCACCTCCGGCTGACCCGCGACCTCGCCGCGCGGACGCGCTACTTCGGCGTCACCGAGGCGTACGCGAGCTTCGAGGCCACCGACGACGAGCGCGAGCTCCTCGCCGACGCGCACGACGCGCTCGCGGGCGACGATCCAACGTGCGAGGATGCGGCCGAGTGGCTCGAGGCCGAGGCCGAGCCGGGCGACGCCCGGGAGGGCGCCGTCGGGAAGCTCCGGAACGCCGGCGAGGAGCCCCTCGAGCCCCGGGTGCGTTTCGTCGACCGCAACGCCACCGACGAGGCGTTCGAGGGGCTGATCGAGGCCGTCGAGGGCGAGAAGCGGGTCTACGAGGCCCACGTCGACGCGTTCGAGCTCGACCGGGAGGCGGCCGAGGAGCTCGCCCGCGAGGTCGAGCTCGACCACGGCGGCTACGGCTTCCACCTGCCCTCCTCCATCTACCACCGGTTCATGACCGGGCTCACGGGCGGCAAGATGTCCTCGTCGGTGCCGGCGAGCCACATCAGCCTGCTCGACGACCCCGAGGAGGGCCACGCGAAGGTCGAGGCCGCGACGACGGCCGGCCGGGAGACCGCCGAGGAGCAGCGCGAGCTCGGCGGCGAGGCCGACGAGTGCCCGGTGTACGAGCTCTACGCCTACCTGCTCGCCGGCGACGACGACGAGTACGCCGCGCGCGTCTACGACGAGTGCTACGGCGGCGACCGGCTCTGCGGGGAGTGCAAGGGGGAGGCGGCCGAGCTGATGCGGGAGTTCCTCGCCGACCACCAGGAGAAGCGCGAGGAGCTGGCGCCCGTGCTCGATTCGTTGGACATCGAGCTCGACTCGTCGCGGGCGCGCTGAGCGCCCCGGGCTCCTCGATACGACCGCTTTTTGTCGGGCGCTCCCATGGGGAGCACATGACCGGGACCAGCATCGTCGGCGTCGGCATGACGAAGTTCGGCGTCCACGAGAAGCCCCTGGCGGAGCTGTTCGCCGAGGCCGCGTTCCCCGCGCTCGACGACGCGGGCGTCGCCGCGGGCGACCTCGACGCGTTCTACCTCGGCAACGCCATGGGCGGGATGACCGAGAACGACACCCACCTCGCGCCGACGCTCGCGAGCCACATCGGGGTCTCGGGCGTGCCCTGCCAGCGGTTCGAGGACGCGTGTGCGACCTCCTCGAACGCGTTCAAGCACGCGGTCCGGGCGGTCGGCTCGGGCGAGCACGACGTCGTCCTCGTCGGCGGGGTCGAGAAGTGCTCGCCGTCGACCGGCCTCGGCACGGACGTGATGACCCGGATCTTCGCCAGCGCGGCCCACCGCGACTACGAGCAGCCCTCCGGGCTCACCTTCCCGGGCGTCTTCGCCCTGCTCACCAAGCGCCACATGCACGAGCACGGCACGACGCCCGAGCAGCTCGCCGCGGTGGCGGTGAAGAACCACCATCACGGCTCGCTCAACCCGCGGGCCCACTTCGGGAAGGACGTCGCCGTCGAGGACGTGCTCGAGAGCCCGATCGTCGCCGACCCGTTCCACCTGCTCGACTGCTGCCCGTTCTCCGACGGCGCGTCGGCGGTCGTCGTCGCCAGCGACGAGGCCGCCGAGCGCCTCGACGGCGAGCCCGTCCGCGTCGCCGGCGTCGGCCACGCCACCGACGTCGTCCCGCTCGCGGACAAGGCCGCACCGTCGGCCACCCAGGCGGCCCGGGACGCCGCCGAGCAGGCCTACGCGGAGGCCGGCTTCGGCGGCCCGGACGTCGACGTGGTCGAGCTCCACGACTGCTTCACCGGCGCGGAGGTCATGGCGACCGAGGCGCTCGGGCTCGTCCCCGATGGCGAGGGCGGCCCGGCGGCCGCCGAGGGCCGGACGCGCCTCGGCGGGGAGATCCCGGTCAACCCCAGCGGCGGCCTGAAGGCGAAGGGCCACCCGATCGGGGCGACCGGCACCGCCCAGCTCGTCGAGCTGACCGAGCAGCTCCGGGGCACGGTCGGCGAGCGCCAGGTCGCGGGCGCCGAGCGGGCCGTCGCGCACAACCTCGGCGGCGACGCCGCGACCACGCTGGTCTCGGCGCTGGAGGTGGCGACGTGAGCGAGCAGCGGCCGGCGCCCGAGTCCTACCTCGACGACGGCGCGCTGACCGCGGCGGCCTGGACCCGGGCGCTTCGCGACGGCGTCCTGCTCGGCCAGCGGTGTCCCGCCTGCGGCCACGTCACCGGCGCGCCGAAGGCCGCCTGCGCCCACTGCGGCGAGCGCGACCTGGCGGTCGAGGCGCTCCCGACGGCCGGCGAGGTCTACACCGAGACGACGATCGCCGTCGCGCCCGAGGGGTTCGAGGCGCCCTACCGCGTCGGCGTGGTCGAGCTCGGCGACGGCCGGGTGCTCGGCCGGATCCCCGAGGACGCGGCCATCGGCGACGAGGTCACGCTGGCCGGCGCCCGCGAGGCCGACGACCGGGTCGCGCCGGTGTTCGAGTAGGCCCGCTCAGTTCAGCGTCCAGAAGGCGTAGTTGAGGTAGCCGGCGAAGCTCACCCAGGCGAGGTACGGGAGCAGCAGCGCGGCGGCCCGGCGGTCGACGCGGTCGAACGCCCTGACGGTGCCGACGATCGCGAGCCAGAGCGCCGCGATGACGACGAGCCCCGCGACGATCGACCGGGCGCCGAAGAACGCGGCCGACCACGCGACGTTCAGGACGAACTGCCCGGCGAACCACGCCAGGGCGCCGCCCGGGCGTCGCCCGTCGTTGGGCCCGTCGAGCTCGCGCCAGACGAGCCACGCCGCGGCGCCCATGAGCGCGAACAGCGTCGTCCAGACGGGCCCGAAGACCCAGTTCGGCGGGGCCAGCGCCGGTTGGACGAGCGTGCCGTACCACGACTCGAGGCCGCCGACGGTGAACACCGCGCCGGCGGCGCCGACGACCTCGCTCGCCAGAACGGCGAGGGCGAGCGACGCGAGCGGACGGCGGCGGGGGAGGTCGGCGAGCCGGGTCCGCGGGTCGGCCATGGCCGTCCGCTGGCGCGCCGACGGGATAGTAACGCCGGTCATCCGGCGGGCGGTCCTCAGGCGACCGAGGCCAGGAAGTCCTCCAGGACCTCCGCGTGGGCCTCCCGCTCCTCCCACAGCGGCAGGTGGCTCGCCCCCTCGAACAGCTCCAGCCGGGCGTCCGGAATCTCCTCGGCCATCTCCCTGGCGAGCTCCGGCGAAATCTCGTCGTGTTCACCGGCGATCACCAGCGTGGGACACTCGATTTCGCCGAGGCGATCAGTGACGTCCCACTCCCGGAGGCGCGCGGTCTCGGCGAGCCTGAACTCCGACGGTCCCCACATGACGCCGTAGATGGTCGAGTTGGAGGCGGGTGCGAACTCGAACGGTTCCGCGTCGCTTCGGTTCACGTGTTCGTCGACGAACGTCTCGTTGAACGCCTCCATGGCGTCGTCGTCGAAGTCGTGAGCCTCGACGAGCTTTCGGAACTCGTCGTGATCCTCCTCGTCGATGGCGTCAAGCGCCGCCGCCCACATGGCCTCCCCGGCGCGTTCGATGTCGGCCGAGGTGTTCGCGAGGGTCAGCGAGACGACCCGGTCGGGGTACTCAAGCACGTAATCCAGCGCCAGCCAGCCGCCCCACGACTGGCCGTAGAGGTGGACGGCGTCCTCGCCGATGGCCCGCCGGACCTCGTCGAGGCGGTCCCGGTACGCCGCCATGGTGTACTCGTCGTACACGCTGTCGGGCGGCCGGTCAGACCGGCCGCAGCCGTACTGGTCGTAGAGGTAGAGCGTCCAGTCCTCGCCGGCGACGTCGGTCAACGGTGCGAGGTAGTCGTGGGCCGCGCCGGGACCGCCGTGGAGGCCGACGAGCACGTGGTCGCCCGTCCCGAACTCCCGGTAGTAGAGGTCCCCGACGTCGATCGAGAGGTAGCCCTCGTAGTGTGGGACGTCGAACTGCGGTCGCTTCGCCATGTCGGACGGACACCGGTCCCGGTCGTTTAGTTACTCGCCAACTCGGTGCCGCGTCGCACCCGCAATCCTTTTGCTCGACCGTCGGGTTGCCCCGGCCATGACGCCCGAACCCCACGCGGGACGCGTCGCTCGCGAGCCGCCGGTGAGCGCGGGGTTCGGCGCCTTTTTCGCCGCGTAGGGCGGCCGGTGGACGCCCCGGCGGGCGGGGTCGAAACCGGTCGCAGCCGCCGAGTACCGACACGCAAGCGCTAACTGACCCGCCACAGGAAACCAGCCAATGAAGCTCCCGGACGCCCAGGTCGCGGTGCTCGAAGCCGCCAGCGCGACCGACGCGAAGACGACCGACCAGCTCGCCGAGGAGACCGGCCTCGACCCGAACGCCGTCGCCGGGGCGGCGTTCGCGCTCGAGGCCGACGGCCTCGTGACCGTCGAGGCCGAGACCGACCGCGAGCTCGAACTGACCGACGAAGGGCGGAGCTACCTCGAGGACGGCCTGCCCGAGGCCCGCCTCCACGCGGCCGCCGCCGACGCCGGGGCGGCCGACGAGGCCGTCCCGCTCGGCCAGGTCATCGGCGCCAGCGGGCTCGAGGGGCCGGCGGTCGACATCGCGCTCTCGAACTTCGCCCGGAAGGGCTACGGCGCGATCGACGACGGCGCCGTCAGCGTCGACCCCGAGGCGGCCCCGGACGGTGACGCCGAGGCGGCCGCCCTCGCGGCGGTGGCCGACGACGCCGATGTCGGGGACGAGGGGGTCCTCGACCGGCTCGAGTCACGCGGGCTCGTCGCGGTGCGCGAGCACAGCGTCCAGTCCGTGACGCTGACCGACGCGGGCGTGACCGCGCTGATGGAGGGCGTCGAGGCCGCCGAGAGCGTCGACGCCGTGACGCCGGAACTGCTGACGAGCGGCGAGTGGCGCGACGTCGAGTTCACCGAGTACAACGTCGAGGCCGACGCGCCCGAGTCGCCCGACGGCAGCGTCCACATCCTCCGGCAGACCGCCGAGCGCGTCAAGGACGTGCTCGTGGGCATGGGCTTCCAGGAGATGGAGGGCCCCCACGCCGACGCCGAGTTCTGGATCAACGACTGCCTGTTCATGCCCCAGGACCACCCGGCGCGGACCCACTGGGACCAGTTCGCCCTGGACCTGCCGCCCATGGAGGCGCTGCCCGAGGAGCTGATGGACCGCGTCGAGCGGGCCCACCGCGAGGGCGTCGGCCCCGACGGCGACGGCTACCACTCGCCCGTGGGGCGAGACGATGGCCCGGTCGGTGGCGCTCCGGGGCCACACGACCTCGCTGTCGGCCCGCTACCTCTCCGGCGTCGCGGCGGGCGACCTCGAGCCGCCCCAGCGGTACTTCTCCGTCGAGAAGGTCTACCGGAACGACACGCTCGACGCCACGCACCTGCTCGAGTTCTTCCAGATCGAGGGCTGGGTCTGGGCCGAGTCGCTCTCGGTCCGCGACCTCATGGGCACGTTCGAGGAGCTCTACAGCCAGTTCGGCATCACCGACATCCAGTACAAGCCCCACTACAACCCGTACACCGAGCCGAGCTTCGAGCTGTTCGGCGAGCACCCCACGACGGGCGAGATCGTCGAGATCGGCAACTCGGGCATCTTCCGCGACGAGATGCTCGAGCCCCTCGGGGTCGAGGGCGACGTGATGGCCTGGGGGCTCGCCCTCGAGCGCCTCCTCATGCTCACCCACGGCTTCGAGGACATCCGCGACGTCCACGGGACGCTCGTCGACCTCGACTTCCTCCGCGCCGAGGAGGTGGTCTACTGATGCCCGTCGTCGAGGTCGACCCCGACGAGCTCCGCCGGCTCACGGGCCACGACGAGAAGGCCGACGACGAGCTCCGCTCGGACCTGTTCGCGCTCGGCATCGAGTACGAGGGCGAGTCCGACGACGGGGCGTTCCAGCTCGAGCTCGCGCCCGACCGGCTCGACCGGCTCTCCATCGAGGGCATCGCCCGCTCGCTGCGCTACCAGTACGGCGACGACCGCGGCGTCTACATCCCCCAGACCAACGCGCCCGACTGGACGTTCGTCGTCGACGAGGCGGTCCCGGAGGAGCGCCCGTACGTCACGGGCGCGATCGTCCGCGGGGCGTCGCTCTCGGAGGCGGGCCTCCAGTCGCTCATCCAGCTCCAGGAGAAGCTCCACGCGACGATGGGCCGCGAGCGCGCGAAGGGCGCCATCGGCATCCACGACCTCACGATGCTGAAGGGCCAGCCGGCCACCGGCGAGGGCACCAACCAGATCACCTACACCGGCGTCGAGCCCGACGGCGACACGTTCGTCCCGCTCGACGCGGACGCCGAGATGACGCCCGGCGAGGTGCTGGTCGACCACCCGATCGGCGACAAGTACGCGCCGCTCGTCGAGGAGTACGACCGGCTGCCGGCCATCTACGACGACGTCGGGCTGTTCTCGTTCCCGCCGGTCATCAACGGCCGCCGGACGGAGGTCTCGACCGACTCCCGGGACCTCCTGGTCGAGCTCACCGGCACGGACCAGTGGACGATCGACCGGATGTGCAACATCATCTGCTACGCGCTGGACGCCCGGGGCGCGACGATCGAGCGCGTCACGGTCGAGTACCCCGACCGGACGCTCGACCGGCCGGACCTCGAGGTCGACGAGAAGGCCGTGGACCACGACCGCCTCGAGGGGCTCATGGGCATCGAGCTCGAGCCCGACGAGGTGATCGACCTCGCCGAGCGATCGGGGCTGGACGCCCAGGTGGTCGGCGACGGCGACTACGAGGTCGGCGTGCCGCCTTACCGGACGGACGTGCTCCACCCGCTCGACGTGATGGACGATCTCGGGCGGGCGTACGGCTTCAACGAGCTCGAGCCCCGGTACCCCGACGTCTCGACGCTCGGCGGCCGCCACGAGCGGTCGCGCCTCGAGCGGGCCGCCCGGCAGGTGCTCGTCGGGCTGGGCTTCGAGGACCTGCTGAACTTCCACCTCATCGGCGAGGCGGCCAACTACGACCGGCTCGGCGTCGAGCCCGGCTTCGAGGGCGTCGGCGGGGGCGAGCCCGTGCGGGTCTCCGAGCCCTACTCCGAGGAGTACGCGATGGTCCGGACCTGGGCGCTGCCGTCGCTGCTGCTCGTGCTCGAGCACAACACCCACCGGGCCTACCCGCAGGAGCTCGCGGAGATCGGCCTGGCGGCGCGGGTCGACCCCGACGAGCCGACGGGCGTCGCCGAGCGGCGGACCGTCGCGGGCGTGCTCGCCCGGACGGACGCCTCCTACGAGGACGCCCGGGGCCGGCTGCAGGGGCTCGCCCGGCGGTTCGGCGCCGAGCTCGAGACGCCCCCGACCGACCACCCGACGTTCATCGAGGGCCGGGCCGCCGACGTCGTCCTCGACGGGGCGGTCGCCGGGGTCGTCGGCGAGCTCCACCCGCGGGTGCTCGTCGAGCACGACCTCGAGCTGCCGGTCGCGGCGTTCGAGCTCCGGCTGGACGCGCTGGCCGACTGACCGCGCCGCTACTCCTCGCCGTCCCAGTAGTCGACGTCGTCGTCGATCCGGTAGTAGCCCGCCAACGAGCGGTCCGAACGGTCGCCTGGCGGCGATCCCACGTAGACGCCGAACTTCCCGGAGTCGGGGTAGACCGTGACGTCCGGCTCGGCCATGGTCGAGACCACGAGGTACCGCAGCGGGGCGTCGCCGTCGTTGATCACGCGGTGGGCGCCGCGCTCGTCGGCCGGCAGCGCGACGTAGTCGCCGGCCTCGAGCATCCGGCGCTCGCCGTCGAGCCGGATCCGTCCCGCGCCCGCGAGGACGTAGATCGCCTCGGCGTTCGCCGTGTGGTAGTGGTAGGGCCACGACCGCTGCCCGGCGGGCAGCTCGTAGAGGCTGCAGCCGAGGTCCTCGCCGCCGGCCGCGTCGGCGAGCTGCTTGCGCCGCCAGCCGGCGCCGTCGCGGTCGACCGCCTCCCAGTCCAGGTCGGCCTCGTTCACCTTGCCCATGGGTCGGCGTGGGGCCCCGGCGGTAAAACGCTCGGTGGGGCTGGGCGTCGGCGGACGGGACATAGCTCCCCCCGGTCAGCGGTCGGCGCCGACCGCGTCCGCGACGTCGTCGAAGCCGTCGCGCTCGAGCAGCGTCGCGAGCCCGCGGTTGATGCCCCGGGCGATGCGGGGGCCGCGGTAGACCAGCCCGGTGTAGAGCTGGACGAGCGAGGCGCCGGCCCGGATCTTGCGGTAGGCGTCCGCGGCCGTGAACACGCCGCCGACGCCGATCACCGGCAGGTCGGTCCGTGCCGAGACGTACGCGACCAGCTCGGTCGCGCGGCCCTCGATGGGCTTGCCGGAGAGCCCGCCCGACTCGTGACGGTGGGGGCTCGAGAGCGACCCCGGCCGGCCGGTGCTCGTGTTCGTCGCGATGAGGCCGTCGAGCCCGAGCTCCTCGGCGAGCTCGACGGCGTCGGCGACGGCCGGCTCGCCGAGGTCCGGCGAGAGCTTCACGAGCAGCCGCTCGGCGCCGGCGTCGCGGACCGCCTCGAGGAGCTCGGCCAGCGGCTCGCGGCGCTGGAGCTCGCGGAGCCCCTCGGTGTTCGGGCTCGAGACGTTGACGACGACGAAGTCCGCGAACGGGGCCAGCCGCTCGGCGGTGTAGCGGTAGTCCTCGGTGGCCTCCTCGAGGGGCGTGGCCGCCGACTTGCCGATGTTGACGCCCAGCGGGACCGCGGGCCGCGGGCCCGCCTCGAGCCGGGCCGCCACGGCGTCGGCGCCGTCGTTGTTGAACCCCATGCGGTTGATCAGGGCGTCGTCGTCGGCGAGCCGGAACAGCCGGGGCCGGGGGTTACCCGCCTGGGCGTCGGCCGTGACGCCGCCGACCTCGACGTGGCCGAAGCCCGAGGCTCGCGAGCATCGAGGGCACCCGGGCGTTCTTGTCGAAGCCGGCCGCGACGCCCACGGGCGCCGGGAACGAGAGGCCCATCGTCTCGACCTCGAGCCGGGGGTCGCGGTACCGGTAGCGGCGGGCGACGGCGCGCTCGACCGGGGTGTCCTGGGCGGCGGCCAGCCCGGCGGTGACGAGCTCGTGGGCGCGCTCGGGCGGCAGCGAGAACAGCAGCGGTTTCAGCAGGCGGTAGGCGTCCATCCCCGGTCAGATCCCGGGGTCAGAAGTCGTGCTCGACCTGGTCCTGGTCGGCCTTCTGGATGATGATCTTGTCCTCGCGGACCCGGACGAAGACGTCGTCCCCGATGGCCATCCCCGCGACCGCCAGCTCGTCCTCGTGGAGGTTGATGTGTGCGTTGTGGTACTCGCCGGCGTCGTCCTTGGCCCCACTCGGGCTGAGTTTCTTCTTCCGGACCATTGCGGGGAGTTCTACTGTGGGGCTGACCCGACGACGTACTTAAGCGTTCCCTCACCCGTCAGACGGCCGTCGGGCGCGCCGGCCGGCGGTCCGCGACCCCGGCGCCGGCTGCCAGTATTTAACTGTTGTGGCTCCCGACCACTCATTTCGCCGATATATTTATATCCGCACCATGAATGGTACCCGGTGGAGGTCCGAAATCATGGTACGCGAGGACGGTAAACGGAACTTTGCACTGCGCGAGGCCGGGGGCGACGAGAGCAGCGTGTTCAGCGGGAACACCCCACGGCAGGCCGCGCTGAAGGCGGCCCGGCGTCTGACCGAGGCCGGGTCGAGCGAGGAGTCCGCCCCTCGCCTGGAGATCCGGCTCCGCGAGAAGGGCACCGACAAGGTCCACATCTACGACGCCTGGGCCTGGGAGACGACCGCTCCCTCGGACAAGCCCGACTGGATGCCCCGAGAGATCACCGAGGCCAACGTCTCGAAGAAGGGCATCGAGCACCTCGACTAGTAGGGCCAGCACCCCACCTTCTCTCGACGGCCGACCGCCGAGCCGCGGCGCCGGCGTCCCGGGCTGGGTCGTGCCAGCGCGTCGCAACCGGCCACCCGAGTCGACGGCCTTATCAGTGGGTGGGCGTTCGTCTCGGACGGAACGTCGGCCCCCGTGGCACGCGCCGCTGGGGCCGGCCGGACCCGCGTCGCTTCGATGGGTTTAATACCCGCTCGAAGCAACGTTCAGGTCCGCAATCCGACGTGAGGATTCCACCCCTGCGGTCCGCCGTACAGATGGGATCTGATGTGAGCCACGACAGTTCGGTGACACCCGATCGGTCTCTCGTAGATCGACGACACACAACGGTGTGCCTCCCTCGCGGAGGCATCACCCGCCTAAACCCACTCCGGGCTCAGCCCGGAGTCATTCCGGTTGATCCTGCCGGAGGCCATTGCTATCGGGGTCCGATTTAGCCATGCTAGTCGCACGGGTTCAGACCCGTGGCAAACAGCTCAGTAACACGTGGCCAAACTACCCTACGGACGTGGACACCCTCGGGAAACTGAGGCTAATCCACGATACGGCTCCCACGCTGGAATGCGGGGAGCCGGAAACGCTACGGCGCCATAGGATGTGGCTGCGGTCGATTAGGTAGACGGTGGGGTAACGGCCCACCGTGCCCATAATCGGTACGGGATGTGAGAGCAAATAGCCCGGAGATGGTATCTGAGACAAGATACCAGGCCCTACGGGGCGCAGCAGGCGCGAAACCTTTACACTGCACGCCAGTGCGATAAGGGGACCCCGAGTGCGAGGGCATACAGTCCTCGCTTTTGTACACCGTAAGGAGGTGCACGAATAAGGGCTGGGCAAGACCGGTGCCAGCCGCCGCGGTAATACCGGCAGCCCGAGTGATGGCCGCTGTTATTGGGCCTAAAGCGTCCGTAGCCGGCCGAACAAGTCTGTCGGGAAATCCATCTGCCTAACAGATGGGCGTCCGGCAGAAACTGTTCGGCTTGGGGCCGGAAGATCCGAGGGGTACGTCTGGGGTAGGAGTGAAATCCCGTAATCCTGGACGGACCGCCGGTGGCGAAAGCGCCTCGGAAGGACGGACCCGACGGTGAGGGACGAAAGCTGGGGTCTCGAACCGGATTAGATACCCGGGTAGTCCCAGCCGTAAACGATGATCGCTAGGTGTGGCACAGGCTACGAGCCTGTGCTGTGCCGTAGGGAAGCCGTGAAGCGATCCGCCTGGGAAGTACGTCCGCAAGGATGAAACTTAAAGGAATTGGCGGGGGAGCACTACAACCGGAGGAGCCTGCGGTTCAATTGGACTCAACGCCGGACATCTCACCAGCCCCGACAGTAGTCGTGACGGTCAGGTTGATGACCTTACCCGAGCTTCTGAGAGGAGGTGCATGGCCGCCGTCAGCTCGTACCGTGAGGCGTCCTGTTAAGTCAGGCAACGAGCGAGACCCGCACCCCTAGTTGCCAGCAGCATCCATTGGATGGCTGGGGACACTAGGGGGACTGCCGCCGCCAAGGCGGAGGAAGGAACGGGCAACGGTAGGTCAGTATGCCCCGAATGGGCTGGGCTACACGCGGGCTACAATGGCCGGGACAATGGGATGCGACCCCGAGAGGGGAAGCTAATCTCCGAAACCCGGTCGTAGTTCGGATTGAGGGCTGAAACTCGCCCTCATGAAGCTGGATTCGGTAGTAATCGCATGTCAGCAACGTGCGGTGAATACGTCCCTGCTCCTTGCACACACCGCCCGTCAAATCACCCGAGTGAGGTCCGGATGAGGCCGCCGAGAGGCGGTCGAATCTGGGCTTCGCAAGGGGGATTAAGTCGTAACAAGGTAGCCGTAGGGGAATCTGCGGCTGGATCACCTCCTACTGAACGAGACCAGGCCATCGGCCTGGCTCACCATTAGGAACGTCGTCTCTCCCGAGACGGCCGATCGGGCACCTACGAACTGTCGTGGCTCGACCCTCCCCGTGAGGGGAGGTGGGCCCATAGCTCAGCGGTAGAGTGCCGCCTTTGCAAGGCGGAGGCCCTGGGTTCGAATCCCAGTGGGTCCATCCGCGGGCCGGAAACCGCGTGCCTTAATTGGCACCGGCGTTTCGGTCACGCACGATCGATGCACTATCCCCCGGAAGGGCGGATAGGAAGGGTCAGACTGAACGCATCGCGTTCGATGACGACCGTGTGTACGTGCACTCCAGACGTCGACTGGATCCGTTCTTCGTGAGCGGATCCCGTCAAATATGACGTGGCTACTATACTAGCTGGTGGATGGTTCGGCTCGAGCGCCGACGACGGACGTGCCAAGCTGCGATAAGCCCGAGGGAGCCGCACGGAGGCGAAGAACTCGGGATTTCCGAATAGGAATCCTCTCGCAATTGCCTTGCGCAATGGGGAACGCCGAGAACTGAAACATCTCAGTATCGGCAGGAAGAGAAACCAATAGGGATGTCGTTAGTAACGGCGAGTGAACGCGACGCAGCCCAAACCGAAGCCCTTCGGGGCCATGTGGTGTATGGGCTGGCTACCAACGTCTGAAAGTCAGTGTGAAGTCTCCTGGAACGGAGCGCGAAACAGGGTGAAAGCCCCGTAACGCTGACGAGTACGGCGGGCGCCAGTCCCGGAGTAGCGGGGGTTGGAATTCCCTCGTGAATATGGCAGGCATCAACTGCTAAGGCTAAACACGACTCGAGACCGATAGCGAACCAGTAGCGTGAGCGAACACTGCAAAGCACCCTCAGAAGGGGGGTGAAACAGGGCCTGAAATCAGTTAGTGATGGAGCGACGGGGCACACAAGGTCCCGCGGGAAACGACCGAGGGGCGACCCTCCAGTAGGAACTGCGGGAAGCCGGTGTTCCGTCGTGCGTTTTGAAAAACGAGCCAGGGAGTGTGTCCGGCTGGCGAGCCTAACTCGATCATCGAGGAAGGCACAGGGAAACCGACATGGCCGCAGCGCTTTGCGCCAGGGCCGCCGTCTTCAAGGGCGGGGAGTCAGTCAGACACGACCCGAAACCGGACGATCTACGCGTGGGCAAGGTGAAGCGTGGCGAAAGCTACGTGGAGGCCTGTCAGGGGTGGTGCCTTACAACGCCCTCCCGTGACCCGTGCGTAGGGGTGAAAGGCCCATCGAGTCCGGAAACAGCTGGTTCCAACCGAAACATGTCGAAGCATGACGTCCGCCGAGGCAGTCCGTGGGGTAGAGCGACCGATTGGGGGACCCGTTCCCGAGAGGGAACGGCCCCCCTGTCGAACTCCGAACCTACGGACGCCGTCGACGCGGGCAGTCCGGTGTGCGGGGTAAGCCTGTACACCGTGAGGGAGACAACCCGGAGTCGGGTTAAGGTCCCCAAGTGTGGATTAAGTGCAACTCGAAGGTAGTCCCGAGCCCTAGACAGCCGGGAGGTGAGCTTAGAAGCAGCTACCCGCTAAGAAAAGCGTAACAGCTTACCGGCCGAGGTTCGGGGCGCCGAAAATGATCGGGGCTCAAATCCACCACCGAGACCCGACCGCACCCTTCAACGGGTGATCGTGTAGGTTGGCGCTCCGTGCGGATGGAAGCGTGGGCGAGAGCTCGCGTGGACCGCGCGGTGACGAAAATCCTGGCCGCAGTAGCAGCGTTAGTCGGGTGAGAACCTCGACGACCGAACGGGCAAGGGTTCCTCGGCACTGCTGATCAGCCGAGGGTTAGCCGGTCCTAAGGCCTACCGCAATTCGAGTAGGTCGAACAGGGAAACGGGTTAACATTCCCGTGCCACCGTACAACGAAAGCCGACGCTTCGGGGTAGACCGAGCCGGGCACTCGCCCGGTCGAACCGTCAAAATCCGTGGACGCCGTAATGGCAGGAAGCGGACGAACGGCGGGATAGGGAAACTCGGTTCAACCTGGAGCCCGTGAAAAGGCGAGTACGGTGTCCGTACCCAGAACCAACACAGGTGCCCAGGCGGAGTAAGCCAAGGTCTGTCGGGATCAACCGACGTCAGGGAATTCGGCAAATTAGTCCCGTAAGTTCGCGATAAGGGATGCCTGCCCCGGAAAGGGGCAGGTCGCAGTGACTCGGGAGCTCCGACTGTCTACTAACAACATAGGTGACTGCCAATCCGTAAGGACTAGTACAGTCACTGAATCCTGCCCAGTGCGGGTATCTGAACACCCATTACAATGGGACGAAGGACCCGTCAACGGCGGGGGTAACTATGACCCTCTTAAGGTAGCGTAGTACCTTGCCGCTTTAGTAGCGGCTTGCATGAATGGATCAACGAGAGCTCCGCTGTCCCGACGTTGGGCCCGGTGAACCGTACGTTCCAGTGCGGAGTCTGGAGACCCCCAAGGGGAAGCGAAGACCCTATAGAGCTTTACTGCAGGCTGTCGCTGGGGTATGGCCGCTGATGTGCAGCATAGGTAGAAGTCGTTACGCAGGCACCCGCGCTAGCGGGCCGCCGAGACGCCATTGAAATACTACCCATCAGTGACCGTACCCCTCACTCCGGGAGGAGGACACCGGTAGCCAGGCAGTTTGACTGGGGCGGTACGCGCTCGAAAAGATATCGAGCGCGCCCTATGGTCACCTCATCCGGGTCGGCAACCCGGAACAGAGCGCAAGAGCATACGGTGGCCTGACAGTGTCCTCGATAACAAGGGACGTTGACGCGAAAGCGTGGTCTAGCGAACCCATTAGCCCGATCGATGCGGGCAATGGCTGACAGAAAAGCTACCTTAGGGATAACAGAGTCGTCACCGGCAAGAGCACATATCGACCCGGTGGCTTGCTACCTCGATGTCGGTTCCCTCCATCCTGCCTGTGCAGAAGCAGGCAAGGGTGAGGTTGTTCGCCTATTAAAGGAGGTCGTGAGCTGGGTTTAGACCGTCGTGAGACAGGTCGGCTGCTATCTATTGGGGGTGTTATGGCGCCTGACGGGAACGTCCGTATAGTACGAGAGGAACTACGGATGGATGCCACTGGTGTACCGGTTGTCCGAGAGGGCACGTGCCGGGCAGCTACGCATCACGGGGTAAGGGCTGAACGCATCTAAGCCCGAAACCCACCTGGAAAAGAGGCGCCGCCTGAGACCACTCGTAGAAGACGAGTTCGATAGACTCGGGGTGTACGCACCGAGGCAACGAGGTGTTGAGCCCGCGAGCACTAACCGGTCGAAGCCAACATTCATAACGACGGGATCTGCTCCGACGAGCGGATCCAGGCGTTAACTGGAGTGCACGTACACACATTACATCGCATCACCGACCGCACGGTGCGCCACGTGGTTCGAATCCACGGGTCGGCGTTCAGGCGGCCATAGCGGCGGGGTTACTCCCGTACCCATCCCGAACACGGCAGATAAGCCCGCCTGCGTTCCGGTGAGTACTGGAGTGCGCGAGCCTCTGGGAAAGCCGCCTCGCTTCGGCGGGGGGCTAAGTGTGGGCCGAGGGGTGCAATAGGAAGTACATGCTGGGTCCGTCCCGGTGGAACCCTAGACCATCCTGTCGACGCCCATAACTGGTGGTTCGCCGCCTCCCACTCATGCCCGGGGGACGTTCTCCTCCGGGCTCATTCATCCTCCCGAGAGCGGCTGCGCCGGGTAGCGTCCCGGGCCGCCGTTCGTTTTCAGTACCCGACGAGTGGCGACGCTCCCGACCGCAATCGTTAACCGAACCTGCCGGGTAGTTTTCGACGCGCCAAGGTGGCAGAGTCCGGCCGAACGCGTCCGCCTGCAGAGCGGATCATCGCCGGTTCAAATCCGGCCCTTGGCTTCCGCTCAGAGCACAGACGAGCCATTTACGAGACGACGTTATCCCTTCCTTCCGGCTATCCTGACCGATCGTGATTCCAGTAGCAGCAGCTGGTCGACGATCCTCGAACGTCGGTGAGCTCCTCTAGCTGCCGTCATCGATGCGGCGACGCTGCCGAGGCGCTGACCCGAGCGACGCGACCGCGATCGTCCGTCGTCTAGAAGAACCGGAACATGACGACGAAGGCGAGGTAGGCGCCGACGGTCGAGATCACGGGGACGAGGTTCTGCATCAGCACGACCCGACCCGTCGTCGAGGGGTCGAAGAGTTCGGTGGCGCTCGGGAGCTCCGCCGGCTCCTCCGCCCCGATATCCGGGGGGTCCTCGCCGGGCTCGTCGGCCGCGAGCGCGCCGATCGAGACGCCCGGGCGGTCCTCCCCGCGGAGCCCCTGGGTCACCGTCGCCGTCCGCGTGGCCCGACCCCAGCCGAGGCCGATGATGCACATCGTCGCGATGATCACGAACGAGGCGGGGATGCCGATGGCGGAGAGGCCGATCACGATGCCCGACGCGACGATCGCGACCAGGATCGCCGCGGTCAGGGGCAGGTCGGTGAGGTCGTTCCCCATGGTGTCGAGCGTTCGCCGGGCGATCGTCAGCGCCCCGACGGCGACCGCCCCCGAGCCGATGAGGATGAGCAGGTTGAGATCCATCCCGGCGCCGTAGAGCGGGGCGATCGCGTTCGCGATGTTCGACGTCCCCGCGGAGAACGCCATCAGGCAGCCGATCGAGATGAGCACCACGGTCCCGAACAGCTCCCGGCTCGTCGTGTTCGGGCCCCGTTGGGGTGTCGGGAGCACGCCGCTCCGGTCGAGCTCGAGGAGGGCGCCCTCCGTCGAGTTGATCGCGACCCAGCGGTTGATCGTCGGGTAGAGGTAGCGGCCGATCATCAGCGAGACCCAGAAGCCAACGAGCGGGGCGACGATCCACCAGACGGCGATCTCGCCCATGACGGTCCAGTTGAGCTCCCCCGAGGCGACGCCGAGACCGGCGATCGAGCCGACCGCCGTGATCGAGGTCGACGCGGGCACACCGACGTAGTTCCCGACGAAGAGCGCCCCGCCGATGAAGAACAGCAGGACGATGCTCGTCTCGATGGTGAACACCGTGGGGTCGTGCACCAGGTCACGGCCCAGCGTGTTCACGACGCGCCGGCCGATGGTCCACGCGCCGACGAAGAAGAACACCGACATCAACACGCCGGCGAACACCTTCGTGATCGCCCCGGCCCCGACCGCGGGGCCGAACGACGGGCCCGTGTTGGACCCGCCGATGTTGAACCCGACGAAGACCGCCACGAGGATGCCGATGCTGATCAGGATGCCGACCATGGATCAGGGGCGTGTGATGGCTATCATGTGTTGCTCGGCCGCCGCACGTGGTTCGACACGGTATCTCTTCCCGGCGTTTGTCGCTGCTGCGGGGTTATTCGTCCTTCTCGGTGGCCTGTTCGGCGGCCTTCGAGGCGGCTTCCTCGGCCACCTCGTCGACCTGGGACTCGACCTCCTCGCGGCTCGGCCGCTCCTCGATCCGCTTGTTGACCTCCTCCAGCTGTTCGATGATGGAGCCGATCTCGTTCGAGAGCGCCATCTCGACGTCGTGGGTGACCTTCTCGGCGACCTTCTCCTCCACCTCCTCGCTCACCTCCTCGGCGACCCGGTCGCCGACGTCCTTGGTCACCTTCTCGGCGACCTTCTCCTCCATCTCCTCGCCCACCTCCTCGGCGACCCGGTCGCCGACGGTTTCGGACATTTCCTCGGTGATGGTCTCCTCGACCTTCTCGGTCATCGCGTTGGTCATCCACTCGGGGTCGAACCGTGACATCTTCCACGCGACGTGGATGATGTAGGAGACCAGCGCCCCGAGGCCGAACGCGATCCCGATGGCGGTCCCGACGGTCAGGATGAGGACGATCGCGAGGAACAGGAGGATACCGTAGGCGATATCGACGGAGAAATCGATCTGGTTCGGTTTCACGGTAACACAGTTAGTGACTCAATCGTTGGACCGGGCCGATAAGACGTCTATGCCCTTCCGCGGCATAACCCTGTGGGTCTGGGTCAGGATCCCACTCCCTCGTTGTCACTGGCCCCCCAGCGGTCCGGCCCGGTGAGGGGACTCCGAAGAGCCGCAGGCAGGGGTGTTCGTCGCGTCGGTCGGTACGGGCGAGCCTGTATTCCTATCCGTGTCGGGGGCGTAGGGGGAACACGGGATGAGCTCGCCACAACAACGCCATGAGCCGCTCGAGGAGGGCAGCAAGATCAACATCGTCTGTCACACGTTTCCCAACGTTCAATAGCGCGTCCGAGGAGGCCCAATCGTCGGGTTCCCGATGTCCAGCGCCACAGCCGCCGGCGAGCCGAGCCCGCTCGACCTGCTTCGCGAGCCGGAGTTCCTGACGCTGACCGCGGTCCGCTTTGTCACCGGGCTGGCCTTCGCGACCGTCATCATCGCGCTCGCGCTCTACGCCGACCTGTTCGAGGCCTCCGGGGTGGTGGCCGGCCTCTTCGGGACGGCCTACGCCGCGGTCCGCCTGCTCGTCGTGCTCCCGATGGGCCGGCGGATCGACATCGGGAACTCCAAGCGCTGGCTGCTGGGCGGCCTCGGCCTGAACGTCCTCCTGCTCGTGGGGTTCAGCCTCGTCGGCTCCATCGAGCACGTCGTCGCGCTCCGGGGGCTGCAGGCGCTCGGCGCGACCGTCCTCTGGGTGACCGGCGCGGCCGTCGTCGGGGAGATCGCCCCCGACGGCGACCGCGGGCTCTGGATCGGCACCTACAACCAGGCCCAGTCGGTCGGCAGCCTGGGCGGCGACCTGCTCGGCGGCGCGCTGCTGTTCGTCTACGGCTTCGGGACGACGTACGCGGTCCTCATCGTCCTCACGCTCGCCGTGACGGCGGCGGTCGTCGTCCTCGTCCGCGACGATCCCGGAACGCGCTCGGACCCCGAGGAGGCGACCGGCCTGGAGACGTTCGGCCGGCTGATCAAGCGCCGCGCCGTCCTCGCGCTCGTCGCCTTCCGCTTCGGCTTCAGCTTCGGCAAGATGGCGGTCGTCATCTTCCTCCCGATCTACGCCCGCACGGAGTTCGGCATGTCCGCGCTGCTCATCGGCGGCATCCTCGCCGGCGGGAAGCTCACCAAGGGCGTCGCCCAGGGCTACGTCGGCGGCTACGCCGACCGCGTGGGCTCGATGCACTGGTTCGTGCTCGCCGGGACGCTGGGCTACGCGCTCGGAACCGCGCTCATCCCCGCGGCTGGCGTCGCGGCCGGCGTCTTCCCGTCGGTCTCGCTCGCGGGGCCGTGGGGCGAGCTCACGCTCGTGCCGGCGTTCTTCGCGCTCTTTCTCGCCTACTCCGTGCTCGGGCGTCGCCGACAGCCTCCGCATCCCGACCAGCATGGCGCTGTTCGTCGAGGAGGGCGAGCACTACGACGCGGTCGCCGGCAGCCTCTCGCTCCGCTCGGTCTCCTGGCAGGTCGGCGCCATCGTCGGCCCGGTCGCCGTCGGCGGCACGCTCGACTACGTCTCGTTCGCGGCGGGGTTCTGGGTCGCGGCCGGCTTCATGGTCGCCGCGGGGCTGGTGTTCCTGGCGCTGTTCGAGGCCGAGCCGCCGCCGGAGCCGACCACCCCCGGCGTCGCGGGTGATTGAGGCCCCTCAGCCGCCCTCGGGCAGGTCCTCGCGGGCGTCCACGTCCCGCCGGACGCCCGGGTCGCCGGTCTCGACCAGCCGGGCCCGATCGTCGTCGAGCAGGAGCTCCCGGCCGCCGATGTCGCCATCGACGTCCTCGAGCGCCCCGAAATGCCGGGCGTCGAACAGCGTCGGGTTGCCCCGCCGGCCCTCGTAGGCGGCGGCCAACGGGTCGCCGGCGTCCGCGCGGTAGGCGTCGACGAGGGCGTCGACCGTGCCGGGCGCGACCCACGGCATGTCCCCGAGGGCGTAGCAGGCCGCCGCGGCGCCGGCCTCCCGGGCGGCCCGGGTCCCGACCTCCAGCGACGTGGCCTGGCCCGCCCCGTAGTCGGGGTTCTCGACGACCTCGAGGTCGAGCCCGGCCAGCGCCGACCGCACCCGGTCGGCCTCGTGGCCGACGACCGCGATCACGCGCTCGAGCCGGCTCGCGGTCAGGCCCCGGGCGGCCCGCCGGACCATCGGCTCGCCGTCGACGTCGGCGAGCAGCTTGTTGTCGTCGCCGTACCGCTGGCTGTCGCCCGCGGCGAGCAGCACGCCCACGACCGGCCCCTCGCGGCTCGGGGGGCCGAGCTCGGCCGGATCGACCGTCGGGACGTCGTCGCTCATTCGACCACCCCGTAGGGGACCACCTGGACGGTGTCGCCGGCGGCCACGCCCGCCTCGGTCACGAAGAAGCCGTCCGCCCGGCTCGCCCGCGAGCTCGAGGAGAGCACGCTCGGGTCGTAGGTGTCCTCGTAGACCGCCAGCGGCGAGTCGACGTGCCCGAGCGGCATCGCCTCGCCGCCCTCGAGGGTCACCGGGACGAAGTACTCGAACCCCTCGACGCCGATGCCGACGTCGCGGGCGAGCGTCGCGGGCTCGGCGGGCAGTCCCGCCTCGCCGGTGAAGAACGGCCGCATCACCGCCGTCGCGATCGTGTAGGCGCCGATGGGTTTCCCGGGGATGGCGAACGCCACCGCGTCGTGGTCCGGCAGCTCCGCGAGCGCGATGGGCTTGCCCGGCCGGACGGTCACCCGGTGGAAGACGACCTCGCCCAGCTCGGCGAGCGCGCTCACCACGTGGTCCTTGTGGCCGACGCTGGTGCCGCCCGTGGTGACCACGACGTCGTACGCGTCCGCCAGCGCGGCGATGCGGTCGCGGACCCGGTCGGCGTCGTCCGGGACCGAGCCCTCGTAGGTCGCGTCGTGGCCCCAGGCGCGGACCAGCCCCGCCAGCATCGGCGAGTCGAGGTCGCTCGTGCGGCCCTCGTGGATCTCGGTGCCCGTCGCCAGCACGCCGGCGGCGAACCGCTCGTAGACCGGGACCGACTCCCGGCCGAGGTCCCGCAGCAGGATGGCGTCCTTCGCCGCCAGGCGCTCGCCGGCCTCGACCAGCGTCTCGCCGGCGGCCACGTTGCTCCCGCGCTCGTAGACGTAGGTGCCCGCCGACACGTCGGGGCCGGTGAGCGCGCCGTCCTCGATGGCCACGTCCTCGCGCTTGAGCACGGCGGTGGCGCCCTCGGGCACGGGCGCTCCCGTGGCGACCGGCACGGCCGTCCCCGACTCGAGCGCCGGCGGGGCGTCCTCCGGGAAGACCTCGGCGTCGACGACGTCGAGCGGGTAGGGGTCCTCGGCGTCGACGGCGTAGCCGTCCATCGTGGCGAACGAGTGCGGGCGGCTGGTCGGCCGCCGCGACGACCGGCTCGGCCGCCACCCGGCCGCCGATCGCGTCGAGGGGGACCGACTCCGCCGCCCGGCCGGCCAGCGCGCGGGCCCGCGACGCCAGCACGGCCTCGACGGCCGCCGGCCGCGGGATCAGGTCCTGGTGGTCGCTCATGGCCCGCGGTTGGGCGGGTGCCGGGAAAGGCGTTGTCGGTCGCCGCCGCCTGCGGGCGACGAGCAAGGTTTTTTCCCTGCCGGGTCGATGCCGGCACACGAGCCATCCGGGCCCGGATTCACCATGGACGGACCACCGCGACGCGACGGGGGCGACCGACCGCCGAGCGACCCGAGGGCGCGGCCGGGGGGCGCTGACGTGCCCACGGAGACCGTCCGCGGCGACGAGCCGACGCCCAACGAGATGGTCGGCTCGTCGGTCCAGCGCCGGGAGGACCCCCACCTGCTGACGGGGGAGTCCGAGTACACCGACGACGTCCAATCGCGCGACCTGCACCACCTGGCGCTGGTCCGGAGCCAGTACGGCCACGCCCGGATCGAGTCGGTCGACGCCGCCGACGCCGAGGCGATCGACGGCGTCGTCGCGGTCTACACCGCGGCCGACGTCGAGGCCTCGGGCGTCCCGGGGGAGATCCCGGCGAGCGCCCCGGAGTGGTCGGCGGACCCGAAGCACCCGCTGCTGGCCGGCGAGGAGGTCTTCTACCAGGGCCAGGCGGTCGCGGCCGTGGTCGCCGAGGACCGCTACACAGCTGCGGAGGCCGCCGAGGCCGTCACCGTCGAGTACGAGCGCCTGGACGCGGTGACCGACCTCGAGGGCGCGCTCGAGGAGGGCGCGCCGGCGGTCCACGAGGACGTCCCCGACAACGTCGCGTTCACCTGGGAGCAGGGCGACGCCGAGGCGACCGAGGCCGCCTTCGAGGCGGCCGACCGGGTCGTCGAGGTCGGCGACGTCGTCAACAACCGCGTCATCCCGACGGCGATGGAGCCCCGGTCGGCGGTCGCGACGTACCGCTCGTCGGACCGCGAGCTCTCGGTCGTGGCGTCGACCCAGAACCCCCACACGCTGCGGGGCGGGTTCAGCGAGGCCCTCGACCTGCCCGAGCACAAGGTCCAGGTCCGGCCGCCGGACGTCGGCGGCGGCTTCGGCGCGAAGCTCCAGCCCTACGCCGGCTACATGCTCACGGGCTGGGCCGCGATGCAGCTCGGCGAGCCGGTCAAGTGGACGGCGACGCGGGGCGAGGACTTCGCCTCGATGGTCCACTCGCGCCACCAGCGCTCGCGCGCCGAGGTCGCGCTGACCGCCGACGGCGAGATGACCGCGATGCGGGTGCGGACCCGCGGCGACCTCGGCGCCTACGCGATGTGGGGCACGGGCATCCACACCGCGAACTTCGGCCGGATGTTCGTCGGCCAGTACGACCTCGAGGCGGCCCACATCGAGGTCACCGGCGTGTTCACGAACACGGCGCCCATCTCGGCCTACCGGGGCGCGGGCCGGCCGGAGGCCACCTACTTCGCCGAGCGGCTGGCCCGACACGTCGCCCGCGAGCTCGACGAGGACCCGGCCGAGTTCCGCCGGCGGAACATGGTGCCGCCCGACGCCTTCCCCTACGACAACGGGGTGGGCCACGAGTACGACTCGGGCGACTTCGAGGGGACGCTCGACGCCGCGCTCGAGGCCGTCGACTACGACGCCCTCCGCGAGCGCCAGGCCGAGCTCCGCGAGGCGGGCCGCTACCTCGGGATCGGGCTGGCGTGCTACGTCGAGGCCTGCGGCGCGGCGCCCGGCTGGCCCGAGACGGGCGTCGTCCGGGTGACCCCCGGCGGCAAGGTGGTCGTCGAGTCCGGCACCGCGGAGATCGGCACCGGCCACCGGACCGGCTACACCCAGATCGTCGCCTCGGCGCTCGGCGTGCCGTTCGACGACATCGAGATCGTCGAGGGCGACACGAACCGTGTCGGTTACGGCGGGGGTACCGCGGGCTCGCGGGCGATGCCCGTCGGCGGCAGCGCGGTCCACGACAGCGCGGTCGACGTCCGCGAGAAGGCCCGCCGCATCGCGGCCCACGAGCTCGAGGCCGACCCCGAGGACGTCGTCGCCGGGGACGGGCGGTTCCATCTCGCCGGCGCGCCCGACCGAGCGGTGAGCCTCGAGGAGGTGGCCTCGGCGGCCCACTCGGGCGACCGGCCCGAGGGGATGGAGCCCGGCCTCGAGGCGACGACGTACTACGACCCGTCGAACTACACCTACCCGTTCGGGAGCTACGTCGCCGTCGTCGAGGTCGACCCCGACACGGGCGAGATCGAGATCGAGCGGTTCCTCTCGGTCGACGACGTCGGCACGCAGATCAACCCGAAGCTCGTCGAGGGCCAGATCCACGGCGGCGTCGCCCAGGGCATCGGCCAGGCCCGCCTCGAGCGCACGAGCTACGACGACAACGGCAACCTGCTGTCGGGGACGCTCCAGGACTACGCGCTCCCGAAGGCGTTCCACCTGCCGGAGCTCGAGACGCGGTCGACCGTGACCGAGAGCCCCCACAACCCGCTGGGCGCGAAGGGCGTCGGCGAGGCGGGCGCCATCGGCGCGCCGCCGGCGCTGGTGAACGCCGTCCTCGACGCGCTCGAACCCCTCGGCGTCGAGGCGCTGGACATGCCGCTGACGGACGAGGCCGTCTGGCGGGCGGTCCAGGAGGCGGCGTGAGCGTGTCCCGCGCGGACCGCCCGAACGCCCGCGAGGTGAGGTTTTATACCCGCCTGGGCAGTCGTACTGCGTCACGTACGCGGCCGGTTTACCGACCCTAACACCATGGAATTCAACGGAACCTTCGAACTCGACGGCGTGACGGTGGAGGAGGCGTGGCTGGCGCTCTCGGACCCCGTGCTGATCCGACAGGCGCTGCCCGGCTGTCAGTTCCTGACGCGGGTCGACGACCCGGACGACGTCGACTTCGACGCCCTGACCGAGTCGGCGACGCCCGACGACGAGCTCCCGCCCGTGCTGCCCGAGGCCGACCCGGAGACGGTCGCCGAACGGGCGTTCCAGACGGGCGAGACCTACGCCGCGCTGATGGAGGTCGGCGTCGGCAGCGTCAAGCCGACGTTCCGGACGCTCGTGACCGTCGAGACCCGGGAGCTGCCGGAGATGATCGCCACCGGCGAGGGCTCGGCGTCGAACTCGTCGTTCGAGATGCGCTCCGGGATGACGCTCTCGGAGTCGGAGGACGGCGTGACGATCGAGTGGTGGTCCGAGAGCGACGTGTTCGGCCGGGTCGCCCAGATGGGCCAGCGGGTGCTCAACCCGGTGGCCAACCAGGTCGTGAACCGCTTCTTCAAGAAGGTCCAGGGCCAGCTCTCCGAGCTCGACGAGGCGGACTCGGGCCTGCGCGACCGGATCCGGGGGCTGCTGTGATCGACGAGCGAGCGGGGGGTCGACCGGGCCATGTCTGAGCACGAGATCACGCTCACCGTCAACGGCGAGGACCACGAGCTGACGGTCGAGTCGCGCACGCTGCTCGTCCACGCGCTGCGCGACGCGCTCGGCTACACCGGGCACGAACGTCGGCTGCGAGTCGAGCCTCTGTGGCGCCTGTACCGTCCACCTCGACGGCGAGGCGGTCAAGTCCTGTACGATGTTCGCGGTGCAGGCCGACGGCGCCGACATCGACACCGTCGAGGGGCTGGCGGCGGACGGCGAGTTCCATCCCATCCAGGCGGCGTTCCAGGAGGAGCACGGCCTGCAGTGTGGCTACTGCACGCCGGGCATGATGATGACCTCGACGGCGTTCCTCCGGGAGCACCCCGACCCGTCACGCGAGGAGATCCGCGAGGCGCTGGAGGGGAACCTCTGTCGCTGTACCGGCTACCAGAACATCGTGAACGCGGTCGAGACGGCCGCCGCGGACATCCGGGCCGCGACCGACGGCGGGGTGGCGCATGACGACTGAGCCGACGCCGGGAGTGAGCGGCTGATGTACCCCGGCCGGTTCGACTACGTCGAGGCGACGAGCGTCGAGGAGGCGCTCGACCTGCTCGCCGAGCACGCCGACGCGGAGACGGAGCTGCTGGCGGGCGGCCACAGCCTCATCCCGACGATGAAGAGCGGCCTGGCCAGCCCGGACGTGCTGATCGACCTCGGCGGGGTCGACGACCTCCGGGGCATCGAGCACGGCGACGGGGTCACGACCATCGGCGCGATGACGCCGTACGCCGACATCGTCGACGACGCGGCGCTCCGCGAGGCGTCGACGGCGTTCGCCGAGGCGACGGCGGCCGTCGGCGACATCCAGGTCCGGAACCGCGGCACCGTCGGCGGCAACCTCGCCCACGCCGACCCCGCCTCCGACCTGCCCGGCGCGGCGCTGGCGGCCGACGCGACCGTCGTGGTCCAGGGCCGCGACGGCGAGCGCTCGGTCCCGGCCGAGGAGTTCTTCGTCGGGATGTACACCACCGACGTGGGCGAGGACGAGCTGGTGACCCGGGTGGAGCTGCCCCACCAGCCCGCGGGGGCCGGCGGCGCCTACGTGAAGAAGCCGAGCCCGTCGTCGGGCTACGCGATGGTCGGCGTCGCGGCGACGGTCGAGGCCGACGGCGGCGAGATCACGGCCGCGCGGGTCGCCGCCAACGGCGCGCTCGACCACGCCTCGCGGCTCGAACCCGTCGAGTCGGCGCTCGTCGGCGAGCCCCTCGACCCCGACGTGGCCGAGGCGGCCGGCGGGCACGCGACCGACGATGTCGAGGAGTGGCAGCTGCTCGACGACCTCCAGGCCTCCGGCGAGTTCCGCGGCCACCTGCTCGAGGTGTTCGCGGCCCGCGCGATCGACGCGGCCATCGAGCGGGCCGGGTAGCGCGCCGGCGCCGGCGGGCGCCGGGAATGGGTCCTTTTTATACGTCCGGCGGCAAGCGCCGCCAACATCGTGTCCGACGACGCCGGCCCCCGGACGGACGCCTTCGCCGACCTCGACGAGGCGGCGCTCAGGGACGCGTTCGACGCGGGCGAGTACGTCGCCGAGGACGACATCGTCACGACCGTGCTGCTCGCGCTCCGGCTGGGCAAGCCGCTGCTCGTCGAGGGCGAGCCCGGCTCGGGCAAGACCGAGCTGGGGAAGGTGCTCGCCGACGGGTTCGACGCCGAGCTCATCCGGCTGCAGTGCTACGAGGGGCTGACCGCCGAGAACACGCTCTACGAGTGGAACTACACCAAGCAGCTGCTGGCCGTCCAGGCCGGCGAGCGGGGCGTCGCCGCCGACGCCTCGGTCTTCGACGAGGACTACCTCCTCGAGCGGCCGCTGCTCCGGGCGCTGACGGCCGGCGGCGAGCGGCCGCCGGTGCTGCTCATCGACGAGATCGACCGCGCCGACGAGGAGTTCGAGGCGCTGCTGCTCGAGGTGCTCAGCGACTTCCAGGTCTCGATCCCCGAGCTCGGGACGATCACGGCCGACCGCCCGCCGGTCGTCGTCATCACCTCGAACCGGACGCGGGGGCTCTCGGACGCGCTCAAGCGCCGGTGTCTCTACCTCCACATCGAGCCGCCGAGCTTCGAGAAGGAGCGGTCGATCGTCCGCGAGAAGGTGCCCCAGCTCGACGCCGCCGTCGCCGACGCCGTCTGCGGCGCGGTCGGTCGGCTCCGCGAGGAGCCCCTGTTGAAGCAGCCGGGCGTCGCCGAGACGCTCGACTGGGCCCGCGCGCTGGCGGCCCTCCGCGAGGCCGACGCCGACGGCGAGCTCACGACGGAGGAGGTCCGGAACACGCTCGGCTGCCTGCTCAAGGAGGTCGAGGACGTCCAGCGCATGGACGACGCGCTCCTCGACGACGTGCTCGCGGCGGCGCGGGCCGCCGGCGACGACTGATGGCGGACCCGTCGCCGGGCCCGGGCGAGGTCGCGGTGGCCCGCGAGGCGCTCCTCCGCCAGCTCGTGACGTTCGCCCGCGAGCTCCGGCGACGGGGCGCGGAGGTGCCCGCCGACGCCACGCTGCTCGGCGCCGAGGCGCTCGCCGACGTCGGGCTCGCCGACCGGGACCGGGTGCGGGCCGCCCTCCGGGCCGCCCTGGTGGGCCGCCGCGAGGACCTCGAGGCGTTCGAGACGCTGTTCCCCGCGTTCTGGCGCGCGCTGGCCGCAGCGGCCGAGGAACCGCCCGACGATGGAGCGGAAGAGGGCCTCGCACTCCCCGACCCCGAGGCCGGCGTCGAGGAGGCCGAAGAGGGCGACGCCGGCGGCGATGGCGAGCCCGGCTCGACGGTCGAGACGCGCCTGGCGGTCGGCGACGCCGCGGACGACGCCGAGGTCGGCGATGACGACGGCGAGGGGACGCCGATCTACAGCCCGTCGGGCCGGCCGTCGGCGGTCGAGGCGGGGGCGCTCCGGGGCGTCGACGCCGCGCTGGCCGGCCCGGTCCGCGAGCTCACGGACGCGCTGGCGTCGCTCCGGGGTCGCCGCTGGTCGCCGGGCGGCGACGCCCGGCCCGACGTCCGACGGGCGCTCCGGCGGAGCGTCGAGACGGGCGGCACGGTGATCGACCTCCCGGGCCGGGAGCGGCGCCGGTCGGCGCTCAAGGCCGTGCTGCTGGTCGACGTCAGCCGGTCGGTGCTCGACACCGTCGACCGGGGCTTCCTGGTCTCGTTCGTCCGGGCCGTCCGCGAGGCCGGCCGCGACGTCGCCGTCTTCTTCTTCGACACCTCGGTCCGGGAGGTGACCGACGCGTTCGACGCGCCGACCCCGGCGGCCGCGCTCGAGGCGCTCGAGGCCGCCGAGGCGGCCTGGGGCGGCGGCACGCGCATCGGCCACGCGGTCGCGACGCTCCGCCGGGAGCACCCGACGCGGGTCGACCGCGACACGGCGGTCCTCGTCGTCTCCGACGGCCTCGAGGTCGGCGAGATCGACGTGCTCGAGCGCGAGATGGCCTGGCTCGCCGGCCGGGCGATGACGGTGCTCTGGGCGAACCCGCTGGCGGCCGCCGACGCCTACGAGCCCACCTGCCGCGGCATGGCGGCCGCGGCGCCCTACGTGGACGGCCTGTTCGCCTTCGCCGGCCCCGATGACGTCGCGGAGATGGCGCGACAGCTCGCCCGGCAGGGCCCCGGCGGCCGGGTCGGCTACCGGTACGACGCCCGGCGCGCCGGCGCCCGAAAGCGATAGAAGCCCTCGGCGCCAACCGCCGCCAATGGACGAGCCTGACTGGGGGGTCCCCGAGACCGACGTGCTCGCGCACCTCGGGGCGCTGCTCGACGCCGGCGAGCCGGCGGTGCTCGCGACCGTCATCGGGGTCGAGGGCAGCGCCTACCGCCGGCCGGGCGCGAAGATGGTGGTCGAGGAGGACGGCGGCGGCTCCGGCCACATCACGGCCGGCTGCCTCGAGGACGAGGTGTTCGAGCTCGCCGACGAGGTGCTCGCCGCGGGCGAGCCCCGGGTCGAGACGTACGACCTGATGACCGACGGCGACGACATCTGGGGGCTCGGCGTCGGCTGCAACGGCGTCATCGACATCCTGCTCGAGCCCATCGACGATGGCCTCGCCCCGGCCGTCGCGGCCCACGACCGCGGCGAGCCGGTGGCGGTGCTCACCGCGCTCTCGGGCGACGTCCCGCTGGGCGCCCGCGCCTTCTACACCCCCGATGGCGGCGTGGCGGCCGGCGAGGGGATCCCCGACTGGCTCGCGGACGCCGCCGCCGAGCCCGCCGCCGCGCTGCTCGAGGCCGGCGCCTCCGAGACCCTGACGGTGTCGGGGGCCGCGGGCACGGCCGAGCTGTTCGTCGACAGCCTGCGGCCGGCGCCCGAGCTCGCCGTGTTCGGGAGCGGCCACGACGTCGGCCCGGTGGTCGAGCTCGCCAAGCGCGCGGGATTCCGGGTCACCGTCGTCGGCTACCGCGGCGCGGCGGACCTCGAGGAGCGGTTCCCGCGCGCCGACGCCACGGTCACCGCCGCCCCGGGTCGGGTCGACGACGCCGTCGACCTCGACGGGGACACCCACGCCGTCGTGATGACCCACAACTTCATCGACGACCGGCTCACCGTCGAGGCGCTCGTCGACGCCGGGGTGCCCTACATCGGGCTCATGGGCCCCCGCGAGCGGTTCGAGGAGATGCTCGAGGAGTTCGAGGCGGAGGGCCGGTCGTTCGGCCCGGCGGCGCTCGACGCGGTCTACACGCCCGTCGGGCTCGACGTCGGCGGGGGCTCGCCGTACCAGATCGCGACGAGCATCGTCGCCGAGGTGCTCGCCGTGGCCAACGGCCGCGACCCCGGCCACCTCCGCGAGCGCGAGGCGCCCATCCACGACCGGGTCTCCGTCGGCGCCGCGAGCGAGGACTGAGGCCCCGCGGTCGTGCGGCGGCGCCGACCGTTCAACGAGCCGGCATTTTTGTCATGATTTATGGTAGCGAAGGGCATAGCCCTAGAACGAGCTCATGGTAGACATTGGCGGCTTCCAGGATCACGTCGCCCGGGTGGACCTCTCCTCGGGCACGGTATCGTACCAGGGCATCGACGAGGAGGATGCCAAGAAGTACATCGGCGCCCGGGGCCTGGGCGTCAAGTACGTCTTCGACCAGGGCCCCGACGTCGACCCGCTCGGGCCCGACAACCTGCTGGCGTTCATGAACGGCCCGCTGACGGGGACCCAGGTGACGATGAGCGGCCGGATCGCGATCTGCACCAAGTCGCCGCTCACCAACACCGTCACCGACTCCCACCACGGCGGCTGGTCGGGGGCCCGGCTCAAGTGGGCCGGCTTCGACGGCCTCCTGTTCGAGGGCCAGGCCGACGAGCCGGTCTACGCCTACGTCGAGGACGGCGAGGTCGAGCTGCGCGACGCCTCGCACCTCTGGGGCTCGGGCGTCCACGACACGGTCGACGCGATCGCCGAGGAGGTCGACGGCGAGTACGGCAAGAACCTCTCGATCATGACGACCGGGCCGGCGGGCGAGAACCAGGTCCGGTTCGCCTGCATCGTCAACGAGGACGACCGGGCGAGCGGCCGCGGCGGCACGGGCGCGGTGATGGGGTCGAAGAACCTCAAGGCGGTCGTCATCAAGTCGACGACGAAGATGCCCAAGCCGGCCGACCCGGAGACGTTCCAGGAGGGCCACAAGCAGGCGATGCAGCTCATCCGCGAGTCGGACATCACTGGCCCGAACGAGGGCGGCCTCTCGGTGTACGGGACGAACGTCCTGATGAACATCTCCGAGGAGATCGACGGCCTGCCGACGATGAACTCGCAGTACACGAGCACGCACAGCGAGGCGGAGCTCAACCCCGACGCGCCGAACGTCGACGCCGAGAAGGTCAGCGGCGAGAACGTCCGCGAGAACATCCTGGTCGACGAGCCGACGTGTCACTCCTGTCCGGTCGCCTGCAAGAAGGAGGTGGAGGTCAACGTCCACCACAAGGGCCAGGACATGAACGTCCGGATGGAGTCCTACGAGTACGAGTCCGCCTGGGCGCTCGGCCCGCACTCGATGACCGACGACCGCGACAAGATCGCGGTCATGATCGACCGGTGTAACGACCTCGCGATGGACACCATCGAGGCCGGCAACACCCTCTCGATGGCGATGGAGGCGACCGACGAGGGCCTCATCGACGAGGGCATCGACTGGGGCGACGCCGATCGCATGATCGAGATGCTCGACGAGATCGCCCACCGCGAGAACGACCTCGCGGACACGCTCGCCGAGGGCGGCTCCCGGGCCGCCGAGGAGTTCGGCGACCCCGACATCTCGATGACGGTCAAGCGCCAGGCCATCCCGGCCTACGACCCGCGGGCGATCAAGGGCATGGCCATCGGCTACGCCACCTCGAACCGCGGGGCGTGCCACCTCCGGGGCTACACGCCGGCGGCGGAGCTGCTCGGCGTGCCGGAGAAGGTCGACCCGCTGGAGTGGGAGGGCAAGGGCGAGCTCGCCGCGGTCTTCCAGGACCTCCACGCCATCTCCGACTCGTTCGACATCTGCAAGTTCAACGCGTTCGCGGAGGGCATCGAGGAGTACGTCCTGCAGTACAACGGCATGACGGGCCTCGACGTCAGCGAGGACGAGCTGCTGAAAGCCGGCGAGCGGATCTGGAACCTCGAGCGGTACTACAACAACCTCGTCGGCTTCGACGGCTCGGACGACTCGCTGCCGCCGCGGTTCGTCAAGGGCGAGGAGAAGGCCATCCCCGCCCAGGGCGGCTCGGAGGGCTCGCTGGCCGAGCTCGACGAGATGAAGGCCGAGTACTACGAGGTCCGCGGCTGGGTCGACGGCGTGGTCCCCGACGAGAAGCTCGAGGAGCTGGGGATCGACCTCGGGCCGGGCACCGGCGTCAGCGCCGGCGGCGACGTCGCCGCCGACTGAGGCCTCGCCGCCGCCTCCGGTCCCTCCACATCCCATGAGTGACGATGAGCTCGCGACGCGGCTCGAGAGCCGCCTGATGAGCCACGGCGTCTACGTGACCGAGTTCGACCGAACCGAGGGCCGCTACGCCATCGAGTACGAGTCGCTCTACGCCGACGGCGGGGTGATCCCGCACCGCGAGGTCGGCCGGGTGATCAACGTCTTCCTGGACCTCCACCCCGACGACTGGTCGGGCGCCGACATCGAGGCGGTCGTGACGGACCTCGAGGGCGAGCCCCAGGGCTCCTGGCGGGTCGAGCGCGACTGGTTCGCGGCGATGACCGCGGGCGAGCTCTCGGAGACCGACTTCTCGGCGAAGGTCATCGGGACGCTCGACGGCTAGGCCACCACGACGGCCTCGCGGATCTCGAGGGCGGTCTCGAACTCCTCGGCCCGCCCGAGCTCGCGGCCGAGCCGGCGGACCTGCTCGGCGTGGGCCCGCGCGGCCGCGTCGGCCTCCCGCTCCGTGAAGCCGAGCTCGACGCCGAGCTCGCGCCAGTGGCCCGGCTCGGCGAGGAACGTCCGCGTCCCGCCGTCGGCGTGGACGCACTCGTACCGGCGCTCGTACGCGGCCTTCCGCGGCGCCAGGCGCGCCTGGGCAGCCTCGAGCAGCGACGGGAGGCGCTCCAGCGGCACGCTCGCCTTCGCGCCGGCGACGAGCACCGCCGCCCCGTCGAGGGGGTGGGGGTCGGCCGCCTCGGTCATCCGCCGGCGCGCATCGCCTTCTGGGAGAACCGCTCGATGAGGTCGTCGAGGGTCGCCTCGTCGCCCTCGAACGCGACCGCCACCTCGGTGAGCGTGAGCGTCGGCCCGATGCCGACCGTCTCGGAGCTGACCGTGGCCCGCCAGCCGTCGCCGCTGACGCTGCCGTCGTCGTGCAGCTCGCCGCCGACGCGCGTCAGGTAGTGCCGCGCGGCGCGCTCGGAGATGCCCCGGTACGTCCGCACCCGGTCGGCCGTCATCCACCCGCCACCGGCGGGAAGACGCTGAGCCGGTCGCCGTCCTCGAACGGCGTGTCGAGCCCCTCCAGGTGGGTGATGTCCCGGCCGTTCTTCATGACGCTGACGAAGCCCCGGACCTCGCCGTTCGGCTCGAAGATGTCCAGGCCCGGGTACTCCTCGATGAGGTCCTCGAGCAGGTCCCCCGCGGTGACGGCCGCCGCGTCGTACGTCCACTCGAGGGTCTTCTGGCCCACCTCCTCCCGGAAGCTGGCGAAGAACCGACACTCGAGCTCCATGCACCGCCGGAGGTCGCGGCCGGATAAAAAGACCCTGAACGCCTACCCCTGTCGCCGGATGCCGTCCTCGACGATCCGGGCGTGGCGCTCCCGGTCGATGCGGTCGGCGAGGTCGGCGTGGTCGTGGACCTGCCGGATGACGGTCCCGATGAGGTCGCGCCAGGCCATCGCGTAGATGGGCGACTGCCCCCAGGCCCGGAGCTCGACGACGAACGCGTCGTAGCGCTCCCAGCGGCCCTCCAGGCGCTCGAGCAGGTCGACGACGGCGTCCAGCTCCGGCTCGTCGGCGAGCAGCTCGTTGAACTGGCGTTCCCAGCCGCCGACCGCCCGCTCCATGTCCTTCGCGGCGGGCTCGCCGTCCTCCGGCAGCGCCCCGACGATCGACTCGGGCAGGTGCAGCGTGAGCTCGTCCATGGGGTCGGTCGTCGGCGCGGGACCATAACGCTCCCGCGACGCGGCGTCGAACATGTTCGACCGGGCGGCTATCCGGGTCGGGCGGCTAGGGCGGCCATGCAGCGAGCCGCGGAGTCCCCGGCGGCGTCGGCCGAGCAGACGACGGTGAACGTGCGCTGTACCGGCCACGTCCGGACGGCGGTCGGCACGGCCGCGACCGAGTTCAGCTTCGAGGGGGAGACGCTCCGGGCGTTCCTCGAGGCGTTCTTCGCCGAGCACGACGTCCGGGACCTGATCCTCGCCGGCGACGGTGACGACGCGACGCGGGGCTGGGCCGCGGCGCCCGAGGAGCTCCCGGGGACCTGGCGGAAGAACCCCGAGGGCGACCGGACCCGGCGGTACGCCCGGGTGACGGTCAACGGGGTGTTCAACGAGCACCTCGAGGGCCTCGACACCGTGCTCGAGGCCGGCGACCGCGTCGCCCTCATGTACCCGTTCGTCTTCTGCGTGTAGGGTCCCCGGGACGACCGGACGCTTTTTGCGGCCGGCTGGCCGACCGAGGGGCATGGACGAGGAGGTCCCCGAGGACCACCCGCGGGCGGCGTCGCTGCGGACGCGCCACCGCATCGAGGCGGGCGTCGAGGCGGGGATCACGAGCCCGCAGGGGCTCATCGCTGAGGGTCGCGGCGAGGCGTTCGACTACCTGCTGGGCGAGGCGACGATTCCCAGCGCGGACGCGGCGGCCCGGGCGGCCGCCGCCCAGCTGCTGCTCGCCGACCACCCGGTGGTCTCGGTGAACGGCAACGTCGCGGCGCTGGTGCCCGACGAGGTGGTCGAGCTGGCCGCGGCCGTCGGCGCCGACCTCGAGGTCAACCTGTTCAACCGGACCGAGGCGCGCGTCGCGGCGATCGCCGAGCACCTGCGCGAGCACGGGGCGACCGAGGTCAAGGGCCTCGAGGCCGACGCCCGGATCCCGGGCCTCGAGCACGCCCGGGGGCTGGTGGACGCCGACGGCATCTACGACGCGGACGTCGTGGTCGTCCCGCTGGAGGACGGCGACCGGGCCGAGGCGCTCGGCGCGATGGGGAAGGTCGAGGTCGTGATCGACCTGAACCCGCTGAGCCGGTCCGCGCGGGCGGCGGCGATCCCGATCGTCGACAACGTCATCCGGGCGGTGCCGAACATCGCGGCCCACGCCCGCGAGCTGGCCGGGGCGCCCCGCGAGGAGCTCGAGGCCATCGTCGCGGCGTTCGACGCAGAGGAGGCGCTGGCGGCCGCCGAGCGGGCCATCCGGACGGGCGCGGCGCCGGACGGGTAGGGGCGCTCAATCCAGGTCGAGGTCGTCCTCGACGTGGGCGTGCTCGGGGCCGGGGTACTCGCCGTCGACCACCGCGTCGCGGTAGCCCGAGACGGCACGCTCCAGCTCGCCCCGCACGTCGCCGAACGCCTTCGAGAACGGCGCCGGCTCCTCGGTGAGCCCGATCACGTCGTCGATCACGAGCACCTGGCCGTCGCAGTCGGGGCCGGCGCCGATGCCGATGGTCGGGATATCGAGGGCCTCGGTGACCCGGCCGGCGAGGTTCGCGGGGATGTGCTCGAGCACGAGCGAGAAGGCGCCGGCCTCCTCGTGGGCCCGCGCGAGCTCGAGGAGCTCCTCGGCCGCCGACTGCTCGGTGGCCTGCCGGCCGAGCCCGAGCTGGTTGATCCGCTGGGGCGTCAGCCCGAGGTGGGCCTGGACGGGGATCCCGAGCTCGACCAGCCGGCGGGTCAGCTCGACGGTGTGGGGCCCGCTCTCGAGCTTCACCGCCGCGGCGCCGGCCTCCTTGAGCATCCGGCCGGCGTTCCGGAGGCTCTCGGCCTCGTCGACGCCGTAGCTCAGGAACGGCATGTCGGCGACCACGACGGCCTCCTCGACCGCCCGGGCGACCGCGCCGGTGTGGCTCGCCATCTCGTCGACCGTGACGGGCAGCGTCGAGTCGTAGCCCAGCGAGGTGTTGCCCACGCTGTCGCCGACCAGGACCATGTCGATGCCCGCGGCGTCGACGACGGCCGCCGTCGGCGCGTCGTAGGCCGTGAGCATCGTGATCGGCGGGCCGTCGTCGCCGCGGTCGCGGATCGACCTGATGGTGGGCATGGCTCTACGCCCACGGGGAACGGCCCGGACGGTAAAGGGAACGGTTGGGGGCGACGGCCGGCTGGGCCCCGGGCTATCGCAATGCCTCGCCCGTCTCCCAGGCCCGAACGAGCGTGGTCAGCGTCCGGTTGACGGGGACCTCGAGGTCGTGGTCGGCCGCCCGGTCGACGACGTAGCCGTTGAGCTGGTCGATCTCGGTCCGCCGGCCGGCCGTGACGTCCTCGAGCATCGACGATCGGTTCGCGGCGGTGGCCTCGGCGACCGCGGCCACGCGGTCGACCGCCTCGGCCTCGCTCAGCTCGACGCCCTCGGCCGCCGCGACCCGGGCGGTCTCGCGGGCCGCCTCGGCCGCCAGCTCCCCGGCGTCGCCGTCGCGGACGGCACCGTTCGGCCGGCGGGCGAGCGCCGTGACGGGATTGATGGCCGTGTTGACGGCCAGCTTCCCCCAGAGCTCGGCGCGGACGTCCCCGACGACCCGGGGGTTCAGCCCGGCGGCCTCGAACGCTTCGGCGACGGCATCGACGCGTTCCGCGCCCGATGACGTCCAGGCCCCGAGCGCGACCTCGCCGCGGCCCGTCCACTCGACCGTCCCGGGCTCGCGGCGCACCGCGCCGTGGGAGATCGAGCCCCCGAGCACCGGGCAGTCGAGCGCTTCGGCGAGCGTCGCCTCGTTGCCCATCCCGTTCTGCAGCGAGAGGGCGGCCCCGAACTCGCCCGTGGCGAGGGCGGCCGCGGCCTCGGGGGTATCGTAGGCCTTGACGGTCACCACGGCCAGATCGGCCGCGAGCCCCTCGCCGTCGGTCGTGGCCTCGGGCTCGGCGGTGAACGCCTCGACGCCGGTGACCCGGAGGCCGCCCTCGCGGACGGCACGCATGTGGGGGTCCCGGCCGACGAGCGTCACGTCGTGGGCCCTGGCGAGCAGCCCGCCGACGAGGCTCCCGAGGCTCCCGGCGCCGAAGACGACCACCTCCATGGGGGCTCGGACGGCCGGCCGGGCCAAAGCCGTTACCGGTTCCGAGCGGGCCTACCCGTACAGCGGCCGGTAGCTCCGGAAGTACCACCAGCCGGCCACGGCGCCCAGCACGACCAGGCCGCCGAGGAAGAAGAGCGCGCCCGGGGGCAGGCCGCCGGCCAGGTCGAACAGGCCCGGGTCGGCCCCGAAGGCGGTCATCGGTTCGGGGGTGCTCGTGGGCGTCGCGGCCTGGGTGGCTTCGGCGACGACGGTCGTGGGCTCCGCCGTCGGACTCGGCATCGGGGTGCCCGTGGCGGCGGCGTCGGTGGCGGTCTGGGTGGCCTCCTCGGTGGCGGTGGGCGTGGTCGTGGCCGACGCGTTGGCGGTCACGTCGGCCGCCTGGAACTCCGCCTCGGTGGCCGCCTCCTGGCCGACCAGCTCGGCGCCGTCCCCGCCGTCACCGCCCGCGTCGGCGCCCCCGGCGCCCGCGAGGACGCCCGGCTGCGAGCGGGCGATCCGGTCGACGACGAGGCTCGCGATCCCCAGGACGCCGAGCGAGCCGACCAGCCGGCCGAGCGCCGACCGGAGCACGCTCGTCTGCTCGTCGGGCCCGGCGGCCACGACCAGCGGCTCGTTCGTCGGCGCGTAGACCGTCATCTCGGTGCCCCGCGAGGAGTACCAGGTGTCGACCTCCTCGACGAGGCCCGCCGACTGGAGCTTGTCGAGGTGGTAGCGGGCGTTCTGCAGCGAGGTGTCGGCGGCCTCCGCGACGTCGGTGGCCGTGCCGGGGTCGCGGTAGAGCCGCTTGAGGATGTCGCGGGCCGTGCCGGCCGACAGCGCCGCGAACACGTCGTCGGCGGTGTCGTCGTCGAGCTCGACCAGCCGCGGCTCGCGGGGCTCCAGCGTGGCGTCCGATCGTCGGAACGGGAGCAGCTTCGCCATCCTTCGGTCGTCGTCAGGTAGCGCTCGGCTACCCATATCCCTTCGGATGGGTCAAACGGCCGTTTCACCCTCTCCCGGCGACGGGTCGGCGCGCCGCGATTCTCGGGGCTGTTGCCCGTCGATGTTATCGCGCCTGCGTCACGCCCGGATTCGAGGGTTAGCACACGTCACGGTGTGCCGCGCCGGCCAGCCCGCCTCGGCACCCGGGAACGCGGGTCCACCGGGCCGGTCGGGCCTCCGCCGAAAATCGGCCGCCGTCGGCCCCTCAGGCCGAACAGCAATCGTTAAACGGCATCGCATCCACCGCCCGTTCATGCAACGACGCGCGGCGGCGGTCTACGGGGCCTTCTTCCTCGTTCTGGCCCTGGGGTCCTACGGCATGATCGCGGCGGCGTCCGCGCCGTCGATCACCGTCGAGGACCCGGACCACCGCGCCGCGGACGGTGAGGAGCTCACCATCGGCGGCACGACGTACACCGTCTCCGCGTCCGCGGGCTCGGCGACCCTCACCTGGACCGACCCGGACACGGCCTACGACGCCACCTGGGAGGAGGGCGATCAGGTGAGCTTCCAGGGCACGAACTACACCGTCGAGATCCCGGACGCCGCGCCCCCGACGACGGTCGAGCTGACCGAGGTCCGACCGCTGCCCGATGACGTCGGGACGACCGAGCTCAACGGCACCGAGTACGCCGTGCTCGAGGGCGAGAACGACACGCGGGAGCTCGTCCCGCTCGAGGAGTACCTGACCGAGCTCCACGGGCCGGCCGAGGTGCGCTCGCTCGAACAGGGCCGGACCTACGACTTCCGGGGTAACCAGAGCACGCTGGAGGCCGTCGAGAACGGCTCGGCGACGCTCGCCTGGACCGCGCCCGGCACGAAGGACCAGCGCGCCGGCGAGGGCGACGAGCTCGAGCTCGGCGGCACCACCTACGTGGCCCACTTCCCGAACCCCACGACGCTGGTGCTCGACTCCGACCTCGAGGCCTACGCCGCGGAGCTCGAGACCCAGGACACGTACGACGAGCGCATCAACGGCCTCTGGGGCGTCAGCATCCTCTCCGGGCTGAGCGTGCTCCTGCTGCTCGGGCTCTCGTACCTGCCCTCGCGGTACTGAGCGCGCCGACGATACGAGAGATCCGGCCGACGCCGAGGAGCCGCGCGGGCGTCCGCTAGGAGAGGACTGCCGTCATGTCCGAGGAGGAGAGCATGCCGACGTAGTCGTCGTCCTCGACCGGGAGGTGCTTGATGTCGAAGGTGGTCATCATCGCGGCCGCCTCGTCGAGGTGGAGGTCCGGGGTCACGGTCTCGATGTCGCTGGTCATGACCTCCTCGACGGCCGTCGCCTCGGCGTCCCCGCCGTTCGCCACCAGCTCCATGATGTCGGTGGTGGTGATGATGCCCGCCGGGCTGGCGCGGACGAGCAGCGCGCTGCGGTCCTTCGCCTGCATCTGCCGGGCCGCCTCCTGGACGGAGGCCGTCGGGGAGATCGTCCCCACCGGCGAGGACATCACGTCGCGTACCCGCATCCGGTCTGGGTCGGCCATGGACCACCCTCTGGCGGGCGCTGGTAAAAGGCGTTTGTCCTCCGGCGGGGCCGTTTGAGGGTCGACGAGCGGGCCGGGAGGGAGTTGAACCCCCGTCCGTCTGGTTAAAAGCCAGACGCTCTGCCGGACTGAGCTACCGGCCCGCAACGGGCCTTCTTGGTCTCGGAGGATAACAGTTGCCCTGTCCGTTCCCGCCGCCCTCACCCGAACTGCGACTCGAGGGCCGCCGCGACGAGCTCGTCGGGCTCGACGCCCTCCATCGCGGCCTGCCGCCGCACCGCGCGGTAGACGTCGGTGGGCAGGCTCAGCGAGAGCTGCCCCGGCTCGATGTCGGCGTCGGCCAGCACCGCGTCGACGTCCCGCCCCTCGTTGATCTCGCTGGCCAACGCCCGGACCTCTCGGACGGTGAGGTCGTGGTCGAGCGTCGCCCAGGCGAGGTGGTAGCGCGCCTCCCCGGCCACCCGGGCGATATGCTTGGCCGCGGTGGGCGCGATGTTCCCGCGGGCCACCTGGATGCGGATCGGCCGGGGCAGGTCGTGGACCCGGGCCCACTTGCGGATGAACGGCACCGTCACGCCGTCGCCGGCGCGCTCGGCGGCGGCCTTGTAGGAGCCCGCCGCCCGGACCAGCGCGGCGCAGGCGGCCGCCCCGCGGAGCATGTAGAGCTGGTCGGCCTCGGAGGCGGGCGCGGTGGCGAACTCGGCGACGACCTCGGCGGCGAGCGCGACGCTCTCGGCGTCGTCGGGGTCGAACTGGACGGCCTCCCGGGCCCGCTCGCCGGTGATCGCCCGGTCGCCCCGGATGACGGGTGCGCCGACCGGCGACCGGCGGTCGGTCGGGATGCGGTCGTCCTCGGCCATTGGTCACGGTAGCGGCGCCTGGCGTTAAAGAGCCACCGCGTGGGCCGGCTCAGCACTCGACCGTCTCGCCGACGCCCGGCGCCCGGGCGTCGTAGCCGTCCGCCCCGAGCGCGTCGGCGAACGCCCCCGTGGCGTCCCCGTGGACCACCAGCACCTCGTCGTCCCGGTACGCCTCGAGGAACGACCGGAGCCCCTCGCGGTCGGCGTGGGCCGAGAAGTCGTACTGCTCGACCTGCGCGCTGACGGGGATGACCTGGCCGTCGATCTCCGCGCTGCCGGTGTCGACCAGCTCCCGGCCGGGCGTCCCGTCGACCTGGAACCCCGTGAGCGCGATCTTGTTCACCGGGTGCGACCGGATCGCCGGGACGTACGTCATCGCGGGGCCGCCCGAGAGCATGCCGCTGGTCGTCACGATGACGTTGCCGTCCGCGGCGATGCGCTTGCGCTGGCCGTCGCGCCCGGTGACGTACCGGGCGTGGGACTTCGCGCGCTTGAGCGCCTCGGCGTCGCGCACGAACGCCGGGTGGCGGCGGAACAGCGACGTCACCCGCTGGCCCATCCCGTCGACGTAGCAGGGCACGTCGTGGGCGGCGAGGATGCACATGACCTCCTGGGTCCGGCCGATGGCGAAGGCGGGCACCACGACCGTGCCGCCCTCCCAGAGCGTCGTCCGGATGCTTTCGACGAACCGCGCCTCGAGCGCCTCGCGGTCCTCGTGGGCCGTGTCGGCGTAGGTGCTCTCCGTGACGACGACGTCGGCGTCGGGCCGGTCGGTTGTGCCCGCGACGAGCCGCTGGTTCCCGGTGTGATAGTCGCCGGTGTAGAGCAGCCGGGTCTCGCCGTCGTCGACGAGCACGTGGGCGCTGCCGGGGATGTGGCCGGCGTTGTAGAACGTCACCTCGTGGCCGGCGGCCTCGAACGGCTCGCGGTAGCCGTGCCGACGGGCGACCTGGGTGACCCGCTTGACCTCCTCCTCGGTGAACGGGCAGTCGTACCGGCCGCCGTGGAGCTTCAGGGTGTCCCGGGCGAGCAGGAGCGCCAGCTCCTCGGTCGGGGGCGTCCAGTGGATCGGGGGCCGGCGGTCGCCCGAGAGCAGCGACGGCACCGAGCCGACGTGGTCGAGGTGGCCGTGGGAGGCCACGACGGCGTCGGGCTCGGGGGTCTCGACGGGGAACGACGGCGGGTTCCCGGTCATCGTGCCGAAGTCGAGCAGCAGCGTTCCGTTGACCAGGAGCGCGCTGCGGCCGATCTCGTCGGCCCCGCCGAGGAAGCGGAGCTCCATCTACCGGGCCGTATCCGGCCGGGGGGTTAGTGGCCGTCGGTTCGGCGCGGCCCGCTCGTCGCGTCGCTGCCCCGGGGCTACTCGGCCCGCCACCGGCGGATGGCGAACCGCTCGAAGCCGCCGTAGGCGATCTCGAGCGAGCCGATCCACCAGTTCCACCGGTCGGCCACGCTCTCGCCCGAAGGCGCCTGCTCGAGCTCCGCGACCACCCGCTCGACGGTGAGGGGCTCGCCCTCGTGGGTCGCCGACCACCGCCCCGCGTCGGCGAGGTCGAGCGCCTGGCGGACGACGACGCGGCGCTCGGCGGGCTCGCCGCCGAACGCCTCCGCCAGCGCGTCGTCGAGGGCGTCCCGGTCCATTCGGGGAGCCCTCGGGACCGGGCGGGTATGGGCGTGCCGGTCGCGGCGGCGTCCGGGGCCGCTCCCGTTCCCCCGGGGAGGGGTCGGCCGAACCGGCCATCTCGTCGGCCCAGCCGGCGATTCGACGGCCTTTTGCCCGGCGCGGCGGTTTCCCCGTCCATGGCAGAGATCCAGGTCGTCGTCGGTGACCCCGACTCCGGCGACAGCTACCAGTTCGAGGTGGCCGACGCCGACGCCAACCGGTTCCTCGGGCGCACGCTGGGTGAGGAGGTCGACGGCGCGGCCGTCGGGCTCGACGGCTACACGCTCGAGCTCACGGGCGGCTCGGACACCGCGGGGCGGCCGCTCCGGGCGGACATCGGCGGCTCGAACCTCCGCGAGATCCTCGCCGACGAGCGCACCGTCGGCTACAAGCCGACCCGCGACGGCGAGCGCCGCCGGGTCACCGTCCGCGGCAACGAGATCACCGACGAGGTCGCCCAGCTCAACGCGAGCATCGTCGAGCGCGGCGACACCGAGGTCGCCGAGCTGCTCGGCGGCGGCGACGCCGCCGACGACGAAAGCGACGAGTGACGACCGATGGGTGAGCGCGTCGCCAGCGACCACCCGTCGGTTCGGACCTTCCGCGGCCACATCGAGCCGAGCGGCGCGACCAGCCGGCCCCGCGTCGCGCTGCCGGCCGAGGCCGCCGACGCCATGCCCGACGGCGTCGTCCGCCTCGTCCTCGACGGGCGCACGTATCACGCCGACGTCCGCGCCGGGAGCGACGGCCCGGTGATCCGCGGCGCCTACGACAACGCCCGGCTGGCGCGGTCGCCCGGCGAGGGCGAGAACCGCCTCCCGGGCTGGATCGAGGCCGCCGACCTCTCGATCGGGCGCTCGGTGCTGATCGACGAGGTCGTCGACGGCTCGCTGTTCGGCGCCCGCGCCCCCGGGCGGACCGCCGTCTACGAGGCGACCGAGCCCCCGGCCTCGTCGCTGTCGAGCATCGCCGAGGGCCTCGACGAGTGAGCGACCTCGAGACGTTCCTCGCCGGCGCGGCCCCCGATTACGTGACCATCGTGCTCGGCGAGTCGTCGCTCTCGGAGCCGGAGGCGCTCGACGCGTACGCCGAGCCCGTCGGCGACGGCCGGGCCCTCGTGCTCGGCGGCGCGACGGGGCGGTCGGTGTTCCAGCAGGCCACCGGGCAGGACCCGATGGCGTTCGCGCGGGCCGCGAGCGACCGGGACGGGCACGTCGAGCGCGACCTCAGCGGCGGCGACTGCCCCGACGCCGCCGGGGACGAGGATCACGAGCCGCGGATCGTGTTCGCGTTCGCGGAGGCCCAGAACGAGGCGGCCGGCGGGCTCTACGCCGAGGGGCCGGTCATCCACGCCTACGTCGAGTGCGGCTGCGGGACGCGCTACGCGGACAAGTGGGTCGTCGACGGGGAATGACTGCGGGACGCCTGTGACGGCCCCGCGCTATTCGTCCTCGGGCCCCTCGGCGACGACCTCGCGGAACGCCTGGAGGATGACCTGCTTGGTCGCCTGGCCCTGGGTCGTCCAGTGCCGGGCGTAGTCGAGCATGTCGTGGTGGATGTCGGGCTTGCAGCCCGCGGCCTTCGGGTGGCCGCCGCCGTCGACCCGGCCCGCCACCTCGTGGCACCGGTCGAACGCGTCGGTCCCCCGGATGCTCGCGCTGGCCGCGGGCTTGACGACCACCGAGGCGTCCGCGCCGTCCTGGCGCATCGCCTCGGCGACCTCGTTCTGCGAGCACCGGCCGTAGGTCACGCCCACGGTGTAGGGCCCGATCTCGTGGTAGTCGGCGCGCCGGAGCGCCCGCTCGATGCGGTCGGCCTTCTCGACCCGGCGCTCCTCGAGCACCTCGTGGGCGGCCTCCGGCAGGTCGACGCCGTGCTCCCGGACGGCCTCGAGGTAGGTCTCGGGGTCGACCCAGTGGGCGTAGTCCGCGAGGTCGGCGCTGCGGTCGTCCTCCTTGAGCCAGAGGTCGTGGTCCCTCGTCACCGCGGCCAGCTCGGCGAACCGCTCGTCGAGCGCGGCGCCCGCGTCGGTCAGCTCCCGGAGCGTGACGTCCGCGGTGCACTCCGCCTCGGAGTCGCCGACCGTCAGGTCGACGCCCGCCGACTCGACGTGTTCGTACACCTCGTCGGCCCACTGGTGGTGGTCGTGCCAGCGCACGGCATCGGCGACCTCGAGGGCGGCTGCGAGGGGCTCCTCGAGCCAGGAGATGCGGTCCGGGCAGAGGTCGCAGACGAACAGCTCGAGCCCGGGCTCGCCGTGCTCGGCGACGTACGCCAGCCCGGTCGAGAGCTCGTGGGGGCCGGTCGGGAGCAGGGCGGCCTCGCCGCGGGCCTCGCGGATCATCGCGGCGCAGGCCAGCCCGTCGGCGTCGGGGTCCGCGAGCACGACGACCGACGCGTCCGCGAGCGTCTCGGCCGCCTCGGCGGCCTCCCGCTCGTCCCTGACCGTGTCGGGCACGAAGAAGCCCCGGCCGGGCAGCAGCGAGCGCCGCTCCGGCGACAGGGACTCCGAATCGATGAGGGCCTCGTCCATACCCGACGGACCGGCCGCGCAGGGATAGCCGGTTCGGTCGGCCGCTACCGGGCGGCCTCGATGGCGGTCCGGAGCTCCTCGAACGTCGGGCCGACCAGCGCCGTGTCGCCGACGAACGCGGTCGGGGTCCCCTCGACGCCCCGGTCGATCCCGTCCCGGCGGTCGGCGGCCACCACCGGCCGGTAGGGCTCCTCGGCGGCGGCCGCCCGGACCGCGTCCGGCTCGGCCCCGACCTCCTCGGCGAGGCCGGCCAGCGTGTCCAGCGAGTAGGCGTCCATCGACTCGAACAGCCGCTTCGCGTAGGCGAAGAAGGCCGCGTCGCCCGCCCCGTCCTGGACCGCCCGGGCGGCGCTCGCGACGGGCCAGGACCAGTCGTCGACGGGGATCGGGAAGTCGTGGTGCTCGTAGCGGACGGTGCCCGGCTCGAGGTAGGCCTCGCGGAGCCGGGGGAACACCTCGAGGCTGAACGTCGCGCAGTGGGGACAGGAGAAGTCCTCGTAGACGGCCACGGTGACCGCGGCGTCGGCGGCACCGGCGACCGGCGGCGGGAGGTCGGTGACCGGCTCGGCGGCGGTGGGCGTCGGCTCGCCGCCCCCGAGACAGCCCGCGAGCCCGCCGACGGCGGCGGCGCCCGCGCCCGCCAGAACGGTCCGTCGGCCGACGGGCTCCCCGTCGCCCGCCGGGGGTCGCTGGGCGCCCATCAGGCCGCCGCGTCATCCGCCGGCTCGGCCGCGGCCGACTCCAGCTGGCGCACCGTCAGCACCGGCACCGGGCAGGTCCGCACGACGCGCTCGGCGACCGACCCGATGAGAAAGCGGTTCTCGCCGTGGCGGCCGCGGGTGCCCATCGCCACGAGGTCGACGTCCTCGGCCTTCGCGTACTCGCTGATGACCTGTGGCGGCCGGCCCTCCCGCACGACCGGGATCACCTCGCCCGCGGCGCGTTCGACGACCTCGTCGAGGGCGTCCTCGCCGCGCTCCTCGAGGGCCTCCCGCAGCTGCTTCCGGATCGGCTCCGGGGCGGCCTCGACGTCGCCGACGTCCACGACGAACAGCGCGTGGACCGTCGCGTCGAACCGCTCGGCCAGGTCGAGCGCCACCGAGACGGCCCGCTCGACGCTCCGGGAGCCGTCGGTCGCGATGACCACCGAATCGAACATGCCTCGACATCGGGGCCCCCGGAGGTAAAGCCCGTCGACCTGGTTCTCCGGGGCCCGTCGGGCCCTGGCCGGCCACCTCGGAGGCTTTTTGCCCGCGCGGGGCCACCGACCGCCATGGCCGGCGCGCCGTCGTTCGACACCGTGCTCGTCCCCGTCGACGGCAGCGACGAGTCCGCCCGGGCCGTCGAGTACGCCGTCGCGGTCGCCGAGCGCTACGACGCGGGCGTCCACGTCATGTACGTCCTCGGCGAGGCCGCGACCCGGGCCATCGACGCCGGGCGGGTCGACGACGCCGACGTGGCCGCCGAGGCCGAGTCGGTGCTGGACGACGCCGAGGGCCTCGCCGACGAGCGGGGCGTCCCGCTGACCCACTCGACCGCCTACGGCTTCTCCGCCGAGCGCAAGCTCACCCACCCGGGCAGCGTGATCCTCGACGCGGCCGACCAGATGGCCGCCGACTTCCTCGTCATCCCCCGTGAGTCCGCCCGCGAGGAGTCCGCGGACGTCCTCGAGAAGGCGGCCGAGTACGTGCTGCTCTACGCCAGCCAGCCCGTCCTCTCGGTCTGACGCGACCGCTTTCCGTCGGGCTCAGCCGTCACCTGCGAGCCGGGCGGCCATCTCGAGCTCGAACGAACCCGCGTTGGTCGTCTCGAAGCCGACGCCGCGGTAGAGGGTCACGGCGGCGCTGTTCCAGCGCTCGACGGTGAGCCAGACCCGCTCGATGCCCTCGGCCTGCCCCGCGCCGAGCAGCGCCCGGATGAGCGCCGTCCCGACGCCCGCCCCCTGGTACTCCTGATGGACGAAGATGGCGAGCTCGTACTCGCCGCTCGGCTCGGGCACGAGGACGGCGTGGCCGGCCACCGACTCGCCGTCCCAGGCGAGGACGTTCACGGCGTCGCCCTCGAGGAGGTCGTCGACCCACTCGCGGACGGCCGACTCGGCCGACGGCGGGATGCCCTGGGCCCGGTCGGCCGGGTCGAACGCGTCGTACATCGCGACCAGCGCGTCCCGCTCGGCCGCTACCCCCGTGGCGTCCCCGAACCGCCGGAGGCGGAGCTCGCGGCCCTCGGCGTCCTCGATCGTCCGGGGCGGGGCCTCGAACGGGCCCGCGGGCTCGTCGGGGTAGCGGCGCTCCCCGGTCATCGGACCAGCGTGACCGTGACGGTCGCGTTGAGCACCACGTACTCCGCGATGCGGCCCACGTCGATCTTCCCCAGCGGGCTCTCCTGGCCGCCGCCGATGACGATCTCGTCGTAGCCCTCGGTCTCGGCGAGCGTCACCAGCGCGGGGCCGGGGTCGCCCTCGACCTCGCGGACGTCGGCCTCCACCCCCGCAGCCTCGAGCTCGTCTTCGACGCGGTCGGCCACCGACCCGGCCCCGGCGGCCACCGCCGGGTTCTCGAGCACCGCGACCGTCAGCTCGTCGCCGGCCTCGCGGACGCGATCGAGGGTCCGCGCCAGCGCCCGGAAGGCGTCATCGCTGCCCCCGATGCCCAGCAGCACGTGCATGCTGGCGGCGTACGCGGGCCAGCCGCCAAAACCGTTCGCCCCCGGCGATACCCTTTTCGGCCCGCCCGAGGTACGGGCCCGCATGACCGAGGAGCCCGACGAGCCCGGGGACGACGCCGGGGAGCCGCCGGCTGGGCCGGGCCGGGACGCGTCGGGCGAGGACGAACCGGCCGCCGGGGACGACGAGGGGCCGCTGGGGCCCGCGCTCTCGGTCGACGCCGCGGTCGAGGAGCTCGAGGCCGTCGGTGAGCCATCGCCGGGGGTCGAGGCGCTCCAGGACGAGCTGGCGGTCGCCGCCGCGGACGCCGAGTCGCTGGCCCGGGCCGCCGAGGAGTCGCACGGGGGCGAGCCACCCGCGGACGACGTGCCCCCGGACGTCCGGGCCTACGATCGGTTCAGCAAGATGGACCGGTCGAGCTACGACCGGGTCAACGAGTTCCTGCGCGACCGGACCTACGTCACCGCGCGGGAGTGGGCGATCGCCCGGCTGTGTGCGGACTTCCGGACCGCCACCGGCGTCGAGATGACGAAGATCGGCGAGCACCTCCCGGAGCTGGTGCCGTTCATGACGGACACGTACTCGCCCCAGGCGGTCAACCAGGCCCGGTCGGCGTTCGAGGGCAAGGTCCGAAAATCCGGCGCGACGTTCCTCTACGGCGCGATGAGCGGCTTCTTCACCGCCGACGAGCTCGACGACGTGATGTACGAGGTCACCGAGGTCGCGAAGTTCCTCCTCGAGGTCGAGGGCGTCGACCTCACCGTCGACGAGGAGCTGGCGGCCGAGGAGCGCATCTCGAGCGTGATGCGGGAGGTCCGCCAGGCCAGCGAGGAGCTTCGCCACGAGGGCGTCGAGTGCCCGGAGTGCGGCCACCACATCGAGCAGCCCGGCGCCCACGGGGCCGAGGCCGAGTAGGACGGCCGGCTACGGGTCGGCGGCCGGCAGGGCTCGGTGCCGTCGCGGCGGGAGCAGGAAGTTCCCGCGCCGGGTCGTCCGGAGGTACTGGAGGATGCCGTTGTTGAGCCGCTGGCCGATCGGCGTGTCCGCGGCGATGTCGGCCCCGTTCATCGCCCTTCGGGTGGTCACGAAGTCCTCGATGGTCTCCTGGACGGCGAGGAAGTGCAGGCCGGCGTCGCCGCCGTCGGTCGTGTCGAAGTCGCGCCGCAGGATCACGGGCTCGTCGTCGCGCCGGGCGCTCAGCATCTTCTGGGAGTGCCCCACGACGCCGAACGTCCGCGCGGCCTCCAGCGGGTCCAGCGCCCGATCCATCGCGGAGTCGGCGCCGAGGTTCGCCCCGATCCCCTCGACCAGCCCCTCCTCGGCGTGGGTCGGGGCGAACATCTTCGCGACCCGCTGCCACTCGTCGTCCTGGGTGTACCACGGCTTGAGGTTGAGGTCGAGCGCCGAGACGTGCTGGGTCGTGCCGCCCGCGAACGGCCCCTCGTCGATGGTCACGCGGGACTCGCTCGCCTGGTTGGCCCGGAAGCCCGACTTGAAGCCCATGAACAGCGGCGAGTCCTCGGGCACGGCGTCGTCGGGGACGTCGGCCACCTCCTTGGCGAACTGCGCGGGGAGACCGCCTCCGACGAAGCCCGTCCGGCGAGCCGGATACGTGTCCTCGGCCTCGAAGACGTCCGAGAGCCGGGCCTCGACCGCGTCGCCGTTGGCGTCTGCTCGGTCGCCCAGCATCGCCTCCTCGGCTTCGACGAGCGCGTCGGCGTTGTCGCTCGCGAGGTGAAGCACGGCGTCGTACCGTTCGAGCTCCGGGTCCTCGAAGTCGGCCAGGGGCGCCGGCGGTGGGAGATCGACACCCGCTGGCCCCTCGTCGAACCGCCGGAAGTACGCCGGGCTGTACCCGAGCGTGAACAGGACGCCCTCGTTCGACCACGCGTAGGCCCGCTCGAGCGTTCGGAGCGCCGCCTCGACGGTCTCGCGGTCGGCGTCGCTCGGCTCGTCGCCGGGGTAGTCGAGGAATCGGAGCACGTGGTGGCGGGCGTTCTCGACGTTTTCGTGCTCGTCACGCGAGAGGTGGGCGTTCCAGTGGTGCTGGCCCGTCGGCAGGCTGGACAGGTCGGAGACCCCGGTCGGGACCGTCGAGCCGCCCGTCCGGTCGAGACAGGCCGACAGCGCGGTCGCGCCGCCGACCGCCACCACGGCCTTCATGAACTCCCGGCGGTTCGGCGCGTCGAGCGAGAGCTCGGTCACGGCCGGCGTTCCCCCCTCATAGCGTGAAGGTCAGCGGCTCGAGCTGGAGGAAGGCGGTCTCGTAGCCGACGTGGCGGGCGACCTGGGGCGGGGTGACGAACTCGACCTCGACCTCGTCGCCCGCCTCGAGCGCGGGGGTCGCCGCGCCGTAGTAGTGGCCCAGCCCGCCGTCGACGGCGGAGCTGAGGTCGCCGGCGAACACCTCCTCGCCGCCGCGGGTCACGGTCGCCCGCAGGCCCATGAACCCCAGCTGGTACCGGTTGTACCGGGTCTGGGTGGCGACCACGAGCGCCGCCTCGCCGCCGTCGAACCCCAAGGCTGCGGGGTCGTCGTGGGTGCCGACGGCCGCGGCGACGTCGTCGGTCAGCTGGGGGTCGGTCACCTCGATCGGCAGCGCGTCGAACGCCGGCTGCTGGGGGACGGTCATCATCTCCATCGACATCGGGGCCAGCACGCCGGGATCGCCGGCCCGGCCGCCCGCGCCCATGAACCCCAGCTCCGCGGCGTCCTCGGGGGCGAACTCCCGCTCGAAGGAGAACGTCCGCTTGGTGAACACGTCCGCGAGGTCGGTCGAGAGGACGCCGTTCGCGGCGTTGACCGTGACGTCGAACCGCCAGGCGCCCTCGCCGCTCGGCGCGACGTTGTCCCCGAAGTGAAAGCCCATCGACTGGGAGAGCATCGGCCAGGGCTGGTTCGCGCCCACCGCCTCGCCGTCCTTGGTCAGCTCGATGGTCGGCTCGACCCCCGGGGCCACGACGCCGGTCTCCCCGTCCATGACCTGGACCATCAGGTGCATCGTGTCGCCGTCGGCGATCGTCGCCTGGTTGGTCCGGGTCCCCGTGACGAGGAAGAACTGGTGGGGCACGGTGTAGGAGAGCGTGGCGACGAGCCGGCCGTCGCGCTGCATGCCGATCATCTGCATCATGTCCCGGTGGGTCGGCACGTAGGCGCCGTCGCCGCCCTCGCCGGGGGAGGGCCGGGCCGCCGTCGGCGAGGCCCCGCCACCGTCCCCGCTGAGGCCCCCGGTACAGCCGGCGAGCGACGCGGCCGCGGCGGTGCCGAGGCCCGCCAGCAGCTCGCGGCGGCCAACGGGTCGTTCGGCGTCGTCGCCGGCCGGGGCGCTGGACCTTCGGGTCGGTTGCATACACGCCATCGGAACGGGTCGTACTGATTAGCGGTTCTGGTAGGATTCTCGAACGACGCGTCGGCGACAGGAACCGTTTAGCGTGCGGCATCCCTAGGCGGTTCGACATGGGCGTTCCCTGGACGTCGCTACACCTCCATCCCGGCGGCCTCGACCTCCCGCTCCTGGCCGTCCTGACCGGGGCGGGCCTCGTGACGGCCATCCTGCTGGGGCTGGCGCTGGCGGCGTTCCTACAGCGCCAGTCTCGCCCCTACCTCCTGATCGCGCTGGCGCTGGGGGCGCTGCTCGCCCGGTCGCTCGTCGCCGGGCTCTCACTGATGAACCTCCTGGACGGCAGCCAGCACCACCTCCTCGAACACGGCCTCGACGTGGCCATGGGGGCGTTCGTCATCGGCGCGGTCTACTACGCCCGGAGCGTCGACCGGCACGTCGAGGGGGCGGAGGGACGATGAGCGACAGCCGCGCCCTCGTCCGTCGGGCCGTCGCCGACGTGCCCGGAATCCACTTCAACGGCCTCGTCCGCCGCCTCGAGATCGCACCCGGGCAGGTCCAACACCATCTCAAGCGGCTCCAGCAGGAGGGCGCGGTCGAGCGGCTCGCGCTCTACGGGCGCACCCACTACTTCCCGCCCGGGACCGACCCGACCCGCCGTGGCGCGATCGCGGTCTGTCATCGGGAAACGGCCCGGGACGTCCTCCTGTACCTCCTGGAGGCGGGCCCGTCCGAACCCGCGGCGGCCGCCGAGGCGGTGGGGATCGCCCGGAGCACCCTCGAGTGGCACCTCGACCCACCTCGTCGAGCAGGAGCTCGTCGAGAAGCGCCGCCGTGGCGGGAACCGGGTCGAGCTGGGGCTCGTCCGTCCCGAGGAGGCCGTCGAGCTGCTCGGGGCCATCGAGCCCGCGCTGCCCGAGCGGCTCGTCGACCGGTTCACGCGGCTCGTCGACCGGGTGCTCGGCAGCTGAGTGCCGGCCGTCAGTCCTCGGGGAACACCAGCGAGGGCTCCTCGATGAGGAACGTCACGGTCCGCTCCACCTGGAGCGGCCGGACGTAGATCCGAAGGCTGCCGGCCTCGTGGGCGTGCGCGGCGAGCTTCCCGGCGGCCTGACCCCGCTGGGGATAGAACGCGGGGAACAGCGCCGCGACCTGCCGGTCGGGGTCCCGCAGCACGCACACCAGGAACATGACGCCGCCGGCGGCCTGCCGGTAGACGGCGGTCTCTTCGAACTCGACGCCGGCCCCGAGGTGGGCTTCGAGGGCGTCGAACTCGTTGCTGGCGACCATCACGTCGAGTCCGACCTCCTCACTGGTTTCCCCCGAGCGGGTCGTCACGTCGCCGGCGTGGAGCGTGAGGGTCGTCCACCCTTCATCCGCGAGCTCTCGCGGCGGTGGCCTCCAGGTCCGCCTCGACCTCCTCCCAGTGGTCCCGAAGGGTCTGCGTCGGGAGGTCGGGATCCATGCCCGCGCTGGGTCTGGCCCACGGATATCGCTTTCGTCACGGGCAGGCCGGACGCCCGGTCCCGTCAGCGATTGGAACGAATCAAAGAAGCAGCATGCTTATACCTACCACGCCCGCAACCGATTGGTATGTCAGGTGAGGAAGACAGGCTGTCACGCCGATCGTACCTGAAGTTCGCCGGTGCCGCGGCGGCGACTGCGAGCTTCGCCGGTTGTACGGGTGGCGACGGTGAGGACACCCCGACGGCGACCGAGCCGCCGACGACCGGAACCAGCCGACGCCGACCTGAAGTCGCCACACGGACGACCGACACCGAGACGCGAACGAACCCGGCGCACGGGCACGGAGGCCGACGAACGGCGGGAGTCGGCCGTCCGGTTCACGCTCCGCGACGGCGTCACGTTCCACAACGGTGACCCGCTCACCGCCGAGGATGTCGCCTACAGCATCCGTCGCATCGTCGACGATGACGTGGGCTTCGCGAGCCCACAGAACACCGACCTCGGGGACGTCCTCGAGGTCGAGGCGGGCGACGGTGAGGTGACGGTCTACTTCAAACGGGCTCAATCCCATCGCCTTCCAGCTGTTCGCCACCAACGGCGAGATCATGCAGCAGTCGTGGGTCGAGGAGAACGGGACGGACTTCATCAACCGAAACCTCAACGGTACGGGCCCGTTCCAGCTCACCAACTACGACTCGGGCAACGAGGTCACCTTCGATCGGTACGACGACTACTGGGGCGGCGCCGCCGAGGTCGGGGGCGTCACGCTCAACGCGTCGACCGAGTCCAGTACTCGGGTCAACCGGCTGCTCGCCGAGGAATCCGACATCGTGACCAACGTCCCGCCCCAGGAGGTCTCCCGGGTCCAAAGCGCAGACAACACCGCCATCGAGGCGGTGCCGAGCACCCGGATCATCTTCCTGTTCATGCGGGACAACGTCGAGCCGTTCTCGAGCCCGGAGTTCCGCCAGGCGATGAACCACGCCGTCGACGTCGAGAGCATCATCGATAACATCCTGGCCGGCTTCGGCGCGGCGACCAGCCAGCCGACCCTCCCGGCGTTCGTCGGGTACAACCCCGACCTCGACCCGTACGGCTACGACCCGGACATGGCCGAGCAGCTCGTCGAGGAGTCCGGCCACGCCGGCGCGGAGATCACGCTCCAGACGCCGATCGGGCGCTACCTCACGGACGTCGAGATCGCCCAGGCGGCGGCCGATCAGATCAGCCAGCTGTCGAACGTCACCTGCGACGTCGAGCAGCGCGACTTCGGCGCGTACGTCCAGGACCTGCTCGTGCCGATCGACGAGATGGAGCCGGAGTTCGGGCTGCTGGGCTGGGGCAACGGCGAGTTCGACGCCTCCCAGACCATCATCCCGCTGCTGACGAGCGGCAGCATCCTGACCACGTTCGAGAACGAGGAGATCGACCAGCTGATGACGGACGCGGGGAACGAAGCCGACCCCGACGAGCGCGAGGCGATCCTCCAGGAGGCCAACGCGATCCTCCACGATGAGGCGCCCGTGGGTGTTCATGCACCAGCAGTTCAGCGTCTACGGCGTCTCCGACCGTATCGACTGGACGGCCCGCGCCGACGAGCTCATCGACCCGTACCGAGCCGGGACGTCGGAGTCGGACCTCCAGGTCGGTATCACGATGGGGAACATGGACTCGGGCCTGGATCCCCAGGACCACGCCGAGACCAACACCGACATCGTCGTCATCCAGGGCTACGAGGGCTTGATGGACCGCGACCCGGAGGGTGGCATCATCGAGGGCCTCGCGACCGACTGGGAACGCGTCGACGTGAACTGATCACGTGAAGGCCCGTAGCCTCATAGGCTGATGGCGCTCGGCCGGTTCCTGATCAAGCGGGTCCTCCAGGGCCTGTTGGTCGTCTGGGGCGTCATCACGGTGGTGTTCCTGCTCCGGTTCGTCACGCCGGGGAGCGTCATCGACGTCGTGGCGCCGCTCGACGCGACCCCGGAGACCCGCGAGGCGATCGCCGCCGAGCTCGGGCTCAACCAGCCGATGCACCTGCAGTACCTCACGTACCTGGGTGACCTGCTCCAGGGCGACATGGGGTTCTCCTACGTCAAGGGCATCCAGGTCACGACGCTGGTGTTCACCAAGCTCCCGGCGACGGTCGAGCTCGCGGTCGCGGCCACGGTGCTCGCGATCGTGCTGTCGATCCCGCTCGGCGTCATCAGCGCCACGCGCCGGAACGAGCCGGTCGACTACGGCGCGACCATCTTCTCGCTGGGCGGGATCAGCACGCCGAACTTCTGGCTCGGCATCATGATGATCCTGCTGCTGGCGGTCCACTTCGACATCTTCCAGACCAGCGGGCGTGGCGTCGACGTCGCGGACGTCGTCGTCTCCATCGTCGGGCCGGAGCCGTTCTTCGACACCCTGATCGGCTGGCTGAGCTTCATCACGCTCCCGGCCATCTCGCTCGGGACCTACTTCATGGCGCTCATCACCCGGCTGACGCGGTCGGGGATGCTCGACCAGCTCGGCCAGTCGTACGTCCGGGCGGCCCGGGCGAAGGGCCTCCCGGAGACGCTCGTCCGCTATAAGCACGCGCTCCGGAACACGCTCGTGCCCGGTCGTCACCGTCCTGGGCCTCCAGCTCGGGACGCTCATCGGCGGCGCCGTCATCACCGAGGCCGTCTTCTCGTGGCCCGGGCTGGGCACGCTGGTCATCCAGAGCATCAACCTCCGTGACTGGCCCGTCCTCCAGGGCAGCCTCATCGCCATCGGCACCAGCTTCGTGCTCGTGAACATCGCCGTGGACGTGGTCTACGCGTACCTCGACCCACGGGTGGCCTACGACTGATGGTCTCGCCACGCGTCCTCCGGAACCTCAAGCGGGAGTTCCGCCGGAGCGCCCTCGCGAAGACCGGGCTGGTGCTGGTGCTCCTCGTGCTGTTCGTGGCCGTGTTCGCCCCGTTCGTCGCGCCGCACAACCCGACCACGCAGGACCTCGACAACGCCCGGCTCCCGCCGCTCGGGTTCACCAGGACGGTCGAGACCGGACGTCCTCGCAGCTGGTCAACGGCTCGATCGTCATCGTCAACGAGAGCGGACGGGTCAACGCGACCCTCGAGCACCCCCTCGGGACGGACTCGCTCGGCCGGGACATGCTCTCCCGGGTCGTCTACGGCGCCCGGACCTCGCTGATGGTGGGCATCCTGGGAACGCTGCTGGCGACAGTCGTGGGCGTCACCGTTGGGCTGACGGCCGGCTACAAGCGCGGCCGGGTCGACGACGCGCTGATGCGCTTTGCGGACGTCTCGCTGGCGTTCCCCTCGCTGGTGCTGGCCATCGCGCTGATCGGCCTCTGGGGCCGGGCCGCGGTGAAGGTGCCCGACCCGTTCGTCAAGCTCGGCCTGGTCGAGGGCATGCCCGAGACGTTCGTCCTCCCCGGGACTGTCATCCTCGTGGTCGGCCTGGTGAACTGGGTCTGGTTCGCCCGGGTGTCCCGCGGCGAGGCGCTCTCGATCCGCGAGGAGGAGTACGTCAAGGCGGCGAAGGCCATCGGCGCGAGCGACACCCGCATCATCACTCCGCCACGTGCTGCCCGAACGCCGCGACGCCGATCCTCGTGCTCGGCACCATCCAGATCGCGGCGATCATCCTGCTGGAGAGCGCCCTGTCGTTCCTGGGCTTCTCCGGCACGACGCTCTCCTGGGGCTTCGACATCTCCCAGGGCCGGAACTACCTCTCGTCGGCCTGGTGGATCGCGACCGTCCCGGGTATCGCCATCGTGGTCGCCGTCATCGGCATCAACCTGCTCGGCGACCTGCTGCGTGACGCGCTCGACCCGGGCATCGAGGGGGAGGGCGGCGTGTAGGCTGTCCCGACTTAGAAACGGAAACTTTCACCATGGACTCCCACTCGAACCAAATTCGGTGCGGGCTTCGACTCCGCTCGTGGTCATCATCCCGGCGTTCATACGCACGCCTACGGGTGCGTCTCCGTTGGAGGACTTGTGCAACCGACGGAGGAGTTTGAAACCGATGTTCTTCGCCGCGTTATAATCGGCGTGGATTTGGTAGCCACATTCCTGGCACTCGAAGCGGTCCTGAGTCGGGCGATTGGTCGCCTGGATGAAGCCGCAGTTCGTGTGCGAGCATCGCTGACTCGTATACTCCGGGTTCACTCGTTCGACCGCGATCCCGCGCTCCTCTGCCTTGTACGATACGTATCTGAACAGCCGGCGGAAGGCCCACGCGTGAAGCCGCTCAGTATCCGCCAGCCGGCCGCGGATATCGGAGAGGTCCTCGAAGGCGATGTGCGTGCAACCGCTGTCGACGGCCTCTCGGACGATGCCGTTCGCCACGCGGTGAAGCAGCTGTTCGAAGCGGTTCGTCTCCGTCTCGCCGACTCGCTTCATGGCTTCGTGAGCGTAGCGAGTTCCCTTCCGTTGCATGGACGCCCGGCGCTTCTCGTACTCGCGATGCCAGTGGTAGAGTTCGTCAGCGGACCAAAACACCCCTGTCGACGTAACGGCGATGTTTTCGACCCCGAGATCCACGCCAAGAACCGTGCCGTTCTCGACGAGGGTCGGGAGCGTCCACGTCAGCCTTTGTTCTAACGTGGAGGTAGTAATCGTCCGTAGTCTCGCGGTAGTGGAGTGTCGCACCGGTCGTCTCGTACTCGTCGGAAAGAAGGTACTGCGAGTGTGGCGTGTCGCGGCTTTCATCGGGCAGGACGTACTCGGCAGTGATCCGTTCGCTGACAGTCGAAAGCGAGGCGTAGTCGGAGTGGAAGGTAGCCGATCGTTTGTCGTAGTCCAGGAAAGGCGACGTGAAGCATGGGAGATCGGCAGTCTGACCGTGTTTCCACAGTGCGACTACCGACTTCAACGCATCAGCCGCATTGTTACGGGCCGCCTGGACGAGGTTCGCGTGCAAATCGGTAGCCTCACGAACCTCGGGATAAGTTCGGTCATGAAGCCGACATTTGTTCGTGATGATGTAGCCATCGTCGTCACGGGCTTGGCATACGACGTGGTTTGCTGCCCAGCGAAACTCGTCGATGGTTTCTTGCAGAAGATCGGCGTCGCGGTCAGTTATATCGAGCTTCACCGGAACCGTCCGCCGGACCTCCATACATCGTATGGTGACTTCATGCTATATAAGGCTAACAACCGGATAGGAGAGCAGACGAACCATACGACTGCGAATGGATGGGAAACAAGATAGGTTCAGTCCAGGCGTGGAAGCTATTGTCCCTACGTTGAGGTTCTCATGACGGGCGAGGACCTGCTCCGGGTGCGGGACCTCTCGACCCGCTTCTTCACCGAGGAGGGCCAGGTCAACGCCGTCGAAGGCGTCTCCTTCACCGTCCGGGAGAACGACATCCTCGGCATCGTCGGCGAGTCCGGCTCGGGCAAGTCGGTGACGGCGCTGTCGATCATCGACCTGATCGAGTCGCCCGGGCGCGTGACGGCCGGCGAGGTCTGGTACCGCAAGCCCGACGCTGGCCGACGAGTTCCGGGGGAGCCGCCCCGAGGCCGTCGACGGCGAGTTCGTCGACCTCCAGCAGCTGCCGGCCGGGGTGCGTCGGTCGCTCCGCGGGTCGAGCTTCAGCATGATCTTCCAGGATGCGATGAGCGCGTTCAATCCCACGATCACCGTCGGCGAACAGATCGCCGAGGCGGTCGAGGTCCAGCGTCGTGCCCGGGCGAACCCGCGGAGCACACGCTCGCGGACCCAGGGCTACGGGCTGTCGCAGTTCCTCGTCGACGGGATCGTCCCGGGCCGGGGCTACACCGACGAGTCGAGCCACGCCCGGGCGGTCGAGCTGCTCGAGCAGGTCGGCATCCCCGACCCTACCGAGCGGGCCGAGGAGTACCCCCACCAGTTCTCCGGCGGGATGCTCCAGCGGGCGATGGTCGCCCAGGCGCTCGCCGGCGAGCCCGACCTGCTCATCGCCGACGAGCCGACCACGGCGCTCGACGTCACCATTCAGGCGCAGATCCTAAACCTCCTCGAGGAGGTCCAGGCCGAGCGGGGGATGAGCGTCCTCCTCATCACGCACAACCTCGGCGTCATCGCGCGGATGTGCGACCACGTCGGCGTGATGTACGCCGGCGAGATCGTCGAGCGGGGCTCGCTGGTCGACGTCTTCGAGGAGCCGGTCCACCCGTACACGGAGGGCCTGCTGGGCAGCATCCCGGACCTCGAGGAGCCCGAGCCGCGCCTCCAGCCCATCGAGGGCAACGTGCCCGACCTCATCGACGCCTCGATGGGCGACCGCTGCTACTTCGCGGACCGCTGCCCGAAGGCGATGGAGGAGTGCCTGACCAAGCCCGACGAGTTCGCGGTCGACGGCGACCACGCCGCGAAGTGCTACCTCGCCGAGCACGCCTACGAGGCCGGCCAGGCGCTGGCCGAGGACTACTTCGAGGAGGAGTCCGCGTGAGCGAGCCGCTGCTCCGCGTCGAGGGGCTCACGAAGTACTACTTCGAGGGCGACACGCTGGTCGACAAGCTGCTGCGCCGGGAGCCGACGAGCGTCAAGGCGGTCGACGGCATCGACTTCGACATCGAGCGCGGGCGAGACGCTCGGGCTCGTCGGCGAGTCCGGCTGCGGGAAGTCGACGACCGGGGAGACGCTGCTCCGGCTGCGCGAGCCCACCGACGGCGCGGTCCACTTCCGGGGCGAGAACGTCTACGAGCTCGACGACCTGGACGCGTTCCGCCGGGAGGCGGGCATCGTCTTCCAGGACCCGTTCTCGAGCCTCGATCCCCGGATGACCATCGGCCGGATCATCGCCGAGCCCCTCGAGGTCCACGGCCTCCCCGAGAGCGACGGCGTCGCCGACCGGGAGCCGCGGGTCAGCGCCGGCGGCGGCGTGGACGTCGAGGTCACGGTCTCCTCGCGGGCGGGGCTCCTGCTCGGCGAGGAGCGGCTGCGGGTGGACGTCTCCCGGGTCCAGTCGCCGCCCGAGGAGGTGACCGGCGACGTCGTCGAACCCCTCGAGGACGGCGGCACGCTGCGGGTCACCGCCGAGCCGCGGAACGAGGACCTCCAGCTGTCGGTCGAGATCCAGCCCGGCGACCGGCTCGCGGTCTCGGTGTCGGTCGACACGCCGCTCGGGCCGAAGGCGGTGCGACGCCGCCGCGCGATGGCCCTCCTCGAGCGCGTGGGGCTATCGGCGGGGCAGGTCGACCGGTACCCCCACGAGTTCTCCGGCGGCCAGCGCCAGCGGGTGGGCATCGCCCGGGCGCTCGCGCTCGAGCCCGCGTTCATCGTGCTCGACGAGCCCGTCAGCGCGCTCGACGTCTCCGTCCAGGCCCAGATCCTGAACCTGCTGGCGGACCTCCAGGACGAGCTCGGCCTGACCTACCTCTTCATCGCCCACGACCTCTCGGTCGTGCGCCACATCTCCGACCGCGTGGCGGTGATGTACCTCGGCAACATCGTCGAGATGGGCCCCGTCGACGAGATCTTCGAGTCGCCCAGACACCCGTACACCCAGGCGCTGCTCGAGAGCGTCCCCGGGCCGACACCGCGGAGGCCGGCCGGGAGATCGACGTGCTCCAGGGCGACGTGCCCTCGCCGCGGAACCCGCCGACGGGCTGTCGGTTCCGCACCCGGTGCCCCGAGGTAATCCAGCCGGAGGGCCTCGGGATGGAGCAGGCGGACTACCGCGCCGTGATGGACCTCCGCGAGCGCCTCGAGGGCGGCGAGCTGACGCCCGAGACCGCCGCGGCCCACGCCGGGGACGCGCTGGGCCTCGACGACCCCGATCCGGATCAGGTCCACGAGTGGCTCGGCGAGGCGGAGATCGGCCTCGAGCTGGACGGCCGGAACGCGCCGGCGGTCGACGAGGCGCTCCAGCGGGTCGCCGAGGGCGACCACGAGGGGGCGATCGAGACGCTCCGCGACCGGTTCGCGAGCGTCTGCGAGCGCCAGCGCCCCGGCCTCGGCGAGAACGCCCACCCCGCGGCCTGCCACCTCCACGACGACGCCACCTCGCGGCTCGACGAACGCCTGGCCGCCGACGACTCCCGGTCCGACGAACCGGCGGCCGAATCCGCGGCCGACGACTGATCGCTAGGCCGACCGGACGTTCCGCCCGCGAGCGTCGCCGAAGTCGCCGTCCCGGTACGCGAACTCGCCCCTGAGCATCGTCCAGTCCGGAAAGACTCCCTGGCGGCCCTCGAACGGGGTCCAGCCGCAGCTCGAGTGGAGCGCCTCGCCCCGGATCTCCCGTGGTTCGTCAGGGTCGACGAGCACGAGGTCGGCGTCCCGGCCGGCCTCGATCCGGCCCTTCCGCGGCAGGTCGAAGACCGCCGCCGGGTTCGCGGCCGTGAGGTCCCGGACGCGCTCGTAGCTCAGCTCGCCGCGTCGCGCGGCCTCGAGCAGTAGCGGGAGCGCCGTCTCGACGCCCGGCACGCCGCTCGGGGCGTCCCAGACTCCCGCGGCCTTCTCCTCGCGGGTGTGCGGGGCGTGGTCGGTCGCGATCATGTCGACCGTCCCGTCGGCGACCCGCTCGAAGAGGGCCTCGCGGCGCGCCTCGCTCCGCAGCGGCGGGTTCATCCGGCCGAACGTCCCCAGCTCGTCGAGGTCGTCCCGCGAGAGGAACAGGTGGTGGGGGGTGACCTCGCAGGTCAGCCCCGCCGCCGTCGCGGCGTCGACGCCCTCGGGCGTGGAGGTGTGCGCGATGTGGATGCGCGACGTCGTGGTCGGCGGCGACCGCCCCGGCGCGCTCGATGGCGGCCAGCTCGGCCTCGGGCGTCCGGTAGGCGCTCCAGGCGTCGGCGTCCGTCCCGGTCGCGCGGCCGTCTCGTCGAACCGCGTCGCGTCCTCGGCGTGGACCGTGACGGGCACGCCGCCGCGGCCGCCGCGCGCTCGACGGCCGTCGCGAACAGGTCGGCCTCGATGCCCATGCTCGCCGGTCGAGTCGGCGAGGAACACCTCGCCGAGCGCGAACAGCGGGCGGTCGAGCAGCGCCTCGGGCGTCCAGTCGGGCGTCACTCCGCCGTTGATCCCCCAGTCGACGAGCGACGCGTCGGCGAGCTCGGCCTTCTCGTCGAACGCGGCCCCGGTGACCGTCGGCGGGTCGGTGTTCGGCTGGTCGACGACGGTGGTGACGCCGCCGGCCGCCGCGCTCCGGCTGCCCGTCGTCCAGGTCTCCTTGTGCGCGAACCCCGGCTCGCGGAAGTGGACGTGGGCGTCGATCACGCCGGGCAGGAGCAGCCGCCCACGGGCGTCGAGGCGATCCGACCCCGAGAGCTGCCGGCCCACGGCGTCGATCGTCCCCGATTCGCGGTCGACGCGGACGTCCCGCCGGCGGCCGTCGGCGAGCGTGGCGTCCCCGATGACCAGCATCGGCGAGGCGTGGGTGGCCCGGTGACCTACGCCTTGTGGTCGGCCGGCTGTCGAGCGACCCGAGCAGTCCCCGACAGGTACTTGACCTCCCTGGGACCAACCCCGGGCAACGACCCCGGTGACCGAGATGCTCATGAACCACGTCCTGGTCCCGGTCGCCGACGAGGCCGACGCCCGCGAGACCGCGGGCGCCCTCTCGGAGTTCATCTTCGCCCGCGAGGAGGCGATGCCCGACTCCGTGGTGTCGACCGCGGCGAGCGTCCAGCCCGACGGCGGGAAGTTCCGGGTGATGGTCCCGCTGGCGAATCCCGCCCACGAGCGGGGGCTCATGGCGCTCGCCAGCGCGGTCGCGAACCGCCGGAACGGCTCCGTGCACGCGGTCCACATCGTGACGGTCCCGGACCAGACCTCCCTCGAGTACGCGGCGGACCACCTCGACGAGTTCGAGGAGCGCTACCATTCGATCCTGGACGACGCCCGGCTGGACGCCGAGGAGCTCGAGGTGCCCTTCGAGTCGCACACGATCGTCTCCCACCGGTCGTTCGAGGAGGTGTTCGACGCCGCACGGAGCCACGACGCCGACCTGGTCGTCATGGGATGGGGCCGGAACTCCCACGGGTCGCCCGGGCGGGTCGAGAGCGCCATGGACGACCTCGTCAAGGACCTCCCGTGTGACTTCCTCGTGTTCAAGGACCGCGGGTTCGACCCGTCGCGGATCCTCCTCCCGACCGCCGGCGGGCCCGATTCGGCGCTCTCGGCCCAGACCGCCAGGGACCTCCAGGCGACGTTCGGCTCGGAGGTCTCGCTGCTGCACGTCAGCGACGACGTGGCGGCCGGCGAGGCGTTCCTCGAGGAGTGGGCCGAGGAGCACGACCTCGCCGACGCGGACCGGATCGTGGCCTCGGGCGACATCGAGGACGCCATCGCGACGGCGGCCGAGGACGCGACCCTCGTGCTCGCGGGGGCCAGCGAGCGGGCTCCTGACGCGGCTGGCGCGGCTGATCTCGGGCTGATGGACGACATCGACTGCTCGGTGCTGCTGGCCGAACGCGCCCACCACCGGGGGCTGTGGGCCCGGATCTTCGGCCGGTGAGGGGCCGGCCAGCGGCGGCTCCGGTAGGAGTTTGGGGGCGGATGATGTTCGCGGGCTACCGCGTCAGCACCGCGTAGCTGATCGCCGCCGTGGTGGCGTGGAGCGCCATCAGGACGGCGACGCCGCCCGTCGTCGCGCCCAGGACCGTCGGGATGACCGTCACATCGGGGATCCAGGAGAGCACCAGCACGACGGCGGCGACGATCGCGAAGTCCCGGTCGGGCCGCTCGCGACGCCGGCGGATGAGTCCATAGACGAGCGACGCGCCGCCGACGCCGCCGATGGTGAACAGCGCCACTCGCGGGTACTCCAGATGCGTGAACGGCTCGACGGCGCCCGAGGCCGTGGCCGCGAACACGAGGACGGCGTTCACGGCGACCGCGAGGACGGCGGCGGCCGCGCCGCGGCGGAGCAGGTCGGAGGAGCGGGAGTCGGTGGTCGCCATGGTCGTGTAATGGGGGGTCGGACGGTTAACGAAATCGGCTGGCCAGCTTCTGGAGGGCGTCTTCGCCGGCGTCTACGAGCGGCTCGCCGTGGCCCATCGCGGCGGCGTCGAAAGTCGGCTGGAGGCCCGCGATGGTCCTGATGCTCTCGACGACTTGTCCAGTGTCGTAGTTGATGAACCAGGGCGGCATCGCGAGCCGGCCGTCGTCCTCGCGGAGGAGGTCACCCAGGAACGCGACCGGCAGTTCGTCGTGGAGGAACACCGCGTGTCCGGGCGTGAGCCGCGGCGTGTGACGGGCAGTGAACGCGCCGACCGATTCGCCGTCGGCGACGCGCTCGACCGGCTCGACCGGGGTATAGAGCACTACCGAGGCGCGCTGGAAGAGGCCCTGTGGTTCGTCAGCGGGGCTCTGGCCGACCCCTCCGTGGTGCTCGCGTCGGACTCCATCGCGTGGACCGGCGCCTCGGCGTCGAGTCCGGCGAGCCCGTCCACGTGGTCGAGGTCGAAGTGGGCAGCCCGGTCGAGGTCGGCGACCGCAGCCGGCCGAGAGGCTGATGACGGAAGACGAGCACCCACGAGAACGAGAGCGCGCTGACGGCCGCCTGGCCGAGCCGGCCGACCCAGAAGGTGTCCGGGAGGTTGTAGCCGACGTGCATCAGGTTCGTCGGGATGATGGGCAGCGAGAGCACCAGCAGCGGCTTCAGCCGCGCCCCGTCGGTGACGTTGACCGCCCGCCCCGGGCCCGGTTCATCGATCGTCGGCGAGCAGGCGGGCCGCGAGATACGCGTCGAGCTCGCGGCGGGTCTCGCGGGCCGCGGCCTCGTTGTCGGTGGTCGCGCGGCGGAGCATCGCCCCGTCGATGGCGGTCAGGAGGAAGGAGGCGACCCGGTCCGGGTCCACCTCCCGGAAGCTCCCGTCCTCGACACCCCGCTCGATCAGGCCGGCGAGGTGGTCGTGGAACAGCGCGTCGCTCCGGGAGAAGTGGTCCCGGTAGGCGTCGTCGTGGGCCGCCTGGGCGCGCAGGGCAATCATCGCCCGACGGAACGCGGCCCGGTCCTCCCCGAGGGTCTCGGGGACGACGTGGTCGAGGAGGGCCTCGAGGTGGTCAGCGGCGTCGGCGGCCCCGTCGCCGATGACGTCGGCCTCGAACCGCTCGAGCATGAACTCGAGGAAGTCGAGCAGGAGCTCGTCCTTGCCGTCGTAGTGGTGGTAGACGAGCGACTTGCTCTTGGTGAACTCGTCCCCGATCTTCTGGATGGTCAGATCCGCGTAGCCGTGGGTGCAGAGCGCCCGGTACGTCGCCTCCATGATCGCCTCCCGCGTGCTGGCGGGCTCGTCGTCGAACAGCGCCGGCGGGGCCATTATTGACTGAACATTCATTCAATACGTATATACGTTTCCAACGCGCCCTGACGGGTATGAGTGACCCCGCCGCTGTCCAGGCCGTATCCGACACCGAGGAGCCGCCCGTGACGACCCGAACACCGCCGGGGTGGCTGAAACCCGCCTTCACGGTCATCAACCCGCTCATGAGGGCGCTGCTGCGCTCGCCGCTGCACGGGCTCGTGAGCGACTCGCTGCTGTTGATCACGTTCACGGGCCGGAAGAGCGGCCAGGAGTACACGACGCCGGTCGGCTACGACGAGGTCGACGGGACGCTGTACGTGACCTCCCAGATCGACCGCGTCTGGTGGAAGAACCTCCGCGGGGGCGCCGACGTGTCCGTGCGTCTCCAGGGCGAGGAACGGGCGGGCCACGCCTCGGTCATCGAGGACGACGAGCAGGTGGCCGACTACGTGCTCGGCTACCTGGAGCGCCACGGCATCGGCGCGGCCGGCCGCCTCGCGCTCTCGTTCCGCGACGACGAGGTGCCGGACCGCGAGACGCTAGCGTCCTGCCTTGAGGACGTCGCGGTCATCGAGATCGAGCTGGCGGACGCCGACGCCTGACCGCCGCGGGATCCCACGCGCCGCGCTCGACCCCGGCCGACTCAGCCGCCCTCAACCGTCTCGACCTCGACTGGACGGCCGTCGACCAGCGCCTCCTCGAGCGCCTCGACGACCTCGTCGGGGTCGGCGCGCCCCCCGGCACGTTCGACGCTGCCGACGGTGTCGGGATCGAAGGGCACCTCGAGCGCCGCGTAGACCGGCTCGAGCACGTCCGCGATGGCCTCGTGGCCGTCGACGACGACGATGCCGCCGACCAGGGCGACGCCGCGTTGGACCCGCTGGGCCAGGCCGGCGACCTTCCCGCGCCACGACAGCGAGTGGTTCCCGGGGCAGAACGCCTCGTCTGGTTCGCCCTGCTGGGCGGGGACGCCGAGCCGCCAGAGCGCGCGCTGGACGGCCATCGCCGCCTCGTCGTAGCGCTCGGCGAGCCCGACGCGGACGTCCTCGATCGGGACCGCGAGGGCGAACGAGACCGTGGTCCCCGTGTAGGCGACGGCGCGGCCGCCGGTGCGGCGCTCCCGGGGCGGGAACCCGTTCGAGGCCGCGATCTCCCGCGCGGCGCCGTAGCCGTCAGCGCGGCCGTCCCGCCGGCCGAAGGCGAGCTGCTTGGGCGGCCGCCACACCCGGAGGGCCGGCTCGTCGGCCTCGACGGCCGCCTCGAGCAGCGCGGTCGTGTGCTCGGCGTCGGCCTCGGGCTCGGCGAGCCCGCCGCGGAGGACGCGCATCGCCACCCGGTACTGCCCGACGCGGCTAAACCGTACCGCTCCGTTGGGCCGCCATGGTCCGGCTCCCCGCGGCGGCCTGCGAGCAGTACGTGGCCCTCTCGCGGTTCAACTCGCCGTACCCCGCCCACGACGCGGGCCGGGCCGTCGACCTCTATCCGGGCGACGGCGCGCCCAGCCCGGTCGCCGGCGAGGTCGTCGAGCACCGGCGGGTCGCGTGTCCGAGCCGGCCGTACGCCGAGTCCCACGACCACCTCCTCGTGATCGACACGGGCGAGCACCTCGCGCGGCTGCTCCACGTCGAGCCGTCGGTGGCGGTCGGCGACACCGTGGCCCTCGGCGACGAGCTGGGCCGGACGGTGCGGTCGGGCTACTTCGCCCCGTGGGTCGACGACCACCTCCACCTCGGGTTCCGCCCGCGGGACGGCGACGCGGTTCGGGCCTCCGGCTCGCTCCCGCTCGAGCTGGGCGTCGACGTCGAGCCCCTGGCCTGGGACGGCACGGGGACGGTCGTCGAGACCGGGGAGACCCATGTCGTGCTCGACGCGCCGACCCACCCGGCGCCCGGCGAGGCGTTCGTCGGGATCGCCGCGAGGGTCGACGGGAGGGACGTGGCGCTCGACGGCGGCTTGCCCCATTACGCCGGCGCCGGCCTGCTCGGCGGCGGCGACGGGCCCGTGGCGCTGTTGGGAACGACGGTCGGGACCGCGAGGGGCGGCCTCGTGACCTGGGGCGACGTCGAGGTCCGGGCCGACGGCCGGCCCGTCCACGGGCTCTCGCTGGGGGCGTTCCGGGAGCCGCGAGGGGCGAAGCTCGTCGACTGGGACGGGCCGCCCGCCACGGTGGGCGAGACGGTCGAGGTCACGATCGTCCCGGCGTGAGCCGGCCGGGCGCTCAGTCCTCGGGCGCCGGGGCGCCGGGCGTGCCGGCCGTGTCGACGACCGCGCTCTTCCAGGTGCCCCGCGTGAACCAGAGCCCGGCGCCGATGGCGCCGATGACGTGGCCGGCGGCCATGCCGTACCAGATGCCGGCGGGGCCGAGCCCGCCCACGAACGAGAGGAGGTAGACGAGCGGCACGCGGGCGACCCAGAGGGTGAGCACCGAGAACACCAGCGCGGTCTTCGTGTTCCCGGCGCCGCGGTAGGCGCCGAGCAGCACCTGCATCACGCCGATGAAGACGAACTCGACGCTGCGGACCTGGAGGTACTCGGCGCCGTAGCGGATCGTCTCGGCGGCCTCTGGCGTTCCCGTGGCCATGAACACCGCGACGATGCGGGTGGGGAAGGCGAAGGCGAACAGCGCGGCGACGAACAGCACGGCGACGGCGGCGAGCCCGGCGAGGTGGACCGCCCGCTCGGCGCGGTCGGCCTGGTCGGCGCCGAGGTTCTGGCCGACCATGGTGTTCGTCGCCCGGCCCAGGCCCATCGCGGGCAGGAAGACCAGGGAGACGAGGCGGTTGCCCAGCCCGTAGGCGGCGACGACGGGCGGCGCGAACGTGACGACCATCGCCGTCAGGGTGATCATGGCGAGGGCGCTCATCGACTGCTCGAGCGACGTCGGCACGCCGATCCGGACGATGTCGGCGATGACCTCGAGGTCCGGCAGGAGGTCGGCCAGCGCGATGTCGGGCCCGACCGACGTCATGATGAGGACGTAGAACCCCATCACCGAGGCGACCCCGCGGGAGATGACGGTGGCGTAGGCGGCCCCCTCGATGCCGAGCGCCGGGGCGCCGAACCAGCCGAAGATGAGCACGGGGTCCAGCAACACGTTCAGCAGGACCGAGATGGCCATGATCCGCATCGGGGTCTGGGTGTTCCCGTAACCGCGCATCAGCGCCTCGAAGACGAAGAAGCCGAACAGGAACGGCATCCCGAGGAAGAACACCTTCATGTACCGGCTCGCGAGCGGCACGATCTGGGCCGCGGTGGCGGGCGAGCTCGGGAGCACGCCGAGCATGGCGTCGGTCAGGACGAAGCCGACGAGGCCGAGGCCGATGGCGACGACGCCGACGAAGGAGATGGTCTGGCCCGCCACCGCGCCGGCCGACCCCTCGCTGTCCGCGCCGGTGTACTGGGCGACGAGGATCGCGCCGGCGGCCGTGAACCCGCCCGCGACCGAGATCGTCAGGAAGACCAGGGGGAACGCGAGGCTCAGCGCGCCGACCGCGTCGGACGAGAGCCGACCGAGCCAGAGCGTGTCGACGACGTTGTAGGCGACCTGGAGCAGCTGGATGACGACGATCGGCCAGGCGAGCCGGAAGAGCGGGCGGACCAGCCCGCCCTCCGTGATGGACGACCGCGCCTTCGTGGCGGTCACTAGCCGAAAGTCTGACGCCACGGCGTTAGAAGGCGTTGGTTCCCGGCCGCGTCCCGCTCAGGCGGGGCCGCCCCGGCCCAGCAGGACGACGGTCAGGCCCGAGACCGCGAGCACGGCGAGGACGTGCCCGAGCACGGCGAGTGCCAGCGGGCGGTCGGGCCACAGGAACGGCACCAGCGCCAGCTGGAGGACCGCGAAGCCGAGCACGCGGCCCTCGATGGCGAGGTAGCCCCGGCGGGTCGCCGGGTCGAACGCCCGACCGAACGCGACGGTCCGCCAGAGCCCGGTGATGCTGACCCACCACGCGGTGCCGATGCGGTAGCAGACGTCCCAGGCCACGAGCAGCCCGAAGGCCACGGGCAGCGCCGGCAGCGGGTCGCCCAGCAGCCGGACGAGGAGGCCGCCGTCGGGCGACCGGGCGCCGAGCAGCAGGTAGGTGCCCAGCGCGACGAACGCCACGAGCCCCATCACGACGTCGACGCTCGAGTCGAACAGCGTCCGGCGGTAGCGCTCGGGCGGGGCGAGCGCCCGGATGCGGCGGCTCAGCGAGAGCATCGCGGCGCTGCCGGCGGTGGCGACGACGATCGAGGCGGTGGCCAGCGGCAGCGCGTCCCAGCGGCCGGTGGCCGCGCTCAGGGCCACCGCCGCGGCCTCGAAGAGGACGAGCTGGACCGCGAGCGCGGTCCGCTCGGACAGGGTCACGCCCGGCAGCGCCGAGACCAGGCTGACGTAGGCCCAGCCGCCCCGGCGCTCGGCCTCGCCCACCGGCTCAGCCCTCCAGGGCCGCCGCGACGGCCTCGTCGAAGGGCGTGAGATCGACGGGCACGAGGTCGCGGATGCGGTCGTCGGTCACCACGACCGGGTTCTTCAGGCCGTAGACCAGCGGGTGGGCCACCGACTTCGGGATGTCGGTCACCAGGTCGACCCAGTAGACCGAGAGCGCGGGCGTGAGCACCGGCACGGGCACGATCAGCGGCGACCGGCCCAGCTGGCGCGCGGTCCGCCGGAGCACCGCCTCGTAGGTCAGCACGTCCGGCCCGCCGATCTCGTAGGTGCCGCCGGCGGTCTCGGGCGCCTCGAGGACGCCCGTCAGGTAGGCGATCACGTCGTCGATGGCGATGGGCTGGCACTCGGTCCGGACCCACCGCGGCGTGACCATGACCGGGAGCCGGCCGGCGAGCTGGCGGACCATCTGGAAGCTCGCGCTGCCGTCGCCGATGATGATGGCGGCCCGGAGGGTGGTGAGCGCGTAGTCGCCGTCGGCCAGCACGGCCTCGACCTCCCGGCGCGACCGCAGGTGCTCGGAGAGCCCGTCACCGGTCTCCCCGAGCCCGCCGAGGTAGACCACCCGATCGACGCCCGCCTCGCTCGCGGCGTGCGCGAAGTTCCGGGCGGCGCGGCGGTCGCGCTCGGCGTACGCCCCGCCGGCCTGCATCGAGTGGACGAGGTAGTAGGCGGCCTCGACGCCCTCGAACGCGTCGCCGAGCGTGGCGGGCTCGAGGAGGTCTCCCTCGACGACCGAGACGCCGGCCGGGGCGTCGTACCGCGCGGCGTCCCGGGTCATCGTCGATACCGTGTGCCCGGCGTCGAGCAGCGCGGGAACGAGTGCGCTCCCGACGAAGCCGGTCGCGCCGGTGACCAGCACGTTCATTGGGTCATCGGGAACGCAGACGGTCCCAGGGGCCTTACCCCCACGTCCTTACTGGTAAGGCCGATTATTCGATCGGCTCATCGACCGTCAGGGGCGTGTAGATCGCGAAGCCCGACTCGGTCGGGCCCTCCGCCGCGCTCTCGATCGGTATGGCCTGCCAGAGGAACTCCTGGGGGCCGTCCACCGTGTCACGCGTGAGCCGCCCCTGGATCGACTCGCCCGCCCGGACGCGTCGGCTGATCTCCCGGGCGTCCTCCCGGCGGGCGTCGCCGGCGACGATCTCGTCGATGTCGCGGCCGACGGCGTCGGTCCCTCGGGGGACGAACAGCGCCTCGAACGTGTCGTTATACTCCACGATGACCGGCGTCTCGCCCTCGAAGTCAACCCGGGCGATCGCGTCGTTGGCGTTCTCGAGCAGCGCCCGGTACCGGTTGGTGGCCTGTTCGAGCTCCCGCTCGCGTTGCCGGAGGTCGGAGACGTCGACGACGGTGCCCATGATGGCCGGCTCGCCGCCGTACTCGATCCGGCGGCCGTGGACCCGCACGTGCCGCCGCTCCCCGTCGTCGCCGCGGACGATGGTGAGCGTGTAATCGATCTCCTCGAGCTCCCCCTCGATCCGTTTCCTGATGTTCTGTCGGACCGTCTCGCGGGCCTCCTCGGCCACGATCGACGTCGCGTCGTCCATCGCGCGCAGTTCGTCCATGCTGTAGCCCACGATATCGCGGGCCCGCGGGTTCGCGTACACCCAGCGGCCCTCCTGCAGGATGTAGATCCCGGCCACGTTCTGCTCGACGAGCGTCCGGTACCGGTCGAGGGTCGCCTCCAGCTCGGCCTGGAGCGCGGTCCGTTCGACGGCGTTCCGGATCCGGTTCACCAGCAGGGCGTACTGGTCCCGGCCGCCCTGCTTCTGGAGGTAGTCGGTGACGCCGGCGGAGATCGCTTCGCTGGCGATCTCCTCGGAGCCCTTCCCAGTGAACAGGATGAACGGCAGCTCCGGGTCCTCCTCACGGACGTCGTGGAGGAACTCGAGGCCGTCCTTGCCCGGCATGTCGAAGTCGGAGACGACGCAGTCGAACGCCGACTCCCGGACCCGCGCCAAGGCCTCGTCGCCGCGGGTGGCCAGCTCCACGTCGAGGTCGTCGGCCTGGTCGGCGATCAGCTCCACCGACAGCTCGAGGAACTCCGGGTCGTCGTCGACGTGAAGGACCCGGATCTGACCGTCGGCCGACGGGACGTCGTCGATCAACGGCCAGGGGAAGTCCGCCTACCGTGTTAAGTGTTGTCTCGGCCTCAGGCGTCGGTCACCGGCTGCCATACCGCCCTCAGGGCGACTCGCGGGTCTCGATGCTGAAGTCGGCCTGCGGGTAGGCCACGCAGGTCAGCGTGTACCCCTCGCCCAGCTCGTCCTCGTTGAGCATCTCCTGGCCGTGGTGGGTGAGGTAGTCCTCGGAGGGGCCGTCGGTGACGTGGCCGCCACACGACAGGCACTGGCCCTCGCGGCAGGCGAACGGGAGGTCCCAGCCCTCGTCCTCGCCGGCGTCGAGGATCGTCTCGTTCTCGCTGACCTCGATCGTCGCCCCCTCCTTGACGAACTCGATCTCGTAGGTCTCGGCCTCGTCGTCGGGGAGCGACCACGGGCCGTCCTCGTCGGCGGCCGCCGCGTCGCCGCCCGCCTCGAGCTCGGCGCCCCCCTCGCCGCCGGCGACCGCCCCGGCGCCCGCGCCGCCGCCGATCGCCCGGCTCGACGGCTCGGGGAGGCCGGTGTCGGCGAGCGTCGACGCGCGGTGCTCGAGGAGCTCGTCCGAGACGTCCTCGAGGTTCCGCCACTCGGGGCCGCCCTTGACGTGCAGGGCGACGACCACGAGCACGGCGAGGGCGCCCAACCCGACGCCCAGTGGGTCGACCATGGCGCCGGGTTTGGCCCCCTCCGATAAGACGATTACGTTCGGTCGATGGTCGGCGGCCGGGGCAGTCCCCCGAAATCGCTACTCTCGGACGATTTCGTGGCCACCGAAGCCGTGGCGCAGCCGGTTGGCGAGCCGCCGGCTGAACCGCCCGGCGTCGCCGGCCCGGCTGGCGTGGCGCTCGGCCAGCGCGCCGTAGATGAGCGGCACCGGAACGCCCTGCTCGAGCGCCTCCTGGACGGTCCAGCTCCCGGTCGAGCCGCCGGCGACGTGGTCGGCGACGTCCCCGAGGTCGTTGCCCTCCTCCCGGAAGGCCGCCTCGCAGAGCTCCAGCAGGAACGACCGCACGACGCCGCCGTGGTTCCAGGTGCGGGCGACGGCTTCGAGATCGTAGTCGTAGCGGCCCTCGGCGAGCAGCTCGAACCCCTCGCCGTAGGCCTGCATGAGGGCGTACTCGATGCCGTTGTGGACCATCTTCGCGTAGTGGCCGGCGCCCGACGGCCCGAGGCGCGCGTGGCCGTCGGGGCCGGTGGCGACCGCGTCGAAGACGGGCGTCATCGCCTCGTAGGCGTCGGCCGGCCCGCCGACCATCAGCGAGAAGCCCAGCTCGGCGCCGGCCGGCCCGCCGCTCGTGCCGCAGTCGAGGTAGGCCGCGGGGCAGGCCTCGGCGCGCCGGACGGAGTCCGCGAAGTGCGAGTTCCCGCCGTCGACGACGACGTCGTCGGGGCCGAGCGCGGGTTCGAGGGCCTCGAGGGTCCCGTCGACCGCGTCGCCGGCCGGCACCATCAGCCAGACCCGCGCGGGGCCGTCCAATCGCCCGGCGAGGTCCGCCGGCGAGTCGGCGGGCTCGGCCCCCGCGTCGGCGGCCGCCGCGGTGGCCTCGGCGTCGAGGTCGTACGCGACGACGTCGTGGCCGCCGGCGAGCGCCCGGTCGACCACGATGCGGCCCATCCGCCCGAGCCCGATGACCCCGAGTTGCATGGCCGAGCGCTCGGCGGCACCCACCGTGAGGGTTGTGGTTGGACCGGCCGGGGGCGGTCGCGGCCGCTCAGGCCGGGGCAACCTATTTATCCGCCCGGATTTTAGGTCTACCTAAAGATGTCGTCCTCTTCCGTCCGCCGCCTGCTCGACCGCCTCCCCCGCGGCGGCGCCCGCCGGGCGAAGCTCTCGGTCGCGGGCTACCGCTCGGCGTTCGAGCCGGACCGCGACGAGGAGTAACGGCTCCCCGGTCCGCCCGCAGCCCACACAGCCCCGGCTCCGGCAGCATTTTCCCGACGGCCGTCGAGCCGACCCGCATGTTCGGGACCAGCGGCATCCGCGGCCGGGCCGGGGTCGACGTCACCCCGTCGCTCGCCATGGCCGTCGGCCGCGCGCTGGCCCTCGACGCCGACCGGGTGGTCGTGGGGCGCGATCCTCGCGATACCGGCTCCCCGCTCGTGAACGCGCTCTCGGCGGGCCTGACGGCCTCGGGGGCGGACGTCGTCCGGCTCGGCGTGGCCGCGACCCCGACGGTGGCCCGGAGCGTGGCCTGGCGGGACGCCGACGCCGGCGTCTCGGTCACCGCCTCGCACAACCCGCCGCCGGACAACGGCCTGAAGCTCTGGCAGCCCTCCGGCCAGGCGTTCGACGCCGAGCGCCGGGCCCAGATCGAGGAGCGCCTCGAGGCCGACGCGGGCGGATCGGCCGCCTGGGACGCGTGGGGGACGGAGACCACGTGGCGGGGCGCCCGGGAGCGCCACGCCGACGCCGTGGTCGCGGCCGTGGGCTCCCTGGATGGCCTCTCCATCGCGGTCGACCTCGGCAACGGCGCCGGCGGCGTCACCATCGACGCGCTCGACCGCCTGGGCGCGAGCGTCACGGCGCTGAACGCCCAGCCCGACGGCCGGTTCCCGGCGCGGGCGAGCGAGCCGACGGCCGAGTCGCTGGCCGCGCTCCGGCGGTTCGTGGCGGCCGGCGCGTACGACCTCGGGCTCGCCCACGACGGCGACGCCGACCGGCTGATGGCCGTGACCGGGGCCGGCGAGTTCGTGCCCGGCGACGTCCTGCTCGCGCTGTTCGCCCGCGAGGCCGCGGGGCCGGGCGACCGGGTCGCGGCGCCGTTGAACACCAGCCTGCTGGTCGACGACGCGCTCGCCGAGGTCGGCGCCGAGCTGGTCCGCACCCGGGTCGGCGACGTCTTCGTGGCCGAGCGGGCCGCCGAGGCGGACGTCGTCTTCGGCGGCGAGATGAGCGGGGCCTGGATCTGGCCCGAAGCGACGCTCTGTCCGGACGGGACGCTCGCGGCGGCGAAGCTCGCGGCGCTCGTCCGCCAGGGGGATCCTCTCGCCGAGCAGGTCGCCGGGATCGGACGCTACCCGACCCGCCGTGACGCCGTCGAGGTCGCCGAGAAGGGTGCCGTCATGGACCGCGTGCGCGAGGCCGTGCTCGAGCGGTACGACGACGTCGAGACGACCGACGGCGTCCGGGTGGCCCTCGACGACGCCTGGTTCCTCGTCCGGGCGAGCGGCACCCAGCCGCTGGTCCGGCTGACGGCCGAGGCCCGGGACGCCGACCGGGCGGACGCCGTGTTCGAGGAGGTCCGGACGCTGGTCGAGGACGCGGTCTAACGCGGGCCCGCTCAGTCGCCGGCGCCGGCCCGCACGAACCGACAGAAGGCCTCGAGGTCGACGTTCCCGCCCGAGACGACGGCCACGACCGACTCGTCGGCGGCGTCGATCGCGCCCGAGAGCAGAGCCGCCACCGGGAGCGCGCCCGCCGGCTCGGCGACGACCTTCGCCCGCTCGGCGAGCAGCGCCATCGCCGCCCTCGCGTCGGCGTCGGTCACCGAGACGACCTCGTCGACGTGGGCCCGGAGGTGGGCGAGCGTGTAGGGCTCGGTCTGGCCGGCGGCGATGCCCTCCGCGATGGTGTCGATCTCGTCGACGACGTGCACCTCGCCGTCGGCCATCGCCCGGGCGGCGTGGGCCGTTCCCTCGGTCTCGACGGCGACCACCCGGGTCGCGGTTTCGGCGAGCGCCACGCCCACCCCGCTGGCGAGCCCGCCCCCGCCGATGGGGACGACGGCGACGTCCGCCGCGGGGGCCTGCTGGACGAGCTCGAGCCCGAGCGTGCCCTGGCCGGCGATCACCGCGGGGTCGGCGAAGGGGTGGACCATCGTCAGCCCCTGATCCTCGATGAGGCGGTCGGCCCGCGCCTTGAGCTCGGCGTAGGACGCTCCCTCCTGGACGACGCGGGCGCCGTAGCCCTCGGTGGCGTCGACCTTCGCCGCGGGGGCGTGCTCGGGCATCACGACCGTCGCGTCGACGCCGTGGATCCTCGCCGCCAGCGCGACGCCCTGGGCGTGGTTCCCGGCGCTGACGGTCACGACGCCGGCCGCGCGTTCGGGCTCGGTCAGTCGGCTGATGCGGTTGTACGCGCCGCGGAGCTTGAACGAGCCCGCGCGCTGGAGGTTCTCGAGCTTCAGGTGCACCGCGGCCGCGCCCGCCCGCTCGGCGATCGTCGACGAGCTATCGATTGGCGTCCGGTGGACGACGCCCTCGAGCCGGTCGGCGGCGGCCCGGACGTCCTCGAGCGTGACGAGCTCGGACATGCGGGCTACCGGTCGCGGGTGACGGCCTCGCCGGGGCCGGTCGTCGCCCCCGCCGAGAGCGTCACGCCCGCGTTGAGGCTCGTGTCGATCCCGGTCTTGGCGCCGTCGCCGAGCACGACGCCGAACTTCCGGCGGCCGGTCGAGACCCGCTCGCCCTTGACGGTGAGCTCGACCGGCCCGTCGTCGTGTCGGAGGTTCGCGACCACCGTGCCCGCCCCCAGGTTGACGTCGCGGCCGAGTATGGAGTCGCCGACGTAGCTCAGGTGGCCCGCCGTGGCGCCGGCCATCAGGACGCTGTTCTTGACCTCGACGGCGTGGCCCACCTTCGCGTCCGGCCCGATCGCCGTCGCGCCCCGCACGTAGGCGTTCGGCCCGATCTCCGCGCCGGATTCGACCAGCACGGGCCCCTCGATCACGGCGCCCGACCGGACCGTCGCGCCGGCCTCGACGACCACGTCGCCGGTCACCTCGGCGCCCTCGCTGACGTCGCCGGCGAGATCGCGTTCGAGCTCGCCGAGCTTCCACTCGTTCGCCGCGAGCAGCTCCCAGGGCCGGCCGACGTCGAGCCAGCGCTCCAGCCGCACGGCCCGGACGTCGGTGGCCTCGATCTGGCGGGCCAGCACGTCCGTGAGCTCGTGCTCGCCGCGCTCGGAGGCCTCGACGGCCAGCCAGTCGAGCGCTTCGGCGGCGAAGGCGTACGCGCTGGCGTTGACGAGCGACGACGGCGGCTCCTCGGGCTTCTCGACCACGGTCGCCACCCGGTCGCCGTCGAGCTCGAACACGCCGTAGGGCCGGGGGTCGTCGACCTCGAAGGCACCGACGGCGGGGCCCCCGGCGAAGAGCTCCGCGAGCGAGGCGCCGTCGTAGAGGTTGTCGCCGGCCAAGACGGCGAACGGGGCGTCCTCGAGGTGGGGCCGGGCCGCCCGGACGGCGTCGGCGGTGCCGGCCTGGGTCGCCTGGACGGCGTACTCGACCGGGACCCCGCGGTGCTCGTCCCCGAAGTGGGCCCGGACGGCGTCGGCCTCGTAGCCCACCACGACGACCAGCCGGGTGGCGCCGGCCGCGACCGCGCCGTCGAGCACGTGGGCCAGCAGCGGCCGACCGGCCACCGGCAGCATCGGCTTGGGTCGGCTCGCCGTCAGCGGCCGCATCCGGGTGCCCTCGCCGGCGGCGAGGACGACGGTCTGCATGGCCGGCCGAACGGCGGGGGGTCCCCTATAGCTGGCGGGAGCCGCCACGGCCGCCTACGGAACGTTTAAGCGAGCCCGGGCGCTCGGTGGGCCCGTGCACGGAACGCTGTCGGTAGTACGTCCGTAGGGCCCCCGCGCAGCCGACGGAGCCGCTTGCTCACCGCCCGACACCGCTTCCACGAGAGGACTGACTATGGCCACCCAGGAACCCACGACCGACGTCCCCGACCAGTACGACCCCGACGCCGTCGAGCCCAAGTGGCGCGACCACTGGGTCGAGGCGGGCACGTACGTCTACGAGGACACCGGCGCCCCCGACTACGTGATCGACACGCCCCCGCCGTACCCGACGGGCAACTTCCACATCGGCAACTCGCTGGGCTGGTGTTACATGGACTTCGCGGCCCGCTACAAGCGCCTCCAGGGCTTCGATGTCGACTACCCGCAGGGCTGGGACTGCCACGGCCTCCCGACCGAGGTCAAGGTCGAGGAGACCCACGACATCCACCGGACCGAGGTCCCCCGCGAGGAGTTCCGGGAGATGTGCATCGAGCACACCGAGACCCAGATCGACGCGATGAAGCGGGCGATGCGGGAGCTCGGCTTCTCGCAGAACTGGGAGCACGAGTTCCGGACGATGAACCCCGAGTACTGGGGGCTCACCCAGCGGTCGTTCGTCGAGATGCATGGGGACGACCGCGTCTACCGCGAGCAGCACCCGGTCAACTGGTGCCCGCGCTGTGAGACCGCGATCGCCGACGCCGAGGTCGAGAACGCCGACCGCGAGGGCACGCTGTACACGGTCCGGTTCCCGGGCGACGGCAACGACGACCTCGAGATCGCGACGACGCGGCCCGAGCTGCTCTCGGCCTGCGTCGCCGTCGCGGTCGACCCCGACGACGAGCGGTACGCCGGCCGCGAAGGCGACGCGTTCACGGTGCCGCTGTTCGGCCAGACCGTCGAGCTCATCGCCGACGACGCCGTCGACGACGAGTTCGGCACCGGCGCGGTGATGATCTGCACCTTCGGCGACAAGCAGGACGTCGAGTGGTGGGCCGAGTACGACCTCGACCTGCGCCCGGCGCTCACCGAGGACGGCCGGCTGAACACCCTCGCCGGCGAGTACGAGGGCCTCGGCATCGACGAGGCCAAGGCGGCCATCGCCGAGGACCTCGCCGCGGAGGGCTACCGCACCGACCACGAGGCCGTCGAGCAGTCCGTCGGCACGTGCTGGCGGTGTGACACGCCGATCGAGATCCTCTCGACCGACCAGTGGTTCGTCACCGTGGACCAGGACGAGATCCTGGAGTTCGGCCAGGGGGTCGACTGGGTGCCCGCCCACATGTACACCCGGCTGGAGGAGTGGACCGAGGGGATGGACTGGGACTGGGTGATCTCGCGCCAGCGGGTGTTCGCGACGCCCATCCCGGCCTGGTTCTGCGCCGAGTGCGAGGCGCCCTACGTCGCCACGGCCGAGGAGTGCCCGGTCGACCCGACCGACGAGGACCCCGCGATCGACGCCTGTCCGGACTGTGGCGCCGACCACTGGCACGGCGAGACCGACGTGATGGACACCTGGATGGACTCGTCGATCTCCGCGCTCTACGTCGCCGGCTGGCCGGACGAGGAGTTCGAGCCCGTCCAGCTCAGGGAACAGGGCCACGACATCATCCGAACCTGGGCGTTCTACACCATCCTGCGGACCGCGGCCCTCGAGGGCGAGATCCCGTGGGAGACCGCGCTCATCAACGGGATGGTGTTCGGCGAGGACGGCCACAAGATGTCGAAGTCGCGGGGCAACTTCGTCGAGCCCCAGGCGGTCGTCGAGGAGCACTCCGCCGACGCGTTCCGCCAGGCCATCGCGCTCGGCGGCCAGCCCGGCTCGGACATCCAGTTCCAGCCCAAGGAGGTCACCAGCGCCGCGCGGTTCATCACCAAGCTCTGGAACATCACGAAGTTCTCGCTGGGCCACGTCGACGAGTCGACCCCGGCGGTCGAGGACCCCGCCTACCGCGACGCCGACCGGTGGCTCCTCTCGGAGTGCTCGCGGGTCGCCGAGGAGGTCGCCGAGCACATGGACGACTACCGGTTCGACGCCGCGCTGCGGGCGGTCCGGGAGTTCGTCTGGCACTCGCTGGCCGACGACTACGTCGAGCTGGTGAAGGGCCGGCTCTACGGCGGCCGCCCGGGCGAGCGCGACGCGGCGCGACACGCGCTCTACACGGCGCTCTCCGCGTCGGTCCGGCTGCTCGCCCCGTTCAGCCCGTTCGTGACCGAGGAGGTCTGGTCGCACCTCCCCGACGCCGAGGGCAGCGTCCACACCGCGAGCTGGCCCGACCTCGACATCGACGACCCCGAGGCCGAGCACGCCGGCCGGCTGGTCGCCGACGTCGCGAGCGAGGTCCGCGCCTGGAAGTCCGACGCGGGCATGGCGCTCAACGAGGAGCTCGACCGCGTCGAGCTCTACCTCGACGGCGGGGAGCGCCACCCGGACACGTACGACCTCTCGGAGACCATCAACGCGCCCGTGCTCCTGCGGGAGGGCTCGCCGGACGTCGGGCTCGAGCCGGTCGGCGTCGACGTCGACCACAGCGTCGTCGGCCCCGAGTTCCGCGAGCGGGCCGGCGCGGTCGTCGCGGCGCTCGAATCCGCGGACCCGGCGGAGCTCGCCGCCCAGTCGGTCTCGACGGGCAGCGTCGACCTGGAGGTCGACGGCGAGACGGTCACGGTCGACGCCGACGCGTTCGAGGTGCGCGAGGAGCCCCGCGGCGAGGGCGGCGAGGAGGTCGCCGTGCTGGAGACCGACGACGCGACGGCCATCGTCTACCCCTGAGCCGGGATCGGGGGTCGTTTCACGGCTGCTCCGTGTCCGGTCGGCCGGTCCGCCGATTCCCCGGCCGACCAGGCTGCTGGGGGCGGGTTCAGATCGTCCCGGACGCCCCGTCGCCGGGCGTCGAGGTCAGGAACCGATAGACCGCGTAGACGCCCCAGATCAGGAGGCCCAGGAGGATGATGTAGGACCGGATCTCCAGCGGGACGAGCGCCTCGTGGACGATCTGCCCCTCGCCGGTGACGGGGTGGCCCGCGCCGAGGAGCATCTCGAGGAGGCCGATCACGACGACGCCCAGGATCACGAGGCCGCCGCCACCGTACAGTGCGATTCGATCCGCCGTGGTGCGGTGTTCCATATCGAGTCCCTCCGTTCAGCCGATGAAGTGTCGGAGCTTCGGGTGGTCGTTGACGAACGCCGAGTCCCACAGATAGGCGTCGACCCCGAGGATCCGGCCGGCGCCGAGGGTGGCGATCGCGGCGAAGATGAGCAGGCCGAGCAGCTCGCCGGTCACGACCCCGTGGGCCCAGCCGCCGGTCTCGCCGTTGATGAAGTAGAAGAACACCATCAGGAACGCGCCGAAGAAGGCGGCGAGGCGCGTGAACGCGCCCAGGACGAGGCCGAGGCCGATCAGGAACTGCCCGACGGGGACGGCCACGTTCGTGAACGCCAGCCCGGCCCCGCCGCCGAAGAGCGTCACGACCGGCCCGATGCTGGTCCCGGCGGCCGCGCCGCCGACGAACCAGCTCGCGTCGAACGGCCAGTTGAACAGCTTGTCCAGGCCCGCGTGTAACATCCACCACCCCGCGACGAGGCGAAGGATGATCAGCCAGTAGGCCAACCACGTCTCGGAGACGGCCATCGACCGTTCCTTCCCGAGCATGCGGGTCGTTATCGTCGTTGCCATGAAGGTTCCCTCCGATCGATCCCACCGGCGGAAATGATGTAAAGTTTACCTAAGGTGGCTGCTATGTCGTGAGGTCGCTCTCGGGTGGACGACCGGTGGTTCGAGCCCCGACGGGCCCGCTCACCCGTCGCCGAGCCCGTTCGGGACGCTCCGGGTGGCTCGAAGCCGCGTCGGCCCTCCCGGGCCGAGGGGTGCTCGAGATTGAGCGTCGGGTGGGTCGGCGTTCCGGACGACCGAGACGGCGTTGTCGATCGCGGACGCCAGGGCGTCGACCGAGGCCGCCTCGGAGCCGTGGCAGCGGGCCGGCGGTCCGCGGTCCCGCTCACTCGTGGGAGCGGGGTGGGTGTTCCTCCTCGGGCGTCCGGGCCTCGGGCGCCGTCCCGGCGAGCCGCATCGCGTTCCCGGTGACGCCGAGGCTCATGCCCATGTCGCCGATGACGATGGCCTCGACCACGCCGACGAGCCCGAACGGCACGCCGAGGGCGAGGAGGGCTTTCACCCCCAGGCTCCCGGCGATGTTCTGGCGGATGACGCCCGTGGCCCGGCGCGACAGGCGGACGAGGTACGGGAGCTTCAGCAGGTCGTCGCCCAGCAGCGCGACGTCGGCGGTCTCGATGGCCGCGTCCGTGCCCGCCGCCCCCATGGCGATGCCGACGTCCGCGGCGGCCAGCGCCGGCGCGTCGTTGACCCCGTCGCCCACCATGGCGACGCCGTCGAACTCGTCGGTCAGCTCGGCGACGGCCTCCACCTTCTCCTCGGGCAGGAGGCCGGCGTGAAACCGGTCGATGCCGACCTGGTCGGCGACCGCCCGGGCCGTCCGCTCGTTGTCCCCGGTCAGCATCACCACCGACAGGCCGAGATCGGTCAGCCGACGGACCGTGCGGGTGGCCTCGGACCGGACGGTGTCGGCCACCGCGACGAGGCCCTCGATCCGTTCGGCGGTGCCGACCAGGACGACCGTCTTCCCCTGGGACTCGAGCTCGGCGATCGTCTCGCCGAGGTCGACGCAGTTCCCGGACTCGCAGGGCGCAGCGGCCGGCACGGCGACGCCGCCGTCCGTCAGGACCGCCCGCCCCTCGTCGGCCAGGTGGGCGTGGCCGAGGTCGAACCCGAGCTCGGCGAACAGCCCGGGCTTGCCGGCGTAGTGGGTGGTGCCATCGAGGTCCGCGCGGACGCCCTCGCCGGCGAGCGCCTCGAAGGCGTCGATGGCGGCGGCGTCGACCCCCCGGGCGTCGGCCGCGCGAATCACGGCGCCGGCGATCGGGTGCTCGCTCCGGGCCTCCAGCCCCCGGGCGCAGGCTAGGACGTCGGCCGTCGTCCGGTCGCCCAGCGGGACGACCTCGGTCACCGCGAGCTCGCCGGTCGTCAGCGTCCCCGTCTTGTCCAGCGCGACGGCCTCGACGCCGCCCATCGCCTCGAGGTGGTCGCCGCCCTTCACCAGCACGCCGTTGCGGGCCGCCGCCGTCACGCCCGAGACGACCCCGACCGGGGTCGAGATGACGAACGCACAGGGGCAGGCCAGCACCAGCAGGGTCAGCCCGCGGACGAACCACGGCCGCCAGGGCAGCCCGAGGGCCAGCGGCGGGAGCGCGATGGTCGCCAGCGCGGCGGCGACGATGACCGGGGTGTAGTAGCGCGCGAACCGGTCGACGAACCGCTCGTGGCGGGTCCGGTTCCGCTCGGCGTCGGCGACCAGCTCGGCGATGCGCGCGATGGTGCTCTCGTCGGCGGGCGCGGTGGCCTCGATCTCCAGGTAGCCGCCCTCGACGATGGTGCCGGCGAACACCTCGTCGCCCGGCGCCTTCGAGACGGGCCAGCTCTCGCCGGTGACGGCCGACTCGTCGACCGGGCTCCGGCCCTCCCGGACCACCCCGTCGACGGGCAGGCGCTCGCCCGGTCGGACGACGACGGTGTCGCCGAGTTCGACGGCGTCGGCGGGGAGCGTGTGTTCGGCGCCCTCCCGCCGGACCGTGGCGGTCTCGGGGGCCAGGTCGGTGAGCTCGCGGATCGAGTCCCGGGCGCGGTCCATCGCGTGGCGCTCGAGCAGCTCGGCGGCGCTGAACAGCACGGCGATCATCGCGCCCTCGAGGTAGAGCCCGACGGCGATCGCGCCGACGATGCCGCCGCTCATGAGCAGGTCGATGTCGAGCCGCCGCAGGCGGAGCGACGCCACGCCGGCCCGGAGGATGGGGGCCCCGGCCGAGGCGGTCGCGAGCAGGAACCCGACGTCCGCGACCGACAGCGACCGGCCCAGTCCGGAGACGACCGTGGGATCGAACGCGGGGACGAGGAACTCCAGGGCGAGCCCGACGGCGAGGGCCACACCGCCGACCGCGGTCCGGACGCCGCGGGGGGAGGTGAGGACGGCCCGGGCCGAGCCGACGGGGCCGTGGGGTGGGTCCCCGTCCTCGTCGCGTTCGACGGTGTATCCGGCCCCCTCGACGGCGCGCTCGATGGCCTCGGCCGACGCCGTCGCGTCGTGGCTGACGGTCAGGCGGCCGGTGGCGGCCCGGGCGTCCACCGCGAGGACGCCGTCGACGGATTCGACCGCCGCCGTGACCTTGCCGACACAGGACTGGCAGTCCATCTCCGGGACCGACAGGTCCAGCGTCCGCGCCTCGCCCGACGGCTCGTCGCCCATTGGTCGGCGGTAGCGGGCCAGTGGTTATTAACCTGCCTGCCAGTTTTGGCGCCGATTATGTGGAAGGATTGCTATCGCTACGGCTCGCTGAATAATAACAGTTGGCTGAGGGGAGTAAGCCCCCTTCTGTTCGACCCGGCATTCGGCTAAGCGCCCACGCCCGATACTGGCCGTGCTACCGTCGGCGCGGGCTTGCACCGGTGAGGATTCGCCGTTCCATCGGTCCCGTCCCGTCAGCCCTCGGTGGGTTAACTCCCCGTCGCTTGCTCCGGGGCCGGGGCCCCGTTCGTCGCTCCGGGTTCGCACACCGCATCGGTCGGGGACGGACGTGTCGTTTCGGTGCCAGTGCCGGCGGTCTCCCGCCCCGGGCTTGCGCCCGGTCACCTGCACGGCCGGTGGGGGGACTTTCCTCGCGCGGTCCGCGGGAGCCGGGCTCCCTCTGCCGGCTGGCGGTAGACGGCGGCCGGACATAAGCTCCCCGTCGTGGCCGCCCGGCCCGAGAACCGCCCGCGGGTTCGATTTCGTCGACGGGAAATCGACCAACGGCGCACGGGAACCTTGAAGACGGTTCCTCGCCTACGGCAGGTATGGCAGAAGCCCGGGAGGACCCCCTGACCTTCGAGGACGGGGCGCGGGCGGTGGAGCTGGCCCGACAGGCCATCCGGTCGTTCGTGCTCAACGGCCAGCGCGAGCACCCGGGCAGCATGATCGATGCCTTCTACGAGCGGACGGGCGCGATCGTGCGCATCGAGTCGACGTTCGGCCGCGGCGGGCTCCGGGGCTGCGCCGGCGAGCACGACGGCGCCGACCAGCTCGGCCACGCCATCGTCGACGCGGCGATCGAGGCCGCCAGCGCGGACTCCTGTGGCTCGGAGGTCGGCCCCGCCGAGCTCCAGAACCTCGTCGTCTCGGTCTGCATCGTCCGGGGACTGGTGCCGTCGGAGGACCCCGAGGCCGACATCGAGATTGGCCGCCACGGCGTCGTGCTCACCCACGACGGCGAGATGACCTGGCTCTACCCGACCGTGCCCCTCGAGAACGGCTGGACCGCACGGGAGTACCTCGAGCGGACCTGCCGGAAGGCCGGCCTCGCCCCGGACGCCTGGCAGGACGACGACGTGACCGTCGAGCTGTTCGAGGGCGCGGTCTTCCGGGAGCGCGAGCCCGAGGGCAGCATCGAGGCGCTCTGAGCGTCCGCCAGGGCCATTTATGCCGTCGCGCACCGAACTCGCCGGGTACCGACCAACGCCATGACGCCACGGGAGATCCTCGAGCCGTTCGCCGACTCGAACGGCGAGCCCCGCACCACGCCGGAGGTCGCCGCGGAGCTCCGTATCTCGAAACCCGCGACCTGGAAGCGACTCTCGGACCTGCACGAGGAGGGCCTGCTGGTGAAGCACCGCGGCCGCGGGCTCCAGTCCGACGCCTGGTCGCTGAGCGAGGCGGGCCGGGCGGCCGTCGAGGGCGGCCGAGGCCGACGGCGGGTAGGGGTCGGCCGCCGGGGAACGACGTCCCCTCAGCGGCGCCGCCAGAGCAGCGCCGCGGCAAGGCCCGCCAGCGCCGCCACGACGCCGAAGCCGGGCTGGCCGGGCGTGCTCGTGGGGCTCGGGGACGGGCTGGGCGAGGGCGACGGGGACGGCGTCGCCGACGGCGTCGGGGTTGGCGTGGCCGTCGTGTCCGCCCGGACCTCGTCGAGTCCCTCGACTGTCGGGGCGTTCACGATCGTGACCGTGTCGCCATCGACCTCGACGTGGATCGCGTCGGCGAAGCCGCCGTCCTCGATGACCCAGAGGCCGGGCTCGGTCTCCTCCGCGCCCCAGTACTCGAGCACCTGGGTGTAGCCCTCGACGAACTCCTCGGCGTCGGCGGGCGAGTCCCAGACCAGCCGCCAGACGTAGGCCGTCTCGTTGGCGTCGTTGACGTAGACGTGGAGCCGGTCGCCATCCCAGCCCGTGGTAAAGCGGGTGTCGTAGTTGAGCGGGTCGAAGTCCGAGAGCTCGCCGTCGGCGGTCCGGTTGAGCCAGGCGTCGGGCTCGATGATCCGGGTCCCGCCGTTCGAGTCGTAGAGCGGGAAGACGAGCATGGAGGTCAGCGCCGCCTCCCCGACCGTGGCGTAGTCGGGCCGGTCCGGCGGCCGGACGCGCTCCCAGGCGTCGGACTGGCGGTCCTCGAGCTCGACGTCGGTCGGGCCGTCCTCGCCGTATTTCTCGGGGTGGATCACCTGTTCGCTGCTCGCCGGCACGTCGTCGTAGGCCGCGTTCACGGCCGCCCAGCCGCCCTCGTTGTAGAGCGACTGGATGAACGACGGGCCGTCGCTGTAGGGCTGGAACTTCACCAGGTAGGTGCCGATGTTGGCGAGGCCCGCACCGCCACCGCCGCCGCCCGACTGGGAGAGGCAGGTGCCGTTCCAGGGACCGTCCGCGGCGCAGCGCTGCTTGTACCGAAACTCGACCAGGCTGGCGTCGCCCTCGATTAGGCCGTTCTCGGCGTTGGCGGCGTCGCGGGTGCGGGCGTTGTAGCTGCTCAGGTTGAAGTACTGGTCCTGCAGCGCGTGGACCAGCTCGTGGGCCAACGTGAGCTCGTCGAGCTGGAGCTGCTCGCCCTGTTCGGAGATGAGCACGATGGCGCCCCGTTGGGGGCTGTAGAAGCCCAGGACCGCCGTCCCGGCGTTCTGGTTCTGGACGTCGATCGAGTCCTCGTCCTCGCCGACGAGGAACAGCGCCTCGAACTTCGCGTTGTCAAAGCGCGCGAGGGTTGCCGAGCGGGAGCTGTTCGCCCGGGAGGCCGCGAACGACTCCCGGGTCTCGAGCTCCACGGGGACGGTCCGCTGGAACTCGAGCCCCCGGACGACCTCGACGCGGGCCATGGCGCGGGCGACGGTGGCGTTCAGCTCGGAGGCGTTGAGGCCGTCGGACTGGTTGACGGCGATGGACTCGTTGTGCCAGTAGCCGGCCTCCCAGCCGATGACGTCGGTCTCGGGGTCGTCGGGCGTGTGGTTGACGCTCGTTGACGCGGGGACCTCCAGCCCAGTCGAGGCCGACGGCCGCGGCGGTCGGCGGCGGCCGCGGGACCGGCGGTCGCGCTCAGCATCAGCAGCAGGGCCGCCAACACCGACCCGGCCGCGCGCCACTGCATGGCGCCGGCTTACGACCCGACCGGCAAAAGGCTGTCTGCCGCGGCGTTGGCGGTTCCCGCAAGGGCTTTCGGCGTCCCGAACCAACCGCTCACCATGGCGTTCGACCCCGATCGAACGGCGGTGGTCGTGGTGGACATGCAGCACGGCTTCTGCCACCCCGAGGGCAGCCTCCACGCCCCCGCGAGCGAGGCGGCGCTCGAGCCGGTGAACACGGTGATCGGGTCGGCCCGCGACGCCGGCGCCGCGGTGGTCTTCACCCGCGACGTCCACCCGCCCGAGCAGTTCGACGACGCCCACTACTACGACGAGTTCGACCGCTGGGGCGAGCACGTGGTCGAGGGCAGCTGGGATGCCGAGCTCCACGCCGACCTCGACGTCCGCGACGGCGACCACGTCGTCGAGAAGCACACCTACGACGCGTTCTACCGGACCGACCTCGAGGGCTATCTCGAGAGCCACGGCATCGACGACCTGCTCATCTGTGGGACGCTCGCCAACGTCTGCGTGCTCCACACGGCCGGCAGCGCCGGGCTGCGGGACTACCGACCGGTGCTCGTGACCGACGCGCTGGGCTACCTCGAGGCCGACCACCTGGCGTACGCGACCGAGCACGCCGACTGGCTGTTCGGCGAGACGACGACCGTCGACGCCGTCGAGTTCGCCTGACGCCTCACGCGCCGGCCCGGTCGGCCGGCAGCCCCGCCTCGTCCTCGGCGCCAATCCCCGTCGTGACGACCAGCCGGAGCGCCCGGCGGACGCTGAGGTCGATCTCGTGGACCTGCGACGCCGGCAGCACGGCCAGCCGGCCGCCCGTCGGGTTCGGGCTGTTCGGCAGATAGACGTTCAGCGCGGGCTCGCCCGTGACCTGCTCGACCGCGGGTGGGCTATCGCCCGTCACGAAGCCGATCACGTACTGTCCCTCGCGGGGGTGCTCGACGAGGACCGCGCGGTCGTACGCCGTCTCCCGCTCGACGAGCGCGTTCGCCACCTGTCGGACGCTCCCGTAGACGACGTTCACCAGCGGGATGAGGTTCACCACTCGGCCGATCCGGCCGAACACCCGCCGGCCCACGCTCCACCGGGCGACCGCGCCGAGGCCCACCACGGTGACCAGGATGAGCAAGCCTGCCGTGGCCTGCGCGACCAGCTCGATGTTCGCGGTGTACGCCGTCAGCCGGGTCTCGGCGACCACCGGGTCGACCAGCGTCAGTGTCCACACCGCGAGCGTCCGGAGCACGTAGCCCGTGACGACGAGCGGGGCCAGCAGGATCAGCCCGGCGACGAAGCTCCGGCGGACTGTGTCAGCGATTCCCATGAAAGTCCCTGGCCGGCGGCGGTCAAAAGCGTCCGGGCGGCGCTCAGCCGTAGCTCCGCTCGAGGACGGCCGTGCCGTTTGACGCCCGGACGACGACCGTGTCGCCGCCGTTGTTCCAGACCGCGCCGCCGGCACCCCAGTAGAGGTGGGTCGCGTTGTCCGTGCCGCTGCCCGTGTGCACCGTCACGGTCGCCCCCGGCTCGAGCGAGGTGCCGTCCGGGAAGGTGTAGACGTGGCCGGCGTCGTCGGCGAGCGTCCAGCCGCCCAGCTCGAGCGTCGCGTCGCCGGCGTTCGCGAACACCACGTACTCGCCGTTGAGGTTGTCGTTGTCGTCGCCCGGCGCGTCGGCCTGGATCGCCACGAGCCCGAGCGGCCCGTTACCCGTCGGGCTGGCCGTCGCCGGCGTCCGGCAGATCCAGAGCCCCCGGCCCGCCGCCTGGGCGGCCGCCTCGTCGTCGTAGTAGGCGTCCGACCGGGCGAAGGTGCTGTCGTAGACGCGGGCGTGGCCCCGGTCGACCAGCTGGCGGTTCACGTCCGTCCCGTCGAGCTCGACGTACGCCAGCAGCCGGCCGTAGCTGCCCCGCCGGTCGGCCAGCGGGTCGAACACGAGCGTCACCGTGGCCCCGAGCACGCGCTCGGTCATGAACGCGCTCGCGTCGTGGCCGGCCCCGCGGAGGCAGTCCGCGCCCGACGACGTGTCGGGGACGCCCTCGTACTCGGCCGGCTCGTTCGCGGCGTGGACCTCGGGCGTGTCGACGCCGAGCAGCCGCACCGTGTCGGTGCTCCCGTCGGGAAAGCGCACCTCGACGGTGTCGCCGTCGACCACGTCGATCACCGTCGCCCGCTGGGCGTCGCCGGCCGGGCTCTGGGTCGCGACGGGGCCGACGGCCGAGGCACAGCCGGCGACCAGCACGAGCAGGACCAGGAGGAGGGCGCGTGCGGGGACCCGGCGCATCGACCGGGTCGAGGCGGGGGCGTCCTAAGGGGGTTGTGGCCACGAGGTGTAGGGGTCGATCGCCGTGCTTCGTTCGGTGAAATCGCCGTTTGAGCCTCCGTCGGGACTTTGATACGGCGGTACGGAGGACCGTCCATGACGAGAGACGCCGTCGCGGCCGCCGGTCGGCCGTCGACGCGAGCCGCCCCGGCGGCGATCGACGCGGTCCGCGTGCGGAACTACGATCACGCCGGCGGCCACTCCGTGCGGGTCACCGTCGAGGGTCCCGAAGGCGAGGGCCACATCGGCGAGCGTTGTTATCTCGCGCCGGGCCAGTCCCGGGTCGTCGAGGGTGCGCTCGCGCCCGGCGAGTACCGCGTGACGGTTCGCGTCGACGGCGTCGACCGTGACGGCGCCCGCTGCCGGCTCGAGCATGGGCCCGAGCGGACAGCGCTGGTCGAGCTCGGCAACGGCGTCGTGAGCGTCACCGAGGGCCCCGACCGGCTCGCGCCGGCCTGAGCCAGCCGGCCGGCCGGCTTCGCCGCCAGCTAAACGTTATTAGGGCGCCGTCGCGGCCTTGGGGGTATGCAGCGGCAGACCTCGCTCGAGGGGTTCGACTCCGCGGTCCGCCGGTACGGCGACCGCGAGGCGGTCGTCGCGCCCGACGGCCGGTCGTTCACCTACGAGGCGCTCTCGGGCCGCGTCGACAAGTTGGCGGGGGCGCTGGAGGCTCGAATCCCCGGCGAGCGCTGTGCCGTGCTGGCCCAGAACCGGGTCGGCGTCGTCGAGGCGATGCTGGCCGCGATGCGCCGCGGCCGGGCGAACGTCCAGCTGTCGACCCGCGGCGCCGTCGGCGAGCTCGCTGCCTCCATGGAGACCGCCGAGGCGGCCGGGCTCGTCTACGACGAGGCGCTCGCCGAGACCGCCGAGGCGCTGATCGACCGGGTCGACCCCGAGCTCGTGGTCGGAATCGACGGCGCCGGCGGGAACGAAGCGTACGAGGAGTTCCTCGCGGGCGGCGACCCCGCCGACGCCCCCGACCGCCCGCGGACCGACCCGGCGGAGTCGGCGGTCTTCTTCACGAGCGGCACCACCAGCGCGCCGAAGGGCATCCTCGTCGACCAGGAGCAGGCCTGGCTGGCGGCGGTCCAGCCGGTGATGGAGATGGGCCTCGACGCCGAGGACCGGGCGCTGGTCTGCACGCCCTGGTACCACATGGTGACCAGCGAGGCCTGGATCGTGCCCCACCTGTTCGCGGGCGCGACGCTCGTGATCCAGCCGGGGTTCGAGGCCGAGGCCACGCTCGAGGCCATCGCCGCGCACGGCATAACCGGGCTGCTGGCGGTGCCGACCCAGCTCGAGGTGCTCGTCGAGACCCAGCGCGACCTCGGCGTCGACCTGCGGTCGTTGGAGTACATCCGGACCGGGGGCGCCATCGTCTCCGACCGGCTGGTCGGGAACGTGAACGAGGTGTTCGACGCCGACCTGATCAACACCTACGGGCTGACCGAGGGGGTCGGGAACCTCACCTACGCGGACCCGGCCGACCAGGAGCGCCAACCGGGGACCATCGGGCGGTCGTCGTACCTCTGGGAGGTGCGGGTGGTCGAGACGGTCGATCCGCCCGAGAAGCCCGACCCGGAGGCGGTCGTCGATCCCGGCGAGCTCGGGGAGGTCATCGGCCGGAGCCTCCAGATGACCGACGGCTACCTGGACCGGCCCGAGGCCACCGAGGCGCTGTTCATCGAGGACCCCGACGCGGACGATTCGGCGGGGCGAACCGAGTGGCTCCGGACCGGCGACGTGGCCCGCGTCGAGGCGGGGGGCTACCCGATCATCATCGACCGCATCGACAACATGATCGTCTCCGGCGGGGAGAACATCTACCCCGAGGAGGTCCAGTCCGTCCTCGAGGAGCACCCGCAGGTCCGCGAGGCCGGGGTCGTCGGCGTCCCCAACGAGACCTGGGGGGAGATGGTCGCCGCGGCGGTCGTCGCCGAGGGCGAGCTTTCGACGGACGCGCTCGAGGCCCACTGTCTGGAGCACGACGGGCTGGCGCGGTACAAGCGGCCCCGCCAGTACACGTTCGTCGACGAGCTCCCCCGGTCGCCGACGGGGACGCTGCTCCGGGGCCAGGTCGAGGAGCTGTTCGAGGCGTTCCCGAGCTAGCCCAGTGGACGCGTTGTCGATGTCGTTCCCCGCAAGCACCGATGCTCGCAATCTATGATAGGGACGCGACATTAACTGTCGGGGGTGACCGCATCGCCCCCCGGCCGCGACGGCCCAACCATCGACGAACAAACAGTAACGCGGTTACTGCCCACCCGATTGCAATACCCTCTCTGGAGAACCCTTTGGGGAGATTCACGACGAAACCGTCGGAACGGCAGCGGCTGTCGAGTCAGTTCCGATACCGAGTGCATCGAGGCTCCCGTTCTTCCGACGGATCGCGCGGGCTAAACGCCGGATTCCCCTAGGGTGAGGCCGGCGCAACATACCTCTCAACTTCGGGATAGCAATTCCGGTCAGCGATGTACCGGGGCCAGTCGTCCATCAGTTCGAAACTATCCAGTTTCAGATACTTCTGGCTTCAACGACGAATGGCCCACGTTCATCACGGCTTCGCGATGGCAGGAAGACGGTGAACTAAGGGCTCCCAGCCCTCGCACATTACCATGCGGAACTACACGGTAGCCGAGATCTGGGGCATACCCATCCGGGTGAACACCTCGCTGTTGGTGTTCCTCCCCATCCTGGCCTGGTTGATCGGCAGCGGACAGCAGATCGAGCTCTACGCCGGCCTGATCGAAGGACTCGGCGGGGTGCGGTTCGACGTCGTCCGGCTCCGCGCGGGGAACACGCCCTGGATCATCGGCCTCGCGGCCGCCGTCGGGCTGTTCGCCAGCGTGACGGTCCACGAGCTCGGCCACTCGTGGGTCGCGCTACGGTACGGGATCGAGATCGAGTCGATCACGCTGTGGATCCTGGGCGGGATGGCCGCCCTGAAGACCATCCCGCGGGAGTGGCAGCGCGAGTTCTGGATCGCGATCGCGGGACCGATCACCAGCGTGCTGCTCGGGGCCGTCATCTACGTCGCCATGCTGGCCATCGCAAACAGCTTCCAGGTCCTGGGATTCGTCCTCGGATGGCTCGCCCTCGTGAACGTCACCCTCGCGGCGTTCAACCTGCTCCCGGCGTTCCCCATGGACGGCGGACGGATCTTCCGGGCGTTGCTGGCCCGAAACCGGCCGTACGCCACGGCCACGCGGATTGCAGGGCGGGTCGGCGTGATCTTCGCGTTCCTCTTCGCGATCGTCGGCGTGTTGAACTTCCAGGTCATCCTCCTCCTGCTGGCCTTCTTCATCTACGGCGCCGCCACGACCGAGTCCCGGACCGTGCTGCTCGACGAGCTGCTCGACGGCATCAGGGTCTCCGATATCATGACCCGGGAGCCGCCGACGGTGCACGGCGACACGACCATCGAGGAGTACGGTGTCCAGATGCTCCGGGACAGACAGACCGTCCATCTAGTAACCGACGACGACGGGTCCATCCGAGGCGTGGTGTCCCTGGATGACGTCAAGAAGGTCAAGAAGGGCGAGCGCGGGACGACCGCCGTGGAGGACGTGATGTCCCGTGAGGTGCCCACGGTTGCGTTGGGGGACGACGCGTTCGACACCCTGGCGTTCCTCCAGCAGTCCGGCAATGATACCGCGTTCGTCGAGATCGAGCCGGGTCTGACGGGGCTGCTGACGCAGGCGGACTACTCCCGGGCCATCTCGTTCAGGCGGGGGTTCGCAAGCGGGCCGCCGGTCCGTTGAGCCACGGGGGCGATGGTTCACTCTCGCGTTGTCCCTCGCAGACGGACGGCGAACGAGAGATACACTGGACACCTATCCGCCTGGTCGTGAACCGCCTCGTTCGGGGTTGACGAACCGCTAGTACTTCCCGCCGCTCGAGGACGGCGGCCCCCCGCGGGGGCCGTAGGGCGCCATGTCGAGCCACTCGCCGGCCGGCTCGTAGAACGGCGCCACCTGCGCGGCGGCCCACTTCTTCACGCGCGTCAGCGCGCCGTTGCCGCGGAGGTGGTCGAGCGCGAGCTTCGCCGCTCGTAGGTTCCAGTCGGCCGCCGCCTCGCGCTCCTCGGCGTAGGCCTCGATGGCCGCGCGGGCCTCGGCGTCGCCCTCGGCCGCCAGCGCCTCGGCGACCGCCGTCCCCGCGACGTCGGCGTCGGCGATGCCGGAGTTCATGCCCCGGGCGCCGAACGGCGGGAACAGGTGGGCGGCCTCGCCGACCAGCACCGCGCGGCGGTGCTCGTCGATGAACGAGTCGGCGACGACCTGGAGGAACTGGTAGGTCGAGATCCACTCGACGCGGTCGCGGTAGCGCTCGCCGAGGGACTTCGCGACCCAGTCGGCGACGGTCTCCTCGTCGTTCCACGCCTCGGGGTCGTCGTCGACCTCGCACTGGAGGTCGACCCGCCAGCCGCCGGAGAACGGCACCAGGAGGACGTTCCGGCCGATCTCGGGGTGGTCGTAATGGAAGACCCGCTCGGGCGGCCGCGGGTCGTCCTCGACCTCGGCCACGTCGGTGATGACGAAGGAGTTCTCCGAGCGGTCGCCCGAGAACTCCCGGCCGATCTCCTCGCGGGTGACGCCCTCCGCGCCGTCGGCGCCGACGACGTACGGCGCCTCCCAGGTCTCGCCGCCCTCGGTCTCGATCGTGACGCCGTCGGGCCGGGTGTCGACCGAGGCGACGGGCGTCTCCCAGTGGACGTCCACGCCGGCGTCCTCGCAGGCCGCCAGCAGGCGGTCCTCGGTGTCGACCTGGGGGTGGCTGATGAAGTGCGGCAGGCCGTCGGACTCCCGGGCGGAGTCGTAGGTCCGGCTGAAGACCTCCGTGCCCCGCCAGAGGGTGCGACGGGTGGGCCAGACGAGGCCGGTGTCGGCGAGCTCCTGGCCGAGGCCGGGCTTGGCGCGCTCGAGGATCCGCAGCGTGGCGCCGTGGACGTAGATGGCCCGGCTGCCCGGGCGGACGCGGTCCTGTGGGTCCGCCTCCAGCACGGTGACCGGCACGTCCTGGGCTCGGAGGGCCAGCGCCGAGCTCAGCCCCGTGGGGCCGGCGCCGACCACGACCACCGGCTCGTCGGTGTCGTCGTTGCTCATTCCCCTGAAGGTGGGCTTGGCCGGGCCATAGGCGTGTTGAAAACGGCCAAACAGACAGGCCGGCCGCCCGGGCCCACAACACGTAAGCCCCGATCGGGCGAACCGGCCGACGTGACTCCCACGTATCCGCCGGCCCGGGTGGTCGGCTGATGTACGAACACGAGTGGACGGTCCGGTTCGCCGACACCGACCCGTTCCAGATCGCCCACTACCCCGACATCGTGGTCGCGATCCACGACGTCGCCGACCGGTTCATGGAGTCGATCGGCTTCCCGTTCTGGGAGCTGACCGGCGAGCACGGCTACGGCCTGCCGATCGTCGAGTTCCACGTCGAGTTCGAGCAGCCCGTCCGGGCCGGCGAGACCGTCACCGTCCAGCTGACGCCCGACCTCGGCGACCGGAGCGTCCGGTTCGACTACACCGCGGTCGCCGCCGACGGCTCGGTGGCGTTCACCGCCTACGAGCAGCGGGCCTGCGTCCCCGTCGACGGCGACCGGGCGACGGCGCTCCCCGACGACCTGCGCGAGGCCATGGCGCCGTACGCCGAGTCGTAGCCGCCGCGCTCAGGCAGGGGGCCGACCAGCTCGACCACGTAGCCGTCCGGGTCCTCGACGAACGCGACCCGGGCGTCCGCCCCCGCCGAATCCAGCGGCCCGCGGCGCACCTCGCAGCCGGTCGCCTCGACGAGCCGCTCGACCGTCGCGTCGGTGTCGTCGACCCCCAGGGCGACGTGGGCGAACCCCGAGGGCTCGATGGGGTCGTTCGGCCGGTCGGCGTAGTACTTGAACTGGAGCTCGGTGCCGTCGTCGCCGGCGAGGAAGACGTTGGTGGAGCCGTCGCCGCCGACGAACTCGTCGGTGGGCTCGAGGCCGAGCGCGTCCCGGTAGAACGCGAGCGTCCGGTCGATCTCCTCGACCCAGAGGGCGGTGTGGATGACGTCCATGGGCGTCGGAGCCGCGGGCGGGGGTTAAGCGGCCCGCTCAGCCCAGCCAGAGGAACAGCCCGATCTGCACCGGGAGCAGGACGAGCAGCGTGACGATCGAGGCGACCGTGGCCATCCGGATCAGCTCGCGGACGTCGACGACCCCGAGGCTCAGGATGGCCACCATCACGGCCGACTGGTACGGGAAGAAGTAGGTGTTCAGCGCGATGGCCTCGACCATCACGACCGGCTCGAGGGGGACGCCGGCGCCCTCGACGAACGAGACGAGCGTCGGCGTGAGCACGCTCGCGACGGCGATGCCCTCCATCACCAGCGCGAGCGCCAGCGCGCTGAGGGCGACGACGACGAGCACGACCCCGAGCGAGGCGTCGGGCGGCAGCAGCGCCAGGAGCTCGCCGGCGGCGAGCGCGGTGAACCCGGTCTCCTGGAGGCCGGCCGCGATGGCGAAGATGGCGCCCATGAAGAAGATCACCGTGTAGTCGGCGTCCGCGGCCGCGTCCATCCCGACCACGCCGATCCGGGGGGCGAACGCGGCGAGCACGACCAGCAGCGCGCCGTAGACCGGGTGCAGCCCGTGGACGGCGTCGGTGGCCCAGACGGCCACGCCGAGCAGGAGGAAGGCGAGCATCCGGCGTTCGGACGGGCCGACCGCGCTCGAGGCGTCCTCGACGCGGTCGACCGACCCATCGGGGTCCCGGGGCCGGTAGAGGACGTAGGCGATGGCGATGATCGAGGCCGTTCGGCCGATGCCCATCACGGGGCCGAGCCACAGCGCCCACTCGGTCCAGCTGATCGCGACCCCGGCGGTGTTCTCCACGATGCCCGTGATGACGATGTTCGGGAGCGCCCCCGTGAGCACGCCCGTCGAGCCGTAGTAGGTGGCGAACAGCGGCCCGAGGAACAGCCCGAGCTGGGGCCGGCGCTCGTCGAACACCTCGCCGACGGAGACGAGGATCGGCCCGAGGATGAGCACGCGGACCAGCGCCGAGGGGACGAGGACGGCGAAGCCGAGCGCGGCGAACGAGAGGACGATTAGGAGGTAGCGGTAGGTGGCCTCGGGGTCGCCGAGCGCCCGCTCGGGCACCCGCGAGAGCGCCAGCCGCTCGACGAGGTCGGCGACGCCGCTCGCGCGGGTGGCCTCGCCGACCAGGATGCCGAAGACGACGAGCCAGGTCGCCGGCGACTGGAAGCCCGTGAGCGCGAGCGACGAGGAGAAGCTCACCCCGATGAGGCCGATCGCCACCAGCGCGGTGAACCACGGCGGGACCGGCGTGCCGATCCAGAGGCTGATCGCGAACAGCGTGATGGCGATCATCGTCGCCATCGGCGCCGGCAGCGGGAGGACCGTCAGCGCGAGCGCCGCCGCCAGCAGGCCCGCCGGGAGCGCGAGCCAGGCCGGGTCGCGCCCGCCGAGCAGCGAGCGCAGGCGGCCGGTAGTCGGAGCGGCGGTCATGGGTGGGCTTCGCAGGCTGGCGAACTCACATGCGGGCCATCACTCTTGCGACCGCGCCGGGAGCCGAGCCGGTCCGTGTGACGCCGAACCAAACAAGGGGATATTAACAGTAATATCATTATAAACCATTAACTTCTTAACGACCCCTGCTCGCTGACCAGACACCATGTGCGTAGCAGGCTTCCCCGAGGGATCGACCCCGACCCAGCACCGACCGCCGAGCACCCGCCGCCACCGACGAGACCCATCACCCACATGACCGACCGCGAGACCCGATACGAACGCCAGTCAGAAGCGCCGCTCGTTCCAGCCATCACCCGAACCGACGAGCGTCCGGACCGCCATAACGAACCGTCCGATCCCATCCGCCGTCGCGTGGACGGGCTGGTCGGCCACCTCAGAACGCTGGGCCGCCGCGGGGGTCGCTGACGGTGCACCCCGACGAGCTCGACCAGCGCCCCCACGTCCGCGACGTCGACAACCCGGCCGCCCGGGAGTTCCGCGAGCTGCTCGAGGGCGAGCCGTTCGTGTTCGCGCCCGGCCTCTACCACGCGCTCGACGCCCGGCTCGCCGAGATGGCGGGCCACGACGCCGTCTACATGTCGGGCTACTCGACCGTGCTGGGCCAGTTCGGCTTCCCCGACCTCGAGCTGGTGACGATGACCGAGATGGTGGAGAACGCCAAGCGCATCGTCGAGGCGACCCGGCTCCCGGTGATCGCCGACGCCGACACCGGCTACGGCGGCGTGCAGAACGTCCGCCGGGCGGTCCGGGAGTACGAGAAGGCCGGCGTGGCCGCGATCCACATCGAGGACCAGACCTCGCCGAAGCGGTGTGGCCACATCGCCGGCAAGGAGATCGTCTCCCGGGAGGCGGCCCGCGGCCGGTTCGAGGCCGCCATCGACGCCAAGCAGTCCGAGGACACGGTGATCATCGCCCGGACCGACGCCTACGGCTCGTCGAACGGCGACTGGGAGGAGCACCTCGAGCGCGGCCGGCTCTACGCCGACTGCGGCGTCGACCTGGTCTGGCCCGAGATGCCCGACCCGAGCCGCGAGGACGCCGTCGAGTACGCCGAGACCATCCACGAGACCCACCCCGAGCTCGACCTGGCCTTCAACTACTCGTCGTCGATGGCCTGGTCCGAGGAGGACGACCCGCTCACGTGGGCGGAGCTGGGCGACCTCGGCTACCGCTACATCTTCGTGACGCTCTTCGCGCTCCACTCGGGCGCCTACCACGTCTACGAGGACCTCCGGAACGCCGCCGAGAACGACGAGGGCGCCCAGTTCGACCTCGAGGACCGCTACCTCGGCCACGAGACCGAGTCCCACCACGCGCTCTCGTTCGTGAGCCACTACCAGGACGTCGAGACGCGCTTCGACGCCGAGGCCCGCGATCGCATCGAGCGCTCGGCGGGGTACGCCCGGGGCGAGGAGTCGCCGCTCACGTCGGGGGATGACTGAGGAACCCCATGACGGCCCAGACCACCTCCCAGTCCCCCGAGGCCCACCCCTCGGCGGCGGGCGACGAGCGCGAGTTCGTCCGCACGTTCTTCACCTCCCCGACGGCGGTCGAGGGGGCGGACGACTCCGCGAAGCTGCTCCGGGGCGCCATCGGGCTCCGCGGCCTGCAGGCGCCCGACGTCTGGGTCCCGGACAACGAGGACGCGACCGCGCCGTCGATGCGCGACGAGGGCGTCGAGAACATCATCGAGGTCGTCTCGGCGGGCGGCGCCGAGTTCCCCGGCGAGATCCACCCGCGGGTCGTCTGGCACCGCGACGACCCCGCCACCCGCCGCCGGGGCTTCGAGCACATGCGGCGGCTCGCCGACCCCGACCGCGGCGCGGTCGAGCACCTCGACGGCTTCGTGATCCCGGAGGTCGGCGACCTCGACGACTGGAAGAAGGCCGACGAGTGCCTCGCGATGGTGGAGGCCGAGCACGGCCTGGCCGAGGGGTCGCCTCTCGATGTCGGTGATCGTGGAGAGCGCGCAGGCCGAGCTCGCCATGGGCGAGCTCCGCGGGGCGATCGGCAACCCGACGAACACGCTGGAGCGGCTGTTCATGCTGGTGGACGGCGAGGTCGACTACACGAAGGACCTGCGGGGCATGACGCCGACGGGCGAGCTGCCGCCGTGGCCGGAGCTGCGCCACAACACCTCACGGGGGGCGAGCGCGGCGGGCCTGATCGCGGTCGACGGCCCCTACGACGACATCCGCGACGAGGCGGGCTACCGCGAGCGGATGGCCGCGAACCGGGCGAAGGGGATGCTCGGCATCTGGTCGCTCACCCCGGGCCAGGTTGAGACGGCGAACGAGGCGCCGCTGCCGCCGCCCACGGGCCGGTGGCTGCTCGAGCTCGACGGTCGCGAGGTCGAGCTCCGCGAGGCGGACGGCGTCCAGGTGTACGAGGGCGACCGGCTGTCGCTCGAGGCGACCGACGACGGCTTCGAGCTCCGCGTCGGCGGGGACGAGCGGCGGTTCGCCGACGAGGCGGAACTGGCCGAGGCGCTGCTCGACCTGGCCGCGTACGTCCCGAGCATGGACGACATGGTCGACTCGATGGCGGAGTTCGAGGCGGCGAAGGCGGCCGGCCGCGGCGCGATCGCGATCACCCAGTCGACGACGCTCCGCATCGACGGGATCGACGTCGAGCTGAGCCGTGACCGGATGTGGGACGAGGCGACCTACCAGGCCGCGATGACGCCGATCAGCCTGTTCCAGGACGTCTACGCCCACCGCCCGGACCAGCACGACGCGCTGGCCGAGCGCTACGGCGAGGACGTGGTCGAGCGGGCGACGACGGTCGGTGCTTGAGCCGCTGGCGCCGGCTCACTCGAGCAGCGACCGCAGGTTGCCGCCGTAGACCGCCGCACGCTCCTCGTCGGTCAGGTCGGCGGCCTCGATCGACTCGATGGCCGCTTCAGCCTTCGCCCGGCCGCGCCCGGGCCCGAACGGGTAGTCGGTCCCGAAGACCACGCGACCCGACCCGTAGAACGACCGGGCGCACTCGAGGGCGGCGACCGAGCCGTCGAGCGCGGTGTCGCCGACGAACGTCTCCCGGAACTGGTCGCTCGGGTCGCCGTCGAACGCCGGCAGGTCGGCGTCGTAGTTGTCGGGATAGGCCAGCCGGGTCTCGTAGAACATGTCGATGCGGGCGCCGAGGAACGGCACCATCCCGCCGCCGTGGTGGGTCACGAGGTCGAAGTCGTACGCCTGGGTGAGCCCGCTGAACACCAGCCGGCTGAGCGCGAGCGTCGTGTCGAACGGCCAGCCGAACAGCCGGTGGTCCATCCGCTCTGCGGCCCAGTCGTACCAGTCGTGGTGCTGGGGGTGCAGCCAGAGCGGCACGCCGTGGCGCTCGGCGCGCTCGTACCACCACTCGAACCGCGGCCGGTCGATCGGCTCGCCGTCGACGTTCGAGAAGATCTGGACGCCCGCCATCCCCAGCTCATCGATACAGCGGTCGAACTCGTCGCGGTAGGCGTCCTCGCCGAACGGGATCGTGCCGACCGGGATGAAGCGGTCGGGGTGCTCGTCGGCGAGCCGCCGGAGCTCGTCGTTGGCCAGCCGCACCAGCGGCCGGGCGTCGTCGGGATCCATCCCGCGCCAGATCGGCGGCAGCGCGAGCGTGAGCACCATCCGGTCGAGCCCGAGCTCGTCCATGTCCGCCTCGAACCGCTCGACGTCCCAGAGCCACGCCGGCGAGCCCGCGAGGCCCTGGAAGTCGTGGTTCGACGTGAGCTCCTCGTAGAACGGCTCGGTCAGCGCGTGCCCGAAGGCGTCGATGCGCTCCATCTCAGAGGGTCGACCGCGAGTCGCCGCCGTCGACCATGACGGCCTCGCCGTTGACGTAGCTCGCGGGCTCGGAGGCGAGGAAGGCGACCACCTGGCCGAACCGCTCGGGGTCGCCGATGCGCTCGAGCGGGATGCCGGCCGTCCAGGCCTCGAGGCCGGCCTCGTAGCTGTCGTGTTGGCCCCGCTCGACCTGCTGCTCGACGATCTCCTCCATCCGGGCGGTCGCGTGCGTGCCGGGCATGACGACGTTCGCCCGCACCTCGGGGGCGAACTCCCGGGAGAGGGTCTTCTCGAGGCCGACGACGCTCATCCGGACCGCGTTCGAGAGCACGAGGTCGTCGATGGCCTCCTTGACGCTCTGGGAGGTGATGCAGGTGATCGTGCCGCCGCCGTCGCGCAGCGGGTCGGCGGCCGTCCGGCAGAGCCGGACGACGCTCTTGACCAGCAGGTCGTAGGCGGCCTGCCAGTCCGCGTCGTCGGTCTCGAGGAAGGCGCCGCTGGGGACGCCGCCGGCGCTCGTCACGAGGTGGTCGAGGCCGCCGAACTCCTCGACGGCCCGGTCGATCAGGCCCGCGCAGGCGTCGGCGTCCGTGAGGTCCGCCGCGTGGGGTACGACCCGGCCCGCCGCCGTCTCACGGAGCTCGGCGGCCGTCTCCTCGAGGGTCGCCTGCGTCCGCCCGTTGATCACCACGTCGGCGCCCTCCTCGGCGAGCGCCTTCGCCGAGGCCCGCCCGAGCCCGCTCGAGGAGGCCGCCACGACCGCCGCGTCGCCGTCGATGCCGAGGTCCATGGCTGGTAGCTGTCGCCTCCGGGCCATGTAGGTACGGGTGGCGGCACCCGGCGGGGCCCCTACCGCTCCACGTACGGGATCGAGTCCTCGGAGTACTGGGTCCCGATCCACTGGTGGTCGAGCTCGGTGCCGATGTCGTCGGGCTGCCAGTCGATCGGCTCCCAGTCGGGCTCGAAGTTGAGGTAGCCCGGCCCGGCGAACAGCTCGATCCGGATGCCGCTGGCGGGCTCGATCACGTAGAAGAAGTCGGCGTTCGTGATGGCGTGCTTGCCGGGGCCGCCGTCGGGCGCGATGCCGTGCTCCCGGCAGATGTCGGCGGCGTCCCAGAGGTCCCGCAGGTGGTCGACGTGGTAGCTGACGTGGTGGAACGAGGGGCCGTCCTCGTTCTTGTGGATCCCGATGTCGTGGGGCAGCGCGGTGCGGGAGAGCCACCAGCCCCAGAAGCTGCCGTCCTCGGACTGGAAGCGCTCGTTCGTGCGGAAGTCGAGCTCGTCGGTGAACCAGTCGGCCAGGGGTCGCCAGCGGCGTCGAGCACGTGGACGTGGTCGATGCGCCGACAGGCGACGCGGTTCGCGACCGCCGGGCTGTACCGACGGTTGTGCAGGCGGGAGCGAACTTCCTTGGGGGCCTCGGGCTTCTCGACGTCGTAGTAGAACAGGAACGGGTGACCGCCCGGGGCGTCGACGAGCACCGACTCGCCGACCGCGCGGACGTCGTCCGGGGTCCAGCCACTCGACGTCGAGGCCCTGGCCCTCGAACCGCGTGCCGAACGCCTCGACGTGCTCGGGCTCCTCGGTCCGGAAGGCGACGTGCTCGACGCCGGCCTCGCCGCCCGCCCGCAGGCTCATCGTGTGGTGCTCCCAGTCCCGTAGCCCCCGGAGGTAGACCGCGTCCTCGGTCCGCTCGGCCGCCTGGAGGCCCATCAGCTCCTCGAAGAACCAGGCCGTCTCCTCGAGGTCGGGCGTGCGGTAGGCGACGTGGCCGAGCTTGGCGACCTTCGGCTCCATGGCCGACCTTGACACGGCGGGCGCCATAGGTGTTGGCGCGGCGGGGAATCCGGCCGTTCTCGGCGGGGCCGGAGCCGCTAAGGCGGCGGCGGGCCCATGCCACCCCATGACAGACCCGTTCCGCGTCGGGATGATCGTGCCGTCGTCGAACGTCACGATGGAGACCGAGATCCCGGCGATGCTCCGGGCGCGGGCCGAGCTCTACGGCGACGCGTTCACCTTCCACTCGAGCCGGATGCGGATGCAGTCGGTGACCCAGGAGGAGCTCGAGCGGATGGACAGCCAGTCGGAGGACTGCGCCGCGCTACTGGCCGACGCCCGGTGTGACGTCCAGGCCTACGCCTGCCTCATCGGCATCATGGCCCAGGGGCCGGGTTACCATCGGGAGTCCGAATCGACGCTCGAGGCAATCGCCCGCGAGGAGGGCGGACCGGCCCCGGTCGTGACCAGCGCCGGCGCGCTGGTGCGGGCGCTGGAGGCGCTCGAGGCCGACCGGATCGCGCTGGTCGCGCCCTACATCGAGGAACTCACGCGGACCGTCGTCGAGTACCTCGAGGAGACTGCGGGCGTCGAGGTGGTCGACTACAAGACGCTCGAGTGTCCGGACAACCTCGAGGTCGCCCGGCTCGACCAGCGCGAGCTGCTCGAGCACGCCGCCGATGTCGACACCGCCGGCGCCGACGCGTTCGTGCTCTCCTCGTGTGTCCAGATGCCGTCGCTCCGGTCGCTCGAGGCCGCCGAGGACCGGCTCGGCATGCCGACGTTCTCCGCCGCGGCCGCGACGACGTGGGACGTCCTCGATCGGCTCGACCTCGCGCCCCGGGTGCCCGGCGCGGGCACGCTGCTCGCCGGCGGCGTGACGCTGCCGCGGCGCGAGGAGACGGTCACAGCGGACTAAACGCCTCGAAGCAAGCCATAAGTCGCGCCCGTCGGTGGTCACTGGTCAGTCAGTACCGTGCGCCTGTTCGAGTACGTCGCCGATCGGGACTGGCCGCCTGTGTTCGGCTACGGCCTCTTCGTTGCCCTGATGACCGCGGGCTACTACTATAACATCACGGTCGTCCAGCTCGGGCTGATCGACCTGGGCGGCCGCGTGGTCGGCCTGTCCGACGCTGCCGTCTCGGGCTGGATGGCGGCGCTGGCCCTCCTCGCCGTCGGCGCCGCGGTTGCCACCGGCCTCGCGACGTGACTCGCCGTGGCTGTACTACCGGCTGGACGGTGCTGGTTGGCGGCGGCCCCGCCCCACCCCGACAGTGATAACCTCCCACGCCCATGTTCCCGTACGACTGCATCGTGTCCCCGCCGTACAACTGCTCGGCCTCCCGGCCCATGACCTGCCGGACCGACTGATTAGCGATGCCGGATGAGCCGAGCGAATCGCTCTACCGGTGTCCGATCTGCGAAGCTCCGGCGCCGTCGGTCGGGGCCTGCAAGATCCACATCAGCCGCAACAACGACGCGGCGCACTGGGGCTACGTGGGGAACGACCTCCACGACGAGATCGTGGCCCACCAGTCGATCGCCGACCGCGGGCTGGTCGGCCGGCTGCGCTACGCCTTCGCCACCTCCGACCTGATGACCCGCTGGCGGCGCCTGGTGGCGGGCCTGCTGCACCGCTGACGCCGATGACCGGGCCCACGAAGCCTCCAGAACTATACCGTCCCGGGCGGAAGGGACGGTGACCATGGCCCAGCTCGGCGACCGGCTCGTTCACCTGCTCGCTGGCGACTTCGTCCGGCTGGAATGCGAGGAGCTGGCGGTCGCGGCCGAGGTGCTCGACAACGAGCAGGGCGGCCACGCGGGCGTCCAGAGCGGGGCGAGCGGGCGGCACCGGATCCGGTTCATGCCGGTCGGCGAGGACGCCACCGCCGTGCAGGCCGACCGCTTCTACGTCAACGTCGACCCGACCAACGGGGGCGGGTGGACGGTCGGCCCGCTCGTCGCCGAGGTCTTCGACGAGGACCAGCTCGCCTACGTCACCGAGCCCCGGGGCGAGCTGCTGGGGCTCGAGGTGCTGGATCTTCCATAGGGGCGTCGTTCGCCCTCTAGGGGTCGGGGATCTCGGCCGTCGGCGTCTCGGGGACCTCGGCCGGCAGAGCGATCCACGAGTCGGTCGGGACCGCTGGCGTGCATGGGCGACTGTCATAAGCCGAACCCAGATTGTCACTCGATGGGAACCGTCGGCGCGGCATTTGCCACGCCCGACGAAGGTCCACTTGCATGGGTCGAGGCGACAGCGCCATTGGGCTTCACCTGTCGTGTGGGACCGACTGCCTCGAACCCGTGCTGACTCCCGCTCCGGGGTCGGCTGGCCGCTGACCCGGCCGCCGACCTCGGACGGGCTGGCAACCCCGACACCGGGGCACTCTCGCCCCGGTGACCCCTTCTCCCTGACCCACTGAGCCGACCCAGTCGTGTGGAAGCCATGCGCACGGGTTCGACGACTACCGCACTCCAGTGCGGCGATTACGGGCGGATATGCGGGTCAGTCGTGCCCGATACGGGCTTTTCTCAACTGCTGAGAACTGGTTGTCCGGTTTATCTCCTTGGGGGTACTCCGACCAGACGTAGAGTGCGACGATCACCGTCCACTCGGGACAACAAGCAGATCATGAGCACACAAACGAAAGCGGGGATGTTCGAAGGGGTATCGTTCGACACGGCCGGGCCGTGGCAGGCCTACTGGCTCGTCATGCTGCGGTTCGTGGCCGGCTGGTGGCTGCTGCACGCCGGCATGGACAAGCTGTTCAACTGGCCGTTCGACGCGGGCTGGTTCGTCGGCGGGGCGGCCGCCGGGACCAGCATCGGGCCGATCGTCACGATGTTCAGCGGCGAGGCCGGGATGGCGTTCGTGAACTTCATGGTCCCGGTCGGGCAGTTCCTGATCGGCGCCGGACTCATCCTCGGCGCGCTGACGCGGACGGCCGCGTTCTTCGGCGCCTTCATGATGATGTTCTTCTACTTCATCAACGGCGAGGGCGGCGGATGGGCCCACGGCGTCGTTACCGGCGAGCTGCTGGGGATCATGATCTTCGGCACCATCGTGGCCCTCGGGGCCGGCAAGACGCTCGCGGTCGACGAGTATCTCAAGGAGATGCCGTTCTTCAAGAACCGCCCGCGGCTGCAGAAGCTACTCGGCTGACCACCCACTGACAAAACCAACTCAAAACAATGACACAACTCTCATCGGCGGACAAGTTCGGCATGTACGTCGGCGGCGGCCTGGTAATCCTGGGCGTCGTCGTGATCGGCCTCCTCGAGATGCTCCTCGGCGCGGGTCACCCCGTGACCGGCGAGGGGCAGATCGTCCACGAGGCGCTCGTCCCGCTGGCCATCCGGTCCTACATCATCATGGCCGGCCTGGCGGCCTGGGGCCTGACGGCCCTCTACAAGCTGGTGCCCGGCGACGGCGTCGAGCAGACCCAAGAGTCCCAGCAGCTGGCCGACTGACGCCGATGCCAGAACACGCGCGGGAACTGATTCCGATGATCGACTTCGCCTCGTTCGTCCTCGTCTCGAAGCTGGCGGTCCTGACGCTGGGCGCCGTGGTCGTTCGCCTGGCCTACCTGGCCTACCGGCGGACCGGCTCGCGGGCGCTCCGCGCGCTGGCGATCGCGTTCGGGCTGATCACCCTCGGCGGTGCGCTCGGCGGCGGGGTCGATCAACTGCTCGAGGTCGGCCTCGAGGCCGGCGTGCTGATCAACAGCGCGTTGACGGCGGCCGGGTTCGCGGTCCTGGCGTACTCGCTGTACGTCTCCGAGGACCCCACGACCGACGACTGATGCCCGACCGCCCGTGCCGATAACTCGGCCTTCGGAACCGCTCCTCATCGGATAGCGACGGCGCTGCCGGGACGCGGGTTCAGTCCGTGTCCACGGGCGGAAGGCGCACCGTGACGCGGTTCCCCCGGGACTCGAGCTGCTCGAACCCGAGCGTGCCGTCTGCCCGTTGGACGATCCAGTGGACCAGCCAGAGGCCGAGGCCGCTGCCGTGATACAGCGGGCCGATGTCCCCTTCGCCGGTCAGGACCCCCACGTTCATCTCGGGGATCGCCGGCCTCTCGTCCTCGACCAGGACGATGGGTCGGCCGTCCTCGACCGCGAGCCCGACGGTCACCACGGGTTCAGCCGCGTCGTTGTGGACGACCGCGTTCTCGATGAGCTCCCGAATCGCGACCCCCAGCCGCGCCGTCGTTCGTTGACCAGTCACGGCGTCGACCCGGTAGTCGATCGAGGCGTCGGGGTGCCGTGTCCGCATGGCCTCGACGGCCCGGCGCACCACCTCGGCGACCGGCCGATTGGCCCGGTCGTCCGTCGCCATCAACACCTCCACGATGTCGCGCTCCTTCTCCGCCAGTAGGAGCAGGCTTGCCGACTGGTCGATGATGGTCGCGGCCGACTCGGCGACCTCGCCCTCGGTCGCCGCCTCGATGAGCGACGCGTGCCCGCTGATCACGTTGACGGCGTTCCGCAGGTTGTGTCGGAGGACCCGATCGACGACCCGCAGGTGCTGCTCCCGGTCCTTCCGCTCGGTGACGTCGATGTTGACGCCGACCATCCGCAGCGGCGTCTCCGCGTCGTCCGTCACGACCTCGCCGAGGCCGAGCAGCCACCGTTCCGTGTCGTCGTCGCGGACGACCCGGAACTCGGATTGGAACCCGCCGGCCGCGTCGATCGCCACATCGATCGCCGATTTGACGGCCTCGCGGTCGGCCGGGTGAACCCGCCGGAGGAAGTCCTCGGAGCGGCCCTCGAAGGTCCCCGGTTCTAGCCCGAAATGCCGCTCCATCTGGGCGTCCCAGATCAGCTCGTCGGCGTCGACGAGCCAGTCCCAGACGCCGACGTTCGCGGCCTCGCTGGCCAGGCTGAGCCGTTCCTCGCTCAGCTCGAGCGCCGCCCGGTTCCGGTGGGCGTCGATCGCGAAGGCGATGTCCTCCGCGAGCGTCGCCAGCAGCGACATCTCGTCCGGGTCGAACGCCCCGACCCGGTCCGCGTACAGGTTCAAGACCCCGTAGAGGTCGTCGTCGAGGAGGAGCGGGAACGCCGCGCTCGATCGGTATCCGCGCTCCAACGCCGACTCCCGCCAGGGCTCGAACGCGGGGTCCTCCGGGATGTTCTGGGCGGCTTGGGGCTGGCGCGTCATGGCCGCCCGCCCCGAGGGCCCATGGGCCGTCGCGTCGTCGCCGAGCGTGATCTCGATCCCGTCGAGATACCCTTGCTCGACGCCGCCCGAGGCGCGGGGCGTCACCGTCCCCGCGTCCGCGTCGACGGTCCCGATCCAGGCGAACAGATAGGGGTCGGAGCCGGCGAACGTCTCGCAGACGGCGACCTCCATCTCCGCCTGGGTCCTCGAGTTGATCATCGCGCGGTTGATCTCCAGGATGACGTCGTTGAGGCGGCCCAGCTCGTGGAGCTGCTCCTCGAGTTCGTCTCGCGTGCTGGTTTCGGTCCTCGGTCATGCTGGCCGCCGGGGCAGTGGCCCCTGCCGCTAGAGAGGCCATCGCCTCTTAAGGACTTTCTTGCCGCAAGTCCGGACCCTGGCTCTGCAACGGAATCGAGCTATCCGGCGCCCACGCTTTTGGCGGCCCCGGCCGTCGGTCTCCCCATGGAGTTCCCGGCCGACTTCGAGCGGTTCGACGAGCGCGACTGGGACACGGGACCCGACGGGACGGTCCGGCTGGCCGTCGTCGGCGTCGGGGGCTTCGCCCGACGGGTCGTGCTCCCGGCGATCGCCGACGCGGACTACTGCGAGCCGACGGTGCTCATCAGCGGCTCGCCAAGCACCGGGGAGCTCGCCGCCGAGCAGGGCTGCGAGCTTCTCGACTACGAGGCCTACGCGGCTGGCGACCTCGCGGACGCCTACGACGCGGTCTACGTCGCGACGCCCAACGCGCTGCACCTTCCCCACGCCGAGACGGCCGCCGCGCTGGGCAAGCCCGTCATCTGCGAGAAGCCCCTCGAGGCGACGGTCGAGCGCGCCGAGCGGCTGGTCGCGGCCTGCGAGGACGCGGGCGTGACGCTGATGACCGCCTACCGGATGCAGACGGATCCGGTCGTCCGCCGGCTGCGGGCGTTCCTGGCCGACGAGGGTATCGGTCGAATAACCCACCTCCACGGCGACTTCACCTACCCGGTGCTGGGCGGGAGCCGTGGGCCCGACCAGTGGCGCCTCGACCCCGAGCTGGCGGGCGGCGGCGCGCTGGCCGACGTCGGCGTCTACCCGCTCAACACCGCCCGGTACCTGCTCGGGGCCGACCCCGTCTCGGCGTCGGGCGTGACGGCCGGCGACGGCCCGTTCGCCGGGGTCGACGAGACCGTCGCCTTCCTCGTCGAGTTCCCCGACGGCGTCCACGGCGCGTTCACCGCCAGCTTCACCGGGCCGACCGACACCCGGCTGGCGGTCTCGGGCAGCGAGGGACGGGTCGAGCTCGTCGACGCCTTCCAGCCACGGACCGACCGGACGCTCCGGATCGAGACCGCGGCGGGCGCGGCGACCTTCGAGGGCCTGGGCGCCGACGAGGTCCGCGAGGAGTTCGACTACTTCGCCCACTGCGTGCTCACGGACACCACCCCCGAGCCCGACGGCGGTGACGGCCTGACCGATGTCCGGACGATGGCCGAGGTGTACCGCGACGCGGGCCTCGACGTCCCGATGGCCGGCTGAGCGCGGTCACGCCTCGCCCGGGGCGTCCATCGGCGCCAGCCAGGAGACGACGACCCGCAGCCCGACGCCCGCGACGAAGCCCACGGTGCCGAGCACGAGCGCGCCGACCGAGGCCAGCAGCACCGGGTAGCCGATGGCGCCCGGGAGCTGGGCGAGCCCCTGGCCCGCGAGCCCGAGGCCGATGCTGGCCAGGCCGAGCGCGAGCAGCGGGAGGAAGACCACGGCCCAGCTCACCACCAGGCCGTCGTTGACGTAGGCGTGGGCCGCCGCCCCGCCGATCACCACTAATGGGAGCAGCTGGGCGAGGCCGAACCCGCCGACGGGCTGGATCACGACGTCGAACGTCGCGATAGCCAGCCAGCCGAGGGCGACCACGACCGCGCCGACGGCCGCCAGGACGAGGGCGTCGGCGGTGGTGTCGAGGTCCCGGCCGCTGAGCGCCGGGCGGTCCCATATCCACGCCGCCAGGCCGGAGCGACTGCCGGTCAGGTACCACCAGCCGAGCGCCAGGGCGAGCACGACGAGGCTCCCCGCGAAGGCCCCCGTCGCGAACGGGGTGCCGGCCGGGCCACCGCCCGTGCCGCCGGCGCCGGTGAAGTCGAGGTACGCGAGGTCGCCGACCACCAGGGCGTGCACCAGCACGCTCAGGACGGCCAGGACGGCGACGCCGCCCACCAGCCGCTCGAGGAGGCCGCGGAGGGTCGACTCCACGCCCTCCCCGCTGGCCAGCATCACGAGGGGTTCGTCGGTCGGCGCGTAGACGTCCATCTCCCGGCCCTTCGAGGAGTACTGGGTGCCCGCCACCTCGACCAGGCCGGCCTCGCCGAGCTGCTCGAGGTGGTAGCGGACGTTCTGGACGGACGTGTCCGCGGCCTCGGCCAGCCGCGACGCCGCGGCGGGCTCGTCGTGGAGGGCCCGGAAGACGGTCCGGGCGGTCTCGGAGGCCAGCGCCTCGAACAGCTCGTCGGCCGCGTCGTCCTCGATGGCGATGACGCGCGGCTCGGGCTCACGGCGGGACGACAGGTCGGGCGTCGACGGGAGGAGCTTGCTCATGGGGGTGAGGCGCGCGAGGACCGCTCGAGCACCGGATCGAGCCGGGTCCGTAAAACGGCTGGCGTTGCTGAAAGCCGGTTTTCAGTCACCCCTGGCCGGCCCGTCACCCGGCGTAGCGGGGCAGCCCCTCCAGCTCCCCGGTCGGCACGTCCGCGAAGAGGTCCCGGGCGATCACGCGCTTGTGGACCTCGTCGGCGCCGTCGATGATACGGAACGACCGGACCGCCTCGTACATGTCCGCGAGCGGGAGGTCCTTGCTGATGCCGCTGCCGCCGCAGGTCTGCACCGCGAGGTCGACGGCGTCCTGGACGGCGTTCGCCGTGTACACCTTGCACATCGAGACCTCGGTGCGGGCCTGCCCGCCGGCGTCGATCGCCGCCGCGGCGTGACGGACCATCGTCCGCGCGGCGTGCAGCCGGGTCTCGATATCGGCCATCGCGAACCGGACCGCCTGCTTCTCCGCGATGGGGCCGCCGAACGCCTCCCGCTCGGTCGCGTAGGCGCGGGCGATCGCCAGCGCCCGGGCGGCCAGCCCCGAGAAACGCATACAGTGGGTCAGGCGCGCGGGCCCGAGGCGCTGTTGGACGTGGGCGAACCCGGCGTCACGCGTGCCCAGGAGGTTCGCCTCGGGGACCCGGACGCCGTCGTAGCGGATCTCGGCGTGGCTACCGCCGGTGATCGCGCCGCCGAGGTGGGGGACGTCCCGGACGAGCTCAACGCCGTCGGCGTCGGCGGGCACCAGGAAGAGCGACGAGCCCTCGTAGGGGTGGGCGTCCGGGTCCGTCCGCGCGAGGACGATCAGGAGATCGGCCTCCGAGCCGCCCGTGGTCCACCACTTGTGGCCGTCGATGACCCAGCCGTCGCCGTCGGGCGTCGCGGTCGTCCGGACCATCTTGGGGTCCGAGCCGGCCCCGGGCATCGGCTCGGTCATCGAGAAGCCCGAGCTGATCTCGCCCGCGACGAGCGGCTCGAGCCAGCGCTCGCGCTGGGCATCGGTGCCGACGAGCTCGAGGAGGTGCATGTTCCCCTCGTCGGGGGCGTCGATCCGGGTCGCCAGCGGCCCCAGCAGGCTCCGCCCGGCGGCCTCGAACGCCGGGAGCGCCTCGCGGAAGGAGAGCCCGAGCCCGCCGTAGGCCGACGGCATCTGGGGGGCGTAGAGGTCCCGATCGCGGGCCGCGTCGCGCAGCTCGACGACGGTCTCCGGCCCGACCGGGCGGCCCCGGCCGACGACCTCGCGCTCGATCGGCAGCACGACCTCCTCGACGAACGTCCGGGTCCGCTCGGCGAGCTCGGTCCCGACGGCCGGATCGTCGTAGTCCATGGCCGCGACTGCGACGGCTCGGCGAATAAGGTTGGCCCCGTAGTTACTCGTAGCCGGGGCGGGAACGGCCGCCATGACCGGCGACGGGGGCAGCTACCGCGACCGGCTCGTCGACGAGCCCGCGCTCGAGGCCTACCTGACCGAGCGGCTCGGGCCGGTCGAGACGTGGCGCTGGTCCCGGCTCGGCGAGGGGCACTCGAACGAGACGCTCGCGCTCGACTGGGGCGCCCGCGAGCTCGTGCTCCGGCGCCCGCCGGCCGGCGAGACCGCCGACCGGGCCCACGACGTCCTGCGGGAGTACCGGGTCATCGACGCGATCCAGGGGACCGACGTGCCCCTGCCCGGGACGGTGCTGGCCTGCGAGGACGCGTCGGTCATCGGGGCCGACTTCTACCTGATGGAGCGCCTCGAGGGCGACGTCGTCCGCACGGCCGAGCCCGACCGGTTCGCGACCCCGTCGGCCCGCGCCCGGATCGGCGACCAGCTCGTCGACGCCCTGGCGGCCGTCCACGGCGTCGACTATGAGGCCGTCGGCCTCGAGGAGTTCGGCCACCCGCCGGGCTTCACCGAGCGGCAGGTCCGCCGCTGGTCCGAGCAGCTCACCTGGGCGTTCCAGCGCACGGCCGAGGTGCGCGAGGTCGAGGCCCTCTACGACGTCATGGAGTGGCTCCAGGCCAACGTCCCGGAGGATCCGCCCGCGGCCCTCGTGCACGGCGACTTCAAGCTCGACAACGTGCTGTTCGCGCCGGGCACCCCACCCGAGCTCGTCGGCGTGTTCGACTGGGAGATGAGCACGCTCGGCGACCCCCGGACGGACCTGGGCTGGCTGCTGTCGTTCTGGCGCGACCCCGGCGACCCCGACCCGCCGCTGCCCTCGTTGCTGCCCACCTTCACCGCCCGGGAGGGCTACCCATCCCGGGGGGACGTCGTCGACCGGTGGGAGTCGGCGACGGGGTTCGCCTACGCCGACGACCGGTTCTACCGGGCGCTGGCGGTCTACAAGCTCTGTGGGCTCGGGGAGATGTTCTTCGCGCGGTCCCTCGCGGGCGACGCCGACGATCCGCTCTACCCGAAGATGGAGGCGGGCGTGCCCGCGCTGGCCGAGCGGGCGCTCCGCATCATCGACGGCGGCGAGCCGCTGTAGGCCGCGCCCGGATCAGAACGTGTAGTCCTCGTCGTCGGGGTCGCCGCGCATCGCGGGGTCCTGCTGGTCGTCGACGACCTGGCTGAACGGGCTGGCCGCGGGCTCCTCGTCTGCGGACGACGGCCCGGCCATCGCGGAGATGCCGGCGCCGAGAAGCGCCTCCATGGCCTCCTCCTGGTTGACGAACTCGCCCCCTTCGACCAGGCGATCGACCTCGGAGAGCAGCTTGTCCGGCACCGTGACCTCGACGCGGGGCATGGACGTCCCTCCCGCGCCCAGGGGGAAAAACCTGCGTTCCGACGACGCCGGGTTCAGCCGGTGCCGGCGACGGCCAAGCGACTGCCGGGCGAGGTGGTCGGCGTCCTGATGGATGATGGGGACGCCCCAGCCGTCGGCCGGTTCCGGGCCGGTCGGTTGCTATTACGGTCGTCGAAAGAGCCGTCGATCGTCCCCCGTCGGCCGCGCCGGTCAGGCTCGCTGGCGGCGACCTTCGCGGTGTTCCTCGAGCAGCCGTTCCGCCTCGGTGACAGCGGCGCTGGCGTTGTCCCCGTAGCCGTCCGCGCCGATCTCGTCGCGCCACTCCGGCGACGTCGGCGCGCCGCCGACCATGACCTTGACCTGGTCGCGGAGGCCGTGTTCCTCGAGCAGCTCGATGACCTCCTCCTGGTGGTCCATCGTCATGGTCATCAGCGCCGACATGCCGAGGATGTCGGGCTCGTGCTCCTCGACGGCCGTGAGGAACTCCTCGTTGGGCACCTCGACGCCGAGGTCGACCACGTCGAAGCCGTTGGCCTTCAGCATCGTGATGAGGATGTTCTTCCCGATGTTGTGGATGTCCTCGTCGACGGTGCCGAGGACCACCACGCCGGATTTGTCGTCGTCGCCGATCTCCATCTCGGCGAGGAGCGGGTCGACGTGCTGGACGCCGGCCTGCATGCAGTCCGCCGCCATCGCGAGCTCGGGCAGGAAGACCTCCCCCCGGCCGAACCGGTCCCCCACGGTCTTGACGCCCAGCGTCAGCCCATCCTCGAGGATCTCCAGCGGGCTGTAGCCCTCGTCGATGGCCTGGAGCGTCAGCTCCTCGGTCCGTTCATCGTCCAGCTCGATGATCGCGTCCTGGATGTCGAGGAGGAGCGGGTCGTCGACGTCGCCCGCCCGGTCCTCGGTCTGATCGAGGTACTCGTCCTTCTCGTCGTCAGGCATGGGGGTCGTTCACCAACCGGAACATACCCCCGTCCGCCGGATAAGCATTGCTACCCGCTCGCCGGCGAACGGCAAGCGTTAATGTCCGACTCCGCGACTGTCTAGGGGTGTTCACGTTCGACGCGGAGCAATCGGTATTCGAGATCGCGGGCGTCGAACTCGGCGGCCAGCCCGGCGAGTCCCCGACCGCCATGGTGGGGAGCATCTTCTACAAGGGCGACCGGCTGCAGGACGACCCCAAGACCGGCGAGTTCGACGAAGAAGCGGCCGAGGAAGCCATCCGCAAGGTCGAGGCGGTCTCCGAGCGGACCGGCAACCCCGCCATCCTGGACGTCATCGGCGACAGCCCGGAGGCGCTGATCAAGCACGTCGACTTCGTGGCCGAGGTCTGTGACCTGCCGATGTTCATGGACGGACCGACGCCGTCCATCCGGGCCGAGGCCGCCCGTCACGTCGGCGAGATCGGGATCCAGGACCGGGTCATCTACAACTCCATCGAATCGAGCACCAAGCAGGCCCAGACCGAGATCGACGCCATGGCCGACGCCGGCATCGAGGCGGCGGTCCTGCTGAGCATCGACACCGGCAACCTCACGCTCCAGGGCCGGTTCGACGCCCTCGAGAAGAACCTGGAGATGGCCGAGGAGGCCGGGGTCGAGAAGGTGATGGTGGACCCGGCCGTCATCGACATCCCCGATTCCGGCTACATCGCGAAGGCGATCTACGAGATCAAGGACCGCTACGGCCTCCCGTCGGGCTGCTCCCCGCACAACGAGGTGATCCGCTGGGAGATGCACGACCCGCTCCACGAGGACTCGCGGCTCCTGCGCCAGGCGGTCGCCAACTCGATCATCGTCTTCGCCGGGGCGGACTTCAACCTCTACGGCCCGGTCCACAACGCCGCGCGGATGTACGAGGTGACGTCGCTGGCCGACGCCTACGTGGGCTACGCGGCCCAGATGGGCGAGAACCGCCGCCCGCCGAAGGACCACCCGCTGTACCGCATCTTCCGGAAGGGCTGAGCCCCGCCTCAGCCCGCAAGCAGCGCCTCGAACCGGTCGGTGTCGGCGTCGATCTTCGCCAGCTCGACGTCGGCCCCCTCGGCCTGCAGCCGGGCGACGAACCGCCGGACGTCCTCGGCGTACTCGTGGTGTAGCGGGTGGAGATCACCGGTATCGACGAGCACGACCCGGTCGTAGTAGCCGACGACGTCGCGGAAGAACGCATCGAGCCGGTCGGCGGCCACCGGCGACGGCCGGTCGACGGCCCGCGCGAACCGCTCGCCGTCCGGCCAGCCCACGCGGAGGTCCGGGTGCTCGGCCACGGCCGTCTCGAACCGGGCCACGAGGCCCTCGAGGTCGCCCAGATAGGCCCGATAGAGCTTGTAGGCGTCGACGCCGCAGTCGATCCACCCCCGGGTCAGGTACCAGGTTCGGGGCGCCTTGTTCTCCCCGTAGGCGTCGACACGGTCCGGCAGCACCGTCGAGGTGCAGTCGGCGTCGGCGGCACATCGCAGCGAGGCGTGCTCGGCCGTGAGCCCCTCGCGGGTGTCCGCCGCCATCGCGTAGCTGACGACGATGGTCTCCCGGCCGGGCTCGTCGAGCTCGTCGATCGCGGCCTGGACCCGCCGCCCGATCTCGTCCTCGAGCGGCACGTTGACGGGGAATTCGTGGAGCTCGGCGGGGAGGTACCGGACGGGGGCGTGTGGGGCGAAGCGCTCGACGAGTGCGTACAGCGCCTCGCAGGCGACGATCCCCGGCATCGACTGCGCTTCCGTGGGCGGTCGCATAAGGCTGCGGCTCAGGTCGGTACGTCGTCGACGCTTCGGAGCGCCTCCAGCCGGGCCTTCACCCGCGGGTAGCGTTCGAATTCCCGGTGGGGGAGGTACATCGCGTCCATGAAGTGGTCCCGGAAGAGGTCGGTCCCGGCGATCTCGTAGTAGTCGACCTCGTCGACGATGGCGTCAGCCTCCTCGCGGTGCGCCCGGTTCAACAGCGCCAGCTGGGCGCCGCTGCCGGCGGCGTTGCCGAGGAACTCGACGGTGGCCTCGTCGACGTCGGGATAGAGCCCGATGGTCATCGCGGATTCGGGGTCGATGTAGTTCCCGAACCCGCCCGCGAGGACGACGCGCTCGACGGTCTCCACGTCGAGCTCCTCGAGCAGCACGAGCGTGCCCGCCTGGATCGCGGCCTTCGCCATCTGGATCTCCCGGATGTCGTTCTGCGTGCAGACGATGTCGTGGTCGACCCCCGCGTCGTCGGCGGTCACCAGGACGTACTCGAGGACGCCGTCGTCGTTGGTGCGGAGCCGTTCATGCCCACGGACCCCGTCACGGAACTGCCCGCGGCGGTCGACGACGCCGGCCTCGAACAGCCCGGCGAGGAGGTCGATGACGCCGGAGCCGCAGATCCCGATCGGGGCCTCGCCGCCGATCGTCTCGCAGGTCGGGGCGAACGTCTCGTGGTCGATATCGACGGCCTCGATCGCGCCCGCCTGGGCCCGGATGCCGTGGGTGAGCTCGGCGCCCTCCAGGGCCGGTCCCGCCGGCGCCGAGGTCACCCACATCCCGTCGCGGTTCGCCCACCGAGATCTCGCCGTTCGTCCCGATGTCGATGCAGACCGTGAGCTCGTCCCCCCGGTAGTGGCCCGAGACGAGCAGCACCGACACCTTGTCGGGGCCGACCCAGCCCCCGCTGACGGGCAGCCAGGAGACGTAGCCGGACGGGTTGATGTCGAGGCCGAGCTCTCGCGCCTTGACCTGCAGGGCGGCGTGATTGCCCGGGACGTACGGCGAGCCCGCGACGTAGGAGGGCTCGATGCCGAGGAACAGGTGGTGCATGGCCGTGTTCCCGACGCAGACGGCCTCGTAGATGTCGTCGGGGTCGACGTCCGCATCCCGGGTGACCTCGGCGATACAGTCGTTGACGCCCCCGAGGATCGCCTCCTGGAGCTCCTCGCGGCCATCCTCCTGCCGCCGCGTGTGGCGGACCCGCGTCATGATGTCGCCGCCGAACCGGCTCTGGGGGTTCAGCCGCGAGCTGACCGCCAGCCGCTCGCCGCTCCGCAGGTCCATGAGGTAGGCGGCGACGGTCGTCGTGCCGATGTCGATGGCGAGCCCGTAGACCGCCTCGTCGAGGCCCGGCGAGACGTCGATGACCTCAGCGTCGTCGTAGACGGTGGCGGTCACCGCCAGCCCGTCCGGAGTCGCCTTCCCGCGGAGCCGGTTCGGGAGCTCCTGCTGGACCAGCCAGTCGACCGCCGTCACCTCGAGGTCGTAGGCGTCGGCCAACCCGTCGAGGAGTCGTTCGCGGTCGGCGACGTTCGCCGCCAGTGACGGCGCGGGCAGCTCAAGCCGGTAGTGCTTGACCGCGGGGTCGAGCTCGACCTCGCGCTCGACGCCCTCGGTGAGCACGACGCCGCCGGTCTGTCGGGAGGCGCTCGGGACCGTCACCGTGACCTGCCCGCCGGCGGCGTCGACCGCGGCCCGACAGGAGAGCCGGTGGCCGTCGTCGAGCTCGGCGTCGCTGAACAGCAGCTCGTCGGCCTGGCTCGGCGCCGTCAGGCAGTCGGCCCCCTCGTCCACGACGACCTTGCAGGTGCCACAGAGCCCCTCGCCGCCGCAGAGGCTCTCGATGTCGATCCCCCGCTCCCGGGCGGCCTCGAGGAGGGTGGTGCCGGGGGCCACGGGGCCGGCGTCGTCCCATGGCTGGAACCGCACCGTCGACTCGTCCGTCATCCGGTCCCCCGGCGCATACCGGTGCCCGTACTGGATGCGTCGTCAAAAGGATACCGAGGGACGCGACGGTGGCCAAGGGGCGGAAGCTATTCCAGCCCCGGCCGTCGAGCAGGTACCACGATGCCCCACGCCCGGTTCCGGCCGTCCGACCACCCCCACGAGACGTTCCTGCTCGCGACGGTCGTCGGAAGCTTCCCCCAGCCCGACTGGCTCGACCGGATGCGCGAGCTGGCTGCCGAGGACGACTCCGTCGACCTCGAGGAGGCCGAGGCCGACGCCGTGAAGGCCTGTATCGGCGACCAGCAGCGCGCGGGGCTCGACGTCGTCACCGACGGCGAGATGCGGCGGACCGGCATGGTCGAGCACTTCGCGCAGTTCGTGCACGGCTACGACCAGGACGGCGGCGGCTCGGGCTGGAACGCCCGGATGCCCACGGTGACCGACACGGTCTCCTCCGACGTCCCGTGGCTGGTCGAGGACTTCGAGTTCGCCGACGCGGTCGCCGACCGGCCGGTCAAGACCACGATCACGGGGCCGTTCACGCTGGCCTCCTTCGCCAGCCTCGAGGCCTACGACGACGTCGAACAGCTCGCCTACGACTTCGCCGACCTGGTGGCCGCGGAGGCCGGTCGGTTGGCCGCCGCTGGGGCTCAGTGGATCCAGATCGACGAGCCGGCGCTGGGCATGTCGCCCCACGGCGCGATCGCCCACGAGTGCCTGACGCGCATCGACGCCGCCGTCCCCGAGGAGGTCCGACTGGGCGTCCACGTCTGCTCGGGCAATTACCAGAATCTGATCCCCGACCTGTTCGAGTTCCCGGTCGACGAGGTCGACCTCGAGTTCGCCAGCGACGGTGCAGACGACCCGGCGGCGGTCTTCGAGGGCCGGACGCTCGAGTTCGATATCGGCTTCGGCGTGGTGAACACCCAGGCGAAGGCGGTGGACACCGTCGACGAGATCCGGGCCAACATCGAGTCGGCGCTCGACCACGTCCCGGCCGAGCGGCTGACGCTGACGCCCGACTGCGGCATGAAGCCGCTGCCCCGTGAGGCGGCGTACGGGAAGATCGAGAACCTTGCCACGGCCGTCCGCGAGGTTGAGGCCGCGCTCGACGAGGTAGGCTGAGGCGGGGCCCTGCCCCCGGCCGTTCAGTCGCCGTCGAGGATCGCCGCCTTCTGCTCCTCGGCCAGCGCGTCGAGGTCGGCCTCGACGTCGGAATCGAGCGCCGGGCGCTCGTACGCCTCGACCTGCTCCTGGACCCGGTGGTGGCCGATCTCGAAGGCCGTCATCTCGCCGTCGTTCCGCCAGTCGCCGTGGGAGCGCTTGTCGACGACCTCGGGGATCATGAACGCCTCGCCGGCCCACTTCAGCGTGTGCGACTCCGAGAGGAAGTGGTCGTCGGGGTCGATCTCGCCGATGAGGTCGAGCGCGAGCGTCTCCTCGTTGATCTCGTAGCCCGCCTGGAAGCGGTCGAGAAAGCGCAGCAGCTCGCAGTCGAGAACGAACTTCTCCGGGGAGATCGTGGAGTAGGACTCGAGGATGCCCGCGGCGTGGAGCATCACGTCGACGCCGCTCCAGGTGGCCGCCGCGCTGACGAGCGTCGACTCGAACCCCGCCTGGTAGTCGACCGTCTTGGCGTCGTTCAGCGCCCCGCCGCCCCGCGAGGGGACGCCGTAGTGCCGGCCCATCGTGCCGGCGAAGCTCGCGAACAGCGCCGACTCGGGGCTGCCGATCGACAGCGAGCCGTAGCGCATGTCGATGTTCGAGGAGGGGATCCCGTAGACCACCGGGTTTCCCGGGTTGACCAGCTGGACCAGCGTGATGCCCATGAGGTTCTCGGCGTTCGCGAGCGCGAGCGACCCGGCCATCGTCCCGGGGCCGGACGCGCCGGCCTGGATGAACGAGGAGACGATCGGCACCTGGCCCCGCTCGGCCAGCCCCAGCAGGCCGCCGGTCATCTTCGTGTCCAGCGTCCGGGGCGGGACGGTGTTGACCAGCCCCATCGCGTAGGGCACCGAGAGCTCATCGTCGCCGACGGCGAGGCCCACCATCTCGAGGTTCGCGTCGGTCCGGTCCCGACCGTACGGCGAGACCATCACCGGGAGGTCGGTGAGCGCCAGGGAGCGCTTGACCATCTCGATGTGCTTGACCTCCTGCGGGACGTCGTTGGGCTCGGCGGCCGTGTAGCCCGTGGCGTTGATCGGGGCCTCCATCTGGGCCAGCTTCATGAACAGCTCGTAGTCCGCGATCGTCGAGCTGCGCCGGCCGTCCTCGAACGTCCGGACGTTCGGCGCGCCGTAGCCGGGCGCCCGGAAGGTGTCGCCGTCGCCGATCGCCAGGTCGTTGTCCGGGTTCCGGGCGTGCAGCGTGAACGACGCCGGCGCCCGGGCGACCTGCTCCTCGATGAGCGAGCGATCCGCCCTGACGAGGTTGTTCTCGCCCACCGTCGCGCCGGCGGCCTCGAACTGCTCGAGGGCCGCCTCGTGGTTGACCTGGATGCCGTACTCCTCGATGATGAACATCGACGCCTCGTGGATGGCTTCGATGCCGTCCGCGTCGAGGCGGTCGATGAACGGGGTGGCCTGGCTGGCGAGGTCGACGTCGAGGCTCATGTGGCTACGCTGGCGCTTCGCCGGTTCGGCAGTTAAGCGTGCCTCCGGGCGGCCGACTCGCTACGGCTCGCCCACGAGGTCGGCCGGGGCGTCGGGACTCGGGCGGCTGGAGCGAGACGGCGTGGCCGGTGTGTCGAGCGTGGGTCTCGGCCCACCGGCGGGCCGGCCGCTCGGCGAGGTAGCCCTCGCGGTCGGGACACTGCCGGCAGTCGACGACCCACGGCGTCACCTCGTCCGGGAAGTGCCCGGTGTGCCGTTCGTGGTCCAGCGCGAACTGCTCGAGCGCTCCGTTGCCGGCCTTCAGGGTCTCGAGCTCGAACCGCAGGTCCCACTCCCGGCCGCAGCGCGAGCAGCTGACCGTGGGGACGCTGTCCGGCGAGCCGCCGCCCGATGGATCGGCCATGGGGCCACGTTGCCCGCCCACCACCTTCTAGCCTCGCGCTCCCGGGCTCAGCGAACGGTTATGCCCCTCCCCCGCCAAGCCGCACCAATCGATGGCCACGCGGGTGAACTACAGCGGCTTCGTGATCGCCGGGCTCGGCTTCTTCCTGACCCGGTTCACCGTCACGCTCGCCCTCTACGAGGACCCGATCCGGTTCCTCTTCGCCGGCCTGATTCCGCTGATGCTCGGGCTCGGGCTCGCGGCGTTCGGCGTCGCGCTCGCGGTCGCCGACGTCGACGAGGGGATCGTGCGGACCGTCGCCGCCTGGGCCGTCATCGGTGCGGTCACGATGTTCGTGCTCGCGGTGTTGACCCTGTTCGGTTCCGAGGGCGGCGAGCTGCCGGCGCTCGCGACCGTCCGTTCGCGGGCCTACCTCTCGAACTTCCTCATCGGCGGCAGCGTCGGGGGCACGTTCACCGGCCTCTACGCCTCCCGGATCCGCCGGCAGCGCCGCGAGCTCGAGCAGCAGGCCAACCGGCTCGAGGTGCTCAACCGGCTGCTGCGCCACGAGGTGCTCAACGCGCTGACCGTCATCCGCGGCTACGCGCCCGGGAGCGGGGGGTTCGACCGGGATTCGGCGTCGGTGATCCAGCGCCACGCGGACTCCATCGAGGGGACCATCGAGGAGGTCAAGCACCTCTCGCGGGGCGCCCGCCCGGACACGCTTCGGGCGGTTGGGTTGCTGGGGCTGCTCGAGGAGAGCGTCGACCGGGTCGGCGACCGCCATCCGGACGTCCCGATCGAGCTCGAGGCGCCCTCGGGCGAGCTGTCGGTCCGGGCCGACGGCCAGCTGGGGCTGCTCTTCGAACGCCTGCTCGAGGCCGCGATCGCCCGACATCCCGATGGGGCGGGGCCGATCAGCCTGGCGGTGTCGACGGTCGGCAGCCGGGCGCGGGTGCGGCTGGAGCTCCCCGGCGTCGAGCTGCGCGACCGCGATCGGGCCTTATTGGAGACCGGGGCGATCTCGACCTACGACGACCCGAGCTCCGGCTTCGATCTGCACATCACCCGGCTGCTCGTCGAGCGCTACCGGGGCGAGACTCGAACGATCGAGCGCGACGGGGGGACCGAACTCACCGTCGAACTCCCCCGCGGGCCCGACGCCGACGCCGCCGTGGGCCCGCTGTTGCGAGTTGATGCTGGGCTCCGACCGGCGGTCCCGGAGCTGGCGGTCGCGTTCGTGGCGTCGATGATCGCGGGGGTTCTCTGGGGGGTGGGATCGGAGCTGCTCGGCGGCTCGGTGGCGGGGATCGGCGTCTTCTACGGGACCGCCAGCCCGGCGGTCGGCTGGTTCACCCACCAGTTCCACAGCGCCGTCTTCGGCTTCATCTACGTGGGCTGGCTGTCGCTGCTCCCCGTCGAGCGGCGAACCTCGGCGGCCTGGGCCGTGGGCGTGGGGCTGGTCTGGTCGCTCGCGCTGTGGGTCCTGGCGGCCGGCGTCGTCGCCCCGATCTGGCTGCGCCTGCTCGGCATCCCCGCCTCCATCCCGAACCTGACCGCGAGCCTGTTCGTCGCCCACGTCAGCTGGGGGATCTCGCTCGGCCTCCTCACGGTGGTCGGCTACCGCTACGTCATGCCCTGGTTCGCTAGGCGGTGGTCGCGGTCTGGCCAGCCGAGCGCTATCTAGGACCGGCGTCACGGTCAGCCGACCCGCCGGGTCGGCCGACAGCTGCCGATTCGCCGCGCTCGAAGGGCTCCGCGACTCGAGACGGCTCGCGGCCGACTCAGACCGGCACCAGCAGCACCGGGATCGCGTGGGCGTCGATGACCGCCTCGGTCATGCTCGAGAGGCTGAGCTCCTCGATGGCGCCGTGCTCGACGTTGCCCATCACGACGTAGCTGTACTCGACGCCGTCCTCGAGGATGGCGTCGATCAGGCGCTTGCGGGCGGAGACGTTCGACTCGTCGGAGTAGACGCCGCGGTCGTCGAGGCGGACCTCGTAGGCCACGTCCGGGGCGACCCGCTCGACGGTCGCCGCGATCTCCTCCCGGATCGCGTCGGGCTCGGCGGTCTCGGACTCGATGACGTGGTGGACGAGCAGGTCGTCGCCGGCGGCCGCGGCCCGTTCGAGGGCGAACTCGAGGACCGCCGAGCGCTCGCCGGGCTCGCCGTAGGCGACGAAGAGGGTTCCCATGGGGACGTCGTTGGGGAGGGGGTGGCTTAGGGGTTGGGCGGGGTCAGCGGTCCTGGCGGCCGATGACCTCGGCGAACGCCATCGTCTCGCGGGCC
>JAXHME010000029.1:0-305586 GCA_034521615.1 Halobacteriales archaeon
TTCGTCGAGAAGGAGCAGGTCAATTACGAGCACGGCGGCTACTACCACGTCTACCGGCCGGTCGACCCGGACGCCGTCGCCGACGAGATGGCCTCGCTCGTCGAGGAGTGGCACGGGAAGATGACCGAGCTCGTCTCCGAGTTCCGCGAGCAGTACGGCGAGCGCGTCTCGGTCGAACGGGTTGCCGAGTGACCTCCTCGTCCGGGCGGCACTGAGCCCCTTCACACCCTCACAGTGCCCCTCACACCCACTGCACACCTCCATGAAGGCGCCGAGTGCATCGCCGACGACCTGCTCGAGCTGCTCGCCGTGGACACGCAGAACCCGCCCGGCGCCACCCGGGAGGCCATCGACTACCTGGCAGCCGAACTCGACGCCCTCGGAATCGATACCGAGCACGTCACAATCGACCCCGCCAAGCCGAACCTGCTGGCCACCATCCCCGGCGAGCACGACACAACGCTCCTCCTGAACGGCCACCTCGACACGGTCCCGTTCGACCGCGAACACTGGACCCACGACCCCCTCGGCGAGCGCGAGTCCGAGCGGATCTACGGCCGCGGCACGACGGACATGAAGGGCGCCGTCGCGTCGATCCTCGCCGCCGCCCGGGCCTACGCCGAGACCGGCACCACCCCGCCCGTCACGCTCGCGTTCGCGTTCGTCTCCGACGAGGAGGTCGGCGGCGACGCCGGGCTGCCGGCAGTGCTCGAACACGGCCTCGAGGCCGACGCCTGCGTCATCGGCGAGTCAACCTGCGAGGCGGGCCGCCACTCGCTGACCGTCGCCGACCGCGGCTCGATCTGGCTCACCCTCGAGGCCACCGGCGCGGGCGCCCACGGCTCGCGGCCCGTCCTCGGCGACAACGCCATCGACCGGCTCTATGCGGGGATCCAGACGCTCCGCGAGGAGTTCGGCGGCCGCCCGCTGGAGTGTGCGGCCCCGGTCCAGGCCATCGTCGACGAGTCCGTCGAGTACTACGGCCCGATCATGGGCGAGGAGACGGCCCGGACGCTCTTTCAGCACCCCTCGATCAACCTCGGCACCATCGAGGGCGGGACCGCGATCAACGCGGTCCCCGAGTCCGCGACGGCCCGGCTGGACCTCCGGCTGGCGCCGGGCGTCAACACGCCCGACGTCATCGAGGAGATCCGCACGTGCGCCGAGTCCTGCGAGGGCGTCACGGTCGCGGACGTCTCCTGGTCCATCGGGACGTACCTCGACCTCGACGAGCCGGTGGTCTCGGCCGTCCGCGACACCGCCGAGTCGGTCACCGGCGAGCGCGTCTACCGGCGCAGCGCCACCGGCGGCGGCGACGCGAAGACGCTCCGGAACGCGGGCATCCCGACCGTCGAGTTCGCGGTCGGCACCGACACCGTCCACGCCGACGACGAGTACACGACGGTCGACATCCTGCGCGCGAACGCCGTGGTCTACACGCGGCTGCCTGAAGCATATGCAGCCGCCCTTGGAGGTTGAACCCCGAGGTCGCTGAACCGCAGGCTAACGCCCGTAGCGATTAAGTAATACCGCGTGTATTACTATCCATGAGCGAGAGTACCCGGGTCACCGAGAAGGGCCAAGCCACCATTCCGAAGGAGCTCCGGGAGAAGTACGACCTGGATCCCGGCGACGAGGTCGTCTGGATCGACACCGACGAGGGAATCGTCGTGAAGAAGCGGACCCGAACAGAGGCCCGAGGGCTGCTCGTCCCGGACGGAATAGCCCCCGAAGAGCGAGAGGCAGTCGCCGAGGAGTTGAGCCAACGACTCCGAGAACGACGCGACCGCAACTACGAGGAGGGTTAAGGTGGCTACCTACACGGCAGACGCCGTCGCTCTTCTCGTGTATCTCGTTGATAGCCTCCCACGCCAGGCAGACCAAGTGTTCGCCGAGGCAGAGGCTGGAGAAACGATCATTCAGGCGCCGAGTACCGCCCTGGCCGAGGTTTTCTACGCTGTATCCCGGGATCGATCGGTCCGTGGCATAGAGCTAACAGGGACGGCCGAAGAGGCCCGTCGAGCGCTCATCGGGAACGGACCGGTCTCGCTCGCCCCGATCGAGGAGGAGGATCTCGAAGATTACACGGCTCTCGTCGGGGAGTTCAACATTCACGACGGCCTCATCGTGGCCAGCCACCGGGCGCGGAACACGGAGGCAGTAATCACGACTGACAGGGCCATCGAAGCCGCTGGGGTGCCAACTATTTGGGGCTAAAACCTCCGAATATGACCCTATCGGATTATCAAGGGAACCTGACGCTCTGTTAGCGAGACCACAAGCGAGTTCAAAGTAAGCGAACGGTAGATTCTTTGATAAGTGTAATCAAATTATTACTCTCCATTTAGTGCGGTGATCGCTCCTTGATTGTCCGTAAATGACCTACAATTTGGGAATATTCTTAATCCGAGTCCCTCGCCAATGAACCAGTCGTAATGGCCGTTGAGACCGATGATCACGGCCGACTTTATCTCCCAAAGGCCCTCCGGGAGAAGCATGGCGAGCGGTTTCGGGTGCTCGATCTTCCACGCCGGGTGGTCCTGATCCCGATCGATGATGACCCGCTCCAGGCCGTCAGAGACGCCCTCGGGGAACGATTTGAAGATCGTTCGCACCGTGGGGTAGTGCGTGACATCGCGTCGACGGTGAAGCATGATATCGACGTCGAGGTTGAGGACCACGAAGCGGCGACGAACGACGAGTGAGGAGGTCCGTCGAGGCCCATTTCCTCATCACGCACCCGACGGCTGACGACTGGCTAAACGAGCAAGCCGAACGAACACTCAAGGGTGACGAACCGATCCATACCTCGCTTCTCGCCTATGTGGAACTCGTCGTCGAGGCGTACGAACCGGGCCGCGGCATCGATTACGATGTGTCGCGCGTCGTCGCTAATCTGCTCGAGCTCGTGCCCATCGAACCCGTGGAGAACGAGGACGTCCTCCTCGCCGCGGCGACCTTTCTCGACGAGCACGAGGTGACGCCGTTCGATGCGTTCCATGCCGGCATCGCAGCCATGGACGATGACCGCATCTATTCGTCGGACCGCGTCTTCGATGAGCTGGGCCTCGAGCGAGTACCCCTCGAGCCCGAGGACTGAGCGGTACTGGATGGGCCCGCTTGGAGCCATCCCTTGCTTGACTAGCCGGGAGGTGACCTCGGCCATTGCCAGGACCGATAGCCCTTTCCGCGCGATTCGAATCGGTCAACGCGATGGCGTCGGCGACGGATCGAGACGGGATACGACGACGGACTGCCGCTACGCCGGGACGTCCGGCTCCACGCAGTCCTGCTGCTGGCGGCGGCCTCGACGCTGAGCGTCGGCGCCGTCTCGCCGGCGCTCCCCTCGATGGCGAGCGGCCTGGGCGTCTCCGACGCCCGGATCGGCCTCGTGATGACGGCGATCACGCTCCCGCCGATGCTGCTCGCGCCGGTGGTCGGGGTGGCGAGCGACCTCCTCGGGCGGCGTCGGGTCGTCCTCCCCGCCATGGCGCTGTTCGGCACCGCCGGGCTCGCCATCGCGGCCGTCGACGACTTCGCGGTCGTGCTCGGCCTCCGGGTGCTCCAGGGCGTCGCCATGGCCGGGCTCGCGCCGGTCGCCGTGACGCTGCTGGGCGACCTCTACGAGGGCCCCCGGGCGACGACGGCCCAGGGGCTCCGGACGAGCGTCGCCGGCCTCGGCCTCGCCGGCGTGCCGCTGCTCGCGGGGTGGCTCGCCGGCATCGCCTGGCAGCTCCCGTTCCTCCTTCACGCAGCGGCGTTCCCGGTCGGCCTCGCGCTCTACCGGTACGTCCCGGAGACGGCGGGGCCGATGGGCGGGGACCGTTCGATTGCCAAGGCCCTGTCGGGCTACGCCCGGTCGGTGCGGGCCGAGCTCGCCGACCGGCGGCTGCTCGTCCTGCTCGGCGGCGGCTTCGTGCGGTTCTTCGGCCTCTTCGCCTTCTTCACGTTCGCGCCGATCTTCGCGGTGCGGGCGCTCGACGCCACGACGTTCGAGGCCGGTGCCATCGTTGCCGTCGCGGGTGTCCGGGTGCTCGTCAGCCCGACCGCGGGTCGCTGGGTCGACCGGTTGGGCCGCCGATGGACGCTCCTGATCTCGCTCGCCGCCATGTTCGCGGCGTTCGCGCTCATCCCGTTCGCCCCGTCCGTGCTCGCGCTGGCAGGGCTCGCCGGCGCTCTTCGGGACGGGCGACGCGCTCCTCAGCCCCGTGGTGAACGACGCGGTCACCGCGTCCGTGGAGGCGGAGAACCGGAACGGCGTGGTGAGCGCGCTCCGCGTGCTCAAGGAGGCCGGCAAGACGGTCGCGCCCGTCGCGCTGGGCCTGGTGCTGGCCGCGGCCGGGCTGCCGGCGCTGTTCCTCGCGGGCGCCGCGGTGATCGGCGTCTACCTCGTGCTGGTGACGGCCATGTACCGCGAGCCCTGACGGCGATTGCTGGCCGGGACGTACCGGCGAGGACTACCAGGTCACAGGTCGACCCGGTCGCCGATCTCGACGATTTCGAGTCTGTCTCGGGTACGCCCGGCGCCGGGCGTGGTCGAACAGCGACGTCGGGTCGGCGGTCAGCCCCTTCCACATGTCCCAGTGGCTCGGCAGCAGCCGGTCGACCCGCAGCTGGTTCGCGAGGTCGATGGCCTCGTCGGCGTCGGCGTACCACTTCGTGTAGCCCGGCTCGCCGGTGTGCTTGTCGGGGATCTCCCCGGCCGAGCCGAACGCGACGACGCCCAGGTCGATGTCGTGGCGCTCGCCGACCTCGCCGAGCGTCCCGTCGGGCTTCGAGTCCGCCGGCGTGACAGAACGTGCCGGCCTCGTGGTCGATCACGTACGTCACCGGGTGGACGGCGTCGGGGTCGTAGGCGGGCTCGACGTGGACCGTGTACGGGCCGACCTCGAACGTCTCGCCCTCGGCGACGGTGACGAACCGGTCGGCGTCGAGGTCCCACCGCTCGGCCCAGCCCTCCTCGGTCGTCACGGCGACGCTGGCGTCCGCGCCGTAGAACGTCGCGTCCGTCTCGGCGAGGAGTGGGCCCTGGGACTCGCCGTGGACGTGGTCGGTGTGCTCGTGGGTCGCCAGCACGGCGTCGGCTTCGCCGACGTCGGCGGGGTCCATGGGGACCGGAATCATGCGCACGGTCCGCGGGGGGTCACCCGTCCCGAAGTACGGGTCGACGAACAGCGTGGTTCCGTCCGACGCCTTCAGCACGAAGCCGTTACACCCGAGATACCAGACCGTCACGCCGTCGGGCTCGGCTGTCCCGATCTCGCGGGGAAGCCAGTCGCCCCAGTCTGAATGGACGTTCATAGCCGCCAGTGTGACTGCCCTGGGGCTAAGCGTTCCGCTGTCCGGTCCGATATCGGGGGAGAATCCGCCGATTCAGTCGTTACAGCAGCCGCCGGCCTCGCCGCCGAAGTCGACCGCGAGCGGCTCGGAGATGGCCTCGTTCACGGCCTCCAACTGGTCCACGAGCGCCTCCTGGGCCTCGATGAACTCCTCCATCACGGGCAGCGCGTGGAGCTCCTCCTGGGCCTGCTGGACGCCCTCGAGGTCCTCCTCGTCGGCCTGGCCGGTCTGGCGCGCCATCGCGAACTGCTGGCGGACCTGCTCGAACTCCTTGATCTTCTCCTGGGCCTCGTCGTCGGCCTGGACGGCCTGCCGGGCGGCCTCGAACGCCTCGTACTCGGGGAGCTCCGCGATCGCGTCGCCCAGCTCCCGGCCCATCGCCTCGACGGACGACCGCTCGTCGGCGGCCGCTTCGGTGTCGACGCTCATCGTCGGCGATTCGGCCGCGCCGCCTTTCAACCTGCCGATGGCGGGGCTCCTCTCAGTGGTTGGCCTCGACGAACTCGACGAGGTCCGCCAGCTCGCCCTGGCCGATGCCGTGACCCACGGGGTAGGTCTCGAACGTCACGGCACAGCCGAGCTCGCGGAGCCGGCTCGCCGCGTCCTCCGCCCGGCTCGCCGGGATCATCTGGTCGGCGGTCCCGGCGCCGACGAAGGCGGGCTTGCCCTCGAGCCCGTCGGGCTCGAGGTCGGCGTGCGACCCGGCGAGGTAGCTGTGGTGGGCGCTGATCCAGGCGTAGCGCTCGGGCGCCTCGAGCAGCAGCGAGAACGTCATGATGCCGCCCTGGCTGAAGCCCAGCAGCCCGAGCCGGTCGGCGTCGAGGCCGTACTCCCCGATGCCCGCGTCGATCGACTCGCCCACGAGGTCGAGGCTCCGGCGGAACCCCTCCGGCTCGGGCTGGCTCTCGTGGAGGCCGCCGGCGGACATGTCGAGCTCGTACCACGTGTAGCCGCCCATCAGCGGATCGGGCGCCCGGAGGCTGAGCGTCGCCAGCTCGTCGGGGAGGTGGTCGGCGACGGGGAGGAGGTCCTGCTCGTCGGCGCCCCGGCCGTGGAGGACGACGACGGCGGGAGCCGGGTCCCCGGTGTCCGCCTCCGACGGGACGTACTCGTGCTCGAGGGGCAGCTCGCTCATGGTCCCCGGAACACCGCCCACGGTTAGAACGCTGTTGGAACCGACAGCGCTCGACGAACCCGCGAAACGCCGCCGTTTTACCCGTCCGACGGGTAGCACGGTTCGATGAGCGAGGAGCGCACCGCGGGCGACCTGCGGAACACCGGGCTCGCGCTGACCCACGACCGCGAGTGGGACTACGAGCTCGACCGGGTCGTCGACGCGGTGGCCGAGCGGGACGCCACGACGGTCGGCCTCCAGTTCCCGGAGGGGCTCAAGCGACGCGGCCCGGCGGTCGCCGACGACCTCCGCGAGCTCCTCCCCGAGGACGTCACGGTCCTCATCTCGGGCCAGCCCTGCTACGGCGCCTGCGACCTCGACACGTTCCTGATGAAGCGGACCGACGTGTTCGTCCACTTCGGCCACAGCCCGATGAAGGAGTCGGAGAAGATCATCTACGTGCCGCTGTTCTCGAACGTCGACGTCCTCCCGATCATGGAGGAGGCGCTCGCGGAGCTCGAGGAGCCCGAAACGGAGCCCGAGGTCGGCCTGGTCACCACGGCCCAGCACATGAACCACTTCGACGAGATGCGGGCGTTCCTCGAGGAGCGGGGCTACGCGGTCCAGACCCGCCGGGGCGACGAGCGGCTCACCCACGAGGGCCAGGTGCTGGGCTGTAACTACGCCTCGGCGGACGTCGGCGCCGACCAGGTGCTCTACGTCGGCGGCGGGAAGTTCCACCCGCTCGGCCTCGCGATGGAGCACCCCGAGAAGCGCGTCGTCATCGCCGACCCCGTGAACATGAACGTCTCCATCGCGGACACGGAGAAGTTCCTGAAGCAGCGCTACGGCGCCGTCCACCGCGCGATGGACGCCGAGACCTGGGGCGTCATCTTCTGTACGAAGATCGGCCAGGGCCGCTGGGACGTCGCCGAGGAGATCGTCGCCGAGAACGACGACGCCTACCTCATCACGATGGACGAGGTGACGCCCGACCGGCTGCTGAACTTCAAGATGGACGCGTTCGTGAACACCGGCTGTCCGCGGATCACGACCGACGACGGGCCCCGCTTCAAGAAGCCGATGCTCACGCCGGGCGAGTACCGCATCGCGATCGGCGAGGAGCCCCTGGACTCGCTGTCGTTCGACACCTTCCACGGCACCTGGTAGCGCGGCCGGCGCGCTCGGCAGCCGTTCGCCGCCTGCGATTACTTCGGAGTTATCCGAATCCGGCCAGGAGGATGCGTTCGGAGTCATCGTTTATGCCTCATAGTAATCAATACTAATCTTTATATTCCTGTAGTGTATGGTGCCGTCCATGAGCACGACCGCCGACGCCGGGCGCGCCATCGCGGGCTGCCGGCCCGCCGCGGGCACCCCGGTCTCGATCGCCGCCGACGCCATCGAATCGACCGCCGACGACTACCTCCGCGGGCTCAAGGCCGAGCTCGACGCCGAGGGGTACGTCCCCTCGGAGGTCGTCGTCGACGCCGCCTTCGACGCCGACTGCTCGATCACCACCCAGGCCGAGGCCGACCGGGTCCGCGACGTGCTCCACGCCGCCGACTTCCTGGGCGCCGGGACCGTCCGCCTCGAGGTCGAGGGCGTCGCCGACGCGGCCAAGGTCCGCCCGGCGATCTCCGCCCTCCGCGAGCGGGCCGAGCGCGAGGGCCTGACGCTCGCCGTCGACGGCCTCGACTAGGACACGCCTTTCCGTCCCGGCCGCCTCGGGGCGTTCGATGGCCTCCAAGCGGGCGCTCGAAGGGCGCCTCGCCGAGCTCTCCGCCTTCGCCGAGCCCGACGTCGACCTCGAGCAGTACGCCACGCCCGCCCCGCTCGCCGCGACGCTGATCCACCTCGCCGACCTCGAGGGCGACCTCGAGCGGCCGGTCGTCGACCTCGGAGCCGGGACCGGCGTCCTCGCACTCGGAGCCGCGATGCGCGGCGCCCGGCGGGTCGTCGGGATCGAGCGCGACCGTGCGGCGCTCGAGACGGCCCGGGCCAACGAGACCGTTGCCGAGCCCGCCACGTCGGTCGACTGGGTGCTCGCCGACGCCACCCGGCCGCCGATCAAGCGGGGCGACCTCACCGTGCTCATGAACCCCCCGTTCGGCGCCCAGCACGGCCACCAACACGCCGACCGGGCGTTCCTCGAGGTCGTCGCCGAGCTCGCGTCGGTCTCGTACTCGATTCACAACGACGGCAGCTGGGAGTTCGTCGAGGCGTTCTCCGTCGACAACGGCGGCCTCGTCACCCACGCGTACCAGTCCACGATCGACCTCGACCGGCAGTTCCCGTTCCACACGGAGGAGTCGAGGGAGCACCCCGTCGAGGTCTTCCGGATCGAGTGGGGCTAGCTCCGGCCGCGATACGTCTCCTTCGTCGCGACCGTCACCCGGGTGCCGTTGACCTCGGCGACGATCGAGTCGTCGACCCGGCTGAACGTGATACCAGCCACCGTTCGGGACTCGTTGACCGTCGGCAGGGCCACCGACGAGACCGTGACGTTGTCGCGGCTGAGGTCGAGCGTGAACCCGTCAACGCCCGGCGTCGACCTCGACGCGGTGGCCCGCGAGCACGGGGTCGGCGGTCCGGCCCGGTGAGACGTACGCCAGCTGTTGGGGGCCGCCGGCCTCCCGGAGGAACACCCGGTAGACGGTGCCGTTCCCGGCGACGTCCCAGCCCTCCCGCTGGACGAAAACGGCCTGCCGCCAGCCGGGGCCGCCCAGCGGCACCGCGAGCCGGCCCGCGAAGTCCAGCCGGGCCTTCGAGACCGCCTGCGCCCAGAGGTGCCGGTCGCCGCTGACGACGATGACGCCGCTCGAGCGGACCTGCGTCGTCTCGCCGAGCACCGAGAGGTTGACGACGCTCGTCTGCTGGTTGACGACGTCCTCGGCGTAGACGACGGTGTAGTCCCGGACCTCGATCGCGGGCCCGCCGCCGGGCGCCGAGTCGTCGGCGACGGTCGAGAGGTTGAGCGGCACGGCCGCGGCGCTGACGACCAGCACGGGGAGGACGAGCGCGAGCAAGCCGACCGTCCGCGCCGGCACGTTGAGCTCGGGGACGGTCCAGTCGCGGTGGGTCGCCAGCACTCCCAGCGTCACCAGCAGCGAGAGCCCGACGACGAAGACCACGCCGAGGCCCCGGAAGAGGACGAACTCGCTCGCGCCCCGGAACCACCACAGCGCCCAGAGCGACAACGACGTCCCGGCCAACAGCGTGCCGGCGAACAGGCGCGACGGGCTGCGCTCGCGGCGGCCCAGCACCGCGGCGCCGAGGACGATGCCGATGAACAGCCCGAGCAGATGGCCCTGGATCGCGATGCCGGCCCACCACGGCCGGCCGAACGATGGCTCGGCCGCCGCGACGGTGATCGGGTCCTGGAGCGCCCGGTAGAACAGGCCGACGACGTCGTCGACGGTGAGGGCGACGACGGTGCCGATCGGGTAGCGGACCAGCGCGAACCCGGCGAAGGCGAACACCACGCCGGAGAAGCCGATGACCGGTCCCCACGAGAACAGGCTGGTCAGCAGGCCGACGACGATGACGCCCAGCGGGAAGAGTACGAACGCCCGCACGTACGGGTTCGACCGCCAGCTCGCGAACGTTTCGGCGCCCCGCTCGGTCGGGTAGTGCCCCCAGGCGTACTCGGCGAGCGAGCCCAGCACGACCGTCCCCAGCAGGTTCCCGGTGAGGTGGCCGACGCCGTTGTGCGCGAAGGCCGCCGTCACGACCCCGAGCGGGTAGAGGTACGACCACGAGCGGTAGGGGATCGTGAGTGGGGCGAACCAGTGATCGAGGCCGCCCTGGACGAACAGGTAGACCGCCAGGACGAACAGCCCGCTCGTCAGCGTGCCCCACGGGACGCCGAGCAGGAGCCGCGACCGGCGGGTGGCACTCCAGTCGGCCGCCCGGTCGAGCCAGCGCACGACCGCCAGCGCGAGGAGGAGCGACAGCACCACGCCCAGCTCCGTGGCGGGCAGCCACGCGGGGACCGAGACCATGGCGGCCCGTCGGCCCCGGGCGGTATAGGGGTTGTTGACGCGGCGGAACGCCTTTCGCGACGCCCCTGGCTAGCCCTCACGAGGATGCGCGTCCGGCCGATACGGGGCGAGCAGGACGTCCGCGAGCTCACCGTGGCCCACGGGCGCGCCTGGCGGGCCGCCTACGAGGGGATCCTCCCGGAGTCAGTCATCCGCCGGGTCGAGGCCGAGGAGCCGCCCGCGGACCGGGTTCAGGCCGACCTCGACCGACTGACGGGATACGGGCCGGGCCGCGTGCTCGTCGTGACCGACGCCTCGGACACCGTCAGGGGCTACGCCGTGTTCCGGTGGCCCGCGGACGAAACGAAGGACTCGGTGCGGCCCAACGAGGCCGAGCTGAAGGAGCTCTACGTCGACCCCGACCGCTGGGGCGAGGGCTACGGCACCGCGCTGCTCGAGGCCGGGATCGAGCGCATGCCCGACGACGTCGACTCGCTGGCGCTCGAGACCCTCGAAGGCAACGACGTCGGGGCCGGCTTCTACGAGGCTCGCGGGTTCGAGCGCGACGGCACGGGGTCGTTCGAAGTCGACGGCGAGTCCTCACCGACGCGGGTCTACCGCAAGCCCCTCTGAGGCTCGCCTCGCCGAGACGAAACGTTCAAACGCGTCAACAGGATACGACCGGTATGGAACTCCGGGTCATCGAGAAGTCCGAGGAGGAGCTGGTCATCGAGATCGGGGGCGAGGACCACACGTTCATGAACGTCCTCAAGGGCGCGCTGCTCGGAGACCGAGGGCGTCACGGCCGCGACCTACGACATGAACCCCGAGCAGTCCGGCGGCCAGACCGACCCGATCCTCTCGGTGAAGACCGACGGCCGGGATCCCCTCGAGGCGCTCGAGGACGCCGCCGGCAACATCAGGGAGACCTCCGACGGCCTGATCGAGGCCTACGAGGCCGCGGCCTGAGCGACGGACCGACCCCGGCCGACGACCTTTTTGGCGACCTGGTCCTTCAGCTCCCGTGAACCGCCGGCAGTATCTCGCGAGCGGCCTCGGGGCCGCCGGGCTGCTCGCCGGCTGCCTCTCGACTGGCGACGGCGGGAGCACGCCGACCCCCAGACCCGTGATCTCCATCGTCGACCGGGACGCGCCGCCCGACATCCCCGTCGAGCCGTCCGTCGAGGTCGCGACCGCGGCGGCCTCCGGGGACGGGCCGCCCGAACTCCGAACTTCCGTCGAGAACACGGCCGACCACCCGATCGAGGTCGGCGAGGAGCGCGCCATCGTCTTCGCGTTCGTCTCCAGCGAGGAGCGGCCCGGCCTCACCCTCCTGCCCGCCGGGGGCGAGTATCCGGCCGTCGAGCCCGGCTGCTGGCGGCTCCGCGAGCCCATCGCGATTGCGGAGTACTACGGCGTCGTGGAGCTGGCGCCCGGCGAGGCCTCGAGCCGGCGGGTCGGCGTCTGGGAATCGCCCGACGGCGAGGGCTGTCTTCCGACTGGCGAGTTCCGCCTCGCGACCACCTACGCCGGCGCCCGGGACCGGACCGATGGCGTCGAGGAGCGCGAGTGGCAGGGGACGTGGGGCTTCACGCTCGCGGTCGAGTGACCTACAGCCGGACGGGGATGCCGCGCTCGGCCAGGTCCTCCTTGACCTCGCGGATGCCGTACTCGCCGAAGTGGAAGATCGAGGCCGCGAGCGCGGCGTCCGCGCCGGCCTCCGTGAACGCCTCGTACATGTGCTCGGGGCCGCCACAGCCCGACGAGGCGATGACCGGCGTCGAGACGGCGTCACAGACCGCGCGGGTCAGCGGGATGTCGTAGCCGTCCTTCGTGCCGTCGGTGTCGATGGAGTTGACGAACAGCTCGCCGGCGCCGCGCTCCTCGGCCTCCTGAGCCCATTCGACGACGTCGACGCCGGTGCCCTCGCGGCCGCCCTTGACCGTCGCCTCGAACCAGCACGACTCGCCGTCGACCTGCTCGTAGTGCTCGCCGTCGCCGTCGAAGCGACGCCTGGCGTCGACGCTGATGACGATGCACTGGCTGCCGAACGAGGCCGCGCCCTCGGAGATCAGCTCGGGCCGTTCGAGGGCCGCGGTGTTGATCGAGACCTTGTCGGCGCCGGCCCGGAGCGTCTCCTTGACGTCGTCGCGGGTGCGGATGCCGCCGCCGACGAGCAGCGGGATGAACACCTCGTCGGCCACCGCGGAGACGGCCTCGAGCATCGTCTCGCGGCCCTCCGCGGAGGCGGTGATGTCGAGGAAGACGAACTCGTCGGCGCCCGCCTCGTTGTAGGCCCGCGCCATCTCGACCGGGTCGCCCGTGTGCTCGAGGTCCTCGAAATGCACGCCCGTGTAGACCGCCGGCTCGCCGTTCTCGTCGAGGTCGACGTCGATACAGGGGATGATGCGTTTGGTGAGGGGCATGCGGGGATCAGCGGGGGGCGGACCGGACGGCGACGTTCGAGCGGTTCATGGACCGGCGTACGCGAACGGCGCCCAAAAACCCGCGGATGCCTACCGGAGCTGCTCCCACTCGCGGCCGCAGTCCGGACACCGGTGGACCTGCCCGGCCTCGCCGTGGCGCTCGATCCGGGTCAGCTTCGTGCCGCAGTCGGTGCAGTGGTACCGGCCGAACGTGTCCTTCTCGAGGTCGTCCTTTCGCACCCCTTTGCGGATCGTCGGCATGGCTGGTTCTGGGTCGGCGACCCCTTTAGCTAATGTCGAGTTATGCCCCGCCAACCCGGGTCGAGCAGTCGATCTCGACCCCCGGCCCGATGCGGCGCCCCGCCGTCGATACCCTGAAGGCGCGCCTGCCCGAACGCCCGGCCATGAGCGAGGACGAGACGCCCGAGGACGCGGCAGCGGAAGGCGCGGTGGACGACGTCTGGGCGCGCGAGACCGCCCCGCAGTCGCCGTTCACGATGCGGCAGGTCGGCATCGGCCTGGTCGTCCTCGCGGTCGGGGCGGCCGTCGCGTTCGGCGTGCCGCTGGCGCTGGCGTGACGAGGACCCGCTGACGGCGGGCGGGACCGAGGCGATTTTAGGGGGGCACGGCGTAGCCCGGCCCGTGCTCCGGGTCGAGCTCCACACCCACACGCAGCTCTCCCACGACGGGCGCGACCCGGTCGAGCTGCTCCTCGGACAGGCCGCGGCCGTGGGGCTCGACGCCCTCGCGGTGACCGACCACGACGCCATCGAGGCCAGCCTGGAGATGGCCGAGAAGGCGCCCGAGTACGACCTCGTCGGCATCCCCGGCATCGAGGTCACCAGCGCGGCGGGCCACGTGCTCGGGCTGGGCGTGACCGAGCGGATCGAGAAGGGCCTCCCGTTCATGGAGACCCTCGAGCGGATCCGCGAGGCGGGCGGCATCGCGGTGATCCCCCACCCGTTCCAGAAGTCCCGCTCCGGCGTCGGCGCCCGGGTCTCCCGGGCCGAGCTCGCCAGCGCGGATGCCATCGAGGTGTACAACTCCCGGCTGTTGACTGGCCGGGGCAACCGGCGGGCGCGGGAGTTCGCGCTCGAACACGGACTCCCGATGACCGCCGGCAGCGACGCCCACATCAGCGAGATGGTCGGGCAGGCCGTCACCCGCATCGGCACCGACGAGCGGAGCGTCGAGGCCATCGTCGAGGCCATCCGGGACGGCCGGACGGAGGTCGAGGGCAAGCGCACCCCGTGGCGCATCAGCTTCCGGCAGGCGGCCGGCGGCGCCAGGCGGCGGGTGCGGGCGCGGCTCGACCAGTGGTTCTGAGGCCGCAGTCAGATCAACCAGCGGCCCGTTTTGTGGCGTGGATGATGTACCCGAGGATGACGCCGGCGTAGAGTAACAACGCATCCGCGTCGACCGACCCCGCGTCGACCAGATACACGAGCCCCGCGAACATCACCAGGACGACGATCGCGGACACGACCCGGAGCAACACCGCCTGGAGGGTGGCCCCCGCTTGGATCACCCGATCGGTCGCCGACTCCGGGTCCATGGCGCAAATCGTCGAGCGCTTCCCGTAATAATCACTAGCCCCGTCCCGGACTGGCATCGGCACCAGGATCTGGGAACCGTCGATAGCGTCTTCAGATTCGGACGGGAACCACCTTGTATGGCCATCCAGGACCACCTCGAGGAGCTCGAGCCGACGGTGCTGATCGGGATCGGCTTCCTCCTGTTCGTCTTCCCGGAGCCGGCGACCTCCGCGCTCGGCGTCGGGCTGATGCTCCTCGGCATCGCCTGGTGGATCCAGGAGTGGGACTGAGGCCCCTCAGCGGCCGCTGACCGCCTCGATGGCCCGCTGGCCCAGCTCGGCCACGTCCGCCGCGAGCTCGTCGGTTCGCTCCCGCAGGTCGCCGGGGCTGAACCACTCCCAGTCGGCCGCCGGCGCCTCCCCGGGTTCCGGCTCGAACGCCCGACCCTCCACCGCACCGAAGAAGACGAAGTCGATGTGCTGGTGGGCGACGCGGCCGTCGTGGACGTCGATGTCCTCGAGCAGGAACGCCGCCGGCTCCGGCAGGCTCTCGGCCGTCTCGGAGCTGAGTTCGCCGGCCTCCCGCACGAGCTCGACGTCCAGGCCGGTCTCCTCGCGGACCTCCCGTTTCGCGGCCTCGTGGGGCAGCTCGTCGCGGTCGATGTGCCCGCCGGGCGGCAGCCACATGCCGAGCTTGTCGTGGGGGTGCAGCGCGGTCGCGCCGTCGTGGACGACGTACGTGGTGGCGACGAAGTGTCGCGTGGTCTCCATACCGCGGGCTCAGCCGGGCCCCCGGTAACCGTTTCGACCCCGGGCTTTCGAAACCCTTACCGCGCCGCCAGCGCTGCCCGTTCCCATGAGTCCCGCCGTCGACCCCGACGAGGTCAGACACGTCGCGTCGCTGGCGCGGATCGACCTCGACGAGGACGAGGTCGACGCCTTCGCCGAGCAGTTCGCGGACATCCTCGCCCACTTCGAGACGCTCGACGAGGTGCCCGCGGTCGACGCCGAGCCCGAGCTCGTGAACGTGATGCGGGCCGACGAGGTCCGCGACGGCCTGAGCCAGGACGAGGCGCTGGCCAACGCCCCGGAGGCCGAGGACGGCTACTTCAAGGGGCCGCCGGTCTCATGAGCGCCGACCCGCTGAACGCGTTCGTCACGCGGGAGGTCATCGAGCCCGACGCCGACGGCCCGCTCTCGGGACGGACCGTCGCGGTCAAGGACAACATCTCGACTGCCGGCGTCCGGACGACCTGCTCGTCGCCCATGCTGGCCGACTACGTCCCGCCGTACGACGCCACGGTCGTCGAGCGGCTCCGGTCGGCCGGCGCGACGATCGTCGGCAAGACGAACATGGACGAGTTCGGCATGGGGACGACGACCGAGACCTCGGCGTTCGGCCCGACGCTGAACCCCGTCGACGAGGACCACGTCGCCGGCGGCTCCTCCGGGGGGTCGGCCGCCGCGGTGGCCTCCGGCCAGGCCGACCTCGCGCTGGGGTCGGACACCGGCGGTTCGATCCGCTGTCCGGCGTCGTTCTGCGGCGTCGTCGGGATCAAGCCGACCTACGGCCTGGTCTCGCGGTACGGCCTGGTGGCCTACGCCAACAGCCTCGAGCAGATCGGTCCGATCGCGCCCACCGTGGCCGAGGCCGCCGAGCTGCTCGAGGTCATCGCCGGCCCGGACGAGCGGGACGGCACGACCCGCGAGGCGGGAGCCGAGACGAACTACGCGGACGCGGCAGACGGCGACGTCGAGGGCACGACCGTCGGCGTCCCGACCGAGCTCGTCGAGGGCGTCGACGAGGGGGTACGCCAGCGATTCGACGAGGCGCTCGACGCGCTGGAGGCGCGTGGCGCCGAGGTGACCGAGGTCAGCCTGCCGTCGGTGGAGCACGCCGTCGCGGCCTACTACGTCATCGCGATGGCCGAGGCGTCCTCGAACCTCGCCCGGTTCGACGGCGTCCGCTACGGGATCTCCGGCGGCTTCGACGGCAACTGGAACGAGGCGTTCGCCCGGGCCCGCGAGAAGGGGTTCGGCGACGAGGTCAAGCGCCGGATCCTGCTGGGGACGTACGCCCTCTCGGCGGGCTACCACGACCGTTACTACGCGAAGGCCCAGGACGCCCGGGCCCGGCTCAAACGGGAGTTCGACGAGGCGCTGGAGCGGGCGGACGTCCTCGCGACCCCGACCATGCCGGTGACCGCCTTCGAGCTCGGCGAGTCGCTCGACGACCCGCTCCAGCTCTACCTCGCCGACGCCAACACCGTGCCGGTGAACCTCGCGAACCTGCCGGCCATCTCGGTGCCGGCGGGGACCGACGACGACGGCCTCCCGGTGGGCGTCCAGCTCATCGGGCCGGCGTTCGGCGAGCGCGCGGTCGTCCGGGCCGGCAGCGCCGTCGAGGACGCGAACTGAGTCAGAGGCCGAGCAGGTCGCGGGCCTCGGTCGGCGTGGCCACGGGCCGCTCGAGCCGCTCGGCGATGGCGACGGCCCGCTCGACCAGCTGGGCGTTCGACTCGGCGAGCTCACCCCGCCGATAGTAGACGTTGTCCTCGAGGCCCACACGCACGTGGCCGCCGAGCAGCAGCCCCATCGTCGTGAGCGGCAGCTGGTGGGGCCCGAAGGCGAGCGTGTTGAATACCGCGCCTGCGGGCAGATTGTCGACGAGGTGCAGCAGGTTCCGCGGGGAGGCGGGCGTGAGCGTGCCGCCGCCGAGGATGAGGTTCACGTAGACCGGCTCGTCGAGGTCGGCGCGGTCGACGAAGGAGGCGACCTCGTTGAGGTGGCCGTCGTTGAACGCCTCGAGCTCGGGCTTGATGCCCCGCTCGGCCATCGTCTCGTACAGCTCGTCGACCGTCGCACGGGTGTTCTCGCTCGTCAGCCGGTCGTACCGGTTCAGCGGCCCCATGTCGAGGGAGGCCATCTCGGGTGCGGGGTCGGTGTGGAGCCCCGCGGCGCGGTCCTCGGTCGGCACCGCGGTGCCGCCGGTCGAGTGCTGGATGATGATGTCGTCGGTCGCCCCGCGGACGGCGTCGGTGAGCGCCTGGAACCGGTCGGGGTCGAACGAGCGCTCGCCCGTGTCCCGTCGGGCGTGGAGGTGGACGATCGAGGCCCCCGCCCGCTCGCACGCGGCCGCCGCCTCGGCGATCTCCGCCGGCGTCTCCGGGAGGTTCGGGTTCGCCTCCTTGCCGTGGACGCCGCCGGTCAGCGCCGCGGTGACGATCACGGGCTCGCCCGAGAGGTAGTCCTCGTAGGCCATCCGCTACCCCCCGAGCCCCTCGTGCTCGCGGTAGATCTCGCAGTGCTCGGCCGGCTCGAGGCCGTATCGCTCGCTGCAGACGTCGGCCCGCATCGGCTGGACGAACCGCTCGGCCGCCCCGCAGTAGGGCCGCTCGCGCTCGAACGACGCCTCCCCCGCCGCGTCGCGGAACTCGAGGTAGGGACAGGGCATGGCCGGCCACAGGGGAGCCCGGGGCAAAGGCGTTCGCTCCCCGGTCGCACCTGGTGGCCAAAGGAGTAGCCAACGGAGTTTTGGTCACCTACAGCCAAGCGGTCCCATCCACGCCAACCCTCATGACGACGCCGCCCTCGTCAGCCGGTACCAGGAGCTGGTCAGCCACTCCGCCGACGTCATCAGCATCATCGACGACGCCGGCGAGATCGAGTACCAGAGCCCGTCTGTGAGCGCGTGCTCGGCTACGATGTGGACGATCTGGTCGGGGAGTCGGTGTTGGAGTACATCCATCCGGACGACCGTGACCGGATCCAGGCGGAGATCGCCGCGGCCGTCGAGTCCCCGAGGGCACCGTTTCGGAGGCCGAGTACCGCTTCGAGCACGCCGACGGCTCGTGGGTCTGGCTCGCCTCGGTGGCCTCCCAACGACCGGACGGAGAGAGCTTCGTCGTCAGCTCCCGGGACGTCACCGAGGCCCGGGAGGCCCGGACGTCGATCGAGCGCGAACGCGCGCTGTACGAGTCCGTCGTCGAGGGCGTCAACGACGCGGTCGCCATCGTCCGCGACGGCGTCATCGTCTACGCCAACCCGCAGTGCCATGAGGTGATGGGGGTCGACGCCGGCGGCCTCGTGGGCGAGCCCTTCAGCTCGGTCGTCGCCCCGGCGGACCGCGAGCGGGTGGTCGAGCGGTACCGCCAACGCCTCGACTCCGCGGCCCCCGACCCGCCGGCCCGATACGATGCCGTATTCGTGACGGCCGACGGCGACCAGCTCGTCGGAGAGGTCAACGCCACGCAGATCGACTACGAGGGCGACGACGCAGTCCTGGTCGCCATCCGCGACGTCACCGACCGCGTCCGGTACGAATCGGCGCTGGAGACCCGGAACGAGCAGCTCGAGGCGCTCAACCGGGTCGTCCGACACGACATCCGGAACGACATGACCGTCATCCTCGGCTGGGCGGAGCTGCTCGAGGCGCACGTCGACGAGGAGGGCCGGAGCCAGCTCGAGAAGGTGCTCAAGAGCAGCCGGCACGTGGTCGAGCTGACCGACATCGCCCACGACTTCATCGAGACGCTCACCTCCGAGGCCGACCCGGAGCTCCGGGCGGTCCCGCTCCGCGAGACGCTCGGGACCGAACTCGAGCTCGCCCGAGAGTTCTACCCCGACGCGAGCCTCGAGGTCGACGGCGAACTCCCCGACATCGACGTGCGGGCGACCGAGATGCTCTCGTCGGTGTTCGGCAACCTGCTCCGGAACGGCGTCCAGCACAACCCCGCCCCCGCACCCTCGGTGGTGATCACCGCGTCGGTCGACGGCGAGTGCGTCGTCGTGCGCGTCGCCGACGACGGCCCGGGCATCCCCGACGCCGCCAAGGATCGTATCTTCGGCAAGGGCGAGAAGGGCCTCGACAGCGAGGGCACCGGCATCGGCCTCTACCTCGTCCGCACGCTCGTCGAACAGTTCGGCGGCGAGGTCCACGTCGAGGACAACGAGCCCGAGGGCGCGGTGTTCGTGGTGCGGCTCCAGATCGCGGACTGAGCCGCTACTCGTCGTCCTCGAAGGCGAGGTTCATGATCCACTGCGAGAACGCGTCCGACCGCGCGTCGATGTCCTCCTCGCCGACGAACGGCGAGAGCATGTCGCCCGCCATCAGCAGCGAGAAGTCGAGGTCCTCCGCGGTCGGCGAGAGGTAGTAGGTCCGGTGGCCCTCGAAGACGGCCTCGTCCCGGTCGATCAGGCCCGATTCCTCGAGGGACTCGACGATGCGGCTGCCCTTCCGGGAGGAGACGTCGAGGGACTTCCAGAACTGGCTCTGGTAGATGCCCCCCTCCGACCGGATGAGCTCGAGGCCCGCCCGCTCGTCCTCCGAGAGGTCCGTCTCAGCCGCCGCGGCGCTCATGTCAGGGGATAGCGGCTCGGCCCCGTTTAAAGGTCCGCTTTTACCCGCGTGAACGCGGCTTCACAGGGCGGCCCGTCTGCGAACCGGTAGGACGACCCCCGTGGCCCCACGGAGACGAGCGACGAGGACCGCGTCCCGTAGCCGTCTTCGTGGACGCAGACGCCGAGGTCGTGGTCGGCCAGCGCAGCCCGTGCCCGGTCGAACCACGCCTCGGCATCCTCCTCGCCGTCGACCGCGAGGCGCTCCCGGATCCGCCGGGCGCTCTCGATCTGGTCGGCGACGTGCGGCTCGCGCCCCTCGACCTCGACGAACCGGTCGTCCCAGCCGGCGTTCAGGACCGCGTGGACGCCGGGCGAGAGCTCGAACACCCGGAGCCGGCCGTCCCACTCGAAGACCAGCGCCCGCTCGGCGTCGGCCATGACGAGGTTGAACGGCTCGTACTCGTGGGCCCTGACGGCCTCCTCGATCGCGCTCCCCGCCGCGTCGGCGCTCCGGCTCGCGGAGCAGATCGCGGACCAGCAGGCCCCGGGAGCGCTCGCCCGCGAGCTCGACGTCGGCCCAGCGGTTGCTGAGCCCCACCAGCAGGCCGTGCTCGTTGTAGCCGAGCCAGGTGCCGCCGGCCTCCTCGTCCCGCGGCGCGACGACCGCGGGGTCCTCCTCGACGCGCGACGGCGGGCTGGCGGGCCGGTCGAGCGCCTCGTCACGGTTGGCGGCGACGGCCAACGGGGTGTCGGCGAGGGCCTGCCAGGCGACAACGAGCGTGCACACGGGACCGGGTTGGCGCAGTGCGGCCTTAAAGGCCGTCGTGGCCGGCGGTCAGCCGCTCGGCCACCGCGCGGCGGTCGACCGTCCCCGACGCCGTCCGCGGGAGCGCGTCGACGAACGCCACCCGCTTCGGCACCGACGGCCGGATCGAGGTGCTCCCGACAGTGGGCCAGCAGCGCGTCCCTCTCGGGCGACCGGCCCGCCTCGGGCCGGACGAGGGCCGCCACGATCTCGCCCCATTCGGGGTCCTCGAGCCCCACCACGGCGGCGTCGGCGACCGCCTCGTGGCGGCGCAGGCAGGCCTCGATGGGCTCGGGCTGGACGGTCACCCCGCCCGTGTGGATCGCGTCGTCGATCCGGCCGAGCACCCAGAGCCGGCCCGCCGCGTCCCGGTAGCCCCGGTCCCGGGTGTGGAAGGCGCCATCGACGAACCGGCCGCCGTCGGCCACCCCGTAGTAGCCCGGCGAGACGACCGCGCCCGAGACGACGAGCTCGCCGACCTCCCCCCGAGCCTGGCCGTTGCCGTCTCGGTCCACCACGTCGACGGTGACGCCCTCGAGCGGGTGGCCGACCGTCCCCCGATGCTCGAACGCCTCGGCGGGTGTCGCCGTCGCGATCTGTGAGGCGGTCTCCGTCGCGCCGTAGGTGGGGTGCACCGGAACCCCCTCCGCCTCGCAGCGCTCGATGAGCTCATTCGAGGCGGGCGCGCCCCCGAGGAGGACGAACCGGAGTGACGCCGGGGGCGTCCACCCTGCGTCGAGCAGCCGGGTCAGCATCGTCGGGACGAGCGAGACCGCGGTAACATCGCGCTCCTCGATGGCCCCGGCAGTCTCGTCGGCGTCGAAGCCGGCCTGCACCACCGCAGTCGTCCCGTAGCACGCCGACCTGACGAGCGGCGCCAGGCCGCCGACGTGGTGCATCGGCAGGCAGGCGAGCCACCGATCCTCGGGTTCGACGCCCAGGCGGCGCGCCGAGGCCCGCGCGCTGGCGACGAGGTTGCCCGCGGTCAGCTGCACCGGCTGCGGCTCGCCCGTCGTGCCCGAGGTGAAGACGAGCCACATCCGTTCGTCGGCCGCCCACTCGTGGGGCGCCGGCGGCTCGGCGGCTTCGGGGAGCGAATCGAAGGCGACCACGGGACCGTCGATCGTCAACTCGTCCACATCGACCGTCTCTCCCACGACGAGGCCGTCCAGGTCCGCCGCCGCGGCCCGACGTTCGACGGCCGCGGCCGGTGCGTCTGGCGGGAGTGGCACGAACACGAGGCCGGCCCGCGCCGCCGCGTGCATCAGTTCGGCCATCCCGATTCCGGGCGGCGCGAGGACGCCGAGGTGGTCGCCGGGAGTCAGCCCCGCCTCGTGGAGCCCAGCTGCGAGCGCCGCCACCGGCCCCTCGGCGAGCGCCCGGTAGCTCCACGTCTCGCCGGACCCGGCCGATATCATCGCCGTTGCCGCCGGCGTCAGCTCGGCCTGCCGCGAGAGCGGGTCGGGCGCTGGCCACGACACGGGGTCGATCATCAGTCGAGCTCCTCCACCCCGACGCCGTGGCCGGCGCCCTGGGGAACCGATATCCCGCCGTCGACGACCGGAGCCGGGTCGCTGCCGAGGTCCTGGGCCAGCAGCTCGGCGGTCGCCAGCCCGCAGGCGCGGTCGATATCCAGCGCGGCGGCCAAGTGGACAGCCGCGGTCCGGGCCACGGCGCCGTCCACCGTGGTCGTCACGATCACGCCGAGCCCGGCGGCCGTGGCCCGCTCGGCGACCTCCAAGGCCCGACCGACGCCGCCCAGCACCATCGGCTTGAGCACGAGCACGTCCGCCGCACCCGCCTCGACGATGGCGTCCACGGCGTGGGTCCGCAGCGTCTCGTCGAGCGCGATCTCCACCCCCTGGCCCCGGAGCGCGGCGTGCCCGTCGAGATCGTCGGGGGCCAGTGGCTGCTCCACCAGCGAGACATCCAGGTCGTCGAGCGCCGCGACGGCCTGATCAGCTGTCTCGGCCGACCATGCGGCGTTGACGTCCACACGGAGCTCTGGGCCGTCGCCGACGGCCGTTCTGACCGCCTCGACGCGGGCGAGGTCCTCGTCGACGGAGCGTGCGCCGACCTTCAGCTTGACCGTCCCGAACCCCGCCGCAACGGCCTCCTCGGCCTCCTGGACAGTCTCCTCGACCCCGGCGTCGCCCACGGTGGCGTTGACCGGCACCGTCGAGACGCGCCGGTGGCCGCCGAGCTGGCGGTAGAGGGGCTCGCCGGCGGCACGTGCCGCCCGGTCCAGTACGGCGAGCTCGAGCCCGTGTCTGGCCGCCGGTGTCTCCGTCATCACGGGCAGTGACGCCCTGGAATCGAGCGAACTGGCCCCGTCGATGGCGTCCTCGATCGCCGCCAGACAGCGGTCGAGGTCCTCGGTCCAGCCGGGCAGCGGGGTCGCCTCGCCGATGCCGACCGGGCCGTCGCCTAGCCGGATGAGGAAGCCCTCGCGACGCTCGATCGACCCGACCGCCGTCTCCAGCGGCCTCGAGAGCGGAAGCGAGAACCCGCCGACGCCGGTCATATGGCGAGCCCGATGGCGAAGAGCACGGCGTAGGCAGCCGCCAGTCGGCCGGTCCGTTCGAGCGCCGGGTTCAGCGCCTCGCCGTCGGTTCGGCTCAACAGTGTGCGGGCGATCCGGGCCGCGAAGGGCATGGTGAGCAACGGCAACAGCACGACGACCGCGAGGTCCTGACCGAGCCAGAGCCAGACGGGCACGGCGTAGGCCAGCGCCAACAGGGCGACGAACTCCACCCGCGACCACCGGTAGCCGATCAGCACCGCGAGCGTCCGTTTGCCGGCCGCCGCGTCGGTCTCGCGGTCCCGGACGTTGTTGACCACGAGGATGTCGGTGATGAGCGCGGCCATCGGGAGGCTGGCGACGACGGCGGTCGCCGTGACGGTCCCCCGCGGGAGCCAGAGCGGGAACGCCGGGGCGGCCGCCGCGGCCTGGACGTAGTAGGTCCCCGTCACGGCCACGACGCCGAAGAAGACGAACACGAACAGGTCGCCCAGGCCGTAGTAGCCGAACGGGTAGGGCCCCCCGGTGTAGAGGATCCCCGCGGCGACGCTCGCGAGGCCGACGACGAGGATCGGGACGCCGCCGACGTAGACCAGGTAGACCCCGACCAGGATGGCCAGGGCGAACGTCGTCAGCATGGCGCGCTTGACCCGCTCGGCGGGGATGAGCCCGCCAGCGGTCACCCGGGTGAAGCCGTCGCGGTCGTCGGTGTCGGCGCCCTTCTCGGCGTCGTAGTAGTCGTTCGCGAAGTTCGTCCCGATCTGGATGAGCGCCGCGCCGAGCAGGGCGGCGAGCGCCGGGAGCGGCGCAAACACCCCCTCGTGGAGGGCCACCCCCACGCCCACCGCGACGGGCGAGGCCGCCGCCGGCAGCGTGTGGGGCCGGGCGGCCATCAGCCAGGCCTCCCGGCGGCTGACGTCGGCGGGCTCGGTCATTGGCCGTCCCTCCGGCGGGCGGGGCTTAATCCGCTATGGTTCCGGTGCGAGCGCCGGGTCATCGTCGTGCGACGCGCCGTCGGCAGGTCCGTCGGGCCACCCGCCGAGCGAGGGCGAGCGGTCGTCGAGGTCAGCCACGAACCGCATCGCGGTGGCGTTCGCCGCCAGCCCGACCGGCGCGAGGGCGACGACCCCGATCGCGACCCCGGCGAGCCCCAGGTTCACCACGACCGCCGTCGTCACCAGCGAGACCGCGAGGACGAAGCCGGCGTAGCCGCCCGCGAATCGCAGGTACGGGCCTCCCTCGCTAGCGAGTGCGTACGAGCGCCGGGCCGCCGGGAGGAGATCCAGGTCCCGGAGCACGATCAGGTACGGCGTCGCGTAGAACAGGTACGCCGCGATCAGGAACACGGGGACGAGGACGACCAGCAGGGGGAGCAGCCCCCGGCTGTCGGCCAGCCCAAGGAGCGCGAGCGGGAGCGCGACCACCATCGGCACCACCGTGTAGAGGAGGAATGGCCAGAAGGAACGTCTCACCTCGACGATGAACTCGAACTCCCCGGTACGAAGCGCGGACTCGAGACTACCGAAGTAGCCGGCCGAGAGCGCGGCCTGGAGGAGGATCCCGAGCGGGACCACGACGACGGCCAGCGGCAGCGCCTCGGGCAGCGGGAGGCCGATGGTCATCGACGAGTTAGGGAGGCTCACGAACTGCCAGAGGTCGACGATCCCGACCGGCAGTCCGAGGCGCAGGCCGACGTGGCCGCCGCGGAACGAGGCGATAGCGCCGATCTTGTCGGTCGCCAGGAGCGCCGTCGCGACCGGGACGAGCGCCAGCGCGAGGTGGTCGAGCGCCCGGTCCCACCCCTCGGCGAGGCGGGTCGTGAACGGGGGCACGGTGGCCGGCTCCGCCCAGCCGAGACAAAACGCCGTCGGAACGCCCGAAGCGGACTCAGTAGTGCCAGGGGTACTCGGAGAAGTCCGGGTCCCGGCCCTCGAGGAAGGCGTCCCGACCCTCGGCGGCCTCGTCGGTCATGTACGCGAGCCGGGTGGCCTCGCCGGCGAAGAGCTGCTGGCCGACCAGCCCGTCGTCGGCGAGGTTGAACGCGTACTTCAGCATCCGGATGGCGGTGGGGCTCTTGGCGTTGATCCGGGCCGCCCAGTCGAGCGCGACCGCCTCCAGCTCCTCGTGGGGGACGGCGGCGTTGGCCATGCCCATCTCGACGGCCTCCTCGGCGTCGTACGTCTCGCCGAGGAAGAACACCTCGCGGGCGCGCTTCTGGCCGACCTGCCGGGCGAGATACGCCGAGCCGAAGCCGCCGTCGAAGGACGCGACGTCGGGGTCGGTCTGGAGGAACGTCGCGTGCTCCTCGCTGGCGAGCGTGAGGTCACAGACCACGTGCAGCGAGTGCCCGCCGCCGACCGCCCAGCCGGGCACGACCGCGATCACGGGCTTGGGCATGAACCGGATGAGGCGCTGGACCTCGAGGATGTGGAGTCGGCCGGTCCGCTGGACGTCGGACTCGTCGTCGGGGTACTCGTAGCCCGAGCCGCCGCGGACCGACTGGTCGCCGCCCGAGGAGAACGCCCAGCCGCCGTCCGCCGGCGACGGGCCGTTCCCGGTCAGGAGCACGCAGCCGACGTCGGGCTGCTGGCGGGCGTGGTCGAGGGCGGCGTAGAGCGCGTCGACGGTCCCCGGCCGGAACGCGTTCCGGACCTCGGGGCGGTCGAACGCCACCCGGACCGTCCGGCCGTCGGTCGACCGATGGTAGGTGACGTCATCGAGGTCGAAGCCCGCGACGGGCTCCCACCGCTCCTCGTCCATGATGGCCGACGTCATGGCCGCGCCTCCGCCGGGACCGCGCAAAAAGGTAGCGTCCCGCCGTCCGGGCCCAGTTTCGGGCCAGCAATAGCCACCCCGCCAGCCTGGTCTGGAACCGTCGTCACCCGCCGGCCTGTCCCGCAGAGAGGAACCGTCTCGAGGCGTCCGCCAGCACGCCGGCCGCCCGCTCGACGGCCGGCCAGTGGACCGACTCGTCCGGGAAGTGCGCCTCCTCGATCCGCCCGGGGCCGAACACCACCGCGGGGATCCCGGCCGCGACGAAGTGCCGGGAGTCGGCCCCGTACGTCTCCCCGACCGGGTCGGTGTCCTCGTAGCCGGCCGCCCCCATCGCGTCCCGGAGCGCCTCGACGACCGGCTCGTCGGCGTCGGTCTCGGCCGGCTCGAACTGGACGTCGTAGCGCTCGAGCGTCGGCGGGTGGGCCGCCAGCCACTCGTCGTCCGCCGCAGCAGTCGCCACCCGATCGGCGTACTCGGCGATCACCCCGTCGACGGTCTCGCCGGGCGCGACCCCGAGGCGGGCCTCCGCGGACAGGTGCCCCGGGACGTTCGAGGCCCAGTTGCCGGCCTCGACCCGGCCGATCACGACCGGCCACGGGACGTCGAAGCGGTCGTAGCCCGGGTGGGTCACCCGCTCGGCGCGCTCGGCCTCGAGCTCGAGGATCGCCGCGCGCAGCCCCTGGAACTTCTCGACGGCGTCCACGCCCTGCCAGCGGCGCGCGGCGTGGGCGGACCGCCCCGTCACGGCCAGGCGGACCATCGCCGCCCCCTCGGTGGCGGTCACGAGCCGGCCGTCGGTCGGCTCGGCAACGATCGCGGCGTCACGCTCGAACGGGTACGGGTTCGCCGCGGCCGCGGTTGCGGCGCCGAGGCCGCCGCGCTCCTCGCCGGCGACGCACTCGACGACGAGCCGGCCGTCCAGCCCGCCCGGGTCCGCGGCGACCGACAGCGCCGCGGCCGTGCAGGCCGCCACCTGGCTCTTCATGTCGACGGCGCCCCGGGCGGTCAGCGTCTCGCCGTCCCAGCTCGGCTCGAACGGCTCGGTCGACCAGTGGTCGCGCTCGACCGGCACGACGTCGACGTGGCCGTTGAGCACGAGCGTCGGCCCGGCGTCGGGGTCGCCCAGCTCCAGCACGCCCGCGACGCTCGGCCGGTCCTCGAGGTCGAGCTCCTCGAGCGGCGGGAAGGACGGATGGGCCTCGAGGACGTCCGGGTTCGGCTCCCACTCGTAGGTCTCGAAGCCGAGCGCCTCGAGCCGGTCGCGGAACCACCGCTGGGCCGGGCCCTCCTCGCCGTCGGTCGACTCGAAGCGGAGCAGGCCCTCCGCCAGCTCCCGCATCGTCGCCAGCTGGGCCCCCGCGAGCTCGGTCATGGGCCGCGTTCAGCGGGCGGCCCAATCAGTCCACCGGGTGATCGAGCCCGGGCGGCGATCACGTCAGCCGCTCGACCAGGGCGTCCTGGAGCCGGTCGCGGACCGCGAAGCTCGCCTCGGCGTCGGTCCGCACCTCCACGAGCTGTGAGCCCTCGACCGCGAGCGAGTCGGCGTAGGCCGCCTCGAACCCATCGAGCGTTTCGACTCGGCTGTGCTCCAGGCCGAACAGGTCCGCGGCGTGGCCGAAGTCGAGGCCGTGTGGCGTCTCGAACAGCGCGGTGAACGGCGGGTCGAACGCCGCGATGGGGAGCTGGTGGAAGATGCCTCCGCCGTCGTTGTTGACGAGCACGATCGTGGCGTCCACGCCCGCCCGCTCGAGGGCGAGCAGGCCCGTCAGGTCGTGGTAGAAGGCGAGGTCGCCGATCAGGAGGACGAGCGGCTCGTCGACGGCGCTGCCGGCGCCGACGGCGGCGCTGGTGATGCCGTCGATGCCGCTCGCGCCCCGGCTCCCGAGGACGGTCAGCTCGGCCGCGTCGGGCGCGCCGAACCGGTCGAGGTCCCGGACGGGCATGCTGCTCGAGGCGTAGAGGGTCGCCGGGTCGGGCGCGCCGGCGGCGACGCGGGCCGCGACGGCGCCCTCGAACAGGTCCGAGGCCTCCTCGAGGAGCTCCCAGTGGGCCGCCTCGGCGGCCTCGAACCGGGCGCGCCAGTCCGGGTCGGCGGGCGGGCCGTCGAGCTCGCCCACGAGGGCCTCGGCGAACGCCGTTGGGTCGGACTCGACCAGCTCGCCGGCCGTGAAGCTCGCCTCCCGCCAGCCGCCGGCGGGGTCGACGACGACCTGCCTGGCGGCCGACGACGAGAGGAACTGCCGGAGGGGCTTCGACGTCGGTGAGGCGCCGAACCGGAGCACGAGGTCCGGGTCGAGCGGCTCGCTCGCCGGGGTGTCGAGGTAGGCGTCGTAGCCGCCACAGACGGTCATCTCGGATACGTGGGGCCCGAACCGCAGCCCGGAGAGGGGGTCGGCGAGCACCGGGAACCCGGTCGCCTCCGCCAGCTCGGCGCCCGCCGAGCCGGAGAGGCCCTCGGGCCCGCTCGGGCCGGCGACGATCAGGCCCCGCTCCGCCGCATCGACGGCGTCGGATATCGCCGAGACGGTACCCGGGGCCGCCGTCGGCTGGCCGGGGTGGACCGCGACGAACGGCCCGTCGCGGCCGTTCGCCGCCAGTGGGTGCTCCGCCGCGAACGTGTCCGGGACCGACCCCGGGACGGCGGTTGGCTCGAGCGGCTTGGCGAACGGGACGTTCAGGTGGACCGGCCCGGCCGCCGCGCCGACGCTCTCGCCCACGGCCCGGCAGACCGTCGTGCGGAGCGACCTGAGCGTGCGGTCGGCCGCGGCGGGTTCGGGCAGCGTCCGGTGGTAGCGGACCGCGTCGCCGTAGAGCCTCGACTGGTCGACCGTCTGGTTCGCGCCGCTGTCGGCGAGCTCCGGCGGCCGGTCGGCCGTCAGCAGGAGCATCGGCGTCCGGGAGCGGTCGGCCTCGATCACCGCCGGGTGGAACTCCGCGGCGGCCGTCCCGGAGGTACAGATCAGCGGCGTCGGTTGGCCCGTCCGCTTGGCCCGGCCCAGCGCGAAGAAGGCCGCCGAGCGCTCGTCGAGCAGCGAGACCACCTCGAGGTCGTCGTTCCGCGCGGCCGCGACGGTCAACGGCGTCGAGCGGCTCCCCGGCGCCGCCACGACCGTCTCAACGCCCGCCTTCGCGAGCTCGTCGACCAGCGCCCGCCCCCAGAGCGTGTTTACGTTGGGCGCCGTCATCGGAGCTCGTCCAGGACGGGGCGGTACTTGAGCTGGAGCTCGTCCCACTCCTCGTCGGGGTCGCTGTCGGCCACGATACCGTTGCCCGCGAACAGCGTGGCTCGGTCAGTCGTCGCGACGCCCGACCGGATGCCCACGGCGAACGACCCGTCGCCATCAGCGTCGAACCAGCCGACGGGCGCCGCGTACCAGCCCCGGTCGAACCGCTCGGTGTCCGCGATGAGCCGCGTGGCGGCCGCTGGCGGCCGGCCGCCGACGGCCGGCGTCGGGTGCAGCGCCGCGGCGACCTCCAGCACGTGGGCGGGCTCGCGAAGCGTCGCCGTCACGGGGGTATCGAGGTGCTGGACGTTCGAGAGCTTCCGGACCGAGCGCTCGCCGACCGTGACGTCGGCGGCCACGTCCGCGAGCTGGTCCCGGATGGCGTCGACCACCACCCGGTGCTCGTGGCTGACCTTCGAGCTCGCCTCGAGCGCCTCGGCGAGGCGCCGGTCCTCGTCCCCGGTGCCGCCGCGGCCGATCGAGCCGGCGAGCGCGTCCGTCTCCACCCGGTCGCCGCGCCGGCGGACGAGCCGCTCGGGCGTGGCGCCGAAGAAGGCGGCGCCGAGCCCGGGGTCGACCGCGAACCGGTAGCAGTTCGGGTAGGCCTCGCCCAACCGATCGAGGGTGTCCGCCAGCCGGAACGACCCCCGGAGCCGCGCCGAGAGCGTCTGGGCGAGCACGACCTTCTCGAGCTCGCCCGCGGCGATGCGCTCGACCGCCGACTCCACCTGCTCGCGCCAGCCGGCGCGGTCGGGCGACCGGCGCACGTCGCTGATGCCCGGCGGCGGGGAGCCGACCCGGCGGGCGGCCCGGAGCGAGTCGCGGGCCGATTCGATGGAGGCGGCCAGCCCCGGGCCTTCGGCCTCCTCGCGGGTCGCGGTCACCGTCAGCCAGGTGCCCGCCCCGGTCTCGGTCAGCTGGACGCGGGGGAGCACGAACGCGGCGCCGCGGAAACCGGTCCAGGGCTCGCCCGGCTCAGGATCGTCGTGGAACGCGAAGCCGCCGAGCAGCCGCGGTTCGGCCGCCGCGGGCGCATCCCCGCCGTGCTCGACCGTCAGCGAGTCGAACAGCGTGGTCGCCTCGCGGCGGACCGCCTCGAACCGGCCGGGACCGCTGGCCTCGACCGTCGCGGTCTCGCCGGCGCCGACGACCGACGGCTCGTCGGGCGCCAGCCAGCCCATCCGGGGGCCCGCGAAGGCGCGGAGCGCCGCCGTGAGCGGGACGTCGACGGCCTCGACGCGGGCGACCAGCTCGCCCGCGCGCGGAATCGCCGTCGGGCCATCGCGTCCTGCCATCGGCCCGACCGAGGCTCCCCGACCCTTTGAGCCTAACTATCACTCCGGACGACGACCCGAGCTCCCGGGCGTGACGGCGGGCATCTCGGCTCCGAGCAGCGCCGCCGACGGCCCACGAAAACCAATAGCATGCGCCGCCCTCCTGGGCTTGTTCGGCCCCGTCAGGCTTATGACCCCCCTTCCCGAAGCCCCGGCCGTTCAATGGTCACTGTCGAGATCAACGTGCCCGACCACCTCGACATGCAGATCGCCCAGCTCGTCGACCAGGGCGACTTCGTGAACCGCGAGGAAGCCGTCGAGGAGCTGCTGTCCACGGGGCTCAAGGCGTACAAGACCAGCGGCCCGATGCCGGACAACGCCGGCGAGGGCGGCTTCGAGGACGATATGATGGGCCACGAGGACGAGTACGTCTTCTGAGCCGCGCGAGCCCGAGTGCTACCCGGTCTCGGGCAAGCCTTAAACCGTCTTTCGCCCTACCGCAGGGCATGCACAAGGACGAACTGCTGGAGCTCCACGAGGAGCTTCTCGTGATCAAGGAGTACTTCCAGGACCGAGAGGAGGCCCAGGTGGACCGGTTCGAGGAGTACGACGAGCTCGAGGTCCACCCCTCACACGTCCACAAGTCGAAGAGCGAGCACAAGCACGCGGTGTTCGTCCTCGGCAACGCGCTGGCCGAGGCGATGAGCGACGACGAGTTCTCGAACGCCGGCCGGATCTCCAAGCGGATGTCCGAACTGGCCACCGACGCCGAGTCGAAGCTGTAGCTGTCGAAACGTATTTGGCTCGAACCCGTCACGGCTTCCCCATGGACGGAGCTACAGCCGCCCGCATCCGGGAGTGGGACGACCGTCCCGTCGCCGGGGGCTACGACGGCCTCCGGGAGCTCGCCGACGGCGGGTTCACCGGCGCCGTGACGAACGGGACGGCGTGGCTCTTCCTCCTCAACGGCCGGATCGTCGGGACCGCCGACGGCGCGGTCGAGTCGTTCGAGGGGGTCGACGCGACGGCCTACCGGGCCCCCGACCCCGGCCTGCCCCTCCTCTACGCCATGCAGGATGCCGGCGGCGAGCCGCGCGCGAGGTACTACACCGACGATAACCCGCTGCGGGAGGTCCACGAGACCCTCGCCGAGGCCGGCTTCACCGGCTACGTCGAGCTCTCGGAGAACGTGCTCTCGGGGGACTACTACGTGGTCTACTACGGCGGGAAGTCGATGAGCGTGGCGTTCGTGGGCAACGCCGAGCGGCTCCTGACGGGCGACGAAGCGTTCCGCGAGGCCGCCGACGAGGTGGGCATCTACCAGGTCGTCGACGTCGAGCTCGACGTCCGGAACGTGCCCGAGCCGGCCGAGGAATCGTCGGCGGGCGCGGCCGCGGTGGCCGAGGCGCCCGCCGACGAGCCGACCGTCGAGGACGAGACGCCCGACACCCCGAGCGAGGCGGACGCGTCGACCGACGAACCCGAACCTGGAGCGAGCCCGGACGCGGAACCGGAGCCGGAGCCCGAACCGGAGCCGGCGGACGCAGATTCGCCACCAGCGGAGGCCGACCCGGCTTCGGCGGCTGACGCCGACGTCGAGCCCGAGGCGGCGCCTCAGGAGCCATCGACCGGGACCGAGGAGCCGACGACCGAGGCCGAGTCATCGGGGGACGAGGACCCGTTCTCGGAGGAGGCCGCCTGGCGGGAGACCCGGACGATCCCCGCGCTGGACCCCGAGGAATCGGAGGCGCCGCAGGCGGCAGAGGACGGCGGCCAGCAGGCGAGCCCGCGCCGGCGACCCCCGAGCCGGAGCCGGAGCCCCAACAGCCCGCCGCCGAGGAGCCCGCACCGGAGCCCGAGCAGCCGAGCGGCGGTGGCGCGCCCCCGGACGGCCGCATCGAGGAGCTCGAGGCGGCCATCGAGGCCCAGAACGAGACCATCGCGGAGCTCGAGCAGCGCCTCGAGTCCTCGAGCTCGGAGGCCCAGCAGCTCCGCGAGGAGCGCGAGGCCCTCGAGTCGGAGCTCGAGGCCGCCCGGGCCGGCGGGGAGACGGCGAGTGCGCCGGCCGCTGGCCGGACGCTCGACCCCGATACGGCGCTCGACCAGACCGACCTGTTCGTCCGCTACGGCTCGAAGGGCGGGGGGACGCTCGAGAAGGCCCACGACGGCAAGATCGACGCCGACGAGGTGCTCAACAACCTCCGGATCGACCACCACACGCGGTTCGAGGAGGACGAGGTCACGATCGACGGCGAGGGGTTCCACGGCTTCCTCGAGTCGAGCCTCGAGTACCGGTTCGTCGACTGGCTCGTGACACAGTTCCTCTTCGAGATCCAGGACACCGGGAGCCAGCGCGGCCTCCGGGAGGTCTTCGACGCCATCCCCCGCATCGACCGCGTCGAGTTCAAGGGGACCGTGACCTGGCGGGACCCCGAGGCCGGCGAGACCCACAGCGAGGAGTTCGACGTCGTCTGTCGGCGACCGGATGGGCCAGGCGCTCATCGTGGCGAACCTCAACGACGTCCGCGACCCCGCGACGGGGGAGATGATGGAGACGCTGATCGATGGCTCCTCGACGATCGCGGAGGGCACCGAGACGCTCGGCGGGGCGTTCCTGGTGACCTCGAGCTTCTTCCGGCCCGACGCCCTCGAGACCGCCTCGGAGGCCACCGGCGGCGGCCTCCTCTCCCGGGAGAAGCGCTGGAGCTACGTGAAGCTCGGCCGGCGCGCCGGCTACCACCTCTGTCTGATCGAGGCCCGCGGCGACGACTTCCACGTCGCGGTGCCCGAGCTGTAGGCCGACGGCTCGACGGTCGAACGAACGGCCACAAAGGAATGGGCGGGGACCGACCGCCTCGGAGGGACGCCTAGACCTCGGCTTCGATGTCCTCGATCTTCATCGACTCGAGCTGGCCGACGATCTCGTCGACCTTGCCGCCCAGGTCCTCGATGAACGCCGTGGGTGTGCTCGGTCGTGACGGCGCCCTGGCTCGAGGGCTCGATGAGGGACTCCTCCTCGAGCACGCGCAGCGAGTAGCGCACCTTGTGGTGGGGATACCCCGTCTCGTTGGACATCTTCACGATCCCGATCGGCTCGTTCCGGATCACCATGCGGAGGACCTGGAGGTGACGTTCGAGCATGTCGACCTCTTTCTCGAGGCGGTCTATCATGACACGTGTTAACTTGCGAGGAGTCCTTTTAAGCGTTGCCCCCTGTGCCCGCGCGGGGCCCCGTAGCCGGCGGCTGGGTGGGGAAACCGAGCATTGGTGTGGTACCCGGCGGCGCGGACGGCAGCGGCGCCACGCCGACCCGCCATACCGTAACGCGTTTAGCCGGAGGTGCAGAACCGTTCGGCGGCATGACCGTCACCATCGTCGGCACGCAGCTCGGCGACGAGGGGAAGGGTGGCATCGTCGACCTGTACGCCGACGACGCGGACGTGGTCGCGCGGTACCAGGGCGGGGACAACGCGGGACACACGGTGGTGGTCGGCGGCGAGGAGTTCAAGCTCTCGCTGGTGCCCAGCGGGGCGGTCCGCGGCAAGACCGGCGTGCTCGGCAACGGCTGCGTCGTCAACCTCCGGACGCTGTTCGACGAGCTCGACGGCCTCCGCGAGCGCGGCCTCGACCCGGACGTCCGGGTCGCCGAGCGCGCCCACGTCATCCTGCCGTATCATCGCACGCTCGACGGCCTCGAGGAGCGGGCCAAGGCCGAATCCGACCAGGCCGTCGGCACGACCGGACGGGGCATCGGCCCGACCTACCAGGACAAGGCCGGCCGGGTCGGCGTCCGCGTCGGCGACCTGCTGGACCCCGACGCGCTGCGGTCGCGCCTCGAGTACGTCGTGCCCCGGAAGCGCGCCTACGTCGAGGCCGTCACCGGCGAGGGCGTCTCGGCCCTCGAGGACCCCGCGGCGTTCGACGTCGACGCGCTCGTCGAGGAGTTCAGCGGCTTCGGCCGCCGCCTGGCCGAGGAGGCGATGACCGTCGACGCCGGCGCGTACCTGGCCGGGGCGATCGAGGACGGCCGGAACGTCATGTTCGAGGGCGCCCAGGGGACGATGATCGACATCGACCACGGCAACTACCCCTACGTCACGTCGTCGAACCCGACCGCGGGGGGCGTCTCGACGGGGACGGGGCTGGGGCCCGGCGTGGTCGGCGACGGCGCCGTCATCGGGGTCGTCAAGGCGTACCTCACGCGCGTCGGGAGCGGGCCGCTGCCGACGGAGCTCGGCGGCGTCGCCGGCGACACCCCCGGCTACGACGAGCCCGGCGACGGCGAGGACGAGGCGCTCGCGGAGTACATCCGCGAGGAGGGCGGCGAGTACGGCACGGTCACCGGCCGGCCACGCCGGGTCGGCTGGCTCGACCTCCCGATGCTCCGGCACGCCACCCGGGTCAGCGGGCTCACGGGGCTCGCGGTCAACCACATCGACACGCTCGCCGGCCTCGAGTCCCTCCGGGTCGCCGGCGCGTACGAGCTCGACGGCGAGGAGCGCCAGACCGTCCCCGCGACGACCGAGCGCTGGGCGGCCTGCGAGCCCGTCTACCGGACGTTCGAGGGCTGGCCGGACGTCGACTGGGCCGAGGTGGCGGCCTCGGGCTACGAAGCGCTGCCCTCGAACGCCCGGAGCTACCTCCAGTTCCTCGAGCGGGAGCTCGACGTGCCCGTCGTGGCCGTCGGCGTCGGCCCGAACCGATCGGAGACCATCGTCCGGCGCCGGCCGTTCGACGACTGACCGACGGCCGACCACCCGTCATCCTTTTGGCGCGGCTCCCCGTCGGCGCCACCATGAAGCGGGACCTGATGGACATCCTCGTCTGTCCGCTCGACAAGCACGACCTCGAGCTCGCGGTCGACGAGGAGGACGACGAGGAGGTCCTCGAGGGCCGCCTCACCTGCACCGAGTGCGGCGAGGCGTACCCCATCGAGGACGGCATCCCGAACCTGCTGCCCCCGGACATGCGCGAGTCATCGGCGGCCTGAACCTTTTTGTCTCGGCTGCGCGTCCATCCGGACGTGCCGGACGACCTGGTGGTCCACCTCAACCGTGACGGACCCCACTCCATCGGGGTCGAGCCACGGCAGTTCGTGGCCGGCGGCTCGTTCGACGTCGTCCTCCGGAACCACGGTACGGCCCTGCACGTCCACCTGCACCTCGACGACGACCTCTCGGCGGAGGCGACCCTGGGGACCGCCAACCACTTCGTCGAGGAGGGCGCGGTCCGTCGCGTCCGCGTGACGGTCGACGAGCCCCTCCAGCCCGTCGAGGGCCGCCTCAAGCTCGTCACCGGCTACGGCTCGGAGACCGAGTACGTCCGCATCGCCCTCGAGGACGTCGAGCCCGAGGAGCGCCACGTCCGGGTCGACGAGGCGCTCGGCCAGCCGACCCCGGCGCCCGTCGATGACGAGCCGCTGCTCGCCGCTGGCGACCTCCCCACGCTCGCCCTCGGCGCCGTCGCCGTGCTGGTCGCGCTGGTCGCCGCGGTGCTGATCGGCGGGCCCGCGTCCGGGCTGGGTCTGGCGGTCGTGCTCGTCGGCGTGCTCGTCGGCTGGGCCGTGCTCCGGGGCTGAGCTACGACGCCGATCGATCGACCCACCGGCCGCCGATGGGGAAAGCGTTAGTACCGGGCTGGGGCTTGGTCGGCCCATGACAGCCGACGCGCCGACCGGCGGGCTGCTGGACGGCATCACCGTACTGGACCTCACGACGTTCGTCACCGGCGGGTTCGCGACGCTGATGCTCGCCAACCAGGGCGCCGAGGTGATCAAGGTCGAGCGGCCCGAGGTCGGCGACGACAACCGGCACTCCGGGCCGCCCTTCGTCGACACCGAGGGCTACGAGGGGCCCGGCGTCACGGCCTCCGACCGCGGCGAGTCGCCCTACTTCTGGACGGTGAACTACGGCAAGCGGAGCGTCGAGCTGAACCTCAAGGCCGACGAGGCCCGGGAGGCGCTGTACGACCTCGCCGCCGAGGCGGACGTCTTCGTCGAGAACTACCGGCCCGGCACGGCCGATCGGCTCGGCGTCGGCTACGACGACATCCGGGAGCACAACGACTCGATCGTCTACTGCTCGATCTCCGCGTTCGGCGAGACCGGCCCCTGGAGCCAGCGTCCCGGCTACGACCTCCTCGTGCAGGGGACGAGCGGGATCATGTCCGTCACCGGGCCGGAGGGCGGCGAGCCGGCGAAGGTTGGGCTGCCCGCCACCGACCTCATCACCGCGATGTGGACCGCCTTCGGCGTCGTCGGCGCGCTCTACCGCCGGGCGTCGACGGGCGAGGGCGAGCGGATCGAGCTCGGGATGCACGACGCTGCCCTGCCGTGGCTCACCAAGCAAGCTGGCAAGGCGTTCGTCGGCGAGGAGCCCGAGCGGATGGGCACGAAGGACCCCGTGCTCGCGCCGTACCAGGCCTACCCCACGGCCGACGGCTACCTGAACGTCGCCTGCGCCAACCAGAAGCTCTGGACGCAGCTCTGCGAGGCGATCGACCGGCCCGAGCTGGCCGAGGACCCCCGCTTTGGCAGCAACCCCGACCGCGTCGAGCACCTCGACGAGCTGGAGGCCGAGCTCGCCGCGACGTTCGAGCGCCGGCCCACCGACGAGTGGGTCGAGCTGCTGGCCGAGGAGCACGGGCTGCCGGTCGGCCCCGTCCTGACCGTGCCGGAGGCGCTCGAGAGCGAGCAGACCCGGGCCCGAGGGCGTGGTCGGGGAGCTCGAGCACCCGGCCGCCGGGACCATCCCCTCGATCGAGCACCCGCTGCGGTTCGACGGCGCGGAGTCGGGCTTCGAGTCGGCGCCGCCGCTGCTCGGCGAGGACACCGACGCCGTGCTCCGCGAGGCGGGCTACGACGACGCGATGCTCGCCCAGCTCAGGGAGGCCGGGGCGATCCCGGACCGCGACTGAACGCCGCTACAGGTCCATGTCCGCCTCGATGGCCGACCGCCAGCGGTCGGGCAGCGGCTTCGACTCGTCGGCGTCGCGGTCGTAGGCCACCTGGACCGTCTCAGCGGTCGCGGCGACGCCGTCGTCGGTCCGGACCTCGTAACGCATCGGGACCGACGACTCCCCGAGCTCCGGGATCCACATCGCGACCGTCACCTCGTCGACCGTCGACCCGATCGAGGCCCGGTAGTCGATCGAGAGGTGGACCAGCACGGTGTCGGCGGACGGCAGCGACTCGCCGACGACGTCCCGGAAGTAGCGGGCCCGGGCGTGCTCCAGGTAGGTGGCATAGACGGCGTTGTTGACGTGGCCCATCGGGTCCAGGTCGCGAAAGCGGACCGGCAGCGCCACGGTGAAGGGGTCCTCGGCCATGGCGTCCCGTGGCCACGGCGGGGGTAAAACCGCACCGGCCGCGGCTCGTCCCGCCATCCAGGACACCCAGCAACCGCGGCGGCTCGAACGGCACCCCTCAGGAGTCAGCGGCCTCCTATCGGTCGATTCCGATGCTTTGGGAAGACCAACCGCTTTCAAGGGTTGGCCGGACGTACCCGGAGACGAGGCGCGACCCAATGGCTACACGAACCATGGAGGCCGAGATATTCGGCCATCACACGACGTTCGAGTACAGCGAGACCTGGATCGGCTACGCCCTGGTGGGGCTCCGGGTCGTGATGGGCTGGACCCTGTTCCAGGGCGGGGTCACGAAGCTCATCACCTACCTCGACGCGGACCCGTCGAACGACTGGACCGCGGCGGGCTTCCTCCAGCACGCCATCCCGGACGGGAACCCGCTGATGGGGCTCTGGGGGAGCATGGCCGGCAGCCCGACGATCGACATGCTGGTGATGTGGGGCCTGACCCTGACCGGGGTCGGACTCATCATCGGCGCGTTCGTGCGCTGGAGCGCCTTCTGGGGCGCCGTGATGATGCTGTTCTTCTGGGCCGCGAGCCTCGAGGGCGGGCTGCTGGCCGGCCTCCCGCTGGCCCACGGCTGGGTGATCGACGACCACATCGTCTACGCGATGCTGCTGTTCGGGCTCGGCGCGGCCGGCGCCGGCCGCATCCTCGGGCTCGACACTCGCCTCGAGTCGCTCGGGTTCGTCCAGCGCAACCGCTGGGTCCGCTACCTGCTCGGATAGGCCGACCAGCCGTTTCGACCGCCGATTACCCCGTTTTCTCACGGCGTAGGAACTGGCCCGACCGGGATTTCACCCATCCGGGACACACCGAATGAACTATGAGCGACATGCCTGTAGCCCCTGGACATGGTCCGGGACCCGTTCGGGCAGGACGAGTCGCGCCCGATCTGCAGACGGTCCTCGACGCCCTGGACGACCCGGACTGCCGGTCGATCGTCCAGCGGCTCGAGGAGCCCCGGACGGCCCGCGAGCTCTCAGAGGGGTGTGACATGGCGCTCTCGACAACCTACCGCAAGCTGGAGCTGCTGAGCAACGCCTCGCTCGTCGACGAGCGTACCAAGATCCGGCCGGGCGGCCACCACACGACCCAGTACGCGCTGGACTTCGACGCCGTCCGCATCGCGCTCGACTCGGCGCGGGAGTTCACCCTGGACATCAGCCGCCCGGCGCGGACGCCCGACGAACAGCTCGCCCAGCTCTGGTCGGAGGTGCGCCAGAGCACATGAGCCACGTCGCCTCCCTGATCGTCGCCCTGAAGACCATCACGCTGGTCCTCGGCGGCGTCATCACCTTCCTCGGGTGGAAGGCGTTCCGCCGGACCGGCTCACCCGCGCTCCGCTCGCTGACTCTCGGCTTCAGCCTCGTGACGCTGGGCGCCATCCTCGCGGGCGCGGCCGACCAGCTGCTCGCGGTCGACACGAACGTCGCGCTGGTGGTCGAGAGCAGCCTGACGGCCGTCGGCTTCGGGGTCATCGTCTACTCGCTCTACGTCGACCGCTGACCGGCCGGTATCGGGTGACGCGCTGGGTTCACCGATCGACGGATTCGTCTATGGAGTAGGTTCGGCCGGGTCGAAGCGCCGTCGTCGGTCAGTCGGAGCTCTCGGGCGCCGCAGTCTCGACGGCCGCGTCCTCGGGAACCGTCAGCTCGTAGAGGTTCTGGCGCGCGTCCGGGATGTAGACCTCCTCGGAGACGATGCCGATCTCGCGCAGCCGGGCGAGGGCATCGCGGACGGTTCGTTGGGACAGCATGGACCGCTCGACGATCTGTTTCTGGGTCAGGGCGCCGTTGTACTCGAGCACCTTGTAGACCAGCTTCGCGCTCGGGGGCACGTCGGCGATCGTTCGCTCGCTCATCGGGCGTTCGGAGGGACCGATGCCCCATAAACGGACACGTTACACTGACGTAACCGGCGGGGCCCGCCGATACCCCGAATAAACAGTTGTCTCGATTACTCACGTTTACGTGGCCTTTTAGGCGGCGGGAAGCTCCGGCCGTCAACGACTGCGACCTCCCCTTCACGCCTATGACCCGAACGCTCCCTGCCCTTCTCGTCGTCACGCTCGTCCTTGCGACCCTCGCCACGCCGGTCGCGGCCGGCAGCGTCGACCCACGGTTCGAGGGCCTCGTCGCCGATCCCTCGCTCGAACCCGGCCAGGAGGCGACGATCACCGTCCAGCTCCTGAACGACGCGGCCGACGCCGACGACGTCGCCGAGACGGCCGAGAACGTCGAGGTCACCCTCACGGCCGGCGACAGCCCGCTGACCGTGAACTCCGGGACCACCTACGTCGGGGACATCGCCGACGGCGACCCCCAGGAGCTCTCCTTCCGCGTCGCGGTGCCGCCCGACGCGGCGCCGGGCGAGTACGACCTGCGGCTGGTCGTCCGCTACGAGTTCGAGGACGAGGCCGAGCGATCGACCGTCTCGGTGCCGGTCACGATCGACCCCGTCGCCCGCTTCGGCGACGCCTCGACGGAGTCCGACGTCCAGATCGGCGACACCGGGCCGCTGGCGCTGACCCTCGAGAACGTCGGTGACGCGGTCGCCCACGACGCGACCGTCGTGCTCGAGACCGGCTCCGCCGAGCTCAGCTTCCCGGCGGGTGCGGCCCGGACCGAGGTGTTCGTCGGCCGCTGGAGCCCGGGCGACGCCAAGACCGTCCGGACGGAGCTCACGGTCGCGGACACCGCCCGCCTGCGGGAGTACCCGCTGAAGGCGACTGTCAGGTACGAGGACGACGGCGGCCGCCAGCGCGTCAAGCCCGTCGCCGCGACGATCACGCCGGCGCCCCGGCAGTCGTTCGAGGTCGTCGACGTGGCGTCGACGGCCCCGATCGGTGGGACCGGCGTCCTCAACCTGAGCGTCCGGAACGTCGGGCCGGCCACCGCGTACGCCTCGACGGTCACCGTCGCGTCGGCCGACGCCGACCTGACGTTCGCCGGCGGCGCCCCGCAGGCGGAGAGCTTCACGGGCGACTGGGCCCCGGGCGAGGTCCGCCACCTCACCTATCGGCTGCGGGTGAACGACGGGGCGATCGTCCGCGACTACCCGGTCCGCGCGACCGTCGAGTACGAGGACGCCGACGGGATCGACCGCCGCCCGAGGACGGTGGTGGCCGCGGTCCGACCCGAGCCCGAGCAGACGTTCGAACTGACCGACGTGCGGAGCACGCTGACCGTCGGCGACGAGGGGACCCTCGAGGGGGTCATCACCAACACGGGGACGACGACCGTGCGGAACGCCGTCGTGGTGTTCGACGCCGAGATCGCCAACCTGGTCCCGGCCGAGACCGAGTTCGCGGTCGGCGATCTGGCACCGGGCGAGACGGCCACTTTCGCGTTCGATGCCGAGGTCACCAGCTCGGCCGACGCCGGGCCGCGGCAGGTCTCGCTGGTCGTCCGCTACCGCGACAGCGACGACGACGTCCGTCGCAGCGAGCCCCTCGACGCCCGCGTCGACGTCGGCCCCCGCTCCGACGTCTTCACCGTCGAGCCGGTCACGACCTCGTTCACCGCGGGCAGCACGGGCGTGCTCGAGCTCCGGGTGACCAACGACGGCGAGGAGGCCGTCAGCGACGTCTCCGCGAAGCTGTTCGCCGACGATCCGCTCGCCTCGGGCGACGACGAGGCGTTCATCGACGAGCTCGGGCCGGGCGAGTCGACGGTCATCCGGTTCGGCGTCTCGACCGGCGCCGGGGCGATCGAGCGGAAGGTCTACCCGGTCTCGCTGGACTTCCAGTACGAGGACGCCGAGGGCGATACCCGGCTCTCGGACAGCTACGACGTCCCGGTCAGGGTCCTCGCGAGCCAGGGCTCGGAGGGGCCGTCGACCACGGTCATCGGCGGGGCGATCGTGGCCGCGTTGGCCGTGATCGGCGCCGTCGTCCTCTGGCGCCGGCGCTGAGATGGACGTCGCCCGCCTGGTGGACCCGGTCACCCGCCAGATCACCGAGCGGCCGGGCCGGATCGTCGTCGTCTTCCTGCTCGTCACGGTCGTGCTCTCGGTCGGGCTGGCGAACATCCAGACCGAGGCCGGCTTCGAGTCGTTCACCCAGGACATCCCGGCCGAGGAGGCCCTCGAGGACATCGACCGCGAGTTCGGCAACACGTTCGGCGCCTCGATCGGGAGCACCCAGCTCATCCAGTCGGCGCCGAACGTCCTCTCGAAGCCGGAGCTGCTCCGGATGCTCGAGGCCCAGGAGCGCCTGGCCGCCCACCCCGACCTCCGGGTGACCTCGACCTCGAGCGCGGCGAGCATCGTCGCCCTGACGCTCGACCCCACCGCCACCACGCCCGACCGCCAGCGGCTGGCCATCGAGGGGGCGACGTCGACGGAGATCGACCGGGCGATCCGGACCGCCAACGAGCGCAACCCGCGGTTCGCGTCCCTGCTATCCGACGACTTCAACGCCAAGGCGGCCTCGGCGTCGGCGACCATCGGCGTCGTCCAGCACTCCGTCCCGGCCGGCCTCTCGGCCGGCGCGGGGATGGGCGGGTCGAGCCCGCTGACGAGCATCCAGCTGCGCTCCGAGTCGGTCGTCGACGGCGTCGGCGGCGACATCAGGGTGTTCGGCACCGGCGTCTTCGCCGACGAGTTCTCGACCGTCATCGAGGACTCGCTGCTGCTGACCATCCCGGCGGCCGTCATCCTGATCACGCTGTTCCTGATCATCGCCTACCGCGACCTGGTCGACCTCCTGCTCGGCGCGTTCGCGCTGGTGCTGACCATCGTCTGGACGTTCGGGTTCATGGGCATCGCGGGGATCCCGTTCAGCCAGATGCTCATCGCGGTGCCGCCGCTCCTCCTGGCGGTCGGCATCGACTTCGGCATCCACGCCATCAACCGCTACCGCGAGGAGCGCGAGGCCGGCCTCGACATCGGGCCGGCGATGGGCCGGACCGGCGAGCAGCTCGTGATCGCCTTCGGCATCGTCACCGGGACGACCATCATCGGCTTCCTCTCGAACCTCACCTCGTCGCTGGTGCCGATCCGGCAGTTCGGCGTCGTCGCCAGCGTCGGCATCCTGTTCACCTTCCTCGTCTTCGGGATCTTCCTGCCGGCCGCGAAGGTGTACATGGACCGGCTCGGGCGAGCGCTACCCGATCCCGGTGTTCAGCCAGCGCCCGCTCGGCAGCGAGGGCTCGGCGCTCGGCCGGACGCTCGCCGGCGGCGTCACCCTGGCGCGGGTCGTCCCCGTCGTGGTCGTGCTGGTCGCGCTTGTGAGCACGGCCGGCGCGGGCTACTACGCCACCGGCGTCGACACCGAGTTCACCCAGGAGGACTTCCTGCCGCCGGCGGACATCAACCCGCTGCTGACGAGCCTGCCCGAGCCGTTCCGCCCGAGCGAGTACACCGTCGTGGCCACCCTCGACTTCCTCGAGGAGAAGTTCGCCTCCGCCCAGGACGACTCCGTCACGGTGCTGTTGACCACGCCGATGGAGCGCGACGTCGCCCTCGAGGCGATCCACCGCGCCGGCCGTGATCCGCCGAGCTCGTTCGTCCGGGACGGGCGGCAGGCCTCGTCGACGAGCATCGTCACCATCATCCAGGACCAGGCGGCCCGCGACCCCGAGTTCGCCGCCGTCGTCCGGCGCAACGACGCCGACGGGAACGGCGTGCCCGACGACGACCTCGACCGGGTCTACGACGCCCTGTTCGCCTCCTCGGCGGGCGACCAGGCGCGCTCGTACCTGACGGAGGACCGCCGCCAGACCCGCGTCGTCTACTCCGTGAAGTCGAGCCCGAGCCAGTCGGCGGTCTCCGCCGACGCCGAGCGCCTCGCCGACCGATACCGGGTGGACGCCACGGCGACCGGGAACACGGTCGTCTTCCAGGCCGTCTCGGACATCCTGCTCCGGTCGGCCATCATCAGCCTCATCGTGGCGCTGGTGCTCGTCGCGCTGTTCCTCGTGCTGAGCTACCGGCTGCTCGAGGGCTACGCCTCGCTGGGCGTCGCGAACCTGGTGCCGATCATCATCACGGTCGCCGCGCTGGGGGCGACCATGCGGTTCGCCGGCATCGCGTTCAACGCGTTCACGGCGACGATCCTCGCCATCACGATCGGCCTCGGCATCGACTACTCGGTCCACGTCACCCACCGGTTCGCCGACGAGGTCGCCGAGCGCGAGCCGATGGAGGCGCTCGCGCGGACGGTGCGCGGGACCGGCGGCGCGCTCACCGGCAGCATGTTCACCACGGTGTTCGGCATCGGCGTGCTCGTGCTCGCGGTGTTCCCCGCGATCGGTCAGTTCGGCGTTCTCACCGCGTTGTCGGTGCTGTACGCCTACCTGGCGTCGCTGGTGGTCCTCCCCTCGGTGCTCGCCGTCTGGGCGCTCGTCCAACCGGAGCTCACGGCCGTGGAGCCACGGGCCTCGGCCGAGGGCGAGGCCTCGCCGTTCGAGTTCGGGTCATGACAACGCTTAACCCCGCCGCCCGGGGGGTCAAACGGGATGACCGCCATCCAGGCGGCCGACGTGTCGAAGTCGTTCGGCGACGTCCGGGCGCTCGACGGCCTCACGATCTCGGTGTCCGCGGGCGAGCTCTACGGCCTGCTCGGCCCCAACGGCGCCGGCAAGACGACGACCATCCGGATCCTGACCGGCCAGCTCGCCCCCGACGCCGGCCAGGTCGACGTGATGGGCGTCGACCCCGTGGCCGAGCCGGTCGAGGCCCGGCGGCGCATCGGCGTGCTGCCCGAGCAGGCGTCGCCGCCCTCGTTTCTCACCCCCCGCGAGTACTTCGACTTCGTCGGCACCGTCCGGGAGCTCGACGAGTCGCTCGTGGCCGAGCGGACCCGGGAGTGGGCCGACCGGCTCGCCTTCGCCGAGAAGCTCGACACGCTGAACACCGACCTCTCCCGGGGCCAGCAGCAGAAGGTGATGATCACCGCGACGTTCCTCCACGAGCCCGCGCTGGTGTTCATCGACGAGCCGCTCGTGAACCTCGACCCGATCGTCCAGGAGCGCGTCAAGCGGTACCTCGCCGACTACGTCGAGGACGGAAACGCCGTCTTCCTCTCGACCCACCACATCGAGGTCGCCGAGCAGCTCTGCACCCGGGTGGGCATCGTCCGGGAGGGACGGCTGGTGGCCGAACGCGAGCCAGCGACGCTCGGCCCCGACGAGTCGCTGCTCGACGTCTTCCTCACCGACGTCGACGGGCGCCCGGGGGGCTGAGATGGCCCGCGGGGTGTTCACGACGGTGCTCGCCGCGATGGCCCGCGAGGAGTGGCGGCTCCACACGGCGCTGTTCGGCGGCCGTCGGTTCGGCGCGTTCCCCCTCTTCGTCGCCGCCGCGGGGGCGGGCGCGGTGTGGCTGCTCGTCTGGACCGGCACCGACCCCGCCCGCATCGCGCTCGGGCTCCACGGCCTCGTGCTGGCGTTCGGGCTCTACACGGGCTCGGCCGGCCTGGTCGGGCGGGACGCGATGCGTGACCTGCTCGGGGACGTCACCCTCGTCGTGTTCTCGGCGCGGACGCTCCCGCTCGCCGAGCGCCGGCTGCTGGCCGCCTTCCTCGTCAAGGACCTCGGCTACTACGCCGCGCTCTTCCTGCTCCCCCTGGCGGTCGCGTACGTCCCCGCGGCCGTAGCGGCGGATACATTGGCCCGCCTGCCGCTGCTCTGGGCGACGCTGGCGGGGACGTTCGTGGTGGGGCTCGTCATCACGTTCGGCGCGATCGCCGCGCGGACTCGGGGCCGCGCCGGGACGGTCGCGCTGCTCGCCGGGGCGGGCGCCATCGGGGTCGCCTGGGCCGCCGGCGTCGACCTCCTCGACCTGCTCCCCTACGGCCTCTACCGGGGCTCCGCGACCGCGCTGCCCCTGCTCGGGCTCGCGGCCACGGCAGCCCTCGCCGTCGCCGGGCTCGCGGCGTTCGACCCGACCCACGAGTCGCCGACGCGGACGGCCGGCCCGACGTTCGGGCGCTGGCACCGCCGGCTCCCCTCGGACCCCGACGGGCTGCTCGCGAAGACGCTGCTCGACGTCGCCCGCTCGAGCGGCGGCGTCTGGAAGGTCGCCTTCTCGGGCGGCGTGCTCTTCCTCGTGACCGCGGCGCTGGTGGGCCTGGCGGGCAGCATCACCGGGCAGGCGCCCTCGACGGGGCTGTCGTTCGGCGCGGTGCTCGGGCTGTCGGCCTTCACGACCTACAACTGGGTCACCCAGTTCGACGACGTCGAGGCCTACCTCGCCTACCCGGTCTCGACCGCCGCCGTGTTCGAGGCGAAGCTCCGGGCGTTCGTCGTGCTCGGCCTCCCGACCGCGCTCGGCTACTACCTGCTCGCGATCGTCCTCTGGGGCGAGCAGCTCCGGGTCGCCGTCGCCGGGGCCGCGCTGCTGCTCGGCCTCTCGGTCTACCTGTTCGGGCTGACGGTCGCGCTGGCCGGCCTCGCCCCGAACGAGTTCCTCTTCGACACGCTGCGGTTCGTGGGCTTCACGCTCGGGGCGGCGGTCCCGCTCGTGCCGATCCTCGTGGTCGCCTTCGTCGTCTCGCCGTCGACCATGGGGCTTGTCGTCATAGCCGCGGCCGGATTGGGACTCGGCGGGGTCGGGTTGGCCCTCTTCCGGTGGTCGGTGCCCCGGTGGGCGGCCCGCTACCGCGAGGGCTGATCAGCCCGCGGGCTCGACCGTCACGGCCGAGTGCTTGTACTCGGGGATCTTCGCGTCCGGGTCGAGCGCGTCGCCCGTCAGGAGGTTCGTCGCCGGCACGTCGTAGTGGAACGTCAGGAAGACGCTCCCGGGCGTGATGTTCGGCGTCACCGAGGCCGGCACCTCGACGGCGCCCCGGTCGTTCGAGACCGTGACGCGGTCGCCGTCGGCGACGCCGCAGGCGTCGGCGTCCGCCGGGTTGATCTCGAGGACGTCCTCGCCGCGCATCCGCATCAGCGTCGCCGACCGCCGGGAGAACGCGCCGCTGTTGAAGTGCTGGAGCACCCGGCCGGTCGTCAGCGCGAGCTGACCGTCGCCGAGGTCGTCCGCCGGCGGGACGTGCTCGACCGGCACGAGCGGGGCCGTCCGCTCGCCGTTCGCGAACGTCTCGGTGTGGAGCACGCCGGTGCCCTCGGTCGCGCCCTCGGGGAACGGCCACCGGAGGCTGCCCTCGCCGATGGCGTCGAACGACATCCCCGCGTAGAGCGGGTTGACCTCGGTCATCTCGTCGAAGACCGGCCCCGGGCCGTCGTAGTCGAACTCGAGGTCGGTCAGCCCCTCGCCGAGGGCGCACAGCACGTCGAGGTCCCGGCGGGCCTCGCCCGGCAGGCTGGCGTTCGGGCGCATCCGCATGACCTGCCGGTCGGTGTTGGTCACGGTGCCGGCCTTCTCCGCCCAGGTGCTCGCCGGCAGCACGACGTCGGCGTGCTCGGCCGTCTCGGTGAGGAAGAGGTCCTGGACGGCGAGGAAGTCGAGCGCCTCGAACTCCCGTCGGGCGCGGTTGAGGTTCGGCTCGGTCAGCGCGGGGTTCTCGCCGAAGACGAACGCCGCGCGGACGTCGTCGCCGAAGGCGTGGGTCATCTCGACCTCGGTCAGGCCCGGCTCGGCGGGCGGCTCGAAGCCCCAGACCTCGGCGACGGCCTCCCGGGCGTCGGCGTCGGTCACCGGCTGATACCCGGGGAGGTCGGCGGGCCGGGCCCCCACGTCGTTGGCGCCCTGGACGTTGTTCTGCCCCCGGAGCGGGTTGACGCCCGTCCCCCGGCGCCCGACGTTCCCGGTCAGCAGGGCGAGGTTGAGCAGCGCGCGGACGTTGTCCGTCCCGCAGTGGTGCTGGCTCATGCCCATCCCCGTGAACGCGGCCGCCCGGTCGGCCTCGCCGTACGCTCGGGCCGCCGCGCGGAGGTCCTCGACGTCGACGCCCGCCAGCGCGGCGTTCGCGGTCACGTCCACGTCCTCGAGCGACCCGACGTACCTCTCGTAGCCGGTCGTCCGCTCGTCGATGAACGCCTCGTCGACCAGCCCCTCCTCGACGATGACCTTCGCCATCGCGTTGAGCAGCGGGATGTCGTACCCCGGCGAGACCGGGAGGTGGACGTCGGCGGCGTTGGCGGTCTTGTTCGCGCGCGGGTCGACGTGGACCAGCGTCGTGCCGTCCTTGATCGCCCGGCCGAGATACGAGTTGAAGATCACCGGGTGCTGCTCGGCGGGGTTCGCGCCGACCACGAGGTAGAGGTCGGCCTCGACGAGGTCCTCGAGCGTGTTCGTCATCGCGCCGGCGCCGAAGCGCTCGGCCATCGCGGTCACCGTCGAGGCGTGACACAGCCGGGCGCAGTTGTCGATGTTGTTCGTGCCGAGCGCCCGCGCGATCTTCGCCAGCAGGTAGTTCTCCTCGTTGGTGCAGTTCGAGGACGAGAAGAACGCCAGGGCGTCGGGCCCGTGGGCCTCACGGGCCCCGAGCAGGCCCTCGACGACCCGCGAGAGCGCCTCGTCCCACGACGCGGTGACGAGGTGGCCGTCCTCCCGGACCAGCGGCTCGGTCAGCCGGTCGGCGTGCTCGCCGGGCTCGAACGCCGCGACGCCCTTCGGGCAGAGCTCGCCGCGGGTGTTGACCGGCGCCTCCCAGCCCGTCGCCTTGCCGGTGTCGTCGTTGTAGATCACCCCACAGCCCACGCCGCAGAACGGACAGATCGACTTGCGCGGCTCGTACGTCCGCTCGGGGTCGCTGCTCATGGGCGGCCGTAGGGCGTCGGCCGGGTCAACCCCTCCGGCGGGTTGCCGCGCGTGGGAACGGGCGATAGCTTCTTAAGGAGCCTCTCGGCGGGCGGCTGTGCAGCGCCCGGCCGGCCGGCATCGAGGCCCGCCGGCGGGCCGGGGACCCCGAGGCCCTCCCCCGACCGTCGCCGCATGGCGCCACGTTAATGAGCCGCGCCCGCGCGGTCGGCCCATGGAACGGGTGGACGTCGCCGTCGTGGGCGGGGGCCCCGCCGGCACGAGCGCGGCCCGCACGGCGGCCGAGGCGGGCGCGGAGGTCGTCGTGTTCGAGAAGGGCGTCCCCCGCGAGGACCGGGAGGGGCTCGGCCCCGACTCGACGGACGCCGCCGGGCTGCTGGACTACTGGCTGGACCTGATGGAGCTCGACCCCGCGGAGCTGCCCGACGGGGTCGTCCTCCGCGAGCTCGACCGCGCGGAGTTCATCGGACCGACGGAGTCGGTGACCATCCGCGACACGGGGATCCCCGCGAGCTATCCGAAGTTCGGCCTGACGTACGACCGCGCGAAGTTCGACGACTGGCTGGTCGACCGTGCCCGCGAGGCGGGGGCGACCTACCGCGTCGGAGACGGGGTCCGGTCGGTCGACACGACGCTCGACGGCGGGCCGACCCATCGGCTGTCGCTCCGCAGCGGCGAGGAGCTCGAGGCTGACCAGCTCGTGCTGGCCGACGGCCCCCAGCGGACGGTGACGATGGGCGTGCTGGACCGCTACCTGCCCGACGACAAGCGCGCGAGCGACCTGCTGGCGCCCCCGCGGGCCAACCACATCGCCTACCAGGAGTACCGCGAGTTCCCCGCGGGCGAGCTCGAGACGGACTCGATCAAGTTCTGGTGGGGCCACATGCCGGGCCACACGGCCTACCCGTGGATCTTCCCGAACGACGGCGACGTGGCCCGGGTGGGCCTGACGATGCCCATCGGGCTGGACCTCGACGCCGTCGCGGACCGCGAGGCGTACGCGCTGATCGACGAGGACGACGACCGGATGCCCCCGGGCGGCGAGCTGATCCGCCGGCTGCTCGAGCGGGAGTACGGCGACCGCTACGACGTCGAGGCGGACTTCCCGCTCGTCGAGGACCGGGGCAAGAACGACGGCACGGAGACCTACCCGATCTCGTCGACGCGGCCGGTGGACTCGCCGGTCGAGGCGAACATCGCGGTGACCGGCGGCGCGATGGGGACGACCTCCGCCTTCCACGAGGGCGGCGGCCACGTCGCGGTCCGTACGGGCGCCATCGCGGGGGCCCTGGCCGCGGCGGACCGCCTGGCCGAGTACAACGACGCCTGGCGCGAGGCCATCGGGGAGGAGGTCCGCCGGAACGCCGCGCTGGCCGACCTGGTCGAGCCCTACGGCCCCTCGGACTGGGACCGGGTGTTCGCCATCGCCCGCCGGGTGGTCGACGCGGGAGCCGCCGGCGGGATGACGATGCGCAAGGGGCTGGGGGCCGCCGGGCTGCGCGGGCTGGCGCTCGCAGCGGGCTACCAATGGCGGAAGTTCAGGCTGCGGGGCGGCCGGCTCGCGCAGATCCGCGAGTCCGACTACCGGTACTGAGCCGGCGGTTCCGGGGGCCTACTCCTGGGGGTGCGCCAGGTTCCGCATCGGCCCGCCGCAGCTCGCGCAGACCCGCTCGCCGCGGTCCTCCGCCTCGGGAACCTCGGCCCGGTTGCCACACCGGAGGCACTCGTACTGTGTCATCCAATACCATAGGCCACGGAACGGTTTGAATGCATCGCCTCCGGCGGTCGTGCCGCGAGGGCCGGGACGCCTCACGCGGGGATCGGCCCTCGGCGGGGGTTAAGGCGGCCGGGGCCGAACGCGGGCCATGGCCCACACGTTCCCCGTCGAGAACGCCGCCCGGCTCGAGGACGCCGACCGCTTCCGGTTCTGCTCGCCGGAGGAGCTGGTCGGGCTCGTGGGCGAGGGCGCCGACCGGGTCGCCGATCTCGGCAGCGGGACGGGCTTCTACTCCCGCGAGGTGGCCCCCCACGTCGGGACCCTGGTCGGGCTCGACGTCCAGGCGGGGATGCACCGGCTCCACCGCGAGCACGGCCTCGGGGCCAACGTCCGGCTGGTGACCACCGAGGTGGACTGCCTCGCGCTCGCCGACGACAGCCTCGACGCCGCGGTCTCGACGATGACGTTCCACGAGTTCTGCACGCCCGAGGGGCTCGCCGAGATCGCCCGCGTGCTCCGTCCCGGCGGCCGCTTCGCGAACGTCGACTGGTCCGCGGAGGGGCCCGGCGAGGACGGCCCGTCGAGGGAGGACCGCCAGACCGCGGCCTCGGCGGCCGAGCTCGCCCGGGAGGCGGGCTTCGAGGTCGAGCGCGCCGAGGAGCGCGTCGAGACGTTCGTGCTGCTGGCCCGGGCCCCGTCGGCCTGAGCCCCGCGCGGCTCCGCGGGTTACTTGGGGCCCCGCGGCGAGCCTAGGCGCGATGAGCCCGCTCGACCGGCTGCCCCGCCTGCCCGACTGGGTCCCCTTCCCCAAGGTCGTCTGGTTCGTCCTCGAGGGGATCGCGCTCGGGGTCGTGGGCTTCCTCGTCCGGGACTACCTCGGCCCGTCGGTCGACGGCCTCACCACGCTCGGCAACGTGATCTTCTTCGTCGGGAGCGCGACCGCGCTGTTCGGGGCGGTCGCCTGGGTCGTGCTCTGGTTGCTGAACCGGTGAGCGGGCGCCGGGAGACAGCTTCAAGGGGCCGGGCCGGCCTCGTGGAGGGCATGCGACAAGCCGTCGACGGCGTCGCGCCGACCGTCCACGAGTCGGCGTACGTCCACCCCGAGGCGACCCTGATCGGCGACGTGACCCTCGAGGCCGAGACCAGCGTCTGGCCGGGCGTCGTCCTCCGGGGCGACGAGGCGTCCATCGTGCTCCGCGAGGGGACGAACGTCCAGGACAACGCCGTCTGCCACGAGCGGGTCGAGATCGGCCCCTACGCGACGGTGGGCCACTCGGCGATCGTCCACAACTGCACGGTCGGCGAGCGGGCGCTGGTGGGGATGAACGCGGTCGTGCTCGACGGGTCGACGGTCGGCGACGGCGCGGTCGTCGCCGCGGGGAGCGTGGTCACCGGCGGAACCGAGATCGCGCCGAACGCGATGGTCGCCGGCACGCCGGCCTCGGTGATCAAGGAGGACGTCGGCGACGCCGGCTGGGGCGCGGCGGCCGACCGGTACGTCGATCGCAAGGAGACCTACCGGGAGACCGCCGAGCGGCTCGATCCGGACGGCCCGACGTAGCGGTCGACTCCTTAGGTCCGCCCTCGAGCTCGATACCGAATTGACCGCCACCGTCAAGCGAATTATGAAACTTCCTGAAGCCCCCGACCGGGGGAACCTGACAGGGAACCCGAGACATAATGCACAGACAGTTGGTATAATGTCGATTTCGATATAAGTGAATCTACCCTACTTTACAGGGGCTCTGAACAATTTGTAGCAAGCCAGCAGGGGGATTTGAACCCTCGACCTGTTCCTTACGAAGGAACCGCTCTTCCAGCTGAGCTATGCTGGCGCGCTTGGGTATACGCCCGAAACCGGGGTTAAGGATTGCGGTTCCGCCCCCTCGAACCGCCCGTCGAGGCCGCCTCAGCGCCGGCGCAGCCGGGCGTCGAGGCAGACGTTGACCTGCCCCGGCGCGTACGACCGGACCACCCGCCGGTCGCTGAACTCGACGTCGTAGGCATCGCCCGCGGCCTGCCTGATCGCGGCCTCGCCGGCCGCGTAGGGGTCGGCCTCGGGCTGGATGTCGTAGTAGTGGAGCACGCAGTCCTCGCCCGCGATCGCCACCGCGGCCTCCAGGAACTCGTCGGCCGAGTGGGGCAGGTTCATCACGATCCGGTCGGCCCAGCCGGCGTACTCGCCGGCGACCTCGCGGACGTCGCCCTCGATGGCCGTCAGCCGGTCGGCGACCCCGTTGCGCTCGGCGTTCGCGCGGAGGTACGCGACCGCGTCGGGGTTGACGTCCACCGCCACGACCTCGGCGCCGGCGTCGGCCAGCCGGACCGCGAACGGGCCGGCGCCGGCGAACATGTCGAACGCCCGCTCGCCCGGCTCGACCTGTTCGACGACGCGCTGGCGCTCGGTCGCGAGCCGCGCCGAGAAGTAGACCGAGGCGAGGTCGACCGCCAGCTCGATGCCGTACTCCCGGTGGACGGTCTCGGCGTCCTCGCCGACGAGCCGGTCCCACTCCCGGACGCGCTCGGTCCCCTGTATCTCCGACGCCCGGTTGAGCACCGTCGAGACGGGCAGGTCCGAGGCCATCACGGCCTCCGCGACCGCCCGCGCCCGGTCGGGGTCGTCCTCGTGGAGCAGGACGACGTCGCCGACCCGCTCGTAGGACGCCTCCCCCTCGAGCAGGTCCGCGGGCAGCGTGCGGGTCTCCCGGGCCTCGACGTCGTGTTCGGTGACCTCGTGGCCGGCCGCGGCGGCTTCGGCGTCGACCACCGGGAGGTAGAGCCAGCCGTCCTCGACGGCGATCTCGAGCTCGTGGTCGAGGAGGTCGGCCTCGATCAGCGCCCGGCGGGTCGCCTCGCCGTCGGCGACCGGCACGCGGACGCAGGGCGCGCGCATCGGCCGGGCAGAGCCGCGGGGCGGCGGTAAGCCTGACGCTTCCCATGGGGGCTTTGAAGCCAATTGGGCCCGTAGGGTCGGTATGACAGACGCCGACCCCTTCGACGCCGTCCGGGAGCTCGAGCACGACGGCGAGACCTTCCGCATGGCCGACCTGACCGCCCTCGAGGACGCGGGGCTCTGCGAGCTCGATCGGCTGCCCGTGAGCATCCGCATCCTGCTCGAGGGCGTGCTCCGGAACGTCGGGCGGAACGACATCACGGCCGACGACGTGCGGAACGTCGCCGGCTGGGCGCCGGACGTCCCCGACGTCGAGCTGCCGTTCTCCCCCGCCCGGGTCGTCCTCCAGGACCTCACGGGCGTGCCCGCGGTGGTCGACCTCGCGGCGCTCCGCTCGGCGGCCGAGCGGGCCGGCCGCGACCCCACGGTCGTCGAGCCCGAGGTGCCGATCGACCTCGTCATCGACCACTCCGTCCAGGTCGACTACTTCGGCTCCGACGACGCCTACGAGAAGAACGTCGAGCTGGAGTACGAGCGCAACGCCGAGCGCTACAAGGCCATCAAGTGGGCCGAGGCCGCCTTCGACGGCTTCAACGTCGTCCCGCCGGGCACGGGCATCGTCCACCAGGTCAACCTCGAGCACCTCGGCCGCGTGGTCCAGACGGTCGAGCGCGACGGCGAGGACTGGCTGATCCCCGACACGCTGGTCGGGACGGACAGCCACACGCCGATGATCGGCGGCATCGGCGTCGTCGGCTGGGGCGTCGGTGGCATCGAGGCCGAGGCCGCGATGCTCGGCCAGCCCATCACGATGAAGCTGCCCGAGGTCGTCGGCGTCGAGATCACCGGGGAGCTCCCGGAGGGCGCGACCGCCACCGACCTCGTGCTCCACGTCACCGAGCAGCTGCGGGAGGTCGGCGTCGTCGACCGGTTCGTCGAGTTCTTCGGCCCGGGCGTCGCGACCCTCTCGGTCGAGGACCGAGCCACCATCGCCAACATGGCGCCCGAGCAGGGCTCGACCATCAGCCTGTTCCCGCCGGACGAGGCGACGCTGCGCTACCTCGAGCGGACCGGCCGCGAGCCCGAGCACATCGAGCGCGTGCGGGCCTACCTCGAGGCCCAGGGCCTCTTCGGCGAGCAGTCCCCGGAGTACACCGAGACCGTCGAGCTCGACCTCTCGACGGTGACGCCGAGCCTCGCCGGCCCGAAGCGGCCCCAGGACCGCGTCGAGATGCCCGACATGCGCCGGCACTTCCGCGAGCTGCTCGTGGGCGAGTTCGAGGAGGCCGCCACGGCGGCCGACTCGGAGGCCATCGAGCGGTGGATCGGCGAGAGCGCGGCGCCCGGCCCCGACACCGTGACCGACGGCGGGGCCGCGACGGAGCTCCCCGACGCCGCGCCCGACGAACCCGACCTCGGCGAGCTGACGGCCGAGGCCGAGGTCGAGCTGCCGAACGGCGAGACCGCCACCATCGGCCACGGCGACGTCGTCGTCAGCGCCATCACGAGCTGTACGAACACGTCGAACCCGTCGGTGATGATCGCCGCGGGCCTGCTCGCGCGGAACGCCGTCGAGCGGGGCCTCGAGATGCCGCCGTACGTCAAGACGAGCCTCGCGCCGGGCAGCAAGGTCGTCACCGAGTACCTCGAGGCCTCGGGCCTGCTGCCCTACCTCGAGGACCTGGGCTACCACGTCGTCGGCTACGGCTGTACGACCTGCATCGGCAACGCCGGGCCGCTCCCGGAGGCCATCGAGCGGGCCATCGACGAGCACGACCTCTGGACCACGAGCGTCCTCAGCGGCAACCGGAACTTCGAGGCGCGGATCCACCCGAAGGTCCGCGCGAACTACCTCGCGAGCCCGCCGTTGGTCGTCGCCTACGGGCTCGCGGGCCGGATGGACGTGGACCTCACGGCCGAGCCGGTCGGCCACGACCCCGACGGCGAGCCGGTCTTCCTCGACGACCTCTGGCCCTCGGCCGAGGAGATCCGCCAGCAGATCCACGACAGCGTCGACCCGTCGATGTTCGAGGCGAAGTACGCCGAGGCGTTCGAGGGCGACGAGCGCTGGGACGCCCTCGAGGCCCCGACCGGCGACGTCTACGAGTGGGACGAGGAGTCGACCTACATCCGCGAGCCGCCGTTCTTCCGGGACTTCCCGCTCGAGAAGCCCGGCGTCTCGGACGTCGAGGGCGCCCGCTGCCTGCTCACCCTCGGCGACACGGTGACCACCGACCACATCAGCCCCGCCGGGCCGTTCGGCTCGGACCTCCCCGCGGGCGAGTGGCTCGAGGAGCGCGGCGTCGCGCCCCACGAGTTCAACACCTACGGCGCCCGCCGGGGCAACCACGAGGTGATGATGCGGGGCACGTTCGCGAACGTCCGCATCGAGAACCAGCTGCTCGACGGCGTCGAGGGCGGCTACACGGTACACCACCCGACGGGCGAGGAGACGACCGTCTTCGAGGCCGCCGAGCGCTACCGCGACGAGGGCATCCCGCTGGTCGTGCTCGCCGGCGTGGAGCTCGGCACGGGCTCGAGCCGCGACTGGGCCGCGAAGGGCACCGACCTGCTGGGCGTCCGCGCGACGATCGCCGAGAGCTACGAGCGGATCTACCGCGACAACCTCGTCGGCATGGGCGTCCTGCCCCTGCAGTTCGCCGAGGGCGACTCCTGGGAGTCGCTCGGGCTCGACGGCACCGAGACGTTCGAGATCCGCGGGCTCGAGGACGGCCTCGAGGTGAACGACGAGCTGGCGGTCGCCGCGACGACGGCCGACGGCGGGACCGTCGAGTTCCCGGTCCACGCCCAGGTGGGCACGCCCGCGGCGGTCCGCTACGTCGAGCACGGCGGCATCCTGCACTACGTGCTCCGGCGGCTGCTGACGGAGTAGCCGCGGTCGACATCCGCCCGTTTAACTGACGCCTCCACCTTCGCCCGGCCATGACGCGGTCCCGACCGACGATCGACCAGCTCGCCGCGGTGTCGGTGGCAGTCTCCGTCGTCGGGATGCTGGTCGGGACCGCGCTCCTGCTCACGGCGGCGTACGCGGCGATCGGCTGGCTGCTGTTCGTCCTGAGCTTCGCCGGCTGGCTCGCGGCGGCGCTGCTGGCGCTCCGGGCGGGCTGGCACCGTGGCTGGTTCGACCGGTAGCCCCGGAACCGACCCCTTCTTACCCCGCCGCGGCCGACGCCCGGGCATGCTCACGTTCGTCGGCCTCGGCCTCTACGACGAGCGCTCGGTCACCGTCGAGGGCCGCGACGCCATCGCGGCCGCCGACCGGGTCTTCATGGAGCGGTACACGAGCCGGCTGGCGGGCGCCACGACCGACGACCTCGAGGCGTTCCACGGCGCCGAGATCGAGCTCCGCGACCGCGAGGGCGTCGAGCGTGACCCCGAGGCGATCCTCGCGGCCGCCGAGGCGGGCGAGGCCGCCTTCCTCGTCGTCGGCGACCCGCTGGTCGCCACGACGCACGTCGACCTCCGGCTCCGGGCGCACGATCGGGGCATCGACACCCGGCTCGTCCACGGCACGAGCGCGCAGACCGCAGCCTCGGGGCTGACGGGCCTCCAGAACTACCGGTTCGGGAAGGCGACGACCCTGCCGTTCCCGGGCTCGCGGGGGCCCGAGGTGCCCGAGAGCGTCCTCGACACCCTCGCGGCGAACCGGGCCCGCGACCTCCACACCCTGGTCTTCCTCGACATCGAGGCCGCCGAGGAGCGCTACCTGACCGCGGACGTCGCCGCGGGCGCCCTCGCCGAGCACGGCCGCGACGGGCTCGGCGTCGCCGTCGCCCGAGCCGGCAGCCCGGACCCCGTCGTGGCCGCCGACCGGCTCTCGGTGCTGGCCGACCACGAGTTCGGCGACCCGCTGCACCTGCTGGTCGTCCCGGGCTCGCTCCACGAGCTCGAGGCCGAGGCGCTCCGGGCGTTCGCCGGCGCGCCGGCTGAGCTGCTCCCGGTGGGCTGATCGGCCGACGCCCGGGCAAGCGCAAGACCGATGGCGGTGGCGGTCGCAGATTGGCGGAGATGACCGTCTCCGACCGGCCCGGCGAGTGGCTCACGGTCGCGCGCAAGCGCCACCGCTACCTCGTCAACGGCGGCATGGGCCTCGGGCTGGTCGGGGCGGCGCTGGCCGCGTGGATCGCGTTCGAGTGGTTCGTCCGCGGCATCAGCCACGAGGTGCTCGCGCTCGTGGCTGGCTTCGCCGTCCTGCTCGGCGTCCAGCTGCTGGTGCTCTCGACGCTCACGAGCCTGCTCGTCGACCTTCACGAGGCCGAGATCGAGGAGTCGGGCGGGTAGCCGCCCCTACGGGCTGACGACCTCGACCTCGTGGCCGTCGGGCGCCTTCGTGAACGCGTAGTTGTGCCCGCAGCTCTCGGGGTCGCGGTAGTCCTCGGCCTCGCGGGTCATGAGCTGGTCCCAGTAGCCCTCGAGGTCGCCCGCCCGGACGGCCAGGTGGCCCCAGGCGTCGCCCAGCGTGTAGCTCCGCCCGTCGTAGTTGTAGGTGAGCTCGACGGCCATCGCCTCGTCGGCCGCCGCCGGCGGGCGGACGAAGTAGTTCGCGAACGTGTCGGCCTCCCAGCGGCCGACCTCGTCGTAGCCGAGCTTGCGGACCCACCAGCCGAGCGCCTCGTCGGCGTCCTCGACGCGCACCATCGTGTGGTCGAGGCTCCACCGGGCGCCGTAGTCGCGCTCGACGATCTCGATCTCGTGGCCGTCGGGGTCCTTCACGAACGCGTAGCCGGGGTTGTCCTCCGGGCGCCGGTAGTCCTCGACGCCCCCGTCCATGAGCTCGTAGTAGGCGTCGTGGACGTCCTCGACGCGCACGGCGATGTGGCCCCAGGCGTCGCCCAGCTCGTACGAGCGGCCGTCGTGGTTGTAGGTCAGCTCGAGGGCGGCGCCGTGGTCGTGGGCGCCCTCGGGCGCGAGGAAGACGTTCGTGAAGGTGTCGGCCTCCCAGCGGCCGGTCTCCTCGTAGCCGAGGTGGGTGGTGTACCAGTCGAGCGAGCGCTCGAGGTCCTCGACCCGGAGCATCACGTGGTCGAGTACGCCGTCGTCGGTCATGCCCGAACCTTGCCCCAGCCGGCCGAAAAGCCTACCGCTCGCGGGCCGTGCCGCCCCGGGCGACGGCCCGGAGCGCGTCGCCGTAGCCCCACCACGCGACGGCCCAGAGGCCGACGGCGCCGACCGGGAGGGCGCTGACCCCCCGGGGCCGACCCACGGCCACGGCCAGCGGCAGCAGGCTGAGGCCCGCGAGGACGAGCAGCCCGCCGGTGAGCCGGCGGTCCTCCCGGCCGACCGCCCGGCCGACGAGGGCGCTGACGACCGCCGCCAGCCAGAGCAGCGTCGCGACGGGCCAGCCGAGCAGCGGCTCGGGCAGTCCGCGCGTAAGCTCGAAGAGGTAGGCCGGCAGGGTCGTGAGGTGGCCCGTGGCCGGGTTCAGGAGGCCGACGGAGAGCACGAATCCGACCGAATCGCCGCTCAGCACCACCAGCCAAGGCAAGACGCCGACGGCCACGACCGCGGCCGCCGCGCGGGTGCTCATCGCCGGGTGACGATGCGGAGGACGTCCTCGTCGGCGAGCTCGTGGTCGAGGCCGACCTGCTGCTCGTCGTGCTTCGCGCTCGGGCCGGTGACCCTGGCGAACCGGAAGCCGTCGGTGAAGTTCCCGCCGAGCTTCTCGCAGGCGTCCCCGACCGAGTCGCCCTCCGTGATGACCAGTGGCTCCTCGTAGTCGACGCCGCGGCCGGGCTTATCCATGTAGACGCGGACGAGCCCGAGCGCGTCCCAGAGCCGGGCCTTGAGCTCGTCGAGGCCGGCCCCGGTCTCGGCGCTGATCTCCACGACCTCGTCGGGGTCGACGCCGTACGTCGCGAGCTCCGCCTTCGCCTCCTCGGCGAACGGCTCGTCGACCAGGTCGACCTTGTTCATCGCGACGACCGAGGGCACGTAGACGCGGTTGTCCATGACGCCGTCGATGAGCCGGTCGACGTCGAGGTCCTCCCGGAGGGCGACGTCGGCGTTGACGATGCTGTGCTCGCGGAGGACCTCCTTGACGGTGTGCTCCTCGAGCGAGAGCTCCTTCGGGGCCGTCAGCCGGATGCCCCCGCGGCCGGTCTTCGTGATCGAGACCTTCGGGGGCACCTCGTCGAGGCGGACCTTGTTGGCGTAGAGCTCGTCGGCGAGCTGCCGGTAGCGCTCGGGCTCGAACGGCGAGACGACGAAGAGCACGAGGTCGGCGGCGCGGACGACCGAGAGCACCTCGCGCCCCCGGCCCCGGCCGCCCGCGGCGCCCTCGATGAGCCCCGGCACGTCCAGCAGCTGGATGTTCGCGCCCCGGTAGTCGAGCATGCCGGGGTTGACCTCGATGGTCGTGAACTCGTAGGCGCCGACCTCGCTCTCGGCGTTGGTGATGGCGTTGAGCAGCGTGGACTTGCCGACGCTCGGGAAGCCCACGAGCGCCACCGTGGCGTCGCCGGTCTTCTGGACGCCGTAGCCCGAGCCGCCGCCCCCGCCGGACTGCTGGGCCTCGAGCTTCTCCTTCTTCTCGGCGAGCTTCGACTTCAGCCGGCCGATGTGCGCCTCGGAGGACTTGTTGTAGGGGGTCTCGCGGATCTCCTCCTCGATCGCATCGATCTCCTCCTCGAGCCCCATCGTCCGGGCCGTGGTCGGGGCCGGCGAAAAGGGTGACGACTCCCCGGCTGGGTGCATCCGTGCCACCGGGAAGCCGCCGGCGCGCGGGAAGAAGACAATCCTTAAACTCGGCGACACACCTCGTTGGGGTATGGCTGGAACCATCGAGATCCTGGTCCCCGGCGGCCAGGCGACGCCCGGGCCGCCGCTCGGCCCGGAGCTCGGCCCGACGCCGGTGGACGTGCAGGCCGTGGTGGGCGAGATCAACGACCGAACCGGCGCCTTCGACGGCACCGAGGTGCCCGTCACCGTCACCTACGACGACGACGGCAGCTTCGAGATCGAGGTCGGCGTGCCGCCGACGGCGGCGCTCGTCAAGGACATCGCGGGCTTCGAGACCGGCAGCGGCCGGCCCGAATCCGACTTCGTCGCCGACATCGACGTCGAGGACGTCAAGCAGGTCGCCGAACAGAAGCTATCCGACCTGCTGGCCTACGACGTCAAGAGCGCGGCCAAGGAGGTCGCCGGCACCTGCGCCTCGATGGGCGTCACCATCGACGGCGAGGACGCGCGCACGTTCAACGAGCGCGTCGACGCCGGCGAGTACGACGACCTCCTGGCCGACGAGGCCGAAGCGTAGCGCGACGTCCCTCCTCGATTTCCTTCGACCCGTGCAGCGGCCGCCCTCACTCGGTCTCCGGGCCGCCGCTCGCGCCCTCGGCCTCCGCCGTCGAGTCGTCGCCGTCGTCCGCCGCTTCGGCGCCCGCCCGTAGAGCCGGTCGGCGAGCCCGCCGAGCGCCTTCAGCGTGAGGTTCACGTAGAGGCCGACGAGGAACGCGACGCCCGCGATCGGCGCCGACTCGAGGCCGAGCGCGCCCGCGAGCAGGAAGACGCCGGCGGCCAGCGGGAGCGCCGCCAGCGCCCGCAGGCCGACCCGGATGACGCCCCGGGTGTCCCGCTCGAACTTCGCGACGACGCTGGTGAACGCGTAGGCCATCGCGCCGAGGAAGGCGTAGAGGTAGACGAACGCCGGGATCGCCATCCCCTGTCGAGCGGTACCACGGCTTGCCGTCGGCCATCACCGGTGGCGTCCACGCCGACCCTATTTCAAGAGGGGCGACGGTTCAACCCGCCACCGCGTCCGGGGCGCCCCGCCCGGGCAGGCGGTTCGACGGCCTTAAGTGGCCGATTGCCGTCAGTTCGGCCGAGCAGGCGGAGCGCCTGTTTCCCCGTAGGAGCCTCACGGCGGACTACGGAGGTGAACGATGGCAGATCAGGACCTAGAAGACGCTGTCTCTCGCGCACTGGCCGAGTCCCCGGACCGCAATTTCCGCGAGTCCGTGGACCTCGCCGTCAACCTGCGCGACCTTGACCTCAACGACCCCTCAGTCCGCGTCGACGAGTCGGTCGTGCTCCCGTCCGGCACCGGACAGGACACGACCATCGTCGTCTTCGCCGACGGCGAGACCGCCGTCAGAGCGGAGACCGTGGCGGACGCGGTGTACGGCAAATCGGACCTCGACGACCTCGCTGACGATGACGACGACGTCGCGAAGGATCTCGCCGAGGCGACCGACTTCTTCGTGGCCGAAGCCTCGCTGATGCAGGACATCGGCCGGGAGCTCGGGACCGTGCTCGGTCCCCGCGGGAAGATGCCGACGCCGCTGGCGCCCGACGACGACGTGGTCGAGGTAGTGAACCGCATGCAGAACACGGTGCAGCTCCGGAGCCGCGACCGGCGCACGTTCCACACGCGCGTCGGCGCCGAGGACATGTCGGCCGAGGCGATCGCCGACAACGTCGACGTCGTGCTCCGCCGGCTGCACGCGACGCTCGAGAAGGGCCCCCTCAACGTCGACTCGGTGTACGTCAAGACCACGATGGGCCCGGCGGAGCGGGTGGCCTGATGAGCGCCGAGACCGAGCGCAAGACCGAGCAGGTCCCCCAGTGGAAGAAGGACGAGGTCGACGAGCTGGTGACGTTCATCGGCTCCCACGACAGCGTGGGCGTCGTCGACGTCACCGGCATCCCGTCCCGACAGCTCCAGGCGATGCGGGCGGAGCTCCACGGCAAGGCCGCGGTCCGGATGAGCCGGAACTCGCTCGTCCACCGCGCCCTCGACGAGGTCGACGACGGCGTCGAGACCCTCGTCGGGTACGTGACGGGCCAGGTCGCGCTCATCGCGACCGACTCGAACCCGTTCGCGCTCTTCCAGCAGCTCGAGGCGTCGAAGACCCCCGCCCCCATCAACGAGGGCGAGGTCGCGCCCAACGACATCGTCATCCCCGAGGGCGACACCGGGATGGACCCCGGCCCGTTCGTGGGCGAGCTCCAGAACGTGGGCGCCCAGGCCCAGATCATGGAGGGCTCCATCAAGGTGACCGCCGACAGCACGGTCGCCGAGGCCGGCGAGACCGTCTCGGCTGACCTCGCGAGCGTGCTCGCCGAGCTCGGCATCGAGCCCAAGGAGGTCGGCCTCGACCTCCGGGCCGTCTACGCGGACGGCACGCTGTTCGAGGCCGAGGAGCTCGCCATCGACGTGGACGAGTACCGGGCCGACGTCCAGGCCGCGGTCGCGGGCGGTCGGAACCTCGCCGTCAACGCGGCGATCGCGACCGACCAGTCCGCCCCGCTGCTGCTCTCGAAGGCCCGTGGCGAGGCCGTGAGCCTCGCGCTCCACGCCGCCATCGAGACGCCCGACCTCGCCGACGAGCTCGTCGCGCGCGCCGACGCTCAGGTCCGCGCGCTCGCGGCGCACATCGACGACGAGGAGGCGCTCCCCGAGGCGCTCCGCGGCGACGCCGAGACGGCGGCGCCCGCGGCGCCCGAGACCGAGGAACCGACCGACGACCAGACCGACGACGACACCGAACCAGCCGAGGCCGACGACGCCGACGCGTCCGACTCCGACGACGAGGACGACGAGGCCGGCGCCGACGCCCTGGGCGACATGTTCGGGTGACCAGCCAGCAACAACCATGGAATACGTATACGCAGCCCTCATCCTGCACGAGACCGGCGAAGAGATCAACGAAGACAACCTGTCGGCCGTCCTCGAATCGGCCGGCGCCGACGTCGAGGACTCCCGCGTGAAGGCGCTCGTCGCCGCGCTGGAGGACGTCGACATCGAGGAGGCCGTCGAGCAGGCGGCCGCCGTCCCGGCTGCCGGCGGTGCCGGCGGGGACAGCGGTGCCGCGGCGGGCGGCGAGGACGAGGCGGAGTCGGCCGACGAGGAGTCCGCCGACGAGGCCGAGCCCGACGCGGCCGCCGAGGAGGAGGACGAGGACGTCTCGGGCGAGGGCCTGGGCGACCTCTTCGGCTGACTCGGTCGACGCACACCCCCTTCTCACCACACCCCCGGCCCAGAGCGGCCGCGCCGTAGCTTGAAGTACCAACACGGGCCCACCCCGGGCCGATGGAGGTCGCCGGCGTCGCCGTCGCCGTGGACCCGGCGGCGGCCGGCCGCGTCCTCCTGTTCGCGCTCGGCGGCGTCGCGGTCGGCACGCTCACCGGACTGGTCCCGGGGCTCCACGCCAACAACTTCGCGCTCCTCCTGGCGTCGATCGCCCCATCGATCCCGGGGCCGCCGTCGCTCGTCGGTGCGGCCATGCTCGCCGCCGGCGTCGCCCACACCTTCCTCGACGTCGTGCCCGCGGTGTCCCTCGGCGTCCCCGACGCCGCGATGGCCGCCTCGGCGCTCCCGGGCCACCAGCTCGTCATCGACGGCCGCGGCCGGGAGGCGATCCGGCTCTCGGCGATGGGGAGCGGGCTCGCGGCCCTGCTCGCCCTCCCGCTGGCCTGGCCCGTCACCGAGGCGATGGTGCGGCTGTTCCCGCTGCTCGAGCCGAACATCGCGACCGTGCTGGTCGCCGCGGCCGTCTTCCTCGTGGCGACCGAGCCGACGCCGCGGGCCCGCCTCGGCGGCATCGTCGCCTTCCTCGCGAGCGCCGGGCTCGGCCTGCTGACGCTCGACGTCGACCCGGGGGCGCCGCTCGACGCCGGGGGCATGCTCGCGCCGCTGTTCGCCGGGCTGTTCGGCGCCCCGGTGCTGGTCGACGCGATGGGCGGCGAGGGCGTGCCGCCCCAGGCCGACGCCCTGGTGCTCCTGCCCCGGAGCCTGGTCGGCGTCACGGCGCTCGCCGGGACCCTCGCGGGCGCCGCCGTCGGCTACCTGCCGGGCATCTCGAGCGCGATCGCGGCCGTGTTGGTGCTCTCGCTCGTGCCGTCGACGGCCGGGCCGCGGGGCTTCCTCGTGACGACCAGCGGCGTGAACACGGCCAACACGATCTTCGCGCTCTACGCGCTCGTCGCCCTCGGCTCGCCGCGCACGGGCGTCCTCGTCGCGCTCGACGCCGCGAAGGTCCCCTTGAACCTCCCGCTGCTGCTCGGCGCCGTGGCCGTCGCCGCCGCGGTCTCGTTCCCGCTCGTCTGGGTGCTCGGCGACCGGTACCTCCGCGTCGTCGGGCAGGTCGACTACACCCGGCTTTCGGTGACGGTGCTGGCCGGGTTAGCGGTCGTCGCCTACCTGTTCGGCGGCGCCGTCGGCGTGGCGGCGTTCGTCGCCGCAGCCGTCCTCGGACTCCTCCCGCCGCGGTTCGGGGCGAAGCGGGCCCATCTGATGGGCGTGCTGATGGGGCCGATCATCCTCGGGGCGTGAACCGCCCGGACGGGCGGAGCGGTATAGCGGGGTGGGCGCGGCCGGATCAGCCGTCGTGCTGGACGCCCTCGAGGAGGCGGTCGATCTTGCCCGTCTCGCCGGTGAGCAGCGTCGGGTGAGCCGCGATGATCACGATGAAGTCGTCGCCGTGGCGGAGCCGGGTGACGTGGAGGGTCAGCTCGACGGTCTGACCGGTCCCCTGGACCATCGCGTCGGCGGAGAACCGCGTGACCGTCGTTTGGCTCCCGAGGAGGGTCACCGACCGCTCGCCCTCCTCGGCGATGTTGCTCAGGCCCTGGTACTGGTCCTGGGCGAGCTCGGCGAGCTCCCGGTTGCTCATCTCCCCGACGGGGTTGAACGTCTTGCCCAGCACCTCGACCGCGGGGGTCGAGACGACGACGAACCGGGCGAACTCGCCCGAACCCATCGGCCCGGCGTCGATCGTCCGGGCGTACTCGGCGATGTGGTTCGTGGCGATGACCTCGCGGGTCTGACCCGCCGCGGAGACCTCGCGCTCGAGCTCCTGAGTCGTCACCCGCGACTCCTCGTAGCCGGTGTCGGACTGGGCGGCCGAGGACACCGAGACGGGGCTCGATTCGAGCGTCAGGGGTTCGCTCCCCGTCAGCACGCCGACGCAGCCGGCGGTGGCGATGAGGAACGCGAGCAGCAGGGGCAGGGGTAGTCGCCGGAACATACGCTCGTCAGTCGGGCGACGAATATAAAGAATGCTACACTACCCGGGGGCGTTGCGGACGTCGCCTTCGACGCCGTCCTGTCAGCGGCGGTACGTGACGCCGTCGTCGGCGTCCTCGACGGTCACCCCGAGCGCCTCGAGGTCGGCCCGGAGCGCGTCGGCCCGGTCGTAGTTCCCCGCCGCGCGCTCCTCCTCGCGGACCGCGAGCACGAGCTCGATCAGCTCGTCGGCCAGCGTCACGTCGCCCGACCGGTCGCCCCGGAAGTCGAGGCCGAGGACGTCGCCGCCGAGCGTCTCGAACGCCTCGATGGCGTCGTTGAGCCCGCGATAGTCGTAGCCGGGGTCGCCGTCGACGTGGCGGTTGACGGCCGCCGCCAGCTCGAACAGCGCGGCGAGCGCCTCGCGCGTGTTGAAGTCGTCGTTCATCGCGGCCGCGAACGCCTCCTCGGCGGCCGCCACGGCCTCCCGGAGCTCGTCGGCCGCCACGTCCGTGCGGGCGTCCGGGCTGTCGGCGGCGTCGACCGCGGCGTCGTACGCCCGGGAGAGCCGGCCCCAGCGCTCGACGGCCTCCGCCATCGCCTCGTCGCTGTAGGTCTGGGTGGCGTTGTACGTCCCCGAGAGGAGGAACGTCCGCACGGCGTCCGCGCCGTGCTCGGCGACGGCGTCGGCGACGGTCACGAAGTTCCCGAGGCTCGACGACATCTTCTCCTCGTCGAACTCGAAGAGGCTGCAGTGCAGCCAGTACCGCGCGAACGGCTGGCCCGTCGCGGCCTCGCTCTGGGCGATCTCGTTCTCGTGGTGGGGGAAGACGAGGTCGCGGCCCCCGACGTGGAGGTCGATCGTCTCGTCGAGGTGGGTCATCGCCATCGCCGAGCACTCGATGTGCCAGCCGGGCCGGCCCGGTCCCCACGGCGAGTCCCAGGTCTGGGCCGTCTCGGCGGCTTCGTCGGGCGGCGCCGCACCCTCGTGGCGGTGTTCGGCGAGCTCCTCGGCGGAGACGCCGTCGGCCTTCCAGAGCGCGAAGTCCGCCGGGTGGCGCTTCTCCGAACGCTCGTCCGGGTCGCCCTGGGCCTCGATCTCCTCGAGGCGCTGGTTCGACAGCGCGCCGTAGCCGTCGAACGCGTTCACGTCGAAGTAGACCGAGCCGTTCGCCTCGTAGGCGTAGCCCTCCTCGACGAGCGTCTCGACGAGCGCGACGATCTCGTCGATGTGTTCTGAGACCCGCGGGTAGACCTCGGCCCGGAGCAGGTTGCAGCGACCGCATGGCCGCGATCGTCTCGGCGATGTAGTGGCGCGCCACGTCGGCCTCGTCCTCGCCCGCCTCGCCCACCCGGGCGACGATCTTCTCGTTGACGTCGGTGAAGTTCTCGACGTGTCGCACGCCGTAGCCCAGCTGTTCGAGCCAGCGGTGCATCACGTCGACGTGGACCCACGACCGGGCGTGGCCGAGGTGGGGCGGGTCGGAGACCGTCAGGCCACAGTAGTAGAGGAGCACGTCGTCCGGGTCGCCTGGCTCGAACGGCTCCCGCTCGCCGGTGAGCGTGTTCGTGACCTGCAGCGTCATCGGCCGACCACACCCGCCGGGCCCACGTTAAACCGTCGGGTCGGGGACGGCCTCGAGCGCCGATTCGACCGCCTGGACCGCCGCCGGGCCGTCGCGGCGCTCGACGACGACGCACAGCGACCCGTCGGCGACCCCGGCCGCGACGGGGGTCACGTCGGCCGTCCCGAGCCGACCGAGGGCGTGGCCGAGCGCGGCCGGGTCGACCGCGCCCGTCGCGAGCACGCCGGTGTGCTCGCCGCCGTCGGCGGCGAAGCCCGCGCCGTTCACCGAGAGCAGCGCGTCGCCCTCGTCGGCCGGCGCGAGCCCGCTATGCATCGTGACGGACGCCCGGCGGGCCTCGATCGCCCGGTCGGGGAGCCCCTCCGCGTAGCGCCGGAGCGCGGTCGCGACGGCGGCCTCGTCGTCGCCGACGTCGATCGCCCGGGCCGCCGCCGAGTAGTTCACGACCCCGGCCCGGAGCGCCTCGTGCAGGAACGGTCGGGCCTTGACGGCGTCGCGCGCGTCGGCCGCCAGTGACATGCCCCAGCGCGCGCCGCCGGCCGCCATAAGCGGTGCGGGTTCCGGCGGACGGACATCCCGCCGGCTTAAGAGGGGGCGGCCGAACCGTCGCCTCACATGGCGACCCGACGGGCCCCCCGCTCTCGCTGGCTCCTCGTCGGCGTCGCCGCGGTCCTGATGGGGATGGGCGGGGCCTACCAGTTCGTCTGGTCGTCGATCCGGCTGCCGCTCGGCGCGGGCCTGGGCGCCTCGGAAGCCGCCCTCGGGACGGTCTTCACGCTGTTCGTCGTCTTCCAGACCCTCTCGCAGTTCCCGGCCGGCTGGGTCCGGGACCGCTACGGGCCGCGATGGCCGCTGCTCGCCGCGGCGGTCCTGCTCTTCGTCGGCTTCGCCGGCACCGGCCTCGCGGGATCGCTCCCCGCCGTGTTCCTGTTCTACTCGCTCGGCGGCATCGGGGCGGGCATCGTCTACACCGTCGCCGTCAACACGCCCGTCAAGTGGTTCGCCGATCGGCCCGGGCTCGCGACCGGCGCGGTGACGATGGCGTACAGCGGCGTCAGCGTGCTGCTCATCCCGGCGGTCAGGCGGGGCGTCGCCGTCGCGCTCCCTGGGACGCTGGTGGCCCTCGGGGTCCATCGCGGGTGGAGTCGCCGTCGTGGCGGCCGTCGTCATCCGCGACCCGCCCCGGCTCCGAGCGGGGGTCGAGGCGGATACCGGCGAGGACGAGGCCGCGGTCGAGGACGGCGGCTCGGGCCGAACGTATCGCTGGCACGAGACCGTCCGGACCTGGCAGTTCTGGCTGCTCTACGCGGTCTTCGTCGCCCTGACGGGCGTCGGGCTGATGGTGATCGGCAAGGCCGTCGCGCTCGCCACCGCGCTGGAGCTCTCGGCCGCGGCGGCGACCGGGAGCGCCTCGGTCATCGCGCTGGCCGACTCGGCCGGCATCCTGGTCGGCGGCGCCGTCTCTGACCGGTTCCGTCGCGAGCACACCGCCGGCGCCGCGCTCGCCCTCACCGGGATCGCCCTGGCCGGCGCGGTCGCGCTCGGAGTCCGGGGCAGCGCCGTCGGCTTCGTGGCCCTGCTCGGCGCCGCCGCGTTCTTCCGGAGCCCGGCGTTCGCCATCTTCCCGGTGCTCGTCGGGGAGTACTACGGGCAGCGCCACTCCTCGACGAACTACGCCGCGCTGTTCACGGCGAAGCTCTGGGGCGGCCTGCTCGGCGGCACGGTCGCGAGCACGCTGGTCGTCGGGCTGGGCTGGTCGGAGACGTTCCTTGTGGCCGCCGGCGTGGCGGTCGTCGCGGGGCTCGCCACGCTGGCACTGGGGCCGCCCTGAGCCGGTCGGAGCCTACTCCTGCCAGGGCTCGGGCGCGACGCCGAGTCTGAGCACGACCGGCCGGTAGCCGAAGACGATGAGCGCGATGACGGCGAACTCCCCGAGCAATCCGATCGGGCCGATCACCGCGCGCCAGACGCCGAGCACGCCGAAGACGAGCACCAGCATGACCGCGTAGTGGGGCGCGAGCGCCAGCAGGGTGTCCCGGTCCATGGCCACCCGAACGGCCGGTGGCGGGATATAGCCGCGGGTCCGGGGGCGAACCGCGCCCGTTTTGAGCCGCCGAGGGCTACCCCGACGGCGTGCAGAACGTCACGGACGAGGTCAGCAACCCGTTCGGGATGCGGCCGCCCTGCCCGCATCCCTGCGACGGCGGCGACGGCCGCCGCGCCGTGATGGGCTTCGGCGACGCGAACGCCGACGTCCACGTCATCGGCGACCACCCGGGCGTCCACGGCGGCGCCGACACGGGCGTGCCGTTCACCGGCCACCCCGCCGGCGAGCGGGTGCTGGACGTCCTCGAGGCGACGGGATTCCTCGACGGGCGTGACGGCCCGGAGCCGGCCCTCGACGACTGCTACCTCTCCTACCGACACTGCTGCTGCGTGCCGCCCGGTGGAACGCCGACCCCCGAGCAGTACCGCGACTTCGAGCGGTTCTTCGACGCCGAGCTCCGGGCCGTCGCGGCGGACGTCCTGGTGCCCGTCGGCGAGGGGGCGACCCGGCAGGTCGTCGAGACCTACACCGCGAAGGCCCATCAGCTGGGCGACGCGATGGCCGAGCTCCACGCGACCGAGATTCGCGGTCGGGGGTTCCTCGTGCTCCCCATGCGCGAGCCGGCCGACTGGGCCGTCGGCGACTTCGAGGCCATGGTCGACGCCGTCGAGCGGCTCCTGGCCACGGACTACCGCCAGCTGGTTGACCTCGGCCGGTTCACCGCCGACGCCGACCCCTACTTCGTGCGGTGAGGCCGGCGCCGCATCGCCTAAGACTAAGGCGGGGGGCGGCCATCGGCCGTCAATGCGCCTGCAGGAGTACTGGGGGGTCGGCCCGAAGACGGCCGCGCAGCTGGTCGACGCGCTGGGGGAGCCCGCCGCCGTGGCCGCGATCGAGTCGGCCGACGTCCGCGCGCTGACCGAGGCGGGGCTCAGCCGGGGCCGGGCGACGGCCATCCTCCGGCGGGCCGAGGGCGGCGAGGCGATGGGCGTGCTCGCGACGCGCGACGCCCGTTCGGTGTACAAGTCCCTCCTCGACCTCGCCAGCGAGTACGCCGTCACCGCCCACGCCGCCGACCGTATCAACGTCCTGACGCCGCTGGGCTCCCGGGAGGCCATCGAGGCCCGGCTGGACGCCGTCGAGGCGGCGATCGCGTCCTGGGAAGCCCTCGACGACGAGACCGAGCGGGCCGTCCTCGAGGCGTTCGCGGGCTACGACAGCCAGGCCGGCGACCGGGCGGCCGTCCAGGCCGCCCTCGAGCTCCGCGAGACCGGCGTCGAGGGCGGCGTGTTCGAGCCGCTGGCCGACCTCGACCCCGACGCGCTCGAGGAGGCGGCCGCCTCGCTCGGCCAGCTCGCGGGGGGCGACGTCGTGGCGGGCGCGGACGACGAGCTCGACCGGCTCCGGGCGAACCTCGAGGAGGTCGAGCGGTTGGAGGGGTCGGCGTTCGACGTGCTCGACGAGATCCGCGAGCGCGGGGTCCGCGGCGGCGACGAGTTCGAGCAGGCCGTCCTCCAGTACCTCAACCGGGAGACGGAGATCGACCTCGACACGATCCGTCGGGCGGCGCCGGACGACGCGGCGGACGCGGCGGACTTCGTCGGGGCCACGCTCCGAAGCCTCGCCGCCGACCTCCGGGAGACCGTCGAGGAGCGCGAGGCGACCGTCGCCGACCAGCTGGCCGACGCGCTCGAGGATGCCGAGGGCGCCGTGGCCGACGCGGTCGAGGCGGTCGACCACGTGACGCTGTTCGTCTCGCTGGCCCGCTTCGCCATCGACCTCGACCTGGCCCGGCCGACGCTGCGCGAGGACGGCGACACGCTGGCGTTCGAGGGCGCCCGGAACCTGGGGCTGGCGACCGCGGAGGGCGAGTCGGTCCAGCCCGTGGACTACGCCGTCGGCGAGCACGGCCTCGACGGCGCGCCGAGCGGCGAGCAGGTCGCGGTCGTCACCGGCGCGAACAGCGGCGGCAAGACCACGCTGCTCGAGACGTGCTGCCAGGTGGCGCTGCTCGCCGCCATGGGCCTGCCCGTACCCGCCGAGCGGGCGGAGGTGAGCCGGTTCGACGCCGTGGTGTTCCACCGCCGGCACGCCTCGTTCAACGCCGGCGTGCTCGAGGCCACGCTGAAGTCGGTCGTCCCCCCGCTGACGGGCGAGGGCCGGACGCTGATGCTGGTCGACGAGTTCGAGGCCATCACCGAGCCCGGCAGCGCGGCGAGCCTGCTCCACGGCCTCGTCACCCTCACGGTCGACCAGGGCTCGCTCGGCGCGTTCGTCACCCACCTCGCCGACGACCTCGAGCCGCTGCCCGACGCGGCCCGCACGGACGGCATCTTCGCCGAGGGGCTCGACCGGGACCTCAACCTCGTCGTCGACTACCAGCCGCGGTTCGGGACCGTCGGGCGGTCGACGCCGGAGTTCATCGTCTCGCGGCTGGTCGCCGACGCCGCCGACCCGCGCGAGCGGCTCGGCTTCGAGGCGCTCGCGGAGGCGCTCGGGGCGGAGATCGTCCAGCGCACGCTCGACGACGCCCGGTGGGACGGCTGAGCCTCAGTCCGCCGCCGGGTCGAGGTCCGGGTTCCCCTTGACGGCCGCGCCGACGGCGCCGCCGAGCGCCGAGAGCCCGACGAGGTAGAGCAGCGAGAACACGAGCACGAGCAGCACGAACGCCCCGCCGGCGGCGAGCATCCGGCCGCCGCCCATCCCCATGAGCCCGAACGAGAGGATGCTCCCGACGAAGAAGAACAGGAGCAGGAACGGCGCGGTCGCGAGCAGCCCCGACAGGGCGCCGACCCGGACGCCGTCGCCGAGCTCGCCGCCCTCGAGGTAGCCCGCCACCGCGCCCCCGAGCACCGACGAGAACGGGATGAACGTCAGGACGATCGTCACGGCGGCGCCGATGAGGGCGTTCAGCAACCGGCTCCGGTCGTTCATGGGTCGGCGATTGGGCTGGGCACCTGGTAAGCGTGCTGGGTCGAACGGAGACGCGAAGCGCTTTTCGGGCGTCACGGCCTGAGCGACTGTATGGTCGAGATGGAATCCGCGTCCGAGCTCGAGGCCGGGGACCCGGTCCCGTCCTTCGAGCTCCCGGGCGCCGACGGGGAGACGTACCGCGTCGATGACTTCGCCGACGCCGACGCCCTGCTGGCGGTCGTCACCTGCAATCACTGTCCGTACGCCGTCGCGAAGATCCCGGCGCTGAACGCCCTCGCCGAGGAGTACGACGACGTCGCGGTCGTCGGCATCAACCCGAACGACGCGGAGGAGTACCCGGACGACTCCTTCGAGCGGATGCGCGAGGTCGTCGAGGACGGCACCGTCCGGTACGACGCCTACCTGCGCGACGAGTCCCAGGATGTGGCCCGGGCCTTCGGCGCCACCTGCACGCCCGACCCGTTCCTCTTCCGGCGGTCGAACGACGGCTTCGAGCTGGCGTACCACGGCCGGCTCGACGACGCGATGAACCCCGACGAGGAGCCCACGGGCGAGCCCGGCTTCGAGATGCGCGAGCACATCGAGTCGGTGCTCGCGGGCGAGCCGGTCGAGGGCGACTGGCAGCCCTCGCGGGGCTGTTCGATCAAGTGGAAGGACTGAGGGCGAAGACCCGCTCGGCGTGGGGCCGCCGACACCGACTGGTGGCCGGTCAGTCGGGCCGGATGCCGGTTAAGCCGAAGAGGTAGTCGCGGACGAAGCCGTGGACCAGGGTCAGCAGCAGGCCGAAGCCGAGGACGCCGGCCGCGGCGGCGTGGACGACCAGCTTGAGGACGAGCCAGTTCGTATCCCCCTCACCGTGAGCGCCCGCCGCAGCCGACTTCGTGGTACGGGTCATCGTGTGAACGGTTCGCGTACCCCATCATAAACCGTCCCCGCCGGCTCTCAGATCTGAAAACCGGACCGCCTACGCCCGGACGACGCCCTCGTCGCCCCGGGCCAGGTAGTTCCGGCCGCCCTTCTCCACCTGGAGCTCGTCGTCCTCGACGACGACCTCGCCGCCGACGATGGTGTGGGTCGGCAGCCCGGTCAGCTCCCAGCCGTGGAACGTCGAGTAGCCCGGCTCCATCGTGTGGTAGAAGTCGTCGTCGACGACCGCCGACTTCTCCAGGTCGACGAGCACCATGTCGGCGTCCGAGCCCTCGACGAGCGCGCCCTTGCTGGGGTAGAGGCCCCAGCGCTTGGCGTTGTTCGCCGCGCAGACCTCGACCAGGCGCTCCATCGAGAGGCGGTTCTTGTTGACGCCCTCCGAGACCATGACCGGCAGGAGGTACTCGATGCCGTTGTTGTCGCCCGGGATCGCGTCCCACATGTCGCCGTACTGCCCCCCGTCCTTCTCCTTGAAGGCGATCTTGTGCGGGCAGTGGTCGGTGCCGACGTAGTCGACGACGCCGGTCCGGAGGCCCTCCCAGAGGCGCTGCTTGCTGGCCTCGCCGCGCAGCGGCGGGGAGATCTTGCCCCAGACGCCGAGGTCGTCGTCGTACGTGTGACAGAGGAACGCCGGGAGCGTCTCGGCGTGGAGGTTGACGCCCTGCTCCTGGAACCGCTCGCAGATATCGACGCCCTCGCCGGTCGACATGTGGACGATGTACGCCCGCGAGTCGGTGTACTCGGTCATCCGGCCGATCTGCTCGATCGGCATCGCCTCGCAGATGTTGGGGGACGCCTCGGTCCACGCCGGGAGGTCGTTCCGGCCGGCCTCCTGGAGCTCGCGGCGCTTCTCGATGGCGAGGTCCTCGTTCTCGGCGTGGAACATCACGACGCCGTTCGGGATCTCCGAGACCGTGTCGAGCACGCGGTAGACCCGGCCGGCGTCGGAGTGGTCGATGCCGAGCTCGGGCGAGGCGTGCTTGTACCAGTTGAAGAAGACCTTGAACGACCGCACGCCGGCCTCGGCGAGCGCCTCGATCTCCTCGACGTGGTGGTCCTGGTGGACGATGGCGTGGTAGGCGAAGTCGATGTAGGAGTTCGACTCGCCGGCCTCGACGAAGTAGTCCATGTCCGGCAGGTAGGGCTCGCGCTGGAGCAGGAAGTTCACCACCGTGGTGACGCCGCCGTGGACGGCGCCGCGGGTCTCGGTCTCGAAGTCGTGGGCGAGGCCCTCGTGGTACTCGTACTCGTACCGGGAGAGGCCCCAGTGGACGTGGGGGTCGATGAAGCCCGGCACGAGGTAGTTGCCCTCGGCGTCGATGGTTCGGTCGGCGTCGGGGAGGTTCCGGTCGGCCCCGACGGCGACGATCTCGCCGTCGGCCGCCGCGACCCCGCCGTCGATCTCGCCAGCGGGGGTCACCACCCGGGCGTTCACCACCCGCAGGTCGGCTCTGTCTGCCATGCCGACCGGCTACGACGGGCCGTGTATTAGGCGTGCGGGTCGGCCATCGGGGGCCGCTCAGGCGGGGTCCTGGGCCGCCGCCTCGAGCCCGGCCTCGTAGCGGTCGATCGCCGACCCCAGCGCCGCCTCGAACGCGTCGGTCGCGTCAAGGGAGAACGTCACCGCCTTGCCGCGCTCGTGGAGGTGGAGCTGGACCTGACCGCGCTTGCGGTACGTCCAGTAGAGGCTCCCGAGCCCGAACGCGACGAACGCCAGCGCGCCGATGACGCTGCGTTCGAGCGAGAAGATGCCGAAGCCCACCGCGATCGCGCTGAGCAGCCCCAGGTACCAGTCGAACGACTGGATGGTGACCTCGCGGATCGTCTCGAGGTGGACGCTCGTGGTCTGCTCCGGGCGGACCACGATCACCCGCTCATCCGTGACGCCCACCCGGCCGCCGTGCCGGATGGCCGCCTGGTGGCGCAGCGCCTCCCCCGGCTCGACGAGCGCCTCGAGGTCGGCCAGGTCCGCCATGGCTCGGTCAGCGACGCCCCGGCGGGTAGCCGTTTCGGTCGGGGGCGGGAAGCTTGATACGGGCCCCGGCCGTCCGCTCGCGGGTGAGCGTAGACATCGTCATCCGAGACGGGCAGGTGGTCACGGCCGACGGCGTCCGCGAGGCGGACGTCGCCGTGGACGGCGGGACCATCGCCGCCGTCGGGCCGGCCGACGAGCTCCCCGAGGGCGAAGCGGTGGTCGACGCCGCGGGCCAGCTCGTCCTCCCGGGCGTCGTCGACCCCCACGTCCACGTCGACGACCCGTACTCCTACGACACCTACGAGACGGCCTCCCGCGCCGCGGCGCTTGGCGGCATCACGACGTTCATCGACTTCGCGTGGCAGCCGTGGGTGGGCGAGGGAAGCCAGTTCGACGCCGAGGGCTCGCTGCTCGAGGGCGTCGAGCACAAGCGGGCGAAGGCCGACGACGCCCTCGTCGACTACAGCCTCCACCTCGGCTTCACCCGCGAGGACGAGTCGGCGCTCGAGGAGGTGCCGGCGGTCATCGACGCCGGCATCCCCTCGTTCAAGATGCTGACGGCGTACGCGATCGGCGTCGGCTACGGCTTCATGGAGGCCGTCTTCGGCGCGGTCGCCGACCACGACGGCGTGGCGCTGGTCCACACCGAGGACCGCCAGGTCTGTGACTACCGGACCGAGAAGCGAAAGGCCGCGGGCCGCGGCGCGCCCGAGGACTATCCGGGCTCGCGGCCGGACTACGCCGAGGCGATGGCCGCCGACTCGGTCTGCCGGCTCGCGATGGAGCGGGGCTGTCGGTACTACGGCGTCCACACCACGAGCGCGAAGGCCGCCGACGTGCTGGCGCGCTACCGCGCCGAGCACGGCCCCGAGCTGGTCCGCGCCGAGACCTGTCCACACTACACGACGCTCGACGACTCGATCTTCGAGGAACGCGGCTACCTCCCGATGCTCGCCCCGCCCATCCGCACCCCGGAAGACAACGACGCCATCGTCGAGCACCTCCGGGAGGGCACGCTCGACACCATCGGCACCGACCACACCGGCTTCACGGTCGAGTCGAAGGACGTCGACGCCTGGTGGGAGGCGACGTTCGGGATGAACTCGCTCCAGACGAGCCTGGCCGTCGCCCACGACGAGCTCGTGACCCGCCGCGGGCTCGGCTATCCCCGGCTCGTCGAGCTCATGTGCACGACGCCGGCGCGGCTGTTCGGGATGCCCTGGAAGGGCACCCTCGAGCCCGGAACGGACGCGGACCTCGTCCTCTTCGACCCGAACGAGACCTACACCATCACCGCCGCGGACAACGAGAGCGTCGCCGACTACACGCTCTACGAGGGCCGGGAGGTGTCGGGCCGGGTCACCGGGACCTACGTCCGGGGCGAGCGGGTCGTCGAGGACGGCGAGCTGGTGGGGTCGGCCGGCCACGGCGAGTTCGTCGAGCGCGAGCGGCCCGACTGGAGCGGCTGAGCGGGCGCGGCGGCTTACCGCATCGGGGCGACGAGCTCGACCTCGTAGCCGTCGGGGTCGGCCACGAAGGCGACGCGACGCCCGGCGGCGGCCACGTCCGCGGGCGCGGTGACGACCGGACAGTCGGTCGCGGCGACGAGCCGGTCGAACGCCGCGTCCGCGTCGTCCACCCCGAACGCGAGGTGGTCGAGGCCCGCCGTGTCGACCTCGCCGTCGCGCTCCGGGTCGTGCTTCAGCTGGAGCTGGGCGGTGTCGCCGGTCCCGACGTAGTAGTTCCGGACTCCGTCGAGCGTGAAGTCCCACTGGTGGTCGAGGCCGAGGCCGTCCTCGTAGAAGGCGAGCGACGCGTCGAGGTCGGCCACCTCGATGGCGGTGTGGCTGTAGTGCACGCGTCCGCCCAACGCGCCCCGTGACAAAGGCCTTGTCTCGGCCCCACTGCGACCCCTCACCCAGCCAACGCTTAAGAGCCGTCGTCGGGTCACCGGGGGTATGACCGTCCAGCTCGACCGGGACCGGTTCGTCGCCACGATGCAGGAACAGGCGGAGTTCGGCGCCACCGAGGGCGGCGGGCTCCACCGACTGGCCCTCAGCGACGAGGACAAGCAGGTCCGCGACTGGTTCACCGACCAGCTCGAGGCGCTCGGCCTCGACGTCCGCGTCGACGAGTTCGGGAACATGTTCGGCCGACGCGCGGGCACCGATCCCGACGCCGCGCCGGTCCTCGTCGGCTCGCACCTCGACTCCCAGCCCTACGGCGGCATCTACGACGGCCAGCTCGGCATGATCGCCGCGCTCGAGCTGCTCCGCACGCTCGAGGACGAGGACATCGAGACAGCCCACCCGATCGAGATCGTCAACTGGACCAACGAGGAGGGCTCGCGCTTCCAGCCCGCGATGCAGGGCAGCGGCGTCTGGGTCGGCGAGCACGACCTCGAGGAGCAGTACGAGCGCACCGACGAGAACGGCACGCGGCTGGACGACGAGCTCGAACGCATCGGGTACAAGGGCGACGTCCCGGCCGAGCCCCAGGAGGACTACCACGCCGCCCTCGAACTCCACGTCGAGCAGGGCCCGTACCTCGAGCTGGCGGAGCAACAGGTCGGCGTGGTCACGGGCGTGGTCGGGTTCGTCTGGGGCGCGATCACGTTCACCGGCGAGGCCGACCACTCGGGGCCGACGCCGATGCACTTCCGGAACGACGCGCTCGTGGCCGCGGCGGACGTCATCACCGGCGTTCGGCGGATCCCGGGCACGCTGGGCGAGCGGACCGTCGGCACGGTGGGCTACGTCGACGTCGCGCCGAACTCGATCAACATCATCCCGGGCGAGGTCACGGTCACGTTCGGCTTCCGTGACCCCGACGACGCGATCGTCGAGGAGGCTCACGAGCGAGTGCTCCACGAGGCCGAGGCCGCGGCCGAACGCGAGGGCGTCGACTGGGACTGGGAGCTCCGCCACCGCTCGGAGGCCGTCGACTTCGCCGAGCCGTGTGTCGACGCCGTCCAGCGCTCGGCCGACGAGCTCGGCTACGACAACATGCGCATCTTCAGCGGCGCGGGCCACGACGCGGTGCACCTGACGAAGGTCTGCGACACGAGCATGGTGTTCTCGGTCAGCGAGGACGGCAAGAGCCACACCGAGGAGGAGTACACCAGCTGGGACGACTGCTACGCGGCGGCGAACACCTACGCCAACGCGGCGCTGAAGCTCGCCGACGACGCGTAGCTCAGCCGCTCCAGTCCGGGTCGTCGCGCTCGACGAACCGCCCGTGGCCGGGCTCCCCGACGACCTCGCCGTCGTCGGCCACGAGCTCGCCGCGCACGAACGTCTTCTCGACCCGCCCGGTGACCTCGCGGCCCTCGTAGAGCGTGAAGTCCGCCACGCCGGCGTTGTCCTCGGCGGTGATGGTGTAGGTCGCGTCCGGGTCGAACACGACGACGTCGGCGTCCTTGCCGGGGTCGAGCGTGCCCTTGTTCGAGAGCCCGAACAGCCGGGCGGGGTTCGCGCACATCACGCGCACGAGGAACGGGTAGGAGTAGCCCCGCCGGTTGACGGCCTCGTCGTGGAACACCGGGAGGCTGGTCTGGAGTTGGTTCGCGCCGAACTTCGAGTCCCACCAGTTGTCGACCTGCTTGGACTCGACCGTGTAGCCGCAGTGGTCGGTCGAGACGACGTCGAGGTGGCCGCTCTCGAGGTACTCGAACATCGCCTCGTTGTCGTCGGGCGTACGGATGGGCGGCGCGAGCATCGGCAGGTGGCCCATCTCCGCGAAGATCGAGTCGTCGAGGGTGGTGTAGTGGGTGCACGTCTCCATCCGGATCTGCTCGGGGCCGTACTGGTCCTGGAGCCACGCGAGCACCTCGACGGACTTCCGGTTCGTGGTGTGCACGCCGTAGTACCGACAGCCCGCCTCGACCGCCAGGCGGGCCGCGTCCTCGGCGGCCATGGCCTCGGCGTAGTCCGGCCGGGACTTGGGGTACCACTCCGGGGCACCCTTGCCCTCCTCGATGAACCGGTCGGTGCGGTCGTCGCAGACGCCCGGATCCTCGGTGTGGGCCATGGCGACCGCGCCGGCGTCCGCGATCGCGTCGAAGGCGCGCTTCATGAACCCGTTGTCCATCCCCACCTCGTAGGCCGTGAACACCTTGAACGTCGTCACGCCGGCGTCGATGACGTCCTCGATGCCCTCGAGGGTCGACGCCTCCTGGCGGACGAGCACGCAGTGCAGCCCGAAGTCGACGAGGGGGTTCTCGGCGCGGTCGAGCTTGTACTCGACGCCGTCGAGGGGCGTCCCGGGCTCGTCGAAGATGCTCAGGTCGCCGACCCACGGCTGCCAGCCGAAGTCGATGAACGTCGTCGTGCCGCCGAGGGCGGCCGCGCGGCCCGCCGACTCGTAGGAGTCGAACGAGAACATGTCGTCGATGTGGACGTGCGGGTCGATCACGCCGGGCAGCACCAGCTTGCCCGTCGCGTCGACCGTCTCGTCGGCGGCGGGCATGGCGTCGGCCGACCCGACGGCCGCGATCCGGCCGTCGTCGATCCCCACGTCGGCCGCGTACGTCTCCGTCGGCGTCACCACGGTGCCGCCACGGATGACCGTGTCGAGCATGCCAGCGCTTCGCCCAACGGTGGGATAACCGTTCCGCCGGGTTGCGGGCCGGTCGCCGACCGATGCCGGCAACCGACGCTCGCCGGGGGTACACCTTTTGTGTCCGCCCGGGAAGCGCGGCGTATGACCTCGGACGACGGGGCGGGACTCAACGAGATCGAGGCGATGGACAAGGAGTACGTCTTCGGCACCTGGTCCTACCAGGGCGACGTGTCGCCGACCCAGGTGGTCGGCGGGGAGGGCGCCCGGTTCACGACCGCCGACGGGTCGGAGTACCTCGACCTCTCGGCCCAGCTGCTCTGCTCGAACCTCGGCCACTCGGCCGACGGCGTCGCGTCGGCGATCGCCGACCAGGCCGAGGCGGGCGCCTACTTCTCGCCCGGCTTCACGACCGAGCCGCGGGCGAAGCTGGGCGCGAAGCTCGCCGAGGTGACCCCCGGCGACCTCTCGAAGACGTTCTTCTCGACCAGCGGGACGGGCGCGATCGAGGCCGCGATCAAGATCGCGCGGCTCTACACGGGCAAGCACAAGATCGTCTCGCGCTACCGGTCGTACCACGGCGCGACCTACGGCTCGATCAGCGTCACGGGCGACCCCCGACGGCTCCCGGCCGAGCCGGGGATCCCCGGCGCGATCAAGGCGCCCGACCCGTACGCCTACGGCTCGACGCTCGACCCGATGGAGAGCCTCGAGTACATCGACGAGATGCTGATGCTCGAGGGAGACACCGTCGCCGCGGTGCTCGTCGAGCCGGTCGTGGGCTCGAACGGCATCCTCGTTCCGCCCGACGAGTACCTGCCGCGGCTGAAGGAGATCGCCCACGACCACGGCGCGCTGCTGATCTGCGACGAGGTCATGAGCGGCTTCGGCCGGACCGGCGAGTGGTTCGCGAGCAGACCTCTTCGACGTCACCCCCGACATCATGACGATGGCGAAGGGGCTCACCGGCGCCTACCAGCCGCTGGGGGCGACCATCGTCACCCCCGAGATCGCCGACCACTTCGAGGACGAGATGCTGGTCCACGGCCACACCTACGCCGGCCACCCGGTGGCCTGCGCCGCGGGGCTGGCCGCCGTCGAGACCTACGAGCGCGAGGGGCTCATCGAGCGGGCCCGCGAGCGGGGGGCGTACCTCGAGCGCCGGCTCGAGGCGCTCGCCGCCGACCACCCCAGCGTCGGCGACCTGCGTGGCGCGGGGCTGTTCCGGGGCATCGAGCTGACCCGAAGCGCCGACGGACGCGTCCCGTTCGGCACCCGCGAGGACAAGCTCGCCCGGACCACCACCGTCGTCGACGAGGTCGCCGCGACGGCCCGAGAACACGGGGTGTACGTGGTGAACATCATCAACACGCTGCTTCTGGCGCCGCCGCTGGTGATCTCCGAGGCCGAGCTCGACGAGGCCGTCGAGGCGCTGGACGCCGCGCTCGAGGTCGCCGACGCCGCGATGGACGGCTGATCCACGGCCGGTTCTCATCGCGAGCTCGATCGTCAGCCGGCGACCGACCGGTGTCCGACTACCGCGACACGATCAGCACCGGTGGCGCCGCTATGCCGGTGAAAATAGAAGCCGAATCGGTCGGGCCGGGCGCGGTCAGTCCGCGCTGGAGCCCATGCGGTCGAAGATCGACTCGAACTCGTCGTCGTCCTCGGCGATGTCCTCCCAGGCGTCGATCCCGCGCTCCTCCGTCGTCCCCTCGACGGTGTTGTCGAGGACGAACGCGATGATGCCGCCGACCGCCATGCCCGTCGAGCCGACGACGAAGATGGAGTCGGAGACGATCTTGAGGCCCAGGATCGGCCCGATGAGGGCGACGCCCGACATGCCCTGCTGGAACGCCGCGGCGCCGCCGGTGGCGCCCATGTACGCCGGGATCGCGAGGCCGGAGAACAGCGCCAGGCCGACGATGAAGACGTTCCTCGAGGAGTCGAGGTCGACGTACTTCAGGTTCGAGAGGCCGACCGCGGCGATCTGGCCGAACATCGCGATGAAGAGCCCGCCCACGATGGGCGAGGGCAGGGTCGCGACGAGCTGTCCGAACGGCCCGAAGTAGCCCACGATGAGCATGACGACGGCCCCGACCTGCACGACGTAGCGCGAGGCCACGCCCGTGATGCCGATGGCGCCGATGTTCTCGGAGTACGACGTCGAGCCGTTGCCCGTCCCCATGATGCCGGCGAAGAGGTTCCCGAGACCCTCCATGCCGATGCCGTGGTTGATGCGCTTGCGGCTCGGCGCCGCCACGCCCGACAGCCGGGCGACGGCGTGGTAGTCGCCGAAGCTCTCGATCATCGACGCGAGCACGCCCGCGAACATCCCGGCGATGAACGCGAAGGTGAACTGCGGCATGCCCCACTGCAGCGGGGTGATCGGCTGGATGAGCGGCGCGCTCGCGACGGCCCCGAGGTCGACGTAGCCCACCGAACCGGACGTGTAGAAGCCCGATACGGAGAGCAGCATCGCGATGAGCCAGGTCACGCCGACGCCGAGCAACACCGGGTAGAGCCGGAACACCCGGTGGTAGGAGTCGAGGTACTGGCTGAACGCGATGATCGAGACGACCGTCAGCCCGAGGAGCCACCAGTTCTGCTGGCTCTGGGCCGCGAACGTCGGGTTCGTGATCTGCGGCACGCTGAAGAGCGCGAGCCCGATCAACGCGATCACCGGGGCGATGACCACGGGCGAGAGGAAGCGCTTGAGCGCCCCCATCAGCCCGAGATAGCCGACGACGATCTCCACGAGCGCCGCCGCGATGACGGCGCCCTGGAGCTCCTGTAGCATCACCTGGTAGCCTGCGCCCTGGGCCGCCAGGGCCCCGATGATGGCGAACGCCGGTGCCAGCATCGAGAACGTCCCGCCCTGGACGATCGGGTAGCGGTTCCCGATCGTGGTCTGGGCGAGCGTCGCGATGCCCGAGACCACGAAGAACGTCCCCACGAGCCGGCCGACGTCGCCCGGCGCGGCCTCGAACATGCCCATCGCGCCCGCGAGGGCGAGCGGGATGGCCACGGTGGAGCCGATCATCGTCAGGTAGTGCTGGAACCCGAGCAGCATGGACTGCCCCAGCGGGGGCTTGTCCTCGATGCCGTACTCGACGAAGTCCGACTGCGGCGTCACCGTCGCCGCGGCGCCGGGCGTTCCGCCCGGCCCCTCGTCGCCGCCGTCGGCCCGAACGTCACTCATTCAATGCCCCCTGTTCCACGTCGCTTGCTGGCATACCCCGTGCCATGGACCACACACATAAACGATTACTATAAACTTGTCGATGGATTGCACCCGACCCCCCGGCCCAGTCGTTCGATTTGGCGCGTCGTCCGGGGAAAGCTATATTCGGCCGCTCAGGGAGGTTCGGGCATGGTCAGCGACCCGGTCTACGAGGTGAACGCGGACCTCGACGTCATGATCCCGATGCGGGACGGGGTTCGGCTCGCCACGGACGTCTACCGCCCCCGGGACCCCGAGACCGGGGCCCCCGTCGAGGAGCCCCTGCCGGTGCTGTTCGATCGCACGCCGTACGGCAAGCGCGGCGCCCAGGGCCGCCACGGCGAGTGGTACGCCTCGCGGGGCTACGTCGTCGCCATCCAGGACGTCCGCGGCCGGTTCGACTCGGAGGGCGAGTTCGAGATCTTCGTCAACGAGGCCGAGGACGGCGCGGACACCGGTCGAATGGCTCGCGGACCAGCCCTACTGCGACGGCCAGGTCGCCACCCTCGGGACCTCCTACGGCGCCTGGGTCCAGAACGCGCTGGCGACCCAGGACCCCGACGGCCTCGCGGCGATGTTCGTCAACATGGGCGCCGCCAACGGCCGGAAGGCCACGTTCCGCCACAACGGCGCCTTCGAGCTCCGGTGGCTCTGCTGGGCGTACACCCTCGGCGCGGGCTTCGCCCACGAGTCCCTGGCGGATCCCGACGTCCAGCAGGTCTTCGCCGATACGGACGTTCGCGAGGTGTTCGAGGACTGGCCACCGCGACGAGGCGAGACCGTCCTCGCCGAACTCCCCGGCTACGACGAGTGGGCGTTCGACGTGATGGAGTCGGGGGACGCGACCGACGCCCTCTGGCGGAACCCGGGCATCAACTTCGAGCGGTACTACGACGACTCGGCGGACGTCCCCACAGTCTACTCCGGCGGCTGGTTCGACTCGTACACCAAGGCCACGTGCGACAACTACGTCGGGCTGGCCGACCGGAAGGCCAGCGACCACCACCTGATCGTCGGTCCGTGGACTCACCTGGCCCGGCTCCCCGGAGGCCACGATCACTCGGACGTACTGCTCTACCCGCCGCTGACCTGGGAGGTCGCCAACGGCGGGCGACCTGGCGTTCGGCGAGGACGCCACGCGGCCGTACCGCGAGACCCGGCTGCGCTTCTTCGACCACCACCTCAAAGGCGACTGGACACCTGGGCGGAGGAGCCAGCCGTCCGGTTTTTCCTCATGGGCACCGGCGACGGCCACCGGACCGAGGAGGGGCGCCTGTTCCACGGCGGCGAGTGGCGGACCGCGGACGAGTGGCCGCCCGGCCGGCACCGAGCCCACGCGGTACTACGCCCACGCCGACGGGACGCTAACGAACGAGCCACCGACCGACGGGTCGTCTTCGACCAGCTACGAGTACGACCCGGAGGACCCCGTGCCGACCGTCGGCGGGAACTCCTCGTCGTATCTGACGTACGAGCCCCGCGAGGAGTCAGTCCGGGCCTACCCGCTCGGCGACCGCAAGCTCATCGACTTCGCCGGCCGCGGGGCGTTCGACCAGCGGGAGCACGACTGGGTCTGGGGCGACGGCGACGGCGAGCCCCTGGCCGATCGGGACGACGTGCTCGTCTTCCGGACGCCGCCCCTCGAGGCGTCCGTGACCATCGCCGGGCCGATCCGCGTCCGGGTCTTCGGCTCCACCGACGCCGCCGACACCGACTTCACGGCGAAGCTGATCGACGAGTACCCGCCGAGCGACGACTACCCCGACGGGTACGCCCTGAACCTCTGTGACTCGATCTGCCGGGCGCGCTACCGCGGCTACCGCGACGAACCGGACTTCGTCGAGCCCGGCGAGGTCTACGAGTTCTACCTGGAGCCCTACCCGACGGCGAACGTGTTCAAGGCCGGCCACCGCATCCGGCTCGACGTCTCGTCGTCGAACTTCCCGCGGTACGACCCGAACCCCAACACCGGCGGCCCGCTGTTCGGCGACGAGGAGACGCTGGTGGCCACGAACACGGTCCACCACGAGGCCGACCACCCGACCCACGTCGAGCTGCCGATCCAGCCCACGATAGCCCGGTTCCGACACGCACTACCCGCTCGGGACGATACCGGGATGCAGGATGTCCCGGGACCACGTTCGCGACGGGTTCGCTGAGGGGGGACGGCCGCTGCTTCGCCGAGTACGACGCGGCGGTGGAGGTTCGGCGACCCCTCGGACACGGAGACGGTCGGCCTGCGGGGGCGGTGAGAGGTACCCTGAGGGGGTCGATGAATGGCGGCCATGACCCAGGCGGCCTCGCTGGCGCGAACCGCGGCAGACGCTTCGCGGCGGCCAGCGATCCCTCGATGCGTACCTCGAGGCCGTCCAGAAGCGGTTCGAGACGGTCGAGCCCGCGATAGAGGCGTTCGTCGAGCACACCGTCGACTTCGGTGGGGCCGGCTCGACGCGGCCGCCGCCCGTCTCGAGGACCGCTTTCGGGCGGCGCCCAGCCGACCGCCGCTCTACGGCGTCCCGGTCGGGGTGAAGGACATCTTCCACGCCGACGGCTTCGAGACGCGCGCGGGCTCGTCGGTCCCGGCCGACGCGCTCGCGGGGCCGGAGGCGTCGACCGTCACGGCGCTGCGCGAGGCCGGCGCGCTCGTCCTCGGCAAGACCGTCACGACGGAGTTCGCCTTCTTCGACCCCGGCCCGACCCGGAATCCCCACGACCCCGCGCACACGCCCGGCGGCTCGAGCAGCGGGTCGGCCGCCGCCGTCGCGGCCGGGCTCTGCCCGCTCGCGCTTGGCACCCAGACCATCGGCTCGGTCGCGCGTCCCGCCGCGTTCTGCGGCGTGGTGGGCGTGAAGCCCAGCTACGGCCGGCTTCCGATGGACGGCGTCATCCCGGTGTCGCCCTCGGTCGACCACGTCGGCTACTTCACCCAGGACGTCCCGAGCGCCCGTTTGGCGGCGAGCGTCCTCTACCCCGACTGGGGGCCGCTCCCGACGCTCGACGGGCCCCGGCTCGGCGCGGTCGACGGGCCGTATCTCGAGCAGGCCGAGCCGGCCGCGGTCGAGGCGTTCGAGGCCCAGCTCGATCGGCTGGCGGCCGCCGGCCACGCCGTCGAACGGCTCACGGCGTTCCCCGACATCGAGGCGGTGAACGAGCGGCACAACCGGCTGGTGGCCGCCGAGACCGCGGTCTCCCACGACGAGTGGTACCCGGCCTACGGCGACCGGTACGGCCCGGAGCTCCGGGAGCTCGTCGAGCGGGGCCAGGGGGTCACCGCGGGCGAGCTGGCAGCGGCCCGGGCCGGCCGGGGCGAGCTCCGCGACGAGCTCGAGGCCCGGATGGCCGACGCGGGGGTCGACGTCCTGCTCTCGCCGAGCGCCCCGGGGCCGGCGCCAGAGGGCCTGGACTCGACGGGCGACCCCGTCATGAACCTGCCCTGGACCCACAGCGGCCTGCCGACCGTCACGCTCCCCGCGGGGACCGTCGACGGCCTCCCGGTGGGGCTGCAGTGTGCGGCCCGCTTCGGCTTCGACGAGTGGCTGCTCGGCTGGGCCGGCGAGCTCGAGGCGTCGCTGGCCGCGAACTGACGGGCGCCGTCAGGGCTCGAGGACGGCCATGCCGCGGGTCTCCCCGGCGCGGAGCCTGGCGTGGTAGTCCGCGACGCCGTCGAGCGTCAGCCGCTCGGCCACGTCGGCCCGCACGCGGCCGTCGGCCACCAGCCGGGCCGCGCGGACGACCTCGTCCTTGGTGGCGTACCGCGAGCCGACGAACGAGGCCTCCGTCGCGACGTACTCCCACATCGGCGCGTCGAACACCCGGTCGTGGTGGGTGGTGAGCGAGACGACGCGGCCGCCCATGGCGAGGGCGTCCCACGCGGCCCGGAGCGTGTCGAGGTCGCCGACCGTGTCGACGGCGACCGTGGGGCCGTCGCCGTGGGGCGTCGCCTCGCGCAGGGCCTCGACGAAGTCGTCCCGGCGGGCGTCGACCGCGGTGACGTGCTCGCCGGCGGTCTCGGCGTGGGCGAGCCGCTCGTCGGCGACGTCGGCCGCGAGCACGTGCGCGCCCCGGAGCCCGGCGACCTGGGCGAGGTGATAGCCGATCCGGCCCGCCCCGCCGATGATCAGGACGGTGTCGTCGTCGCCCACGTCGGCCCGCCGACAGACGTGCACCGGGGTGGCGACCCCATCGGCCGCGACCGCGCCCTCGGCGACGGTCGCGCCGTCGGCCAGCGGCAGGGCGTTCCCGGCCGGGATGACGGCGAACTCGGCGTAGGCCCCCTCCGTGTGGACGCCCGTCCAGCCGGCGAAGTTCGAACACTGGTTGTCGTCGCCCCGCCGGCAGGCGTCGCAGTGGCCGCAGACGAGGTAGAAGTAGGCGAGCACCCGGTCGCCGGGGGCGACGTCGGTCACGCCCTCGCCGACGGCGTCGACGACGCCGGCGAACTCGTGGCCGGGGATCCGGGGCGTCAGCGCTGGGTCGTCGTCGAGGCCGCCCTGGACCGCGTTCTCGTTCGTGCGGGTCACGCCGCAGGCGCCCACCTCGACTCGGACCTCGCCGGGGCCGGGCTCGGGCACCGCCACCTCGCGGACCGCCAGTTCGCCGCCCCACTCGTCGAGGACGACGGCGTCCATCGTGGTCATGGAGGACGGTTCGCGAAGGGTGGAGAAAGGTGTTCGGTAGACGGACGGCCCCGACGGGGGTCCGCAGCTACTCCTCGGCGAACGCGACGCAGCGGCAGACCGACGACTCGCCGCCGCGGAACCGCCACGGGAAGGTGCCGATCTGGACGCGCTCGTTGAGCAGCTCCTCGGGCACCTGGGCGTTCTCGACGTGGACGATGCCGTGGGGGAACAGCTCGTTGTGCATGAGCTGGTAGCCCGAGGGCGGGAAGATCTCGTCGAGGTCGTCGACGCCGAGGTGGTCGGCCGCCTCGGCGGCCTCGGCGGGCCGGATCTCCCGGACGACCGTGTTCATCGGGTGGTCGGCGGAGCCACAGTCCAGGAGGAGGTAGTTCAGCTCCATCTCCTTACACCAGTCGGCGAACTCCTGGTTCGGGCCCGGGTGCTTGATGAAGAACTTATCCGGGTCGGCCTCCTCGCGGTGCCAGCCGTAGCGCTGGTAGCCGGTGTGGATGAACAGGATGTCGCCCTTCTGGACGTCGACGGCGTCCTCGATCATCTCGCTGGTGTAGACGTCGTAGTCGCCGACCTGGTCGGAGATGTCCGCGATGGCGGCGTCGCCGACGAGCTCGTCGAGGGGCATCTGCTCGATGTCCCGGCCGTGCTGGACGAAGTGGCGCTCGCCGTCGAGGTGCGTGCCGGTGTGGTTCATGAAGGTGATCTTCTGGCCGTTCACCTTCTCGGTGTCCAGGCTCTTCTCGTACCACACCTTGGGGTTGTCGTAGGTCGGCCAGGCGGGCGTCTCCCAGGACCAGGGCTGGGTCAGGTCGTACATCCGATAGCCGTCGAGCATGGCCCGTTCGAGGCCACCCCCGGCCATAAGCGCTCCCCTCGCGGGCGGCGCGTCAGTCGCCAGTGGCCCGTTCGTAGGCCGTCGTCAGGGCACGGCGGGCGTACTCCGCGGCGGCGTCGAGCTTGAACTCGGCGTCGGCGTGGAGCTCGTCGGCCGGCTCGGCGGCGTCGACCACCGCGGCGCCGACGGCCTCGAGGACCCCTTCGTCGGGCGCTCCGCCCTCGACGGCGGCCTCCGCCTCGGGCACCCGGATGGGGACGTCGGCGGCGTTCGCCAGCCCGAGCCGGGCGTGCTCGACCGAGGGCTCGTCGGCCGTCGGGTCGTCGACCCGCACCGCGGCCGCGGCGCTCACCGTCGGCCAGGTCTGGGCCGCCGGCTTGAGCTCCTCGAACGCCATCCCCGTGCGCTCGGTCGGGTAGGGCGCCCGGTCGACGGTCACCCGCTCGATGAGCTCGCCCTCCTCGAGCGCGGTGAACAGGTAGCCGACGAAGAACTCCTCGGCGGCGATCGACCGCTCGCCCTCGGCGGAGACCAGGTGGAGCGTCGCGTCGAGCGTGACGGCGACCGTCGGGTAGTTCCCGGCGGGGTCCGCCTCCGCCAGGCTGCCCCCGAGCGTCCCCCGGTTGCGAACGGTCGGCCCGGCGATCTGCTCGGCCGCCATCGGGAACATCGGGATCGCCTCGCGCAGGGCGGCCGACCGCTCGATCTCGCGGTGGCGGGCGAGCGCGCCGAGGCTCACCGCCCGGTCGTTGAACTCGATGAACGAGAGCGACTCCACGGCGTTGAGGTCGACCAGGTGGTCGGGCCGGGCCAGCCGGTTGCTCATCATGATGCCCAGCGACTGGTTGCCGGCCATGGCCTCCGCGCCCTCGTGCTCGTCGAGCAGCGCGGCGGCCTCCTCGAGGCTCGTCGGCCGGTGGTACTCGAACGGGGCGGGCTTCATCGGGCGTCCCCCTCGACCGCGCGGAGCCGTGACCGGGCGCGGTCAGGCGTGAACGGGAGCTGGTCGGCCACGACCCCGAGTGGCTCGAGCGCGGCGTTGATCGCGGTCGCGATGCTCGCGGGGCCGTCGATCATGCCGCCCTCCCCGGTCCCCTTGGCGCCGCTGTCCGTGAACGGCGACGGCGTCTCGGAGTGCTCGATCACGATCTCGGGCACGTTCTCGATCGAGGGCAGCCGGTAGTCGAACAGCGTCGTCGACTGGGGCTGGCCGGCGTCGTTGTAGGCGAACTCCTCGAGCAGCGCGGCGCCGATGCCCTGGGCGAGGCCGCCGGCGGTCTGGCCGTCGACGATCATCGGGTTGAGCAGCGTCCCGCAGTCCCGCAGGGTGTAGAACTTCAGGATCTCGACCTCGCCGGTCCGGACGTCGACCTCGACGATGGGCGCGTTGGCCGCGAACGCCGCCGTCGGATAGACCGGGAGCTTCCGCCGGAGCGCGTCGTCGAACTCGACGAACTGGGTGGCGGGGTGCTCGTAGACCGCGTCGACCGCCGAGAGCCGGTCGTCGTCGCCGTCCTCGGCGACCCGGGCGAGCTCCTCGAGCGTCAGTCGCTCGCCCGTCGGGCCGTCGACGCCGGCCTCGCGGTAGGAGGCGTCCGCCGGATCGACGTCCCAGTGGTCGGCGGCGACGGCCTCACAGGCCGCCCGGAACTCCCGGCCGAGCTCGACCGACGCGCCCGAGAGCATGACGGCCAGCCGCGAGGCCGCGCTGCCGTACTCCGTCGGCGCCTCCGCGCTGCCGCGGTAGCCCACCTCGACGTCGCTCGGGAGCACGCCGAGCTCGTCGGCGAGCAGCTGGCCGACGATCGTCTGGTGGCCCTGGCCGGCGGAGTCGGTCGCGAGGGAGGCCTTCACGCGGCCGTCCTCGAGCAGCTCGCCCCGGAGGTACTCGGGGAGCTCCGCGACGTCCTCGCGGGGGCGGTCCTCGAGCGTCGACCGGTCCGAGCGCTGGCGGTCCGTCCAGTCCGAGCCGCTGACCCCGGGCTCGATGAGCACCGCCGGCTGGGTGCCGCGGTACTTGCCCTCCTCGCGCTTGGCCGCGACGACGTCGGGGTCGAGCAGGCCGCCCTCGGTCCGCTCGCGCTCGTCGACGATCGCCTCGAGCCGGTCGAGCGCCGCGGGGTAGTCGCCCGAGTCGTAGACGTTCTTCGACGGGATGACGTACGGCATCTGGCCCGCGGTGATCAGGTTTTGCCGGCGGAACGCCGTCGGGTCGTGGCCCAGCTCGCGCGCGGCGCCGTCCATCGCCATCTCGAGCGCGTAGAGGTGCGGGTCGACGCCGAAGCCCCGGTAGGCGGTCTGGGCGGTCTTGTTCGTCACCACGAGGTCGTAGGCGAACCGGACGGTGTCGACGTCGTAGGCGTTCGTGAGCACCGCGAGGGGCTTGAGCACCTGGTTGACGGGGTAGCGCGGGAACGCGCCGAAGTCGTCGACGAACCAGACGTCGATCGCCTCGACGCCGCCGTCGTCGCTCACCGCGAGCTTCACCCGGTACTCGCGGTCCGAGGAGTGGGCGTCGCCGCCCTGGAGGTACTCGACGCGGTCCTCGACGAACTTCACGGGCGTCTCGAGCAGCTTGGCCGCCATCGCCGTCAGCGCGCAGTAGCGGTGGACGCCGATCTTCGTCCCGAAGCTGCCGCCGACGTCCGGCGGCACGACCAGGTTGACGTCCTCGGGGTCGTAGCCGAGCGTCTCGTAGACGGTGTCGTCGACGAGGGTGTGCAGCTGGAGGTTCGTACAGATCTCGAACGCGTCGGCGTCGGGGTCGTAGCTGGCGACGGCGCCGCCGGTCTCCAGGGGCACGCCGGAGATGCGTCCCCAGGAGTACTCGCCCTCGAAGACGTGGTCCGCGCCCTCGAAGGCGCCGTCGACGTCGCCGAACTCGAGGGTCTCCTTATCGGGGACGTTCGTCCCGACGGCCTCGTTGACGAGCACCTCGTCCTCCATGGCCTCGAACGGGTCGACGACCGCCGGCTTCGTCTCGTAGCGCACCTCGACCAGCTCGGCGATGTCCTCGGCGACGTAGCGGTCGGTCGCGACCACCGCGGCGACCGGCTCGCCGGCGAACCGCGTGACGTCCTTCGCGAGCGACCACTCCTCGAACCCAGCGAGGCCGCAGGGCATCGGGTTGAACTGCGCCGCGACGTCCTCGCCGGTGAGCACGAGCGCGCAGTCCGGGTGGGCCTCGGCGGCCTCGGTGTCGATCCCGACGATCCGGGCGTGGGCGTGCTGGCTCCGGACCAGCGCCATGTGGAGCGCGCCCTCGGGCGTGTGGTCGTGGACGAACTCCGCGCGGCCGGTGAGGAGGCGGTGGTCCTCGACGCGGCGGACCGGCTTGCCGACGAAGGACTCGGCCGCCTCGGCGGCCTCGCTCGCGCCCACGGTCTCCGACCGGGCGCCGGACATCAGTCGGCCCCCAGCTCGTCGGCGGCGCGCTCGACCGCGCGGTAGATGTTCCGGTAGCCGGTGCAGCGACAGAGGTTGTCCGCGAGGCCGCGTTGGATGGCCTCCCGGTCCGGGTCCGGGTCGTCCTCGAGCAGCGCCCGGGTCGCCATCACGAAGCCGCTCGTGCAGAAGCCACACTGGAGGGCGTGCTCCTCGTGGAACGCCTGCTGGACCGGGTGGAGCGTGCCGTCCTCGCCGACGAGGCCCTCGGCCGTCTCGACCTCGGCGCCGTCGGCCTGGACGGCGTAGAGGAGGCAGGACTTGACGGTCCGGCCGTCGAGCGTCACCGTACAGGCCCCGCAGACGCCGTGCTCGCAGCCCACCCTGACGCTGCGGAGGTCGAGCTCGTCGCGGAGCACGTCGGAGAGCTTGTGTCGGGGTTCGACGGTCCGGGTGACGGGCTCGCCGTTGACCGTCATCGTCACCTCCGCCGTCGGGCGGTCGGGCGGCGCCGCGTCCTCAGCACTCATGGATGACCCTGGAGTTCCGAACTTAATACGATAAGCCTTGCGACGGTCGCCACCTCGTGCGGTCCGCCTCAGGCGACCCGGGCGACCACGACCCGCCTGATCGCCCAGACGACGGCGACCGCGACGGCCGCGTAGGCGGCGACCATCGCGAGGGTCGCCGGGCCGTGGCTCCCGATGGCGAGCTTCGCGACGGCGTTCGGCGGCGTCTCGGGCAGCGCGCTCGCCGCGACGAACAGGAGGATGACGGCCAGCGAGTAGATCAGCTGGGCGGACTGGCGGTCCCGGAGGGCGAGGGCGAGCCCGCTCCCGATGGCCACCACGATGGTGGCCGCCGCGGTCACGAGCACCAGGATCGCCAGCGGGCGCGCGATCGCCGTGCCGTTGAGCCCGAGCAGGAGCAGCCAGGCCCCGGCCTGCACGGGCACGATGGCGACCATGGCGAGCATCTTGCCCTCGACGATCTCCGCCGCCGAGAGCGGCGAGACCCGGAGCAGCTCGAGCGTGCCGGCGTCGAGCTCCTCGGTGATGGCGTCCGCGGCGATCGAGCCCGAGATGAACACGGGCAGGAACACCAGCAGCGGCAGCAGCACCGTGTAGGTGAACCCGAACGTCGGCGGGACCGAGGGCACGTCGGGCAGCGGCACGGGCGGCCGCTCGAGCCGGTCGGCGAGCGCGAGCCGGCGCTCACGCTCGAGCGCCTCGAGGGCCGACCGCAGCTCCAACACGACGACGGTCGAGCGCACGCTCTCGTCGGGCGCGACCGCGTCGACGGCGAGCCGGCCGGTCGCCTCCTCGTCGACGAGCAACAGCGCGTCGACCTGGCCCGACGCGAACGCCGCCTCCGCCGGCTCGGCGCCGTCGTACTCGACGAGCCGCCAGGCGCCCTCGTCGTCGAGCGTGTCGACGACGAGCCCCGAGGCGTTCCCCGCGACCCCGATGGCGATGCCCGAGCCCGCGACCGCGCCGGGGTCGTACAGCGAGACCAGCCCGACGAGCAGGAACGACGAGAACGCCGCGATGAACAGCTGGATCAGCAGGGCGAGCACGATCGTCTTCTCGCGTTTGAGCGCGGCCAGCTCCCGGCGGGCGACGAGCACGCGTCGCGACCGGGACAGCCGGCCGACGACCGATGGTTCAGCCAAGGGCGGCCACCACCCCGAGGTTGTAGGCCGCATGCACGGCGACGGCGACGCCCAGCGAGACGCCGTACCAGCCCGCACTGCGGGTGGCGCCGACCGCGGTGATCGACGCGGTGACCACGTGCAGCACCAGCGGCGCGAGGAGCAGCGCCGCCAGCAGGCCCGGCGTGCTCGCCCCGCCGAGGCCGGCGCCGATCTCGAAGGCGACCCGGCCGACGTCGAGCTCGAACAGCCCGACGACCTGCGCGACGGCCGCGGCCTTCTCGCCGAGGAAGAAGCCGACGCCGCTGAAGCCGCCGACGAGCAGCGCCGTCCGGGGCGTTCGTGGGTACCGCCCGCGGGCGAAGCCGGCGTAGGCGGGGAGGCTCTTGGCCACCTCCTCGATCAGGGCGATCAGCACGAACAGCACGGGCAGCGCGAGGCCGAGCGGGACCACGAACAGCAGCGCGACGACGAGCAGCTCCGCGAGGAAGACGAAGGGGATCGCGAGCACGCTCGCCCAGCCCGCCCGGCTGGGCCGGGTCACGAACGCGGCCAGGGCGTCGAGCGCCTTCGCCGGCAGCGGGACCTGCGCGAAGAGGTCCTCCTCGCGGTAGAGCCCGCCCCCGAGGCCGTAGAGCACGACCGCGGCGAGCAGCGAGGGCGCGGTCGAGAACGCGACCGTGCCGGCGCCGACGGCCGTGCCCTCGAGGTCCCGCACGACGAGCGAGAGCGGGGAGATGGCCGCGATGGGATGGACGTCCGCGAAGATGGCCGGCACGAAGACGAACGACGTCACGCCGACCGAGACCGCCACGAGGACGAACGTCAGCTCCTTGTGCGAGCGGGCGAGGACGCCCGCCAGGAAGCCGCCGGCGAGGAACACCAGCGCGATGGGCACCGTGGCGCCGATCGAGAGCCGCCCCCCGCCGACCGCGAGCGCGGTCACCGACGCGATGGCGAGCATCAGCGCGAAGTACGGCAGGGCCTTCCCGGCGATGACGCTCCACTTCGAGATCGGCGCGACCAACAGCGGCTCGCCCCGGCGGTTCCCGCGGTCGTGGAGGACGCTCGAGGCGTACGCCTGGACGACGAAGTTCATCGGGATGACGAAGGCGAAGGCGAGCACCAGCGAGGCGAACGGGAACGGCGGCGTGATCGAGGCGGGGGTGCCCGCGGCGCCATCGGGGAACAGGGAGGTGCCCCGCAGTGAGAGCCCGCCCAGGCCGAAGCCGCCACCTCCGTCGGCCGGCGTCGACCTTGGCGTCTCGGCGGCCTCATCGCCGCCCCCGCCGGTCCCGCCATCGACCGCCCCCTCTCCAACTCCGTTGCCGTCCCCGCCGCCACGCTGGACGAGCAGGCCGACGTCACGCTCGACGTAGCGGAGCTCCACTCGCACGGGGAACGCGGCCGCCCGGTCGGCCTCCGCCCGCATGCGACGGTCGTTGAAGCGCTCGACGGCCGACCGCAGCGCCGAGGCGGCCGCCCGGCCGGTCCGTCCCTCCTGCACCCGGAGCTCGTCGCCCCGCACGAGCACGTCGAGCCGCCCCGAGTCGAACGCCCGGGAATCCGGGGGCTCGACCGCGATGGAGGTCGCCGCCATCGCGGGCTCGTAGTACGGGCTCTCGGGCGCCACGCCGACCCGGTAGAGGTCCGCGTCGGCGGCGGGGCCCGCGCCCGCCGCGACGGGGAGCAGGAGGCCCAGCGCCACCACGCCGACGGCGGCGACAGCGAGCGTCCGACGGTCGATACCGCCGGCGCCACCGGCGGCCTCCCACCGGGCGATCCGCCAGACCGACCGGAGCCTCACCGGCCCTCACCCGCGACCGAGAGGAAGATCTCCTCGAGGCTGGGCTCGTGGGTCCGGACGTCGAGCAGCTCGCCGCCGGCGGCCGCCGCGGCGTCGCGGAGCTCGTCGACGGCGGCCATCGACTCGACGACGGACCGGTGGCGCCCCTCGGCGACGGCCGACGAGTCCTCGAGCGGCACCGAGGTATCGACCCGGTAGCGGACGCCGCCGTGGGCCTCGCGGATGGCCTCGAGCGAGCCCTGGGTCACGAGCTCGCCGTCGAGCATCATCGCGACCCGGTCGCAGAGCGCCTCGACGTGGTAGAGGTTGTGCGCGCTGAAGACGACCGTGCGCTCGGCGCCGAGCTCGCGGATGACGTCGATGATGGCGTTGGTCGTCACGGGGTCGAGCCCCGACGCGGGCTCGTCGTAGATCAGCACGTCGGGGTCGTTGACGAGCGACCGCGCGATGGCGACCTTCCGGCGCATGCCCTTCGAGGTGTTCCCGAGCGGGCGGTCGCGGACGTCGAGGTCGAGCCGGTCGAGGGCGGCGCCGATGCGCTCGTCGGCGGTCTCGCGGTCGACGTCGTAGAGCGAGGCGAAAAAGCGGAGGTACGACCACGCGGTCATCTCCTCGTAGACGGGCGACTCCTCGGGCACGTAGCCGAGCCGGCGGCGCATCTCGCGGTCGGTCACGTCGTAGCCGGCGACCGTCGCCGAGCCGGCGGTCGGCTCGACCAGGCCCGTCAGCAGCTTCAGCGTCGTCGTCTTGCCCGCCCCGTTGGGGCCGATCAGCCCGAAGATCTCCCCGGGCTCGACCCGGAAGGTGGCCCCGGCGACCGCCACCACGTCGCCGTAGACCTTCCGCAGGCCCTCGGCCTCGATCATTCGTGCGCCCGTCGGCCCCGCCCGGGATGGGCCTTGCGGTCCCCGCCATCCCGCGGTATCCGGTCGGTAGCGGCCCTGAACGGCCGGGCTGGCCGGTTCCCAGTTCGCGGGAACCGGGTCGCCGGCTAATGCCCGTCGGCGCGTAGGGTCGACCATGTACGACCGCATCCTGGTCCCGACGGACGGCAGCGACGGCGCAGAAGCGGCGTTCGAGCACGCGCTGGGCCTGGCGGTGTCGACGGGCGCCGAGCTGCACGTCGTCCACGCCGTCGACCCCACGCTGGTGCCGGTCGAGGTCAGCGCCGACGGCGTCTTCGAGGCCCTCCGGGCGGCCGGCGAGGGGCTGGTGAGCGAGCTCCGCGAGCGCGGCGAGGCCGAGGGCGTCGCCGTCGAGACCGCCGTGCTCACCGGCCCCGCCTACCAGGCCATCACCGAGTACGCCGAGGAGCACGACGTCGACCTCCTCGTGATGGGTACCCACGGCCGGACCGGGCTGAACCGGTGGCTGCTCGGCAGCGTCACCGAGCGCGTCGTCCGCACCGCCCCGGTGCCGGTGCTGACCGTTCGCGCCGACACGGACTGAGGCTCAGGTCGCGCCCGCCAGCTCGGCGAGCGCCCCGGCGAGCACCCGCGTCGCGGCCGCGCAGTCCGCCCAGTCGGTCCACTCGAGCGGGCTGTGGGAGATCCCGTCGCGCGAGGGCGCGAACAGCATGCCCGCATCGGTCACCGAGGCGACGTGCATCGAGTCGTGGGCGGCGCCCGAGTGGAGGGCCATCGTCTGTATACCGGCGCGCTCGCCGGCCGCGTGGGCGGCCTCCCGCACCCGGTCGCTCATCGGCGTCGGGTCGACCGCGAGGTGGGTGTCGAGCGCCGTCTCGACGCCCCGTTCGGCCTCGAGGCGCGCCAGGCTATCCCGGGCCGCGCCGAGCACCGTCTCCAGCCCCGCGGAGTCGACGTCGCGCACGTCGAGGCCCAGCTCGACGCGGCCGGGCACGACGTTGGTCGCGTTCGGCTCGACGGCCACGCGACCCGACCGTGCCGACCGCGGCCTCGCTCACCTCGGCCACGGCCCGGTTCGCCGCCGCCTCGACGTCGGTGATGAACTCGGCGGCGGCCGCGAGCGCGTCCGTTCGGTCGCCCATCGGCGTCGCCCCCGCGTGGTCGGCCTCCCCGACGATCGTGACGTCGGTGTGGGTGATGCCCGTGATGTCGGTCACGACGCCGACCGGGACCCCGGCGGCCTCGAGGCGGTCGGACTGCTCGATGTGGAGCTCGACCCAGGCGTCCCAGCCGGCGGCGTCGAGCCGTCCCTCGCCGCGGAAGCCGATCGCCTCGAGCGCGTCGCCCAGTGCGGTGCCCTCGCCGTCGGTCAGCGCCAGCGCGTCCTCGACCGACCGGCGGCCGACGGCGACCGACGAGCCCAGCAGGCCCGAGCCGAACCGGGCGCCCTCCTCCTCGGTGAACGAGACCACCTCCACCGGCCGCGCCGGTTCGACGCCCGCCGCCTGCATCGCGCGGACCGCCTCCAGCGCCGCGTAGACGCCCAGCGGCCCGTCGAAGATGCCGCCCGACGGCACCGAGTCCAGGTGGCTCCCCGAGGCCACCGGCGCGGCGTCGGGATCCGCGCTCGGGGGCGTCCAGCGCCCGACGATGTTCCCGACGGCGTCGACCCGGACCGCGAGCCCGGCCGCCTCGAGCCGCTCGACCAGCCGTTCGCGGGCCTCGGCGTTGGCCGCCGAGCCACAGCGGACGGTCCGTCCCCGGCCCGCCTCGACCTCCAGCGCCCCGAAGGCGGCGTTGGCCTCGAGGTCCGCCCGTAGCCGGTCCGCGTCCACGTCCATGCGCCGGCCATGGGCGGGCAGGGGGTCATGCCTTGCGCCGCGGCCGGCGTCGGCGCTTAAGCCCCGGGGGCGTGAACGGCCGCGGCATGACCGAGTTCCTCCCCGAGGCGACCCGCGAGCTGATCGCGCTGGCGGGCCCCGACCCCGACGACGCCCAGCGGGCGATGCAGGCCCACGCGGAGTCGGCGTCGTTCCCGATCATCGGGCCGACCGTCGGCGGGCTGCTCGCCGCGCTCGCGGCGATGACCGACGCCCGCCGGGTGTTCGAGTTCGGCTCGGGCTTCGGCTACTCGGCGTCCTGGTTCGCCCGGGGGATGGGGCCGGGCGGCGAGATCGTCCTGACGGAGTTCGACGCCGACGAGCTCGAGCTCGCCCCCGAGTTCCTCGCCGACGGCGGCTACGAGCCGGCCTTCACCTACGAGCACGGGGACGCGGTGAGCATCGTCGACGGGTACGAGGGCCCGTTCGACGTCGTGCTGATCGACCACGAGAAGGACCGCTACGTCGAGGGGTTCGAGGCCGTCCGGGAGAAGGTCGCGCCGGGCGGGGCGGTGGTCGCGGACAACATGATGCGGGGCCCGCTGGCCTTCGAGGACGTCCTGGCGGGGCTGCGGGGCGAGCCCACGCCCGACGCGGAGACCGCGGGCGTCGTCGAGTACATGGAGCGCCTCCGGGACGACCCCGACTTCGTATCGGTGGTGCTGCCGGTCGGGAGCGGCGTCGCGCTGAGCGTCCGCCGCCGATGAGCCGCGGCCGAGCGGACCACCTAAAGGCCCGCCTCGCGTGGGGCCGGCCATGATCGAGGACGCCGGGCGGCTCGCGAACACGCCCGCCAGGGAGACGGCGCTGGCCTGCGTCGAGGCGGGCATCGAGGCCGCCCACCCCCGGCGGGTCATCGCCGAGTCGGTGACGCTCGAGGGCGACACGCTCACCGTGGCCGGGGCGACCTACGACCTGGCCGAAATCGACCGGATCGTGGCGCTGGGCGGCGGCAAGGCCTCGGGCACCGTCGCGGCCGCGCTCGAATCGGCGCTCGGCGACCGGCTCGACGGCGGCGCGGTGGTCTGTCCGGACCCGGTCGAGACCGAGCGCGTGGCGGTCCACGTCGGCGACCACCCGGTCCCGAGCGAGCGGTCAGTGGCGGGCACGCGTCGCGTGCTCGAGCTGGCCGAGGCGGCCGACGACCGCACGCTCGTGCTCGCGGTCATCACCGGCGGCGGGAGCGCGCTCCTGGCCGCCCCCGCCGACGGTATCGAGCTGGCCGACCTGCAGTCCGTGACGGATGCGCTGCTCGACAGCGGCGCGAGCATCCACGAGATCAACGCGGTCCGCAAGCACCTCTCGGCCGTCAAGGGCGGCGGCCTCGCCCGGGCCGCGGCGCCCGCGCGGACGGTCGGGCTGCTGTTCAGCGACGTCGTCGGCGACGACCTGGACGTCATCGCGAGCGGCCCGACGGCGCCCGATAGCTCGACATACGCCGACGCGCTGGAGGTGCTCGACCGCTACGCCATCGAGCCGCCGGCGGCGGTCGGAGAGCGGCTCGAACGGGGCGCCTCGGGGGAGCTCGCGGAGACCGCGGGGCCCGGCGACCCGGCGTTCGAACGCGTGAGGAATCACGTGCTCGCCAACGGGTTCACCGCTCTCGAGGCCGCCCGGGCGGCGGCGAGCGAGCGGGGCTACGAGACCTGCCTGCTCTCCTCGCGCGTCCAGGGCGAGGCCCGCGAGGCCGCCCGGACGATGGCCGCCGTCGGCCAGGAGGTCGCGGCGAGCGGGAACCCGGTCGCGCCGCCGGCGGTCGTGCTCTCGGGCGGGGAGTGCACCGTGACGGTCGAGGGAACCGGCTCGGGCGGGCCCAACCAGGAGTTCGCGCTGGGCGCGGCTGTCGACCTCGCCGGCGAGGGGATCGCGCTCGCGTCGGTCGACACGGACGGCCGGGACGGCGCGACCGACGCCGCCGGCGCGCTCGTCGACGGGACGACCGTCACGGACGCCGAGGAGGCGCGGGACGCCCTGCGCCTGAACGACGCCTACCCGTACCTCGAGGCGCGCGAGGCGCTCGTCGTCACCGGGCCGACCGGGACGAACGTCAACGACCTTCGGGTGCTCGTCGTCGAGGACTAGGCGCGGGGGACCCACTCGCCGTCGCCGCCGGGAACGCCCAGCAGCCGGGCCTGGGACTCGCCCTCGTCCTTCACCTCGACGAGGCCGTCGAAGAGCTGCTTGAGCGTGTTGACCGTGCTCTCCTCGTGGGTGGTCGGGTCGAGCGCGAACAGGCCGAGCGCGCCGATGCTGTCGACCCGCCCGGAGAGCACGTGGAGGAACCGGAACACGGTCTCGAGCTCGGCGTACATCAGCAGCGTCGAGAGCGAGTAGAAGCAGATGCGCGTGCGCTCGGCCTCCGAGGCGGCGAACCGTCGGAGCTGCTCGGAGACGCCGATGCCGATCCCCGTCAGGTCGCCGGGCGAGGAGACGTACTCGACCCGCTCGGGCGGATACCGACCCTCCGTTCCCTGGCGCTCGGCCACGCAGTCGACGACGCGGAGCTGGTCGGGCAGCGTCCCCAGCCGCTCCTCGAGGTCGTCCAGGATGGGGCCGGCGCTCTCGTTGGTGGTGACGAACAGGATGGCGTCGCCCTGGGCGACGCCCTCCTCGACGAAGTCCAGCAGGAGCTCGTACTTGCCGGACATGGCGGGCCCGGCGAGCAGGTACGAACCCGCCTGCAGCTCCCCGGTGGGAAGCGACCGGTCTACGTCGAACATCGGGTCACGGACCTATGGTCTGTGGCTCGGCGCCGCGGCATATATCTATTGCCTTCGCGGGAGGTCGTCGGCGGGGTCGGACCGGCCGACGGCGGCCGTATCGGAGCGCGCCAGAGCCGCGGTAATGTATCGAAACAGACAGTTATCGGTCGAGCGGGCCGTAGGGGCCCGGTCAGCGCCTGGTCGGGCGTCGGCGATGCCGGGATCGGTCCGGCCGGCCCGACCCCACCAGCCCGGCGAAACGATATCCCTTTGGCCGACCCCCGGCGTTCGCGACCCATGGACCAGGACCCCGAGGAGCCGCCGGTCGCCCGGGTGGTCGCCGGGCTCATCGCCGGCGTGTTCTTCGGGGGGCTCGCCGGCGGCGTGGCGTTCCCGACGCTCCCCCAGCTCGGCGTCCTGCTGGGCATCTCGCCGTTCCTCGTCGGCCTCATCCTCTCGATCAACCGGTTCGCCCGGCTGCTGATGAGCACGCCCGCCGGCGCGATCATCGACTCGATGGGCACTCGCCGGCCGATGGTCGCCGGCTTCACCGTCCAGGGCCTCGCGCCGTTCGGCTACGCCGTCGCGCTGTACGCCGACCAGCTCCCGCTCACGGCGGCCCAGATCTTCCTGGCGTCGCGGGTGCTCTGGGGGCTCGGCTCCGCCTTCGTCTTCGTCGGGGCGTTCAGCACCATCACCCACGTCACGAACCCCGATAACCGGGGCCGGTGGACCGGCTACATGCGCGGCGGGCAGAGCCTGGGCTTCCCGTCCGGGCTCATCTTCGGCGGGCTGTTCGCCGATGCCTTCGGCTACACCGCGGCGTTCCTCGCGGCGGGCGTCGCCGGGCTGTTCTCCGCCGTGGTGGCGTTCTGGGTCATCCCGGACGTCAGTCCCACGCTCGGCGGCCAGGTCGGGATCCGGGACATCCCCGGGCTGGTCGGCGGCGATCACCGGATCCTGACCGTCGGCGTCGTGAACTTCGTCGTCCGGTTCCTGTTCGCGGGCGTGCTGCTCTCGACCGTCGTGCTCTACGCCGGCCGCCACGGCATCCGGATCGGCGCGTTCTCCGAGACCGGCGTCAGCGGGATCGTGATGGCCGTCAGTGTCGTCTTCGCGAGCGTCACGACCGTCTTCGTGGGGCGGTACTCCGACGGGCTCGAGAATCGGGCGCTCGTGACGGTGCCGGCGCTCGCGCTGCTCGCCGGGGGGTTCCTCGTGCTGGCGTTCTGGCCGTCGCTGCTCGGCGCCTTGGTGGGCGTGGCGCTCATCGGCACCGGCGTCGGCGGGACGAACCCGCCGCTGCTCGCGCTGCTGGGCGACATCAGCCCGGAGGACGACGTCGGCAAGCTCGGCGGCGTCTACAACGTCTTCGGCGACCTGGGCTCGACGGCCGGTCCGCTGGTGGCGCTCCCGGTGGCCACCAGCCTCGGCTTCCTGACGGAGTACGCCGCCTCGGCGGCGCTCGTCGTGCTCACGGCCGGGCTGGTGGCGGTGACGCTGCTCCGGCCGGGCGTCGACACGGGCCGACGGCCGACGGCCGAGGCCGACTGAGTGCGTCGGCTGCCCTCACGACTACCGGGGCACGCCGTCGACGGTCCGGACCTACTCCTCGTCGTCGGCTTCGCGGTCGGCCTTGATCTCGCCCAGCTGGTCGAGCAGGTCGTCGGTGTTCGCGCCGGACTCGTAGCCGAGCTCGCCGTCGAACCCCGTCCGGTTGACGGTCTCGGCACCCTCCTCATCGGTGTCGGGCGTCTCGTCTCGTTGCTCGCTCTCGTCGTAGGAGCCAAAACCCATTGGCGGACCTACGGCCTGCACCCGGTTAAGCTCTCGTGTGACTGAGCGGGGGAGCGGTCCTCGGGGAAGTATCGCCGTTCAGGGCCGGCCGAGCTCGTAGAACTCGTCGTTGGGCCGCATGTCCGCGACCGTCGACATCCGGTTCGAGAGGTTGAAGAACGCCGTCACGCTGGCGACGTCCCAGACCGCCCGTCGGCTGAAACCCGCCTCCTCGAGCGCCTCGACGGCCGCGTCGTCGACCCTGCCCGGCTCCTCGGTGAGCTGCACCGCGAAGTCGAGCATCGCCCGGTGGCGTTCTGTGAGGTCGGCCGAGCGGTGGTTGGTCGCCAGCTGGTCGGCGAGCTTCGGCGCGTCGGCGTAGATCCGGAGCAGCGCGCCGTGGGCCACCACGCAGTAGAGGCAGTCGTTGACGCCGCTGACGGTCACGACGATCATCTCGATCTCCTCACGGCTCAGCTCGGTGTCCTCGACCAGCGCGTCGTAGTAGTCGAAGAACGCCCGGAAGTGCGACGGCCGGTAGCCGTAGGCCAGGAAGACGTTCGGGGTGAACCCCGCCCGCTCGGTCTCCTCGGCGATCCTCGCCTGGATATCCTCGGGGAGCGCATCGACGTCGGGCACCGGGAACCGGCCCATCGCCTCGTCGGTCATGGTCGGGGCCGCGCCCGGCACGGGATTAACGCTTGCGTCGCCCGACCCCGGCAGCGCTAAGCTCACCGGACGACTACGGCGGCCATGAGCGCCACACCCGCCGACCCGGCGGCCGACGTCCGCGAGCAGGTGGGCCGCTTCCTGCAGCGCAACTTCCCCCAGATCGGGATGCACGGCGGGGAGGCCGCGGTCGAGGGGCTCGACCTCGAGACCGGCGAGGTGTGGATCCAGCTCGGCGGCGCCTGCTCGGGCTGTGGCATCTCGCCGATGACCATCCAGGCGATCCAGCAGCGACTGGTCGCGGAGATCGAGGAGATCGACCTCGTCCACGCCGACGCCGGCTTCGGTGGGATGGGCGCGCCCAGTCCCGGCCACGACCCGTCCCCCGAAGCCCCCTTCTAACCCCCTCACCAGCGGTTTCCCTCCGCGGACGCGAACCTCCTGCCGACGTCGACCTCTCGCGAAGGTGAGACGCGCTAACCGCGTGACTGCGATGGACCGGTCGCCGACCGTCTAGTCTCGACACCCTTATGCACGGCAGCCAGTTAGCACGCCCACCATGCACGATCTGACGGGGTTTCAGCGTGACCTCCTCTACGTCATCGCGGGCAACGATGAGCCCCACGGCCTCGCCGTCAAGGACGACCTCGACGACTACTACGGCGCCGAGATCAACCACGGCCGGCTCTACCCGAACCTCGACGTCCTCGTCGAGAAGGGGCTCGTCGAGAAGGGCAAGCTCGACGACCGCACGAACGCCTACACGCTCACCCGCCGGGGCCACCGCGAGCTCGAGGCCCGCCGGGAGTGGGAGGAGGCCCTCATCGACGAGCTGCCCGACGACCTGCCCGACGAGTAACCCCACACTCTCCCCGACGTCAGCCAGCCGTCAGCCGACGCCACAAACTATTTTCGCGGGCGTCACCACCCTCTGGTAATGAGCGACCTGGAGGACGCCGTGGGGCGACTCGTGGCGGACGTCGACGCCATCGCACTCTTCGCCCCCTCGGCCTCGGAGTTCGAGCGGTTCACCGACGGGTCGGGTGTGGAGGTGCTCGTGGTGGGTCGCGAGAACCCCGTCGACGCCGAGGCCTTCGTCGATCTGCCGCTCGACTTCGACGACGTCCGGGACCGCATCCGCTACGGGCTCGAGGGCGCCCGGGCGAACGAGCTCGTCGACGACGGCGACACGATCGCCTGCCTGGCGTCGGTGTTCTCCTCGGACCTCGACTCGGTGTTTCGGGTCCGCGTCGGCGAGTCGATGCATACGGGCATCTACGACCTCTTCACCAACGCCCGCGCCGAGCCGAGCGTCATCCGCGACGTGTTCGAGCTCGTCATCGAGCTCGGCCGGAAGGGCCAGAAGGGCGAGCCCGTCGGCGCGCTGTTCGTCGTCGGCGACGCCGGGAAGGTGATGAACAAGTCCCGGCCGCTCTCGTACAATCCCGTTCGAGAAGTCCCACGTCAACGTCGGGGACTCCATCGTGAACGTGATGCTCAAGGAGTTCTCGCGGCTGGACGGCGCCTTCGTCATCTCGGACTCCGGCAAGATCGTCAGCGCCTACCGGTACCTCGAGCCCTCCGCCGAGGGCATCGACATCCCGAAGGGGCTCGGCACCCGCCACATGGCGGCCGCCTCGATCACCCGGGACACCAACGCGGTCGCCATCGTGCTTTCGGAGAGCGACGGGCTGGTCCGGTCGTTCAAGGGCGGCGAACTCCTGCTGGAGCTGGACCCGGAGGCCTACTGAATGCCCACGGTGGAGGAGCTGCTCGTCCAGGTCCCCCGCCGCTGGACGTTCGCGGCCGCCATCATCGTCGTCGGCCTGGTCGCCGGCTACCTCGTCAACCGCATCAACCGCCGGCTGCTCGTCCGCGCCGGCGTTCCCGAGGCCGTCGAGGGCACGGCGTTCGAGCGCACCGTCCGGAGCGTCGGTTCGTCGACGGTCGCCATCATCGGCGAGCTCAGCATGTGGTTCGTCGTCGGGGTGGCCGTGCTCGCGGCGCTCTCGATCGCGAACATCCGGTACCTCGAGCGGTTCCTCGCCGGGATGACCGGGCTCCTGCCGAAGCTGTTCGTCGCCGTCATCGTGCTCATCGTCGGCGTGGTCGTCGCCGACAAGGTCGCGCTCGTCATCTCCGAGCGGCTGAAGGGCATCAAGGTGCCCCAGGTCGGGATCATCCCGGCCGTCGCGAAGTACACCGTCGTCTACATCGCCGTGCTCATCGCGCTGGCCCAGGTCGACGTGGCCACGAGCGCGCTGCTGGTCCTCCTCGGGGTCTACATGTTCGCCCTCGTGCTCCTCGCCGGGCTCGCCCTCCGCGACATGCTCGCCTCCGCGGCCGCGGGCTTCTACCTCCTCCTGAACCAGCCCTACGGCATCGGCGACGAGATCGAGATCGGCGAGGACGCGGGGATCGTCCAGGAGATCTCCATCCTGGTGACCCGGATCGAGGACAACGGCACCGAACGCGTGGTGCCGAACCGCCAGGTGTTCCGCCACGGCGTCGTCCGACACGGGACCGAGTAGGCGCCTAGTTCCCGGGCTCGTCGTCGCCGATCGGCGTCGCCGGCACGCCCGCGACGCTCGCGCCTTCGGGGACGTCCCTCGCCACCACGGAGTTGGCGCCGACGCTCGCGTCCGCGCCGATGCGCACGCCCGGGAGTACGACCGTGCCCGCGCCGATCATCGCCCGCTCGCCGATGTGGACCTCGCCGGTTCGGTACTCGTCCTGGAGGAACTCGTGGCAGAGCACGGTGACGTCGTAGCCGACGATGGCGTCCTCGCCGACGGTGATGAGCTCGGGCCAGAAGACGTCGGGCGTCGACTCGAGCGCCCAGGTCGCGCCGCGGCCGACCGACATGCCGAGCCGGCGGAACAGCCAGCGTTTGAGCCGGAGGCTCGGGCTGTGCCGGGCGAGGACGATGACCGCGTAGTTCAGCGCCACCCGCCAGGGCGCGCGGACGGCGGGCCAGCCGCTCAGCGAGTTCCCGGGGCCTTCCGTCGCATGGGACGTCAGCCGGTCGTGCCGGCTGGCGTCGGGGTCGACGGCCACGGCAGGGCGTTGGACGGCGGGTGCTTTAGAGCTACTCCCACGCCGCCGCGGGGGCCTCGCGGACCCGGATGCCCTTGCCGGCCAGGTGGCGCATGCGCCGGCGGGCGAACTCCTCCTCCTGGGTGCCCCGCGTCGCGAGGACGTAGAGCAGCGCCCGCCCGACGGGCCGCATGGTCCGGCCGGCGCGCTGGGCGCCCTGCCGACGCGAGCCGCCGAGCCCGGAGGCCGCGACGGCCACCTCGGCCGACGGGAGGTCGAGCCCCTCGTCGCCGACCCGGGAGACAACCAGCACTTCGCGGTCGCCCGCCCGGAACGCCTCGAACAGCCGGCCGCGCTCGGCGTGGGGCGTCCGGCCGCTCACGAACGGCACCCCGAGCCGCTCGGCGAGCTGATCGCCCTGCTCGAGGTACTCGACGAACACCAGCGCCTTTCGGCCCGCGTGCTCGCGCAGGATTGCGGCGACCTCGTCGGCCTTCGCCGGGTTGCTCGCCGCGAGCTGGCGGCGCTCGTGGCCCTCGGCGCTCGTGTACTCGTTGGCGACGTCGTCGTTCGGCCAGGGGACGTACCGGATCTCGACCTCGGGCTCGGCGACGAAGCCGGCGTCGAACAGCGCGCTCCAGTCCGTGCCGATCGGCGGCCCGATGAGCGTGAAGATCTCGGCCTCCCTGTCGTCCTCCCGGACCGGAGTTGCGCTGAGCCCGAGTCGATGTCGCGTCTGGAGGTTCGCCGTCACCCGGTGGATCGGGCTCGGGATGTGGTGCACCTCGTCGTAGACGATGAGGCCCCACTCGCGTTCGTCGAAGAGCCGGCGGTGGCGGTCCATGCCGGCGGTGCGGTAGGTCGCGACGGTGACCGGTCGGATCCGCTTCTCGCCGCCGTGGTACTCGCCGACCTGGTCCTCGGTCAGCGAGGTCTGCTCGACGAGCGCCGTCGACCACTGCGCCGCGAGCTCGCGGCCCGGCACGAGGATCAGGGTCTCGCCGCCGATCGCGGCCATCACGCCGAGGGCCGCGACGGTCTTGCCGCTGCCCGGCGGGCCGACGAGCACGCCGGCCTTCCGGTCCAGGAACCGCTCGACCCAGTCCTGCTGGTACTCCCGGAGCTCGGGGCGCAGCTCGACGTCGAGGGGCTCGCCCGCCTCGAGCTCGCGCTCGTCGGCGACGGGGTAGCCCGCGTCGTAGAGCGTCCGCTTGACGGTCGAGACGGCGTCCTCGGCCACCCAGGCCTCCGTGTCCGAGATGACGGCCCGGAGCGACGACTCGTCGAGGTGCTGCTGGGCGACGTTGCCGAGCAGGTCCGGGCTGGAGGCCTCGAGCACGACGTAGCCGTCGGCGTGGGTCACGAGCCGGAACTTCCGGGCCCGGGCCCACTGGCCCTCGACCCACTCCTCGAGCGCCTCGTGCCGGCCGCCGAGCGCCTGGCGCATCGTGCGCCGGAGGGCGTCGAGGTCGTCGTAGGGCGCCTGCCAGACGTCCTCCTCGCGGACCTCGTACCGGTAGCCGCCCTCGCGGTTCGTCTCGACGAGGTGGGCGAACTGCGAGAGCTGGGCGCGGGTGAACTGCGAGGGCTGGGAGACGACGACCTCCCGGCGGTTCGGGAACACCTCGACCCGCTCGCGCTTCTGGGTCTCCTTGTAGTCGTGGGGGTACCAGACCACGGGGTCGGCCTCGACGTCGAGGGATTCGACACGGCCCTCCTCGGCGAGGCGCTCGAGCAGCGACGCCGCGGCCGCCTGGGTGACGTCGATGGCGCGGGCCACCTCGCTCGCCGTGACCACCGGGCGCTCGAGCGCCTCGAGGGCGTCGTAGAACCGGTCGAGCGTGAGCTCCTCGGTGGGCTCGGCGGACGGGTCGGCGTCGGTCACTACCCCCGGGGAGCGCGAGGAGGGACAAAAGCGGCCCGACCGCGGTCAGGGGTGGACTTACCCGTGCGTGGGGCCAACCGCGGCCATGACCGATCCCCTCGCGGAGAACCGGCTCGCCGACGCCGCGAGCCCCTACCTCCGCCAACACGCCGACAACCCCGTCAACTGGCAGCCGTGGGACGAGACGGCGCTGACGGCGGCCCGCGAGCTCGACCGGCCGATCTTCCTCTCGGTGGGGTATGCGGCCTGTCACTGGTGTCACGTGATGGCCGGCGAGTCGTTCGAGGACCCCGCCGTCGCGGCGGTGCTCAACGACCGCTACGTGCCGATCAAGGTCGACCGCGAGGAGCGCCCGGACGTCGACGCCGTCTACCAGACCATCTGCCAGCTGGTCACGCGCGGGGGCGGCTGGCCGCTGTCGGTCTGGCTCACGCCCGACGGCCGGCCGTTCTACGTGGGCACCTACTTCCCGCGCGAGCCGGCGCACGGGCGCCCGAGCTTCCCGGAGCTCGCCGAGGGGCTCGCCGAGACCTGGGCCACCGACCGCGAGGAGCTCGAGGAGCGGGCCGACGAGTGGCTGCGGGCCATCAAGGGCCAGGTCGAGACGGTCGAGGGGCCCCCGACGAGCCCGGCGGATGACGCGGTCGTCGACGCCGCCGAGGCCGCCCTGCGGAGCGCCGACCGCGAGCACGGCGGCTTCTCGACGAGCGGGCCGAAGTTCCCCCAGACCGGCCGGATCCACCTGCTGCTCCGGGCGTACGACCGCACCGGTGAGCCGGCGTTCCGCGACGTCGCGGTCGAGGCGCTCGACGCCATGGCCGACGGCGGGCTCAACGACCACCTCGGCGGCGGGTTCCACCGGTACGCCACCGACCCGTCCTGGACGGTGCCCCACTTCGAGAAGATGCTCTACGACAACGCCGAGCTGCCCCGGGCGTACCTCGCGGGCTACCAGGTCACCGGCGACGAGCGCTACGCCGAGGTGGCCCGCGAGACGCTCGGCTTCGTCGAGCACGAGCTGACCCACCCCGACGGCGGCTTCTACAGCACGCTCGACGCCCAGTCCGAGCGGCAGGGCGAGCGCGAGGAGGGCGCGTTCTACCTCTGGACGCCCGAGGAGGTCGACGCCGCCGTCGGGGACGAGACGGACGCCGCGTTGGTCCGCGAGCGGTTCGGCGTCAGCGAGCCCGGCAACTTCGAGGGCCGGACGGTGCTGACGGTTTCGGCGACGGTGGAGGCGCTCGCCGAGTCCCACGACCTCGCGCGCGACGAGGTGACCGCCGGCCTCGAGCGGGCCCGAAAGCAGCTCGTCGAGGCCCGGGCCCAGCGGCCCCGGCCGCCACGGGACGAGAAGGTGCTCGCCGGCTGGAACGGGCTGATGATCAGCGCGTTCGCGGAGGCCGGGCTCGTCCTCGGGCCGGAGTACGCCGGCCCGGGGACCGACGCCCTCGAGTTCGTCCGCGAGCATCACTGGGACGGCGACCGGCTCCGGCGGCGCTTCGAGGACGGCCGGGTCGGCATCGACGGCTACCTCGAGGACTACGCGTTCCTGGCCCGGGGCGCGCTCGACACCTACCAGGCGACCGGCGACGTCGGGGCGCTGGGCTTCGCGCTCGAGCTCGCCGACGACGCCGTCGAGGAGTTCTGGGACGAGGATGCCGGCGCGCTGTACTTCACCCCAGTCAGCGGCGAGACGCTGGCCGCGCGGCCCCAGGAGCTCTCCGACCAGTCGACGCCCTCGAGCGCCGGCGTCGCGGTCGAGACGCTGGCGCAGCTGGACCACTTCGTCCCCCACGACCGGTTCGGCGAGGTCGCCCGACGCGCGCTCGAGACCTACGGGAGCCGGGTGCGGTCGAACCCGCTGCAGCACGCCAGCCTCACGCTCGCAGCGGATCGGTCCACGGCGGGCTCGGCGGAGCTCACGGCCGTCGCCGAGTCGGTGCCGACGGCGTGGCGCGAGCTCGTGGGCGAGACGTACCTGCCGCGACGGCTGCTCGCCGGCCGGCCGCCAGACCTCGACCCGTGGCTCGAGGCGCTCGGGCTCGAGGAGGCCCCGCCGATCTGGGCCGAGCGCGACCAGCGCGACGGCGAGCCGACGGTGTACGCCTGCCGGTCGTTCAGCTGCTCGCCGCCGCAGAACTCGATGGCCGAGGCGCTCGACTGGTTCGGGAGCTGAGGGTCAGTCCGCGTCCGTGGCGGCCGCGAGCTGGCCGCCGAGGGCGTCGGCGATCGGCCCGACGTCGCCCTCGACGAACCGGGCGACCGCCTCGCCGTCACGCTCGACGACGACCGTCGGGATGCGTTCGATCCCGTACTCCGCCACCCGCGGGCCGCGCTTTTCCCCCTCGGGCAGCCGCTCGACGGCGTACTCGGTGACCAGCCCGTCGGGGACGTCCGCGGCCGCGAGCGCGGCCGCGAAGTCGGGCAGCAGGGCCCGGCAGTCGCCACAGCCGTCGTCGCACCAGATCAGGATCTCGTCGCCCTCGCCGAGGGCCCGCAGGGCCTCGACCGCCTCCCGGTGGCCGGCCGGGCGCCAGTCCTCGGCGGGGGTCAGCGTCTCGAGCGTCATCGGCCAGGGGTACGCCCAGCGGCGGCAAAACGCTGGCGCCGCCCGGGCTGCCGGTCCCATCACGGATTTACGCCGTGACGACGTAGCCGACCTCGATGGACGAGAGCGTGCTGGACGCGATCGGCTCGCCGCTCGTGGCGGTCCCCGGGCCCGCGGGCGCCACCGTCGCGGCGAAGCTCGAGTGGAAGAACCCCGGCGGCTCCGCGAAGGACCGCCCGGCGCTCTACATGGTCCGCGCGGCCGAGGAGGCGGGGCAGATCGAGCCGGGCGACCGGCTGGTCGAGCCCACGAGCGGCAACACCGGCGTCGGGCTCGCGCTCGTCGCGTCCGCGCTGGGCTACGACCTCACGGTCGTCATGCCGTCCTCGAAGTCCGCCGAGCGCCGGCAGCTCATCGAGGCCTACGGCGCCACCGTCGAGCTCGTCGATGGCGACATCGCCGACGCCCGGGAGCGGGCCGACGCCATCGAGGCCGAGGCGGGCGCGGTGCAGCTCCGCCAGTTCGAGAACGAGGCGAACCCCCGGGCGCACTACGAGACCACCGGCGCGGAGATCCTCGAGCAGGTCGGGGGCCGCGAGGTCGACGCGTTCGTGGCCGCCGTCGGCACCGGCGGGACGCTGATGGGCGCGGGCCGGCGCCTGCGGGAGGCGCACCCGGACGTGGAGATCGTCGCGGTCGAGCCCGCGGGGAACGCGGCGCTGTCGGGCGGGCCGATCGGCGACGACCGGTTCGAGGGGATGGGCCCGGGCTTCGTGAGCGACATCGTCGACACCGACCTGATCGACCGCGTCGAGCCCGTGTCGTTCGAGGCGGCCGTCGAGGAGGCCCGCCGGCTGGCGACCGACGCCGGCCTGCTCGTCGGCCAGTCGGCGGGCGCGGCGAGCCTGGCGGCCTGCCGAACGGCGTCCCGGCTGCTCGGGCGGTCCGCCGACGACTGCCCGGACGTCGCGACCACCGACGGGGGGCGCCGGCTCGAGGCGGTCGGCGACAACGACGGCCCGCTCGTGGTGACGGTGTTCCCCGACAGCGGGGAGCGCTACCTCTCGACCGGGATGTTCGACCGGTAGTCAGGCCCCGAACTCGTCGGCGGTGACGCGGACCACGACCGTGTCGAGGACCTCGCGGAGGTCGTACTCCGGCGTCTCGCCGCCGACCCGCCTGGCGAACAGCGGCTCGGCCAGCGCGGGTTTGGCGTTCGCCGGTGGGGCGTCGGGGTCGTCGTTCTCACCCGCCACCTCGGGCTCGACCACGCCGTAGATCTTCAGGAAGGTCGCCGTCTCGTCGGCCGCGACCCGCTCGTTCCGCACGGCGGTCGCGAGCGACCGCGACAGCCACTCCTCGCCGCTGACGGAGGGCTCGAGGACCAGCGTGTCCGCCACGTACCGCCGGAGGTACCAGTTGAGGTCGTTACAGAGCGATACCGCGGCGCCGATGCTGATGGTATCGACGGCGACGCAGTTCGCGTAGGGCTCGTCCAGCTCGTAGGACGCGAGCGCGTCCCGCGCGGTCTCGGAGGCCCACAGCTCGTCGCGGAGCTCGATGCCGTCGGCGCCGACGAGACAGACGCGGGTCACGGGCTGGCCCCGACGACGGCCGGTCGCCCCAAAGCGGTTTCGACGGCTCAGTAGGTCGAGAGGTCGCCGGCGATGACCCGCTCGGTGAGGCCGGTCACGTCCGCGAGCCGCTCGTCGACGACGGCCCTGATGTCGGCCTCGATGTCCGCCAGCGCGACGCCCGCCTCGGGCACGACGTGAACGTCCGCCACGTGGGGCTCGTCGATCGGGCGGGCGATCTGGCTGAGCAGCCGGACCCGCAGGTCGCGGATGCCGTCGACCTCCTCGACGACCTCCGCCGCGATGTCGTTGCTCAGCAGGTTGTAGATCTTCCCGATGTGGTTGACGGGGTTCTTCCCGCTGGTGGCCTCCATGCTCATCGAGCGGTTGGGCGTGATGAGGCCGTTGGCGCGGTTGCCCCGGCCGACCGAGCCGTCGTCGCCCTGCTCGGCGCTCGTGCCGGTGACCGTCAGGTAGACCGAGCCGTCGTCGTAGTCGTCGGCCGTGTTGACGTACACCGCGACCTCGCGGTCGGTGTGCTCGCGGGCGACGCCCGCCACGAACTCGCGGACGCCCTCGACCTTCGCCCGGTAGTCCGCCAGGTCGGCCACGTGGGCGTCGATCATCGCCACCGCCACGGTGAGGTCGATCTGGTCGCCCTCGCGCTTGCCCATGATCTTCACGTCGGGGCCGACCTCGGGGTGCTCGACCGCGTACTCGCCGTTGAGGCGGCGCTCGGCCTCGAGGACGATGCGCTCGGTCTCGGTCAGCGGGGCGTGGCCGACGCCGAAGCTCGTGTCGTTGGCCATCGGGACGGCGGTGCCGCCCTCGCCGAAGACGGTCTGGAGGTCGCCGCTGCCCTCGCCGAGCTTGACGTCGACGATGATGTCCGTGCCGAAGTCCAGCCGCGGGAGCGCCTCGGCCAGGTACTCCCGGGCCGCCCGCAGCGCGATGGCCTCGACGGGGATCTGCTCGCCGTCGTACTGCTTGGTCGCCCGGCCGACGATGAGGAGGTAGATCGGCTCCTGGACCTCGCCGCCGCCGTAGGCGGGCGCCGCGCGGCCGGCGACGAGCTGGGTCTCGTCGGTGTTGTAGTGCAGCACCGTGCCCACGCGGTCGAGGTAGGCCGTGGCGAGCGCCCGGGAGACGGCCTCGGCGACGCCGTCGCAGAGCGTGTCGGGGTGGCCGATCCCCTTGCGCTCGACGATCTCGACCGGCTGGTCCTCCACCGCGCCCCGGTCGATTGGCTCGACCCGGATGTTCCGCTCGGTCATGGTTCCGGCTTCCCCCGGCGCCGGCCTATAACTTGCGAAAACAAAATTACGTTGATAGATTACTGCTGCGCATCAAGCAGGAGCTCGAGGTAGGACGTGCGGACCTGGTCGGCCGGGTCGAGGCCGAGCCGCTCGAGCACGGCCTCGGCGCCCGCCCGGAGCTCGTCGATCTCGGCCTCCTCGCCCCCGGCCTCGACCTCGACGAACTCGCCGACGCCCGCCACCGCGTCCAGGCTGACCGTGTAGCCGTCGAGCGAGTAGCGCTCCCGGCGCTTCTCGACCCGCGCGACGGCCTCGAAGCCGAGCGCCTCGAGCACCGCCTCGGCGGTCTCGCCGTCGTCGACGCCGGTCTCGAGCTCCAGGCGGGTCTTCGAGCCCGCGTCGACCTTCGGGCCCTTGTAGGTCAGGACGGCGGCGCCGCCCTCCCGGCGGACCCGGAGCGCCTCGTCGGTCTCCGCGAACGACCGGGCGGGGTGGTCGACGTAGGTGTCGACCTGTTCGACGGCCCCCTCGGCCGTCGCGCCCAGCGTCTCGAGCCGGTCGCGGACCGCCCCGAGGTCGGCGGGGACCTTCAGCTCGACCTCGTACATGGGCGGGGCCACGGCCCCGGGAGGTTTAGGGCTCGCGACCCGTGGACGGGCCGCGCCCGGCGAAACGTGAGGGTTAAGGGTGGAACGGGCCACCGTCCGGCCATGAGCGACGAACCGGAGGCGGACGTGGCGGCCGCGGAGGGGGCCGACGCCGAGGACGAGGTCGATGAGCCGGTCGACGACGCCGAATCGGAGGCGCCGACCGAGGGCCTGGGCGAGGACGACTTCGTCCGGCTCGCCTACACCATCCGGACGGTCGAGGACGGCACGCTCGTCGACACGACCGACCCCGAGGTCGCCGAGGACGAGGGCGTCGACACCGAGGAACAGACGTTCGAGCCCCGCATCATCGTCATCGGCGGCGGCCACGTCTTCCCGGCGGTCGAAGACGACCTGAAGGGCAAGGAGGTCGGCGACACCGGCTCGGTCGCGGTCGACGCCGCCGAGGCGTTCGGCGAGTACGACCAGGAGCAGGTACGGACCGTGAGCGCCGACCGGATCCCGGAGGACGACCGCTTCCCCGGCGCCCACGTCGACATCGACGGCCAGCACGGCCACGTCGAGACGGTCATCGGCGGCCGCGCCCGCGTCGACTTCAACCACCCGCTCGCCGGCGAGGACGTCGAGTACGAGTACGAGGTCCTCGAGGTGGTCGACGACCCCGTCGAGCGCGCCCAGGGCCTGCTCGGGATGTTCATCGACGTCGACCTCGAGCTCTCGATCGAGACGGTCGAGGAGGAGCAGGCCGTCTACGACGACGAGGGCGAGGAGGAGGGCACCGAGACCGTCGAGCTCGAGACGCTCTACATCGAGTCGGTGCCCCAGCTGGCGATGAACCAGCAGTGGCTGTTCAGCAAGCAGCAGATCGCCGACCAGCTGATCGACCAGCTCGACATCGACCAGGTGATCGTCCGCGAGGTGTTCGACGGCTCCGGCGGCGGCATGTTCGGCGGCATGGGCGGGATGGGCGGCCTCGAGGACGCCATCGAGGACGCCGACCTCGACGAGGACGTCGACACCGACGAGCTCGTCGAGGAGCTCGAGGCCGAGACGGATCTGGACGCCGACGACCTCGAGATCGACGAGACCGAGGAGTAGGCCCCCGGCGGGTCGGTCGTTCCGTCAATCAGTAGATCGTGAGCGGGGGCTTTGCGCCTCAGCCGCCCCAGCCGAGTGCGTCCGGGAGCGCTTCGAAGCCGTCGCTGTCGTATCGATGAGCCGTCCAGCCGGCGTTCCGGGCGCGTATCGACGGAGGCGGCGATGGACCGTTAGGCGATGTCGCGGCTGGTGTCGACCCGGACGCGGTCGCCCAGCTCGAGCTTGATCGTCTCGTCGAGCGAGCGGCCGCCCCGGAACTTCGGCACGGCGAGCCGGGTCTCGACCTCGGCGCCGTCGTAGACCACGCGGAGGTCGAACACCACGTCGGCCATGTGCTTGGTGAGCTGGCGCAGCTCCGGCTCGTCCGCCCCGGAGATGCAGTGCAGCATCGCGACCGAGCCCGTGTTCTGCATGTGGTTCTGGAGCTCGTTGAGGAACTTCTGATACCGGTTCCGGTCCGCGTACTCGAGCGTGTCGACCGGGTCGATGATCAGGTTCGCCTCGGTCTCGACGTTCATGAACAGCTGGCGGGCGTTATCGAGGGGCGCGTCGGCCGGGACGTACTCGATGACGGGCTCGCCCGTCGGGGCGGGACACTGCTCGAAGGCGTCGCGGACCGCGCCTTCGGTGCGCGCAGTCGAGAGGTAGAGCGTGTTCCGCTCGTCGGTCATCTCCATCAGCAGCAGCTCGCTCTGGCTGGCCGGCGGGGCCAGGTACGCGACGACGCTGCCCGGGAGGAGGCCGCCCTCGAGCTGCCGGTCGAGGGCCTCCACGCCGGTGGGCAGCCGCGCTTGGCCGAAGATGCCGGACACTCCTCGCCGTTCGCCCCAGTGCGAAGTAAGCTTGTCGCCGGTGTCAGACGCCCGGCTGACGCGCGCGAACCCGGCCACGGCACCGGGGGCGCGGCGCGGGCCCCGCGGCCGACTCGCTTACGAATGGTTCAAGGGACCGGGCCGAGCGCACACTACCGATGCGACAGCAGCTCATCTCCACCCGGGACCTCCCGCGGGGGGAGATCGAGGCGGTGCTCGACCGCGCCGCCGAGATCGACGCCGACCTCGGGGCGTACCACGGGAGCCACGCGGGCGCGCTGCTCGGCCTCCTGTTCTACGAGCCGAGCACCCGGACCCGGCTGTCGTTCGAGGCCGCGATCAACCGGCTCGGGGGCGACACGGTGAACCTCGGCGCCGTGGAGGCCTCGAGCGTCGCGAAGGGCGAGACGCTCGCCGACACGGCGCGCACGGTGGCGGGCTACGTCGACGCGCTCGTGCTCCGCCACCCGCGCGAGGGCGCGGCCACCATGGCGAGCGAGTTCGTGGACGTGCCGCTGATCAACGCCGGCGACGGCGCCGGCCAGCACCCCTCCCAGACCCTGCTCGACCTGTACACCATCCGCGAGCACGCGGGCCTGGAGGACCTCTCGATCGGCATCATGGGCGACCTGAAGTACGGCCGGACGGTGCACTCGCTGGCCGGCGCGCTGACGACCTTCGAGGCCGAGCAGCACTTCATCAGCCCGCCGAGCCTCGCCCTGCCCGAGTCCGTGCAGTACGACCTCGACCAGGCCGGCGCGGAGGTGACGCTGCACACCGAGCTGGAGACGGCCCTCGACCAGCTCGACGTCCTCTACGTCACCCGGATCCAGCGCGAGCGGTTCCCCGACGAGAACGAGTACCGGGCGGTGGCGGGCCAGTACCGCATCGACGCGGCGATGCTCGCCGACGGCCCGCCGGACCTGAAGGTGATGCACCCGCTGCCCCGCATCGACGAGATCGCCCCGGACGTCGACGACACCGACCACGCGATCTACTTCGAACAGGCCGAGAACGGCGTCCCCGTTCGGATGGCCCTGCTGGACCTCATGCTATGACCGACCGCGAGCTCCACGTCGCGAAGATCCAACGCGGCACCGTCATCGACCACATCGCCGCCGGCCAGGCGCTGAACGTGCTCACCCTGCTGGGCATCGACGGCTCGGCCGGCGAGGCGGTCAGCGTCGCGATGAACGTCCCCTCCGGCGCGCTCGGCCGCAAGGACATCGTGAAGGTCGAGAACCGAGAGCTCAGCCAGGACGAGCTGGACGTGCTCTCGCTGATCGCCCCGGACGCCACGGTGAACATCATCCGGGACTACGCGGTCGAGGCGAAGCACGTCGTCGAGCGGCCCGACGCCGTCGAGGGCGTCCTCGAGTGCCCGAACTCGGCGTGCATCACGAACGCCGACGAGCCCGTCGAGACCCACTTCACCGCCATCGACGAGGGCGTCCGCTGTGCCTACTGTGGCACCATCGTCCACGACGACATCGCCGACCGTCTCGGGGAGTGAGCCGGCCGTGACCGGGATCACCTTCTTCGGGAGCCGGGCGCTCGAGGCGGTCGTCGCCTTCTACGTGGACCGGCTCGGCGCCGAGGTCTGGCTCGAGCAGCCCGACTGCACGGTCCTCAAGTACGACAACCAGCTGCTGGGCTTCTGTGCCCGCGACGACGCCGAGACCGACGGGACGCTGACGTTCGTCGTCGATGACCGCGAGGCGGTGGACGCCCTCCACGATGCGCTCGCGGACGTCGCCCGGGGCGAGCCGGTCGAGAACGAGCGGTACGAGATCTACCAGTTCTTCGCCGACGACCCGGAGGGCCGGACGGTCGAGGTCCAGGCGTTCCTGCACGAGACCGAGCCGGTGTAGCGGCGGCTCGCGAGGGCTCGAAACAGTGAAACGGTGGGGATGGGATTTGAACCCATGAGGCCGGGAAGGCCACCTGCTCTCAAGGCAGGCGCGTTGGTCCGCTCTGCCACCCCACCGCGGTCGGGAGTTCTCGCGGCCGGCCTTAAGCCCTGTCGGTCACCAAGACCGCAGGCCGGGCCGAACCAACCTACGGCGCCACGGCTTCGAGCGCGGCGGCCGTGTGCGGTGGGACGCGCCGGCCGGCGGCCCGACGGGCCGCGACGAGCGGCTCGAGCGTCGCCAGGTCCGCCGCCCGCTCGACGCGGGGGTGCACCGGGAGGAACTCCACGCTGTGGCCCGCCTCGACCGCCCGGTCGACGAGCGCCTCGAGCGAGAACGGGTAGGCCAGCCCGTCGAGGTCCAGCGGCTCGGTCAGGCCCAGGTAGGTGACGCGCCCGTCCGGCGCCGGCCCGACGACGGCCTCGTGCCGGCGGAGCTTCATCGCCGCGCTGTCCAGCGCCGTGCGGTCGAGCGTCGGGGCGCGGCCGTCGAGCAGCGCGACCGAGGCCGCCTCCTCCGACTCGAGCAGGTGGGTCAGCGTGTTCCCCACGCGCTCGACCGGGTCGTCGCCGACCTGCGGCTCGAACCGCACCTCCCCCGAATCGTCGACGGCGTCACCGACCAGCGACCGGAGCGCCTCGGCCGGCGCCAACCCGCCGCGGTGTTCGGCGGGTAGCTGGTCGGCCGTGGGGTGGTTGACGAGCAGGTCGCCGCCGCTGTCCGTCGCGGCGACGGCGGCGTCCCGGAGCATCGCGCCCGCCAGCGTCGCCGCGTCCTCGGCGTCGAGCGCGCCCGCCTCGACGAGCGCCGGGAGCGCCAGGCCCGGCCGCGGCGGATCGGCGACCAGCGCGTGGACCGTCATGGCCGGCCCTCCGCCAGGCGGCCCTAAAGGGTGACCGGTGTCCGCGACGCCGCCACGGTTAAGCCGGTCGACCGGCTCCCGAACGACATGACCGTCGTCGTGGACATCTCCTGTCCGGAGTGCGGCGAGACCCAGGCCGTCCGGAAGGTGGGGATCGGCCGGTACGAGTGCACCGAGTGCGGCGCGAGCTTCGACCAGACCGAGGTCGAGCCGTAGGGAAGGATCCCCTGGCCATCCGCGGGTTTCAAGCCCGCCGGGGATGAGACGCCGCCATGGACTGGCTCAAATACGCGGCGATCGCCGGGCTGCTCGTCGTGGCCACCCTGGCCGGTGGCGCGGCCGTTCGGCTGGTGGTGGCCGCCGGCAACCTCCGGGGCGCGGCGACGCTCGCGCTCGTCGCCCTGCTCGTCGTCGCCACGGCCCTCGTCGGGGCGAAGGGCCGCCGCTGGCGGTCGAACCCGTACTGGTGAGCTACGGGCGACCCCCACGACGATAAGCCCGGCTCCCGAAGCGGGCGCATGACCCAGCGTCCCGAGCGGACGGCGGTCCTGACCCTGGCGGCGGTGTTCGGCCTGGCCTCGGTGCCCTGGACCTACGGCTTCATCGCGGGGCTCGAGCTGCCGCTCTGGCCCTCGTTCGTCGCGGCGGCGTCGTTCTACGCCGCCGGGGGCGGGCTCGACGGCCTCCGCCGGAGCGCCGCCGGGAACCTGGTGGGCGTGCTGTACGCGGCGGCGACCGTGGGCCTCGTCGAGGGGGCGCTCGGCGGGGGCGTCCTCGCGCTCAGCCTGGCGGTGGGCGGCTTCATGTTCCTCGCGAGCCTCCACCCGCTGGTCGAGCCCCTCAGCTTCGCGCCGGCGGGGTTCCTCGGCTACGCGAGCCTGTTCGGCGTGCACGCCGCCGGGTCCGGCGCCGTCCTCGGCGGGCTCGCCGGCGAGGCGGTCGCCGCGGCGAGCGCGTTGCTTCTGGGCGCCCTCATCGGCTTCGCGACGGAGCTCTCGAGCGACCGCTTGACCCGTACCGAGGCCGCCCCGAGCTAGCGCTGCCGGCCGCTACGACTCGTCGTCAGCCGGGCTGCTCGGGTGATAGTCCGTGTCGTACTCGCCGACGTCGCCGTCGAGCCGGTCGGGGTTCAGCCGCCCCGCCAGCAGCAGGAAGTCCACGAGCGTCAGCGCGAGCACCGCCTCGACCACCGGGACGGCCCGGGGCGGCAGCACGGGGTCGTGCCGGCCGACGACCTGGATCTCCTTCTTCTCACCCGTCTCCCAGTCGACGGTCGTCTGCTCCTTGGGGATCGACGTCGGCGCGTGCAGCGTCACCTCGCCGTAGATCGGCTCGCCGGTCGTGATGCCCCCCTCGAGGCCGCCGTGGTCGTTCTCGGCCGGCGCGACCTCGCCGTCATCGTCGAACTCGAACGGGTCGTTGCGCTCGCTCCCCGTCGCCGAGCGCGCCTCGCTCCCGAGCCCGAACTGGAAGCCGGTCGTCGCGGGGATCGCGAGCAGCCCCTGGGCCAGCCGAGCCTCGACCGAGTCGAACCGCGGCGCGCCGAGGCCGCGGGGGACGCCGCGGGCCTCGAAGCTGACCGCGCCGCCGATGGAGTCGCCCTCGCGCTGGTAGCCCTCGATGCGCTCGAGCATCGCCTCGGCGGCGTCGGGGTCGGCACAGCGCACCTCGTTGTCGTCGGCGCCGTCGCGCATCCGCTCGAAGCCCACCTCGCCGGACTCGATGTCGCCGATCTGGCTCACGTGGGCCGCGAGCTCGATGCCCTCGGTGTCGAGCAGCTTGCGGGCGATCGCGCCGGCGGCCACCCAGTTGGCGGTCTCGCGGGCCGACGACCGGCCGCCGCCGCCCCAGTTCCGGGTGCCGAACTTCGCGGAGTACGTGAAGTCGCCGTGGCTCGGCCGCGGCGCCGTGACGTACGGCTCGTACTTGCCCGACCGGGCGTCCTTGTTCTGGATCGTCATCCCGATGGGCGTGCCCGTGGTGTAGCCGTCCTGCAGGCCGCTGTTGATGGTGACGGCGTCGGGCTCGTCCCGGCTCGTCGTGATCATCGACTGGCCCGGCCGGCGCCGGTCGAGGTGGTGCTGGACGTCCGCCTCGGCCAGCTCGAGCCCGGCCGGACAGCCCGACACCACACAGCCCATCGCCGGGCCGTGGCTCTCCCCGTAGGTGGTGACCTGGAAGAGCCGCCCGAACCGGTTGCCGTTCATGTCCCGAGGCTGGCCGGAGCCCGCATTAAGGCTTTGCCGTCGACCGCTCGGTCTGTCTGGCTGTAGCGCGTCCGCCCGGCCGGCGGCGAACGGCACCGGCAGCTCGTCCGGATGGAGCCCGTCGTGCCGGCCGACCTGCGCGAGCCGCCGTTACTCCAGACTGACGGCCGCGCCGAGGCCCTCGAGAACCCCGAAGAACTCGGGGAATGAGACGCCGGCGTGCTCGGCGCCGCCGATCGTCGTCTCCCCGGAGGCGACGAGGCCCGCCACCGCCAGCGACATCACGACCCGGTGGTCGCCGTGGCCGTCGACCGACGCGCCGATGAGCTCGGACTCGCCGCCGTGGACGAGCAGCTCGTCCGGGCGCTCCTCGACCGAGGCGCCCAGCTTCGCCAGCTCCGCCGCCATCACCGCGACGCGGTCGGTCTCCTTGTAGCGGACGTGCTCGGCGTCGGTCAGCCGGGTGGTGCCGTCGGCGGCGGCCCCGAGCACCGCGAGCGTCGGCAGCAGGTCGGGGGTGTCCTCGACGCTGATCTCGACCCCATCGAGGGGAGCCGGCTCGACCGTGACCGCCCCCGCCTCGCGGTCCCACGTGACCGGCGCGCCCATCGCCCGGAGGTGGTCGATCACCGCGGCGTCGCCCTGGGCGCTCGGGGCCGCGCCCTCGACGCGGACGGCGCCCTCGCCGGCGAGGGCCCCCGCGGCCAGCAGGTAGCCGATCGAGGAGAAGTCGCCCGGGACGTCGTAGGGCTCGTCGACCCGCCGGTAGGCCTGGCCGCCGTCGACGGCGAAGCCCTCGGGCGTCACCTCCGTGCGCACCCCGAACGCGTCGAGCACCTCGCGGGTCACCTCGACGTACGGCGCCGACTTGAGCTCGGTCTCGAGCGCCACCTGGATCCCCTCGGGCGTGGCCGCGCCCGCCAGCAGCAGCGCGGTGACGAACTGCGAGGAGACGTCGCCGGGGATCGAGACCCGGCCGCCCTCGATCGGCCCCTCGACCGTCAACGGCGCGGTCCCGTCGCGGTCGTGGCTCTCGGCGCGCCCGCCCAGCGACTCGATGGCGGCGAGCAGCGGACCCTGCGGGCGGGAGCGGAGCGAGGCGTCGCCGGTGAGCTCGGTCTCGCCGTCGGCCAGCGCGGCGGTGGCGGTGGCCAGCCGGAGCGTGGTCCCGCTGTTGGCGCAGTCGATCGGCCCGTCGGGAGCGGTCGGGTGGCCGTCGAACCCCTCGACAGCCAGCTCGCCGTCGCCGATCTCGACGGCCCCGCCGAACGCCTCGACCGCGCGGATCGTCGCCCGGGGGTCCTCGCTCAGCAGCGGCTCGGCGACCCGGGCGCGGTCGGCGAAGCCGCCGGCGAGGATCGCCCGGTGGGTGTAGCTCTTCGAGGCGGGGGCCCGGGCCGTGCCGGCCACCCTCGAGCGGCCGACGGTCGCGTCCATACCCGCGGGTCTGCCGGGGGCTAAAAGAGCGTACCGGGCCGGGGTGGAACCGCATTTCCAGTGGTCGTGGGCAGTCTGCCGCCGAATTCGTCATGATTAACCAAGAGTAACGCCCCCATCCACCCGCCTGCTATCGATATTATCCTATGGTATGGACGACAAGGCCTCGGGTTAGTGGGCAAAAGATTTAAGTAAGTTTCGGACTTACGGGAAGTTAGGAACCGAGCCTTCGGGTCCCCGCCCGGGTCTCGCGCCCTCCACCCACCATGACCGAGACGACCTCCACCGAGAGCACAGTGGTACAGCCGACCGCCCAGGAGCGGGAGAACGACCAGGAGCAGGTCGACGAGCGGACCTGCCCCGAGTGCGGCGGCAACCTCGTCGCCGACGAGGTCCACGGCGAGACCATCTGCTCGGACTGCGGGCTCGTCGTCGCCGAGGACGAGATCGACCGCGGCCCCGAGTGGCGCGCGTTCAACGCCGGCGAGAAGGACCGCAAGAGCCGCGTCGGCGCCCCGACGACGACGATGATGCACGACAAGGGACTGTCGACCAACATCGGCTGGGAGAACAAGGACGCCTACGGCCGCACGCTCAGCCCGCGCCAGCGCGAGAAGATGCAGCGCCTGCGGACCTGGGACGAGCGCTTCCGCACCCGCGACCACCGCGAGCGCAACCTCAAGCAGGCGCTCGGCGAGATCGACCGCATGGCGTCGGCGCTCGGCCTCCCGGAGACCGTCCGCGAGACCGCCTCGGTGATCTACCGCCGTGCGCTCGAGGAGGACCTCCTCCCGGGCCGCTCGATCGAGGGCGTCTCGACGGCGTCGCTCTACGCCGCGGCCCGCCAGGCCGGCACGCCGCGCAGCCTCGACGAGGTCGCCGCGGTCAGCCGGGTCGAGCCGATGGAGTTCAAGCGGACCTACCGCTACATCGTCCGCGAGCTCAAGCTCGAGGTCCAGCCCGCCGACCCCGAGCAGTACGTCAGCCGGTACGCCACCGAGCTCGACCTGAGCCCGGAGGCGACCCGCCGGGCCCGACAGCTGCTCCAGGCCGCCAAGAGCGAGGGCGTCCACAGCGGCAAGAGCCCCGTCGGGCTCGCCGCCGCGGCCGTCTACGCCGCCTCGCTGCTCACCAACGAGAAGGTGACCCAGGCGCAGGTCCGCGAGGTCACCGACGTCTCGGAGGTCACCATCCGGAACCGGTACCAGGAGCTGCTCGAGGCCGCCGAGACCCGCACCGCCACGGCCTGATCGGCCGGTCACGTTCGTCGCCCCGACTCCCTTCTCCCGCTGACCGCTCGCCGGAAACGGCACGCCCTTCTGCCCCCCACCAGTACCGCCGACCATGCCGAGCTACGGCCCCCTCGACGACTACCTCGACCGCGAGGGCCTCGACGGCTACCTCATCGACGCCGACGGCGCGACCGCCGACCAGCGCTACCTCTCGGGCTACGACGCGCCCGACCCGTTCCGGACGCTCTACACCCCCGAGACGCTCGCGCTGTTCGTCAGCGGGCTCGAGTACGGCCGCGCGAAGCACGACAGCGACGGCGACGCGGTCCGCCGGCCGACCGACTACGGCGTCGAGTCCTACGCGGACCGCGAGGCCGACCACGACGCCCTCGCGGCGTTCCTCGACGAGTTCGACGCGGCCGCCGTCGGCGTCCCGGACCGGTTCCCCGCCGGGACCGCCGACGAGCTCCGCGACCGCGGGGTGACCGTCGTGCCCGACGAGGACGGCGTCGTCGGCCAGCTCAGGGCGGTCAAGTCCGACGACGAGATCGACGCGATCCGGGCGGCCCAGCGGGCGAACGAGGCCGCGCTGCGGGCCGCCGAGAACCAGCTCGCCGACGCCACGATCGACGGCGACCGGCTGGTCCACGACGGCGAGGCGCTCACCGCCGAGCGCGTCAAGGCCACGATCGAGCGCGAGCTGCTCGACCACGGCTACGCGCTCGACGAGACCATCGTCGCCGGTGGCGAGCAGGGCGCCGACCCCCACAACCGCGGCTCCGGGCCGCTACCGGCGAACGCGCCGATCGTGATCGACGTCTTCCCGCGCTCGAAGGCGACCCGGTACCACGCCGACATGACCCGGACCGTCGTCCGCGGCGAGGCGAGCGAGGACGTGCGCGAGCGGTTCGAGCTGACCAAGGAGGCCCTCGACGCGGCGCTGGCCGCCGTCGAGCCCGGCGTCACCGGCGAGGCCGTCCACGACGCCGTCTGCGACGTCTACGAGGCCGCGGGCCATCCGACGCTCCGGTCGGACCCCGAGACGGTGACGGGCTTCTTCCACAGCACGGGCCACGGCGTCGGCCTCGAGGTCCACGAGGGGCCGCGCATCGGGCCGGGCGGCGGCGAGCTCGAGCCGGGGCACGTGATCACCATCGAGCCCGGCCTCTACGAGCCCGACCCCGGCGGCATGCGCCTCGAGGACCTGGTCGTCGTCACCGAGGACGGCCACGAGAACCTCACGGACTACCCCTACGAGCTCGAGCTCTGAGGCCCGGAAGGCCGGGGAGCGAACCCTTTTGAGAGCGGGTGGCCTCGGGGCCGGCATGGAGCTGCTCGTCGTCGGCGCGGGCGCCGTTGGCCGGTGGTTCGCCGGCCTCGCCGACGCGGAGGTCGCCTTCGCCGACGTGGACCCCGCGGCCGCCGAGGCGGCGGCCGAGGCCATCGGAGGGCGGGCCGTCCCGCTCGAGGGCGAGGGGCGGTTCGACGCCGTCGCCGTGGCCGTCCCGCTGCCGGCGGCCGTCGACGCGATCGCGGCCCAGGCGCACCGGGCGGAGGCCGCCGTCGTCGACCTGACGGGGACGATGACCGAGCCCGTGGCGGCCATGGCCGAACACGCGCCGGCGGCCGAGCGGCTGAGCCTCCACCCGCTGTTCGCCCCCGCGAACGCGCCGGGGCGGATCGCGGCCGTCGCCGACGCGTCCGGGCCGGTGACCGAGGGGCTGCGGGCCGACCTCGAGGCCGCCGGCAACGAGCTGTTCGAGACGACGCCCGCCGCGCACGACCGGGCGATGGAGACCGTGCAGGCGAAGGCCCACGCGGCGCTGCTGGCGTTCGCGCTCGCGGCCGACGAGGTCGACCCCGCCTTCGGCACGCCGATCTACGACCGGCTGGCGGGCGCCGTCGCGGAGCTCACCGACGGCGAGCCCCGGGTGTACGCCGACATCCAGGCCGCCTTCGACGGGGCCGACGACGTCGCCGCGGCGGCCCGCGAGCTCGCCGAGGCCGACCGCGAGGCGTTCGAGGCGCTGTTCCGGGACGCGGGCGCATGACGCCCGCCCAGCGCGAGGCCGTCCGCGACGCGGCGCGGTACCTGCGGCAGGTCCGGCCGCTCGACCCCACGGAGGTCGCCGACTACGTCGAGGGCGGGCTCCACCCGGCGGCCGTCCGGCAGGTGCTCCGCGAGCAGGCCGTCGAGCTCGACGTGATCGAGCGCGACGACGGCACGTTCGTGCCCGTGGCCGAGTCGCCGGTTCCGCCGCTGGCCGACCCGATCGAGGGGCTTCCGGCGCGGTACGACCGGGTCGTCGAGGAGCGGCTCGTCGAGGCGTACGGGCCCGACTGGGCGACGGGCGAGTCGGGCGACGAGCTGCGGGAGACGATCCGCCAGCTCAAGGAGGACTACTACCGGAGCCGGAACGTCGCCTACGGCCCGACCGCGGCGCTGGGGTACGCCGTCTACCACCTCGCCGACTACTACGCCGCCGCCCAGTACGTCGTCTCGACGCTGGCCGAGCGCGGGCTGCTCGGCCGCTCGCTCCGCGTGCTCGACGTCGGCGCCGGCGTCGGCGGGCCCGCCCTCGGGCTGTTCGACCTCGTCGGCGACGAGGCGCTCGTCGACTACCACGCCGTCGAGCCCAGCCCGGCCGCCGAGGTGCTCGCCGACCTGCTCGGGGAGGCCGGGCGGAACGTCCACTGGAACGTCGCCCGGACCACCGCGGAGGCGTTCGAGCCCGACGGGCCGTACGACCTCGTCCTGTTCGGGAACGTGCTGAGCGAGCTGGCCGATCCTGCTGGAGTGGCGGTGCGGTACGCCCGGGCCGTCGCTGACGACGGCGCGCTGGTGCTGCTCGCGCCCGCCGACAAGGCCACCGCCGCGGGGCTCCGGTAGGCCGAGCGGGCCGTCGAGGCCGATACCCGGCTCGGGGTGTACGCCCCGACGGTCCGGCTGTGGCCTGACGCGCGGCCCGACGACCGGTGCTGGTCGTTCGACGTGCGGCCGGACCTCTCGGTGCCGGCGACCCAGCGCGCGATGGACGAACCCGCGGGCGCGACGGGCGAGTTCGTGAACGTCGACGTCCAGTACGCCTACGCGGTCCTGCGCCCCGACGGCGCCCGCCGGCTCGACTGGCGGCCCGACCCCAGCCGGTACGTCAAGCTCGCCGAGAGCGAGGCGCACGTCACCGACCGGGTCGACGTCGCCGCCGTCAAGCTCAGCGGCGACCTCAGCGACGACGGGGGCCACCCGCTGTTCCTCATCGGCGACGGCTCCCAAGCCGTCGACCACTACGCGGTGGTGACGAAGGAGACCTCGCTCAACGAAGCGCTCCGAACCGCCGCCTACGGCGACGGGCTCTCGATCGAGCGGGCGCTCCTGCTCTGGAACGACGACGAGGGGGCCTACAACCTGGTGGTCGACGACGAGACGCTCGTCGACGCGGTGCCGGCGTAGCCGCGCTCAGGGTTCGATGGCGCGGACCGTGGTATCGGTGCCCTCGTCCGATATCTGGTCCGCAAAGCCGCGGATCGAGTTCCGCACGAGCTTGTTGTTCGCCGCTTCGGGTTCGTACTCGTCATCCGCGCCCGGTCGTTGCTCTCGACCGCGATGCCGATCGCCCCCTCCGGATCCCCCTCGGGATCAGAGAGGTCGTTGTTGACGACCTTGTTGTTGTTCACCTCCGGGTTCCCGTTCGTCAAGAACGCCAAGCCGCCGTCCTGGTCCCACGCCGTCGCCCGCAAGTTCACGCCGATGAGGGCGGCCGTGACCGAATTCCGGACGACCTTGTTGTCGTTCGCCGAGTCGAGGAACCAGCCCAGGCGGACGCCGCCACGGCGACGTCGTTGTTCTCGAGCGAGTTCCCTTGCACCACGACGCCGTCGCTCTCGAAGATCAGGACGCCCGACGCCTGGAAGAGCCCATCGAGGTCCGCTGCATAGCGGCAGTTCCGGACCGTGTTCCCCCGAACCTGCCCTGACGCACCGAACCCGATTCGGACGCCGTTGGGAGCGGATCCCCCGGTGGCTGACTGGGCGTCGATGACGTTGTCCCGGACCACGATCCTCGGGGACGGATGGGCGCCGCCGTCGCCGTTCGCGCCGATGCCGCCGCGCCCGAAGCCCGACAGGACGTTGCCGACGGCCCTGACGTCCGAGTCGCCGTAGGCGACAACCCCGATGCTCCCTCCCGGCGTCCCCAGATGGGCCGCGCGATTGTCCGAGACCGATGCGGCGGGAGCGGCCGCCGACGTTTCGGCAGAGGACCGCCGTCTTCCGTCCCGATTGGCCCGAGTGACCCCGACCGTCGAGCTCGAAGCCGGTGATGTCGACCTCGACGGTGTCCGATCCTGACACAACGCCACCGGAGAGGCCGCCGCCGTAGGCGAGGACCATCGGCGCCCACGTCGAACCGCTCTCGACGAGCTTGTAGGTCGACAACGCGTCAGGGGCCTCGATGGTCGCACCGTCGCGCCCCTCCAGCGTCAGATCCTTGCTCGATCACCACCTGCTCCCGGTAGCTCCCACCGTCGACCCGCACGGTGTCGCCATTATCGGCCGCATCGACGGCGGCTTGGATGCTCGAGTGATCATCCGGCACGATGATGTCTGCCGGTGGGCCGCCTCCCGGGCCTTGGCCCGGCGTCGCCCCGACCGTCGATACCGATGGTACCCCGACGGCGAGGCCCAGGGCCGCGCCCCCCACCCGTTCTCAGCGCGTCTCGTCTGTGCATGTCTGAGGCTCCAAGGGGATAGCCTCGCCGTGATGACAAAAAACTAAGCTCGCACCGACCGATCGAAGGGACAATCCCTCCAGCTGGCGGCACGTCGGCCTGGGCTCCCGGTCGACAGACCTTAGCGGCCGATACCCGTGGCCCGCTCATGGACATCCTCCTCACCAACGACGACGGCATCGACAGCCCGGGCCTCCGGGCCCTGTACGAGGCCCTCTCGTCGGTGGGCGACGTGCTCGTCGTCGCGCCGGCGGCCGACCAGAGCGCGGTCGGCCGCGCGCTCTCCTACGAGGTCGACGTCGAGCAGCACGAGATCGGCTACGCCATCGAGGGCACGCCCGCCGACTGCGTCGTCGCCGGGCTCGAGGCCATCGGGCCCTACCCCGACCTCATCGTCGCCGGCTGCAACCGCGGGGCGAACCTCGGCGCGTACGTGCTCGGCCGGTCGGGCACCGTCAGCGCGGCCGTCGAGGGCGCGTTCTTCGGGCTGCCCTCGATCGCGGTCTCGCTGTGCATCCCCGGCGACGCGGACTTCGCCAACACCCACCCCGCCGTCGAGGACTACGCGGAGGCCGCGCGGGCGACCGCCTACCTCGCCGAGCGGGCGATGGACGAGGGCGTCTTCGACGAGGCCGAGTACCTCAACGTCAACGCCCCGATGGCCGACGACGGGCCCGCGCCCATGGCGGTCACCCGGCCCTCGCACACCTACGATATGACCGCCACCCACGAGGCCGACGGGACGATCACGCTCACCGACCGCATCTGGGAGCACATGCGCGCCGGCGACCTCGAGGAGCCCGAGGGGACCGACCGCCACGCCGTCATGAACGGCCGGATCAGCGTCTCGCCGTTGACGGCGCCGCACACGACCGAGCACCACCCCGCGCTCGACGAGCTCGCCGATGCGTATCCGGGCGACTGAGTCACGTCCGGCCGAAGCTATTAGACGACTGGCTCGCCAAGCCGGTGGCGTATGGCCGCCGTCCTCCATGTCGATCCCGACGACGAGAGCGCCGCCGCCGTCGCGGATGAGCTGGAAGCAGCCGGACTGTCGACGGTCCACCGCGCCAGCACCGCCGCCGAGGCGCTGGCCGCCCTCGAAGAGCAGTCCGTCGGCGGCGTCATCACCGAGTACGACCTCCCCGACGGCACCGGCCTCGAGCTGCTCAACCGGGTCCGCGAGGCGGCGCCGGACACGGTCTGTGTCCTCTACACCGCCACCGGGACCGACGATATCCCAACCGAGGACGCGGCCCAGGTCGTCGACTGCTACTTCAAGGCGACCACGCCGCCGGATCGCCTCGCCGACCTGGTGACGGCGACCCTCGAGCTGCGGAGCCACACCGCCTACCCGCTGCCCGAGAACGAGGGAGACCGGCTGGCGGCGCTGTCCTCGTTCGACCTCGACTCCGACCGCCTCCAGGAGGCCGTCGACCGGGTGACCGAACTCGCCGCCCGCCACTTCGGGGTCGACCGCGCGAGCGTGAACCTCATCGAGGCCGACACGCAGACGTTCCTCGCCTGCCACGGCGCGGACTGGACCTCGACGCCCCGGGAGGCGTCCATCTGTACCTACGCGATTGTCGAGGAGGAGCCGGTGACGGTGATCGAGGACACGACCGAGGACCCCCGATTCGCCGCCAACGACGGGCTCCGCGAGCTCGGGATCCGGTTCTACGCCGGCGCGAACGTGACCGCGGACGGCGTCAGCGGTCGGGACGCTCTGCGTCTACGGCGAGGAGCCGATGGCCTTCGACGACGAGGCCCGGGAGTACCTCGCGCTGCTGGCGGACCAGGTCGGCCATCTCCTGACGGTCCACCGGGACCTCGGGCTCGCCGGGACCCCGGAGGGCCAGTCGTGAGCCAGACCGCCTCGCTCTACGCCGTGCCCGCCGACCTCCCCATCGAGGGGCTCCAACCGGGGACGAGCGTCCTCGTCGCCGGCCCCGCGATGGACGCCGGCCGCGACCTCGCGCTCCGGCTGATCCAGCCGCAGGCCGAGGGCGAGGGCTCGCTGGTCGTGACGACCGACACGGGCTGTGGCCGGCTCATCGAGGCCTACGAGGGCCGCCATGGCGAGTGGCCGCTCGGGGAGACCGCCTTCGTCGACTGCGCCTCGCAGGACGGCGACGACCTCGACATCGAGTCGACCGTCAGGCGGCTCTCCTCGCCGGGCGACCTGACGGGCATCGGGATCGCGTTCTCGGCGCTCGTCGAGGAGTTCTACGGCCGCGGCCTCGAGCGCGTCCGCCTGGGGCTGTTCTCGCTGAACACGCTGCTGATGTACGTGGACGTGCAGACGGTGTTCCGCTTCGGCCACACCGTCGCGGGACGGGTCGCGTCGACCGACGGGCTCGGCGTCTTCTTCATCGATCCGTCGACCCAGGACGACGCGGTCGTGAACACCTCTCGCAGTTCCTCGACGGTCGCATCGACGTCCGCGAGGGCGAGGGACGGCCCGGAGCTCCGGGTCCGAGGGACGGTCGACGGTCCGTCGGAGTGGACCGGCTACTGATCCAGCTGAATCCCGGCGGCCAGGTACCTGACACCCACCAACTACCGGGGCGCCCCGGGCGGTGGTCGGTGCGGGGCTACACGACTGGCAACACCGCTCGCCAGCTCCTCCTCGCACGGTGGGGCGGGCAATCAGGGCCCGTCCCCCGCACCCGACTCCCCTAGCCACGCTGACCGCTCACCTCCGGTAAGTCCCCCGGCCGGAACCGGGGGCGGGAGCCACCCACGCCGTCCTCCCCCGCGATCGACGACCAGCCCGGCGGGCCCTGACCCTACCGTCGCTCGCGCTGCTCGACCTTGTTGAGCTCGATCAGGAGCCGGAAGACGGCCTTCACGAGGTTCGAGTCGACGTCGAACCGGTCGGCGTTCTCGCCCGCCCGCTCCATCACCCGCTGTTCCTGGCCCTCGTCGACGGTCGGGAGGTCCCGGTCGGCCTTCACCCGCGCGATGGTCTCGGCCACGTACGTCCGCTGGGCGATCAGCTCGACCAGCTCCCGGTCGATGGTCTCGATCTCCTCGCGGAGCTCCTCGAGGCTCATATCGTCCGCGCGCCGTCGTTCTGGGTCGTCGTCAGCCATGTAGTTCCCTCGCGTTCGTCCCAGCGGTCCTGGACGTGCACCAGCGCGTCCGCCTGCCCGATAGCCGTTACGCTCGGGCCGGTCCCCGACAGCGAGACGCCCCAGGCCTCCGGGAGCGCCTCGAGCAGGGGCTCGGTCGGGAACCCGAGGGCGGCACAGAACGCCAGCCCGTTGACCGTCATGGCCTGGGCGTACCGGCCGCCGATCAGGGTCTCCGCGACGAAGTCCGCCACGGGCGCGAGCCGCTCGCAGCGCTCGACGTCGGCGTCGGCGGAGTAGGCCCGTTCGGGCGGCGTCCACACCAGGACGTCCCAGTGGACGGGCTCCCGACTGAGCAGCGTGTCCGTCCCGTTGTCGGTCACCGTCACGCCGCCGAGCATGCTCGCGGTCGCGTCGTCGAACGCCCCGGTGATCGTGACGCCGACCTCCCGGGCCGCTCTGACCCCCATCCACGCGGCGTCCTCGCGCGTCACGCCCTCGGCGCCCGGGGCGTCGCTGACCGGCACGTCGAGCGCGTCGAGGGTCGCCAACACCGCCGCGTTGGCCGCCGCGCTCGAGCTCTTCAGCCCCGAGGCCATCGGCACCTCGCTCTCGGTGCGGACCCGGCCTCCCTCGTCCTCGCCGTGCGCCTCGACGACCAGCTCGACGCAGCGCTCGATCAGCGACGTGTCGGCGTCGGGCTCGCCCGCGACCGCGCCGCGGACCGGGCCGTCGGGGTCGAGCTCCACACGTGCCTCGACGTACCGGTCGATGGCGAACGCCGACCCCCGCCCGTTAGCCAGCGCGTTGAGCACTGTGCCCGCGGCGGGAGCTTCGGCCCGGCCCTGCATGCGTCGACACATCGCACACCGCTACTTACGGCTGACGGTGGGCGTGGGGCCGGTATCGGCGACGGGTCGTCACCAGTCGTGGCAAAACTCCTGGAGTCTGCGACGCCCGACCGGGCCGGATATCTCGACGTAACCCGGTCACGGACGGACAGGGCGGCGATGCGGCGCCGGCGGGCCGTCACAGCTCGCGGTCCGAACCCCCGTGAGGCGACCGGGTCAAGGGCCCGGGGCGGCTGTGATGTGTCGATGAACGATCTCACATCGACGATTTCGAGACGCCATTACCTCACTGGGCTGTCGAGGAGGCGGTCACGCTGGCGGACCGCGTCGTGGTCCTCACCGGCTCGCCGGGCACCGTCGCCGAGGTGGTCGACGTGGATCTCGATCGGCCCCGCGACCGAACCGACGAGGCGTTCGTCGCGGCCGAGGAGCGCCTCCGCGACCTGGTGACGGCGGCCTGACGGGGCCCGCCACACGCCAACACATCGCCGATTGGAGGGCAACCTTTATAGTAACTGAAGGATAGGTAGTTACTATACGTGACTACTGACGCATCCGGCGGCGCCGAGGCCGGCCGCGGCGACTTCGACGTCGTCGTGGTGGGCGGCGGCCCCGGCGGCCTGACGGCGGCGCTGTACACGACCCGGCTCGGCCACGCGACGGCGGTCATCGACCGCGGCGGCGGCCGCGCCGCGATGATGCAGGACACCCACAACGTGATCGGGATCCCCGAGTCCGTCTCCGGGAACGAGTTCCTCCAGACGGCCCGGGAGATGCTCGAGGAGTACGGCACCGAGCTGATCCGCGGCTTCGTCACCGACCTCGAGGTGACGCCCGAGGCCGATCGGCGGTTCCGGCTCGAGGCCGGGGACGACAGCTACACGGCCGACCGGGTCGTCCTCGCGACGGGCTTCTCGGACGGCCGGCCCGACCCCCCGCTCCCCCGGACCGGCCGCGGGCTCCACTACTGCCTCCACTGTGACGCCTACATGTTCGTCGACGAGCCCGTCTACGTGATGGGCCACGGCGACTCGGCGGCCCACGTCGCGATGATCATGCTGAACTTCACCGACGAGGTCGACCTCCTGCTCCGCGGCGACGAGCCCAGCTGGAGCGAGGAGACCGACCGGCAGCTCCGGGCCCACCCCATCGACGTCATCGACGAGGAGGTCGAGGGCATCGAGAACGGCGAGGACGGCTGGCTCGAGGCCATGACGTTCGCCGACGGGACCCGCCGGGAGTACACCGGGGGCTTCGCGATGTACGGCTCGGCGTACAACAGCGGCCTCGCCGAGGCCGCCGGCGCGGAGCGCAACGACGACGGCTCCGTCGTCGCGGGCGACCACGGCGAGACGACCGTCGACGGGCTGTACGCCGTCGGCGACCTCACGCCGGGACACAACCAGGTCCCCGTGGCGATGGGCGACGGCGCCCGGGCCGGCCTCGCCATCCACAAGGACCTCCGGGCGTTCCCCCGGTCGCTCGAGGCCATCGAGGCCGAGGGGCCGGTCGACCCGTCGAGCGTGCCCGCCATCGCCCCGTCGCTGCGCGAACACCGGGCCGAGCGCACTGCCTCCGGCGACTGACGCCCGGGAAAGGCCTATGCCCGCGCCGGGGGAGGGGCCGACATGACCCTCCACGAGTGGCTCCTGCCCGGGGCGAGCGTCCTCCTGCTGTTGCTCGCGGTGGTGCTGCTCGTCGGCCTCCGACGGCAGCTCCGGGACCGCGAGGGCGTGGACGCCGACACGCTCTCGGCCGCCCTGTCGCGCACCTGGCGCGCGGAGGGGTTCGACCGGGCGCTCTCGGACGTCGAGCGCCACGCCGAGCAGCTCGAGTCGCTGCACACCGACATCGCGGGCATGCTCCGGAGCCCGCAGGCCCGCGGGGAGTTCGGCGAGCTCCAGCTCGAGGCGCTGCTCTCCGACCACCTCCCGCCGGACATGTACGGCGTCCGCGAGCAGGTGGTCGATGGCCGGACGCCCGACGCGCACATCCGGTCGACGGCCGGGCTGATCTGCATCGACGCGAAGTTCCCGCTCGAGCAGTATCAAAAGGCGATGGCCGCCGAGACCGACGCCGACCGCGAGCGCCACCAGGACCGCTTCGCGAGCGCCGTCGAGGGGCAGCTCGAGAAGATCGCCGCCGACTACGTCCGCCCGGACGCCGGCACGGCCGACTTCGCGTTCGCGTTCATCCCCTCGGAGGCGGTCTACTACCACCTCGTGACCGAGGAGTACGACCTCCTGCGGTCGTTCACCAAGCGCGGCGTCCAGGTCGTCTCGCCGCTGACGTTCGGCCAGAAGCTCGAGCTCATCAAGGCCGACGTCCGGTCCAAACGGCTCTCCGAGCAGGCCGAGACCATCCGCGAGCGGCTCCAGCGGCTGGGCCAGCGGTTCTCGACGCTCGACGACGAGTGGGACACGCTCCGGCGGCACGTCCGGAACGCGTCGGGGAAGGCCGACGACGTCGAGCGGGCCTACGACGCGCTCCGCGAGGAGTTCGAGCGCATCGAGCGCCCCGCCGCCGCGGAGTTCCAGGACGAGTAGCCGAGGGCGTGCCGGCCAGCGGTTCGACGGGCGCGAGCCGATTCCCACCGGCCGGGAAACATGTCGCTAGGTCATCAGCTCCGCGGCCCAACCGATACCTGGTATGTTCGAGACCATCCTGATCCCGACGGACGGCGGCTCCGACGCCATCAAGGGCGCCGAGCAAGGCATCGACCTGGCGGCTCAGCTCGGGGCGACGGTCCACGGGCTGTTCGTCGTCAAGGAGGGCGGCAACCCCTGGGAGGCCACGTCCATGGCGGACCAGCACGATCGGGCGGAGGCGTACGGCCACGAGGTCATCGCCGAGATCGGCGAGCTCGCGGCGGCGGCCGGCGTCGAGTTCGTCAGCGCGGTCGAGTTCGGCCCCCGCGTCTACGAGGTCATCAACGACTACGTGGCCGAGGCCGACGTCGACCTCATCGCCATGGGGTCGGGCTATCATGGCGAGTTCGGGGGGCTGTTCGGCAGCACGGCCGACAAGGTGCTCCGGACCGCCCACGTGCCCGTCATGGTGCTCCGCCGCGAGCTCCGCGAGCGGGACGAGGCCGACGCGGAACCGGTCGCCTTGTAGGCTCCTGACGGAGCCACGGTCCCGCTTGAGCCCGCGCCGTCGACCGGTGGCCCGCCCGGACGCCAGCGCTTTTACCCGTTCCACCCGTTCCCCGCGTCGATGAGCCAGCGCCGCGACGTCTCGCCCGGCACGCTCCCGGTCGAGATCGAGGAGGACGCCGTCACGGTCGAGTACCTCGACGGCCGGGCGGCCCGCTACGGTGGCCCGATCGAGCGCCTCGAGGGGTCGGTCCGGTGTGCGCCCGGCAAGGAGGTCCACGTGCTCGTCACGCGGGCCGACGCCGACCGCGGCGTCATGATCTACGTCAACGACCGGAACACCGACGGCGAGATCCTCGAGGACACCGGCGTGGGCCGGGTCGTGCTCGAGCCGGGCGAGGAGAGCGAGCTGCTGCCCGGCGTCGTGGCCTTCATGGACGGCCACGTGGTGGAGGTGGTCGCCGAGCCGGGCGTGGCCGGCGGCCGCGTCTTCGTCTTCATCGAGGACGAGCTCGGCGAACGCGCGGTCGAGCTCGTGGGCGCATGACGGGCGTGACGATCAGGGGCGACTGGCCGGCCGGTCACTGGATGTACGAGGGCTCCTCGGCGTCGCAGGTCGCCTCGTGTTGGCGGGCGTCGTCGCGGTCGTCGAACATGAGGCCGCACTCCTCGCACCGGTACCAGGTCCGGCCGTCCTTCTCGGTCTCAACGACCATGGGCGGATGTCGGCGAGGGACGGACATAGAGCTTGTCCCTATCGGGACGTCCTGGGGCGGTGAGCGCGCGTGAGTGGAGCCGACGAGCTCGAGCTGACGGTCGTCGACGGGGGCGAGCAGGGTACCGAGCGGCCGGTGGCCCGACTGGCCGAGCCCGCGCGGCGGGCGCTGGGCGTCCTCTCGGGCGATCAGGTCGTGGTCGAGGGGGCGGGGGCGGTCATCGCGGCGGCCTGGCCGGCCGAGGCCGCGATCGACGGCGAGGCGGTGGGCCTCGACCGGACGACCCAGCGGCTGGTCGGCGTCGAGCCGGGCGAGACGGTGCGCGTCCGGAGCTCGAGCGTGGCCGACGCCATCGCCGTCACCGTCGAGGCGGCCGACGGGGCGGCCACGGCCGACACGCACGCCGTCCGGGAAGCGCTCCGGCACCGCCCGGTCTGGGCCGGCGATCGCTTCGAGGCCGCCGGTGGCGAGCTCGAGGTCGTCGACACCCGGCCGACCGGCCCGGTCAGGATCACCGGGGGGACCGGCATCCACGTCCACGGCCCCGCCGGTAGCGAGGGAGCGAACGGGCCGTCCACGGCAACCGAAGGTGCCGACGACAATGCGGACGGGTCGCCGTCAGCGACGGCCCCGGAGCGGCCCGCGCGGCCGGTCGGCCGCTCGCCGGCCCGCGCGACCTACGACGACATCGGCGGGCTCGACGAGGAGCTCGCGCTCGTCAGGGAGATGGTCGAGCTGCCCCTCGCCGAGCCGGAGCTGTTCGACCGCCTCGGCATCGACCCGCCGACCGGGGTGCTCCTGTACGGCCCGCCGGGGACGGGCAAGACGCTCATCGTGGAGGCGCTCGCCGGCGCGATCGACGCGACCGTCTACCACGTCTCCGGGCCCGAGCTCACGTCGAAGTACAAGGGCGAGAGCGAGAAGCGCCTCCGGGAGGTGTTCGCGCGGGCCCGCGAGACCGCGCCGGCCGTGGTCTTCTTCGACGAGATCGACGCCATCGCCGCCAAGCGGGAGGACGGCGCCGACATGGAGAACCGCGTCGTCGGCCAGCTCCTGTCGGTGCTCGACGGGCTCGACCCGCGGGGCGACGTCGTCGTCATCGGGGCGACCAACCGGATCGACACGCTCGACCCGGCGCTCCGCCGGCCCGGCCGGTTCGACCGCGAGATCCAGGTCGGCGTGCCCGACGAGGCCGGCCGCCGGGAGATCCTCGCCGTCCACGCCGAGGGCGTGCCGCTGACCGAGGACGTCGACCTCGACCGGCTCGCGGCCCGGACCCACGGCTTCGTCGGCGCGGACCTCAAGGCGCTGATCACCGAGGCCGCGATGGCCGCGCTCCGGCGCGCCCGCGCCGGCGACGGCGACCCCCGGACGGTCGAGGTGACGCCCGAGGACGTCGAGACCGCCATGGCCGGCGTCGAGCCCTCCGCGATGCGCGAGGTGGTCGCGGAGGTGCCCGTCACCGGCTTCGACGACGTGGGCGGGCTCGACGACGTCAAGGCGACCCTCACGGAGGCCGTCCAGTGGCCCCTCGAGCACCCCGAGCTGTTCGAGGCCGCGGGCACCGAGCCCCCCTCGGGGATCCTGCTCTACGGGCCGCCGGGCACCGGCAAGACCCTGCTCGCCCGGGCGCTGGCCCACGAGAGCGGCGTCAACGTCATCCACGTCCGCGGGCCCGAGCTGCTGGACAAGTACGTCGGCGAGTCCGAGCGGGCCGTCCGCGAGGTGTTCGAGCGGGCCCGCCAGGTCGCGCCGGCGCTGGTGTTCTTCGACGAGATCGACGCGCTCGCGGGCCGTCGGGCCGGCGAGGGCGACGTCACCGAGCGGGTCGTCTCCCAGCTGCTCACCGAGCTCGACGGGCTCGCCGACAGCGCCTCGCTGGTCGTGCTCGCGGCGACGAACCGGAAGGACGCCCTCGACCCGGCGCTGCTGCGACCGGGCCGGTTCGACACCCAGATCGCGGTCCCCGAGCCCGACGAGGCCGCCCGACGGGCCATCCTGGCGGTCCACACCCGGGACGCGCCGCTGGCCGACGACGTCGACCTCGACCGGCTCGCGGCCCGGCTGGAGGGCGCCACGGGCGCCGACATCGCCGCGATGGTCCGCGACGCGTCGCTCCGGGCCATCCGGGAGCTGCTCGAGGCGGGGCCGGCGGACCGGGCCGACCTCGTGATCCGTGGGCGGCACCTCGACGCCGCGATCGCCGAGCGCGGCCCCGACTAGCCCGTCGGGCAGGCGTACTCGCCCAGGCCGATCCGCCGGGTCCGGTCCGGGGCGTCGAGCCGGACGGCTTCCTCGACGAAGACGAGCCGGACCGAGGTCAGCTCGTCCGGGTGCTCGGCCGCGTACCGGCGACAGAGGTAGTCCGCGAACGCCGCCCGGAGCGGCGCCGAACCGTGGCGGGGCAGCTCGAGCAGGTAGACGAACCAGCGGTGGCTGGGGTAGGTCGCGGCGAGCTCGGGCGGGCGGTCCCAGCTGACGGGCCCGCCGCCCCAGGCGTCGATCGTTCCCCCGGAGGCGCGCTCGGCGGGCGCGACGAACCAGCCGTCGTTCGTCCGCGGGGTGGGCGCGAACATGTCCCAGCGGCGATCGACCGGGTCGGCGACCGTGCGCACGCCGTCGGGCATCGTCCCGTAGCCCAGCGAGGCCGCGTTCCAGGCCAGCACGAACACGAGGAGGGCCGCCACGACGACCTGGGCCCCCAGGTGGACGCGGCGACGGCTCCGGGCGTCGAGCGTCGGCCGTGGGAGCGCCGGCAGCCGTCGGTCGAGCGACCGCCAGCCGGCGGGGACGTCGAACCGCCGGTCGATGGCGGGGGCGAGCCGCTCGACGATCGCGTCCCAGGTCCGCGGCGGCAGGAAGACCAGCAGTCCCGCGACCGAGATCAGCGGGAACAGTCCGAGCCGCATGGTGCCGGCCATCCCGAGGTGCATCGCGGCGAACAGCCCGGCGAAGGCGGCCCGGGGCCAGCCCCAGAGCGCCACCAGCAGCGGCGAGACGAGCAGCATCGCCAGCCAGAGCAGGCCGAAGGCCTCCAGCAGGAGCGGGGCGCCGGCCAGGAGGTCGCCGAGCCCGACCGTGAGGTGGTCGAGCTCGAACACGATGAGGATCGCCTCGCCCGAGAGCCAGGCCTCCCCGCGGAGCTTCAGGACGCCGTTGACGAGGTAGACCAGCACGACCTGGAGAAGCACCGCGACGGTCGCCAGCGACGCCACGGGCTCGTGCCGTCGGCCGGCGCGGCGCGCGTCGACCGACCAGCGGCCGCCGAGCGGGAGGAAGAGCCCCCAGAACAGCAGCCGGCGGAGCAGGGAGTCCCCGGCGTTCAGCAGCACGGGGTTCCGGGCGTGCAGCGAGACGAGGAGCACGAACGACCCGAGCGCCGCGAGCCGCGTCCGGTAGCCGAGGAGGAGCGCCACCGCGAACCCGCCCGCCAGCGCGAACAGGGCGCCCTGCACCCACGCCGAGCCCGAGAGGCCGTGGGCGAACGACAGGCTGGCGAGCCCGCCGTGGGTCGCTCGCAGCACCGCCCGTGGGAGGACGCCGGCGTCCGAGTAGTGGGCCACCAGGTCCCGCGAGCGCCAGGCGAGGTCGGCGAGCAGCAGCAGGCCGAGCGCGATCCGGAGCGCCGCGAGCGCCCGCGGGTCGATGCCGAATCGGGCAGCCCCCCGCCGGACGATATCGGGCCAGCCGTCGCCGTCGGAACGGCTCAGCATGTCGCCCACGCTCCGGGAGCCATCGCCCGGTCGCTCGCCCGTGGCCGCCAAGTATCTTCCGCGAACGCGCTCGCTGCCGGCGGTTCGCGGTGGCGACACCACCCCGTGTCCCCTGAACGGGGGGAGTTCACCCACACCCGGCCGAACGGCCGCGTATCTGCGCCAGGAGGGCAGAACCAGCACGGCCGATCAGCGGATTACACTATAGACTTATATCGCTGCTTTACTAAAGTTAGATGATACCTTCATGGCCGAAGACCCCGTCCTCCAGAAGCTCCCTTCGGGCACCCCCGGGCTCGACACGATCCTCGAAGGGGGCGTGCCCGCCTCCCACACCACCGTCGTCACGGGCGGGCCGGGGACCGGCAAGACCATCCTCGCCCTCCAGTTCCTCGCCGCCGCCGAGGGGCCGAGCCTCTACATCGGCTTCGAGGAGCGCGAGACCCAGCTGCGCGGGAACGCGGGCGGGCTCGACATCGACCTCGAGGGGGTCGAGGTGCTCGACCTCAGCGCGGAGGGCGACCGCTTCTTCACCGAGGAGGGCTACAGCCTCTTTCCGAGCGATGCCGTCGAGGGCGAGGAGCTGCTGAGCGAGATCGCGGCCGCAATCTCCGCCGGGGAGCTCGACCGGCTCGTCATCGACCCGCTCTCGGAGCTCCGCTCGATGCTCCCCGACGACTTCCAGTTCCGGCGGCACATCTCCTCGCTGTTCAACGAGCTCTCCGAGCGGGGCATCACGACCCTCTGTACCGCCCAGCCGGCCGACGTGGCGGCGGAGGCCGACCTCCAGTTCCTCGGGAACACCACGGTCGAGGTGAGCCGGACGACGGCCGGCCGGACGATCGAGGTCACGAAGTACCGGGGCTCGAGCATGGCCGACGGGCGGCACACCTACCGCATCATCGGCGGCCGCGGCGCCGTGGTCTACCCCAAGCTGGTGCCCGGCGACCACTTCCGCGAGCCGAGCCGGGACCAGCTCGCCTCCGGCGTGGCCGGCCTCGACGAGCTCCTCCACGGCGGGCTGGAGCGGAGCTCCGTCACGGTCATCTCGGGGCCGTCGGGCGTCGGCAAGACGACCACGGCCAGCCAGTTCCTCAGGGCGGCGGCCGACGCGGGCGACCGGGCGGTCGCGTTCCTGTTCGAGGAGCTCGAGGAGGACTACCGATACCGCACCAGACAGCTCGGGCTGGAGCTCGACCCCCACATCGAGGCGGGCCGGCTGGAGCTGAACGCGATCGAGTCGCTCACCCAGAGCCCGGACGAGTTCGCCCACGACGTGCGGATGGCCGTCGAGGAGCGCGACGCCCGGTTCGTGATGCTGGACGGGGTCGCCGGCTACCGGCTCGGCCTCCGCGGCGACGACAGCTCGGCGGCGCTGACCCGCGAGCTCCACGCCCTCAGCCGGTACCTCAAGCGGATGGGCGTCATGGTGATCCTGATCGAGGAGATCGGGCACGTCACCGGCGACTTCGTCGCGACCGACCAGCAGATCAGCTACATCGCCGACAACATCGTCTTCCTCCGGTACCTCGAGATCGACGGCGAGATCCAGAAGGCCATCGGGGTGCTCAAGAAGCGCTTCAGCGGCTTCGAGCACGCCCTCCGGTCGCTCCAGATCGACGAGGACGGGCTCCGCGTCGGCGAGCCGCTCTCGGGCTACCGCGGGCTGCTCACGGGGACACCGGAGCCCGTCGACGGGCCCGACTGAACGAGCGTCAGCGGGCCAGCATGAACCAGGTCATCCAACGCGAGGCGGCCACCGTCGGGCTCCAGGTGCGCCAGCGGCGGAACCGGGAGCTGCTGGCCGAGCTGCTCGACGGGTACGACCTGGTCGACATCGGGGATTCGGTGCCGAATGGCGTCGACCTCTGTGTGGTCGACGAGGCGGGCTACCGGCGGTGTGGGGAAGCCCTCTCGGCCTGGAAGAGCCGAGCAGTCACCGACCTACGCCCCGGTGTTGCTCCTGGCGGAGGCCGACGCGGGGAATCCCTGGGCCCGACACGCTGGCCGGAAGCGGGGACAGCTGTCGACGCCATCCTCCAGGTCCCGCTGCCCCGTCGGGCGATCCTGGCACGGATTCAGTCGCTGCTCGAGACACGACGCTACGCCCACGAGCTCGCCAGCGAGCGGGAGCTCAACCGCCGCATATTCGACACCAGCCCGGTCGCGAAGACGGTCCTCGACACGGACGGCACCATCGTTCGGGCCAACCGGCGCGCCGAGGCGGTCCTCGGATTGGAAGCGTCGGCGATCGAAGGCATGGCCTACGATGACCCCGACTGGAAGATCACGGACGCCGACGGCGATCCCCTCCCCCCGGGAGAGCTCCCGGTCGAAACAGTCCTGGCCTCCGGCGAGTCGGTCTACGGCGAGGAGCTCGTCATCGACCGGCCGGACGGCGAACGGACGTGGCTCTCGGTGAGCGTGTCGCCCCTGCACGACGCCAACGGGCAGATCGAGTACCTCGTGGCGGCGATGGACGACGTCACCGAGGAACGCCGGCTGGAGCGCGAGCTGCGGGACTCCGAGGAGCTCCACCGAACGACCCTCGAGAACATCACCGACACCGTCCTCATCACCGACGACGAGGGCGTGTTTACCTACGTCTGCCCGAACACGCGCCACATCTTCGGCTTCGATACGGAGGCGGTCGAAGCCCTCGGCGACATCAAGTCGCTGCTCGGGACGGACCCGGCGCCCGACGATCTCGCCGCCATCGGGATGGTCGAGAACGTACAGCTGACCGTCACCGACGCCGCGGGGGCCGAACACGTCGTGCTGGCGACGGTCAAGTCGGTCTCGATCCACGGCGGCGAGCGGCTCTACACGCTGCGGGAGATCACCGCGCGGGCCGAGATGGAACGCGAACTCAACGAGACCGTCCAGAGCCGGTCGATCGCGCTCGAGGCCGCGGACGCCGGCGTCTGGGAATGGGACATCCAGGCCGACGAACTGACCGGGGACGAGTCGCTGGAGTCCATCACGGGGACCGCGGCGGCGGACGTCGAGACCCTCGAGGAGCTCTTCGGGGAGATCGTCCATCCGGACGACGTGGCGCCGCTCGAGGCGGCCATCGAGCGGTCCGTCGACCGCCTCGACCCGTTCGAGGTCACGGTCCGGGTCCGGACGGCCGACGGGGAGACCCGGTGGCTTGAAGCCCGCGGGCGGCCCCTGACGGACGACACCGGGGCCCCGACTCGACTGCTGGGGGTGGCCATCGACGTGACCGAGCGGGTGGCCCGGGAGCGCGAACTCGAGCGCTACGAGCGCATCGTCGAGACGGCGCCGGAGCCCATCTACGCGCTCGACGCCGCCGGGCGGATCACGCTCGCCAACCAGGCGTTCGCCGACCTCTTCGGCCTCGATCGGACCGAAGTCGTGGGGGCGAACATCACCGATCACCTCCAGGCGGAGAACGTGGCGGCCAGCATCGAACACATCCAGGCGTTGGCCGAGGGCGAGGCCTCGGGGCCCCTCGAGATGACGATCGAGACGGTGGAGGGTGCCCGGGTGCTACGAACTCAACATCGCGCTCCACGGGGCCGACGATGACGAAGCGCTCCCGGGGACGGTGGGGGTGGCCCACGACATCACCGAGCTCCGCGAGCGCGAGCGGCTCCTCCGGCGGGCCCAGCGCGCTGTCGAGGCCTCGGGCCACGCCATCTACATCACTGATCCCGACGGCATCATCCTCTACGTCAACCCGGCGTTCGAGCGGGTGACGGGCTACCCGTCCGAGGAAGCCATCGGGGAAGACCCCTCGATTCTTCGGGCATCGGTCACTGACGATGACCACCACGAGGCGCTCTGGCGGAACATCACCGCCGGCGAGATCTGGGACGAGGAGATCGTCAACCGCCGCCGTGACGGCGAGCGCTATCACGCCGTCCAGACCATCGCCCCCATCACCGACGAGTCGGGCGAGATCGAGGGGTACGTCGCCATCCAGACCGACATCACCGAGCACAAGGACCGGCTCCAGCAGCTCCAGGTGATGGACCGGGTCCTCAGACACAACCTCCACAACGCCCTGAACGTCATCCTCGGGTACGCCGATTTGATCCGGGAGGCGACGACGGGCAAGCCGTCCGAGGACGCCGCGACCATCCTCCGAAAGGGCGAGGAGCTGCTCGATCTGGTCGACAAGCAGCGTTCGATCACGAAGGCCCTCTCCGCGGAGCCCACGGTCGAGGCGGTCGACCTCGTCGCGCTGGTCGGGCTGATCGCCGACGACCTCCGCGAGGAGCACCCCGAGGTCCAGATCGAACTGGCGTTGCCCGCGACGGCGGTCTGCCGGGCGGACGGGGAGATCGAGAAGGCCGTCCGGGAGCTCGTCACGAACGCCATCGAGCACGCCGACCAGCCGTCGCCGACCGTCCGGCTGACGGTCGAACGGACCGACGATTCGGTCGAACTGCACGTGATCGACGAGGGGCCGGTCATCCCGGAGATGGACCGGGAGGTCGTCACCGGCGAGGAGCGGATCGAGCCGCTGTACCACGGCAGCGGCCTCGGCCTGTGGCTGGTCGCGTGGATCGTCCGCCGGTCAGGCGGCAGCCTCGCTTTCGAGGAGAACGAGCCCCGGGGCAACGTCGTGACGATGCGGCTCGAGCCCGCCCAGGAACCGACGTAGCTACCGTTCGGGTCCGGTCCCACCGCGGCGGGTACCGCTGTCGCGTCCCCGAGCTCTTCCGGGCCAGGACCCGGGCGTTCGCCCGGCGCTCCCCGTCGGGGTTCGCCGAGCTCGTCTCGTCGTAGTAGAGCACGGTCAGATCGAGGCAGGCGTGGAGCAGCTCGTTGGCCCCGAACCGCCAGCGGTCGCTCGAGGGGCCCGACGGCGTGGGCTCGGTCGACCGGAGGTGGTGCTCGACGAAGAGGTAGCCCCCGGGCACGAGCGCCTCCTTCAGGTCCGGAAACCGGTCGACGGCCCGGTAGAACGAGATGGTGATCGCGGCGTAGCGCTCGGTCGGGAACGTGTACTCGGGGATGTCGGCCTGGATCCACTCGATGCGGTCGTCGACGCCCCGCTCGACCGCTCGCTCCTCGGCCTGCCGGAGCCCAACCCTCGAGGAGTCGATCGCCTCCACCGCGTGGCCGGCCTCGGCGAGGAACAGCGCGTTCCGGCCGGTCCCCGTCGCCACATCGAGGGCGCGGCCGTCGGGGAACTCGTCGACGTAGTGGCGGAGCACCGGCGAGGGCGCCGGGTCCGCCGGGTACTCGCCCCGTCGGTAGCGGTCGTCCCAGCCCGTCATGCGTGACTCTCGGCCCGCCGGGGTCCTCAATCCCCCGACCCGACGCTACCGGCTGTGCTGGGCCTCCACGATGCCGCTCAGCTTGTCGACGTCGAGCCGGACGATGGCGAACTCGAGGTCGGCCGAGGGCTCCCGGTGGACCTGGAAGTACGGGATCTGGAGGCCCTTGACGGCCTCCTCGACGCTCGTGTCCAGCTTCGATCCGGAGACGGCCTCGAGGGTGCCCTCGGCGAGGACGCTCTTCCAGCCCGCCTCGGTGTGGTCGTAGGCGACGAACGTCGCCTCGTCGGCGCCCTCGACGTACGCCCGCTTCTGGCTGTCCGGCCCGTAGCCCAGCCGGAAGTAGAGCTTCGGGCCGTCCTCGTGGTAGGCGAACGAGACGGGGAACGCGTACACGCTGGCGTCCTTGGCCAGCGCGAGCACGCCGGTCCCCTGCCCCGAGAGGAACTCGCTGATCTCGAGGGCGTCCATCGCGGTGGCGGTGGCCACGGCCATGGCTGTCCTACGCTAGCAGGGCACATATACGGCTCGCCGAATCCCGCCGCTCGGGAACGGCAGCCGAGCCTCAGTCCCAGAACGACCGGGTCCGGGCGTACTCGCGCTCCCGGCGGAGGATATCGCGGTAGAAGTCGTCCTCGTCCTCGCGGAGCTTCGCGATGATGCGGGCGGCGTTCTGCGGTCCCACGCCCCGGGCGGCCAGCGCGATCACCGCCTGCTTGCCGTGGCTCTGGACCAGGTTCGCGGCCTTGTACGCCCGGCGGACCATCGCCTCCTGGTCCTCGTCCCGGTCGTTCGACTGGACCGCCTGGACGACCTCGTCGGCCCAGGGGTTCAGCGACGCGATCCGCGTCGAGCCGCACTCGGGGCACTCGGGCTGGTCGGCCACGCGCTTGACCTTGGTCCGGCGGGTCCAGTCCCGACAGTGCAGGCAGATCAGCCGCACGCGGTCGTTCTGCAGGCGCTCCCGGACGGTGTCGATGACGCCCGCGTCGGCGTGCTCGGGCGAGAGCAGCTCGCGGCCGGAGCCCTGGCCGGCCCTGCCCAGCGGGGTGCGGCCCTCCATCGACTCGACGGCCAGCCGCCCCGCGTGGAGGTCCGCCAGCGCCGCGGCCGTGCGCTCGACGTCGAGGTCGTCGTGGAAGATGCTCCGGACCGCCTCGTCGAACGCCGGGGTGCCCTCCAGGATCGCCCGGAGCCGGGCGCCCCCGACCCCCTGGCCGTCCCCCTCCCAGCGCTTCAGCGAGCCGAACGTGGCCGCGACCTGCGAGAGCTCGAACTCGAGCGCCGGGGCGCGCTTGAGCGCCAGCTCGAGGATGGCCTCGACGTGGTCCGGCTCCGTCCCGAGCAGCGTCTCGACCACGTCCGCCGGTCGGACGCCCGGCGGGACCGCGAGGTCGACGCGGTACGGGTCGATGTCGAGGCCCACCGACGAGCCGGTGGCCTGGCCGATGAGCGCGGAGAGCAGCCGGCCGAGCGTCTCGTTGACCTGGTGGCCGAGCGCGGCGTTCAGCACCGCGCCGCCGCGCTCGCCCTCGACCACCAGCCGCTCGTCGGTCGGGACCGGGTGGCCCTCGTCGACCTGCTCGGCGACCGGCCGCAGCGCGGTCTCGAGCGTGTGCGCGTCGCCGGGGTAGCGGTCCGCGAGCTCGCCGGCGACCGCCTCGACGTCCGCGCCGTCGGCGAACCGCCCGGCGGCCTCGGCCCGGAGCCGGCCGACGTGCTGGGCGACGGCGTAGGGCACCGGGATCTCCTCGCCCACCCAGGAGGGGATCTCGCCGCCGGGGTCCTCGACCGGCGTGGCGTTCACCCGGGCGCGGTCCTCGTCGACCTCGACGATGCGCCACATGTCGCCGCGCTGGATGAACGTCACGCCGGGCTCGGCGACGTTCTTCACGAACCGCTCGTCGAGGCTGCCGATCCGGCCGCCGCCGGCCATGTCACGGACGGCGTAGGTCTCCTCGTCCGGGATCATCGAGAGGTTCGAGTAGTAGTACTCCCAGGTGCCCCCGCGCTTGGAGAGCAGGTCGTCGTCCTCGGCGAGCCAGACCAGCCGGTTCCGGCTGATCTCCCGGACGACCGCCTTGAACTGCTCCTCGGAGAGGTCGCGGAACGGGTAGGCCCGGGTGATGACGGTGTGGGCCCGTCGGGCCGACAGCTCGCCGAAGTCCATCACGAGCCCGACGATCTGGTTCGCGACGACGTCGAGGCTGCCGTGGTGGATCGCCGCGGGCTCGACCAGGTCGTCGAGCGCCCGGCGGGCGATGACGAGCGACTCCATGGCGTCGTCGGCGTGCCGGGCGACGACCGTGCCCGTCGAGACGCGGTCGGCGCGGTGGCCCGCCCGCCCGACGCGCTGGAGCAGCCGGGCGACCTCCCGGGGGCTGCCGTACTGGACCACGTGGTCGACCCGCCCGACGTCGATGCCGAGCTCCATCGAGGAGGTGCAGAGCAGCCCGTCGAGCTCGCCGGCCTTGAACGCGTCCTCGACCTCCACGCGGGCCGCCTTCGACAGCGAGCCGTGGTGGACGCCGACATCGGCGTCGAGCGCCTTGAAGCGCGAGCCGAGCGCCTCGGCGGCCTGCCGGGTGTTGACGAAGATCAGCGTCGACTCGTGGGCGTCGACGGCCTCGAGCACCGCCCGGACGTGGCTCGCGACGTCCGGCTCGGTGGCGAGCTGGCCCGCGAGGCGCTCGTCCTCGGCCGTGATCTCTGGGACGCGGACCGCGATGTCGAGCCGGCTGCCGGCGTCGACGGCGACGTGCGCACAGCCGCGGTCGCCGGTGAGAAAGCGGCCGACCTCCTCGGGGTCGCCCACGGTCGCGGAGAGGCCGATGCGCTGGAAGTCGCCCGCGAGCTCGACCAGCCGCTCGAGGCCGACCGCGAGCTGGGCGCCCCGCTTCGAGGACGCCAGCTCGTGGACCTCGTCGACGACGACGTGCTCGACGTCGACCAGCCCCGTGCGGAGCTTCTCGCCGGTGAGCATCGCCTGGAGCGTCTCCGGTGTCGTCACGAGCACGTCCGGCGGGTCGTTGGCCTGCTTCGTCCGCTGGTACCGCGTGGTGTCGCCGTGGCGGACGTCCACCCGGAGGTCGAGCGCCTCGCCCCACCACTCCAGCCGGTCGCGCATGTCGCGGTTCAGCGCCCGCAGCGGCGTGATGTAGAGCACCGAGAAGCCGTACTGGGCGCCCCGGCGGAGCACGGCGTCGAACACCGGGAGCATGGCGGTCTCGGTCTTGCCGGTGCCCGTCGGCGCGGTCACGAGCGCGTCGCGGCCGTCGGCCAGCGGCGGGATGGCTCGGCGCTGGGGCTCGGTGGGCTCGTCGAACCCCCGGGCCTCGAGCGCCGCCTGCATCTCGGGCGAGAGCCGCCCGAAGACGTCGGCGTCCGCCCGCCGCGGCTCGCTCATCAGCCCGCCCGTCGGGCCGGTCGGCGGTTAAGCGCGTTGTTCGGCGGGGTGCTACACGTCGCGGTACGGGCCGAGCCGGGTGCCGTCGAGGAGGTACGCCTCGCCGCCGGCGAGCCCTGCCGGGAGGAACGGTGCGAGGAACGACTGGCCCTCGACGTTGATCCACGTGCTGCCGGCGAGCTCGTTGAACGCCGGGAAGACCACCAGCTCGCCGTCGATCGCGGCCGGGTCGACCCCCTCGCGGTCGAACGCCGCCGGCGCCAGGTCGCCGCGGAGCCAGACGCGCTCGACCCGCCCGCCGCCGACCTGGTCCTCGATCCGGACCGCCGGGTGCTCGTGGCCCACGCAGACGACGTCGGCCTCGAGGACCGCCGGCGCGGGCCAGCTGTGGCCGTGGACGAACCCCACGTCGCCGAGGACGACGCCCGCCGAGTCGGTGACCGGCAGGTCCAGCGCCGCCTCGAACTCGCCGTCGTGGTTCCCCTTGACGAGCACCGCGGGCACCCGGTCGGTCACCGCCTCGACCAGCGCCTCGAGCTCCGCGAGCTCGCGGCCGGCCGGCCGGCCGATCCGATGGGCCAGGTCGCCCAGGAACACCACGCGGTCGGGTTCGGTGTCGTCGAGCAGGCCGAGCAGGTGCTCGCGTCGCTCGTCGGCCCGCGGCTCGGCCTGCACGCCCTTCGAGCGGAACGCCCCCTCGATTCCGGCGTGGTAGTCGGCGATCACGAGCGCCCGCTGGCCGCCCCCGACCGCCGCGATCGCCGCCGGCTCGTCGGGCACCGGCTCGAGCGGCCCCATCAGATGGCCTTGAGCGTGCCGTCGCTGGGCTCGTAACACCGGCCGCCCATCAGCGCCTCGTCGATGGCTGCCTCGACCGCCTCGGCCGCGGCCCCGTGGTCGGCCACCACGGACTCGACGACCGCGTCCCGGTCGGCGCCGTCGCCGTCGTCGAGCGCCGCCATCGCCTCCACGGCGGCGTCCTCGAGGTCGACCTCGGCCTCGTCCGGCTCGGCTGGCGCGGACTCCTCGGCCGCGTCATCCGCCGGTTCGGGCTCGGCCGCCGACGCCTCGGTCTCGGGCTCCACTTCGGCGTCGGCCTCGGCCGCCGGCGGCTCGGTCTCGGGCTCGATGCCGGCCTCGCCCGGCTCGCCGACCTCGCTCCCGGTGCTGAACTCCGTCCCGAACTCGGCCTCGACCTCCTCGCGCTCGGCCTCGTCCAGCTCGTACTGGCCCGCCGGCAGCTCGTCCTCATCGCCCGCGACGGGCTCGGGGGCGTCGAAGTCACCCAGCTCCTCGGCCGCCGGCTCGGGATCGGGTTCGACGTCCGCCGTCGAGGGGTCCGCTGGCTCCTCCTCGGACGCCTCCTCATCCGCCTCGGCGTCCTCAGATTCCGGCTCGCTCGGCTCCGCGGCTGCCGAATCGACCGCTTCGGCCTCGGGTTCGGCCGCCTCCGCCGGCGATTCGGCCTCCTCGGGCTCCGGCTCACCCGGTGATGGCTCGGCGCATCGGTTGTCGGTACCGGTTCATCTTCCACCGGTTCCGGCTCCTCGGGCTCGGGCTCCGGAGCCGGCCCAGCGTCGGGTTCCGGCGAGTCGGCCTCAGGTGTCGCCGGCGGCGCGCCGAGCGCCGCGTCGCCCGTCAGCGTCCCCGGCACGGCCGGGGCCGCGGTCAGATCGCCCTCGACCGGCCCGTCGTCGTCCGGCGCGAGCTCGAGGTCGGGCACCGCCTCCCGGTCGCCGGCGACGAGCTCCGCGGCCGCGATCGCCTGCGCCCTGAGCGCGGAGAGGTACGCCGTCGAGGTGCCGTAGTGGTCGATGGCGAGCGCCACGCCCGAGGCCAGCCCGGGCTCGACGCCGGCGTCCCGGAGCGCCGCCGACAGCGCGTCGCCGCGCTCCTCGCGGTCGAGCGCCTCGGCCATCGTCGCCACCCGCGCGAGGGTGTGTTCGGCGGCCTGGACCGTCCAGCGGTCGCGCGTCGCGGCGTCGACCGCGGTGAGGGACTCCGGGCGCACGGAGGTGAACACGCGGTCGGAGCCGTCGGGCTGGAACGTCCGGGCCTTCCCCGTCAGCGAGACGAACGACGGCACTTCGGCGTCCTCGAGGAACGCGACGGCCTCCGGCTGGTACTGCCCCCCGTACGCCACGAACGCCCCGGTCGGATCGACCACGCGCGCCCGGAGGACGTCGTCGCTCACCGGCTCGACCTCGGTGAGCACGCCGACGACGAACAGCCGGTTGACCCGGGCGCCCGTCGGCGTCACCACGTAGTTCGGCGCGCGCTCCTCGTCGGAGTCGGAGTACTCCAGGTCCGCGTCGTCGTACTCGGAGGCGAACAGCCGGTAGGCCACCTCCCGGCGGCCGATCGGCCCGTCGTCGGCGCCGCTCACCGGCCCACGACCTCCAGGAGGGCGGCCGCCCGGTCGGCGGGCTCGGCCTCGACGCGGTCGAACGTCGTCGCCTGCAGGTTCGCGCCGTAGTCGTCGACGCTCAGGTTCCCCCGCACGCGGTACTCCCGGCCGACGATCCGGTCGGCGATGGCGTCGGCGACCACCGCCGTGTCCATCGCCTCGCGGGCCGCCTCGAGGGCGTCATCGAGCGAGCCCCCGTAGACCTCGGCCGTCAGCTCGTCGTCGAGCACCGCCGTGACCGCGCCCGTCCCGTCGTCGAGGATGGCCTTCACCCGGAGGTCGTCCTCGGCCTCGACCTCGCCGTGGCTCCGGCACTGGCCCTTCTGGACCACGCGGCCGCACTCGGGGCAGCGCTGGATGAGCCCCGAGCCCTCCCGGACGCCGACGACGTGGCCGGTGACGGCGACGTCGTAGACGCCGCCCTTCGCCACCGCCTCGCCGACGGCCATCGTGGCGGCGTCGCCGGGCTCGATCGCCTCGTCGAGCGCCTCGACGGTCGAGAACTCCGAGACGTTCACCGAGGGCACGCCCCGGAACTCCCGGACGTAGGCGTTGCCGATCCGGATCGTCTCGCCCTCGGCGATCGCGTCGTGGGGGTCCCAGTCGGTGAACGGCAGCCGGGCGGACTCGTCGGCCAGCACGCCGCTCAGGATCTCCGTCTCGCCGTCGCGGCCGTCGATGGTCTTCTCCTCGACCTCGAGGGCGACCACGTCGACGGTCACGCCGCGGTCGCCGGGCTCGAGGTCGGCGAGCGCCGCCTCGCCGCCGACGTCGTAGGGCACGTCGAGCGCCTCGTCGACCTCGGTGATCGTCGTCGACGACCCGAGGTTGAGCTCCGGCGAGCCCTGCCACTCCCGGACGTTGGCGTTGCGGATCGACACGGTGTCGCCCGGCTCGAAGCCGAAGTCCTCCCACGCGGTGTAGGAGAGCCGGCCGGACTCGTCGGCGAGCTCGCCCTCGCGGATGACCTGGTCCTCGCCCTGGTAGCGGATCGACCGCGTGCCGACCGTGAGGACCGTGGCCGTCACCGCGACGTTCGCGTCGTCGGTCGTGATGTCGCCGACCGACCGCGGCTCGGGTTCGGCGGGCGAGGTGTCGCCCCCGCCGTACTTCCGGCGCAGGCTCTGTTTGGCCTCGTCGACCGGCACGGAGTAGGCCAGCAGGTTCTCCAGGTCGCGGGTGACCGCCTCCTTGTCGGCGCCGAGGTCGGCGGCGAGCTCCTCGGCGTGCTCCTCCACGTTCATGGGACCGGCGTTCGGCGGGGGCCGGTAAAAAGCCACCCTCGCGCCGGCCGGCGCTGCCGCGGTCCCCGAGCCTAAACGCGCCGACCGACTACCCGGCCCCATGAGCGTCCTCGACGACGGCGACTGGCGGGTCCCCCGGACCGACGACGAGCCCGACGGGGCCTTCGACCGCTCGGAAACGGCCTTCCGCGAGCGGATCCGGGACACCCCGAACGCGCGGTTCGCTCCCGAGGCCGACCGGTACCACCTCTACATCGCCCGGGCCTGCCCGTGGGCACACGGCGCCGCGCTGGTCCGCGAGCTCCTGGGGCTCGACGACGTGCTCTCGATGGACATCGTCGACCCGTACCGCGACGAGCGGGGCTGGCGGTTCTCGCCCGAGCACGACGGCTGCACGCCCGACACCGTCACCGGCGCCGACTACCTCGCGGAGGTCTACCGGGCGGCCGACCCGGACTTCGACGGCCACGTGAGCGTACCCGTGCTCTGGGACCGGGAGCACGGGACCATCGTGAACAACGAGTCCATCGAGGTGATGCAGCAGCTCGCGACGGCGTTCGACGAGCACCAGTCGAACGACGTCGACCTCTACCCCGCGGGCCGACGCGACGAGATCGACTCCATCACGACGGCCCTCTACGAGCCGGTCAACAACGGCGTCTATCGGGCCGGCTTCGCCTCGAGCCAGGCCGCCTACGACACGGCCGTGGCCGAGCTGTTCGAGGCGCTCGGGGAGCTCGACTCGCTGCTGGCCGACCAGCGCTACCTCGCCGGCGACCGCCTCACCATCGCCGACCTCCGGCTGTTCCCGACGCTGGTCCGGTTCGACGAGGTCTACCACACCCACTTCCGGTGTAACCGCCGCCGGCTGACCGACTATCCGAACCTCTGGGGCTACACGCGGGAGCTGTTCCAGCTCCCCGGCGTCGCCGACACGGTGAACATGGCCCACATCAAGGAGCACTACTACACCACCCACGACAGCCTGAACCCGAAACGAATCATCCCCGTGGGACCGGAGCCGGACTTCGAAGCACCTCACGACCGAGACCGGTTGGCCGGCGGGCCGCCCACCTCTCTCCAGGGCTAGCCGGCTACGCCGGGAACAGACTCTCGGGGAGGTAGGCCGAGACCGTCCAGTTCGGCGCGTCCACCACCTCGTTGATCTTGAGGTCGACCGCGGCCGAGCAGAGGAGGTACGCCTCCCCGCGGGTCAGCCCGCGCTCGGCGTGGAGGTGGTCGATCATGTGCCGGACCGCCTTCCGCGTCGCCTCCATCAGATCCGGGTCGATACCCGCCGTCCCGTACATCGGCTCGTCCGACCCGGTCGGGGTGAACGGCCCGCCGGTCTCGAACTGGGGCTGCTCGATCTCCAAATCTTCGCGAACGGTGAACCGTGCCGTCACGAACATCGGCGCCTCGACGCCCGTCACGCAGACCTCGCCGTCGCCCTGGGCGGCGTGGCAGTCGCCGGTCGAGAACAGCGCGCCATCGACCTCGACGGGGAGGTAGAGCGTCGACCCCGCGGTGAGGTGTTTGATGTCCATGTTTCCCCCGACGTCCCGGGGCGGGAGCGTGTCGTGCTCGCCGTCGGCGGCGGGGGCCACGCCGATGACACCGGGGAACGGGTCCAATGGCACCTCGATGCCGTTCACGAAGTGGCCGACGTCGCCTTCGAGCTCCCAGACGTGGATACCGGGATCGGGGAAGTCCTCCGGAAGGAGGCCGAGGCCCATCTCGCCGGGGAGGTAGGTGGTGTAGCCCCAGCCCTTGTGCTCGAGATCGAGCAGCTCGACCTGGAGCACGGTCCCCGGATCGGCGCCTTCGACGGCAACCGGCCCGGTGAGGGGGTGCACCGGGTCGAGGCTCACGTCCGCGAGGTCGTCGACGGTCGCGTCGCGTCCGAGCTGGCCGTCGACTGCGTCCCGGCACTCGAAGCGGACGATCTCGCCCGACTCGACCGTAAGCACCGGATCGAGCGAGTTGTCCCAGGCGTGGTGGACGTTCGCGTCGGCGTCACTCAGCTCGTTGTCAGGTGTTGGGGATACCATGTGAATCGGTGACAGTTCGCATACGATCCCAAAGTACCCTTCGCTTCCGATAGCCGAGGCTACGCTTGTCGGGGTTCGGACCGAAAACCGTTTTCCCCCGCCCGCGAAGCCTGCGATATGCGCGTGGTCGTCAACGCCGCGATGAGCGTCGACGGGAAGCTGGCCACGCGTCGTCGCGAACAGCTCCGGATCTCTGGCCCCGCGGACTTCGCGCGGGTGGATCGACTCCGGTCCGAGGTCGATGCGGTGATGGTCGGGGTGGAGACCGTGTTAGCCGACGACCCGAGTCTGACGGTCGACGACCTCGATGGGCTCGAGGACACCGAATCGCCCCGGCCGGCCGCCCAGCCCGCCCGGGTCGTCGCAGACTCCCGAGGGCGAACGCCGACCGATGCCCGGGTGCTCGACGACAGGGCCCGGTCGTTCGTGCTGGTCGCCGACGCGGCGTCGGAGGATGCCGTGGCGGCGCTCGAGGCCACGGGGGCCGAGGTCGTCCGGGCCGGCGACGACCGGGTCGAACTCGCCGCCGCGCTGGCGGAGCTGGAGACCAGGGGCATCGATTCCGTGCTCGCCGAGGGCGGCGGCGAGCTCCTCTTCTCGCTGTTCGAGGCCGGCCTCGTCGACGAGCTCTCCGTCTACGTCGGCTCGTTCGTCATCGGCGGGCGGGACGCCCCGACGCTGGCCGACGGCGAGGGCTTCGTCGACGGGTTCCCGTCCCTCGAGCTGACCGGCGTCGAACAGCTGGACGACGGCGTGCTGCTCCGCTACACGGTGCCGGCTGAGTAAGCCGCCACAAGCGAGCGGTGTCGGTCTCGGAAGCGTGGCCGCCTCAGTGGGAGTGGCCCGTCGCCTCGGCGTAGGTGACGCCGAACCGGGCCTCGAAGTCGTCGAGGAGGGTCTGCTCGGCGGCCTCGAGCGCCTCGTCGGCCTCGCCGTGGCCGTGGTGGACGAGCGCGTGGGCCCGGCCCGCAAAGGCCATGAGCGCCACGTCGGCCGCGATGCCCGCCGCGGGCTCGTCGCCCTCCGAGAGCCGCTCGAGGATGGTCGCCGGGACGTCGAAGGAGTCGGTCGTGCCGTCCGAGGCGTCGATCTGGATCGTCACCGCGTCGTCAGCGCTCGCCATGCGGGCAGGACTCCGGCCCGGGCTATGCGCCTTCCCCCTGATTGTGGCGACGTCGCACAGCCGCTTGGACCGGGGCGGGCCGTCAGTCGTCGGCCTCGGCCGCGGCCTCGGCCGCCTCGGCCTCGGGCTCGAGGTCGTCCAGGTAGGCGTCGGCGTCCAGCGCCGCCTCGACGCCCATGCCGGCCGCGGTCGCCGCCTGCTGGTAGTGGAAGTCGACGACGTCGCCCGCGCCGAACAGCCCGGGCACGCCAGTCTTCGTCTGGCCGCCGCCCCGGCCGCCCTCGGTGAACAGGTAGCCCTCCTCGTCGAGCTCGACGCCCGTGCCCTCGAGGTACTCGGTGTTGGGGTCGTGGCCGATCGCGAGGAAGACGGCGCCGACGTCGAGGCGCCACTCCTCGGTGTCGGCCTCGTCGAGCTTCGCCGTCGGGTGGCCCTCCGGGTGGGTGACGAGCGTCGCGCCCTCGATGCCCTCCTCGGCGGTGCCGTGGATCTCGGTGGCCTCCGTGTTCCAGAGCACCTCGACCTCGCCGGCGTCGACCTTCCGCATGATCTTGTCGACCCAGTAGTCCTCGGCCCGGAACTCGTCGCGCCGGTGGGCGATGTAGACCTTCTCGGCGAACTTCGTCAGGAAGTGGGCCTCCTCCATCGCCGCGTCGCCGCCGCCGACCACCAGCATCTCCTCGCCGCGGAAGAACGCGCCGTCGCAGGTCGCACACGTCGAGACGCCGTAGCCCATCAGGTCGTCCTCGCCGGGGATGCCGAGCGTGCGGGCGCTGGCGCCGCTGGCGACGATGACCGCGTCGGCGGTGTAGGTCTTCCCGTTCTTGAGGAGGAGCCGGAACGGGCGCCCGTCGGCGTCGAGGTCCTCGACGATACCGTGGACGATCGTGGCGCCGAACCGCTCGGCCTGCTCGCGCATCTCCTGGATGAGCTCCGGGCCGCTGATGCCCTCCGCGAAGCCCGGGTAGTTCTCGACCTCGGTCGTGAGGGTGAGCTGCCCCCCGGGCTCGTCGCCCTCGATCACCAGCGGGTCGTTGTCGGCCCGGCCGGCGTAGATGGCGGCCGAGAGGCCCGCGATGCCGCTCCCGACCACGATCACGTGGTGATGGGCCTCGACGTCACCGCCGTCAGCCCTCGCTGTAGCTGCGTCCTCGTCCATACTGAGGATAGGCCGTCGACGGGTATTTACCTTGCGACCGTCGGCGTCCACGCCGCATCACGGTCAGCTCCGGCCGGAGAAAGCCTTACCCCGGCGACGGGTCAGACCCGAGCATGGCCGCGGACCTCGAGGAGAAGACGGCCCGATACGAACGGCTGCTCGCGGCGGGGCTCGAGGCGGCCGAGCCGGCGGCGGACGCCGACGCCGAGGCGGCGGCCGAGTGCTCGGAGATGGCCCGCTCGTACCTCGAGGACGGCCGCCACTTCGCCGAGGAAGACGACCCCGTGAACGCGCTGGCGGCGTTCTCCTACGGCCACGGCTGGCTCGACGCCGGGGTCCGGCTCGGCCTGTTCGAGGTCCCCGAGGGTCACCCCTCGTTCGCGATGTAGGCGCGCGGAGAGCCGTCGAGGCGGCCGCGGGAAGGAGCGAGGCCTGCCTAAATCGCCCGGTGGTTTTATATATGTTTCGGACTAACCGAACGTTAGGTAACCGCGCCCGACGCCGGTCCCGCCAGTCCCCGCCCGGTGTCGGCCACCCCCATCATGAGCGACTCCACCATCCGCGAACGGCCAAGCGACGAGCGAGGCGAGGGCGAGCGCGCCGACGAGGAGGAGCACGTCTGCCCCGAGTGCGGCGGCAACCTCGTCCACGACTCCGAGCACGGCGAGACGGTCTGTTCGGACTGCGGCCTCGTCGTCGACGAGGACAGCATCGACCCCGGCCCCGAGTGGCGCGCGTTCAACGCCGGCGAGAAGGACCGCAAGAGCCGCGTCGGCGCCCCGACGACGACGATGATGCACGACAAGGGGCTCTCGACCAACATCGGCTGGCAGGACAAGGACGCCTACGGCAAGTCCCTCTCGCCGCGCCAGCGCGAGAAGATGCAGCGCCTGCGCACCTGGAACGAGCGGTTCCGGACCCGGAACTCCAAGGAGCGCAACCTGAAGCAGGCGCTCGGCGAGATCGACCGCATGGCGTCGGCGCTCGGCCTCCCGGAGACCGTCCGGGAGACCGCCTCGGTGATCTACCGCCGCGCCCTCCAGGAGGACCTCCTCCCGGGCCGCTCGATCGAGGGCGTCTCGACGGCGTCGCTCTACGCCGCGGCCCGCCAGGCCGGCACGCCGCGCAGCCTCGACGAGATCGCGGCCGTGAGCCGCGTCGAGAAGATGGAGCTGACCCGGACCTATCGGTACGTGGTGCGCCAGCTGGGCCTCGAGGTCCAGCCCGCGGACCCCGTGAGCTACCTGCCGCGGTTCACCTCCGAGCTGGACCTCTCCGATGAGGCCGAGCGCCGGGCCCGCGAGCTGCTCGAGGCCGCGAAGGGCCAGGGCGTCCACAGCGGCAAGAGCCCGGTCGGGCTCGCGGCGGCCGCCATCTACGCCGCCGCGCTGCTCACCAACGAGAAGGTCACCCAGAGCCAGGTGAGCGACGTCACCGACGTCTCGGAGGTCACCATCCGGAACCGCTACAAGGAGCTGCTCGAGTCCGCGGACTCGGTCAACGCGGTCTGATCGGCCGGCTCAGCCGGTCGGGGAGAGCGCGCCACAGGCGTCACACTGGATCATCGTCGCCCCCGCCCGCTCGACGAGCTGCGTGTCCGGCAGCCCGCACTCCGGGCAGCGGACGAACGCGTCGGCGTACGCCTCGATGGCATCGGCGAGCCGCCGGGCGTCGAACGAGCCCGTCAGCCGCGCCCGACCGCGCTCGTCGATCTGGGCGCTGGTGCCGAGCTCGGACTGGAGGAAGCCCAGGAGGTCCTCGGGCTCGCGGTCCAGCCGGTCGACGGTGTCGCGGTAGTTCTCGTAGACCGTCACGTTCCCCTCCTGGCGGGCCTCGGGCGTCGGCAGGTCGGCGCGGCTGCCGCCGCCCTCGAAGTCCGGCGTCTGCTCGAGCGCCCGGGAGAGCTGGTCCTCGTAATCGGTCATACTGGGGGGGCAATCGCCGCGTCGTAAAAAGCGTTTCAAGGGCCCAGGCCCCGTGTTAACGGCTCTCAAGATACTATTATAACCCTCGGTTCGCTACGATTGTCCACCTATGAAAAAGCAGGAGCTCATCCACCTTCACGGACTCCTCGCGGAGGTATCGACACACTGCCAGATGGCCGGCGACATCACCCCCGACCTCGCCGAGTACGACGCGCTCGGCGTCCGACCGACCTCCATCCACCAGTCGAAGACCGACCACAAGGAAGCTGTTTTCGCGCTCGCCGAGGGCATCACCCAGGACCTCGAGGCCGCCCGCCGCGAGGCCGTCCCCGCCAGCGCGGACTGAACCAGCTGAACCAGTTCTCCCGAACGCCTGCCACGTCCCGACGAGCGGCGCCGCCGGCTACTCGATGAGCTCCTCGAAGTCCGGCAGGAGCTCGTCGTCCCCGTCTTCGCCCTCCTCGCCGGACACCGCGACCTCGTCCGGCTCGACGCCATCGGCCGCCTCGGCGTCCTCGTCCTCGACGACCTCGACCGACAGCACCGTCAGCGGGATGTCCCGCAGCCGCTGGCCGATCTCCTTGCGGGCGATGCGCGAGGCGTGCTCCTCGCGCTCGACGTTGAAGACGACCATCTCGAGCTCCAGCGCCACGAGCCCCTCGTCGGCGGCGACGAAGGCGGGGTCGTGGGGCGTCCCGCAGTCCGGGCAGGGGCGGTCGCGGACGTTGATCTCCACGTAGCTGAGGTTCGGGTTCAGCATCTCGCCGGTCTTCGAGATGGCGATCCTGATCGCCTCGTCGGTGTTCCCCACGTCGTAGACCGGCACCGCGGCCTCGACGACGACGCTGCAGTCCATGGCTGTAGGGAGGACGTGACCGGCCACGAGTATCAAGCTTAGGCCCCGTCCGTCCCAGGCCGACGCGGTGGAAGCGAACCGCCTATGGGCAGCGGTAGCCGACCTCGGGCGTGGAACGCGGCGCCATCGACGTGGCGGAGCTGCCCGGCGGGCTCGACCTCCAGTCGACCCTCGAGAGCGGCCAGAGCTACCGCTGGCGCCGCGACGACGGCCGGACGTACGCCGACACCGGCCTGCACGGCGGCGCGGCCTGGTACCACACGGTCGTCGACGGCGAGGTCATCCGCGCCCGCCAGCACGACGGCACGCTCGAGTGGGAATCGACGACCGACGCGGTGCCGTACCTGACCGAGCTCCTCCGGCTGGAGGACGACCTCGAGGCCATCGTCGACGCCACCCCGGCGGACCCGCTGCTGGCCGACGCCTACGACGCCTACCCGGGCATGCGCATCGTCGCGGACCCGTTCTTCCCGTGTCTGGTGTCGTTCATCTGCTCGGCGCAGATGCGCGTCGAGCGGATCTTCGCCATGCAGGAGGCGCTGGCGGCGGCCTACGGCGACCGGGTGCCGTTCGACGGCGAGACCTACCGGGCGTTCCCGACGCCCGACCAGCTCGCGGGCGTCCCCGAGGCCGAGCTGCGCGAGCTCGGGCTGGGCTACCGGGCGCCCTACGTCGAGGCGACCGCCAGCCTGCTCGCCGACGGCGAGCTGACCTCCGCGGACCTGCCCGCGGCGTACGAGCCGGCGCGGGAGGCGCTGACCGGCTACGTCGGGGTGGGCCAGAAGGTCGCCGACTGCGTCTGTCTGTTCTCGCTCGGCCACCTCGAGGCCGTGCCGCTCGACACCTGGATCCGGTCCGCGATCGCCGAGCACTACCCCGACTGTGACCGCGGCCGCTACGACGAGACCTCCCGGGCGATCCGCGAGCGGTTCGGCCCCTACGCCGGCTACGCCCAGACCTACGTGTTTCATTACCTCCGACACCGCCAGTGAGGCGCATGGACATCCGCGCGGTCTTCGGCGCGAGCGCGCCGCTGGTCGGCATGGTCCACCTGCCGCCGCTCCCGGGGTCGCCGCGATACGACGGCGACCGCGAGGCGCTGGCCGAGCGCGCCCGGGCGGACGCGGCCGCGCTCGCCGACGGCGGCGTCGACGCGGTGATGGTCGAGAACTTCGGGGACGCCCCGTTCCACGCCGAGGACGTCCCGAAGCACGTCGTGGCGACGATGACCGACCTGACGCGAACGGTCCGGGAGGTGGTCGACCTGCCCGTCGGCGTGAACGTCCTCCGGAACGACGCCGAGGCGGCGCTCTCGGTCGCGACCGCGGTGGGCGCCGCGTTCGTCCGGGTCAACGTCCACACCGGCGCCCGGGTGACGGACCAGGGCGTGATCGAGGGCCGGGCCGACGAGACGATGCGGCTCAGGGAGCGCCTCGGCGCCGACGTCGCGGTGCTGGCCGACCTCGACGTGAAGCACTCGGCCCCGCTGGCCGACGCGAGCTACGAGTCCGAGGCGATGGCCGACACGATCGAGCGCGGGCTCGCCGACGGCGTCGTCGTCTCCGGGAGCGCCACCGGCGCCGCCGCGGAGCTGTCGGCGGTCGAGGCCGCTGCGGCGAAGCGCGACGCGCTCGGCGTGGACACGCCCGTCTTCGTCGGCAGCGGCGTCACCCCCGAGACGGTCGCCGACTACCTCTCGGTCGCCGACGGCGCGATCGTCGGCACGGCGCTGAAGGGCGGCGACCGGCCCGCCGATCCCGTCGACCGCGAGCGCGTCGAGGCGCTCGTCGCGGCCGCCCGCTGAGGGCTCACCCCCGGTCGGCGAGGAAGCGCTCGACCTCGGCCCGCGTCGGCAGCCCGCCCTGGGCCGTCCGCTCGCGGCAGTTCAGCGCGGCGACCGCGGCGGCCCACCGCCCCGCCTCGGCCGCCGGGCGGCGGTCGAGCAGCCAGGCGTCGAGCAGGCCGGCCGTGAACGCGTCGCCGGCGCCGGTGGTATCCTCGGCGTCGACCTCGAACGCCGGAACCGCGTGGGAGCGCTCCCCGTCGAGCAGGTGAGCGCCCGCCTCGCCGTCGGTGAGCGCGGCCCGGCCGACTCCGCGTTCGCGCAGCTCCCCGAGCCCGGCCGCCGGCTCGCAGCCGAGGTAGTCACGGGTGGCGACGCGGCCGGCGACGAACAGCGCGGCCGCCGCGACCGCCCGGTCGACGGTCGGGGCCTCGGTGCCGCGGTCCCGGAGCTCCTCGAGCGGGCCGGGGAGGTCGAACGCCAGCGGCGGCGTGTCGGCGTCGAGCAGCCGGCTGACCGCGGCGTCTGGCACGTAGCCGTAGGTGAAGACCGCGTCCGCCGACCGGCAGTACTCGAGGTCGGCATCATCCAGTCTCAGGCTCCGCGTGCTCTCGCCGCCGGTCACCACCATGCGCTCGCCGCTCGCCGTCACGAAGCACGAGGCTGTAGGTCGGCTCCTCGTCGCCGCGCCGGAGGCGGTCGAGGTGCACGCCCTCGGCGGCCAGGTGCGATTCGATGGTCGGGGCATCGGCCTCGCCGACGCGGGCGATCAGCCCGACGTCGCGCCCCAGCCTCGCTAACGCCACGGCGACGTTCGCCCCGACGCCGCCGACGGCGGTCTCCCGCTCGCGCACGAACGCGCCGCCGTCGGGCTCGGGCAGGTTCGACAGCGTGTAGTACTCGTCCCGGACCGCGCTGCCCACCACGACGACGTCCAGGCTCATCCGGTGGTGGCTTCGGCCCCGCCCCCTATGACCTTTCGGCGGCCCCCGGCGCTTATGGGTCGCTCGACCCACCCCTCGCCCATGGCCGACGACCGAACCCGCGCCCACGTCTACGTCTCGGGCCGCGTCCAAGGGGTGTTCTTCCGAGCGACGACCCGGGAGGCCGCCGCCGAACACGGCGTCGACGGCTGGGTCCGGAACCTCGACGACGGCCGGGTCGAGGCGGTGTTCGAGGGCCCGCGTGAGGCGGTCGAGGCGATGGTGGAGTTCTGCCACGAGGGGAGTCCCGCCGCCGAGGTTCGCGACGTCGAGGTCGGCTACGGCGCGCCCGAGGGCCACGACGGCTTCGAGATCCGCCGCTGATGTCGCGCCCGACGGCGGGCGCAACCTTAACCGCGCCCGGGGTCGAACCGGCAGGCATGATCACGGCCGAGCGGATGGCCGCCGTCGACCGGAACGCGGCCGCGCTGGGGGTGAGCCAGCGCCAGCTCATGGAGGCCAGCGGCCGGACCGTCGCCCGGGCCGTCCGCGAGCTCCTCGGCGAGCGCGGTCGGGTGGCCGTCGTCGCCGGCCGCGGGAACAACGGCGGCGACGGGTTCGTGGCCGCCCGGGTGCTCGACGAGCGGGCGACCGTCCACCTCCTGGGCCGCCCGGAGACGATCGCCACGGACGCGGCCCGCGCGAACTGGGACGCGCTCGAGGCGGCCGAGGCGGACACCCGGATCGTCCGGGACTCGACGGAGCTGGCGTTGGGGGAGCCCGACGTCGTCGTCGACGCCGTCCTCGGAACGGGTGTCGTCGGCGCCCCGCTCGAGCCCGAGGCGTCGGCCATCGAGGCGATCGACGCGTCGGGGGCGACCGTCGTCTCGGTCGACGTGCCCTCGGGACTGGACGCGGACACCGGCGAGGCGCCGGGCGCGGTCGTCGACGCCGACCGGGTCGTCACGTTCCACGACCTGAAGCCGGGACTCGCGGGCCGCGACGACGTGACCGTCGCCGACATCGGCATCCCGCGGGCCGCCGAGCGGTTCACCGGGCCGGGCGACCTGCTCGCCCTCGAACGGCCCTCGTCGAGCCACAAGGGCGACTTCGGGCACGTGCTCGTGGTCGGCGGTGGTCCCTACTCGGGCGCGCCGGCGCTCACGGGGCTGGCGGCGCTCCGGGCGGGCGCGGATCTCGCAACGGTCGCGGTCCCGGCGGCCGTCGCCGACGCGGTCCGGGCCGCCTCGCCGGACCTCATCGTCCGCGAGCTGGCGGGCGAGCGGCTCGGCCCCGGCCACGTCGACCGGCTCCTCGAGCTGGCGACCGACCGCGACGTCGTCGTGATCGGCCCCGGGCTCGGCGACGCCCCGGAGACCACCGAGGCCGTGGGCGCGTTCCTCGAGGGATACGAGGGCCGGGCGGTGGTCGACGCCGACGCTCTGCACGCGGTTCCCGAGGTCGACACGGCGGCGACGCTGGTCTGTACGCCCCACCAGGGCGAGCTTCGCGAGCTGGGCGGCCCGAGCGTCGAGGACTGGCGCGAGCGGGCCGAGGCCGTCGAGGCGTACGCCGCCGAGCTCGGCCACACGCTGCTCGTCAAGGGGGCCTACGACGTGGTCTCCGACGGCGAGACGACCCGCGTGAACCGGACCGGGAACCCCGGCATGACCGTCGGCGGCACCGGCGACGTGCTCGCGGGGGCGGCCGGCGCGCTGTACTGCCGGCTCGACCCGCTGTCTGCGGCCGCGGCCGCGGCGCTCGCCAACGGGACGGCGGGCGACCGCGTCGCCGCCGAGAAGGGCGCCGGGCTGCTCGCGAGCGACCTGCTCGACGCGCTCCCCGGCGCGCTCCAGGAGGCCACCTATGAGTGACGACCTGACCCACACGACCGAGGAGGGCGACGTACAGATGGTCGACGTCGGGGACAAGCCCGACACGGCGCGCCGGGCCGTCGCGGCCGGGCGGATCCGGCTCCGGCCCGAGACCGTCGCCGCCATCCGCGAAGACGAGGTCGAGAAGGGCGACGTGCTGGCGACCGCGCGCGTCGGCGCCGTCCAGGCGGTCAAGCACACCTGGGAGGCCGTCCCGATGTGCCACCAGATCCCGATCACGAACGTCGAGACGGCGTTCGAGCTGGGCGAGGAGACCGTCGAGCTGACCGTCGCGGTCGAGACGACCGGCAAGACCGGCTGCGAGATGGAGGCGCTGCAGGGCGTGACGACGGGGCTGGGCGTCGTCTGGGACATGGTGAAGGCCGCCGAGAAGGACGCCGACGGGGGCTACCCCGGGACCGCCATCGAGGCCGTCCGCGTCGTCGAGAAGACCAAGCGGCCGCTCGACGGGTGAGCGGCGGGGCGCGGGACCCCGCAGGGGCGCCGACCGCGGAGCGCCGGCTGCTCGCGAGGGTCGACGAGGCGCTCGACGGTCGGCGCGGCGGCTGGCGCGTGGCACGGACGACCGTCGGCGAGCGGCTCGTCGCGGTCGAGCTCGAGGGGGACGGGGCGTCGGCCATGGGCGTGGCCCACTGCCCGGCGGGCGGCCTCGGGACGCCGGCGCCCGACCGAGCGGACGAGCTCTCGGCGTGGGCGTCCCGGCCGCCCGACGACGACCCCGTGGCGGCGGCGCTGGGTATCGCCGCGCTCAACGCCCGGTCGGCGGGCGCCGTCGACTGGCGGCCCGGTGACCCCATGGCGGCGCTCGACCCCGACGTCGACGTCGTCGCCACCGTCGGCTACTTCGGCGCCGCCTTCCGGAGGTTCCACGACGTGGAGGTCCGCGTCATCGAGCGCGAGCCGGTCGGCGAGCTCTCGCCGCCGGCCGGGGTCAGCGTCTCCGTCCACGGCCCCGAGGAGGCGCCCGCGGCCCTCCGGAACGTCGACGTCCTGTTCGTGACGGGCTCCTCGCTGCTCTACGGCGGCACGCTGGCCTACCTCGATGCGGCGGCCGCGGTCCCGACGGTCGTCCTCATCGGCGCGACGGCCTCGTTCGTCCCCGGACCCGCGTTCGCGGCGGGCGTCGACGTACTCGCCGGAGTACGGGTCACCGAACCCGAGGGGGTCCATCAGGCCGTCGCGGCGGACGCCTGTGGCACGGACCTCCACGGCGCCGGCCTCGAGAAGGTCCACGTCGCGGCCGAGGACGTCCCCGCCGGGCTGTCGTTCGACGCGGGACCGTAGCTCGCCGGCTACGTCCCGGGCGCGGCGACCAGCGCCTCGGCCTTCGCCCGCGCCCGCTCGATGACCGACGGCCGGGCCTCGAAGTCCAGCACGACCTCCTCGGCCGCGTACTCCTCGGCTTCGACGTAAGCGTGGTCGTGGATCCACGAGACCAGGCTCATCGCGTCGTCCGAAAGCGGCAGCACGAGCCGCTCGCGCTCGTGGGCCGGCAGCTCGGCCTCGATCCGCGCCCTGAGTTCGCCGATGTTCGTCCCGTGCTCCGCGCTGATCGCGACCGGGTCCGGCGCGAGCGCCGAGAGCGCGTCGCGCTTCTCGGCCAGCTCGGCGTCGTCGACCGCGTCGGTCTTGTTCAGCACCGTGACGATGGGGGCCTCGTTGCGCTCGTAGAGCGTGTCGTGGCAGGTGACGAGCTTCTCCCGGATCTCCTCGAGCGGGTCGGTGACGTCGACCACCAGCAGCACGAGGTCGGCCTGGTAGACCGAGTCGAGCGTCGACTTGAACGACTCGACCAGCCAGTGGGGCAGGTTCGAGATGAACCCGACCGTGTCGGTGACGAGCGCCTGGCGGCGCTCGAGGTCGAGCCGGCGGGTGGTGGTCCCGAGCGTGGTGAACAGCCGGTCCTGGGCCTCGGCGGTGCGCGCGAGGTCCGGGTGGCGGTCGTCGTTCTCGCCGACCTCGAGCTCTGAGGCGAGCCGCTGGAGCAGCGTCGACTTGCCGGCGTTCGTGTAGCCCGCCAGCGCCACGAGGTCGAAGCCCGACGCGCGGCGGCGGTCCCGGCGCTGTTCGTCGGTCTTCTCGATGTTCTCGAGCTCGTCGCGGATCCGGCTGATCCGGGCCTTGATGTCGCGCTCGCGGCTCTCGTCGTACTCGCCCAGCCCCATGAACCCGGGGTGCTCCTCGCGGCTGGCGAGGCTGACCTTCGCCTCGACCCGCGGCAGCTCGTACCGGAGCTCGGCGAGCTCGACCTGGAGCTGGGCCTTCCGGGAGTCGGCGCGCTGGGCGAAGATGCGCAGGATGAGCGTGAACCGGTCGACGACCTCCACGCCCTCGGGCAGCTCCCGGCCCAGGTTGTACGTCTGATACGGCCCGGTGCGGTTGTCGAGGATGACCGTCTCCGCCCCCGTCTCCTCGACGAGGGCGACCAGCTCCTCGACCTTCCCGGCGCCGAGGTTGTACTCGGGGTCCTCCGCCCGCGTCTGGGTGAGGATCCCCTCGACGGCGTGGCCCGCGGCGCGCGACAGCTCGACGATCTCGGCGGTGTCCGGGTCGCCCTCGTCGACGCGCTTGGCGACCACCGCCGGTTCCGTGCGTTGATCCGGCACTCGACCGGCCCTAGGGCGCGCGCCTACTTAACTCCGGGCCGCCGCGCCGGGCGTGCGAGGTGGCCGCAAAGGGCATAACGCCGGGGGCCGGAGGGGCGGGCATGGTCGAAATCGACCCCCAGCAGCTCGGCCTCGAGTTAGGGACCGGGGCCGTCATCGGCGGCGTCATCGGCTTCGCCGCCAAGAAGGTGGCCAAACTCATCGCCGTCATCATCGGCCTCGAGCTCGCCCTCTTCAAGTTCCTCGAGTCCCGCCAGATCCTCTCGGTGGACTGGGAGAAGCTCACCGCGGGCGCGGTGAAGGCCGGCGAGGCGGCGACCTCCGGCACCCCGCCCTCCTGGGCGATGACCTTCCTCTCGACGCTCTCGGTCGGCGCCGGCTTCACCGGCGGCTTCCTCCTCGGCTTCAAGAAGGGATAGCCGGCTCCCCGCGGGCTCTGCCGGCACTCGTACCGTTTTCCGGCTGTGGCCCGTCGCCGCGACCATGGCACGCACCGCCGTCATCGCCGGGGTCGGCCCCGGCCTCGGCGAGTCGATCGCCCGCCGCTTCGCCGCCGAGGGGCTCGACCTGGGGCTGCTCGCCCGCTCGGCCGACTACCTCGACGAGCTCGCCGAGGAGCTCGAAGCCGACCACGGGATCGAGACCGCAGCCGTCCCGACCGACCTCGCCGAGGTCGAGCAGATCGACGCCGCGTTCGACGCCGTTCGCGGCGCGCTCGGCCCGGTGGACGTCCTCGTCAACCACGCCAGCGGCGGCGCCTGGAAGGGCGTCCGCGCGCTCGAGCCGGCGGAGATGGAGCACGCGCTGCGGGTCGGCCCGCTCGGCGGGCTCCGGGCGTCCCAGCACGCCGTCGAGGACATGCTCGCTGGCGACGGCGGCACGGTGATCTTCACCGGCGCGACCTCCTCGGTCCGTGGGAACGACGGCGCGGCGGCGTTCTCCGCCGCGAAGTTCGCGGTCCGCGGCCTCGCGGAATCGATGGCCCGGGACCTCGGTCCCGAGGGCGTCCACGTCGCCCACGTCGTGATCGACGGCCAGATCCTGCCGCCGTCCGCCGAAGGCGGGACGGCCGGGCGGGACGAGGAGGAGTTCCTCGACCCCGACGCGATCGCCGACACGTACTGGCACCTGGTCGAGCAGGACCGGTCATCGTGGTCGCTCGAGGTCGACGTCCGGCCCCACGTCGAGGCCTTCTGAGGCCGGCTACAGGTCGTCCTCGTCCTTGACGATCTTCGTCTCGGCCTCCCCGGAGGAGAGCTCGTTCACGAGGTCGTAGAAGTCGTCCTGCATGCCGGCGGGGAACGTGAGGACCCCGATCCACGAGCCGTCCGGCTGCCACTCCTCGCGCTCGAGCTCGCCGAACTCGCGGACGCGTGCCTGGGCCGCGCCGGCGTGCTCGGCCGGGAACTGCACCGCGACGGTGATCTCCTCGAACCGGATCGGGATCACCGGCCGGAGCGCGTCGAGCGCGTCGTCGACCTGGGTCTCGACCTGCTCCATCGGGTCGACGCGGAAGCCCGCCTCCTCGAGGGCCGCCTCGATCCGGTCGGGCGGGTGGGGCGCGTCGTTCATCTGCGGGTTGATCGCGTTCCGGGCGATAGTGTTGATCAGCTGCCGGCGCTTCTGTTCCTGCATCTCCCGGCGCTGCTCGGCCGTGATCTGTATCTCCCCGCGTTCGATGACCTCCGGGATGATCTCCAGAGGTGCCGTAGTCCCGAAGACGGACTCGAGGTCCTCCTCGGCGGGCCGGTCGCCCCGGTCCGCGTCCTCGAAGACGTCCTCGGCGGCGATGACGTCGGTGAGCTCGCCGTCGAACTCGCCCCGCTTGATGGCCAGGGCGGCGTCGGGGTCGACCAGGACCTCGAACCGCGCGCCGTGGGACTCGAGCCTCGCGGTGACGGCGTCGTCGAGGGATATCATGGCTCGTCGTACGCGCAGGGTACTCAAAAAGGTGCTACACGTGACCGGGCGGCCGTCGGCCCGACCCGATGCAGGGTTCGGCGGGGCGCGAGGCGGCCCTGACTGCGGCTACTCCTCGGTCTCCTCGTCGGCGTCGGTCGCCTCGTCGGCCAGCAGGTCGAGGGCCGCCAGGTGGTCCTCGACGGCCGCGTCGTCGAGCACCGCGTAGCCGTCGTCGACCCCGATGGTGGCCATCCCCACGTTCTCCGGGGCGAGGGCGCCGTCGTTGACCTGGGCCAGCGCCGACAGCGCGAGGTCGATGCCGCCGTCGAGGTCCATCCCCTCGTCGTAGTGCTCCTCGAGGTACTCCTGGATGTCCGAGCGGTCGGCGCCGACCGCGAGCGCCTTCCACTCGTACGGGGTGCCGCTCGGGTCGGTCTCGTAGAGGCGGGGCTCGCCGTCCTCGATGCCGCCCATGATGAGCGCGACGCCGAACGGCCGGGCGCCGCCCAGCTGGGTGTACTGCTGGATGTGGTCCGTCACCGACTTCGTCAGCGCCTCGACCCCGATGGGCTCGTCGTACCGCAGGTGGTTGACCTGCGCCATCTGCCGAGCGTAGTCGATGAGCTGCCGGGCGTCGGCCACGTGGCCCGCGCTCGCGATGCCGACGTGGTCGTCGGCCTTGTGGATCTTCTCGACCGACGAGCGCTCCATCAGCGGCGACCGGATACGCTTGTCGACGGCCAGCACCACGCCGTCGGCCGTTCGAACGCCGATGCTCGCGGTGCCGCGCTTGACCGCTTCGCGCGCGTACTCGACTTGGTACAGCCGCCCGTCCGGCGAGAAGATCGTGATCCCGCGGTCGTACGCCTGCTGTTGCGCTTGTCCCTGCATAGCTCAGGTGGTGTCGAGGTCCGTCGCCCCCGCGAACCCCGTCTCGAGGTGCACGTCGACGCGGGAATCCCGGATGGTCGCCCGGCGCTCCGCGCCGTCGAAGACGACGGTGCTCTCGCGACTGCGTAGCTGTCTGCCGGCTAAATACCTTTCCTCACACCCCCGGACCGTTCCACTTATCCCCCTGACGCAGACGGCAAGCGGCGCCCCGTCGACCGCGTCGATGGCTGCCAATCCCGCGCGGGCGGTGTCGACCGCGTCCCGGCGGGTCCGCACGATCGCCTGGCCCGCCCCGTCACCGAACGAGAACCGGATGACGCGGGGGTCGGCGGCCGCGACGCCGGCGTCGCCGAACAGCGAGCGGACGCTCGAGACCAGCGCCTCGCGGAACCCCGACTCGTCGAGGGCGGTCCCCGGCCACGCCTCGAGGGCCACCGCCAGGTACCGGTAGCGCGGCCGGAGGTGCTTGGGCAGCGGGCTCATCCGTCGTCACCCCCCTCGCGCCGGACGCCCGGGGCGACGTAGTCGTCGCCGAGGCGCTCGCGGTTCCGCTCGGCAAGCCGGCCCCACTCGGCCAGGCCCAGCCTCCACGGCCTCACGGTCGAAGCCCGCGACCGACGCGACGGCCGCGAGCTCGCGGGGCGCGCGCAGCTCGAGGTGCGAGGTCGCGCCGGCGGTCACGACGTAGGGCGCGTCGGCGTCCTCGAGGAGCTCGCGATGCTTCCGAAGGCCGGCGATCGCCGCCGTTCGGTCCCGGCCGCGGGCCCGCAGCAGCGGCCCCAGATCCACCGCGAGCCGAACGCCGTGCTCGGCGGCCGCCTTCACGAGGGCGTCGTCGAGGTCCCCGCCGTCGGCGAGCGGCGATGCCAGTACGTCGAGCCGCGACTGGCGGACCGCGTAGCCGTTGAGCTCGGCGGTGCCGCCCCGGAGCGCGAGCACGGTCGTCTCCGGTCGGTGGTGGCCCAGGGCGCCCGAGGCCCCGGCCGGATCGGCCGGCTCGAGCGTGCACCCGCGGACGATGTCTACCCCGGTGGCCTCCGCCACGGCCGCGCGGTCGTACGTCCGGCGACTGATCGGGCGGGTTGGCCAGCACGAGGCCCTCGTAGCCGTAGTCGGCCGCCGTGACGGCCAGGCGGGCGACCGTGCTCGGGCCGGCGGGGTGGGCCCGGATCGCCTCGTACATGGCCCCCGATGCGGGGCCGGCCGATAAAACGGGTGCGGTGGGCGGACCGGGTCCACGCCGCCAGCCCGGCGCTGAACGAGCAGCCGATCCGGGACCCGATCGACCGGTACCGAGCCGAGGGTCCCCGCCGCCCCACCCCTTCGAAGCCCTTAACCCGCGGCCCGAGGTACGCCCGCCATGGAACGGCTCATCATCGACGGCGACCCGGGCATCCGGAAGGGCGCCGTCATCGAGGTCGACGGCGAGGAGCGGGTCTGCTTCTCGGTCTCCCGGAACGGGGAGTTCCACGGGCCCGACCGCGTCCAGCTCTGGTGTGTGGCCGGCACGGAGGACGAGGCCGGCACGTTCGAGCGCCGGGAGTTCGTCCCTCACGCCCTCGAGGTCAGGGCCATCGCGGCCGAGGACGTCACCGTCGTCACGGCGAAGGGCGAGCTCCCGGCCTGATCGACCCGCTCGTCAGGCCCCTCGACGCAGGCCCGCCAGCCAGGTCGTCGCGAGCACCAGCGGCAGCGTGAGCACGAAGGCGGCGTCGGCCGCCGGGCCGTACTCCAGCCGGTCCACCGGTGGTAGGTAGAACAGCACGAGCGACGCGATCAGCACGTAGCCACCGAGGATAGCGACGAGCCAGAGCCCGACGGCCGCGGCGGTGCCGAGCACCGTCATGGTCGGGGGAGAGGGGTGGGGCGTCCGGTCGGCGCGTCGGTGCGGGGAGCCATAGGCGTCGTCGACCGACGCCACGCCCACCGGTGCCAAGACGGTTACGGCCCCGGTCCGCGGTTCACAAGAGGTTTATCCGGCGCTCGCGGCGCGTTGCGGTATGGAGTTCGGCCTCGTTCTGGGCTGGCTGGCGGCCTTCCTCCTGCTGGGCCTGCTCGCCCGGCCGGCCGCCGCCTGGCTGCTCCCTGGGCTGGACCACGATTCGCTGGCGATCCCCCTCGCGCTCGCCGTCCTCGCCGTCGTCGGTCACCTCGTCGGCCACCTCGCGTTCGGCCCGCCCGCGCTGCTCGCCGGGCTCGCCGTCCTCGCGGTGGCGAGCTACTGGGCCTGGGGCCGCGTCGAACTCGACGCCCGGGGGTACGCCGAGGCCGCCGTGGTCTTCGTCGCCGCCTTCCTCCTCGTGGTCGGCATCCGCGCGCTCGACCCCGCGGCGGGGCCGCTGCCGGTCGCCATCGGGGAGAAGATGCTCGACTTCGGCCTGCTGCAGTCGCTGCTTCGGGCGCCCCAGCTGCCGCCCGAGGACATGTGGTACGCCGGCGAGCCGGTCCGGTACCACTACGGCGGCCACATGCTGGCGGCGCTGCTCGCCACGCTGACGTTCACGGCCGGGCGGTTCGCGTACAACCTCGCCCTCGCGGGCTTCTACGCGAGCCTCGTGGTGGCCGCCTACGGCCTCGCCGGCTCGATCGCCGCGCCGTACGACGTCTCGCGGCGCGCGGCCGCGGCGTTCGGCGCCTTCTTCGTCGGCGTCGCGGGGAACCTCGACACGGCCGGCCGGGTACTGATCTGGCTGCTGCCCGACGGCGCCGCGGCGTGGGTCGCCGAGGGCCTCGGCTACCCCCGGTCGACGCTGGCCTGGACCCCGATGGAGTTCTTCTACTTCGACGCCAGTCGGGTCGTCCCGCTGAACCCCACCGACCCGGACTCGTTCATGGCGGCGACGGAGTTCCCGCTGTTCGCCTGGCTCAACGGCGACCTCCACGCCCACATGATGAGCCAGCCGCTCATGGTGCTGCTCGGCGCGCTGCTGTTGGCGTACTGGCGGACGGCCGCCTCGCCACGCCGGCGGGCCGTCCTGCTCCTCGGCGCCGTGCCCCCGCTCGTGGGCATCATCGGCGTGGTCAACGTCTGGTCGTTCCCGACCGCCGCGGCGCTCGTCACGCTGGCCGTCGCGTTCGCGCCCGGCGAGCCGACGGCGCCGCTGTCGGCCCTCGCCCGCGTGCCGCGATCGCTCCGCGCCAGCTCGGACCCGCGGGTCGAGGAGGCGCGTCGGCTCGGTATCGCGGCCGTCGCCGGCGTCGCCGTGGCGGCCATCGGGCTGCTCTGGACGCTCCCGTACTGGACCGTCGTGGTGCTCGGCGGGCCGGCGATGCGGCCGATGCCGTGGGGGCCGTGGTCGCCGCTGGGCGGCTTCCTGCGCGTCCACGGGGCGTTCCTCGCCGTCATCGGCCTCTACCTCGTCGGCACGACGGCGATCACCGCCGAGGCGCCCCGGCGGCTCTGGGCCGCCGGCCTCGCCGTCTTCGGGCTCGCCGTGCTGCTCGGCGTCCCGGCGTTCGGCTTCGTCGTCCCCTTCGGCCTCGGCGCGTGGTGGCTGCTCCGCCGCCGGCCGGAGGCCGGCTTCGAGTGGCTGCTCGTGCTCGCCGGCGCGGGGCTGGTCTTCCTCGTGGAGATCGTCTCGCTGGAGGGCGAGCGGTTCAATGTCGTGTTCAAGTACTACGCCCACGTCTGGCTGTTCTGGTCCGTCGCGGCCGGCGTCGGCCTCGCCCGCCTGCGGGCCGGCTGGCCGGTCACCGCCGTCGACGTCGAGCTGCCGGGCTGGCGGACGATGGGCCGGGTGCTCGCGGCCGCCGTCATCGTGACGACGTCGTTCTACGCCGGCTTCGCGCTGCCCGCCCACGCCGACGACGCTGGCCCCGCGGTGCGGGCGGGCGGGCCGACACTCGACGCCACGGCGTACGTCGAGGCGCGCTTCCCGGCGGAGGCCGAGGCGATCGCCTGGCTCAACGCCCGCGAGGGCCGGCCACACGTCGTCAGCGCCGCGCCGGGCGGCTACTGGTGGCGCCCCGACCGGGGCGACGGCTCGGCCGCGCCGGCGAGCCTGACCGGGCTCCCGACCGTGCTCGGGTGGTTCCACGAGCGCCAGTACCGGGGCCCCGAGGACTACCAGCGCCGCATCGACCACGTCCGCGAGATCTACGAGGGGCCCGCCGACCGCCAGCGCGCGCTCCTCGCCCGGTACGACGTGCGGTACGTCTACGTCGGGCCGGCCGAGCGCGTCCGCTACGGCGCCATCACGATCGGCGAGCTCGACGCGGTGACCGTCGCGGCGAACCTCGACGGCGTCACGATCTACCGGGTCGACCAGTCGGCGCTCTGACGGGACCGCCCGGAACCGCCAGCGGGCGGCCGGGCGGGTATCGAACCCTTTTACCGGTTCGGGGGGCTGGTTCGGGCCGATGGAGCGGTCCCTCGGGCTCGTGATCCCCGCCTATCGCCCGGACAGGGGGATCCTCGCCGACTACGTCGCCGCCCTCGACGAGCGGCTGTCGCCGGCCACGATCCGCATCGAGCTCGACGCGCCCCGCCCGGGCGTCGTCGACGCGCTCGCCGAGGGGCCCGCCACGGTCAGCGTCTCCGAGCGGCGCCGCGGCAAGGGCGCCGCGATCACGGCGGGGTTCGAGGCGCTCGACACGGACGTGCTGGCGTTCGCCGACGCCGACGGGAGCACGCCGGCGGGGTCGATGGCCGACGTGGTGGCCCCCGTGCTCGCGGGGGACGCGGCGCTGGCCGTGGGCTCGCGCCGGCACCCCGACTCGTCGGTGCGCTCCCACCAGACGCTGGTGCGCCGGCGGCTCGGCGACGCCTTCGCCGCGACGGCCCGGCGCCTCCTCGAGGCCCAGCTCTACGACTACCAGTGCGGCGCGAAGGCGCTGTCCGCGGACGCCTGGGCCGCCGTCCGCGGCCTGCTCTACGAGCCCGGGTTCGCCTGGGACGTCGAGCTCATCGCGATGGTCGCCGCCGGGGGCCGGCCGATCGTCGAGGTCCCCATCGTCTGGGAGGACCAGCCGGGCTCGACGGTCTCGCCGCTGCGGACCTCCCTCGAGCTGGGCCGGACGCTCGTGCTGGCGCGCCACCGCTCGAAGCTGCAGGCCGAGGACCCGCTGCACGCCGCCATCGACCGCCTGTTCGGGGGGCGGCCGGCGCTGATCGACCGCCCGGGGGCCGACCGGTGAGCCCCGACGGGCGGGGCCGGCTCGCGGCCTTGGTCTCCGGCGTCCGGTTCGGCCGGTTCGTCTCGGTCGGCGCGGTCGGGGCGGTCGTCGACACGGCCGTGCTCGTGACGCTCGTCGAGGGCCTCGGCGTGCTCCCGGAGGCGGCGACGCTGCTCGGCATCGAGACCGCCATCCTGGTGATGTTCGTCGTCAACGAGCGGTGGACGTTCGCGGGCGAGGGCGACCCCGGCCGGGGGCCGCTGCTCGGCCGGCTCAAGCGGTCCCACCTCGTCCGCGTGGCGGGCAGCCTCACCCAGTTCGGCGTGTTCGTGCTGGTCTACCGGGCGCTGTTCGTCGCCGTCACGCTCGGCGATCTGCCGCTCTGGGCCGGCCTCGTGGGTGCCGCCGGGTTGGCGCCGTCGACGCTCGCCGGGCTCGACGTCTGGCTGCTGGTCGCGAAGGGGACCGGCATCGGGGTCGGCATGGTCGTCAACTACGTCTTCGAGAGCCTGTTCACCTGGCGGGTGACCCAGCCCTGATCCGCCCGCGCGAGGAGCCTGCCGGCTGGCGGTTTCCGTGAATCACAACCCTTAATGGCGGGTCAGGGGTAGCAGTACCATAGCGGGATAGGATAGCCAGGAGATTCCGCCGGGCTCATAACCCGGAGATCGGTAGTTCAAATCTACCTCCCGCTACTTCTTCGGGGATCCCCGACGCGGAGGCTCGGCTCCGCTTCAGTCTGTCACCGAGATAATGGCGGATGATCGAATGAGACGAGACGCAGCCGCCGAGCGTAGCGAGGCGGACCGTCTCGACGTCGTTCAAATCTACCTCCCGCTATGCGTTGCCGCGAGCACGTTTGCGAGCGGACGGCACGCCCGGAGTAGATTTGAATCCTGCCAGACGCAGCCCGCGGCGGGCGAACGCAGTGAGCTGCGCAGGACCGTCTGGGTCGGGTTCGAAGCTACCTCCCGCCGGTTCCCTACCGCTTCTGCCCGGACATCGAGACGGGCGAGACGCCCTTGTTCCGGATGCGGTCTCGGACCACCACGACGAGGCTGACGAGGCCCAGCACCATCGTGAGCACGGGGAGCTTGCCCCGCCAGGCGCCGAAGTGGTACCGGCGCTCGAGGCCGAGGGTGTAGGGCCGGCCCTCGTAGAGGACGCGGACCGGCAGCCGCTCGAAGGGCGCCTGCCCGATGGTCCGGTACCACGGCCCCCGGCCGTCGAGGCTCTACTGGAACGCGGCCTGGGCCGCCGGCTCCAGCGCGTCGTAGGCGACGAACGGGATACCCTCGGCCGAGCCGCTCATGACGACCAGCTTGAAGTCGATGGCGAAGATGACTGCGAGCGGCGTCCCCAGGAGCACCAGGAGCATGCCGGCGGCGGCGAGGTATCGGAGCTGTCGGTCCGAGAGGCTCATGACGATGGGGTCGGCCGTCCGCCGTCGACCACGCCCTCCGGGCCGGTCCACGGCTAGTCCTCGCTCGCGGTCACGTCGACCTCCGACGCCCACGCGCTCGGGACCGAGGGCGAGATGCCGGCCTCCGTCCGCAGGCAGGCCGACAGCCGGCCGCTGTCGATGTCGAGGAGGTCCGGGTGGGTCTCCTCGCAGGGACTGGCGAACTCGGTCGCGAGCAGCTCGGCCGCCGCCGGCTGGTCCTCCTCGAGGATGTGCTCCTGCGCCTCGGCGAGCACGGCCTCGGCGCCCGGGTCCGTCAGCCGGTCGGGGAGGTCGTACTGGTCGCGGAGGGCCTCCTCGAGATCCTTGTCGCCGATGGCCTCCTCGTCGAGGTCGTACTCCGCGATGGCGAACTCGCGGGCGGCGTCGACGCCGAGGTGGCCGCGCTGGAGCTGGTCGCGAAAGATCATCACGTTCCGGTAGTGCTCCTGCTCGAAGTCGTGGTCCTCCGGCTGGATGACCTCCGGACAGCGTGTGTGGAACCGGCAGCCCGAAGGTGGAGCCGCCGGGTTGGGGACGCCGCCCTTGAGTTGGATCTTCTTGCCGCGGCGACGGCGGGTCCGGCATCGGGGATGGACGAGAGCAGGGCCTTCGTGTACGGGTGCTGCGGGTCGTCGAACAGCTCCTCCGTCGACGCGATCTCGACGATCTCGCCGAGGTACATGACCGCGACGTGGTCGGAGACCTCCCGGATGACCCCCATGTCGTGGCTGATGAAGACGATGGAGAGGTCGAACGTGGCCTGGAGCTCCTCCATCAGCCGGAGGATGTCCGCCTGGATGGAGACGTCCAGCGCGCTCGTGGGCTCGTCGGCGACGATGAGCCGGGGGTTCACGACCATCGCCCGGGCGAGGGCGACGCGCTGTTTCTGGCCGCCGGAGAACTCGTGGGGGTAGCGGTCGATGTCGTCCGCGGACAGGCCGACGCGCTCGAGGAGGTCCTCGACGATGGCCCGGCGGCGCTCCGTGCTCTCTGAAGCCGTGGATGACGAGCGGCTCGGCCACCGACTGGCCGATGGTCATCCGCGGGTCGAACGACGAGGTGGGGTCCTGGAAGATCATCTGGGCCTCCTTCCGGAACTCTCGGAGTCGCCGGCCGTCGTACTCGAGGATGTCCTCGCCGTCGAAGACGACCTCGCCCCCCGTGGGCTCCTCGATGCGCAGCAGCGAGCTGGCGGCCGTGGACTTGCCGCAGCCCGACTCGCCGACCAGGCCGATGGTCTCGCCCCGGTGGACGTCGAAGCTGATGCCGTCGACCGCCCGGACGCGGCCGACCTCCTTCGACGAGGACCCCCTGGGTGATGGGGTAGTGCTTCTCGAGGTTCCGCACCGAGAGGAGCGGCTCGTCGTCGTGGTTCGCGGCCGCTCTGGCCTCGCCAGACGTGGTGGCCTCGCCATCGTCCTCACCTCCGTCGGTCACGCCCTCGCCGCGTTCGGCGGCGGTGGCACCGGGCTCGCCGGTGACGACGGAGTCGTCCATGCCCGGGGCGTAGTGCACACACGAGATGCGGTGGTCGCCATCGGACGCGTCGAACCCGTACTCGGGTGGCTGGTCGCCGTACCGGCAGCTCGATCGACGGTGTAGCCACACCGGTCCGCGAACCGACAGCCGTCCGGCGGGTCGAGCGGGTCCGGCAGGCTCCCGGGGATGGAGGTGCTCCGACTTGCCCTGGCCGGGCAGGCAGTCGAGCAGCGCCCGGGTGTAGGGGTGGCCCGGGTGCTCGAAGATATCGTAGACGTCGCCGCGCTCCATCACCTTCCCGGCGTACATCACGACGACCCGGTCGGCGATCTCGGCGACGACGCCGAGGTCGTGGGTGATGAACAGTACGCCCATGTCGAACTCCTCCTGGAGGTCCTGGATGAGGTCGAGGATCTGGGCCTGGATGGTGACGTCGAGGGCCGTCGTCGGCTCGTCGGCGATGAGTAGGTCCGGGCTCGTAGGCCAGGGCCATCGCGATCGACGACGCGCTGCTTCTGGCCGCCGGAGAACTCGTGGGGTAGTCGTCGACCCGGGCCCCGGCCTCGGGGATACCCACGTCGATCGAAGCAGGTCGACTGGTCTGGTGGCGCGCCTGCTGGCCCGGCTGACGTCGTGGTGGGTCTGGATGGCCTCGCGGATCTGCCAACCGACCGTATAGACGTGGTTCAGCGCGCCCTGGGGGTTCTGGAAGATGTGGGCGATTTCCTTGCCCCGTACGCGCCGGAGCTGGGACTCGTTCATCTCCAGGAGGTCGTCGCCACGGTACCGGAGCTCCTCGGCCTCGATGACGCCGGGCGGCGTGTGGATGATCTGCGGTGATGGACTCGCTGGCGACCGTCTTCCCGCTCCGGCTCTCGCCCGACGATGCAGACGGTCTCGGCGCGTCTCGACCGAGAAGTCCACACCGTCGACGGCGTGGAGGGTGCCGTCGTCGGTCCGGAAGCGGGTCCGGAGGTCTTTCACCGACAGCAGAGGGGCGTCGTCATCCATCGGTGCGCTCACTCCTGCGGCCGCCCGCGGGTCGAGCGCGTCCCGCAGCGCGTCGCCGAGGAAGTTGAAGGCGAGGATGGTCAGGAACAGGAAGAACCCGGGGATGGTCGAGATCCACCAGGCGAAGGCGAGGTCGTCCCGGCCCTGAGGCGATGATCTGGCCCCACGAGGGCAGCGTCGGGTCGCCGAGGCCGATGAAGGCGAGCCCCGCCTCGGACAGGAGCAGGCCCGGCAGGAGCAGGGTGGTCGCGGTGATGACTGTGTTCGAGACGTTGGGGACGATGTGGCGCCGGATGATGTAGTAGGTCGAGGCCCCGGCGCTGTCGGCAGCCGTGATGTACTCCTCCTCGCGGCGCTGCAGCGACTCGCTCCGCACCAGCCGGGCGATACCGCCCCAGCTGGTCAGGCCGAAGACCAGGATGAACGATGAGCAGGCTCGCCCCGAAGAGGTAGAGGAGCAGGAGGTAGAGCAGGAACGATGGGAAGACGAGCTGGATGTCGACGTAGCGCATCAGGATCTCGTCGACCAGGCCGCCGATGTAGGCGGCCGTGGTGCCGACGGCCGAGCCGATGATGATGATGAGCAGCCCGGTGATGAGCGCGATCTTCATGCTGATCTGCATGCCGTAGACGACGATGGTGAGGATGTCCTTCCCCGGCGGGTGGTGCCGAAGGGGTGCTGCCAGGTGCCGGTGGCACTGGCCGCCCAGCCGCTCGCCCAGGCACTGGAGCGGGTAGTGGTCGGGGACGCTGAAGAACAGGGGTGGCTGGAACTGGTGGGTGAGCTGGACCGAGGGCGGGGCCATGAAGTACGGCCCGATGACGCCGATGATGAACACCACGACGAGGAAGACGAGGCTGATGACGGCCGCGGTGTTCTTCTTGAACTCCTTCCAGTAGTACCGCGTCATCCGCGGGCTCTGGTAGAGCGGCATCACGACGTAGAAGATCATCACCACGAGGGTGAGCACGAACATCCAGTCGACCTGGGAGAAGTACCAGTTCACCACCGGCACCGTCGGCTGCCGCGAGCCAACGAGGAAGTAGTCGTAGAGGAACAGCAGGCCGATAAGCCCCACGGCGACGAGCGAGTAGAGGTACTTCCGGGAGCCGTGGAGCAGCCCACCGCCGCCGACGGTGCTCCACTCGATGTCCTCGAACCGCTCTGCCTGCGTGTCCGCCGCCATCAACGATCACCGTAGTCGATGCGCGGGTCCAGCACGGTGTAGGCGATGTCCTGGAACAGGTTGCCCACGATGGAGAGGGAAACCGGGATGAGCGTGGTCGCCAGGACCAGCGAGGTGTCCTCGTTCAGGATGGCGTCGAGGGTCAGCCGACCCAGGCCGGGGATGGAGAAGACGATCTCGACGAGGTAGGAGGCCGCGATAAAGATGCCCAGCAGGTCTGCGATAAGGATGGTCATCAGCGGCACCAGGGCCGGCCGGAGGATGTGGCGGGTCAGCACCCGGTAGTTGCTGATGCCCTTGGCCCGGGCCACCTTCGTGAACTCGGCCTGGACGTACTCGAGTGCCTCGGCCCGGGAGTATCGCATCAACCCGGTCAGCTGGCTGGTCGTCAGGACGACGATGGGGAGGATGAGCTGCTTGGCCATGTCGAGGCTGAAGAAGCCCGGGTCGGTGTCGAAGATGATGGGTACCCAGCCGAGCCAGGCGCCGAAGATGACGAGCAGGATGATACCGAACCAGAAGTTGGGGATGGCGTAGCCGAAGAAGGCGATGAACGTGGCGGTGTAGTCGAACTTCGTGTACTGGTGGGTGGCCGAGTAGAGCCCGATGCTGATGCCGACGATGATGGAGAAGATGGTCGTCGGGATGGTGTAGATCATCGTGTAGGGCAGGGCGTCCATGATGAGCTCCATCACCGGGGCGCTGTAGGTGTCCGACCAGCCCCAGTTCAGGGTGAACATGTTCCGCATGTAGATGACGTATCGCTCCCAGACCGGCTGGTCGAGGCCGAGCCGCTGCCGGGCGGCCTCCTGGGCCATCTCGACGTCCTGTCCCCGTTGGGCCGCCTGGAAGGCGAGCTCGGTGACCTCGGCGTTTGGGCCCAGCGTGAGCAGCACGAAGGTCAGGGTAAGGACGATGTACGTCGCAACGACAGTCCAACCGAGCCGGCGAGCGACGTACCACCGGGAAGCTCATCGATTATCGCCGCAAAGGAACGGAGCGAGCGATTTAACTCTGGCGGAAGTAGGTCTGCCAGTTCCAGCCGGACCGAAACTTCTCGACGGGCCCGAAGATGCCGTCCTGGAAGCCGACGATGTCGTCCTCCATCACGAGGAAGCCAAAGGGCTGCTCCTCGGCGATGAGGCCGAAGGCCTCGGCGAAGAGCTGCTGGCGCTCCTCCTCGTCGACGGTCTGGGAGGCCTCGTCGTACTTGGCCTTGATGTCGACGCCCTCGGAGGGCACGCAGCCGTAGTAGTTGACGCTGCCCCGCTCGTACATGAACACGTCGCTGTCGGAGGGGGTGCGCGGGTACGTGTTGAACTCGAAGATAAGCGAGAGGTCCCAGGGCTCCTGGCTCGTCGGCGATGTCGCGCGGGCCCGCGTTGAAGGGGCTGGCCGGCCAGTCCTCGGGCACCTGGTCCTGCTGGTCCTCAGGCACGCTGTTGATGGCGTAGTTCGTCTGGAAGGTCACGCCCTCCACCGTCTCGATCTGGATGCCGACGCCCAGCTGCCGGAACGCCTGGGCCAGGACCTCGGCCATGGTCTGCTCGGTCGGCTGGCCGGCCTGGGCGACGAAGGAGAGCTGGACCTGCTCGCCGTCACCGTCGACGAGGGTGTCGCCGTCGTAGGCGTAGTCGTAGTCCGAGTCCGAGATGGCGTCCTTCATCATCTGGAGCGCGTCACTGGTCGAGTAGAGGTCGCCGGCGCCGAACGTGGACACCTGGGAGTCGTCGTACCACTTCGACCAGGTCGGCTGCATCGTGTACGCCGGCTTGGCGTAGCCCCGAAAGACGTTATTGGCGAACTGCGTCTTGTTCACCGCAATCATGAAGGCCTGGCGGACCTCCTTGATGCGGAACGGGCGCCAGCCGTTGGCCCGCATGTTGAACGGCATGACCCGCACGAACGGCTGGGGCTGGACGTAGACGTCGATGCCCTCGAGGTCGATGAACTCCTGGGCCCGCTCGGGCGGGATGGAGGCGGTGTCCGTCTCGCCGTTGCGAAGCCGCCTGCAGCCGCGAGGACTGCCCGGGAACCACCAGTTGGGTCCACGTCTCGAACCAGGGCGCGCCCTGCCAGGCCTCGGGGACGTCGTCCCGGTCACCCATGTAGTAGTTCTCGTTCCGGGTCCCTTGGAACCTCGATTGTTCCTCCCAGAGGTCGATGGTGAAGGCGCCGAGGTTGCCGGTGTAGGACAGGTTGTTGAGCTCCGTGTCCTCCTCGAGGCCCGTCTGGGCCTGGTCCGGGCTGCCGTCGGCCGCCATCTCGACGTAGGGCTGGAAGATCTCCTTCGGCGCGGTGTACTGGCCCCACAAGACCAGGCCGCGGAGCGGCCAGGCCAGGTCGAGCACCCCGGCAGGGTGACGTCGAAGGTGAGCTGGCCGGTCTCCTCGACCGTCACACCCGCCCAGTCGCTCGCGCTGGGGCAAGCCGCCCAGTCGCTCTCGAACAGCTCGCTGATCATGTAGACCCAGTCCTCGGCCGTCATCTGACCGGTAGGCGCCACCCCACTCGAGACGATCCCGGACGTGGATGGTGCTCGGTCTGCAGGCGTCACGTCGGTACATCGTCGAGCCACAGAGGGAACACCTCGGTGTCCGTCGTGACCGCCCACGCGCTGCCCAGGGTGAGCCCGATGCGCGCGTCCGTACTGTTCTCCACGTTGTAGAACCAGTTCAGCGTGCTCGCCGCCGAGGAGAACGCCTCGGTGTACTGCTCGGTCAGCTCTCGGGCCTCTGGGGTTGCCGTCGGCGTCTCCTCTTCGGTGACCTTGACCGTCTTGACGACCGTGCGCTCGCGCCGGGGTCGGCGTCCCGCTCGGGCCGCCGCTGCAGCCGGCGACGCTGCCGAGTCCGGCGGCGCCCAACCACTTGAGCATGTTCCGGCGGTTGGGCAGGTACAAGGCTTCCGGCGGGTCCTCTGACCAATCTCTGTCAAACGGCATTGGTAACAACCAGGTTCATAATCTCATATATTTTTTCATTTTTTTCCATTAGTATCTAGAAGATCGGGCCCTGAATCCGCCGTAGATGGCGTCGTGAAGCCCTCTCGGCACCCTGCGCCCTGCGACATCGGCCGGAGTCTGCGGGTGGCGTTTTTCGCCGTAGCCGGTCGGTCCAGCACCGGTCCCCCGTGGTCGGGGGGAGGGGGGCTGCGGCTGTGAGTCGCTCGCGTCAGGTGACCGCCAGCCACCTGGACCGGTGACCGACCCGTCCGCCCCGGTGCTCGCGTCCGGGCTCAGCCGTCGCCGTGTTCGTCGAGCACGACCAGCTCGCCGTCCTCGACGTCGACGTTGATGAGCGTCTTCACGTCGTAGCCCGCCTCGTCGACCTTGTTCCCGCCGCCGACCTTCTTGATGACCGCCACGATGTCGACCAGGTCCGCCCCGATCTCCTCGAGGGCGCCGACGATGGCGTGGAGCGTCCCGCCGGTCGAGAGCACGTCGTCGAGCACCAGCACCCGGTCGCCCGGGTGGACGTCGTTGATGTACATCTCGTTCTCGGCGTAGCCGGTGACCTGCGAGAGCGCCACCTCGCCCTCGAGGCCGTACTGGCGCTTGCGGACGACGACCAGCGGGATGTCGGTCATCAGCGAGACCGCCGTCGAGATGTGGATGCCCATCGCGGCCGGCGTGACGATCTTGTCGACGTCCTCCAGCCGGGCCTTCCGGATGATCTTGATGACGATCTCCCGGAGCAGGCCCGGCTCGAGCATCGGCACCCCGTCGCTGATGGGGTGGACGAAGTAGTGGTAGCCCTCCTTCTCGATGATCGGGGCGGACCGAAGGGACGCCGCGAGCTGGTCCATACGCTCCCTTCAACAGCCAGCAGTAAAAGCTGCCGACTCGCCCGATGTCATCCCCGAGTGCGGCGGTCGACCGACGCGCCCACGAGCGGCGGCCAGCCCCGCTGAGTCGACCCAATCCGACGATGGCGAGACCCCGGCTTTGAGAACGCTTAAGGCCCGTGTTCGTGTCAGAGCCAGATGTGCCCCCGGCGTTCCAAACGGTGGCCGCCGTCGTCCTCCTGCCGTTTCTCGCGGCCGCCCTCGTCCCGCTCGTCCACCGGGCCGTCGGCGAGCGGACCGCCTACTACGCCGCCGGGGTCGCCCTGGCCTGCTTCGGCCTCGTGGCCGAGCTCCAGGGCACCCCCGGGACCGCCTCGGTCGCCTGGCTCCCGAGCCTGGACGTCGCGCTCCGGTTCCACGTCGACGGCCTGGCCGTCCTCATCGGCTACCTGGCGACCGGGATCGGCGTCCTCATCCTGCTCTACTCGCGCGGCTACATGCACGGCGAGCCCGCCCAGCCGCGCTACTACGCCGCGCTGCTGGCCTTCCTCGGCTCGATGCTCGGCGTCGCGTTCGCGGGCGACCTCGTGGTGCTGTTCGTCTTCTGGGAGCTGACCTCGGTCTCCTCGTTCGTGCTCATCGGCCACTACCAGCGGACCCGCGGCTCCCGGTACGCCGCCCGCAAGGCGATGGTCATCACCGTGGGCGGGGGCCTGTTCATGCTGGTCGGCTTCCTGCTCCTCGGCTCGGCCGTGGGGACGTTCGACCTGACCGCGATGCTCGCCGATCCGGCGGCCGTCCAGGCCCGGCTCAGATCGACCGGCCGGTTCGTCCCCGTGCTCGCGTTGGTGGCGGTCGGGGCCGCCGCGAAGGCCGCCCAGGTGCCGCTGCACGTCTGGCTCCCGAACGCCATGGAGGCGCCCACGCCCGTCTCGGCGTTCCTCCACGCCGCGACGATGGTGAAGGCCGGCGTCTACCTGGTCGGCCGGTTCCGGCCCCTGCTCGCCAGCGACGAGTGGACAATGCTGTTCGTCTCGCTGGGCCTGCTCACGATGCTCGTGACGGCCGTGCTGGCCGTCGCCGCGACCGACATCAAGGCGCTGCTCGCCTACTCGACGGCCTCCCACCTCGGGCTCGTCACCGCCGGCTTCGGCGTGCTCTCGAAGGTCGGCGGGGAGACCGGGGCCCTCCACATCCTGAACCACGCGCTGTTCAAGGCCGCGCTGTTCCTCGTGGCCGGCATCGTGGCCCACGAGGCGGGGACGCGGGCCATCGACGAGCTCTCCGGGCTGCGCCACGACCTCCCGGTGACCGCGGCAGTGGCCGCCATCGCGGCGCTCTCGATGGCGGGGCTCCCGCCGTTCTCCGGCTTCTACTCGAAGGAGCTCCTCTTCAAGGCCGTCTTCGGGCTCGCCAGCGACGCGGGCGGCCTCGGATGGCTGCTTCCGGCCGTCGCCGTGCTCGCCAGCGTCTTCACCGTCCTCTACTCGCTCCGCTTCCTCGCGCTCTTCCTCGGCGACCGCCCCGAGGCGCTCGGCGAGGTCCACCGGCCGCCGTGGGTGATGGTGCTGCCCCCGGCGCTGCTGGCGGCGCTGACCGTCGTGGTCTCGATCAGCCCCGACCTGGCGGTCTCGACCGTGGTCGGCTCGGCCAGCGCCGCCGCGGGCGGGCCCGCGTCGTTCCACGTCGGGCTGCCGACGCACCTCTCGGCGCCGGTCGTGATGAGCGCCGTCGCCATCGCCGGGGGGCTGGCCGCCTTCCCGTTCGTGGGACGGCTGCACGACGGCCTCCAGCGGGTCCTCGCCGTCGAGCCGGCCACCGCCGACTGGTACTACGACGGCGCCGTGAACGGGCTTGCGCGGCTCTCGGCCACGGCGACGCCGCTGCTCATGACCGGCCGGCTGCGGACCTACGTCAGCTGGGTGCTGGGCGCGACCAGCCTGCTCGCCCTCGCGGGCTACGCCGCGACCGACGCGGTCCTCCCCGGATTCACCGGGCTGAGCCTGGGCCCGCCCGCGGTGGTCGTGCTCCTCGTCGCGGTAGGCGCGGCGGTGGCCACCGCCCGAGCCCCCTCCCACGTCGGCGGGGTGCTGACCCTCTCGATCCTCGGCTTCATGATCGCCATCGTCTACATCTTCGGGAACGCGCCGGACCTGGCGCTGACCCAGCTCGTCGTGGAGACGCTGGTGCTCGTGATCTTCCTCCTCGTCCTCGATCGGCTGCCGGCGTTCTACGGCGAGGCGACCCGGCTCAGGGCGGCCCGTGACGGCGTCCTCGCCCTCGCCGTCGGGGCCACGGTGTTCGTCAGCGTGCTCGTCGCGACGGCGGCCGAGCCCGACGACGCCATCGCGAGCTTCTTCGTCGAGAACGCGGTTCCGCTGGGCGGCGGCGGCAACGTCGTCAACGTCATCCTGGTCGACTTCCGGGCGTTCGACACCCTCGGGGAGATCTCGGTCGTCGCCATCGCCGGGCTCTCGGTGCTGGTGCTCGTCGCGATGCACGACCGGGAGGTGGACCGGTGAGCACCGTCATCGCCCGCACGGCCTCGCGGCTCGCCGTGCCGCTGATCCTGCTCACGGCGGTCGCGCTGCTGTTCCAGGGCCACAACCAGCCGGGCGGCGGCTTCATCGCCGCGGTGCTCGCGGCCGGCGGGTTCGCGCTGATCTACGTCGTCCACGGCCTCGGCCCGCTCCAGGCGTTCCTGGGCGGCTCGAGCGAGGGCGCCCTGTTCGGCCACGGCCCGATCGAGTGGTACCGCGTCATGCTGGCGGTCGGCCTCGCGCTCGCGGCCGGGTCGGGCCTCGTCCCGATCCTGTTCGGCGAGCCGTTCCTCACCCAGACGTTCGTGATCCTCCACGACGTCCCGCTCTACGGCGAGCTCGAGGTCGCCAGCGCGCTGGCGTTCGACACCGGCGTCTTCCTGGCCGTCCTCGGCGCGCTGCTGACCGCGGTCGCGGTGGTGGGCACCGAATGACGCAGTTCGCCCTCGCGCTCGCGCTCGGGACGCTGTTCGCGCTCGGCACGTTCCTCGTGCTGCGGCGGGACGTCGTCCGGGTCGTCTGGGGCGTCGTCCTGATGGGCCAGGCCGCGAACGTCTACCTCGTCACGATGGGCGACCCCGACCCGGCGGAGCTCGTCCCGGTCATCGCCCACGGGGCCGGCCACGGCGGCACGGTGACCGACCCGCTGGTCCAGGCGCTCGTGCTGACGGCGATCGTGATCGGCTTCGGCACGACCGCGTTCGCGCTCGTGCTCACCTACCGGGTGTACGAGGAGCACGGCACGATCGACCTCGACGAGCTGGGGGCCGAGCCGTGAGCCAGCTGGTGGTCGCACCCGTGCTCGCGGCGCTGGTCACGGCCGTGCTCACGGCGCTCGTTCGGGGGCGACCACGGCTCCGGGCGGGCGTGAGCCTCGCCGGCGGGCTCGGCTACCTGGTGGCGGTTGCGGCGCTGTTCCGGGCCGTCGCGGCCGAGGGCCGACTCACCTACCAGCTGTCGGCCTGGCAGGCGCCGTTCGGCATCAGCCTCGTCGCCGACGCGCTGTCGACGTTCATGCTGGGGCTGGCCGCGGTCGTCGCGCTCGCCGGCGTCGTCTTCGCGGTCCGTTCGGTCGACGCGTTCGCCCAGCGGCTGGGCTTTCACCCGCTGTACCACCTGATGCTCGTCGGCGTCTCCGGCGCGTTCCTCACCGGCGACCTGTTCAACCTCTTCGTCTGGTTCGAGGTGATGCTGATGGCCTCCTACGTGCTCGTCGTGCTCTACGGGGGGCCGACCCAGACCCGCGCCGCGCTGGTCTACGTCGTGCTCAACCTCATCGGGAGCGCGCTGATGCTGGTGGCGATCGGCGGGATCTACGCCGTCACGGGGACGCTGAACCTGGCGGACATCGCGCGCCGGCTGGCCGACCCCGCCGCCTTCGGCGTCGACGTCGCGCCGGTGCTCGGCCTCTCGGCGCTGCTGTTCACGGTGTTCGCGCTCAAGGCCGGCCTGGTGCCGTTCCACTTCTGGGTGCCGGGCGCCTACCGCGCCGCCCCGGCGCCCGTCGCGGCGGTGCTCGCCGGCGTCGTCAAGAAGGTCGGCGTCTACGCGGTGCTCAGGCTCTACTTCACGGTGTTCGCGGCCGCGACGCTGCCCGTCTCGCTGCCCGGCATCGGCGGGCGCTCGGTCCTCGCGTTCTACGGCCCGGTGCTCGTCGTGCTGGCGCTGGCGAGCATCGTCGTCGGCGGTATCGCCGCCGTCGACCGGCCCGACATCGACGGCCTCCTGGCCTACTCGAGCGTCAGCCAGCTCGGGTTCGTGGTCCTCCCGCTCGGCGTCGCGGCCGCGGTCCCCGAGCTCCGCGTGCTCGCGATCACGGCGACGCTCGTCTACACGCTGAACCACGGGGTCGCGAAGGCGCTGCTGTTCCTCGTCAGCGGCACGCTGAAAGACGCGCTCGGCACCGACCGGTTCGCCGACCTCGGCGGGCTGGCCGCGCGGTCGCCGCTGCTCGGCGGGGCCTTCTTCGTCGGCGCCCTCTCGCTGGTCGGCGTCCCGCCGCTGATCGGCTTCTTCGGGAAGCTGTTCGTCTTCGATGCCCTCGGCCGGGCGGGCGCCGACATCGCCCTCGCGGGAGCACTCGTGGGGGCGCTGCTGACCATCGCCTACGCCTCGCGGGCCTGGAACCGGGCGTTCTGGGGCCCGGCCCCGGAGGCCGTCGAGGCGCTCGAGCTCGACCGGGGGCTCCTCGCCGTGGTCCTCGCGCTCGCGGCGCTCGTGGTGCTGCTCGGCCTCGGCGCCGAGCCGGTGCTCCGGGCCGCCGAGGCCGGCGCGACGGCCGCCGTGGACCGGTCGGGCTACGTCTCCGCCGTGCTGGGGGGTGGCGCGTGACGGCCACCTGGCGGGTCTTCGCGGTCGCGCTGGCCGTCCTCTGGCTGTTCGTGCGGAACGTCCCGGCCACGCCGCGGGCCTGGCTCGGCGAGCTCCTCATCGGGCTCGCGGTCGGCGTGCCGCTGGCGTACGGCAGCCGCCGGCTCTACGGCGACACCATCGACCTCGGCCGCCTCCCGCGGGCCGTCCCCGCGGCGCTGCGCTACCTGGGGCTGTTCCTGCGGGACATGGCGAAGGGGAACATCGATGTCGCCTACCGGGTGCTGTCGCCGCGGATGCCGATCGAGCCCGCCCTCCTGGTGGTCCCGCTCCGCGTCGAGTCCGACCTCGCCATCACCACCATCGCGAACAGCATCACGCTCACGCCGGGCACGCTGACCATCGAGCACGACGAGGCCAACAACGCGCTGCTCGTCCACGCCATCGACGGCCGGGACCGCGAGGCCGTCGTCGCGCCGATCCGCCGATGGGAGGAGCTGGCGCTGGTCATCTTCGACGAGCCCGGCGACCCGGCCGACCCCGTGCCGCCGCGGCCCTACGAGGGGGTGTCCGACGATGGCTGACCCGGCGTTCCTCGAACTCGCCGTCCAGGCGTCGCTCGTGCTGGTCAGCGTCCTGACGCTCCTAGCGGCCTACCGCGTCGTCGTCGGCCCCAGCGTGCCCGACCGGGTCGTCGGGCTGGACACCATCGCGACGAACGTCGTCGCCATCGGCGTGCTCGTGGCGATGGCGAGCGGCTTCGGCGGCTTCGTGCTCGTCGGGCTCGTCCTGGCAATCATCGGCTTCGTGAGCACGGTCACCGTCGCGGAGTACCTCACCGAGGGGGACATCATCCAATGACCGGGACGCTCCAGGCGGCGGTCGTCGTCGCGCTGCTGGCCGTCGGCGGCTTCTTCATGACCGTCGGGACCGTCGGCATCATCCGGCTGCCGGACGCCTACAACCGGCTGCACGCCAACTCCAAGGCGACGACCTTCGGCGCGGCCTCGTTCTTCCTCGCGGGCTTCGCCTACTACGGCCCGACGGGCGCGGGCATGACGTCGCTGGTGGGCATCGGCTTCGTCTTCCTGACGGCGCCGACGGGCGCCCACATGATCGCCCGGGCGGCCAAACGGCTCGGCGTGGAGTTCTACGGCGAGGCCGAGTGGCCCGTACCCGATCCGGAAGAGGAACCACACGAATGACGACCCGCATCGGCTGACGCACGGAGACTGGACGTCACGGGGAAGGCAGCATCCGACGCAAGCTTCGGGGTATTATTTGCCGTTGTTGCCTTTGCCCTTCCCACCCTGGCCACTGCCCTTGGTCGGGGTCTCGGTGGGGGTGCTCCCACCCGAGTCACCGGAACCGCCCTTATCGTCGGACTTGTCCGAGCCGCCCGTGTCATCGGACTTGTCGGAGGCCGCGCCTGCGTCCGAACTACGAAGCCCACCTTGTCGTCGGACTTGTCTGACCCTTGTCGTCGGCCTCGTCGGAGCGGCCACCTTGTCGTCGGACTTGTCGGAGCCACCCTTGTCGTCGGACTTGTCCGCGCCCTGGTCGTCGGCCTTGTCCGAACCGTCCGTCGGCCTTGTCCAGCGGCCCTTGTCGTCGGCCTCGTCGGAAGCCACCCTTGTCGTCGGCCTCGTCCGAGCCGCCCTTGTCGCCGACCTTGTCGGAACCACCCTTGTCGTCGGCCTTGTGCGGAGCCGCCCTTGTCGTCGGCCTCGTCGGAGCGGCCCTTGTCGTCGGCCTCGTGGAAGCCCTCTGTCCTGGCCTTGTCGGAACCACCCTTGTCGTCGGCCTTGTAGGAGCGACCCTTGTCGTCGGACTTGTCGGAGCCACCCTTGTCGTCGGCCTCGTCGGAGCGGCCACTGTCCTCGGCCGGCTCGCCCTCCGCCGCCTCCTCGGCGGAATCCGGCGCCGGAGGCTCCTCCTGCTCGGGCCGCGCCGGCCCGTCGGGTTCATCCGTCGAAGGCCGGGTGGGCTCGGGCGTCGGCACGATGCGGTCGACCGCCAAGGAGGCCTCCGTCGACAGCCTACCGGCCGAGATCCGGTTCGCCGCAGCCGTCGCAAGCGATCGACGGGATGTCGTCATACGGGGTACAGAACGACGGGTTCGTTCCGAAATCGTTTGCCCCGGGTTGGATCGTCCGCCCAGAAGAGGTATCTCGCAGGGACCGATCGAAGATCGGTTTCTCCTCAGTCAGCCGATAGAAATCGGCACGCGTACCTGCCCAAATCGAACTCCCCTCCCCCGGGCCGTCGAGGGCGATGTCGTCGCCCACGACCGCCCGCCATCTGTCCTCCTCGTTGAGGAACGACCACAGGAGGTCACCAGGAAGCCGGGGCGGTTCGAACTCGATCGAGCGTGACCGCCGTGTATCGGCCGTTGCCACGGTGGAGTAGCTCATAGGGTTTCGGTCGGCCGACGAGCGCCCCGGGTTGGGTGAACTTGAGCTCGGTCCGGAGTCCGTCGCCGTCTGCTTCGCGGATCACATCGCGCGTATCGAAGAGGTCCGTTACGCACTGGTTCCGGCCGGTGTAGTCCTTGTCGCTGTAGCCAGCCGGGCCCGGGGAATGGGGGAACCCAAACGAGCCGGCCTTGCGGGGATCGGTGCCCGGGGTACTCGCGTAGACGATGAAGTAGCCGGGGGTGTAGGCGAGGGGGCCCTCCGGTAGGTCCGGCTGGTCCACCGCGACGCAGCCGGACAGCGTGAACGCGGCCGCGCCGGCTCCGAGGGTGGTCTGAAGCAAAGACCGGCGGCTCAAGGTCCGGTCGAGGCCCCCTCCAGTGGCCATGGCAAATTTTCTAGTGTAACGACGGGTTTAAACCTCTGATCTGATTATCGATTATCATAAATGGGGTTAACCGGCCGTTATTCCCAGTCATGAGAATGCGGGGCGTAATCAGGAGGCACTGGATGGTAACGCGCGATAGCCGCCTAGCTGAATTGTGTCGGGGGCAGTCCGACGTTATTCGGCGAACGTCCGAGTGAGCCGGTCGGCTACCTCGATACCGAGCGTAGCCTTCGGACCCTCGAACGTCTCGACCCCCGTCGCCGTAACTGGCCCGTACCCGAATTCCGGAAGAGGAACCACACGAATGACGACCCGCATCGGCTGACGCACGGAGACTGGACGTCACGGGGAAGGCAGCATCCGACGCAAGCTTCGGAGGATTACTGGAAGTAACAAGGCTAAAACCCCGCCCTTCAGGGCGGGGATACAGCCGACAACTCCTCTACTAACCACGCTCGTTAGCATCGCCGGATATTCCACGCTCGGTCGTTACTTTTAATATATAATCTTCCATAACTAGTTATGAACACAGTCCGATGCTGGAGACAACCCGCACCTATCGAGCGAAAATCGTCAATCACCAACAGGTGAGTGACGACCTCGACCAGTGCGGGTTCTCCGCGTCGAAACTGTGGAACGTCGCCCGATACTACACGCAAGGTCGGTGGGACGACGACGGGGAAATCCCCGACGACGGCGAACTCAAATCCGAACTCAAGGAACACGAACGATACAGTGACCTTCATTCTCAGTCAAGTCAGCGAGTTCTCGAAGAGCTTGCTGAGTCGTTCACCAGTTGGTACAAAGCACGCCAACGCGGAGACGAGGACGCCAACCCACCCGGCTACCGCAAACACGGCGACAACCATCCGCGCTCCACCGTGACGTGGAAGCAGAAAGGCATCAAGCACGATTCCAAGCACAACAAACTCCGTCTGAGCAAAGGATTCAACCTGAAGAATCACCGCTCGGACTTCATCCTCGCAGAGTACGAGACGCGACCGGACGTGACCGTGGAGAACATCCAGCAAGTCCGAGCCGTCTGGAACGGCGACCGCTGGGAACTCCACCTCGTCTGCAAGGTCGAAATCCCCGTCGAGGACGCACCCGGCGACAACACGGCGGGCATCGACCTCGGCATCAAGAACTACCTCGCCATCGCCTACGACGATGGTGACGCCGAGTTGTATCCGGGGAACGTGCTGAAACAGGACAAGCACTACTTCACCCGCGACGAGTACGACACCGAGGGCGAAAACGGCCCGTCACGCCGTGCGCTCCGCGTTCGACAGAAACTCTCGCGTCGGAAAGACCACTTTCTGCACGCCCTCGCCAAGCACATCGTTGAACAGTGCATCGACCACGATGTCGGTCGTATCGCCATCGGTGACTTGAGCGAGATTCGGGAGGACGAGAACGGTGACTCTCGGAACTGGGGCAAGCGTGGAAACAAGAAACTCCACGGGTGGGAGTTCGACCGCTTCACTCGATTGCTCGAATACAAGGCCGAAGAACACGGCATCCTCGTAGATCGAAAGAGTGAGCGGGATACGTCGAAGACGTGTTCGTGTTGCGGGCGCAAGCGTGACGCGAATCGCGTGGAGCGTGGCTTGTACGTCTGTGAGTCGTGCGGTGCGACGATGAACGCAGACGTGAACGGTGCAGTGAACATTCGCAGAAAGATAACTCAGAATCCTCCGACGGGGGATATGAGTAACGGTCGTTTGGCACGGCCAGTAGCCTACCTGTTCAACCAAACCTCCGGGTCGTTCCACCCGAGGGAGCAGGTAGGTTGCGAACCTTAATATCCCAACGCTCGGGAATCCTCGCCCTTCAGGGCGGGGAGGATGTCAATTGCCGTTGTTGCCTTTGCCCTTTTCACCCTGGCCACTGCCCTTTGTCGGGGTCTCGGTGGGTGCTCCCACCCGAGTCACCGGAACCGCCCTTGTCGTCGGACTTGTCAGAGCCGCCCTGGTCGTCGGACTTGTCAGAGCCGCCCTGGTCGTCGGACTTGTCGGAGCCACCCTTGTCGTTGGACTTGTCCGAGCCGCCCTGGTCGTCAGACTTGTCGGAGCCACCCTTGTCGTCGGACTTGTCTGAACCGCCTTTATTGTCAGACTTGTCAGGGCCACCCTTGTCGTCGGACTTGTCTGAACCGCCTTTATCCTCGGACTCGTCAGGGCCACCCTTGTCGTCGGACTTGTCCGAGCCACCCTTGTCGTCGGACTTGTCGGAGCCACCCGTGCCATCGGACTTGTCTGAACCGTCGTCGGACTTGTCGGAGCCACCCTGTCATCGGACTCGTCGAACCGTCTCGGACATCGGGCCTCGTCTGATCGGACTTGTCTCCGTCGTCGGACTTGTCCGAGCCGCCCTGGTCATCGGCCTCGTCGGAGCGACCCTGGTCGTCGGCCTCGTCGGAGCGGCCCTTGTCCTCGGCCTCGTCGGAGCGACCCTTGTCCTCGGCCTCATCGGAGCGACCCTTGTCCTCGGCCTCGTCGGAGCGACCCTTGTCCTCGGCCTCATCGGAGCGGCCCTTGTCGTCGGCCTCGTCGGAGCGGCCCTGGTCGTCGGCCTCGTCGGAGCGGCCCTGGTCGTCGGCCTTGTCGGAGCCACCCTTGTCGTCGGCCTTGTCCGAGCCGCCCTTGTCGTCGGACTTGTCCGAGCCGCCGGTGTCGTCGGACTTGTCCGAGCCGCCCTTGTCGTCGGCCTCATCGGAGCCACCCTTGTCGTCGGCCTCGTCGGAGCGGCCACTGTCCTCGGCCGGTTCGCCCTCCGCCGCCTCCTCGGCGGAATCCGGCGCCGGAGGCTCCTCCTGCTCGGGCCGCTCCGGCCCGTCGGGTTCATCCGTCGAAGTCCGGGTGGGCTCGGGCGTCGGCACGATGCGGTTGACCGCCAAGGGGGCCTCCGTAGACAGCCTACCGGCCGAGATCTGGTTCGCCGCAGCCGTCGCAACGATCGACGGGATGTCGTCATACGGGGTACAGAACGGCGGGTTCGTTCCGAAATCGTTGCCCCGGGTTGGATCGTCCGCCCAGAAGAGGTACTGCAGGGACCGATCGAAGATCGGTTTCTCCTCAGTCAGCCGATAGAAATCGGCACGCGTAACTGCCCAATCGAACTCCCCTCCCGGGCCGTCAAGGGCGATGTAGTCGCCCACGACCGCCCGCCATCTGTCCTCCTCGTTGAGGAACGACCACAGGAGGTCACCAGGAAGTCGGGGCGGTTCGAACTCGATCGGCGTCACCGCCGTGTATCGGCCGTTGCCACGGTGGAGTAGCTCATAGGGTTTCGGTCGGCCGACGAGCGCCCCGGGTTGGGTGAACTTGAGCTCGGTCCGGAGTCCGTCGCCGTCTACTTCGCGGATCACATCGCGCGTATCGAAGAGGGTCGTTACGCACTGGTTCCGGCCGATGTAGTCCTTGTCGCTGTAACCGGCGGGACCCGGGGAGTGGGGGAACCCAAACGAGCCGGGCTTGCTGGGATCGGTGCCCGGGGTACTCGCGTAGACGATGAAGTAGCCGGGGGTGTAGGCGAGGGGGCCCTCCGGTAGGTCCGGCTGGTCCACCGCGACGCAGCCGGACAGCGTGAACGCGGCCGCGCCGGCTCCGAGGGTGGTCTGAAGCAAAGACCGGCGGCTCAAGGTCCGGTCGAGGCCCCCTCCAGTGGCCATGACAAATTTTCTAGTGTAACGACAGCTTAAAACCTCAGTTCCGATTATCGATTATCATAAATGGGGTTAACCGGGCGTTATCCCCAGTCGTGAGAATGGGTGGCATAAACAGGGGACACGGGTCGGTAGCACGCAATAACGGCCTATCCGGACTATGTCGGCACCGGTCCAACGATATTAATCGAACGCCTGACTGAGCCGGTCGGCTACCTCGAAACCGAGCGCAGCCTTCGAACCCTCGAACGTCTCGACCCCCGTCGCCGTAACGAACAACGCCCGAGTCACGTCTTCGCCCATCACCGAGGCGTCGTTCGCGACCACGAACGCACAGCCGACCCGCTCGAGCAGGTCCCGGGCGGCGTCGACCATGGCGTCGTCGTCACCGCTCGTCTCGGCCTTGAAGCCGACCAGGGGGAGCTCGGGATGGGCCTCGCGGACCGCGTCCAACAGTTTCGGCGCCGGCTCGAGGTCGATCTGCAGCTGCTGGCCCGACCGGATCTTCTCGGCGGCCGGCTCTCCGACCCGGTAGTCCGCGATCGCGGCGGCCGAGACGAGCGCGTCGGCGCCGGCGGCCGCCGTCGATGCGGCCTCGACGAGCTCGGCGGCGGTCTCGATCCGTTCGACGTCGGCGTAGGGCACGTCGCCGGCGTCGTGGACGAGCGTCACCTCGGCCCCGCGGACGTACAACGCCCGGGCGACCGCTCGTCCCGTCTTCCCCGAGGCCCGGTTGGTCAGCGTCCGCAGGGGGTCGATGGGCTCCTGCGTGCTGCCGCTGGTGACCACGACGTGGCGGCCCTCGAGCGGCCGGTCGCCGACCGCCCGGGCCGTCTCGACGACGATCGCCTCCTCGCCAGCCAGTTTGGCCTTCCCCTCCGCCATCTGCGGGTCGACGAATCGGACGTCCCAGGACGACAGCCGGTCGATCGCGTCGACCACGCCGGGGTGGTCGGCCATCGGCGCGTGCATCGCGGGGGCGACCACGACCGGGAGCCCGGCCCCGATGGCCGTGGTCGCACACGTCGTCACGGGGGTGTCGTCGACCGCCGCGGCCATCTTGCCGATCGTGTTGGCCGTCGCGGGGGCGATCAGGAGCACGTCGGCCCAGCCGTCGGCGCCGCAGAGCGCGATGTGCTCGACGGCCCCCGTGAGCTCGGTGACGACCTCGTGGTCGGTCGCGAACTCGACGGCCCACGGGTTGACGATCCCGGTCGCCGAGGGCGAGACGACGCCGCGCACCGCCGCGCCCTGGCGGCGGAGCTCGTGGGCGAGCTCGACCACCTTGACCGCGGCGATGCTCCCGGTGACCCCGAGCGCGACGTTGACGCCCTCCAGCATCGTGTCCCCTCATCGCGGCCGGGATTTAAATAGGGTGTCGGTCGAGCGGGCGCCGGCGTGGCCCTACTCCCCGGCCGCGGATGGGTGCTGCTCGGGGAGCTCCGGGTGCGGTTCGGCGAAGTACGACCGCATGGCGGCCCTCGATGCCGCCTCTCGCCGGCGGAACTCCGCCTCGTCGATCTCCTCACAACCCGGCGGCACCTCCCGGCCCCGACCGGTGAAGTAGCCCGTCGGCGCGACCCAGTCGTGGTAGAACGGCCGCTCGGCGTCCTCGAGCAGCGTCACGGCGACCTCGGCGCCGTGGCCGGCGCAGACGACCGCCTGGTGGGGCTTTTGGGCGAGGCGGCCGGCGGCGTACAGCCCGTCGACGCCGGTCCGGCCGCGGTCGTCGGTGGCCACGAACGCCTTTCCCTCGTCGACGAGCTCGACGCCGTCGAGCCCGTCGAGGTAGCCCACCTCGTTCTTCGAGGCCGCGATGACCCGCCGGGCCCGCGTCTCGTCGCCGTCGGCCGTCCGGGCGACGAAGCCGTCTGCGGTCCACTCGAGGTCGGTCACCTCGGCGTCGACGAGCGAGGCGCCGGCCGTCTCGAGCTGATCGGCGAGCAGCTCCAGCAGGAGCCGGGCGTTCACCCCCGCGGGGAAGCCCGGAAAGTTCTCGAGGTGGGCGTTCCGCCGGAGCAGCGCGCCCCCGGCGTCGGCCACCGCGGTCTCGAGGCCGGCGCGGGCCGTGAACACCGCGGCCGAGCGACCGGCCACCCCGCCGCCGACCACCAGGACGTCCGTCGTGGCTGGTAGACGCATGCCCGGGCGTATCCGCGAGCCCACCAAAGCGTTGCCGGGCGGGCCACGGAGCAACGCTTACCCGCGATGACCGGCTACCCCCGGGCGTGCCGACCCTGGAGGCCCGCACGACGGTGTACCGCGAGCCGGAGGTTGTCTTCGACGCCCTCCTCGACCTCCGGCGCTACGAGGCCTACTCGGACCACCTCGACCGCGTGAGGCGGCAGGGCGACGGCGGCGTCGGGACCGAGTATGACCTCCGGTTCGAGTGGTGGCTGGTCGGCTACACGGTCCGCTCGCGGGTGACGGCCATCGAGCGGCCCGAGCGGATCGACTTCGAGGTCACGTCGGGCATCCGGGCGGACGGCTCGTGGCACGTCGAGCCGGTCGACACCGCACCCCCAGAGGCCGGCGACGGGCCCGCCACGCGAGTCCGGTTCGAGGTCACCTACGACCCCGACTCCGTCGCCGGCTCGGCGGTCAACCTGCCGTCGCTCATGTCGCTCTCCTGGGTCGTCGACCGGGTCGCGCCGATGGTCGAGCGGGAGGCCCGGCGGGTGGTCGAGCGCGTGGTCGCGGACCTCGAGGGCGAGGAGCGGGCGGTCGACCTCGAGGTCGCGGTCAGGTAGGCGCCGGCGAAACGGAAACGGGCTTACGGGCCAAACGAGGACAGGGCCGCATGCACCCGGAGGGGCAGCCATGGGCGTCGTCGCGGCGGTGGTCGCCGGCCTGCTCTTCACCGGCGCCGGACTCGCGAGCCCGACGCCGAACGTCGGGACCATCCCGGGTGACGGCGGCCTGTCGCTCCGTCACGCGCTCTTCCAGACCGTCTCCATCGTCACCACCACCGGCTACGCCAGCCTCGACTTCAACGCCTGGAGCCCGGCCGCCCACTACCTGCTGCTGGCCGCCATGTTCGTCGGGGGCAGCGCCGGCTCGACCGGCTCGGCGATCAAGATGGTCCGGTGGCTCGTCATCGTCAAGTCGTTCCGCCGGGAGCTGTTCTCGACGGTCCACCCCGACGCCGTCAGCCCCGTCCGGCTCGCGGGGCGCTCGCTCGACGAGCGGGCCGTCCGCGGCATCTACGGCTTCACGCTGCTCTACTTCGTGATCTTCTTCGTCGGCACCGGGCTGGTCTTCCTGGAGTCGGCCCGGGTCGGGCTGTCGCTGTCCGTGCTCGAGACGATGAGCGCCGTCGCGGCCACGCTCGGGAACGTCGGGCCGGGCTTCGGCGCCGTCGGGCCGATGAACAGCTACCTGGCGTTCTCGCCGGGGACGAAGCTGTTCATGGCGCTGTTGATGCTGGCGGGCCGGCTCGAGCTCTTCCCGCTGCTGGTGCTGCTCACCCGGTCGTACTGGCGGTCCTGACGGGCGCTACTCCTCGTCGGTCGGGCTGCCGCCGTACTTGAGCAGGAAGTAGGCCAGCCCGAGCGTCGCCATCATCGCGCCGAACAGGCCCACGCCGACGGTCTTGGCCGCGTCGGGGATGGACGGTGCGCCGCCACCGTCGCCGCCCTCGCCACCGCCGCCCGCGTCGGGCGTGACCTCGATGGAGCCCTCCATCCCGAGGCCCTTGTGGGGGTCGCAGTGGAACTCGTAGGTGCCCTCGACCTCGAACGTGTGGGAGGTCTCGAACCCGGTGTTCTCGATGGGCATGTGGCCCTCCCACTCGGAGGCCTCGGGCTTCGACGTGAGGTTGATGTTGTGGCTCGGGGTCTGCCACACGAAGTCCACCGTGGTTCCGGGGGTGATCTGCGCCGGGTCGTCGGTGCCCGGCTCGAAGGCGAAGTCCACCAGGTCGATCTGCAGCGTCCCGCCCTCCTGGGCGGCGGCGCCCCCGGTCGCCCCGGCCAGCGCCGCCGTCCCGGCCGCGCCGCGGAGAAAGCCCCGGCGCGTGGTGCCGTTGTCGGTCATTGCCGGCCGTTCGTCGGGCCCGGTACTGAATACTTTGGTTTCGCGAACGGCCCGGCCGACCGCCGGCGCTACCCCCGGTAGTCGTGCTCGCCGGTCTCCGTCTCGAGGAACGCGACGAGGAGGTCGATCGCCGACGCGATGTCGTCACCGTGGGCGCTCTCGGTGGCCGTGTGGAGGTACCGGGTCGGGATCGAGATCGCGCCGACCGGCGTCGCCCCCGCCGCGGTCTGGAGCTTCGCGGTGTCGGTCCCGCCGCTCGGGAGCACCTCGAGCTGGTAGTCGATGCCCGCGTCGTCGGCCACCGCCCGGAGCCGACGGACCACCTTCGGCGTGGTGATGACCGAGCCGTCCTTGAGCTTGACCGCGGCGCCCTCGCCGAGTCGGGTGACCTGCTCGCCGTCGTCGAAGCCCGGGAGGTCGTTGGCGACGGTGACGTCGAGCGCGATGCCGAGGTCCGGCGCGAGGTCGACGCCGATGGCCTGGGCGCCCCGGAGGCCGACCTCCTCCTGGACGGTCGCCGCGAAGTGGACGGTGACCGCCGGGTCCTCGAGCCGCCGGGCCGCCTCGAGCAGCTGGAAGACGCAGACCCGGTCGTCGAGCGCCTTCCCCGTGACGTGGTCGCCGACGACGGTCGTCGTCTGGCTGAGCGTCACCAGGTCGCCCACGTCGACGGCCCCGGCGGCCGCCTCGCCGTCGAGCCCGAGGTCGATGTAGACGTCGTCGAGATCGGGCTTGGCCTCGAGGTCCTCGTCGTCGAGCGTGTGGGGCGGGGCCGAGCCGATGACGCCTGGGACGTCGCCGTCGGCCGTATGGACGGTCACCCGCTGGGCCTTCAGCACCCGCGGGTCCCAGCCGCCCAGGGCGTCGACCTGGAGGAACCCCGCGTCGGTGACGTGCTTGACCATGAAGCCGATCTCGTCCATGTGCGCGGCGACCACGACCGCGTAGTCGCTCTCGCCGTCGACGGTGCCCACGACGTTGCCCATCGCGTCGGTCTCGACGCGGTCGGCCGTCTCGGACAGCTCCCGACGGACGATCTCCCGCACGCGGTCCTCGTAGCCGGGGACGCCGCTGGCCTCCGTGAGCTCCCGGAGCAGCTCGAAATCGAAGTCGAATCGGTCGGCGCTCATGGCCGACGCGACGCTCGCGGCCCTGTTAAAGCCCGCCGGCCGGCCGCTCAGACGTCCCGGTCGATCATGAACCGCGGGAACGCCCGCAGGGCCTCGCCGGCCTCGCCGTCCAGCGCGAGGTCGTCGAGGGCCGCGACGGCCTCGTCGGCGAGCTCCTCGGCGACCCCCCGGGCGTACGCCACGCTCCCGGTCCGGTCGAGCAGCTCGATGGCGGCCGTCACCGCCGCCTCGTCGGGCGACGCCGACGCCAGCGTCTCGGCGAGCCGCTCGGCCTCCGCCGGCTCGGCCTCCCGCATCGCGTGGATGACCAGCAGCGTGGTCTTGCCCTCCCGGATGTCGTTCCCGTAGGCCTTGCCGAACTCGCCGGCGCGGCCCAGCGAGTGCTCGACGTCGAGGACGTCGTCGATGACCTGGAACGCGACCGAGAGCCGCTCGGTGTACTCGGCCACCGCCGCCTCGACCTCCGCGGACTGGCCGGTGACGATGGCGGCGAGCCGGCCCACGATGCGCGCGAGGCAGCCGGTCTTGCAGGCGCACATCTCGAGGTACTCCGCCTCGGCGACGTCGACGTCCCGGCGGTTGTGCCAGTCGATGTCCATCCCCTGGCCCAGGTGGGTGCGGTTGAGCTCGTAGGTGAGCATCTCGTAGGCGGCGAGCTGGCGCTCGTCGTCGAGGCCGGCCTCGTTCCGCCCGAGCAGCTTCAGCGGGATGAAGTAGAGCGCGTTCCCGGCGTTGAGCGCGACGTCCTGGCCGTGGACGTGGTGGAGCGCCGGCTCGCCCCGGCGGAGCTCGGCGCCGTCCTCGACGTCGTCGACGATGATCGTCCCCGTGTGCAGGATCTCGGGGATCGTCGCGTAGCTGAGGTACTCGTGGGGGTCCTCGCCGAACGCCTCGACGAGCAGCACGAACAGGATGGCCCGCCAGCGCTTGCCGCCGCGGTCGAGCAGGTCCCAGACCGGGTCGGCGAGGCCGGCCTGGAGGGCGTCGGCGTCGTAGGCGTAGGTGGGCTCGCCGAAGAACGCGGCGAGGTAGTCGTCGTCGACCTCGCGGGGGAGCACCTCGGCCATGGCCTCGTCGATGACGGGCCGCCAGTGTTCGAGGAGCTCGTGCATACCCCCCGTGGGCCAGCCGCGGAGAAAAAGGTTGACGAACCGAGCGACGGCGGGGGTTCGGCGGGAACCCCCGGAGGGCGGCGGCGTGACGGGCGAGCGGAACCCTTTTCCTGCCACGGGGAGCAGTTCCGGCCATGTCCGACGTCGAGGACGACCTCCGCGAACAGTTCACCAACGCGTTCGAGGGCGCCGACTACCCCGTGTCGAACCAGATGGACCTCGTCCCGGCGCTCCCCGACGGCATCGGGACCCGGTTCGAGGCCGGCGACTTCTCGATGACGGCGATGGAGCTGGGCACCAAGATGTCCGACGTCCAGGAGTTCCCCTACGACGACGTCGAGACCCTCGTCAACGACCTCATCGAGGGCGTCCACGAGAAAGGCCTGCTCTGAGGCCGCCGTTCCTCCGAGGTTCCGCCCGCCGAGCGGCGGCCGCGCGCCGACCCCGACGGCAGCCGGTGCCGGGGAGGCAAGCGTTAGGTGCGCCCGCCGTGGAGTCGGCGCCATGACCGCGTGGATCGGCGAGACGTTCACCTCCGACGCCGGCTGGGAGCTCCTGGCCGAGCTGGTCGACATCGGGAACCGCATGGCCGGCACCGCGGGCGAGCGGGCGGGCGCCGAGGCGACGGCCGCCGCCCTCGAGGCCGTCGGCGCCCGGGACGTCCGGCTCGACGAGTTCGACATCCAGGGCTGGACCCGGGGGACCAGCGAGGTCCGCGCCGGCGACGAGACGCTCGACTGCATCGCCCTGCCACGAAGCCCGGCGGGCGAGGCCACGGCCGAGCTGGTCGACCTCGAGTACGGCGTCCCCGAGGACTTCGAGGCGGCCGACCTGACCGGCAAGATCGCGATGGCGCGGAGCGACGTCCCGGACTACCACGACCGGTACATCCACCGCCGCGAGAAGTACTACCACGCGGTCGAGGCCGGCGCGGCCGCCTTCGTCTACCGGAACCACGTCGAGGGGCAGCTCCCCCCGACCGGCAGCGTCGGCACGGGCGACGACCCCATCGGCGACATCCCCGCGATCGGCGTCAGCAGCGAGGTCGGCGCCCGGCTGAGCCGCCGGTACGGGGGCGAGCCGGTCACCGTGTCGGTCGACGCGGACGCCCACGACGCCACCAGCCAGAACGTCCACGCCGAGCTCGGGCCCGACACCGACGAGCGCGTGCTCGTGACGAGCCACGTCGACGCCCACGACATCGCCGAGGGCGCGATGGACAACGGCGCCGGGACGGCGATGGTGCTCGAGGTCGCGCGGGCGCTCGCCCAGCGCGAGGCCGAGCTCGACACGCGGGTCGAGTTCGTCGTCTACGGCGCCGAGGAGGTCGGGCTCGTGGGCTCGGAACACTACGCCGACGCGGCCGACCACGGGGCGATCAAGGCCATCGTCAACAACGACGGCGTCGTCCGCGGGCGGACGCTCGATCTGCTCACGCACGGCTTCGACGAGCTCGACGCGGCCGCCGAGCGCGTCGCCGAGCGGTTCGACCACCCGGTCTCGAAGACGCCCGAGCTCGGCCCCCACAGCGACCACTGGCCGTTCACGAAGTGGGGCGTGCCCGGCTACCACGTCACCAGCAAGACCGCCGGCACGGGCCGTGGCTGGGGCCACACCCACGCCGACACGCTCGACAAGGTCGACCGCCGCAACCTCGCCGAGCAGGCGGTGCTCCTGACCGAGCTGACCGTCGACCTGGCCGGCGACGACGTCGAGGTCCCCCACCGGGCGCCCGAGGCCATCGCCGAGCAGCTCGAGGACGAGGACACGGCCGAGGGCATGCGGGTCATCGGCGACTGGCCGTACTAGGTCGGGCTTTTTGTGGCCACGCGTCGGAGCCACCGACGATGATCGGCGTCGTCGGGGCGGAGGGGCCGGCCGAGCGCCTGGCGGCGGCGCTCGGCGAGGCCGGGCTCGACGCCTCGCGCGTGGACGCCGAGGCCGCGGAATCCGGCGGGGCGGACGTTCTCGTGGCCATCGGCGAGCCGGCGCTGATCGACCTCGTCGGCATCGATCCGGGGGCGCCCGTGCTCCCGGTGGGCATCGATGACGGCCTCCCGGCCGCCGCCATGGACGAGGTGCCCGCGGCCGTCGAGGCGTTCCTGGACGGCACGGTGGCGACCAGGACGAACGCGCTCCTGGCCGTCGAGGTCGAGGGCCAGCCCGTCGGTCAAGCCCTGTTCGACGTCACGCTGGTGCGGAGCGACCCGGGCCGGATCTCGGAGTACAGCCTCGAGTGTGGCGGGGCACGGTCGCGGTTCCGGGCGGACGGCGTGGTCGCGGCCACGCCGGCGGGAAGCCACGGCTACGCCCACGCGGCCGGGGGCCCCCGCCTCGGGCTCGACACTGACGCCGTTGCGGTCGTCCCCATCGCCCCGTTCGGGCTCGGCACCGCGTCGTGGGTGGTGGCGCCCGACGACGAGCCCCTCCTCCGGATCGAGCGGGACGAGGGCGACGTCTCGCTGCTGCTCGACGGCCGTGAACGCCGGCGGCTGGCCGGCCCGGCCACGGTTTCGCTGGCCCCCGACGGCACGTTCGAGACCGTGGTCCCGCCCCGGTGAGCGTCTCGGCCACCCCGGCCCGATTGGAAAAACTCTAATGCCCGTCGGTCAGAGGGCACCTACATGGTCGAACCGGCCCTGTTCGGACCACTGGACGCGCTGGTCGCGCCAGTCATCGAGTACGTCGTGCTCGTCCTCGTGGTCGCGAACATGGGCACGCGCCTGCTGGCCCACCGCGCCCACGTCGAACAGGCCGATTCGGGTGCCGACGCCCTCTCGCGACACCGACTCCACGAGGCGTCGAACGCGCTGCTCGTCCTCGGCTCGTTCTACTACCTCACGCTCCACCTCCACGCCGGCACGGTGCTCTCGGTGATCGTGCTCGGCACGGTGCTCGCGGACTTCTTCGAGTTCGAGGGCCGCCAGCTGGAGCTCCGCCAGGACTGGGCGCTCGAGCGCCCGAAGGCCGCGCTCGTCGGCTCCGGGCTCGCGCTCGCCTACGCCGCCTTCCAGAGCCTCTTCTTCCTCGTGAAGCCGTTCTGGGAGCTCATCGTCTGAGGCTCTCGCCGGGACGGAACGCTCACCACGGCGGATCGCTCAATATCGCTCACGAGCGGCGGGCTCGTCGCCGCGCGGGCGCTCACGATCCACACACGAGCGTCGAAGAACGCCGCCGGCCGCCTACGCCTCGTCCTCGTCGGCGAGCGAGGCGCGCACCTGGTTCAGCCCGGGGATGACGACCCAGAACGTCAGCGCGCCGAGCACCATGAACCAGAACAGCATCTCCCGGGAGACGAGCGCGAGCTCGCCGAAGACGTCGACGGTCTCCGGGGCCTCGCCGATCAGCTGGGCGTCCTCGAAGCCGGGCGTGGTGTACCAGCCCGAGAGCGTCATCCAGCCCAGCCCCGCCGCGGACACGATCCCGAGGCCCTTCACGAACTCGTCAGCCATCGCTCGGGGGTTCGTCGGTGTCGTCTTTAGCCTTTCCCATTCCCGGGGCGCGAAAGCGCGAGCCGAAGACGTAGACGGCGCCCCCGCCGGCGATCAGGGCGAGGCCGACGAGCGCCAGCCCCGCGTCGACCTCCGAGGGCGCGGCGCGACCGGCGCGCGTCGCGGCGTCGAGGACCATGAAGCCGGCGACGACGCCGACGACGGCGAGGAGCGTCGAGAAGACGACGACGGTCTTGTAGAGCCGTAGCGGGACGACGACGTCGCGGTCGTCCGACCCCGGGGCGTCGGCCATCCGGCTACTTCGGCGGCCGGAGCCGGTAGTACCGCCGGTTGAGGTCGAACATGTACCCCTCGCGCATCGCCCGCAGCACCGGGTAGGCGATCACGGCCGCCATCACCGGCAGGATGAACGACAGGTCGAACAGGATGTGCGACTCCATCGGCACGAGGTTCTTGATGGAGAGGATGCTGAGCGTGAACGCGAGGACGATGCCGAACACCCCGGCGGCGCCCCAGAAGGGCTCCTCGACGGGCCGGCGGGCCGAGCCCTTGTTCACGAACGGCAGCATGACGCCCAGCACGACGAGGACGCCGTTGGCGAGCACGCCGAACGTCCGGTCGGCCATGAGCTTGTCCCCGCCGAGGATGGCGAGGTCCGGGTTCAGCGGCCCGAGCTTCAACAGCCCGAACGACCAGTAGAGGTACCAGTCGGGCAGGATGATCGCGGGCGTCCGGCTCGGGTTCGCCGGCGGCCCGATGTGGGGCGGCATCGCCGCCGAGAGGAAGAGCACCATCCCGACGAAGAAGCTCGTGATCGCGAGGTTCCGGATGGTCTCGTGGGGCCACGTCGGGAAGCCCAGCACGTCGCGCTCCAGGTAGGTCGACTCCCGGCGGAGCTCGTCGTCCTCGCGCCGGGAGCGCTCGAAGTACTCGTAGGTGAGCCGCGCCAGCCCGGCCGCGCGCTCCTTGCGCTCGAGCCAGTTGGGCGCCTCGTCGTCCGGGGGCACGAGGCCCGAGCCGTCGGTCCGGACCGCGTCGCCGTCCGCCGCGTCGGTGGAGTCGTTGCCGGTCATGATCAGTGGGGCTCCGCGATACCCTGCATCCAGACGATGCCGATGTGGACCGCGATCAGCGTCGTCAGCGCGAACGGCAGCAGGAAGACGTGCAGGATGTACATCCGCTGCAGCGTCGGCTGGCCGATCGAGAACCCGCCCCAGAGCAGCTGGGCGCCGAACTCGCCGACGATCGGGGCCGACAGCGCCATCTCGACGCCGATCTGGCCGGCCCAGAACGCCAGCTGGTCGAACGGCAGCAGGTAGCCCGAGTAGCCGAACAGCAGCGTCAGGATCAACAGCAGGATCCCGAGCAGCCAGTTGAGCTCCCGGGGCTCCTTGTAGGCGCCCGTGAAGTAGACCCGCAGCATGTGGAGGAACACCGCCGCCACCATCACCTGGGCGGACCAGCGGTGGATGCTCCGGAGCATGAACCCGAAGTTCAGCTCGGTCATGATGAAGACGATCTGGTTGTACGCCGAGGAGGGATCGCCGGCGGTCGCCGGCGCGTAGTAGAAGCCCAGCAGCGCGCCCGAGATGGCCGCGATCACGTACGCGAGCAGCGAGAACGACCCGAGCGAGTAGAGCGGGTACCAGTACCAGAACTTGTTGTCGAGGTCGTACTGCTCGGTGTGGCTCCGTGGCATCTGGAGGTTGATGCGGTAGTAGAGCGTCTCGAGCAGCTCGAGGTAGTCCACGAGCCGGAGGCGCTTGTCGAGCCAGATCAGCGTCGTGAGGTAGATCGACTCGATGGGCGTCAGGTCGCGCTCGGCGAGCCAGGCGTCGTGGTCGTGGTCGTCGGCGGGTTCGAGGCTCATCTCAGCCGTCCTCCGGGCGCGGGAGCGCCACGTACGCGCGCTTCACGATGCTGAACGGGTCGTAGACCGACTGGTGACACTGGCAGTACACCTTGTCCTCGGCCGCGAACTTCGCGCTGTCGCCGAACGACTTGAACCCGGGCACACAGCAGAAGTGGGTGCACTTGTCGAGGAAGGCCATGAAGCCCTCCCGGGTGCTCGCCGAGAGCCAGGCGTCGTCGGGCGCCTGCTCCTCGATGAGCTCGCTCCGGATGAGCTGGACCGGCATCGTGCTCCCCGGCGGCACGTCCTGGGACCGCCAGGTCGCAAAGGCCGGCTTGCCGACGCCCGAGCGCCCGATCTCGTTCCCCCAGCTGCCGTAGTCCTCGAAGTCGTCGATGTGGACGCGGTCGCCCGCGTTCACCTCCTCCTGCTGCCAGGTGTAGGGCGGGTTGTTCGCGTACCGGAGGTACTGGTCCTGGTCGGCGTCCGGCTGGACGCCGGGGAACGTCTGGACGCCGCAGTACTGGTACCACTCGCTCGAGTAGGTGATGCCGCCGAGGTCGGTCTCCGCGACCTTGATCGTCCGGCCGCCCTCCTCGACCTCGGTGACCTCCGGCCAGAGGCCCTGGAGGAACCCCTCCGAGTCGATCCGGATGGGGATCTGTGGCATCGCCCGGGGCGCCGGGCCGTCCGTGTTCTCCACGCCGAAGTACTCGATCGCGCCCCCGCCCTTCCCGGTGGGGTTGGTCGTCGTGTTGATCATCGCGCCGGCGGAGGTGCCGACGCCAGCGAGCGCGGCGCTGCCCACGACGCCCTTCACGAACCGCCGCCGTCCCGAGCTGCCGGGGTACTTGTCGTCGTTGGCCATGTTATCGCTTGTAGTAGGGGTAGACCGCGCGCTTGAACGCCTCGAGCGCCCCGTCGCCGATGGACTCGCCCTCGACGTCCTCCTCGCGGGTGTAGAGGTCCTCGTACTTCCGGCGGCGCTTCTTGACGATCATCACGTCGGGGAGGAACTCCTTGCGGTAGAGCAGGAGGATGAACGAGAGGTCGATGAAGACCAGCGCCAGCACGCCGCCGAGGTACATGTTGCCGTACTCGGTGAACCCCCAGCCGGAGATCAGCCCGAACGTGAACACGCCCACGAGGACGATCTCGATGAGCGTCAGGACGACGATGGCGACCGCCGCGGCGGTGCTCTCCCGGGCGGGCTCGTAGCGGTAGATGTCGCCGTACGTGGAGCCGGATGATGCCATATCAGGTCACCTCTTGGGATAGCCCGAGTGGGGCGTCTCGCCGTACTTCAGGAGGAAGAACGTGAACACCAGCGAGACCCCGAGCATCAGGATGGTCGCCAGCCCGACGAAGTGGGCCTGGATCGGGACGCCCATGTGCTCCGGGTCGACCTCGCCGCCGCCACCGCCACCGCCGCCGCCCTCGCCGGGCAGCGCGGCGCCCTCCTGCACCTCGATCGTCCCCTCCATCCCGAGGCTCTGGTGCGGGTCACAGTGGAACTCGTAGGTGCCCTCGACCTCGAACGTGTGGGAGGTCTCGAACCCCGTGTTCTCGACGGGCATGTGGCCCTCCCAGTCCGACCCGTCCGGCTGACTGTCGACGTTGATGTTGTGGCTCGGGGTCTGCCACACGAACTCGACCGTCGTCCCGGGCGGGATGGTGAGCGGCTCCTCGGTCCCCGGCTCGTAGGCGAAGTCGACGAGGTCCATCTGGACCGTCGCGCCCGAGCCGTCCTCGGCCCCGCCGCTCGTCTCGGTGGGGGAGGGGGTCGCGGTCTCCTGGGCCGAGGCCCCCCCGGTGGCCGCCGCGGCGGCGCCGGCTGCGCCGGTCGCGGCCCGCAGAAACTCCCGCCGTCTCATGTATTCGGCCGTCGGGAGGGCAGTCGCTTAAACCCACCGATGCGTCGGGGTCGCCGGGGTTCGCGGGGCCGGAATTTCCAAGGGTGGTGCGGCCCTGTTCTCGGGCCTCAGACGTCCGCCTCGTCGGCCCGGGCCTCGGCCTCCCCAGCGGCCTCGAGGTCGGGCAAGAACGAGGGCCGCCCGTCGCGCCCGACCCCGGCGGCCTCGAGGCGCTCGCGGTACTCGGCGGCCCGGAACCGGTCGGAGAGCCGGGCGTTCGCGACCAGCACCCCGAGGACGACGGCCACGCCGACGAAGATCAGCCCGATGACCGTCGTCAGCGCGCCCGCGCCCGGCCCCAGCGGGAAGAACACCGGCGAGACCAGCAGCACCAGCCCCGCGAGGAGCTGGAAGACCGCGACGGCGAGCAGCAGCCGGTGGCCGAGGTCGCCCGAGCCCGGCTCGATCGTCGACGGGTCGGGCAGCCCCGCGCCGGCCGGGGGCGTCGCCACCTCGAAGCGGTCCATCGAACAGAGGGCCACCACCGGCTCGACCTCCCGGCGGAGCGCGCCCTCGCCGTCGACCGATCCGTCCGGGCCGACCACCGCGTACTCGGCGTCCGAGTAGACCAGCAGGCGCGGGCCGTCGTCGAGCTCGTGGCGCTCGACGACCGCGAACAGCTCGCCGTCCGCCACGCGCCCCGTGAGCTCGGCCTCGACGCGGTCGATCAGCGCCGGGCCGGTGATCCAGGTGTCGGCGTCGAAGGCGGCCTCCCACTCCTCGACGGTCATCTCGGCCATGTCCGCCGGCCGGAAGTCGTCGAAGTCGTACTTCGCCTCGACCGCCTCCCGGAGCGTCTCCGGGTCCTCGGCCTCCCCGACGTCCGGCGCGTCCGCGTCGGCGTCCGGGCCCTCGTCGTCGGGCCCCTCGGCCGGCTCCCGGTCAGCCATCGTCGGCGCTTGCCGGCCGACGGGTAAACCGATTGCGACCCGGTTCCGGACGCGTTATGGCGCCGCCTCGCGAACGCCGAGCCATGCCCACGGCCGCCGAGTTCTGGGCCGCGACGCTCGCCGCGGCCGCCGTCTCGGCCAGCCTGCCCTTCTACCTCTACGGCGCGTGGGTCGTGCTCCGGGAGGACGTCGTGACCTGGCGGATCCTGGTCCGGCATCTGTCGTTCATCGGGGTCGGCCTCGCGCTGACCACGCTGCCGATCCTCGGGTGGATGCTGCCCCGGCTGCTGGACCAGCTCGACGGCTTCACGGGCGTCCACGCCTTCCTGGGGTTCCAGGCGTACGCGATGCTGGCGTTCGCGCTCACGGGCATCGCGCGCATCTTCCAGGTGAAACGCCGCCACGACCTCTACCACGAGCCCGACCCCGACGTCGAGCTCTCGGCGCTCCACGAGGACATGGACAAGTGGCGCGTTCGCCTCCGCGTCGGCGTCTTCGGCTACCTCGGCTTCTGGCTGCTCGCGTGGGTCGTCGGCCTCGCCCGGTACTGGGTGTTCTACGGCCCCCGCTAACCGCCGGCGGCCGGAGACCGGTGGGGTTTTGAGCGCCCATGCCGAACCGGGGTTCAACAACCATGCAGATGCCCCGCCGGTTCAACACGTACTGTCCCCACTGCGACGCCCACACCGAGCACGAGGTGGAGAAGGTGCGTCGCGGCCGCGAGACGGGGATGAAGTGGATCGACCGCCAGCGCAAACGCAACTCCGGCATCGGGAACGACGGCAAGTTCTCGAAGGTCCCGGGCGGGGACAAGCCCACCAAGCGGACCAACCTGAAGTACCGCTGTGCGGACTGCGGGAAGGCCCACCTCCGCAAGGGCTGGCGGGCCGGCCGCCTCGAGTTCCAGGAGTGAGCATGGCAGGCGCCTTCCTCCGCGTGGCCTGTCCCTCCTGTGAGCACGAGCAGGTCGTGTTCGAGCGGGCCTCGACCCAGATCAGCTGTGACGACTGCGGCGAGGTGCTGGCCGAGCCGACGGGCGGCGCGGCGACGCTCCGGGGCGAGGTCGTCGAGGCCGTCGAGGCGAGATGAAGTTCTCCGGCTGGCCCGAGACCGGCGAGCTCGTCGTCTGCGACGTCGACGAGATCGAGAACTTCGGGGTCTTCTGTGACCTCGAGCAGTACGACGACAAGCGCGGCCTCATCCACATCTCCGAGGTCGCCTCCGGCTGGATCAAGAACGTCCGCGACCACATCCGCGAGGGCCAGACGGTCGTCTGCAAGGTGCTCGACGTCGACACCTCGAGCCAGCAGATCGACCTCTCGCTGAAGGACGTCAACGACCACCAGCGCTCGGACACGATCCAGGCCTGGAAGAACGAGCAGAAGGCCGACAACTGGCTGACCCTCGCGCTCGGCGAGGACGCCGACGACGACGTCTACGCGGACGTCGCCGGCGCGCTGCTCGCCGAGTACGAGACGCTCTACGACGGCTTCGAGGCCGCCGCCATCCACGGCGGCGAGGCGCTCGACGGCCTGGACCTGGACGACGAGGCCGCCGACGCCATCGTCGACACCGCCCGCGAGAACGTCTCGGTCCCCTACGTCTCGGTGAGCGGCTACGTCGACCTGACCTGCGCCACCGAGGCGGGCGTCGACGCGATCAAGGAGGCGCTCCAGGCCGCCGAGGGCAACGGCGACGTGCCCGAGGAGGTCGAGCTCGAGGTCTCCTACGTCGGCTCCCCGGAGTACCGCATCCGGGTGCGAGCGCCGGACTACAAGCTCGCCGAGCGCTCGCTCGAGGAGAGCGCCGAGCGGGCCGTCGAGGCGATCGAGGCCGCCGGCGGCGAGGCCGACTTCCACCGCGAGCGCCGCTCCGACGAGGAAGCCTGAGCCGGCCCGCCACCGTTTTCTGCCCCCGGCGCGCACGCCGAGCCGTGAAGGCCGACATCCGGGTCTGTGTCGACTGGGCGGCCGCCCACGAGCGCCCGGTGTACACCCTCGGCGAGCGCTGTCCCGAGTGTGGCGCGACGGCCGTCAACAGCGCCCCCGCGCCGTTCGACCCCGAGGACCGCTACGGGGCCTACCGACGTGCTCTTAAACGGGGCGGCCGCGGGTAGCGCCATGCAGCCCGTCGAGGTCGAGGCGGTCGCCGACCCGACGCTGACCGAGCCGGTGTTGATCGAGGGGCTCCCGGGGGTGGGCCACGTGGGCAAGCTGGCGGCCGAGCACCTCGTCGAGGAGCTCGACGGCGAGCTGGTCCGCCGGGTCGTCTCCGAGCACTTCCCGCCGCAGATCACCGTCGACGACGACGGCCTCGGCCAGCTCGCCGCCGCCGAGTTCTACGCCGTCGGCGCGGGCGACCGGGACGCCCTCGTCCTCGTCGGCGACCACCAGGCCCAGGACCTCCGCGGGCACTACCGGCTCAGCGAGGCGTTCCTCGACGTCGCCGAGTCGTTCGGCGTCGCGGAGGTCGTCGCGCTGGGCGGCGTGCCGACCGGCGAGCTCGTCGAGGAGCCCGCCGTCATCGGCGCGGTCAGCGACGCGGGCATGCGGGACCGCCTCGAGGCCGCGGGCGTCGAGTTCCGGCCCGGCGAGCCGCCGGGCGGGATCGTGGGCACGACCGGGCTCCTGCTCGGGCTCGGCGGCCGACGCGGGCTCGAGGCCGCCTGCCTGCTCGGCGAGACCAGCGGCTACCTCGTGGACCCGACGAGCGCCCAGGCCGTGCTCGAGGTGCTCCAGCGGGTGCTCGGCTTCGAGGTCGACTTCGCCACCCTCGAGGCCCGGGCCGAGGAGCTGGAGTCGATGGTCAGCGAGCTCCAGACGATGGACGCCGCGGAGACCAGCGCGACGGGCGATGAGGACCTGCGGTACTTCGACTGAGGGCGGCCCGGGGCCGAGGAGCGAGCGGGGAGGGCCGCAGCCGTCAGGCCTTTATCCCGACGCCCCCTCCCACAGCCCGTGATTCCGGTCGTCCCGACCGGCGTGACCGACGCGGTCGCGTGGGTCGTCATCGCCCTCCTCGTCGCCGCCTGGGGCCTCCGCGAGCGCGAGCCGGACCTCTCGCGGGCCGTCGCGGCCGCCGCCTGGGTCGGCTTCGCCGTCTTCTGGCTGCTGCTCGTGCCCCGCTTCGCGTTCGTCATGAAGAGCCCGATCGAGACCGTGCTGAGCGCGCTGGCCGTCCCGGGCTCGCTCTACGCGGGCTACCTGCTCTGGCAGGGCCGCGAGCGGCTGTTCACCCTCTCCCGAGCCGTCGCGCTCATGGGCCTCCTGTACCTGCCGTTCACGACCATCGCCTGGCTCGAGCAGCGGGCCATCGAGGGCGTCGCCGCCCAGATCCACTGGGTCATCACGACGCTCGGCTACGAGGTGACGCTCATGGCCGGCCCCGACCACGGCTACCAGAGCGCGCTGCTGTTCAACTCCGGGGGCGAGCAGTTCGTCACCCACATCGTGCTGGCGTGCACCGGGCTCGGCTCGATCGCCATCTTCGCCGGCCTCATCGGCGCGCTCGACGCCCCGCTGGGCCGGCGGCTCAAGGGCATCGGGATCGCCGCCGGCATCATCTACCTGCTCAACGTCGTCCGGAACGTGTTCATCGCGGTCGCCTTCGGCGAGCAGTGGTTCCAGATCCTCGTCGAGCCCGTGATGGCGGTCACCGGCTACACCCAGCCGGGGCTGGTCTCGTTCTTCATCGCCGACCGGGTGCTCAGCCAGAGCCTCTCCATCGTCGCCCTGGTGGCCATCACCTGGCTGGTCGTCCGCACCGTGCCGGAGCTGCTCGGGCTCGTCGAGGAGGCGCTCTTCGTCGTCACCCGCACGGAGTACGACCTCTACGCGGCGTTGGCCGTGGATGCCGACGGCCGCTGAGCCGTTCGGCGTCGTCCGGGACCGCGCGGTCTACCTGCCCGAATCCGAGTGCCTGATCGCCGCCGACCTGCACCTGGGCAAGGCCGCCGCCTCGGCCGTCGACGCGCCGCTCGACGGCGGCCCCGCGATGGTCCAACGGCTCGCCGAGCTGGTCGACCGGTTCGAGCCCGCCGAGCTGGTGCTCGCCGGCGACGTCCTCCACGCGTTCGGCTTCGTCCCCGAGGCCGCCCGCGACGCGCTGGACGACCTGGCCGAACGGACGGCCGCGGCGGATGCGGAACTGGTGCTCGTCGAGGGGAACCACGACACCCTGCTGGGGTCGCTGACCGACATCGAGCCGACGCCCGCCCACGGGCTCGCCGACGGCACGATCGTCTGTCACGGCCACGAATACCCCGAGCGGACCGGCGAGCGCTACGTCGTCGGCCACGACCACCCCGTCATCGAGATCGAGGGGCGGCGCCGGCCCTGCTACCTCTACGGGGCGCACGCCCGCGACGGGGCTGCCGTGCTCGGGCTCCCATCGTTCAACCCGGCCGTTCGCGGCACGGCCGTCAACCGGTGGGCCGACGGCGACCCCCTGTCGCCGTTCCTCTCGACCGTCACCGACTTCCAGCCGGTCGTCTGGGACGCCGACGCGAACGAGCCGCTCGTCTTCCCGCCGCTGGGCTCGCTGCAGGCCTACCTCTGAGGCGCGCTGGCGCTCGGGGCGCCCGGCGTCGGAAGGCTCAAGGCCCACGTTGAGTAACTATTAGTTACCTACTTCCCCGCCATGTCCCGCGCCCGGCCCCTCCAATCAGTCCGCCGACACGCCGACGCCGTCGGTACGGCGTTCGGCGACCTGCTGGACCAGGAGTTTGGCGCCTCGGTGGGCCACCTGACGACGCTCATCCACGGCTGCGTCTTCGCGCCGTCGCTGCTCACGTTCTGGCTCGTCAACGGCGTGCTCGACTTCTCGACGGCGTTCGCGATCGGCGCCATCGCCGGGCCGGGCGGGCTGGTGGTCCGGCTGGCGGCCTACCTCCTGCTCGTCCCCGTGTTCATCGGCCTCCGGGCCGGGTTCTACCTCGCCCACCCGCGCCACCGCCGGACCATCCTCTCGGGGGCCTGCCCGAGCAGCCAGGTGCTCAGCCTCGACTGGTTCAGCGTCGGCATCCTCGCGACGGGCCTGCCCCTGGCGCTCCAGAACCTCGGCCCGTGGATCGGCATGAACGCGGTATTCCTCCTGGGCCTGTTCGTGCTGCCCCGGGCGGTCGACCCGGCCCGCCGGGCCCGGGTGAAGCTGGGCGCCGTCGGCCTGGGTCTCGTCATCTTCGGTTATGCGAACTACGGCGGGCTCGTCCCGGGGGTGCCAGTCCCGGGAGCGGTCCTCGGACCGGTCGCGACGTTCACCCTGACCGACGCGGCGACCGACTGGCTGCTGGGCGTGATGAACAGCCTCCTGACCGGGCCGGCCGTCGTCGCCGCCCTCGCGGTCGGCATGAACTGGGTGCTCACCCGCCCGACCGTCACCGAGATCCCGGTCGTTCGGCACACCCTCCCCGGCCGGGACCCGCCGTCGTTGGTCGTCACGAGCGCGGCGCTGGGCACGCTGTTCTACCTCCTCGTGGTGGCGGCCGCCACCGGTCGGCTCGTCTGGCTCCCGTGAGCCGCGACGCCCGGAGCCCTTTTCTCACCGGTCGTCCACCGGCCGCCATGGACACCACGGACGCGTTCACGGGCCTCGCCTGCGTGGACTGCGGCGACCGGTTCACCGCCGCGGCGGCGACCCACCGCTGCCCGGACTGTGGCGGCATCCTCGACCCGACGTACGACCTCGACGCCGTCGACCTGACGCGCGAGGCGCTCGCCGAGCGCCCGTTCGACTCGATGTGGCGCTACGGGGAGCTGCTGCCGTTCTCGCGGGGATCGGCGGTGACGCTGGGCGAGGGCGCCACCCCGCTCGTCGAGTGCCCCGCCCTCGCCGAGGCCTACGGCGTCGGCCGCGTGCTCCTGAAGGACGAGGGCCGGAACCCGACGGCGACGTTCAAGGACCGCGGCCACGCGATGGCGGTGACCGCCGCGGCGGCCCACGGCGCCACCGACGTCGCGCTGGCCTCCGCGGGCAACGCGGGCCAGTCGGCCGCGGCGTACGCCGCCCGGGCGGGCCTCGACGCCCACGTGTTCCTCCCCGAGCGGGCCGGGTTCACCCAGAAGGCGATGGTCGAGGTCCACGGCGGCGAGCTGACGACCGTCGAGGGCGGCATCGGCGGCGCGGGCGCCGCGTTCCAGGACGCCCTCGACGCGCACGACGACTGGTATCCGACGGCGACGTTCGTCACGCCGTACCGCCACGAGGGCAAGAAGACGATGGGCCACGAGATCCTCGAGCAGCTGAACTACGAGGCGCCCGACGCCATCGTCTACCCGACGGGGGGCGGCGTCGGCCTCGTGGGCGTCCACAAGGCCGCGAAGGAGTTCCGCGAGCTCGGCCTGGTCGACGACCTCCCGCCGCTCTACGCGGCGCAATCGACGGGCTGTGCGCCGATCGTCGAGGCCTGGGAGTCCGGGCGGCCGGTCCACGAGGCGTGGGCCGAGCCCGACACGGTCTGCGCCGGCATCGAGATCCCCGACCCGGGCGCGAGCCCGCTGGTGCTCGAGGCGATGCGCGAGAGCGACGGCGGCGCCGTGGCGATGCCCGACGACGACATCCTCGAGGCCGCCCTCGAGGTCGCCCGGCTCGAGGGGCTCGAGATGGGCGCCACGCCGGCCGCGGCGGCCGCCGGCGCTCGGGCGCTCTCAGAGCGCGGCGCGCTCGGCCCGGACGCGACGGTCGTCCTGCTCTCGACCGGCGCGGGCGTCAAGGACGCCGACGTCCTGCGGAGCCACGCACTCGCCGGCGTGTAGCGCCCGTCCGGCTCAGGGCTTCCCGGAGCCCGTGCCGATCCAGGAGCCCATGTCGCCGAGGTTCCGGAGCGACTCGAGGAAGCCCGTGCCCTCGTGCTCGCCGGGGCGCAGCCGGGCGCGCAGCCGCGAGGAGACCAGCTCGACGCTGATGACGATGACGATGACCATGAAGATGCCCGCGGCGGCCTGGCTGAACTCCAGCAGGCCGATCCGGAGGTTGATGTACTGGCCGATGCCCCCGGCGCCGACGACGCCGAGGCTGATGGCGATCCGGACGTTGATCTCGAGGATGTAGAGCGTCCACGCGATGAACGAGGTGTGCACCTGACTGAGCATGCCGAAGATGACCGTCTGCGAACCCGAGGCCCCGGTCGATCGGATGGCCTCGATGGGACCCTCCTCGATCTCCTCGAGCTCGTCGGTGAACAGCCGGCCGAGGTTCCCGATGGTGTCGGTGCCGACCGCGAGCATCGCCGAGACCGGCGAGATGCCCGCCAGCGGCACGTAGATGAGGATCCAGACCAGCGCGGGGACCGCGCGGATGGTGGACATCGTGCCCCGGAAGATGAAGTTGAACGGGAACGGCGTCACGCGCTCGGAGCCGAGGACGCCGAACAGCAGCGCGAGCGGGAAGCCGATGACCGTCCCGGTGAAGCCGATCACGATGGTGACGACGCTCGCGCCGACGATGCCCTCCTGCTCGACCAGGCTGTGGACGAGCGTCCCCGGGTGGAGGAAGCTCTCGAAGAAGCCCGCCCAGCCCCCGACCCCGTTGGCCTGCGACCAGATGGTGAACCGCTCGAAGTCCGGCGAGACGAACTGGCCGACGGACTCGAGCCAGATGGGGAGCTGCCGCCACAGGTCGGCCACCTTGAACCCGAGGAACGTCGCGCCGACCACCGTCACGATGCCGACGACGACCAACCCGATCACCGTCAGCAGCCGCCGGCGACGCTGGTGGCGCTCGATCGTCTCGAGCACCGAGGCGATGTCCGTCGCCACGTCAGACCGCCTCCCGAGCGGGCGCGTCATCGGCGTCCTCGTAGTAGATCTCGTCGACGGCCTCCATCGTCATCGCCTCGTGGTCGCCGTCGAAGACGACCTCGCCGTCCTTGATGCCGATGAACCGGTCGCCGAACTCGCGGGCGATGTTGACCTGGTGGAGGCTCGCGATGGTCGTCAGGTTCCGTTCCTCGGCGGCCGTCTTCATGTAGCGCATCACGGTGCTCGCGGCCTTCGGGTCCAGGCTCGCCACCGGCTCGTCGGCGAGCAGCAGCGCGGGCCGTTGGACCAGCGCCCGCGCGATGCCGACCCGCTGCTTCTGTCCCCCGCTCATCGACCCGGACCGCTGCTCGGCCTCCTCGAGCAGCCCGACGGTCTCGAGCGCCTCCAGCGCGGCCTCCTTGTCCTCGCGGTCGTACTGGGTGAGGACGCTCTCCAGCAAGTCCGCTCGCGAGAGCGCGCCCGTCAGCGCGTTCCGATAGGCGCTGATCGACTCGATGATGTAGTGGAGCTGGAACACCATCGCGATGTCCTGCCGCGCCCCCGTGATCTCCTCGTCGCCGATGTAGACCGAGCCGCTCGTCGGCGACGTGAGACCGTTGAGGATCCGAAGGAGCGTCGACTTGCCCGCCCCTGACGGGCCGAGGATGACGACGAACTCGCCGTCCTCGACCGTGAACGAGACGTCGTCCAGCGCGACGGTCTCCTCCCCGTATACCTTCGTGAGATGCTCGACAGTGACGGCGGGCATTAGCGACGAGAGATGGGTGACCGACCCTTGGTAGTTCCGACTTAGGCGGTGCCCTGGTCGAGCAGGTCCGTCGACAGGCCGAGGGTGTTGGCCACGTCGACGACCGGCTGGTAGGTCGACAGGTCGGCGGGGCGGACGCCGTCGAACCACAGGTCGTCGTCGGTGTCCGCCTCGCCGTCGGCGCCCAGGTACATCGAATCGGGCGCGTTCTTCATCGCGTCGATGAGGGTGGTCTTCTCCTCATCATCGAGGGTCGGGCTGACGATCATCGGGGCGCGCGGGATGCCGCTCTCGCGGTCGACCTCGCGGATGCCCTCCTGGTAGTCGTCCGCGCCGTAGTCCCAGACGATGAACCGGCCGACGCCGGCGGCGTCGACCTGGCCCGCCTTCAGGGCCTCGGCCGCCTGGGCGTGGCTCGACCACGAGCCCTCGAAGTCGGCGCCTTCGGAGCTTCCCGGGGCCTCGCCGATGTTCAACCCGGCGTCCTTGATCATGAAGAGCGGGTAGAGCGAGCCGCTCGCGCTGGTGATGTCCGCGAAGGCGATCTTCTTGCCCGCGAGGTCCTCCACCGACTCGATGTCGGTGTCCTCCCTGGTCACGATGACGGAGTGGTACGTCCAGCTGCCGAACGCGTGGCGCTGGAGCGCGATCTCGATCTTGTCGGCTTTCACGCCGAGGGCGGCCGCGAACGGGCCCGTCTCGGCGATGTCGCCGTTGCCCGACCCGAGCGCCTGCAGGATCGTGGAGTAACTGCGCGAGTAGCGCAGGTCGACCGGCTGGCCCGTCGCGGACTCCAACTGGTCCCCGACCGGCGCGTACTGGCTGGTCATCAGGTCCTGCGGCTCGGTCGGCGACATCAGGAAGTTGACCTCGCCGTTGTTGTACGGCTGGTCGCCGAACTGGCCGATACAACCTGCTGTCAGTAGCGCTGCGCCCGTGGCCCCCGCCGATTTCAGGTACTGTCGTCGTCCAATCATGACGTGATCCGCGTGGAGAATCCGATAGTTAGCTGTTAAAACTTGCTATCGCCCGGGCTACGCCCGCTCCCGAGCGCTTTCCTGAGCTACTGTCTCATAGGTAGCCCGTCGGGCGCCGACCCTCGTATCAGCCGTGCTATCAGTCCCCGATCGATCGGGCGACCTCGAGCACCTCGTCGTGGATCTCGCCGTTCGAGGCGACCAGCCCCGTGGCGTCGTGGCGCCACCGTTCGCCCGCGAGGTCCGTCACCGTCCCGCCAGCCTGGCGCACGAGGTGGACCCCCGCCACCGTGTCCCAGGGGTTCGCCACGACGTTGGTGAGCGCGCCGTCGACCGAGCCGCCGGCGAGGTAGGCGAGCGTCGCCTGGACGCTCCCGAACCGGCGGAGGTCCCCGAACCGGCGGACGATGCCGCTCACCGCCCGGGCGTACTCCTCCCGGCGCTCGCGGGGCCACCAGATGGTGGGCACCACGTTGCAGGCCTCCGGGTCCGCCTCGTCGCTCACCCGGACCGGTTCGCCGTTTCGGCTCACCCCATCGTCGCCCGGCGACGTAGGTGTCCCCCGTCGCCGGGAAGTGGGTCGCCGCGGCGACCGGTTCGCCGTCCACCACCGCGGCGACGCTGGTGACCCAGGTCGGCAGCCCGCGGACGTAGTTGTTCGAGCCGTCGATGGGGTCGACGACCCAGGCCCGACCCGCCTCGGGCAGCGCCGAGGGGATGCCGTCCTCCTCGCCGACCACCGGCTCGTCCGGGTAGGCCTCGGCGAGCACCTCGACGACGCGCGCCTGCGCGTCGCGGTCGGCCCGCGTGACGTAGTCGGTCTTGTTCGCCTTCGTCTCGACGTCGAGGCCGCCCCGGAACGTCTCCAGGGCCACCGCGCCGCCCGCCTCGGCGGCCCGCTCGGCGACGGCCGCGCGCTCGGCCGCGTCGGAACTCATGGCGCCACGCAGGGCCAGCCGGGTGGAAAGGCCGTCGGTTCGCCACGCGGCGAACGAACCGCTTTTACGCGGCTCCCGCCGAGCCCCGACGGATGCCGAGCGTCGTCGGGGCCATCGGGTTCGGGGCGGTGTTCGGGCTGGCCCTCGCCGCCCCGCCCGGGCCGATGAACGCGGTCATCGCCGAGGAGAGCGTGCTCCGTGGCTGGCTCGCGGGCGTGGCGGCCGGCCTCGGCGCGATGACGGCCGACGCGATCTTCCTCGTGCTGGCCTACCTCGGCGCCGTCCGCGCGGTCGAGACCGTGCCGGCGCTCCGGAACGCGATGGTCGGGGTCGGCGGCGTGCTCCTGCTCTACTTCGCCTACGGCGCCGTCCGCGACGCCACCGCCGACTGGTCGGAGGCCGATGTGCCCGAGAGCCGGGGGTTCTGGAAGGCGCTCGTGCTCGCGCTGACGAACCCCTACCAGATCGTCTTCTGGCTGACCGTCGGCGTGGGCCTGCTCGAACCGGGCACCGTCGACGTCCTCGCCTACACCCCGTACGTCGGCGACGCGCTCGCTGACGTGCTCGTCGTCGAGACCGGGAGCCCGGCGCTCATCGTCGGCTTCTTCGGCGGCATCGGCCTCTGGATCACCGGCTTCCCGGCGTCGCTCGTGGTCGCCGGGCGCCGGGTCGACGAGTTCGCCCCCGCCGTCGCCTACGCGAGCGCGGTGCTCCTCGGCGGGTTCGGGCTCTGGTTCCTGGGCGACGCGCTCGGGCTCGTCGGCTGAACGGCGCCGGCGCTACTCCGGCGGCTCGGCGTGGTCCATCTCCGGGACCTCCTCCTCGAGCCACTCCCGGAACCACTTGACCCGCTTGAGCCGCTCGTGGGCGATGGACTCGGCGGTGTCGGACTCGATGCGGTCGAGCACGTCCGTCCCCCGGTCGAGCACGCGCTGGACCATGTCGGCGGCCGCCATGTGGGTGCGCGACTCGTAGCCCATGCGCAGGAGCATCAGCGCCGTCCCGTTCGCGCCGACCTTGTCGAGCACGTCCGCCTCGATGAGGCACTGGGCCTCGACCGACAGGTCGGTGACGGGCCCCTGGTAGGAGTGGTTCTCGATGACGTCGCAGGCCCGGTCGACGAACCGGTCGGGGAAGTCGGCGTGGGACTCGAGGTACTCCCGGGCGATGCGGGCGCCGGCCTCGGCGTGGACGTCCTGGTCGACCTCGAGCTTCGCCACGTCGTGGAACAGCGCGGCGACCCGGACCACGTCGACGTCGGCGCCCTCGCGCTCGGCGATGTCGGCGGCGAGCTCGACGACGTTCAGGATGTGGTTGAACCGGTAGTCGGCGCTGTGCCACGGGTACCACCGCATCCGGCCGCCGTCCTCCTCGTTGGCGACGCTCGCCGAGAGGTACTCCCGGACGAACGCCTCCATCCCGGCGTACTCCTCCTCGGAGACGACGGGCTCGCGGATCTCGACGCCCACGGCTAGCCACCCCCGGCGTGCGAGCGATTGTTCATGGTTGTTCGAACGGTAGGCCGTTCCGGTCTTTAGCGTTACGACACCCCGACACGGCGCCCGGTCGGCCCGCCGTCGGGCGGCTCCGGCGCCGACCCGGTGGCCGGCCCGTTAAGTAGGCGCCCCGCCTCGGGTCGGCCATGACCGACGCCCTCTACCTCGAGGCCTCGGCCCAGCGGGCGTTCGACGCGACCGTCGAGCGCGTGGCCGGCGACCGCGTGGTGCTCGACCGGACCTGCTTCTACCCGACCGGCGGCGGCCAGCCGAACGACACCGGCGTCCTCAGCGCCGACGGGTCGACGTGGCCGGTCGTCGACGTCGAGAAGAAGGACACCGTCTACCACGTCCTCGAGGGCGAGCCCCCCGAGCCGGGCACCGCCGTCTCCGGCGAGCTCGACTGGGACCGCCGGCACGCCCACATGCGGTATCACACGGCCCAGCACCTGCTCTCGGCCGTCCTGCTGGAGGAGTTCGACGCCGAGACCACGGGGAACCAGCTCTACGCGGACCGGGCCCGCATCGACTGCGCCTACGACCGGTTCGACGAGGCCGACCTCGCCGACGTCGAGGCCCGGCTCAACGCGCTCGTCGACGACGACCTCCCGGTCGACTGGTACACGATGGACCGCGAGGCCGCCGAGGCGGAGCTCGACCCCGAACGCACCCGGCTGGACCTGCTCCCGTCGAGCATCACCGAGGTGCGGATCGTCGAGATCGGCGACCTCGACCGGACCGCCTGCGCGGGGACCCACGTCGCGTCGACCGGCGAGATCGGCGAGCTCACGGTGACGGGCCGGGAGACGAAGGGCGCCGCCGAGGAGCGCCTCACGTTCACGCTGGCCGGCACCTAGCCCCGCTCGACGACGATCCGGACCTGGTCGCCCTGCTGCAGCACGTAGCTCGCGGGCTGCACCGGCTCGCCGTCGACCGTCACCGTGACGGTCGTGTCGGGGTCGGCGTCGTCGTAGGTCGTCCCGTCGAACCGGACGGTCTCGGCGGTGACCTCGATCCCGAGGCTATCCATCGCCCAGGCGAGCGTGACGTCCCGGGCATGGACGTGCCAGCGCTCCCCGTCCCCCGCCTCGAAGTGGAACGGGTCGGCCTGGAGCTGGTACGCCGACTGGCTGAAGTCGACCCGTTCGCCGTCGATCACGACCGTCATCGTGCCGTGGTAGTGGACGGCGCCGAGGTCGGTCGGGCCGCCGGCGCCCGACCCGCCGCCGGGCAGGAAGACGACGTAGCCGACCACGGCCGCCGCGGCGAGGAGCACGACGCCGAGCGCGATCGGGCCCGTCGGCAGGCCGCCCGACTCCTCGGTCCCGACCCGGCGCCGGTCGATGGGCCCGAGCTCGTCGGCGTGCTCGGCCTCGAGGTGGTCCAGGTGGGCCGCCTCGTCGTCGAACGAGGCGTCGCAGTAGCCGCAGTCGGGCATCGACGCCGCGTAGCCGATACGTGGACACAAGCGTTCCGGTCCCGGCGCCCCGCGGCTCGTCCGCCGGGACCGCCGGTCAGCGCCGCCGCCGAACCGCCCACTGGCCGCCCGGCTCGCGCTCGACGACCGCGTCGAACAGCGCGAGCAGCGTGTTGACGGTCCGCTCGTCGTGGGCCGTCGGGTCGAGGTGGTAGTGGGCCGTGCCGCCGGCGACGCGAACGCGTCCGGTCAGCGAGTGGACGAACTGGTAGACCGACCGGAGGTCCGCGTACTGCAGGAACGTCGTCAGCGTGTGGAAACAGAGCACGAGCTCGTGGCCGTCGTCCGCCCACGCCTCGAGGAACTCGCCGATCTTGATGCCGATGCCCGTGAGATCGCCGGGGCTCGACACCGAGAGGACGGTCGGGCCGACCTCGTCGAGGCCCGGGCCGCCGCCGGGCTGGACGGCCGCCGCCGAGCGGACGTTCTCGCCGACGACGAGGAAGCCCAGGTTGGCCGGGGACACCGGGCCGTCCGGTCGACCCCCAGTGCTCCAGGCGCGCGTCCGGCGACTGGTTGAACGTGACCGAGAGCACGTCGGCCCGCTCCGCGGGCACGGCCGACAGCAGGCTGCTGCAGGCCTCCGCGTCGCCGCCGTCGAGCGCCGGCGACAGGAGGAGCACGTTGCTGGCCCCCGCCAGCTCCTCGACGAGCGAGGAGGCGGTGTCGGCCACGGCGTGCATCGCGGTAGCACACACCGGGGAGCGGCAAAACCGTTTGGGTGGGCCAGCCCGTGGTCCGCGGCTCGGCCCCAGCAGGCCCCACAGCGCGCCGTCGGGCCGCCGGCCGCGACTTTCAGTTTCGCCCCGCCGCTGGCGCGGCTATAACCCCGCCGCGGCCCACCGTCGTGACCGCGAGCCCCGCCGGCCATGCACGAACCGAAGACCCCGTCGCGGACGGCCGTCGCGCGAGCGTACGGCCACCCCTGGCCCTGGAAGGTCGAGGAGCTGCTCCGCCGCGAGTACGAGCGCCACGACGGCGACGTCCGCGCGCTCGCGAACGCGTTCGGCTGTCACCCCCGGACCGTGGACAAGTGGATCCGGCGGTTCGGCGTTCGCGACGGCGACTGACCCCCGCCGACTTTCAGTTTCACCGCCCGTCCACCGGCCGGGGTTATCCCGCCGTCGCCGCTCGGACGCGCCATGGCCTCCGCCGCCGACCCCCCGTACGAGGACGTCAAGGCCGACCTGGCCCGCGCGCTCCGGACGCTGCGCTCGACCGGCGCCCCGGGCGAGCTCGCCCGGGAGCTGCTCCGCTACGACGCGCCCGACCACAGCCACCTCGTCGGGCTCGACCGCGACGGCGAGAAGGCCGTCCTCTACCACTGCACCGACGGCTACGTCGTGTTCGTCCGGCTCGGACCCGACGGCCTGGCCGACGGCGGCGCCCGGCTGGGCTCGCTCGGCCGGGGCGTCGACGCCTGGGTCGAGAAGATGGCCGCCTACTGGGGCTGGCGCCACCCGCGGTACCGCTGAGGGCCGTCGCTATTTACCGGCCGCGCCCGACGCTCGGGCATGGACGTCCTCTACGTCGGCGACGACAAGCTCCAGTCGACCCACTTCCTGGCCGGGGCCGAGTCGGTCCAGCTGTTCAACCGGCGGCTGGCGGACTTCGAGCCGCTGCTCGGCGCGCTCGAGGCCGAGGCGGGCCTCGCGGTCGAGCACCTGCCGGCCCACGAGACGGTCGACCGGTTCCCGGCCACCGCCGACGAGCTCGCGGCCTACGACGCGCTGATCGTCTCGGACCTCAGCCTCGACACGCTGCTGCCCCACTTCCGGCCGGAGGAGATCCCCGGCCCGAACCGGCCGCAGCTCATCGCCGACTACGTCCGCGAGGGCGGCGGGCTGGTCTACTGCGGCGGCTGGATGTCGTTCCAGGGCTACCACGGCATCGGCAACTGGGCCGAGTCACCCGTGGCCGAGCTGCTGCCCGTCGAGACGCGGAACGTGTTCGACGACCGCGTCGAGCGGCCCGAGGGCGTGGCCATCGACCGGGTCGAACGGGGCCACCGGATCACCGAAGGGCTTGACTGGGCGGCGTTCCCGGCGATGTACGGCTACAACCGCGTCGGGGGCGTCCGCGCGGACGCCAAGCGGCTGGCGTCGGTCGACGGCGACCCACTGCTGGCGGTGCGCGAGGCCGGCGACGGGCGGGCGCTGGCGTACACCTCGGACCCCGGCCCGAAGTGGGGCCTCGAGCTGGTCGAGTGGGAGGACTACGGGACGTTCTGGCGGCGGGCGCTGGAGTGGGTGACCGGCGAGCAGTGACTGCAGCAATAATAACAATATTCTAATATAGTCCCGCGCGGATTCGAACCGCGGTCCTGGGCTCTCCCCAGCCAGATGAGCCGTTCATGCTGACTTCCAAAGGCCGCTATGATTGGCCACTACACCACGGGACTCCGATTCAACTCAGGGTCCGACCGGGACTTGAACGTACCGCCTGCGGGGCCGCACGGGACTTCAACGTACCGCCTGCGACCGCGGCGGCGCTCAGTCCTCGGCGGCGACCGGCACCTCGAGGAACTCGCAGGCGTCGGTCTCGACGTCGAAGCAGTCGGGACACTGGTCGCAGCGGTCGATGATGGTGTCCAGCCGGGCCGCGACCGTCTCGTCGATGACGCTCTCGAGCTCGCCGGCCTCCTCGCGGAACTCCGCGACGCCGAGCACGTCCGCGAGGAACCGCTCGATGATGCAGTAGGTCGTCAGCGCCGAGCGGGCGCGCTCGAGGCCGTCGTCGGTGAGGTCGACGCCCTTGTACTTCTCGTGCTCGACGAGCGCCTCGCCCTGGAGCTTGCCGATCATCTCGTTGGCGCTCGCGGGGCTGACGCCCAGCTGGTCCGCGACGGCCCCGGTCGCCGCCGGGCCGTCCTGGGCCCGCTGGACGAGGTAGATGGCCTTCAGGTACTGGTCAGCCGTGTTCATCGGTGGCTCCCTGTCCGCATCGTCATCGCCTCTGCATGATGTCGGTCACGGCCTCGACGCCCTCGGCCTCCTCGTCGCGGATGGCCTCGAGGGTCTCGAGGAGCCGCCGGCGGTCGACCCCGAAGCTCCCCTCGCTGTTCTCGATGGCGCCGAGCAGGTCGTCGTAGAACTTGTAGGCGGTCTCCTCGCCGGCCAGCTGGTCGTAGAGCACCCCGTCGAAGTCCTCCGGGCGGCTCTGGCCGTACTTCTCGCGGACGAGCGCCTCGACCTCGTCGAACGGGACGCTCTCGGCGTCGAGCTCGTCGATGAGCCCCTCGAGGCGCTCGCGGTGCTCGGCGGACTCCTCGCTGGCGTGCTCGAGCAGCTCCGCGATCTCGGGGTCCTGCTCGACGCCGGACTCCTCCTCGAGCGCCCGGTAGTGGTGATAGGCCCGGGCCTCGACGACCTCCTCGAGCACCACGCCGATCTGGAGCAGCCGGGCGAGCTGGTGGTCGGAGGCGACCCGCTCGGAGACGCTCATCGGCGGGGCACTCCGGACGCCGCGGTCATGGCCGGGGGTCGGGGCGAGCGGGACTTAAGCGGTTCCCTCGGGGGCCGTGAGGAGAAGAGCGGATGTCGGGATTACTCGCGCGAGCGGAGCCGGGCGTCGATGCCGGCGCGGAGGTCCTCGCGGAGCTCCTCGACCGCGACCTCCTCGAGCACCGGCACGAAGAAGCCCGCGACGAGCATGGTCTTCGCCGGCCGCTCGCCGACGCCCCGGGTCATCATGTAGAGCAGGTCCTCGCGGTCGATCTGCCCGACCGAGGCGGAGTGGCTCGCCTCGGTGTCGTGGTTGTTGATGATGAGCTTCGGCGAGGCGTCCGCCTCGGACTCGTCGGAGAGCATCAGGGTGTTCTCGCGCTGGTACGAGGAGGTGTCCCAGGCCTCGCGCTCGACGACCTGCGTGCCCTCGTAGACCGACCGGGCCCGGTCGTCGATGACGCCGCGGGTGACGAGGTCGGCCGTGGTGTGCTCGCCCTGGTGCCAGACCCGCGAGTCGAGGTCGAAGTGCTGGTCGCCGTGGCCGTAGAACGCGCCGACGATCGAGGTCTCCGAGCCGTCGCCGGCGAGCTCGGTGCCGACCGTGGTCTTCGTGAGCCGCGAGCCGAGGTTGCCCTCGATCCAGTTCGCGGTCGCGTACGTGTCCGTCCGGCCGCGCTTCAGCGTGTAGTTGTACGTCTCCTCGGAGAGGTTCTGGAGCGCGCCGTACTGCACGGTGGAGTTCTCGCCGGCGACCAGCTCGACGAGGCCGCTGTAGTAGCGGTTCCCGTCGCAGTCGTCGCCGGTCTCCTGGCGCTCCTGGATGGTCGCCGAGGACGACTCCTCGGTGACCACGAGGGTGTAGTTGAACAGCGACCGGTCGTGCATCGTGGTCCGGACGGTGACGTCCTCCGCGTCGACGCCGGCCGGGACGTGGATGACGGTGCCCGAGGAGAACAGGGCGGTCGAGAGGGCGACCAGCCGGTTCTCCTGGGGGTCGATGACCGAGCCGAAGTGGTCCTCGAGGAGCGCCTCGTGCTCGTCGACCGCCTCGGCCCACGAGAGCACCGTGACCTCGTCGGGCGCGACGCGCTCCTTGTCCTCGCGCTGCTGGTCGGCGTCGACCAGCGACTCGAAGTCGAGCGCCTCGAGGTTCGTCCACCGCCGGCCGGGGGTCCGGATGACCGACGGGAACTCGAGGTCGTCGAGGGCCCGGAACGCCTCCAGGCGGGTCTCGAGCAGCCAGTCGGGCTCGTCGAGGCCCGCCGAGAGTTCGCGAACGGCTCCCTCCGTGAGCTCCGGTTGGGTCTGCGCGCTCATCTCAGCCGAGGCTACCTTCCATCTCGAGCTCGATGAGCCGGTTGAGCTCGACCGCGTACTCGATGGGCAGCTCCTCCGTGATCGGCTCGATGAAGCCGGCGACGATCATCTGCTTGGCGTCGTCGTCGTCCAGGCCGCGGCTCTGGAGGTAGAAGATGTCCTCGTCGCCGATCTTGCCGACGGTGGCCTCGTGGGCGACGTCGACCTGGGACTCCTCGATCTCCATGTACGGCATCGTGTCCGACGTCGACTCGTTGTCGAACATGAGCGCGTCGCACTCCACGGCCGTCGAGGAGTTCGTCGCGCCGTCGGAGATGTGGACCAGGCCGCGGTAGTTCGTGCGGCCGCCGTCCTTCGCGATGGACTTCGACTCGATCGTCGACTTCGTGTTCGGCGCGTTGTGGTAGACCTTCGCGCCGGTGTCGATGTTCTGGCCCTCGCCGGCGAACGCGATGGTGATGTGGGTGTCCGTCGCGCCGCGACCCTTGAGGATCGTGGCGGGGTAGAGCATCGTGGCCTTCGAGCCCATCGACCCGGAGACCCACTCCATCGTGGCGTCCTTCTCGGCGATGGCGCGCTTGGTGTTCAGGTTGTAGGTGTTCCGCGACCAGTTCTGGACCGTCGAGTACTGGACGTGGGCCCCCTCCTTGACGAACACCTCGACACAGCCCGAGTGGAGGTTGAAGTGGGAGTACTTCGGCGCCGAGCAGCCCTCGATGTAGTGGACCTCGGAGTTCTTCTCGGCGATGATGAGCGTGTGCTCGAACTGGCCCATGCCCTCGGAGTTCATCCGGAAGTAGGCCTGGACGGGCATGTTCACCGTCGTGTCCTCGGGGATGTAGACGAACGAGCCGCCCGACCAGATGGCGCCGTGGAGCGCGGCGAACTTGTTGTCGCTCGGCGGCACGCACTTCGTCATGAAGTACTCCTTGACGAGCTCGGGGTGCTCGCGGACCGCCTTGTCCATGTCCATGAAGACGACGCCCTTCTCCTCCCACTGCTCCTTCATGTTCTGGTAGACGATCTCGGACTCGTACTGGGCGCCGACGCCCGAGAGGGCGTTCTTCTCGGCCTCCGGGATGCCCAGCTTGTCGAACGTGTCCTTGATGTCCTCGGGGAGGTCCTCCCAGCTGTCGACCCCGCCGCGGGTCTCGATGTCGGGGCGGATGTACGGGATGATCTCGTCGATGTCGACCTCCGAGAGGTCGGGCTGGCCGGGCCAGTCGGTCGGCATCGGCATGCGCTGCCAGTGCTCGAGGGCCCGGAGCCGGCGGTTCAGCATCCACTCGGGCTCGTCCTTGTCCGCGGAGATGGCCCGGATGGTCTCCTCCGTCAGGCCCTTCTCGGTCTGGAAGGCCGACCGCTGCTCCTTCTTGAACTCGAAGCGAGCCTCCGTGTCGGCCTCCTTCAGGTTGTCTTGGGAACTCATTGGTGGTGTTGGGGGTTGGAACGTTATGAGGTTGTGGTCAGGCCGTGCCGTAGACCTCGTCGCGGACCCAGTCGTAGCCCTTGTCCTCGAGCTCGAGGGCGAGGTCGGCGTCGCCCTCCATCACGATCTCGCCGTCGAGCATGACGTGGATGACGTCCGGCTCGACGTAGTCGAGGATGCGCTGGTAGTGGGTGATCTGGAGGACGCCGGTGCCCTGCTCGTCCCGGAGGGCGTTGATGCCCTTCGCGACGTCCTGGAGCCGGTCGATGTCGAGCCCGGAGTCGATCTCGTCGAGCACGGCGATCGACGGCTCGAGGATGGCGGCCTGGAGCACCTCGTTCTGCTTCTTCTCGCCGCCGGAGAAGCCCGCGTTGAGATAGCGCTGCATGAACTTCGGGTCCATGTCGAGCAGCGCCATCTTCTCGCTGAGGAGCTCCTGGAACTCCGCGACGCCGATCTCGCCCTCGTCGACGTTCCCCTCCATCGGGCTGGTGTCGTAGCCGGCCTCCTCGTCCTCGGCGTCCTCGTCCTCGCCGAACAGCAGCGCCTCGCGCTCCTCGATCTTCGCGTTCAGCGCCGTCCGCAGGAAGTTCGTCATGGTGACGCCCTCGATCTCGGCGGGGTACTGGAAGCCGAGGAAGATGCCCAGCGCGGCCCGCTCGTTGGGCTCGAGCTCGAGGATCTCCCAGCGCCGCTTGTCCTCCGGGATCGAGCCGACGTCGGTGTAGTCCTCGGGCTCGAGCTCGAGAGTGACCGAGCCGGCCGTGACCTCGTAGGCCGGGTGGCCCGCGATCACCTTCGCCAGGGTCGACTTGCCGCTCCCGTTCGGCCCCATCAGCGCGTGGATCTCGCCCGACGACACCGTCAGGGAGACGCCGTCGAGGATCTTCTCGCCTTCATCCGCGACCTCCGCGTGGAGGCCGTCGATCGTGAGTGTAGCCATGGGGATCTTATCGGGAGAAGCCAAGGCGATGAAGCCATTAATGGTTTCGCATTCCCACCGTTCGAGTTGGCGTTTCGGGAAGGAAAGTTCGTGATTGGAAAAGCCCGTCGCGGCCAATACGCGACGCTCGGGACCCGCGGCCCATGGCCTGCCCTACATGTACTGGCCGAGCCCGGTCTGCTCCTGGCCGCTCTTGACCTCCTCCCAGGAGATGTCGAGCGCCTCGAGCACCCGGGCGATCGGGCCCTTGAGCGTCTTCTCGAGCATCTTCTCCCGGTCGACCGCGAACGCGCCCGGCAGCTGGTCGGCGTACTCGAAGCAGATGACGTCCGGGTCGCGCTTGAACTCGAGGTAGAGCGGGTTCTGGTCGACGCCGTCGTGCTCGGCCTCGAACTCCCGGAAGAACGCCGGGTGGACCTTCTCGAGGTAGAGCCGCTTGGGCTTGCTCCCCCGCTGGAAGTTCGTCCCGAGCAGGAGGTTGGCGTACTTCGCGCCGCGGACGTGGGCCGTGTCGGTGTCGTACTCGTCGAGGCGCTTGCCGATGCCCGACGGGACGCCGATGTCGTCCAGCGGCAGCTCGCCCGTCTGGAACTCCTCGATCACCTCGAAGACGTAGTCGGCCACGTCCTCCTTCGAGCGCCCGCGAACGATCATCTCGATGACCTCGCGCTGGACGCGCTTGGTGATCGGCGCGATGTCCGAGCGCTTGTACTCGAAGCCCGTGATGTCGATGTCGTCGACGTCGTTGCCCTCCTTCCAGATGATGTGGCCGGCGTAGCGCTTCTTCTTGCCCGCCTGGAAGAAGCGCTTGTAGAGCTTCTCGAACTCGAGCTCGAAGCGGTGCTCCTCGGCGTTCAGGACGTCGCGGGCGAACTCGTCGTAGCGGCCGTTGATGTACGACTCGATCTCGAAGGCGGCCTCGAACGCCTCTTCTTTCGAGACGTCGGCGCCGAGCTCGAGCATGACTGAGTCGGTGTCGCCGTAGACGACTTCCCGACCGAGTTCGCCCGCCGACTCGGCCGTGAACTCGATGACCTCCCGGCCCGTCGCCGTGACCGCCGCCGCCGACTCCTTGTCGTACAGCCGGAAGCGCTCCCAGCCGGAGACGCCGTAGAGCGAGTTCATGATGACCTTCACGGCGGCCTGTTGCTGGTCGAACCGATGGTAGGCCTCGCTGCCGGGCTCGTGCTCGTCGCGCGCGGCCTTCTTCTGCTCGCGCTCCTCGAGCAGCTCGTCGACCATCTCGCGCATGATGCCGTCGGGCTCCTTGCGGAAGCGCTGGCCGTTCGGCGCGACGTACGCCTCGCCGTCGTACGACGTCGTCCACCTTCGTCTCGGGGGAGGCGTTCATCGTCACCATCGCCATCGGGTAGAGGCTGGCCAGGTCGAGCACGGCGACCATCTCGCGGACGCCGGTGATCGGGTCGAACACGGCGCCGCCCTCGAACTCCTCGCTCGCCTGGCTGCCCTTCGACGGCAGCGCGAACTTCCCCTGGGCCTTGTGGAGGACGTACATGTCGACCGTGTCGCCGGGCGTCGTCGCGTCCTCGAGCTTGCAGCCGACGAACGAGGCGACCTCCTCCCAGAACGGGATGATGCCCTGCTTGCGGTCGATCTCGACGCAGAGCTCGACGTCGCGCAGGTTGTACTCGAGCAGGCGGGCGGGCTCCTGCTCCCAGAGGTCGCCGATGTCGCCGGCGTAGCGCTCCTTGCCGACCCCGAGCTCGACCTCCGCGACCGCGTCGAGCCGGTAGGAGTCGAGCTCGGAGAACTGCGTGCGCTTGTAGCCGTACAGCAGGTCGAAGACGACCCGACCCTTGACGCTCGGGCCCTGCCAGTCCGACCGCCAGACCTCGTCGACGCGGGACAGCCGGTCGGGGTCGAGGTCGCGCTCGGTCCGGCCGTCGAGCCGGGCCATCCGGTCCAGCAGGTACGGCGCGTCGAAGTCCGCGAAGTTCCAGCCCGTGAGGACGTCGGGGTCGGTCTCCTCGAGGTACGTGAGGAAGGCGTGGAGCATCTCGGGCTCGGCGTCGAAGCCGCGGACCTCGACGGACGCCGACTCGAGGAGCTCGTGGTCGGGGAGCTCGGTCGGCGAGACGCCGTCGCCGTCGGGCGCGACGTAGTGCCAGACGACGTACTCGTCGCGGTAGGAGTCGTGGCTGGTGAGACAGACGATGGGCTCCTCGCCGTCCTCCGGGAAGCCCGACCGGTCGTCGACCTCGAGGTCGAACGTGTTCACCCGGAGCCGGGCGTCGGCCTCGACGGCCTCGACCTCGTCGTGGGGGACGTCGATCGCGCCGTCGTCGGCGCGCCGGTCCGGCACCCTGACGCCGCTCGTGATGCCCTTGTCGATGAGCAGCCGGTTCGGGAACAGGATGTCGGCCTCGAAGTGGTCGAACGCGTCGCGGACCTCGCCGACGTCGCGGGGCGTGCGGGCGTAGATCCGGGTCAGCGCCTCGCCGCGGATCGATTCGTAGCCCTCGTCGGTCCCGGTGATGCTGGCCCGGTCGAGCTTGCCGTCGGTGAGCGAGTCGGTGGGCGCGTAGAAGTACGGCCGGAAGCCGTGGACGCGGACGTGCTCCAGCTCGTCGTCCTCGGTCCGGCCGAAGACGTGGATGACCGGGCGCTCCTCGCGGCCCGAGCCGACGAGCGTGTAGTCGACCTGGGTCACCGCGAGCTCCAGCGTGCCGTCGGGGTCGGGGAACCGGTGGTCGTCGACGTCGACCACGGGCTGGGCGGCACCCTGGCCGCCGGCGACCGCCTGAGCCTCCGCTGCCGGGCGGTCGTCGCCGTAGTCCCCAAGCCCCGACTGCTGCATGGCCGGGGGTTGACGGCGGGCGATAAAATACCCGCGGTCGGCGGGTCGACCGGCGGCCCGCTGCCCGCGGGCCGGCCCGGGCGGAAAGCCTATATCGTGGTCCTCGTTAGCACGACCCAGATGCCCGACGACCCCGATCCCCGCCTGCCCGAGGCCCCGACCGCCGTCCCGCCCGACCACGGCGAGGTGGAGGCGTACGACACCGAGGAGGGGGTCGTGCTCTACGACGCGGGCAACCCCCTCGCCTGGATCGAGTCCGACGCGCCGGTCCGGCTCGAGGACGCCGGCTGAGCCGCCCGCCCGACCCGAACGGTTACCGGCTCGCGGCCGCTAGCGAGGCCATGCGCACGGTCGAGGACGAGTCGGGCCGCCGCTACGTCCTGCTCAAGCGCTCCCGGGAGGCGAGCCTCGTGCGGGACGTCGAGACGGGCGAGCTGAGCCACCAGCCCACGGCGGAGCTCTCGGTCGTCGACGACGCCTCCCCGCTCGCGGCCGCCGCCGAAGGGCTGCCCGACGCCGCCCGGCGGCTCGTCTCGACGGTCCGCGACGACCGCACGCTCGGCCTGCTCGTCGCGCTCGAGGCCGCCGACGGCCTGGCCGCGCGGACGCTGCTCGACGCCGAGGACTACTGCGAGTCGGACCTCCACGGCCTCGTGAGCGAGCTCCGGGCCGCCGGCCTGGTCGCGGAGGCGACCGTCGACGGCGAGCCCGGCTACCGGCTCACCGAATCGGCCGCCGCCGTGGTCCGCGCGCTTCAGTCGGCCAGCGCCTCGGGCTGAGCGCCGCGCTCGACGCTCGAGCGGTTCGAGGTGGCGTCCTTGCTCACGGTGAGCAGCGCGTCGGCCGCGCCCACGAGCTCGTCGTCGTGGCTCACCACGATGATCTGCTCGACGCCGAGGTCGCGCATCGTCTCGACGAGCGCCACCAGCTGGGAGACGTGGCCCGCGTCGAGGAACACCGTCGGCTCGTCGAGGATGAGCGGCGGCATCGGCGCGGCGCCCTCGATGCCCTCGGCGAGCAGCCGGTAGATCGCCGTCCGGAGGCTGAGGTTGAAGAGCGCGCGCTCGCCGCCGGACAGCTGCTCGGGGGCGAGCGCCTCGCCGTCCTTCTGGTAGACCGTCAGCGCGTAGTTCTCGTCGAGCTCGATGCGCGCGTACGCGTCGTTCTGGTAGACGAGCTCGAACGTCTCGTTGAGCAGGCGCTCGAGCGTCGCGATGTTCTGGCGGCGCAGCTCCGCCCGGAGGTCGCCGTAGAGCTCCTCGAGCGCCGTCGCCTCCTCGCGGAGCGACTCCAGCCGGTCGACCCGCTCGCCGAGCGCCCCGCGGCGCTCCCGGAGCGCCTCGAGCGCCTCGAGCTCGTTCTCGACCGCCCCGATCCGGCCCTGGAGCTCGTCCCGGCGCTCCTCGAGGTCCGCGAGCGTCTCGTCGACGTCCTCGAGGTAGCGCTCGGCCTTCCGCTTCGACTCGCGGGCGGCCTCGACGCGCTCCTCGTCGAACGCCGCCTCGAGCTCGTCGCGGCGCTCGCGCTTGTCCGCCAGCGTCTCGCGGCGCTCGTCGTTGTTCTCCGCGAGGAGCTCGCGCTTCTCCCGGAGCCGCTCGACGGCCGCCTCGACGGCCTCGAGCTGGTCGAGGCGCTCCTCGATGGCCGCCAGCCGGTCAAGCGCCTCCTGCACCGATTCGCGCTCGGCCTCGTGCTCCTCGAGCTGTTCCTCCAGGCGTTCCAGCTCCGCCGACGCCTCGTCGACGGCCTCGCGCTTCTCGGCGGCGGCCTCGTCGAGCTCCGCCGCCCGGTCGCGGCGCGTCTCGGCGCGCTCGCGCTTCTCCGCGACGGCGGCCTCGCGCTCCTCGAGCAGCTCGGTGAGCGACTCGCGCTCGGACGTCAGCCGCTCGCGCTCGCGTCCGGCCTCGACGAGCTCGTCGGCGCGGTCGATGGCCTCGCTCAGCTCCTCGAGCTCGTCATCGAGCGCCTCCAACTCGGCCTCCAGCTCGGCGACCCGCTCGCGGTCGTCCTCGAGCGTGTCGACGTGGGGCGAGTCCTCGACCGCCTGGCCGCACTCCGGACACTTGCCCTCCTCGAGCAGCCCCTCGGCGTGCTCGACCTGGTGGCGGGCCGTCTCCAGCTCGGCCTGCAGGTCGCTCCGGCGCTCCCGGAGCGCGTCGCGCTCGGCGACGAGCTCCTCCCGGTGGGCCCCGGCCTCGCCGGGCTCGACCGGCGCGTCCTCGAACGCCGCCTCCGCCTCCTCGATCTCCGAGGTGAGCGTCTCGAGCTTCCCGCGCCGGTCCTCGAGCAGCTCGGCGGCCTCGTCGGCCTCGGCCTCGAGCTCCTCGGCCGCCTCCCGGGCCGCTTCGGCTTCGGCCTCGAGCTCCTCGGCGCGCTCGGCCGCGGCGTCCCGGTCGCCCGCCGCCTCGGTCCGCTCGATCTCGAGCTCCTGGAGCCGCTCGTCGAGCGCCTCGAGCTCGGACTCGCGCTCCGCGAGCCGGGGCTCGATGGCCTCCCGTTCGACCGAGTCGAGCTCGGCCTCGGCCGCGAGCTCGTCGCGCTCCTCGGCGAGCTCCTCCGCCCGGTCCTCGCGGTCGCGCACCCGCTCGGCGAGCTCCTCGCGCTCGCGCTCGGTCTCGGCGATGCGCTCGTTCAGCGCCTCGATCTCCTCGGCGAGCCCCTCGAGCTCCTCGCGGCGCTCCTCGTGCTGTTCGAGGGTCGACTCCGCCGCCTCGAGGGTCTCCCGGGCCTCCTCGCGGTTGGCCTCGAACCGCTCGAGCTCCTCGCCGAGCTCGGCCAGCTCGGTCTCGAGCTCGTTGAGCGTCGCGTGGAGCTCCTTGGCCTCCTTCTCCTCGATCTGGGACTCGAGCTGGCTGAGCTGGCCCCGGAGCTCCCCGGCGACGTCCTCGACGCCCAGCCGGGCGTCGCCCGCGCGGTCCTTGTACGCCTCGAGAACGCCCAGCTGGAGCAGGCCGTCGAGGATGTCCTGGCGCTCGGTCGGCGAGGCGTTGATGAGCTTGTTGACCTCGCCCTGGCGGACGTACGCGCAGTTGACGAACGCGTCGGCGTCCATCCGGAGCAGCGAGGCGACCGCGTCCTCGACGTCGCGGGCGCCCTCCACGGTATCCCCGGGCGTCTCGAGCACGCAGGTCGCGGTCTGGGCGCGCTCGCCGGTCGCCCGGACGCGGCGCTCGACGCGGTAGTCGCCGCCGGCGTGGCTGAACCACACCTCGACCTCGGCGTCCTCGGCCCCCTGGGTGACGACGTCCTCCAGCGTCGCGTCCAGCGCGCCCGCCCCGTACAGCGCGAAGAACACCGCCTCCAACAGCGAGGACTTCCCGGCGCCGTTCGGGCCGTGGATGACGGTGACCCCGGCCGAGAGCGAGACGTCGGCCGTCGCGTAGCACTTGAAGTTCGACAGCCGGACCCGGGTGACCTTCATGGCCGCGTCAGAGGTAGTCCTCCATCGTCACCTGGCCGTCGTCGCCGTCCTGGTCGGCCGGCTCGGGCTCGGCGTCGGTCGCCGTCGCCTCGGCGTCCGTTGCTTCAGTCGCCGTCGCCGCTGGCGCCTCCTCGTCCATCCCGGGCGTGTCGTCCGCCGCTCCGTCCTCGGCATCCTCGTCCGGTAACCCGGCGACCTCGGGCTCGGGGTCGGATCCCTCGTCCTCCTCGGCGGCGGCCTCGAGCGAGTCGGCGACGGTCTCGGGGGTCGGCCGGTCCTCGGCCGCCGGTTCGAGCGCCGCGGGGTCGTCCTCGAGCAGCTCGCGGACGTGCTCGGTGACCGTGCCGCGGACGTTCGTCTTCGCGACGTCGCCGTCGCGGACCACCTCGTCGATCGCGAGCGCGGCGTCCGAGAGCCCGAGCGACCGCAAGCGGTCGTTGACCGCCTCGTCGGGGTCGGCGAAGCGGACCGCCTCGACGTCGGCCGCCTCGAACTCCCGGCGGTCGGTGACCCGGGCGACGAGCGCGCCCTGGTCGGCCGCGAACGTCTCGACCTCCGCCGGCGAGACCGGCTCGCCATCCCCGGTGATCGACACGACGACGACGGCGTCGGCGAGCGCCTCCTCGCGGAGCCGGTCGCGGACCCGCCCGGTCCCCTCGCCCGGCGCGAGCTCGAGGTCGAGCGTCACGAACGGCCGGGTCTCGATGCCCCGCCGGGCGATCCGGACCCCGTCGTCGAACGTCACGAGGTTGTAGCCCCGCTCGTCGCGCTCGGTGGCGTCGACCCGCTCGGTCGAGCCGCAGTACGTCACCCAGGTCCCCGCGACCTCCTCGACGCCCGGCTGGTGGTTGTCGCCGAGCAGCATCGCGTCGAACTCGACGGTCGCCGACTCGAGCACCGCCTCGGTGTCCCAGTCGGCGTGGGCGAACGGCTCGAAGAGGCCGTGGGAGACCAGCGCCGCGTGCGCGGCGTCGTGGGGCGCGAACTCGTACTCCAGGGCGTCCCGGCGCGACCGCGGCACGAAGTCCAGGCCGTACAGCGCGACGTCCCCGACGACCGCCGGCTCCGGGCCCAGCCGGGTCGCCAGCCCGAGCGTCTCGAACAGGTCGAGCCACTGCTGGCCCCGGGTCCGCTCGTGGTTCCCGACGACCGCGTAGAGCGGGATCCCCGCCTCGCGGAGCTCGCGGAGCACCTCGATGGTTCCGTGGATGTCGGCCAGCGCCGGCCGCCGGTCGTGGAACAGGTCGCCGGCGTGGACGACGGCGTCCACCTCGTCCGCGACGGCGTCCGCGACGACCCGCCGGAAGGCCTCGAGGAAGTCGGCGCGCCGCTCGGGCGAATGGTACTGACGGTAGCCGATGTGGGTGTCGCCCGTGTGGAGCACCCGCGTCATGGCCCGCGGTTGGCGGCCCCGGCCTATAGGGGTTCGGTGAGCGGGGCGGACGTGTCCGAGCCGGGCGCCCCGCGGTCAGTCGACCCGCAGCGAGTAGCGCCGCTGGCGGGCGTCGGCGAAGGAGATCCGCGACTCGATCAGCTCGGCCTCCTCGAGCCGGGAGACGGCGAAGCGCACCGTCCGCGACGGGAGCATCGTCTCCTCGGCCAGCTCCTGTTGGGTCAGCGTGTCGTGGTACTCCAGCACCTTCACGACGAGCTTGGCGCTCGGCGGCAGCTCGTGGAGCCGCTCGGCCCGGTCCTCGAGCGTGGCGTGGTCGGTCGGCATCGGGCAACCCTCGGGGATGTCCCTTGTTAATCATTTCGACGTGGTGAATTACTTCTAAGCATCCCACCGTCCCCGGTCACGGGGCCATTGACCTGTCAGTTCGCGCCCCGAAGCCTCTTATGAGCCAGCCGCTTAGCCGGCGTCAATGACCGACGCGGTTGACGACGTCGAGCTCCCCTACGACCGGGAGGCCTCCGTGCAGGACAAGATCGAGGCGCTGAAGGAACGCCTCGACGTGCTCCAGGGCCAGAACGAGGAGATGCGCGACAAGCTCCTCGACGCCAACGCCGAGAACAACAAGTTCCAGCAGAAGCTCGAGCGGCTCACCCACGAGAACCGCAAGCTGAAGCAGTCCCCGCTGTTCGTGGCCACGGTCGAGGAGCTCACCGACGACGGCGTCATCATCAAGCAGCACGGCAACAACCAGGAGGCCGTCACCGAGGTCACCGAGGAGCTCCGCGAGGACCTCGAACCCGGCGCCCGCGTCGCCGTGAACAACTCGCTCTCGATCGTCCGCCGGCTCGACGACGAGACCGACGTCCGGGCCCGCGTGATGGAGGTCGAGGAGAGCCCCGAGGTCAGCTACGAGGACATCGGCGGCCTCGAGGACCAGATCCGCGACGTGCGCGAGGCCGTCGAGATCCCGCTCGAGAACCCCGCGATGTTCGACGAGGTGGGGATCGACCCGCCGGCCGGCGTGCTGCTCCACGGCCCGCCGGGGACGGGCAAGACGATGCTCGCGAAGGCCGTCGCCAACCAGACCGACGCCACCTTCATCAAGATGGCCGGCTCCGAGCTGGTCCACAAGTTCATCGGCGAGGGCGCCCGCCTCGTGCGGGACCTCTTCCAGCTCGCCGAGGACCGCGAGCCCGCCATCATCTTCATCGACGAGATCGACGCCATCGCGTCGAAGCGCACCGACTCGAAGACCTCGGGCGACGCCGAGGTCCAGCGCACGATGATGCAGCTGCTCAGCAACATGGACGGCTTCGAGGAGCGCGGGAACATCCGCATCATCGCCGCGACGAACCGGTTCGACATGCTCGACGAGGCCATCCTCCGGCCCGGCCGGTTCGACCGCCTCATCGAGGTGCCCAAGCCCGACGAGGCCGGCCGCGAGCTCATCTTCCAGATCCACACGCGGAGCATGAACGTCGACGACGCCGTCGACTTCGAGGCGCTCGCCGCCGAGACCGAGGCCGCCTCGGGCGCGGACATCAAGGCCATCTGCACCGAGGCCGGCATGGTCGCCATCCGCGACGACCGGTCGCGCGTGACCACCGCCGACTTCAAGGAGGCCTACGAGAAGCTCGCCGCGGTCGACGAGGACGACGAGGTCTCGAAGACGTTCGCCTGAGTCGGCCGCCTTCTCCCGAAGTTCCGACCCCGCCGAGCGGCGCGCGTGGTCAGGGCGCGAGGACGTCGAGCGTCGTCTCGATCTCCGCGAGGTCGGCGCCCCGGGGGAACGAGACCGAGAGCGCGTCGACGCCGTCGATGGCCGCAAAGCGCTCGAACTGCTCTTGGGCGTGCTCGGGCGTCCCGATCGCGCCGAGCTCGTCGAGCAGCTCGTCGGTGATGGCCGCCATCGCCGCCTCCCGCTCGCCCGAGCCCCACTTCGCCGCCACGTCGTGGGCGAGCGCCTCGTAGCCCTGCCGGGCGAGCGCCTCCCGGTAGTACGTGCCCATCGCGCCGACGTAGAACGCGAGGTGCTGGCGGGCCAGGTCGCGGGCCCGGTCGCCGTCGTCGAGCGCGCAGCAGGGCACCGAGAGGGTGACCTGCTGCGCCGACCGGTCGCGGTCGCCGAGCTCGCCGCCGCGGCGGAAGTCCGCGAGCCGGTCGCGGAGGCCGTCGCGGGTGAACATCAGCGCGTGCCAGCCGTCGGCGAATCGGCCCGCGAGCTCGACGGCCTTCGGGCCCATCCCGGCCGTGTCGATCCCGGGCGGCTCCTCGGGCGGGTCACAGCGCAGTCGGAAGCCCGCGAGCTGGAACACCTCGCCGCGGTAGTCGACCGTCTCGCCGGCCGTCACGGCCCGGACGATCTCGACCGTCTCCCGGGTCCGCCGGAGCGGTCGCTCGAACGACGCGCCGTGCCAGCCCTCGATGACGACGGGGCCGCTCGGCCCGAGGCCGAGCCGGAACCGCCCCGCCGAGAGCTCCTGGAGCGTCGCCGCGGTCTGGCCGATGAGCGCGGGCGAGCGCGAGAAGACGTTCACGATGCTGGTCCCCAGGCCGACGGACTCGGTCCGCTCGGCGATCGCGGCGAGCACGGTGACCGCGTCCCGGCCCCAGGTCTCCGGGAGCCAGACGCGGCCGTAGCCCAGGCGCTCGGCCCGCTCGGCGAGGCCGGCGAGGTCGTCGAGGTCGGACTGGGCGGCGACCGGGAGGAAGGCGTCTCGGCTCATCACTCGGGTGCCGTCTCGAGCCGGGGCTTTCCGGCGGCCGAGACGGTCTCGCCGACGAGGTAGGACGACGCCGGGCTGGCGAGGAACTGCGTCAGGTCGGCGATCTCCTCGACGGTACCGATGCGTTTGTCGACGGTCTCGCGGTCGATCTCGTCGGCCTCGACGCCCATCTGGGCGGCGACTCCAGGCGTCGCCACGAAGCCCGGCGCGATGCAGTTGACCCGGACGTCGTCGGCCGCCCACTCCCACGCGAGGCTCTTGGTGAGGTTGATGACCGCGGCCTTCGCGGCCCCGTAGTGGCTCATGTAGGCGGCGCCGAACTCGCCCGCGACGCTGGCCATGTTGACGACGACGCCGCCGTCCTCGCGCAGGGGCTCGCCGGCCGCCTGGCAGCAGTGAAACGTCCCGTGGAGGTTGATATCGACGATGGTCTTCCACGCGTTCTCGCTCATCGAGCCGAACTCCGTCATGAAGCTCGCGCCGGCGTTGTTGACGAGCGTATCGAGGCCGCCGAACTCGTCGACGGTCGCCGCGACCATCGCCCCGACGGCATCGGGCTCCCGGACGTCGCACTCGACGGCCAGCGCGCGGCCCCCATCGCGGTCATTGATGGCCTCGGCCACGGGGTCGACGTTCGCCTGCTCCCGCGAGCAGACCGTGACGTCCGCGCCGTCGGCCGCGAACCGCTCGGCGATGCTCCGGCCGATGCCGCTCGACCCGCCGGTCACGATGGCGGTCCGACCGGCGACGCTGAACTGGTCGGTCGTCATGGCGGGGACCCCCGGCCCCCGGTCGGTAGGGCGACCATGCCACCGGCGTGCCGCCGGGGGACCATAAACCCCGACCGCCGCTCAGTAGGCCGAGAACCCGCCGTCGATCGTGAGCCCATGGCCGGTGACGAAACTGGCCGCGTCGCTCGCCAGGAACACGATGGCGTCGGCGACCTCCTCGGGCCTCCCGAGCCGTCGCAATGGGTACTGCGCCACCGTCTCCGCGCGGGCGGCCTCGGGGTCCTCGAACGAGCCGAAGTACTCCTCGACCATCGGGGTCTCGACGAACCCGGGACAGACCGCGTTGACCCTGACGCCGACCGGGCCGGCCTCCGCGGCGACCGACCGGGTGAAGTTCATGACCGCGCCCTTCGACATCGAATAGGTCGCGAGCCCGGGCGCGCCGACCAGCCCCGCCAGCGAGGAGACGTTCACGATGGCGCCCGCGCCACGCGCGGCCATCCGGGAGACCCCGACGTGACAGCCGTTCCAGACGCCGTCGATGTTGACCCGGAAGACGTCGTCTCGGTCATCGAGCGCCGTCTCCTGGAGCCACCCCGGGGGATGGCCGACGCCGGCGTTGTTGACGAGGACGTCGACCGGGTCGAACTCGTCGGCGACGGCGTCGAAGGCGGACTCGAACGCCCCGTGATCGGTGACGTCGAGCCGGCGGAACATCGCCTCGCCGCCGTCGTCCCGGATCGCCTCGACCGTCGAGCGGCCGCCCGCCTCGTCGACGTCCGTGACGGCGACCGAGGCCCCCGCCTCGGCGAGCCGACGGGCGGTGGCCCGTCCGATGCCGCCCGCCCCACCCGTGACGATCGCGGTGCTGGATGCCAGGTCCATGCGCGCGCCTCGCCCCGGGCGCGGATAAAACCCGCTCCGGGCGCTGGAACACTTATCCACGCCGACCTCGTCACGTCCGACAATGTCCCGTACCGGGCCCCTCGACGTCGAGGCCGTCCTCTGGGACATCGGCGGCGTCCTCCTCGATCTCGAATCGGTCCGGGCGGGTCACGAGGCGTTCCTCGCCTGGCTCGTCGACACCCACGACCTCGGTTCGGTCGAGGAGGCGGTCGAGAGCTGGCGAGCGACCGTCGGCGAACACTTCCGCTCGCGCGACGGGACGTCGTTCCGGCCCGCCCGAGAGGGCTACCACCGGGCGGTCGAGACGCTGCTGGGCCGCTCGGTGGACCGCCAGGCCTGGCAGCCCCGGTTCCGGAGGGTCCTGCGTGACCATCTCCGGCCCAACGCCGGCGCCGTCGAGACGGTCGAGCGCCTGGCGGCGACCGACCGCCACCAGGGCGTCCTGAGCGACGTCGACGCCGACGAGGGCCGGTTCATCCTCGACCACCTGGGCGTCCTGGACCGCCTCGACGCGGTGACGACCTCCGAGGCCGTCGGCTGGACGAAACCGAACCCCGCGATGTTCGAGGCGGCCCTCGACCGAGCCGGGGTCCCGCCCGACCGGGCGGCCATGATCGGGGACCGGTACCGCCACGACATGGCGGGCGCGAACGCGCTCGGGATCCGGACGGTGGCCTACGGCGCGGCGGACGGCCCGGCCGTCGACCACCGGGTCGACGACCTCCGCGAGCTGCTCGTCCTGCTCGGCGTCGAGTGAGGGCCCGCCGCCGGACTCAAGGTCGGCGCCGACGAGCGTCGGGCATGGTCGACGCCCGCGTTCACGTGCTCGATCGGGGGCAGCTCCGCGCCGACTCGAACTACCTGCTCGAGGCGCACAACCTCTCGACGGCATCGACGCCGAACCCGGACGCCGTCCGGGGCGCGGGGCCGGTCTACAACCTCGTCATCGAGCATCCCGAGGCCACGGTGCTGTGGGACACGGGCTGTCACCCGGAGGCGAAGCGGCGATGGCCCGAGGCGATCGCGGACGCGTTCGAACCGATCGGCGTGGACGAGCACGCCCTCGACGTGGAGCTCGATCGCGCCGGGTTCGCGATGGGGGATGTGGACGCCGTCATCATGAGCCACCTGCACCTCGACCACGCCGGTGGGCTCCAGCACTTCGAGGGGCGCGACGTCCCGGTCTACGTCCACGCCGAGGAGCTCAAGCACGCCTTCTACTGCGCGAAGACCGGCGACGGGGACGACGCCTACCTCGCCGAGGAGTTCGACGGCGACCTCGACTGGCGACCCGTGACCCGCCGCCGGACGACGCCCTTCGCGGACCTCGAGCTGCTTCACCTGCCCGGCCACACCCCGGGCCTGTTGGGGATGCGGCTCGACCTCGGCGGCGACAGCTACCTCTTCACGGGCGATCAGGCCTACGTCCGGGCGAACTACGACGAGGACGTTCCCCTGGGCCCGACGCTCCTCTGGGACCGGCCGAGCTGGCGGGCGAGCCAGCGGTGGCTGAAGGAGCTCGAACGCCGCCACCACGCGACGGTCGTCTGCGGCCACGACCCGGACGACGTCGACCGGCTGCGCGACGGCCTGCCCTAGTACCGGACGACCGGCTCGACCTCGCTGGGGTCGATCTCGGAGAACGCGTCGCGAGCGATGACTCGCTTGTGGACCTCGTCGGCCCCGTCGACGATGCGGAACGCCCGGACGTTCTCGTAGAAGTCCGCGAGCGGGAGGTCCTTCCCGATGCCGTTGCCGCCACAGCAGCTGGACCGCGAGTGTCGATGACGTCCTGGGTGACGTTCGGCGGCGAAGACCTTGGCCATCGCGACCGGGATGCGGGCCTCCTCGCCGTCGGCGATCTGTCCGGCGGCGTGGCGGACCATCGTCCGGACCGCGTGGAGCCGCGTCTCGGCCTCGGCGACGTCGAAGCGGAGGGCCTGCTTCTCGGCGAGCGGCTCGCCGAACGCCTCGCGCTCGGTCATGTACGCCTTCGCGATGTCGAGCGCGCGCTCGGCCATCCCGGAGAAGCGCATGCAGTGGGTGAGCCGGGCCGGGCCGAGCCGCTGCTGGGCGTGGGTGAACCCCTCGTTCAGTTCGCCGAGCAGGTTCTCGCTCGGGCACCCGGACGTCGTCGTACCGGATCTCGGCGTGGCTCATCGCCGCTGACGTTCCCGCCGAGGTGCGGGATGTCCCGGACGATCTCGACGCCCGTCGGTGTCGGCGGGCACGAGGAACAGCGAACAGCCGGCGTAGGGGTGGGCGTCCGGGTCGGTGCGGGCCATCACGATGAGGACGTCGGCCTCGCTCCCCTGCGTCGTCCACCACTTGTGGCCGTCGATGACCCACTCGTCGCCGTCCTGCTCGGCGGTCGTCTGGATCATCTTCGGGTCCGAGCCGGCGCCCTGCATCGGCTCGGTCATCGAGAAGCCCGAGCGGATCTCACCGGCCGCGAGCGGGCCGGAGCCAGCGCTCCTTCTGGGCCTCGGTGCCGACGAGCTCGATGGTGTGCATGTTGCCCTCGTCGGGGGCGTCGACCCGGATGGCCATCGGGCCGAGGAGGCTCCGACCGGCCGCCTCGAAGACGGGGAGCATGTCGCGGAAGCTCGAGCCCGAGGCCGCCGTACTCCTCCGGGATCTGGGGCCCGTAGACGCCGTGCGTCGCGCGGCCGCCTCGCGGAGCTCGGCTACCGTGTCGCGTCGCGAGACGGGCTCGCCCGCCGAGCACCGATCGCTCGACGGGTACCACCTCGTCGTCGATGAACGCGCGGGTCTTGTCGGCCACCTCGACGGCAGCCGCGGAGTCGCCGTAGTCCATACCGTCCGTGAGCATAACAATGGAAATAGGCTTTCCCCCGATTCGCTGACGATCGGTGCACGCTCGACCCGTCAGCGTATTCGTGACGACCAGGACGTCGACGGCGGCCCGATGGCCGATGACGACGAGCGAGGCACGTACTTCCGGCGGCTCGTCGACCAGCCCGCCCTCGCTGCGTTCCTCGAGGACCGGTTCGGGCCCGCCGACGCGCTACGACGTCGAGCGCCACACCCAGGGCCACTCCAACGAGACGCTGTTCGTCGACGTGGGGCGACCGGGAGCTCGTGCTCCGACGACCGCCGCCGGGCGAGACCGCCGACACCGCCCACGACGTCCTCCGGGAGTACCGCGTCATCGACGCGCTCCAGGACACCGACGGTCCGCGTGCCAGAGACCGTGCTCGCCTGCGACGACCACGACGTCATCGGCAGCGACTTCTACGTGATGGCGCGGGTCGCGGGCGACGTCCTCCGGACCGAGGAGGTCCCCCGCTTCGCCGAGGCGACCCATCGGCGCCGGATCGGGAACGAGCTGGTCGACACCCTGGCGGAGATCCACGCCGTCGACTACGAGGCCGTCGGCCTGGGGGAGTTCGGCCACCCGGCGGGCTACACCCAACGGCAGGTCGACCGGTGGCACCAACAGTACGCGTGGGCGTTCGAGGTCACGGCCGAGCGGCGAACGGTCCCGGCCATCGCCGAGATCGGCGACTGGCTCGACGACCACGTCCCGGCCGAACACGACCACACCCTCGTCCACGGCGACTACAAGCTCGACAACGTGATGTTCGCCCCCGGTACGCCGCCCGCGCTCGTCAGCGTCTTCGACTGGGAGCTCTCGACGCTCGGGGACCCCCTCGCCGATCTCGGCTGGCTGCTGGTCTACTGGTACGACGCGACCGACCCCGACCCCGCGGTCCCGGAACTCACCGCGACGTTCATGGCGGGGGACGGCTACCCGACCCGGCGCGAGCTCGTCGACCGGTACGAGTCGCGGACCGGCCGGGCGTTCGAGCGCGAGCGGTTCTATCGCGCGCTCGCGGTCTATAAGCTCGGGGCGCTCGGCGAGATGTTCCTCCGGCGGTACCTCGAGGGCAACAGCGACGACCCGATGTACCCGCTGATGGAGGAACGCGTGCCCGCGCTGGCCGACCGGGCCCTCCGGATCATCGACGGCGACGAGCCGCTCTGAGGGCGATAGACGGCCTCGCTCGGTGGTGTTAAGGCCGACCTCGACGGACCTCGGCCCATGGACGCGAGCGACATCGAACACGTCTCGGTCATCGGCGCTGGCAGCATGGGCCACGGCATCGCCGAGGTGGCGGCCATGGCCGGCTATTCGGTCACGCTGCGGGACATCGAGGAGGAGCTGGTCGAGGGGGGCTACGAGGATATCGCCTGGAGCCTCGAGAAGCTCGACGAGAAGGGACGCCTCGACGAGGCACCCGAGGCGATCCTCGACCGCATCGAGACGGCCGTCGACCTGGAGGCCGCGGTGGCGGCGGCGGACCTGGTCATCGAGGCCGCGCCCGAGCAGCTCGAGCTCAAACGGGAGCTGTTCGCCGACCTCGAGGCGTTCACCCACGACGACGCGCTGCTGGCCTCGAACACGTCGAGCCTCTCGATCACCGACATCGCCGCGGCGACCGACCACCCGGAGCGGGTGCTCGGCCTGCACTTCTTCAACCCGCCCGTGAAGATGGAGCTCGTCGAGGTCATCTACGGCGATCGGACGACCGACGGGACGGCGGAGGCGGGTTACGCGTTCGTCGAGTCGCTGGGCAAGACCCCCATCTACGTCCGCAAGGACGTCCGGGGGTTCGTGGTCAACTCCGTGCTCGGCCCGTTCATGGACGAGCCCGCCTGGATGGTCTCCGCCGGCGAGGCCACCATCAAGCAGGCCGACGCGGCCATGGTCTACGAGCGGGGCTACCCGATGGGGCCGTTCGAGCTCGGCGACATGACGGGCATCGACATCGGCTACCACGTCCGCGAGGAGGCCGGCCAGCCGATCCCGCCCATCATGGCCGAGCGCGTCGAGGCCGAGGAGCTCGGCCGGAAGACCGGGTCGGGATACTACGACTACGAGGGCGGCGACGGCCCCGCCTACGAGCCCGAAGACGCCGAGGGGTTCGACACGCTCCGCGTCGAGGCCCGGATGGTCAACGAGGCCGCGAAGCTCGTCGGGAACGACGTCGCCACCGCCGAGGCCATCGACACCGGCGTCCGGCTCGGTACGGGGTTCCCGGAGGGCATCTGCCAGCGGGCGGACGACCTCGGGCTCGACGTCGTCCTCGAGAAGCTGCGGTCGCTCTACGCGACCACCGACGAGGCCCGCTACGAGCCAGCCGACTGGCTCGTCGAACGGGTCGAGGCCGGGGCGACCGGCGAGGACGCCGGGGCGGGCTTCTACAGCTACGGCGATGCGGGCGGGCTCGGTCCGTTTCACGACCTTAACTACCAGCTCACCGACGGGCTCCTCGAGATCGAGCTCGACCGCCCCGAGCGGATGAACGCCATATCACCCGGCCTGATGGACGAGATCGTCGAGCTCCTCAGGGGGGTCGACGTCGACGAGGTTCGGGCGGTCACGATCGAGGGGGCCGGCGACCGCGCCTTCTCGGCTGGTGCGGACATCGGCGGCTTCGGGTCGATGGAGCCGACCGACACGATGGACGTCAGCGAGGTCTTCGAGGTCGTGTCGTCGTATCCGCGGCCCGTGCTCGCGAAGATCGACGGCTACTGTCTCGGGGCCGGACTGGAGCTCGCCCTGGCGTGTGACCTCCGGCTCGCGACCGAGGACTCGACGTTCGGCAACCCCGAGATCAACCTCGGGCTCATCCCCGGCGGGGGCAGCACCCAGCGGCTCATGCGCATCATCGGGGAGACCCGCGCGAAGGAGCTCGTCTTCCGGGGGAACCACATCTCGGCCGACCGCGCGGCCGACTGGGGCATCGTGAACCGGTCGGTGCCCGCCGACGAGTTCGACGAGACGGTCGCGGCGTTCCTGGACGACCTCGTCGGCGGCCCGCCCATCGCCCTGAAGGTCGCGAAACAGGTCATGAACCACGGCCAGGACGCGAGCCTCGACGCGGCCCTCGCCATGGAGAGCCAGGGCTTCGGCCTGCTGTTCAGCACCGAGGACATGCGCGAGGGGACGATGGCGTTCCTGGAGGACCGCGAGCCGGAGTTCACCGGCGAGTGACGGCGGGGCGCGCTCACCCCTCGACGGAGCCGTAGAACTCGTCGAAGAGCGCCGGGTCCGCCCGGAACTTGAGCACGTTGTGCATCACCGAGTTGCGGATGTTCTCGACGACCGCGCCGTGCTCCTTGTAGAACTCGTGGATCCACCGCGACTGCTGTTCTGAGTCCCGGAACAGCATCACGGACTTCCACTGGTACTCGCCGGTCGAGAGGAAGTACAGCAGCGTGTGCTCGTCGGCGTGGACGTACTCCATGGCGTCGCGCCAGCCGTCGGCGAAGTGCTCCGGGTCGAACTTGAACTCGAAGAGGCTGAACGAGAAGTACCCCTCGTTGGGCATGATGACCTCCCGGAAGACGTCCGATTCGCGCATCTTCCGGATCGACTCGCTGACGGTGACGTGCGAGACGTCGATGTCGTACTCCTCCTCGAGCACCCCCGTCAGCTCCCGCGAGGAGATCTGGGGGTCCTTCGCGAGCTCCCGGAGGATGATGACGTCCCGCTCCTTGAACTCCCAGTCTGGCCCCGGTTCCATGGTCAGAGCAGCCCGTCGGCGATGATGCCGCGCTGGATCTCGCTCGTCCCCTCGTAGATCTTCGTGATCCGGGCGTCCCGGAAGTACCGCTCGACGGGGTGGTCGCTGACGTAGCCCGCGCCGCCGTGGACCTGGATGGCCTCGTCGGTGACGCCGACCGCGTGCTCGGAGGCGAACAGCTTGGCCATGCTGGCCCAGCGGGCCGCCCGCTCGTCCTGGCCATCCGCCACCTCCGCGGCCGCCCGGTAGGTCAGCGACCGTGCGGCCTCGACGTCGGTGGCCATGTCGGCGAGCTTGTGCTGGATGGCCTGGAACTCGGCGATGCGCTGGCCGAACTGCTCCCGCTCGCCGGCGTAGTCGAGCGCGGCGTCCAGGGCGGCCTGGGAGACGCCGACGGCCTGGGCCGCCACGCTCACCCGACCGTTGGCGAAGAACTCCATCAGCTGGTAGAAGCCCCGATCCTCGGTCCCGACGAGGTGGTCCTCGGGGAGCCGAACGTCGTCGAGGAGCAGTTCGCCGAGGTCGGAGGCGCGGATGCCGAGCTTGTTGTCGACGGTCTCGGCTCGAGAACCCCTCGGTGTCGGTCGGCACGAGGAAGGCGCTGATGCCCTGCGCGGCCCGCGCTCGGGGTCGGTCTTCGCGATCACGAGCGCCGACGTCGGCGACGGTCCCGTTGGTGATCCACATCTTGTGGCCGTTGAGGACCCACTCGTCGCCGTCCCGCTCGGCCCGCGTCTCGATGCCGGCGACGTTCGAGCCGTGGCCCGGTTCGGAGATCGCGCTCGCCGAGACCGCCTCGCCCTCGGCGATGGTCGGGAGCCACTCGTCCTTCATCCACTCGTCGCCGTACTCGATGAGCATCGAGGTGCCGAACCCGGCCGAACCGATGGCGGAGCCGATGCCGGGGTCCGCCCGCCAGAGCTCCTCGGTCACGATGATCGTCGAGAGCAGTGTCCATCCCGGCACCGCCGTAGGCCTCGGGGATGTTCGGGGCGACGAGGTCGTACGCGGCCGCCTTCCGGCGGAGGTCGGCGGGGTACTCGTCGCTCCTCGTCGTGCTCCCGGGCGACGGGTCGGATCTCGTTCGCGCCGAACTCGCGGACCGCGTCGCGGATGGCCCGCTGTTCGTCGGATAGCCGGAACGCCATGACCGCCCTCGTGGTTACATTGTAAAATATCTTTGGCGAGGGGCTACAATCGTTAATTCACGAGGACCTATAGGGCCGTGGGACGACCGCTGTCGTATGCGCGCCGCCGTGCTGACGGGGTATGGGGAGCCCCTCGAGGTCCAGACGGTCGACCGGCCGACCCCGCCGGCCGATGGCGTCGTGGTCGAGCCGGCGGCCTGTGGCATCTGCCGGAGCGACTGGCACGCCTGGCAGGGCGACTGGGACTGGCTCGGCGCTCGAGACGCCGCTGGGCCAGATCCTCGGCCACGAGCCCGCCGGCACCGTCGTCGAGGTCGGCGACGACGTCGAGACGGTCGCCGAGGGCGACCGCGTCGCGGTGCCGTTCACCCTCGCCGAGGGCCACTGTCACTACTGCCAGAACGGGCAGTCGAACGTCTGCGAGTCGCTGCTCCCGCTCGGGTTCGCCGAGCCCGCTCCGGGGGCGTTCGCCGAGGCGTTCCCGGTGCCGACCGCCGATCTGAACGTCGTCAAACTCCCCGAGGGCGTCTCGTTCGTCGACATGGCCGGGCTGGGCTGTCGGTTCACGACCGCGTTCCACGGGCTCGTCCACCGGGCGGACGTCGACGCCGGCGACTGGGTCGCCGTCCACGGCTGCGGCGGCGTGGGGCTCTCGGCCGTCCACATCGCCGACGCCATCGGCGCGAACGTCGTCGCGGTCGACATCGTCGACGAGAAGCTCGACTGGGCCAGCGACCTCGGCGCCGCAGCGACGGTCGAACGCCGCGGAGACCGACGACGTGCCGGGGGCCGTCGTGGCGGTCACCGACGGCGGCGCCGACATCTCGGTCGACGCGCTCGGGATCGCCGAGACCTGTCGGAACGCCGTCGAGGGGCTCCGTCGCCGCGGTCAGCACGTCCAGATCGGACTGACCTCAAGCGCGGACGCCGGCCGCATCGACCTCCCCACCGACGTGATGGTGATGAAGGAGATCGACTTTCGTGGGTCGTACGGGATGCCCCCCACCCGGTTCGACGAGCTGTTCAGGATGATCGAACACGGCTCGATCGAGCCGGGCCGGCTCGTCTCGGAGACGGTCCGCCTCGAGGACGTCTCCGACCGGCTCGCCGCGATGAGCGACTACGGCACCATCGGCATCCCGGTGGTCACGGAGTTCTGAGGCCGACGCCATGACGACACCGTACGATTCGGCTCGAGGCCAGCAGCTCGATCACGACCAGCAGAGCTACCGGTACTACCGGAACGCGGTCGAACGGCATTGGGACCCCGCCGGGATCGATCTCGAGGCCGACCGCGAGGCGATCACGGCCCTCGACGACGCCATGCTCGAGCAGCTCAAGGTGGCCCTCGCGAAGTTCGGCGCCGGTGAGCAGTCCGTGACCGAGGATCTGGCCCCGCTCACGGTCGTTCTCGAGCCCGTGGAGGACCAGCTGTTCCTGACCACACAGCTGTACGAGGAGGCCAAACACACCGACTTCTTCGACCGATACTGGGAGACCGTGATTCACCACGCCGAGCGGGCCCGCGGAGAGACGCCCTCGTCGCCGGTCGACCCCAGGTGGTTCGACGAGGACTACGTCGAGCTGTTCGAGCGCAACGCCGCCGCGATGGATCGGCTGCTCACCGACGACACGCCGGCCAACCGGGCGGTGGCCTACTGCCACTACCACCTCGTCATCGAGGGGATCCTCGCCCAGACCGGCTACTACGGCCTCACGACGGTCTGGGGCCCGACGGTCGAGGCGGTCCCGAGCTTACCGGGTCTCGTGGCCGGCATCCGGCGTATCCGCCAGGACGAGGGCCGGCACGTCGGCTTCGGGATGGCGAAGCTGCGCCAGCTCGTCCAGACCGGGGCGGTCGAACCGGCGCTCCTCGCCGAAACGGTCGGCGAACTCGTCGAGCTGGTGCAGGGGACGCTGGCGCCCCCGGACGATCCGCCAGATGATCCCGTCCTCGACGAGGCGGAGCTCACGGGCTACGCCCTGCGGAAGCACACCGAACGGATGCACCAGATCACCGACGCTGACGCGTCGATCCCGGACGTCGAGGAGCTCACCACCCTCGACGGCTGACGGTCACTCGCCGAGGTAGGCGTCCCGGATGTAGTCGTCGCCCTCGAACGACTCCGGCCGGCCCTCGCGTTCGATGCGGCCGTTCTCGAGCAGGTAGATGCGGTCGGCGTGGTTCATCGCGAAGGTGACGTTCTGCTCGCAGAGCAGGATGGCCACCCCCGACTCGCGGATGCGGGCGATCGCGTCGCTGATGTCCTCGAGGATCACGGGGGCGAGCCCGAGGGTCGGCTCGTCGAGCACGAGCAGCGACGGGCTCGCCCATCAGCGCCCGGCCGATCGCCAGCATCTGCTGTTCGCCGCCGCTCATCGTCCGGGCCGACTGCTCGAACCGCTCGTCGAGGACGGGGAACAGCTCGAGCACGTACTCGAGCCGGCCCTCGACGTCATCGGGATGGCGGTACGCGCCGAGCCGGAGGTTGTCCTCGACGCTCATGAAGTCGAAGAGGTCACGCGTCTCAGTGCAGTAGATGAGGCCCTCCTCGACCAGCTCGGCGCGCGACCGCTCGGTGACCGGCCGGCCGTGGTAGTGGACGGTTCCCCGGTGGGGCAGAAAGCCCCCGATCGTGTCGGCGAGCGTCGTCTTGCCGGCGCCGTTCGGGCCGATGACCGAGACCACCTCGCCGGCGTCGAGGCTGACGTCGACGCCCCGGAGGGCGGTCACCTGACCGTAGGCGACCTCGAGGTCGCGGATCTCGAGGAACCCGTCGGATTCGGTCACGTCTCCCCACCCCCGAGGTAGGCCTGTTGGACGGCCGGGTCCGCCCGGATCTCCTGTGGGGTGCCCTCCGCCAGCTTGGCGCCGAAGTTGATGACGATGGCGCGGTCGATGAGCTCGAGCAGCCCCCGCATGTTGTGGTCGACGACCACGAGCGTGATGCCTTCGTCGCGGAGCGACCTGAGCAGCGCCGAGACCTCGGCGATCTCCGAGCCCGAGAGGCCGGCGAACGGCTCGTCGATGAGCACGAGGTCCGGGTCGGTGGCGATCGCCCGGCCGAGCTCGAGGCGGAGCATGCCGGCGTGGGGCAGCTCGTCCGGCGTCAGGTGGATCCGGTCGCCCATGCCGACGCGCTCGCAGATCTCGACGGCGCGCTCGCGGGTCTCCCCGCGGAGCCCCGCCAGGGAGAAGAGGCGGTCGGGCACGAGTGCGAGTTGGACGTTGTCGACGACGGAGCGGTCCCGGAGCGGTCGGAACGATTGGAAGGTCCGGGCCACCCCCCGTTTGACGATCTCGTAGGCCGGCAGGCCCGTCACGTCGGCGCCGTCGTACCACACGGTCCCGTCGGTCGCCGGATAGATCCCGGTCACGCAGTTGAACGTGGTCGACTTTCCGGCACCATTCGGGCCGATGAACCCCAGGATCTCGCCCGCCTCGACGGCGAACGAGAGGTGGTCGACCGCCGTCAGCCCACCGAACCGCTTGGTCAGGTCGTCGATGACGAGCAGCCCGTCGTCGCGGTCGAGCCCGTCGTCGCTCACCGTCGATCACCCCCGAACCACGCCTTGATCGCCCGGCGGAACCGCGCGATCACGGCGCCGAGTGGTGGCTGGCCGCCGTCGGGCCGGGCGTCACCCGCGTACCGAGCACGGAGTCGGCGGGCTTCGAGCAGCGTCCGCGGGACCAGCCCGCGGGGGAGGAAGAACAGGAACGCGAGCGTCACGAGCCCGAAGATGAGGAAGTAGAGCTCGCTGACGGGCGTCGAGACCAGCGGGATGGTCGCGTCCACGCCCCGAAGCCAGGTGCGGACCAGATAGAAGAACAGCCCGCCGATGGCCGCGCCCGTGATCGTCCCGATGCCGCCGAGGATGGTCGCGACGATGAGCTCGATCGAGAGCACGAGCCCGAGCGTCTCGCTCGGCGTCGCCACTCCCTGGGCGAAGGTGTGGATGAACAGTGCGCCGGCGAGGCCCCCGATGGCCCCGCTGAGGACGAAGGCGAACAGCTTGAACTTCGCCGGGTTGAGCCCGACCGAGACGACCGTCGCCTCGTCCTCGCGGATGGCCGTGAGGATCTGGCCGGCGTCCGAGCGGGTGATCGCGAGGAAGACGGCGAGGGCGAAGACGAACAGCGCGAACGCGATGTAGTAGTTCGTCGTCGGGTCCAGCGAGATGGTCTCGATGCCGAACAGCCCGGTCTCACCGCCCGTGATGTCCGAGAAGAACACGAACGCCCGCAACAGGATGACGGGCGCCACGAGGGTGATGAGCGAGAAGTACGGCCCCTTCACGCGAAGCGAGGGGAAGCCGATGAGGAGGCCGGCGAGGCTGGCGGCGAGAACCGCGGCCGGAATCGAGGCGAAGAGCGGCACGTCGAGGACGACGTTCAACAGCCCGCTCGTGTAGGCGCCGACGCCGATGAACAGCGCGTGGCCGAACGAGATCTCGCCGGTGTACCCCGAGACGACGTCCCAGGTCATCACGTAGACGGCGAAGAACAGCGCCCCGGTGACCTGGAGGATGGTCAGGTCAGTGACGAAGCCGATCGCCTCGATGGAGGCCGCCAGCGGGACGGCCGCGAGCGCGACGAGCCCGAGGAGGCCCGCCTGGTGGCGGGGCGGCAGCTCGAGCGGGTTCAGCGTGAGACCGGTGTGCTCCGGGTGGGCGGTGTCGTCGTCCATGAAGCTACTCGGCCAGCTCCCGGCCGAACAGCCCCTCCGGTCGCACGAGCAGCACGACGACCAGGACGACCAGGGCGGCCACGCCGGACAGCCGCGTGCTGATCATCGTCACCGTCACCTGATCGAGGAGGGCGATGAGGTACGCCCCCAGCACGCTCCCCCGGATCGAGCCCAGGCCCCCGAGGACCACGATGGCGAACGACAGCAGGAGCGGGTTCCGCCCCATAAGCGGGTTGGCGGTGAGGAACGAGGCGAGGAACAGGCCCGCGATGCCGGCGAGCGCGCCCGCGATGAGCCAGGTGTAGCCGTAGACGCTGTCGGCCTCGATGCCGACCAACGCGGCGCCCTTCTTGCTCATGCTGATCGCGAGGATGGCCTTGCCCTGTTTGGATCGGGTCACGAAGTAGAACAGGCCCCCGATCAACAGCCAGGAGAGGAGCACCGCGGCGATGCGATTGTTCTCGACGCCGCGGGAGAACAGCTCGGTCTGGCCGCCGACCAGCGCTGGGATGGCTAGGGGCTGGGTCCCCGCAACCACCAGGAACACCTGTTCGACCACCAGCCCCGTCACCAGGGTGAGGATCAACACCGTGATGGGGTGTCCGGCGACCCGCTTGATCATCCCCCGGTAGAGGGCGTAGCTGAGCAGCCCGGGGAGGACGAAGGCCGCTACGGCGCCGATCCAGATGCTGAAGCCGGCCTCCGTCACGTAGTAGGCCGCGTAGGCGCCGAGCGTGATGGCCGCTCCATGGGCCAGGTTCAGCACGCCACCCACGCCGAAGATGAGCGTGAACCCGATGGCGATCAGCGAGTAGAGCGCGCCCAGCAGCAAGACGTTCACCGCCAGGTTAGCCGTGTTGACCATTGATGTCCGGATGGGGTGGACGGCCTACGCCCAGGGCGGCGACTGGTAATCGGTGGTGGCGAGGTCGGGCGGCCAAAGGATCTCCTGGACGCCGTTACCCTCCTCGTCCGGTTGCCATTGGAAGAACACGCCCTCGGCGTAGTCCGGCCCGAATCGGAGGTCGTGGGGGAACTCCCCGTCCGGCGGGAAGAACTCGATGTTGCCCGACGTCCCCGTGTAGCTCATCCCCTCGAGCTCGGTGACGACCGCGTCGGAGTCGAGGGTGCCCGCGGCCTCGACCGCGTTCTTGTACATGTAGACCGCGTCGTAGGCGCTGTATCCATTGTAGACCGGGAACCCGCCGAACGCGTCGTTGTACGCCGTCGCGTACGGCACGGTCTTCGGGGTGACCTCGCTCTGGGGGGTCGCCGTCGTCTGGCTGAACGTCGCGATCGCGGCCCCCTTGGTCGCCGAGTAGAACGACGGCAGTTGGGTGGGCACGTGGATGCCGCCGTAGCCGAACGGTCGCTGCTGTTGGGCCCACTGGACCAGCGAGGCGGTGCCAATGTGCGCAAGGGACGTGTACAGCCCATCGATTCCGAGCCCCTCGAGCTCGTCGTAGATCGGCGTGAAGTCCTCGGTCCCCTCGGCGATCCGCTGGTCGTAGACGATCTCGACGTCGACCTCGTCGGCGAAGCGCTCGTTGAGGATGTCGGAGACCGGCTCGGTCCATTTGAAGTCCTCGACGATGATGCCGATGGTCTCCCAACCCATACTGTCGAACATGTCCTGGGCGTAGATGATCAGGCTCTCCGCGAGGAAGGTGGAGTTGAACGGCCCCACGCGGAACCAGTACTTGAACCGGTCGTAGTCATCGGCCACCTGGGCGGGCGCATCCGGGGTGGCCGCCCCCGCGGTCATGTGGATCGTCTCCTGCTGGGCGATGTTCGGCATGAGCGCGAGGAGCTGCTCGCTGCCGAAGATGCCGAAGGTGGCCTCGACGTCCTCGCCGGTCGTCAGTTCCTGGTACCCCTGCCGGGCGGTCGACGGGTCGTCCTTCGTGTCCTTGGTGAGGACCTCGAACTCAGCCCCATCGATGCCACCCGCCTCGTTGATCTCCTGGACGGCCAGCTCGACCGAGTTGAAGATCGAGGTGCCGAAGGGAGCGTCGGCCGGCCCCATGGCGCCGATCTTGATCGGCCCGGTGATCGACGGTGTCGGCGTGCCGGTGGCGGTCCCTCCGCCGCCGTCACCGTCGCCGCCGTCGCCCCCGTCCCCGCCGCCCGTACAGCCAGCCATCGCCGTGACGGCCACGCCGCTGCCGGCGGCCTGTAGGAAGCGACGGCGGTTGACGCCCCTGGGCGTTTCAATGTTCGACTGCTGCCCAGTGGACTTCTCGGTGGACCCGTCCGCCCCAGTAGCGGTATCATCGGTACCCATGGTACGCCTGGACATGCCACCCGTCACTATTAACTATGCAGGTTGCTCCCCAGCCCCTCCGATACCTCATCGCGTGTAGCGGGCCGGAGCGTCGACGGGTCACTAGTAAGAACCATTACGTTCCCGCGTGTTAGCTCCCCCCATGCCAGGAGGAACCAACCAGACGCTCCGACCGTTCCTGTGGCGGGCCGCCAAGCTCTACCCCGATACTGAGATCGTCTCGCGGACGGCAGGCGGGATCGAACGTTACGACTACCGGACCTACAACGATCGGGTCGCCCAGCTCGCCCACGCGCTCGACGACGCGGGCATCGGGGCGGGTGACCGGGTCGGCACGGTGTGCTGGAACGACCACTGGCACTTCGAGACCTACTTCGGCGTGCCCAACCGGGCAGCCAGCTCCACACGATCAACCCGCTGCTGCCCGACCACCACGTCCAGTTCATCGTCGAGAACGCCGCCGACCGCCTGATATTCGTCAATCCGACACTGCTCGAGAAGGTCGGCAGTGCCTACGATCCCGAGAGTTTCGAGAGTGTCGAGCAGTTCGTCGTGATGAGCGACAGCGCCCCGGAGACCGACCTCCCGAACGTCACCGACTACGAGTCGTTCATCGCGGGCCAGCCGACCGAGTACGACTGGCCCGAGCTCGACGAGGACCAGCCGGCCGGGATGTGCTACACCTCCGGGACCACCGGCAAGCCGAAGGGCGTCGAGTACACCCACCAGATGCTCTGGGCCCACACCATGGCCACCCAGCAGCCCCAGGGCATCCCGATCCGTGACGACGACGTGATGATGCCGTTCGTGCCGATGTTCCACGTCAACGCCTGGGGGCTCCCGTTCTCGACGACGGCGGCCGGCGCGAAACACGTCTTCCCGGGGCCCTCACCCGACCCCGAGGACCTCGCGAACCTGATCGAGGCGGAGGGCGTCACGATCACGGCCGGGGTGCCGACCATCTGGCTCGGCATGATGGAGTACGCCAACGAACACGACCCCGACCTCTCGAGCCTCGATAAGGTCATCGTGGGCGGCTCGGCCGCTCCCGAGGCGATGATCCGCTGGTTCGAGAACCAGGACATCGAGCTCGTCCATGCCTGGGGCATGACGGAGATGAGTCCGATCGGGTCGGTCGCCCAACTCAAGGGCGACCTGCGGGACGCCGACTTCGACAGCCAGATCGAGAAGCGCAAGACCCAGGGGCTGATGGTGCCCGGCATCGAGTACCGGGTCGTCGACGATGACGGCGAGGACGTGCCCTGGAACGGCGAGGACTTCGGCGAGCTCTGGGTGAAGGGTCCGTGGGTGACCCAGGAGTACTTCGAGCGCCCGGACGCCGACGACGAGGACGTTCGAGGACGGCTGACCTGAGGACCGGCGACATCGTGACGGTCGACGAGGACGGCTACGTCCAGATCGTCGACCGCGCGAAGGACGTCATCAAGTCCGGCGGCGAGTGGATCTCGAGCGTCGAACTCGAGAACGCGCTGATGGCCCACGAGGACGTCACCGAGGCGACGGTCATCGGCGTCCCCCACGAGCGGTGGCAGGAGCGGCCGGTCGCGTTCGTCGTGCCCGCCGAGGGCGTCGAGGTCGAGGCGCTGAAGGACGAGCTGCTCGCCCTGCTCCGGGAGGACTTCCCGAAGTGGTGGCTCCCCGACGACGTCATCGGGATCGACCAGATCCCCAAGACGGCCACGGGCAAGTTCAGCAAGAAGGACCTCCGCGAGGAGTACAACGACGAGTCGTTGGTCGAAGGCCGGGTCCCCGAAGACGCCGCGCCCGATACGGACTGAGTGACGGTCGGCGGGACCGGCTCGAGTCGGCGCCCCGAGGACCCGCCATGGCGATGCCAACCGGCAGTACCGCTTGGCGAGCCACCCCACGGGCCGTCCCGACGAGGCGAACTTCGAGCTGACCGAGGGCCGGTGCTCGAGGCCGGCGAGCTCGTCACCGGTCACCTCGTCTGGGCGGACTAGACGGTCGCACCGGGCTACCGGGTCGAGGCCGTGGACACCGGCCCGGCACCAGAATCGATCGGGCTCGACGGGTCGTCAGTCGTGGACGAGGACGTCGAGGACGACCGGGCCGTCGGCCTCGAGGCCCTCGTGGATCGCGGGCTCGATCTCGTCCGGACGTTCGACGAGCCGGCCGGTCGCCCCGTGGCTCTCGGCGTTCATCGGGATGTCGACGGGCGGGTCGAAGTCCATGCCGATGAACTCGTGGCTCGATTCGTCGCCCCCGAACAGGTCGAGGGTGTTGTCCTTGAGGATGCGGTAGTTCCGGTTGTCGGGGATCACGACGACGAGCTCCACGCCGTACCGGGCGGCGGTGTAGAGCGTGTGGGGATAGTAGAGATAGGAGCCATCGCCGACGAACCCCACGACGGGGCGGGGGTCGTCGGCCATCGTCTCGGCCATCGCGGCCCCGGCCGCGGCGGGGAGGCCGTAGCCGAGGCCCCCGCCCTTGTTGGAGACGTACTGCTCCGCCTCGAACGGCCACCGGGTCAGCATCGCGTACTTCGCGGTCACCCCCTCGTCGACGATGTAGGCGTCGGGGACCGCCGCCCGCAGCGCGTCGACGAGTTCGGCCTTGGAGGCGCGCGGGTCGTCGGCCTCGTCCTCGCCCATCGCCCGCATCTGCTGGTCGACCATCGCCTTGAACGCGGCCACGTCCTCGAGGCGCGCCTCGAGGGCCCCGGCATCGAGACGGTCCCGAACCCGGTCGGCGAGCTGGCTCATCACGTCGCCCGGGTCGCCGAGGATCGCTGCATCCGCGGGGTCGTTCTTCCCGACCTCCCAGGCCGCGTCGCTCAGCTGAACGATCGTGGTATCCCGGTCGATGAGCTCGCCCTCGTGGCGCGTGAGCGTGGTGTTCGTCGAGCAGCCGGCGAGCACGAGCGTGTCCGTGTCCATCAGCGTCCGGGCGAGGTCCGCGTCCGGCGGGATGTAGGAGACCCACTGATCGTGGCCGGTCGGGAAGTCCACCTCACAGGCCAGGATCTCGCCGTGAACCCGCGCGCCGGCCGCCTCGGCGAGCTCCACCGCCGCCGCGACCGCGTCGGGGCCCGCCCTGGCGACGTGGTCGCCGACGACCAGCACCGGCCGATCGGCGTCCACGAGGTAGGCTGCCGCGCGGTCGATCTGCTCGGGGTCGCCCGCGCCGCCGGTCGGGATCTCCCCCAGCCGCTCGGGTTCGAGATCGGTCTCGGCCCGCGTCACGTCCATCGGGAGGCCGAGGAAGACGGGCCCGGTCGGGGGCGTCAGCGCCACCCGGAACGCCCGACGGAGGTGGAGCGGCAGCGTCCGGACGTCGGGCACCACCGTGCTCCACTTGCAGAACTGGTCGGTGAGGGCCCGGAGGTCCCCCGAGAGGATCGGCTCGCGCACCCCGAAATCGGTCGAGTGGTCGCCCGCCGTGACCACGAGCGGGGCGCCGGTGACCGACGCGTTGTACAGGTTCCCGACGCCGTGAGCCGTCCCGGGCGTGGTGTGGAGGTTGACGACGCCGACCGGGCGGATCGACGGGTCACGATCGGCGTGGTGACGCCGGGTCTGGGCGTAGCCCGCTGCCATCCCCACCGCGATGTCCTCGTGGAGGGCGAGGACGTATTCGAGGGCGCTGTCCTCGAGGGCCCGCATGATCGGCAGCTCGGTCGTTCCCGGGTTGCCGAAGACGTGCTCGACCCCGTAGCTCTCGAGGGCGTCGACGAACAGGTCGGCGCCGGTACGCTCGCTCATCGCCGCCCTCCGCATAGGGGCCTGGCCGGGTCCATGCCCGAGCGCACGGTCCGCCCGGCCTTAAACCTCGAAGCGGCTCAGCCGAGGAACGACCGAAGCTCACGGGCGTAGGCCTCGGGCCGGTCCTCGACGACCCAGTGGTAGGCCTCCTCGAGGCCGACCAGGGTGGTGGACCCGCCGAGGGCGGCCGCTAGCCGTTCGGCGTAGTCCACCGGCTGCAGGACGTCCGCGGCGCCCCAGAGCAGGAGGGTGTCCGCCGTGATCGCCTCGTAGTCGATCTCCGTCGTGTGGTTGGTGTTCGTCGCCACCGCACAGCGTTCCAAGGAGGTGCGGCCCGCCGGCGAGTCCCACGGCGCCAGCATCCCCTCGACGAACTCGTCGTGGGGGTCGTCGCCGTACAGGCCCCCGCTGAACACCTCGGCGAACGTCTCCTCGAACGTCTCGTCGCTCAGGCCGCTCACCGCGCCGGGCTCACCCAACCCGTTGACGAACTCCACCGGCCAGGAGTCGAAGCAGGGCGCGTTCGAGACGACGAGCCTCTCGATTCGGTCGGGCTCGTGCCAGGCGAGACGCATCGCGACCGAGCCCCCGATGTCGTGGCCGACGAGCGCCGCTGTGTCGATCCCGAACACCTCAAGGAGCGCCGAGACCATCTCCTCTTGGGCCCGGATCGACCGGTCGAAGCCGTCGTGCATGGCCGAGTTGCCGTAGCCCAGGAGGTCCGGAACGACGACCCGGTGGTCCTCGGCCAGCGCGGGGACCACCTCCCGCCAGAGGTACGACCAGGTTGGAATGCCGTGCAGCAGGACGACTGGCGGCCCCTCGCCCGAGTGGTGGTAGGCCACCGAGAGCTCGTGGTCGTCGACCTCGACGGTCGTCTCGGCCTGGTCGGTGCTCCACTCGGCGTGGTGCATGATGCCCGAGGGGTTCGCGGGGCTTCGAGAAAAGCGTTCACCGCCTCCGCGCGTGGTCGTCAGCCGATGACCCCGTCCTCGCGGAGCCGTTCGCGTTCGGCGGCCGACAGGCCGAGCTCGGCCATCACCGCGTCCGTGTGTTCCCCGTGGCCGGGGACGGACTCGTCGGTGGTCGCCGGCGCCGCGCTCGATCGGGCCGGGAACCCCACTCGTGGCGGGCCGTCGTCCGGCTCTCTGAGGAGGCCCCGAGCGGCCAGCTGGTCGTCCTCGATGAGTTCGGCCGGGGTCCGGACCGGCGCGACCATCGCCTCGGCGTCCCCCAACCGATCGATCCAGGCATCCCGCGGCCGCTCGGCGAACAGCGACTCGAGCGCCTCCCGGAGCGCCCGCCGCTCGTCTGGGTCGGTGGTGCCGTGGAGGCCACGGAGCTCCGGGCGGTCGACCGCCTCGCAGAACGCTCCCCAGAACTTCGGTTCGAGCGCCGCGAGCGTCACGTACTCCCCGTCGGCCGCGGCGTAGACATCGTACCAGGGGTAGGCTCCGGTCAGGGGCGTCTCGCCCGGTCGGGGGTGCCCGCCCGCGAACGCGTCTGCGGTCACCGCCGTCGAGAAGGACGCGACGACGTCCGTCATCGCGACGTCGAGGTACTCCCCGTCGGTGTTCCCGAGCGCTCGGGAGGCGAGCGCGCCCACGATCGCAAAGGCCGCGAAGAGCCCGCCGGCCATGTCGGCGATCGGGTAGCCCGGAATCACCGGGGCGGCCTCGGGGCCGTCGCGGGTCATGTCGAGCATCCCGGCCCGGCCGACGTAGTTGAGGTCGTGGCCAACACGGTCCGCGAGCGGACCGACCTGGCCGTAGCCCGACAGCGAACAGTAGACGATCGACGGGTTGAGCTCGCCGAGGTCGTCGTAGCCGACGCCGAGGCGGTCGGCGACGCCCGGCCTGAACCCCTCGAGGACGACGTCGGCGCCCGCTGCGAGCATGCCGAACAGCTCCGTCCCCCGGTCGCGTTTCAGGTCGATCGCGACGCTGCGCTTGCCGCGGTTCACCGCGTCGAACACCCGCCCCACGCCGCGGTCGGTGGGCGGCGGCAGCTCCCGGGCCGGGTCGCCCGTGCCGGGTGCCTCGACCTTGACGACGTCCGCCCCGGCGTCGGCGAGTAGTTGGGTGGCGTACGGCCCGGGCAGCAGCCGGGAGAGGTCCAACACGCGAACGCCGTCGAGGCGCATATCCGGGCGGTGGCGCCGGGGTGGGTAAAGCTATTGGGCGGGTCGGCGGCCCGGTGGAGTTAACGCCCGCCGCGGCGGGCCCGAGCGCATGAGGGCCAGTGACGACGGGGGGCGCCCATGAGCGGGTTCGAAGCCGCCACGGTGGGCGACCGGACCGTCACGCAGGGGCGCACCCTGACGGAGGCCGACGTCATGAACTTCGCCGGGGTCAGCGGGGACTTCAATCACCTGCACACCGACGCCGCGGCGATGGCCGACTCCGACTTCGGGGAGCGGATCGTCCACGGCGCGCTGCTGTTCGCCGTGATGACGGGCCTGCTGTGGCAGTCCCGTGACGAGGCGTCTCGCGAGGCGGTGGTGGCGTTCTACGGGGTCGATCGGCTACGGTTTACGGCGCCGGCCCACCTCGGCGACACCGTCCACGTCGAGCTCGAGGTCGCCGAGAAGACGCGCCGGGAGCACCCTGAGGCCACGGGGGTCGTCCGGTACGACGCCGAGCTGATCACCGACGCGGGAATGACCGTCCTCAGTGCCCAGCTGCTCTCGCTGCTGCGGTGAGGGCTGTCGGCCTCAGAGCAGGGTGAAGACGAGGTAGGGCAGGCCGAACAGCAGGACGGTCATCAGCAGGAGGAGCAGCGCGTAGCCGCCGGCCGTCCCGAACGCGGTCAGCCAGGCGGGCTGGGAGAGCTCCGCCACGGCGTCGCCGAGGTGCATGGCTCGGCCTCATCGGGCCGCGGCAAAAAGGCTCCGCTCAGGGCAGGATGTCGGCGATGCGCCGGGGCTGGCCGGAGAGCGCGGGCTCGGCCTCGACGAGCTTGAGCACCTCGTGGTCGGTGACGTCGAAGTAGGGCTTCTCGGTCGCCTCCTCGATCAGCTCGCGCTCGAGCCGGAAGCTGGTCCCCTCGTAGTCGACGTCGACGCCGTCCTCGTCGAAGGCGAGGGCCGTCATGGCCGGCCGTCGGGAGCCGGGCCGAGAAAAGCCTTCCAATCCCGGCCGCGTCCGACGGTCGTCGGACGTCCCCGGGCGGGTTTATTATCGCCAGGCCAGTCCGGGCGAACGTGTCCCTGCGACAGGACCCGCTCGACGAGCTCGTCATCCCCGACGGGGCCACCGTCGAGGAGCACGACCTCGTCACGGCGGGGGACGTGCTCGTCGGCGGCCAGAGCACCGTCGAGTTCGGGGTCCGCGGCCGGAACGTGCTCGGCGGCGAGCGCGTGACGTTCGGCGGCGGCATCGAGGCCGAGGGGGACTGCCGGCTCGACATGTGGTCGGAGGTCGACGGCACCGTGCTCGTCGGCGAGGACGCCTACCTCGGCGCGCGGGTCCACGTCAAGGGCCAGCTCGTCGTCGGCGGCGACCTCGACATCGGCGACGACGTCACCATCGACCAGGGGTTCGAGGCCAACGGCTGGATCGTCATCCGGAACCCCATGCCGACGATCGTGTTCCTGCTGATCTACCTCTCCCAGCTGCTCCGGATCGGCGAGGAGGAGGCCGCCGAGACGCTGGTCAGCGAGCTGTTCGACGACGAGGCCGCCGAGCAGGAGCCGCTCGTCATCCCGCGGGGGAGCCAGGTCGGCGACGACGCCTGGCGGGTCTCGACCGCCGCCCGCGTGGGCAGCGGCTGCCGGCTCCACGGCAACATCCGCGCGGCGAGCATCGACCTCGGGTCGGACACCGAGCTGTTCGGGAGCCTCCGCGCCCGGGGCGACATCGCCGTCGGCGAGCGGTCGGTCATCCACGGCGACGTCTCGACCCGGAGCGGCGAGGTCCGGCTCGGCGCGGACGTCAACGTGAAGGGCGACGTGGCCTGCGACGACGCGGTCATCCACCAGTCCGCCGACGTCGACGGGAGCATCCGGGCCCGCGGCGAGCTCCGGCTCGTCGAGGAGCTGGCAGGGCCGGAGATCGACGAGGAGGCGGAGACGGAGACGGAGATTGGGGCGGCCGACGGCGCGGCCGGAGGCGAGGTGGACGCAGACGAAGACGCCGAGGTCGCAGAGGAATCCGCCGAGGCCGACGCGCCCGAGCCGGAGGAGCACGTCTGCGCGGAGTGCGGCCGCGGCTTCGCCTCCCAGCAGGGCCTGGCCGGCCACTCGCGGGTCCACAAGTAGGCGGCGGCCACCGGGCCGCGGAACCGAAAGGCAGTAGCCGCCGACTGCGGAACGGGAGGCCATGCTCCGGCTGGCGCTCGCGGGCAAGCCCAACGCCGGGAAGTCCACCTTCTTCAAGGCCGCCACGATGGCGGACGTCGACGTCGCCAACTACCCGTTCACCACGATCGACCCCAACCGCGGGGTCACCCACGTCCGCACCGACTGCCCGTGTCTCGACCTCGAGGAGCGCTGCGGGAACGAGCGCTGCCACGACGGCAAGCGCTACGTGCCGGTCGAGCTGCTCGACGTCGCCGGGCTCGTGCCCGGCGCCTCCGAGGGCCGCGGGCTCGGCAACCAGTTCCTCGACGCGCTGATGGACGCCGACGCGGTGCTGAACGTCATCGACGCCGCGGGCGCGACCGACGCCGAGGGCGAGCCCGTCGAGGTCGGCACCCACGACCCCGTCGAGGAGGCCGACTTCATCGAGACGGAGCTGGTCCAGTGGCTCGCGGGCGTCATCGGACGGAACTGGGAGACCGTCCAGCGCCGGTCGCGCTCGCCGGAGTTCGACCTCGAGGCCACGCTCACCGAGGTGCTCTCGGGGCTCGGCGCGAGCGAGCCGGCCGTGGTCGCCTGCCTCCGGGCGCTCGACTACCCGGCGGACCCGATCCAGTGGACCGACGAGGACCGGACCGCGCTCGCGAGCGAGCTCCGCGAGCGCACCAAGCCCCTGCTGCTGGTGGCGAACAAGGCCGACCTCGCGCCGGCCGAGCACGTCGAGCGGCTCCGGGAGCTCGACCGCCCGGTCCAGCCCGCGACGGCCGACGGCGAGCTCGCGCTCAGGAAGGGGGCGGAGGCCGGCGTCGTCGAGTACGACCCGGGCGACCCGTCGTTCGAGATCGTCGGCGAGGCGAGCGAGAGCCAGCGGGCCGGCCTCGAGCGCATCCGCGAGGTGATGGACGCCTACGGCGGGACGGGGGTGCAGGCCGCGCTCGACACGGCCGTCTACGAGCTGCTCGACCACATCGTGGTCTTCCCGGTCGAGAACGAGACCCGGTGGACCGACGGCGGGGGGAACGTGCTGCCCGACGCGTTCCTGCTGCCGGCGGGCTCGACCCCGCGGGACCTCGCCTACGCGGTGCACTCGGACATCGGCGACGGCTACCTCCACGCGGTCGACGCCCGCTCGGACCGCCGGATCGGCGAGGACCACGAGCTCTCCGGCGGCGACGTGATCAAGATCGTCTCGACGGCGAGCTGATCAGCCGGCCGGCCCGGACGCGCCGATCCGGGGATGGAGGGTCTCGTGGATCCCGACGATCAGCGCCGGGACCACGAGCATGAACAGGTGCTCCTCGAGCGGGATGCCGGCGAGCTCGACGCCCGTCCGGAGCGGGATGGCGAAGACGCCGACCTCGAGCGTGTACCAGTCCCAGAGGTAGGCGACCGGGTAGAGCACCGCCGTCGTCCGGGCGGCGGGCCACCACGCCCCGCTGCGGTGCAGCAGCACCGCCGCGACCGCCCCGAAGGCCACCTCGGTGGCGAGGTAGGTGTACGGCCCGAGGACGCCGATATCGGGCAGCGGGACCCCGGCCAGGGGGCGGAACCAGACCGAGGCGACCAGCGCCGCGAGGAAGACGTACGCGCCCCGGACGAGCAGCGGCGTGGCGACCGACGGCGGCGCCCGGGCGGCCAGGACGGCGACCGCCCCGAACAGGGCCGCGGCGACGGGGGCGCTCGGCGGGAACACCCCGATGACCGAGAGCATCAGCACGCCGACGAGCGCCGCGCCGAGCAGCGCGTTCGCGAGCGTCCGGGCCCGCGGCTCGCCGAGGACGACCGCGACGGTCCGCTTGGCGATGCTGCGGTCGTAGGCGACGTCGGCGGCGTCGTCGACCACCTTGACGCCCGCGAGGGCGACGAACAGCACGCCGGCGAACGCGACCGGGACCGGCCCGAGCGACCCGGCGGCCGCGGCGTGGCCCCCCAGCAGGGCCAGCGCGACCCCGGCCGGGTACCCGAGCGTCGCCCCGAGCGGGTTGGTGTCGAGCTGCGGCGCGTGGAGGAAGGCGATGAGTCCCGTGGGGGCCGTGAGCGCCGCGGCCAGGGGGCCGGCGGCCAGCCAGAGCAGGACCAGGGCGACGGCGAAGCCGCCGGTCGACGCGGCGAGCGCAAGCCGGCAGCCCCGGATCGTCATCGGGTGGTCGTCGTCCTCGCCGCGGCGGTGGAAGTCGACGTAGCCGTCCTTGACGTGGGCCGTGTAGACCGCCAGCGCGATCGCGGCCAGGTGGAGGCTCCCGGCGACGGGGTCGAACCGCCCCGCCAGGACGGCGCCGAACGCGGCGGCGGCCAGCGGCGGCAGCATGAAGACCGGGTGGACCTGCGACGCCAGCGCTCGGGCCGTCGCCGCGGGCCCCGCGCCGTGACGCGCGACCGCCATGGCCGCGGCTGGGGACTCGAGCCACATAGCCTCACGGTTGGGGTCGAAGGTCCGCGTTACGCCGGCTCAGGTGACCGCCGCGGTCGCCTCGCGCATGACCTCGATCGCGTCCTGGATCTCCTCGAGGCCCGTCGCGTAGGAGAGCCGCGCGTAGCCGGCGCCGCGCTCGCCGAACGCCTCGCCCGGCACGACGACCACGCCGCGGTCGATGACCTCGTCGACCCAGCCGTCGGGGACCGCCGGCATCACGTAGAACGCGCCGGCCGGCGTCGGCACGTCGAGGCCCATGTCGCGGAGCCCGTCGAGGACGACGCCGCGGCGCTCCTCGAACGCCCCGACCATCTCGTCGATGCCGTCCTGCGGCCCCGTGAGCGCCGCCTCGGCGGCGTACTGGGCCGGCGCGCTCGCACAGGCCTGGCCGTACTGATGGACGCGGAGCATCCGCTCGATGCGACGCTCGCTGGCGGCGACCCAGCCCAGCCGCCAGCCGGTCATGGAGTAGGCCTTCGAGCAGGCGTTGACCACGACCACGTTGTCCGTGGAGGCGAACTCCATCGGCGAGCGGTGCTCGCCCTCGTAGACGATGTGCTCGTACACCTCGTCGGAGAGGCAGAGCACGTCGTGCTCGTCGGCGAGCGCCGCGAAGGCGCGGATGTCGTCGGTCGACTGGACGGCGCCGGTCGGGTTCGCCGGGCTGTTGACGATGAACGCCGCCGTGTCGTCGGTGATGGCGGCCTCGACGGCCGCCGGGTCGAGCGTCAGGTCGTCCCGGAGGCCGACCGGGACCGGGGTGCCGCCGGCGACCCGCGTCAGGGCGTCGTAGGAGACGAAGCCCGGGTCCGGGATGATCACCTCGTCGCCGGGGTTGAGGTGCGCCTCCAGCGCGATGTGGAGCGCCTCGCTGCCGCCCGCCGTGGCGATGAGGTTCTCGGGGTCGACCGCCAGGTCGTTGTCCCGGCCGTGCTTGGCGCTGATCGCCTCGCGGAGCGCCTCGATGCCCTTGTTCGAGGTGTAGGCGTCGGCGTCCCCGCGCTGGATGGCGTCGACGGCCGCCCGCCGGGCGTGGGCCGGCGTCGGGAAGTCCGGCTGGCCGATGCCGAGGTTGATGGCGTCCGCCCCCGCGGCCTCGAAGACCTCGCGGATGCCGCTGATGGAGACCTGCTCGACCCGGTCGGCGAAGTGGGTCATGGAAGTCGCGGCGTGGGCCGGCGGAATACCTCGTAGCTCGATGCCGGCGGTGTGCCCAGACCGGCTCCGCCACGCCGAAACGCCGCCAACACCTCGAGGGCCGTTCCGGAGAAGGCGTCCGCGCACAGTACCCACTCGGCGTTCACCGTGCCTCGCATCGACGGTTACGAACCCGCGTCGCGTAGGCGCGAGCCCCGACACGTTCCACGCCGCCTGCGAGCGGCCACTGCCCCACTGCGTCCGGGTCAACACGCTCAAGGCCACCGTCGAGCGGGCCACGGCCGCGCTCGATGAGGCGGGGGTCGGCTGGACGGCTCGGGAGTGGAACCCCCGCCTGCTCGAGCTCGACACGGACGCGCCCGGCCGGACCTGGCCGTACTTCGCCGGCTGGCTCCACGGCCAGGAGGAGGTCTCGGCGCTGCCGGCGGCCGTGCTGGATCCGCAGCCGGGCGAGCGGATCTGGGACGCCGCGGCCGCCCCGGGGAGCAAGGCGAGCCAGCTGGCGGCCCTGATGGACGACACGGGCCGGCTGGTGGCGAACGACGCGAGCCTGGGCCGGCTCGCCGCGCTCCGGTCGAACCTCGCGCGGCTGGGCGTCACGAACGCCGCGGTGACCAACCAGGACGCCCGGGTGTTCTCGCTGAAGCCGTTCGACGGCGAGCCGTTCGACCGGGCGCTCGTCGACGCGCCCTGCTCGGGCGAGGGCACGGTGCGGAAGAACCCCGGGGCGCTCGACGACTGGGACGAGGCGTACCTCGAGGACGCCGCCGAGGTCCAGGCCGGCCTCCTCCGGCGCGCGGTCCAGGCCACCCGGGCGGGCGGCACCGTGGTCTACGCCACCTGTACGTTCGCGCCCGAGGAGAACGAGGCCGTGCTCGACCGGGTCCTGGCCGAGATCGACGCGGCGCTCGAACCGTTCGACTGCCCCCTCGACGCCGACCCCGGCGTGACCGAGTGGCGCGGCCGGACGTACGACGACTCGGTCCGCCACGCGCGGCGGATCTGGCCCCACCGGAACGACACGGGCGGCTTCTTCCTCGCGAAGCTGGCGGTGGGCCCGTGAGCGGCTCGGACCGGTACGACCGGCTGCCGGCCGACGGGGGCGACGGCCCGGAGGGCGACGAGCCGACGCGGCGCTCGGTGCTCGGCTACTTCGAGGGGCGATTCGGCATCGATCCGGCGACCTTCGAGGGCCACACCTTCTGGGAGAAGGGCGCGGGCTCGGTCTGGGCGGTCGCGGGCGGGGCGCCGGACCCGATCGCCGTCGAGGCCCTCGGGCTGCGACTGCTCCGGACCGGCGGTCGCCACTGGAAGCCCACCACCGACGGCGTCCAGCGGTTCGGCGCCGACGCCACGCGGAACGCCGTCGAGCTCGACCGGGAGCGGGCCCGGCGGTTCGTCGCGGGCGAGGACCAGGCGCTCGACTGGGACGGCGACTGGGGCTACCTGATCGTGACGACGCCGCTCGGCGGCGAGCCGACCCCGCTCGGCGTCGGGCTGTTCATCGACGGGACGCTGCGCTCGCAGGTGGCGAAGGCCAGACGCCGCGAGCTGCCCGGCCGCTAGAACCAGGCCATCGCGGCCAGCAGCGCCAGCGTGCCCACCGAGGCCAGCGAGGCCCCGACGACCGCGACGGGGGCGAGCCCGGTCTCCCGTAGCGGCGCGAGCCGCAGCGAGAGGCCGAGCCCCGCGAAGGCGAGCAGGAACGCCCAGTCGGCGACGAGGTCCACCCGCGCCAGCGCGGCCGGCGACAGCCAGCCGAGGTTCGCGATCGCCATCACGAGCACGAAGCCGACGAGGAATCGGGGCAGCGCCCCGATGACGGTCCGGCCGACGCCGGCCGAACCGGCCCCCGAGCGGCCGTACGCGACCGCGTAGGCGGCGGCGACCACGCCGATCAGCGAGTTCCGGGCGAGCTTCGCCAGCGTCGCGAACTCGCCCGCGGTCGGCCCGGCGGCGAAGCCGACCGCCGTGGCGGGCCCGGTCGAGAACATCGCGAGGCCGGCCCAGACCCCCAGCGTGCGCTCGGGGAGCGCGAGCAGCGCGCCGATCGCGGGGAACGCCACGAGGGTGATCGCGTCGAACAGCACGACCGTTCCGGCGGCGTAGGCCAGCTCGGACTCGTCGGCGTCGATGCTGCGCGCCACGGCGGCGGCCGCGGAGACGCCACAGACGCCCGCACCGGCCGCCAGCAGCGAGCCGGCCGTCGGGTCGATCGACGGCGACAGCCGCGACAGCACCTCGACGACGGCCAGGCCGGCCGCCACGGTCGCGACGGCCAGGACGAGCAGGCGGGGCCCCACCGCGGCGAGCTCGTCGAGCGCCAGCCGGGCGCCCAGGAGCACGATCCCCACCTCGAGCAGGAGCGCGTGGGCGTCGGCGCCGGGACGCGCCCAGCCGGGGACGCCGACCAGGTTGACGCCCACCGCGCCGATGGCGACGGCGAGCAGGAGCGGGCTCAGCCCGCGGACCGGCGCCGCGGCGAGCTGGGCGACCAGTGCGATGGCGACCAACAGGCCCAGCCCCGGGAGCCAGCGACGGGCGGCGTCGACGGCGCGGCTCACGGTATCGCCCAGGCGAGTCCGACCACCAGGAGGCCGATCACCGTCGCCCACCACCCCCGGTCGACCCGGGCGAGCCGGTCCGCGAGCCGGGCGCTCGCCCCCGCGCGCTCAGCCACCGGGCCCTCCGAGTCAGCCATCGTTCGGCGGGGTATCGTCCAGGCGCCAGAATAAACCACGCGCTCCCGGCGGTTCCGTCGGGCCGTTCTGTAACGCTTATCCCCTTGGAACGGCGACCGGTCGCCCATGACGGACGCGGAGGCCGACGCGGACGCCGAGCCCGGGGCGGCCGACGACGAGGCGCCGGCCGAGTCGGCCGACGGGACCCAAGAGGTGGTCGAGACCGACCCGGCCCACGACGAGCTGGTGGCCGAGGTCGCCGCCCACGACGAGGCGCTCGCGGGCGAGGTCGGCGACCTCGCCTCGCGCGTGGCGACCCTCGAGGCCGAGCTGGCCGACCAGTCGGCCGAGGCCGAGGAGCTCGAGTCGAAGCTCAAGCGCGCCCGGGCCGACTTCCAGAACTACAAGAAGCGGGTGAAGGAGCGGGAGGCCCAGCTCAAGGAGCGGGCGACCGAGGACCTCGTCGAGCGGCTGCTCGACGTCCGGGACAACCTCGTGCGGGCGCTCGAGCAGGACGAGGACGCCGACATCCGCGACGGCGTGGAGGCCACCCTGGCGTCGTTCGACCGGGTGCTCGCCGACGAGAACGTCTCCTCGATCGAGCCGGAGCCGGGCGCCGAGGTCGACCCCGAGCGCCACGAGGTCGTGCTCCGCGAGGAGGACGGCGAGCAGCCGCCGGGCACGATCGAGCGGAGCTACCGACCGGGGTACGAGCTCGCGGGGTCGGTGCTCCGGCCGGCGCAGGTGACCGTCAGCGAGGCCGACGAGTAGCGGTCAGGAAGGGTGGGTCAGCGGTTCGTATTATATCCCGCCGGTCGGCGAATCGTCCGAACACGATAATCGATAGCAAGCGGCGACCCGTCGAGGGGCCGTCGATACCGCTGTGTAGCAAGCTTTAAAGGCCACAAACCGGTATTATTCCGATAACGATGGCGAGCAACAAGATTCTCGGGATCGACCTCGGGACCACGAACAGCGCGTTCGCGGTCATGGAGGGCGGCGACCCCGAGATCATCGTCAACGGCGAGGGCGATCGCACCACCCCGTCGGTGGTCGCGTTCACCGACGACGGCGAACGGCTGATCGGCAACCCGGCGAAGAACCAGGCGATCCAGAACCCCGACCGGACGGTCCAGTCCATCAAGCGCCACATGGGCGACCAGGACCACGAGGTCGAGATCGGCGAGGAGACCTACACGCCCGAGCAGGTCTCGGCGATGATCCTCCAGAAGATCAAGCGCGACGCCGAGGAGTACCTCGGTGACGAGGTCGAGAAGGCCGTCATCACCGTGCCGGCCTACTTCAACGACCGGCAGCGCCAGGCGACCAAGAACGCCGGCGAGATCGCCGGCTTCGAGGTCGAGCGCATCATCAACGAGCCCACCGCGGCCTCGATGGCCTACGGCCTCGACGACGAGTCCGACCAGACCGTCCTCGTCTTCGACCTCGGCGGGGGCACCTTCGACGTCTCCATCCTGGACCTCGGCGGCGGCGTCTACGAGGTCGTCGCCACCAACGGCGACAACGACCTCGGCGGCGACGACTGGGACCAGGCGATCGTCGACTGGCTCGCCGACGAGTTCGAGAGCGACCACGGCTTCGACCTCCGGGAGGACCGCCAGGCCCTCCAGCGGCTGAAGGACGCCGCCGAGGAGGCGAAGATCGAGCTCTCGAGCCGGAAGGAGACCACGATCAACCTGCCGTTCATCACCGCGACCGACTCCGGCCCGGTCCACCTCGAGGAGAAGCTCACCCGGGCGACGTTCGAGTCGCTCACCGAGGACCTCGTCGAGCGCACCGTCGCGCCCACCGAGCAGGCGCTCGAGGACGCGGACTACGAGAAGTCCGACATCGACGAGGTCATCCTCGTCGGCGGCTCGACCCGGATGCCCCAGGTCGCCGACCAGGTCGAGGCGCTCACCGGCCAGACGCCGAAGAAGAACGTCAACCCCGACGAGGCGGTCGCGCTGGGCGCCGCCATCCAGGGCGGCGTGCTCGCCGGCGACGTCGACGACATCGTCCTGCTCGACGTCACGCCGCTGAGCCTCGGCATCGAGGTCAAGGGCGGCCTGTTCGAGCGGCTCATCGAGAAGAACACGACCATCCCGACCGAGGAGTCGAAGATCTTCACCACGGCCGCCGACAACCAGACCTCGGTCCAGGTCCGGGTGTTCCAGGGCGAGCGCGAGATCGCCGAGGAGAACGAGCTGCTCGGCGAGTTCATGCTGACCGGCATCCCGCCGTCGCCGGCTGGCGTGCCCCAGATCGAGGTCGCGTTCAACATCGACGAGAACGGCATCGTCAACGTCTCCGCGGAGGACCAGGGCTCGGGCAACAAGGAGGAGGTCACGATCGAGGGCGGCGCCGGGCTCTCCGACGAGGAGGTCGAGCGGATGCAGGAGGAGGCCGAGGAGCACGCCGAGGAGGACGCACAGCGCCGCCGGCTCATCGAGGCCCGGAACGAGGCCGAGAGCGCGGTCCAGCGCGCGAACAACCTCCTCGAGGAGAACGAGGAGACGGTCGACGACGAGCTCCGCGAGACGATCGAGGCGGCCATCGAGGACGTCGAGGCGACCCTGGAGGACGAGGACGCCGAGGCCGACGAGCTCGAGGCCGCCACGGAGGGGCTCGCCGAGGAGCTCCAGGAGATCGGCAAGCAGATGTACGAGCAGCAGGCCCAGCAGGCGGCGGCCGGCGGCGCCGGCGGGGTCGACCCCGAGGACGTCGCCGGGGCGGCCGGCGCCGGGGGCGACGAGGAGTTCGTCGACGCCGACTTCGAGGACGTCGACGAGGACGACGAGGAGTGACGGGCCGCCCAGGTAGCCGGCGGGCCGACCCCCAACCACCCCACGCATGACCCGGGACTTCTACGACGTGCTCGGCGTCGACGGGGACGCCTCCGAGGACGAGATCAAGCGCGCCTTCCGTCGGGTCGCGTCCGAGCACCACCCGGACGTCAGCGACGACCCGGAGTCCGAGGAGGTGTTCAAGCAGGCCCAGCGCGCCAAGGAGGTCCTCACCGACGAGGAACAGCGCCAGGCCTACGACCGGCTCGGCCACGAGCGGTTCGAGCAGGCGAGAAAGCAGGGCGGCTTCGACGGCGGCCGGGGCGGGGGCGGCTTCGGCGGCGGCTCGCCGTTCGGCGGCGGTGGCGACCCCTTCGGCGGCGGTGGCGGCGGCCCGTTCGGCGACATCTTCGAGCAGTTCTTCGGCGGGGGCGGCCGCGGGCGCTCGCGGAACCAGCCCCGTCAGGGCGCGGACCTCCAGACCCGCCTCGAGATCGACCTCGAGGACGCCTACGAGGGCGTCGAAAAGCGGGTGACCATCCGCCGGCCCGAGCGCTGCGAGGCGTGCGACGGCCGCGGCCACCCGCCCGACGAGGACCCGACCCACTGTCCCGAGTGCGACGGCCGGGGGCAGGTGACCCAGGTCCAGCAGACGGCGCTCGGCCGCGTCCAGCAGACGACGACCTGCCCGCGCTGTGAGGGCGCGGGCGAGCTCTACGAGCGGCGCTGTTCGACGTGTGGCGGGGACGGCTCGGTGACCAACGAGGCCACCCTCTCGGTCGAGGTGCCCGCGGGCATCCGGGACGGCCAGAGCCTGCGGATGGAGGCCGAGGGCGCCCCCGGTGAGCGCGGCGCCCCGAACGGCGACCTGCTCATCGAGATCTCGATCGCCGACCACCCCGAGTTCGAGCGCGAGGGCGACGACGTCTACCGCCGCGAGCCCATCTCGTTCCCCCAGGCGGTGTTCGGCGACACCGTCGAGGTCCCGACGCTCGGCGGCACCGTCGAGATGGACGTCCCCGCGGGCACCCAGAGCGGCGAGACGTTCCGGCTGCGGGGCAAGGGCATGCCGAAGCTCCGGGGGCGCGGCCACGGCGACCAGTACGTCCAGGTCCGCGTCGTCACGCCCGACGACCTCACCGCCGAGCAGCGCGAGGCGCTCCAGCAGTTCGCCGAGGCCGGCGGCGAGGACGTCGACGTCTCGCCGGGGCTGTTCGAGAAGCTCCGCGGCCAGTTCTAGGCCGGCCTACGCGCCGGGGACGCCGAAGGCCCCGATGCCGAGGCCCAGCACGGAGTTCATGACGAACAGGATGACGAGCGCGGCGATCCAGGCGCCGGCGCCGATGATCGCGGCCTTCACCCAGCCGCCGGGGTACCGCCAGTTGATGACGCCGACCCAGACCACGAGGGCAACGAGGGGCCCGATCAGCGGAATCCACGAGGTGAGCGCCCACGCCACCGCCCCGATCAGGGCCGTGACGACCGCCCGCCGGTAGTCGTCGACGTCGGCGACGAAGCGCGCGCTGAGGTAGATCGCCAGCCCCCCGACGAGCAGGGCGACGACGAACGCGATCAGCCCGCCGATCAGTGGCCCGACCATGTGTTACCCCGTCACCGTCCCGTAGACGACTTCGACCTCGGTGGCGACCGGCTGGAGGACGTACTCGTCGGTCCCGCCGCGCTTGACCGGGGTGAAGTCGGCGATGAACGTCGTGGTCTCGCCCTCCCGGATCTCGAAGGCCTGCTCGAACGTCAGCGGCGCGTCGCCGGGCAGCCGCACGGTCGCGCTGCCGCCCTCGGCGAGCGTCGCCTCCGTCGCCTCGGCGAGGAGCTGGAGGAACTCGTAGTCGCCGGCGTCGAGCTCGGCCTCGTCGACGAGCGCTGACGCGTCGCCGGTGAGCTCGGTCAGGTCCACCTCGGCGTCCGCGTCGAGCTCCTCGAGCTCGCCGTCTGCGGGCTTGACCCGGACTCCGTTCACCTGAATCAGGAGGGTCTCGAAGTCCCCGATGTCGCCCGGCTGGTCGCTGACCCGAGTGGCGAGGGTGCCAGTCCCGCCACCCAGGCAGCCCGCCAGGGTGCTGCCGATGGCCACCCCGCCGATCGTCTTGAGTGCCGAACGTCGTCGCATGTCAACGAGGTGACGGCCTAGACGGTTAGGTCTGCTGGCCGACCCGCCCATCGAGTGGCCAGCATCAGCCTGCTGGCGAGCGCTCCGACCGGCCAGTCGATGCGAGGCCCCGGCCTCGCGGCTCAGCCGTCGAGGAGCCGCGCCCCCTCGGGCGCGACCGTCGTCGCGTTCGGGAGCTCGCCCTCCACGCCGACCGCGAAGACCGTCTCGCCGAGCATCGCCATGCTCGCGGCGCCGCCGGCGTCCCTGAGGCGCTCGACCTCCTCGAGGAGGCGGTCGGTCACCAGCCCGGTCGCCCGCGCGAACTCCCAGGCCGCCGCCGTGAACGCCCGCATCGTCGGCTCGTCGGGCAGGCCATCGAGCGCCCGGGTGCCGGCCGTCCGGATGCGGTCGAGGGTCTCGGGGTCGCCGAGGACATCGCTCGTCGCGATCGAGCCCAACGAATCGTACTCGACCCGGTCTGGCGGCGTCGTCGAGCGCATCTCGTACTCGCCGACGCTCCATCGCAGGCCCCCGGCCTCCTGGATGAACACGTCGCCGAGGCCGGTCCCCGCGGCCACCTCGGACTCGTGGGCCGCCCGGAGCAGCGCCTCGCGGCCGTGGCCGAGGTCGAACACCTCGTTCGCGGCGAGGGCCGTCGCGAGCGTCGCGGCGCCGCTCGAGCCGAAGCCCGACCCGATCGGGATCGAGAGCTCGAGGTCGACCCTCGCGGTCGCCCCGAGGCGTTCAAGGACGCCGGCCACCGGCTCGACGGACGCGGGCTCGCCGTCGAGCGTGACCGAGACCGACTCGGCGGGCCGAACGTCGGCCACCACGCCGTCGGCGGTGGCGAAGCTGGCGCCGCGCGAGCGCTTGCGGTCGGCGCCGGGCGGCGGCGGGGCGAAGATCCCGGTGACGCTCCCGGGCGCGAAGGCGCGCATGCTCGCAGTCGCGCCGCCGGGGACCGTAAACGACTCCCTTCGAGACGGGCGGAGGGCTTATCGGCTGGCCGGGCGAGCCGCCGGTCGATGGACCGCGGACAGCTCCTCGGCCTCCTGGCGGCGGTCGGGCTGGCCGCTGCCGTGGCGTCGACCCCGCTCGCGGGGCTGTCCCCGGCCGGCCAGCACGCCCTGGCGGCGATGGCGTTCGCCGGGACCCTCTGGGTGACGGGGGCGCTCCCGCTCCCGGTGACCGCCCTGCTCGTGCCGGTCGCCCTCGTCGGGCTCGACGTCGTCGAGACGCTCCCGGCCGCGTTCTCGGGCTTCGCGGACCCGGTGATCTTCCTCATGCTCGCGGGGTTCGTCCTCGCTCGCGCCCTCCAGAAACACGGCGTCGACCGCCGCGTCGCGTACTGGGTGCTGGCCCGGCTGGGCTCGTCGCCGAGCCGGCTGGTGCTCGCGGTGATGGTCACGACGGCGGGGCTCTCGATGCTGGTCTCGAACACCGCCACCACGGCGATGATGGCGCCCATCGCGCTCGGGGTCGCCGGCGGGGTCGCGCCGACCGAGAAGGCCACCGACGCGAACATCGGCGTCGCGATGCTGCTCGGGACGGCCTACGCGGCGAGCCTGGGCGGGCTCGGGACGCTCGTGGGGTCGCCGCCGAACGCCATCGTCGCGGCCCAGCTGGAGGCGACGATCGGCTACCGCGTCGGCTTCCTCGGCTGGATGCGGGTCGGCCTCCCGATCGCCGTCGTCTCCGTCCCCTTGACCTGGCTGGTCCTGACGCGCTGGCTCTACCCGCCCCAGATCGCCGACGTCTCGGTCGCCCGCGGGAAGGCGGCCACGGCGCTCGAGGAGGCCGGGTCGCTCGACGCCGCCGCCAAGCGCGTGGTGCTCGTCGCCGGGGCGACCGCGGCGCTCTGGGTGCTCGGCGGCCTCGACTTCGCGCTCGCCGAGGTGTTGCCCCCGGCCTGGTTCACGACGCTGTTCGGGGGCCCCGGGCCAACGGTCCTGGGCACGACCGGCCACCTCGGGCTGCTCCACTTCAGCGTCGTCGGCCTGCTCGCCATCCCGGCGCTGGTGCTCTCGGGCGGGCTGGAGTGGGAGGACGCCGAACGGATCGACTGGGGGACGCTCGTGCTGCTGGGCGGCGGGCTCTCGCTGGCGAACGGGCTCGCCGGGACGGACGCGACCCGCTGGCTGGCCGACCGGACGCTGGCGCTGCTGGGCGACGCGCCGGTGGTCCTGGTCGTCCTCGGCCTGCTGGTCCTCGTGGTCGTCGTCGGGGAGCTGGCGTCGAACACCGCCATGGCCGCCATCGTCGCGCCGCTGCTCATCACCGTCGGGCCCCGCTACGCGACGGCACTCGGCACCACTGACGCCGGCGCCTCGGTGTTCCTCGCCATCGCCGGCGGGGTCGCCGCCAGCGTCGGCTTCGCGCTGCCCGTCGCCACGCCGCCCAACGCCATCGTGTTCGGAACCGGCGAGCTCACCAAGGACCAGATGCTCCGGGCCGGCGTCGTGCTCGACGCGCTCATGGTGCTCGTCATGACCGGCCTGCTGTTCGTCGTCGTGCCCCGCTAGGTCGTCCGACCGGTCAGCGTCTCGACCTCGAGGGCGTAGAGCGCCGGCTCGAGCTCCTCCACCGCCTCGCCGAAGATCCGGAGCGGGAGGAAGTCGTCCTGGGCCTCGAGCAGCTCGGCCTCCTCGGGCGACAGCCGCTCGATCGGCCCGGTCGCCAGGACGCTCCAGGACTCGTCGGACGGCGCGTAGTGGTAGACCAGGAAGCTCGCGCGCTCGGTCGCGCCGATGAACGCCACCTTCTCGCTGTCGGGGTGCTCGCCCAGCCGGAAGATGATCGCCTCGCCGTCCCAGTGATACGCGACCGGGATGCCGTAGGCCTCGCCGCCGTCGGCGAGGGAGAGCACGCCCGTCTCCGCCGTCCGAAGCCGCTCCTCGACGGCCGCGTCATCCATCCCCACCGTGTAGGTGTACTCGAACTGCTCCATGATCCCCCTTGGCCCCGGCGGGCCTTGAACGGGGCCCTCGCTTCCCGGCCGCTGACAAGCGGCTACCGGGCCTGCTCGATGGCCTCGAGCGCCTCGGGGTTCTCCATCGAGGAGAGGTCGCCCGGGTCCTCGCCGCGGTGGGCCGCCTCGATCGCCCGCCGGATGATCTTCCCGCTCTGGGTCTTCGGGAACGCGTCGACGAACCGGACCTCCCGGGGCCGGAACGGCTTGCCGAGCTCCTCGCCGACCTGGGCGACCAGCTCGTCGCGGAGCGCCTCGGTCGCCTCGACGTCGGGCTCGAGGATGACGTAGGCGACGACGGCGGTGCCGGTCGTGTCGTCCGGGACGCCGATGGCGGCCGCCTGGCTCACGTCGGGATGGTCGATGAGCGCGCCCTCGACCTCGGCGGGGCCGACCTTCCGGCCCGCGACGTTGAGCGCGTCGTCGGCCCGGCCGTGGAGGTACCAGAAGCCGTCCTCGTCCTTTTGGGCCCAGTCGCCGTGGTCCCACAGCGGCGGGTCCGTCCAGGTCGACCAGTACTCCTGCAGGTAGCGCTCGTCGCCGTCCCAGAGCGACCGCGTCATGCTCGGACACGAGTCCCGGGCGACGAGGAAGCCCCGCTCGTGGGTGTCCGCGATGGACTCGCCGGCCTCGTCGACGATGTCGACCGCCATGCCCAGGCCGGGGCCGCCGAGCGTGCCGGGCTTGAGCGGCTGGATGGGCATCGGCATGAGGAAGCAGCCGCAGATCTCCGTCCCGCCGGAGATGTTGATGATCGGGGCCTCGCCGCCCCCGACGTGCTCGTAGAACCACCGCCACGACTCCGGGTCCCACGGCTCGCCCGTCGAGCCGAGCAGCCGGAGGCTCGAGAGGTCGTGCTCGGCCACCCACTCGTCGCCGTACTCCCGGAGCGCGCGGATCGCCGTGGGCGAGATCCCGAAGACCGAGAGCTTGTGGCGGTCGATCATCTCCCAGAACCGGTCGGGCTCGGGGTGGTCCGGCGCGCCCTCGTACATGAAGACCGTGCCCCCGAACGCGTGGTTCCCGATGAGCATCCAGGGACCCATCATCCAGCCGATGTCCGAGACCCAGAAGAACCGGTCGCCGGGCTTGTGGTCGAAGCCGAAGTAGACCTCCTTGGCGCACTGGACGAGCTGGCCGGCGTGGGTCTGGACGATGCCCTTGGGCTCGCCGGTCGTCCCCGAGGAGTACAGCAGCATCGCCGGGTGGTCCGACGGCACCGAGCGGGTCTCGTAGTCGGTCGACTCGGTCAGGACCGCGTCGGCCCAGTACTCGTCCCGCTCGTCGTTCCAGGGGTGGTCATCGCCGCCGACCCGGTCGTAGACGATCGTGTGCTCGACGTGGCCGGCCTCGGCGATGGCGTCGTCGGCGGTCTCCTTCAGCCAGACGGGCTCGCCCCGCCGGTAGAACCCGTCGCCGGTGAAGAGGACGCGACACTCGGCGGCCTCGATGCGGGTCGCGACGGCGTCGGTGCCGAAGCCCGAGAAGATCGGGACCGCGATGGCGCCGACCTTCAGGCAGCCGTACATGATGCTGATGACCTCCGGCACCATCGGCATGTAGAGCCCGACGGTGTCGCCGACGCCGACGCCACGGGCCTCGAGCGCGTTCGCCACCTGGTTGGCCTCGCGGTGGAGGTCGTGGTAGGTCAGCTGGCGCACGTCGCCCGGCTCGCCCTCCCAGATGCAGGCCACGTGGTTCCGGGTCCCGTCGTCGGGACTGACGTGGCGGTCGAGGGTGTTGTGGGCGATGTTGAGCTCGCCGCCGGGGTACCAGTCCGAGAACTGCGGGCCGTCGGCGTCGTCACGGACCGCGTCGTACGCCTCGTCGAACTCGAGGCCGAGGTAGTCGACGACCTCGTCCCAGAACCACTCCACGCCCGACGCCTCGACCCCCTCGACGTCGCCGGTGGTCCGGGCGATGAGCTCGTCGTAGTCGTCGATGTCGTGGGCGCGCATGAACGCCGCCACGTTCGTCTGCTCGACGAACGCCGGCGAGGGCTCGTGGACGACCTCGTCGACCTCGTCCAGGGTATCCATGGCCGGCCGTTGGGGAGCGCCCCCCAAAAAACCGTACGGGGCGGTGCTGCAGCGCGTCTCGGGTGGGCGCCCGAGGAGCGAGGTGAGAGACCGCCTGCGGCTGGCGATCGGCCACCGTGACCCGGGAGGCGCCGGGCACCGTCCCGCGCCGCGGTCGGGTGTGTAAGGTATTTCCGCGCGCGGTCCCTCTCGACGCCCATGTACGTCCGAGCGGCCAAGAACCGGGACGAACTGTGGCTCCTCGACCAGATCGAGGCGCTCGGCGTCGACGAGGCCGCCTTCCGGTCGCGGGACTACGTCATCGCGATCGACGAGGAGACCAACGCCAAGACCGGCTTCGGGCGGATCCGGCTGCACAAGACCGACGACGAGGAGTACTGCGAGCTGACGAGCCTCGGCGTGCTCGAGGAGTACCGTGACGGCGGCGTCGGGGCCCACATCGTCGAGCGGCTGGTCGAGAACGCCAGCGACCAGGGCTTCGAGACGATCTACGCCTTCGAGGTCGGCGAGGGCTACCTCGAGCAGTTCGGCTTCGGCCCCATCGACGCGGACGAGCTGCCCGACGCCCTGGACGACCGGTTCGAGGAGAAGCGCGAGCTGGTCGACGGCGACGCCGAGCCGCTGCGGCTCGAGGTCGAGGCCTTCGAGATGCCCGCCGGCAAGCGCGACGCGTTCAAGCAGGCCGGCGGCGAGGACGACGAGCCCGAGGTGCTCGAGACCGCCGAGGACTTCGGCATCGACCCGGACACGGCGACGTACAAGTACGACACCGGCCGGTAGCGCCGCCACTCGACAACGGTTAAGGGTCGACCGGCGAGAAGGGACAGCCATGTTCGACCCGGACGACCTCGAGCGCATCCGCTCGGCCCGCGAGGACTGGTCGACGGGGACGCTGGAGCCGACGCTCGAGCGCTTCGGGGAGCGCCAGGAGACCTTCGAGACCGACACCGGCGGCGAGCCCGTCGCGCCGCTCTACACGCCCGAGGACGTCGCCGACCTCGACTACGCCGAGGACCTCGGCTTCCCCGGCGAGCCGCCCTACACCCGCGGCGTCTACCCCACGATGTACCGCGGCCGGCTCTGGACGATGCGCCAGTACTCCGGCTTCGGCACGCCCGCCGAGACCAACGAGCGCTTTCACTACCTGCTCGACGAGGGCCAGACCGGCCTCTCGATGGCGTTCGACCTCCCGACGCAGATGGGTCGGGACTCCGACTCGCCGATCGCGGCCGGCGAGGTGGGCAAGGCCGGCGTCGCCATCGACACGCTCGCGGACATGGAGACCGCCTTCGAGGGCATCCCGCTCGACGAGGTCTCGACCTCGATGACGATCAACGCGCCGGCGAGCGTGCTGCTCGCGATGTACATCGCGCTCGGGGACCGCAAGGGGGTGGCCCGCGACCAGCTCCGGGGGACCATCCAGAACGACCTCCTCAAGGAGTACGTCGCGCGGAACACCTACATCTACCCGCCCGAGCCCTCGATGCGGCTCATCACCGACATCTTCGCCTTCTGCGCCGACGAGGTGCCGAACTTCAACACGATCTCCATCTCGGGCTACCACATGCGCGAGGCCGGCGCGACCGCGGCCCAGGAGCTGGCGTTCACGCTGGCCGACGGCATCGAGTACGTCGAGGCCGCGCTCGACGCGGGGCTCGACGTCGACTCGTTCGCCCCGCAGCTGTCGTTCTTCTTCGCCGCCTACAACAACGTGTTCGAGGAGGCCGCGAAGTTCCGGGCCGCCCGGCGGCTCTGGGCGGACCTGATGGCGAGCCGGTTCGGCGCCGAGGCGCCCGCCGCGAAGCAGCTCAAGTTCCACACGCAGACCGCCGGCTCGACGCTGACGGCCCAGCAGATCGAGAACAACATCGTCCGGGTGGCCTACCAGGCCCTCGCCGCCGTGCTCGGGGGCACCCAGAGCCTCCACACGAACGGCAAGGACGAGGCGCTCTCGATCCCGACCGCCGAGAGCGCCCGCACCGCCCTCCGGACCCAGCAGATCCTGGCCCACGAGTCCGGCGCGGCGGACACGGTCGACCCGCTCGCGGGCTCGTACTACGTCGAGCACCTCACCGACCGCCTGGAGGCCGAGGCCCGAGAGCTGCTCGCGGAGGTCGACGACCGCGGCGGGATGCTCCGGGCCGTCGAGGACCAGTGGGTCCAGCGGCAGATCCAGCAGTCGGCCTACGACCGCCAGCAGGAGATCGAGGCCGGCGACCGGCTCATCGTCGGCGTCAACGCCTTCGAGACCGACGACGAGCCCGAGATCGACATCCAGGAGGTCACCGAGGAGCAGGCGGCCGCCCAGCGCGAGCGCGTGGCGGCCGTCCGCGACGACCGCGACGACGCCGCGGTCGAGGCCGCCCTCGAGGCGCTGGGCGACGCCGCGGCGGGCGACGCGAACCTGATGCCGCCGATCGTCGAGGCGGTCAAGACCTACGCGACGGTCGAGGAGATCTGCGACGTGCTCCGCGAGGAGTTCGGCACCTACGCGCCGGGCGCCTCGGTCTGAGCCGGGGCTCACGTCGGGGCGAGCCGCACCAGGGAGGGTCGCCTACTCCTCGAAGGTGAGCTCGAGCTCGTCGTCCTCGTCGTCGAGCGGCGGCTCCGCCGGGGCGTCCGCGACGTCGACCGCCTCCTCGATGTCCGACTCGAGGAGCTGCTGTTCCTTCACGCGGCCCTTCTTCTCGCGGGTCTCCTTGGTGTCGGGCACGGCCGTGGTGTTCGGTACCAGCCCACTTAGTTCTGCCCGCCGCGGGCTGTCAGGAGCGCCACGGTTTATGCCCCGGCGCCCGGACCGGTGGTCATGATGCGTCTGGACCACGTCGGCGTCGCGACCGACGACGCGGCGGCCCTCGCGGAGCTCCTCGGGGGGCTGTTGGACGCCCCGGTCGTCCACGAGGAGGAGTTCGACGGGCTGGGAGTCGTCTTCCTGGAGGCGGGCGAGCCGTCGATCGAGCTGCTCGAGCCGCTGGGGGCCGAGGGGCCGGTGGCCCGCTTCCTCGACCGTCGGGGGCCCGGGCTCCACCACCTCGCCTTCGAGGTCGACGACGTGGCGGCCGCGCTGGACGCCGCCACGGCGGCGGGCATCGAGGCGATCGACGAGACGCCACGCCCGGGCGCCCGGGGCCACACCGTGGCGTTCCTGCACCCGGGCTCGACCGGCGGCGTCCTCGTCGAGTTCGTCGAGCACTGAGGCGCGACGGCGGCCGGGGCTCAGCGTCAGATTGTACGAACGTTCAATGTACTCAGGATTATCAGCAGATATTGGAAGAATAATTTCGAGTTATTTCGGCCTTATTTGGGCGTTCGTGAGGTTCTCGGGATTCCCCCAGACAGAAGGCTTTTCCCCGCACCGCGGCTAGCTCTGAACCAATGACGGCGGACCTCAACTGGGCCATCGGCGGGGAGGCCGGTGACGGGATCGACTCCACCGGCAAGATCTTCGCCCAGGCGCTCTCGCGCGCCGGCCGACACGTCTTCACCTCCAAGGACTTCGCGTCGCGCATCCGCGGCGGCTACACCGCCTACAAGATCCGCACGTCGGTCGAGCCCGTCGAGGGCGTCGTCGACCGACTCGACGTGCTCATCGCGCTCACCGAGCGGACCGTCGAGGAGAACCTCGAGGAGCTCCACGACGGGAGCGTCATCATCTACGACGGCGAGCGCACGATGATGCAGGACTTCGAGGCGCCCGAGGGCATGGTCGGCCTCGACGTTCCGCTGAAGAGCCTCGCCGATGACGCCGGCGGCGCCATCATGCGCAACGTCGTCGCCCTCGGCGTGGCCTGCGCGGTGGCGGACTTCCCCATCGACCACCTCGACGAGTCGCTCGCGAAGCGCTTCGCCGACAAGGGCGAGCAGATCGTCGAGAACAACCAGCAGGCCGCCCGGCTCGGCGAGGAGTACGTCGAGGAGCACTTCGAGCCCGGCGGCTACGGCTACGAGCTCGAGACCACCGACGCCGACTACGTGCTGCTGAACGGCGACGAGGCCATCGGGATGGGCGCCATCGCCGCCGGCTGCCGGTTCTACGCCGGCTACCCGATCACGCCCGCGACCGCGGTCATGGAGTACCTCACCGGCCGGCTCGAGGACCGGGGCGGCCACGTGGTCCAGGCCGAGGACGAGCTCTCGGCGATCAACCTCGCGCTGGGCGCCGCCCGCGCGGGGGCCCGCTCGATGACGGCGACGTCCGGGCCGGGCATCGACCTGATGACCGAGACGTTCGGGCTGGTCGCCACCAGCGAGACCCCGCTGGTCGTCGTCGACGTGATGCGGTCGGGCCCCTCGACGGGGATGCCGACCAAGCAGGAGCAGGGCGACCTGGAGACGCTGCTGGCCGGCGGCCACGGCGAGCTCCCCCAGTTCGTGATGGCCCCGACCACGGTCGCCGAGTGCTTCCACAAGACCGTCGAGGCGTTCAACCTCGCCGAGCGGTACAACACGCCGGTGTTCGTCGCCTCGGACCTCTCGCTGGCGGTCTCCGAGCAGACGTACGCCCCGGAGGAGTTCGACATGAGCGCGGTCGAGATCGACCGCGGGCCGCTCGTCGAGTCCGACGCGGACCTCGAGCCCTGGCTCGACGAGCAGGGCCGTTTCCAGCCCCACGCCGACACGCCCGACGGCGTCAGCCCGCGCGCGCGACCGGGCCAGGCCGGCGGCGCCCACATGACGACCGGCCTCGAACACGACGCGCTCGGCCGGCGGACCGAGGACACCGAGGTCCGCGTTCAGCAGGTCGACAAACGCCAGCGGAAGTTCGACACCGCCGCCGAGACCGAGGACCTCCGGCCGCGGGAGTTCGGCGAGGCCGACGCGGACACCCTCGTGCTCTCGTGGGGCTCGAACGAGGGCCCGATGCGCGAGGCGATCTCGCTGCTCGCCGAGGACGGCATCGACGTCCGGTTCCTGTCGGTGCCCTACCTCTCGCCGCGGTTCGACCTGTCGGAGGCCGTCGAGGCCGCCGAGCGGGTGATCGTGGTCGAGTGCAACGCCACGGGGCAGTTCGCGGACGTCGTCGAGCACGACACGCTCACGCGGGTCGACCGGCTCACGAAGTACGACGGCGTGCGGTTCACCGCCGACGAGCTCGCCGAACGCGTGCGCGAGACGCTGGCCGAGAGCCCGGAGGTGGCCGCGTGAGCGCCGACGTCGACTTCCGCTCGTTCAAGTCGGACAAGCAGCCCACCTGGTGTCCGGGCTGTGGCGACTTCGGCACGATGAACGGGATGATGAAGGCGCTCGCCGAGACGGGGAACGACCCCGACAACACGTTCATCGTCGCCGGCATCGGCTGCTCCGGCAAGATCGGGACGTACATGCACGCCTACGCGCTCCACGGCGTCCACGGCCGGGCGCTGCCGGTGGGCATGGGCGTGAAGATGGCGAACCCCGAGCTCGAGGTCATGGTCGCCGGCGGCGACGGCGACGGCTACTCGATCGGCGCGGGCCACTTCGTCCACGCCGTCCGCCGGAACGTCGACATCGCCTACGTGGTGATGGACAACCGCATCTACGGCCTCACGAAGGGCCAGTACTCGCCGACGAGCCGGCCGGACTTCGAGACGTCGACCTCGCCGGACGGCCCCCAGCAGCCGCCGATCAACCCGCTCGCGCTGGCGCTGTCGGCCGGCGCGACGTTCGTCGCCCAGTCGTTCGCGTCGGACGCGAAGCGCCACACCGAGATCGTGAAGGCGGCCATCGAGCACGACGGCTTCGGCTTCGTCAACACGTTCAGCCCGTGTGTGACGTTCAACGACGTCGACACCTACGACTACTTCCGGGACTCGCTCGTCGACGTCGCCGACGAGGACCACGACCCCGCGGACTACGACGCGGCCAAGGAGTACATCATGGACCGCGACCGCGAGTACCAGGGCGTGCTCTATCAGGACCCCGACTCGCGCTCCTACGAGTCCGTCCACGGCCTCGACGCCGACATGGCTGACCTGCGCGACCCGCCGTCGGCTGACGAGCTCACCGATCTGGTGCGCGAGTTCTACTGACGGTCGAGCGGTGGACCGACCGCCCGGACCGTGAACCACCTCTAGTGTTTATACCATGACGGCCCGTTCGGATCGATGGGAGACATCCATGAGTAACGACGAGCCAGGGGCGGAAGAGGAGGCGGTCGAGGCGGACGACTTCTACGTGCCCGCGACGTTCCAGTTCTCGAGGGGCTCGGGGCGGGTCGAGCGGGTCCTCGTGGGACTGTTCGAGAACGAGGGGGACCTGGAGGTCCGACGGGTCGCCGACGAGGAGACGCCGGACTTCTACTCCCCGGCGATGTTCAAGGCCTCAGCGGAGCCGGGTCGGATCGAACGGTTCCTCAAGTCCGTGTTCGAGCGGACTGACGACCAGGGCCGCCAGGTGGTCCCCAAGGAGTACCGGGACGACTTCTACCTGCCGGGCGTCGATCCCGACGAGTACAAGCAATCGAAGTAGCGTCCGCCGGACCGCAGGTCGGTGACGTCGCGACGCGGGGCGGGCGCCGACGGGACGAGAGAGCCCTCAGCCGGCCAGCCGTTGGCGCGCGAACTGGGCGAGCATCGGGAGGTCCGAGAGGTGGAGCAGCTTCAGCATCGCGAGCCGGCTGCCGGAGTTTGCGCTCGTGAGCGTGTCGTCATCGGCGGCGTTGAGGTCGCGCATGAACCGGTCGTATCGGTCGTTGTCCGCGAGGTAGAGCAGCTCCGTCAGCAGCAGCCGGTTGGCGACGTTCGGCGCCACTTCGGTGTGCCAGAGATCGTCGTACACCGAGAGGTTCTCCGCCGACGTGTCGCGCTCGCGGGGCGTGAGGCAGTGGTCGGCGGCGATCGCGGCCGCCCGGCCGGACTTCATCCCCTTGTGGATCCCCTCGCCCCAGACGGGGTCGATCGTCGGGACCGTGTCGCCGATCGCCATGAAGTTGTCCGTCGAGAGCGAGCCGGGCGGCTGGATGTGCGCCGAGCCCCGGTGCTGTTTGGTCTCGATGCGCTCGGCGCCCTGGAGCCGCGGGTCGGACTCCTCCCAGCGGTCCAGGTAGTCGTCGATACCCATCCCCGGCTCGGCCCGGCGCTGGTGGCTCTCGTTCTGGATGTAGCACACCCCGACCTTCGCCGTGTCCTCGCCGGTGTGGAAGATCCAGGAGTAGCCCCCGGGCGCGACGTCGTGGTCGAGCCGCAGCATCATCGCGTCGTTGAGGTCCGCGTAGCCCTCGGGCGCGAGATCGACGCCCGTGCACTCGAACTCGATGCCGATGGCCTGGTGGTCGCGCTGGAGGTCGCTCACGCCGAGCGCCTTCGCGAGCGGCGCCGAGGGGCCCGTGGCGTCGACGACGATGTCGCCGTACACCTCCTCGTCGCCGTTGTACCGGACGCCGACGATCTCGCCGTCGGCCATGACGGGTTTCGAGACCCGGGCGTCCCAGCGGTACTCGGCGCCCCGCTCCCGCCCGTCGCGGACGAGGAACCGCTTGAAGTCCGCGAACTCGAGGACGGCGCCGGCCTGTTCGGTGACGAAGTGGCCGGTCGGCGACTCGAGCACGATCGTGTCGGTGAACTGCATCACGACGTCGTCCGGGATGCCGAACGACGCCATCATCGACGGGAAGGTGCCGCCCGTCGACTTGTTCGACTGCCGGGGGAACCCGTCCTCCGCCTCCGTCTCGAGGACGGCGACGTCGTAGCCCCGGGCGGCGAGGTCGCGGGCGCACTGGGCGCCCGGCCGGCCCGGCCCCGGCGATCACGACGTCGTACCCGTCGTCCATACCCGTCGGAGTCCCTTGGACCTATTCAGTCTTGCTTTCGGCCCACTGCGGCGACCGTCGGCGTCGTGGCGACCGTGCCAAAAGGACTTTGCCGCTGTTCGCCGTCCCCGCCCACATGGTACCGCCGCGGGCGAGGCCCGGAGCCGCGCCCGACCGAGCCGCTCGCCTGCCCCCCGGTCGACCGCGCTGACCTCCCCGCCATGGCCGACTCTCCCGCCGACCGACCGTACGCCCCGAAGACGGACCCCGGGCTGCTCGAGGCCATCCGGATCGACCTGAACACCATCCACGAGGCCTGGATGGTGCTCGCGTTCCCGAAGGTCCGGACCGGCGCCCACGCGGTGCTGGGCGCCTGGCGGCCGGATTCGGCGCTCTCGCTGGCGGCCTACTACCTCTGGAGCGCGCTCGGCGCGCTCGTCGTCGGCGCGGTCTACCCGCTGGCCGTCGTCGGCTTCGCCGTCCGCTACTACGCGGTCAAGCTCGACCGGACGGCGACCCGGGTCGGGATCCTCGGCGTCGTCCTGCTCTCGATACTCGTCTGGGGCGGCCTGACGGTGTTCGCCCGCTACCGCTTCTCGACCGAGGGGTTCCTGGCGGTCGCCGCGGCGGGCGGCGTCGCCACGGTCTCGGCCGCGCTCTCCGTGCTCTTCGCCCGGGTCGGCGGCCGGTTCACCACCGTCCTGTTCGCCTACCCGTTCGGGATGACGGCGCTGTTCCTCCCGCCGGTCGTCGCCGCGCTCTACTCGCCCTCGCTGGCGACCGTCGTCTTCCCGAGCTCGGACCTGCTCGCGGTCTGGATCCTCGACAACGTGCTCGACGTCCGGGGCATCAACGTCTACCTCCGCTCGCGGTTCGATCTCGTTGGCGTCACCTACGTCGGCATGTGGTTCGGGCTCGCGGTCCCGGTCGGCTGGGTGCTCGGCCTCCTGGTGACGCTCGCGGACCTGGTGCGGCCGACCCGGACGTCCGACGGCGAGTAGGGCCTCAGTCGACCTCGACGCCGGTGACCTCGAACCGCGCCCCGCCGTCGGTCGCTCTCGGTCACTTCGACCGTCCAGCCGTGGGCCTCCGCGATCGTCCGGACGATGCGGAGGCCGAAGCCGGTGCCGCCCTCCACGGTGGTGTAGCCGCTCTCGAACACCTGCTCGCGCTCCTCGGGCGGGATGCCGGGCCCGTCGTCGGCGACGTAGAAGCCCCCGTCGAGCGTGCCGACCGTGACCGCGGCGTCCTCGCCGCCGTGGCGGACCGCGTTCCGGAACAGGTTCTCGAACAGCTGCTGCAGGCGGCTCTCGTCGGCCCGCACCGCGGCGTCGGCCGCCACGTCGAGCGTCGCGGCCGCCGTGTCCACGTTCCGCCAGGAGGCCTCGGCGGCCTCGGCGAGCGAGACCCGCTCCATCGACTGGACCGTCGCGCCCGCCCGCGCGAGCGAGAGCAGGTCGTCGATGAGCGTGTCCATCCGGGCGGTCGCCCGCTCGATGGCGTCGAAGTGCGTCGCCTCGCCGGTCTCGCGGGCGAGCTCGGTCCGGCCCTGGATGACGTTCAGCGGGTTCCGGAGGTCGTGGCTGACCACGCCCGCGAACTCGTCGAGCCGCTCGTTCTGGCGCTCGAGCTCGCGCTGGCGGCGCTTCTGGTCGGTGATGTCGACGTAGACGCCGATCGCCTCCCGGACGTCGCCGACCGCCTCGAACCAGTTGACGCGGAACCGGAACTCCCGGAGCCCGTCCGCCGCCAGCCGCCTGACCTCCCGCTCGACGGTGTCGCCGACCTGGGCGTGCTCGTCGATCTCCTCGGCCTCGTCCATCCGGCCGGCCGGCACGATGGCCTCGTTGATCGACCGCCCCCGGACCTCATCGGTCCCGAGGCCGAACACCTCGGTGAACGCCGGGTTCACCCGCTCGACGATCGGCTCGCCGTCCTCGAAGACCACGTGGACGATGGGCTCGGGGATGGTCTCGACGATGGCCTCGAACCGCTCGACCTGCCGGCGGAGCTCCGCCTCGCGTTCCCGGCGGTCGCTGATGTCCCTGAGCACGCCCACGGTGCCGCGGAACTCGTCGGTCATCGGGAGCAGCGCGACGTGGTTCTCGCAGGGGACGGTCCGGCCGTCCGCCGTCCGGAGGTCCATCTCGTAGGTGCCCCGGTCGGCCTCGCCCTCGAGGAGGGACGCGATGAGCTCCTCGCCGCGCTCGACGTCCTCGTCGGCGAGTACCCGCGAGGCGTGCTCCCCGACGAGCTCCTCTGGTCCGACCCCGGCCAGGGCCGCCAACGCCTGGTTGACGAACGTGAACCGCCCATCGGCGTCAAGCGTGTACACCGGGTCGCCGGTGGCCTCGACGATGGTCGCGTAGCGCTCGAGCTGGACCTCGTGTCGGCTGCGACGGTCGGTGACGTCCCGAGCGACCCCCGATATACGGACGAAGTCGCCCTCCTCATCGAAGATGGGAGCTCCCTCGACCCATACCAATCGCCCGTAGTCCTCGGCCTCGTTCACCCGGAACTCGAGCTCAACCGGTTCGCCGCGGCTGACCCGCTCCACCGCCGAGCGAACCCGGTCGCGGTCCGCCGGATGGACGGCCTGCATGAAGTCCAGGGGCCGGTCATAGAGCTGATCGACGGGCCGGCCGAAAATCCGCTCGTACGCCGAGTTCACGAAGAGCAGCTCCGAGAGATCCGCGCTGAACATCCAGAGGGCCGCGTCGCTGTGTTCGGCGAGCTCGCGGAAGTAGCGGTCGTCGCCCCTGGCGGTCATGGCATACCGTTTGCATGGCCCCATTTGAGCCTTCTGGGCCGCCACTCGGGGGCCGATCAGGCGTGGCTCAGCCGCGCCCGGTCGTGGGCCGCCTCGAAGTCGATGTCGGGGCCGACCGGCGTGATCTCCCCCTGGAAGTAGCCCTGGTCCTTGACGTGGTCCCAGACGACCGTCTCGGCGACGCCCGGCGTCTGATACAGATCCCGGAGGTACGGCCAGAGGTGGTCGTACTGGTGGAGGAACTGCCGGTCGCACTTGAACGCCGTGTGGTAGCAGTGGTCGAAGCGAACGAGCGTCGGGAACAGGCGGAGGTCGGCGAGCGTCAGCCGGTCGCCGACGAGGTAGCGCTGGTCGGCGAGCGTGTCGTCCCACCGGTCGAGCGCGTCGAAGACGTCGGCCACGGCGTCGTCGTAAGCCGATTGGGAGGACGCGAAGCCGGCGCGGTAGACGCCGTTGTTGATCGTATCGTAGATGGCGTCGATCACGCGGTCGATCACCTCGCGGCGGCCCTCGGGATACAGGTCCATCCCGTCGTCGCCGAGGTCCGCGAAGGCGGTGGCGAACTGCCGCATGATCTCGATGGACTCGTTGTTGACGATGGTCTCGTGCTCGCGGTCCCAGAGCACGGGCACCGTGACGCGGCCGGTCACGTCGGGGTCCGCCGCCACGTAGACCTCCCGGAGGTAGTCGGCGCCGTTGACGGTGTCCGGCGTGCAGCCGGGCTTCCCGGGCGTGAAGGCCCAGCCCTCGTCCTCGCGCCAGGGGTCGACGACGTCCATCGTGACGACGCCCTCGAGCCCGGCGAGCCGCCTCGTGAGCGCCGCCCCGTGGGCCCACGGGCAGTTCCGGGCGATGTAGAGGTGGTACCGGCCCGGCTCCGGCCGGAAGCGGGCCTCGGCGTCGTCGCGGACGGCGTCGCGGAACCGCGTCTCGGCGCGCTGGAACGCCCCGGACTCGTCGGTCGTGCGCTCGACGTCGACCCGCCACTCGCCCTCGACGAGCAGGTTCCGTCCCATGGGGAGGAGAACGGGTCAGCGACCAAAACGGCCGCGACAGGGGCGGAGCTCGCGGGGATCGAGTGTGGCGACGCCCGACGGCGGCTCAATCGTGGGCCGGACGGCTCACATGTAGCCGAGGTCGCGCAGGCGCTCCATCAGGTTCTCCTTGTCCTGGGCGCGGCCCGCGCGCTCGACCGTGCTCTCGAGGTCCTGGAGCCAGGCGGGCTCCTCGTCGGACTTCTTCGTCGAGACCTCCGAGCCGAGCGACCGGAAGCCCTCGAAGTACTTCGGGCTGACCGGGACGTCGTCGTGGGTCAGGCCGTTCGGCAGGTCGTCGTAGCCCTGGGGCACGTAGCCGTCGTCCGGCCACCCGGCGACGGTGTCGGGCACGACGTAGTTCCAGGTGGCGTCCCAGACGGCGCGCTCCTCGAACTGGAGGATCGGGTGGACCCGGTCGTGGGGCGGGTACTTCTCGACGTCGTGGCGCGGGCTGAAGAACGTCTCGTCGGCGCGGGCCTCCTGCTCGTCCCAGCGCACGCCCGAGATGATGCCGTCGATGTCGTGGGCCTCGATGGCGTCGTTCAGCGCGACGGTCTTGAGCAGGTGGTTCCCGACGTAGGTGTCGAGGAGGAACGGGAACGTCTCCTCCTCGTGCTCGAGCTTCTCGACGACCTCGTGCTGGTTGCGCTCGTTGAGGTCGGCGACGGCGATCGGATCGCCCGGCTCGTCGCCGAACTGGCCGACGTCGTCGTTCCGGGCGTAGACCAGCTCGAGGTCCCACTCGTCGGCCCAGCGCTCGACGAAGTCGTGGACCGCCTCGAAGTGCTGGAAGTGGTCGATGAAGACCGCCGGCGGGAGCTCGTAGCCGAACTCCTCGGCGACCTGGATCACGAAGTAGAGCGCGAGCGTCGAGTCCTTGCCCCCGGTCCACATCACCGCCGGGTTCTCGTACTGCTCGAGCCCCGCCTTGGTGACCTCGATCGCCTTCTCGATCTTGTCGGTGATGGCGGGGTAGTCCTCCGGGCCCTCGCCCTCGCCGTCGGCGTAATCGACCGACACGTAGTCGGGGAAGTTCGCGGGCATCGGTGGGGGTGGCTTCGCTCGGGGGATAAAAACCCCTGTCGAGTTCCGACAGAGCCGAGACCGGGCGCTTCGCCCGCTGGAGGACTGGAGTCTCCGGCCTGGAGCGGATCGAGCGCGGCCGCTTGGAACGCGACGCGGAGCCCGGGAATCCCGGCCTCGATCAGCTGATGTACTTGTTGTCGCGCCAGTCGACGCCGCGGCCGGCCGCCTGCTCGGCCGTGCGCTCCTCGACGATCTGCACGCTGGCCGGCCGGTCCTCGCCGTCGACGATCCGGGTGGCCTCGAGCTCGTCCTCGAAGCCGACGATGGCCGACAGCGTCCCGGACTCGGACTCACGGGCGAGGTCACAGAGCACCTGGAACATGGGGTACTGGAGCGCCGTGTTCTGCAGGATCGACTCGCGGTCGCCCTTGAACGCCGCGAGCTCGATGACCTTCGTCGGCTGCTCCATCTCGACCTCGCCGCCCCAGTCGGGCGCGTCGTCGGGGACGATCGGGTCGGCGTCCTCGTCGGGGACGCGGGTCTCCGTGACGGTGCCCTTGATCTGGGCCGTGGGCGTGTACTTCTCGACCGATCCCTCGGGCGCGACGGCGCTGATGATCAGCGTGTTGTTCCGTCGGGTGATGTCGATGTCCTCGATGTCCTCGGGGAGCGGCGGGTCGTCGAAGAACTCGTGGACGATCTCGAGAGGGAGCTCGACCGTCGAGTGCAGGTAGTAGACGTGCGCCGTCATGGCTTCGATGGATATCGGCGGCCGGTTCGCCGCGAGGTAGTCATCGGGTGGACGACTCTGGCGTAATCAGACACGGCCCATACTACGCGCCGCAGCAGATATATGACCTACTCATCCTTCCAGCGCCACAGAAGGTGAAAGAAACTCCCCGGTCCGGGGCCGGTCAGGCCTCGGCACCGAGCGTCCCGGCCAGCTCGTCGCGCTCCTCGAGCTCGGCGAGCACGTCCGAGCCGCCGACGAACTCGCCGTCGACGTACACCTGCGGGATGGTCTCCCAGCCGCTGTGGCGCTCGAGGGCGGCCCGGTACTCGTCGAGCGACTCGAGCGTGTCCACCGTCCCGAAGTCCTCCCGGTGCTTGCCGAGCAGCTCCAGCGCCCGCGCGGAGTAGCCACACTGGGGCATCATCGGGTTGCCCTTCATGAACAGCACCACCTCGTGGTCGTCGATCGCGGCGTCGACGCGCTCGTCGACGTCCCCCTGGGCCAGGCCGGCGTTCGGGTCGAAGGTCATCGTGATGGCCCAGGGGCCCGGCGGGGAAAAGGGCTCGCCTCAGGCCGCGTCCGGGCGGACCTGCCGGCCGACCATGAGCAGCGTCCCCACGAGGAGGAGCGCCGCGATCGGGAGCAGGAACTCGAAGGCCGTCAGCAGCACGCCCGAGGCCTGGATGCCCAGCGCGATGAGGACGACCGGGCCACAGCAGGCGGTCCCCGAGAGCAGCGCCGGGATGCCCGCGAGGGTGCCGGCCGAGCGCGAGCCGATGCCGCAGGCCTGGGGCTGGCGCCAGACGATGTACGTCACGGCGAGGTTGAGCCCGACCAGGGCGGCGAGCACGAGGCCGATCACGGTGTTCAACGAGAACAGATAGGTCAGCGGCCCGATGAGCACGATCGCGACCGGCTCGTAGGAGAACGTCCCGAGCGCGGGCCTGAAGAAGCGGCCCGCGACGTCGGAGACGACGGTGATACCGAACCCGCCGGTGCCCGGCGCGAGGTGGCCGATCCCCCAGAGGTAGACCAGGAGGTAGCCGAGCGTCGTCCCGCCGAACACGACCCGGGCGTCGGTCCGGTCCATCGCCGAGCGCACGGCGTAGCCGGTCCGGGCGAGCAGCGCGTCGCCGACGGCGGCCGACGCCTCAGCCATGGACGCTGGTCTCCGGGTAGAAGCCCGACCACGCGAACCACATCGCGTCGAAGGTCAGCGCGCGCTCGAGCGGGAGCGCGTCGGGCGCGTGGCTGCCGTCGGGGCCGGCGATGCTGGCCCTCCCGGTAGGTGAACTGGAGCCCGTCGGGGTTCCAGTACGCGTAGCCCGTGTCGAGGGAGGGATCGTACGCCCAGAGCAGTGGCGTGCCGTCGATGGCGCCCTCGATGACGCCCTGCTTGCGGAGCAGCCGCTTGGGCGTCGCGGCGGCGCCGGCCGCCGTCCGAACGCCCATGACCACGAGCTTCGCCTGGAACCGGTCGTTCTGGTTGAGACGCGGGAAGATCGTGTTCGAGCTCTCGTAGTAGCCGCCCTTCGGGTTGTAGCTCCCGTAGGGGTCCGAGTCGTAGTTCCGGGCGTAGCCGGTCTCGGTGGAGAGCACCCGCGTCTCCGGGTGGGCCGCCTTCCAGCGGCCCCAGGTGGTCCAGACCAGCCGGAACTCCTCGAGGCTCGAGCCCGCGAGGCTCGTGCTCCAGGGGCCCGGGATCGAGGTGGCGAGCACCTGCGGCCACCAGTTCTCGGTCGCCCGGTCGTACATGATGAGGTTGTTGTTCAACAGCCGGCCGGAGACCCCGAACGTGGTGTCGCCGCGCATGAACCCCTGGGCGGTGCCGGTGAGCGGGCAGTAGGTCACGCTGACCCGCTCGCCATCGACGACGTCGTTCGTGATCTCGTGCCAGACGAGGACGTTCTGCGGGTAGGCCTTCACGACGCCGCCCCGGGCGAGGCCGAAGACCACGTCGGCGTCATCGAGCCGGTCGTCGGCCGCCGATGCCGACACGAACGAGGGGTCGTCGATGGCGGGGATGCCGTCCTTCGGGGGGCCGCCCGAGCGGGCCTCACCGCGGAGCTCGTCCCCCGGCGCGGGCAGGGGGAGCGCGGCGGCCGCGGTGGGAGGCGCCGACGTGGCCGCCGTACCGGTGGTCGTCCCGATCGGTCGTGGTCGACGCGTCCGCGGACGCGGTCGCGTCGCCCCCGGCAGTCGGCCCGGCGCCGCCGAGACAGCCCGCGGTCGCGGCGAGGCCGGCGGCGGCCAGGAAGCCTCGGCGCGTGAGTCGGGGAACCATGGACGGGGTTTCGCCCGTCGGGGGTTAACCCTGAAGGGCGTGTGCGGCCACGACGCACATCGCCATCGGCGCCGTCTCCCGGTTACGTCGAGGAAACTCCCCCGTGGACCGACGTTGAAACGAGGGCTGGACGTCCGGTCAGTCGTCGGCCGGGGCGGCGTCACCGGCGGCCGCGTCGGCCTCGATCGACGGCGGGTAGGCGCCCCGGTCGAGGCGGAGGTCGCTCTGGGGCCGTGCCATGCAGGTCAGCGCGTAGCGCTCGCGCTCGGCGTCGGTGAGCGCGTGGGCGGCGGGCTGGGCGACCTCGCCCTCCAGGATCTCCGCGCTGCAGGCGAGGCACATCCCGACCCGGCAGGAGTACTCCTGGGCGATGCCCTCGCGCAGGCACGCCCGGAGGATGGTCTCGTTCTCGGAGACCTCGACGGTCTCCCCCGTGGTGAACGCCACGGTGTACTCGGCCATTGTCCCCGCGTTCGGCGGAGGCCGACTTGAGCGTTGTCCCACGGAACGAACGCGTGCAGCCGAGGACGGCGTGACGCCAGTGGTCAGCGGTCCTCGATCGGGACCCAGTCACGTTCCTCGGGCCCCGTATAGCGGCCCCGCGGCCGGATGAGGCGGTTCTCCGCCTCGTACTCGAGGACGTGCGCCACCCAACCGCCGACCCGACTCATGGCGAAGAGGGGGGTGTAGAGGTCGATCGGGAGGCCGAGCTGGTAGTAGACCGTGCCCGAGTAGAAGTCGACGTTCGGGGCGATGCCCTTCTTGGGGAGCCCGGCTTCCTCGGTCAGGTAGTCGTCGATCGTCCGACTGTACTCGTACCAGGTCCGCTCGCCGGTGGCCTCGGCGATGGCCTCGCTGCGCTCGGCGAGGACCACCGCGCGGGGGTCCCGCACGTTGTAGACCCGGTGACCCCAGCCCGGGATCCGCTCACCCTCGTCCAGTTTTGCCTGGACCCACGCGATCGGATCGTGGCCGCCCTCGTGGATCTCGAGGAGGTCGCGCATGACGTCCTGATTGGCGCCGCCGTGCCACGGTCCCGAGAGTGCGCCGATGCCACCGGTAATCGCGCTGTAGACGTCGGCGTAGGTGCTGACGATGACGAGCGTGGTGAAGGTCGAGGCGTTGAGCCCGTGGTCGGCATGCAGCGTCAGCGCCATGTCGAAGGTGTCCGTGAAGACGTCATCGGGGGCCTCCCCCGTGCGCATGTAGAGGAAGTTCGCCGCGTAGCCGAGGTCGTCGCGGGGCTCGACCGGCTCTTCACCCCGGCGGAGGCGGTCGTAGGCCGCGATGAGTGTCGGGATCTTCGCCGCGATGCGGCGCGCTTTCCGGAACGTGGCGTCGAGGTCCTGCGGGTCTGCGTCTCGCTCGGGGTCGTACGCCGAGAGGCTCGACACGCCCGTTCGGAGGGCCGCCATCGGCGCCTCGTCAGCGGCCGCGAGCCGCCCGAGCCCCGGGGAACCGGGCGCCCCCTGCCGCCCGTGGCCCCAGTCGGCCGGGCGACCGCCGACTCGGACCGACATCGCCCTCGAGTGATGGTTGGCCACCCGGTTCGGCCAGCGAACGACCGCCGACTCGGGACCGACATCGCCCTCGAGTGGGTGGGTTGGAAAGAGTTTTCTCGCTGGCAACGCCTACCCCGGCCAATGGCCAGCCACGAGGCCGACGTCGTCGTCGTCGGCGCCGGGACGGGCGGGTGTTACGCCGCCGCGACCGCCGCACGCGAGGGCCTCGACGTCGTCGTCCTCGAACGCAAGTCCGAGTCCGAGGCGGGCCACATCGCCTGCGGCGACGCGCTGAAGGGCGCCGACCAGTTCCCGGCGTCGATCCCGAAGTCGGTGCTCGAGCCCGCGTTCACGAACACCGACGTCGACCACGGCCGGTTCGAGATCCCCTCCGAGGACGTCGTCCTCGAGATCCCCGTCCCGGGGGAGCTCGCGGTCGTCGACCGCTGGGAGTACGGCCGCCGGGTCATCGCCGGCGCCGAGAAGGCCGGCGCCGAGTTCCGCTACGACACGGTCGTCACCGAGGTCGAGCAGGACGACGACGGCCGGGTGACCGGGGTCCGGGGCCGCCAGGCCGGCGACCCGGTTTCGTATGACGCGGGGGTGGTCATCGACGGCGCCGGCGCCATGTCCATCCTCCAGGACGAGGTCGAGTTCGACGGCACGACGTTCGACACGAACGTCTCCTACCGGCAGTTCTGCTCGGCCTACCGCGAGATCGTCCGCGTCGAGGAGCCCGTCCCCTGGGACGACGCGCTGGTCTTCAAGCCCACCAAGCGCGCCGCGGGCTACCTCTGGTACTTCCCGCGGACGCCGACGGAGATCAACGTCGGGCTGGGCTTCCAGATGAACGAGCAGCCGATGCAGCTCGTCGAGGACCTCCGGGCCGACCTCCGTAACCGGCCGGAGTTCGAGAACGCCGTCGTCGAGGACAAGCTCGGCGCGGCGCTGCCGACCCGCCGGCCATACGACTCCGCGGTCGCGCCCGGCTTCATCGCCGTCGGCGACGCCGCGGGCCACGTCAACCCGACGACGGGCGGCGGCATCGCCGGCGCGGCCTACGCGGGGCAGTACGCCGGCGAACAGGCCGTCGAGGCCCTCTCGAACGGCGGGCCGACCGAGGCCGCCCTCTGGCGGTACAACGAGCGGGTGATGGACCACTTCGGCGCCCGCTACGCCGGGCTCGACGTCTACAACGTCCTCTCGACGGCCGTCGACGTCGACGACCTGATGGGCCTGCTGGCGGTGCTGCCCGGCGAGAAGATCGCCGAGTCGCTCTACACGGGGAGCGCCTCCGTCGGCCCCTGGCTCAAGCTCAAGACCGCCCTCCGGAGCCTCGGCTACTGGGACACCATCTACACCTTCTACAGGACCAAGCGCCACGCCGACCGGCTGCTCGAGCACTACGAGGAGTACCCGAGCTCGCCGGCCGGCTTCGACGCCTGGCAGACGAGGCGCGACGCCATCATGGACGACGTCTACCGGGTGACGGGCGCCGAGGCGAAGTACTGACCGGGCGCCGGCTCAGTCCGCGGTCGGGATGCCGTCCCGACCGATCGACTCGACGGCGTCGGCGAGCAGCCCGATCCCGATCGGGAGCGAGGCCTCGTCGACGTCGAACGTCGCGCTGTGGTGCCCGCCGGGGTGGTCGGTGCCGACCCCGACGTAGCAGGCCACGCCCCCGCGGTCCTGGACGCGCTCCATCAGGAACGTCGCGTCCTCGCTGCCGCCCAGCTGGTCGCGCTCGAGCACGCTCGTGACGCCCGGGACGTCCGGCGCGACCCCCATGAGGACGTCCACGAGCGCCTGGTCGCTGGTCGCGCTGGGCGCCTCGGCCTCCGAACTGAGCTCGACGGTGCAGTCGTGCATCTCGGCCGCGGCCCGGAGCATCCGCTCGGCGTGCTCGCGCGTGTACTCCATCAACGCGGTCGTCCGGCCGCGGACCTCGCCCTCGACGAACGCGTCCTCGGGGATGATGTTCGTCGCGGTGCCGCCGCCCATCACGCCGGCGTTGACCCGCGTCGGGCCGTCGTCGTGCCGGGGGATGGCGTAGAGGTTCTGGACGGCGGTGGCGGCCGCCTGGACGGCGTTCCGGCCCCGCTCGGGGTGGCCGCCGGCGTGGGCGGCCGCGCCCTCGAACTCGGCGCGGAAGTGGGCGACGGCGAGGAAGCCGTCGACGCCACAGACCACCTCGCCGGTGGGGTGATCGAGGCCGATGTGGACCGCGAGCAGCGCGTCGACGTCGTCGAGGTGGCCGCTCTCGGCCATGGGCTTGCCGCCCCCGATGCGCTCCTCGGCGGGCTGGAAGAACACCTTGAGCGTCCCCGAGAACTCGCTGTCCTTGACCGCCTCGAGCACGCCGATCCCGATCGTCGCGTGGGCGTCGTGGCCGCAGGCGTGCATCGCGCCCTCGTGCTCCGAACGGAACCCCTCGGCGGCCGGGACGTGGTCGGGGTCGTCACTCTCCTCCCGGACGAGCGCGTCGATGTCGACCCGGACGCCGACCGTCGGGCCCTCGCCGCGGTCGAGCACGGCGACGGCCCCCGTCCAGCCCCCCTCGAGTCGCTCGAGGATATCGGGGTCGGCGCCGTCGTCCAGCGCCTGCTGGTACCACTCCTCGAGGGTCGCGTCGTCGGGGACGGCGAGGCGGTCGTCGCCGAGCGCCTCGGGCCCGACGTAGAGCTCGTCGACGCCGACGCGCTCGATCGCTTCGACGATTCGGGCGGTGGTGTAGAACTCGCACCAGGCGGGCTCGGGGTGGCGGTGCAGGTCCCGGCGGAGGTCGACCAGGTGGTCGGCCTCACGGGTTGCGGCTGAAGCCATACCGATCTCCTCGACCCCGGCGGCCTTAACGGCGGCTATTCCCGGGGCTCAGCGGCCCTTCGCCGAGCGGACCTGTGAGACCTCGACCGCGCGGCGGACCCCCCGCGGGACCGAGCGGTTCAGCAGCGACCGGACCGTCTCGTCGTGCCCCGTGAACTCGAGCCGTCGCTCGTAGACGGTGTAGGGCCAGGCGTCGTACTGCTCGGCGTCGGGCGGCGAGCGCTTGTACAGCGGGACCGAGTACCGCTCGGGCGGGTCGGTGTGGGGGCCACGCAGCTCGAGCCCCTTGCGCTCGGCGCTGCGTTTGATCCCCTCGACGACGCCGTCCAGCGCCTCCCGGTCGCCGCTGGTGAGGACGAGCCGGGTGACGAAGGGCATCTCGGCTGGACCGAGGGCGGCGACGGGCTTACCGTTTTCCCATCCCGCCGCGGCAGGCGGGTTCCCCGCCGCCGGCCGAGCGGCTCACGGCGGCCATGGCGACATTCTCTTAACGGCCCACCGACTATCAGCGTCCAATGATAGAGGCTACGAGCGCCGGGGCCATCCTCTTCAGGGACTCGCGGGGGAAACGCGAGTACCTCCTGCTCAAGAGCCGCCCCGGCGACTGGGAGTTCCCGAAAGGGGGCATCGAGGGCGAGGAGGAGCTCCAACAGACGGCGATCCGCGAGGTCGAGGAGGAGGCCGGCATCGAGTCGTTCCGGCTCATCGACGGCTTCCGCCAGGAGTACGACTACGTCTTCCAGGCCAACGGCAACACCATCCACAAGACCGTCCACCTGTTCATCGCGAAGTCCGAGGAGACCAGCGCGGACCTCTCGCCGGAGCACTCCGACCACCAGTGGCGCGACTACGAGCAGGCGATCAACACCGTCACGCAGGACGGCCCGCGGGACGTCCTCCGGGACGCCCACGCCTACCTGAACGAGCACGACCTCTGAGGGCCGGCGTCCGAGCCCACTCGGGGCCGCGACGGCCGCGCGGTCGACGACGGGCCAACCGTTAAGGCGCCGATAGCCGTCCGCTTGCCCATGGCCGATCCCCTCCGCGTGGACCCCGGCGAGGTGACGACGCTCACCGTCGACCGGCCGGACAAGCTCAACTCGCTGACCGTCGAGACGCTCGAACGGCTCGACGCTGCCGTCAGGGACGCGCGCGGCGACGCCCACGTGCTCGTCCTGACGGGCGCGGGCGACGACGCGTTCATCGCCGGCGCCGACATCTCCTACATGCAGGGGCTCGATCCCGACGAGGCGCAGGCGTACGCCGAACTCGGCCACTCGGTGGCCCGCGGCCTCGAGACGTTCCCGGGCCCGACGATCGCGTCGATCAACGGCTACGCGCTGGGCGGCGGCTGCGAGCTCGCGATCGCCTGTGACCTCCGGGTCGCCTCCGAGCGGGCGGTCATCGGCCAGCCCGAGATCGACCTCGGGATCTTTCCAGGGCTGGGGCGGCACCCAGCGGCTCCCCCGGCTCGTCGGCGACGAGCTGGCCCGCCGGCTGATCTACTTCGGCGACCGGGTCGACGCCCAGGACGCCAACGAGATCGGCCTCGTCGGCGAGGTCGTGGCCCACGACGAGCTCGAGGACCACGTGGCGTCGCTCGCCGACGAGCTGGCGGGCCAGCCCCGGCTCGCGATGCAGGCGGCCAAGGAGGCGCTGAACGTGGCGCGCCACGCCGACGCCGAGACCGGGCTCGCCCACGAGCGCCGGGGCGTTCGGAGCGGGCTGCGGCTTCGGGCGACGCCAGTCGAGGGCCGAGCGGCGAGGGCGATGGCGCGCGTTCGCTCGAGAAGCGCGACGCCGACGTGTCGCAGTAGCGCCCTCGCGGGTCGCGTCCCGCGGCCCGACGCCTATTCGTCCATGTCCTCCCGGGCGTTCAGCTTGGCCTGTTCGCGAGCGCTCGGGTTGACCGACGGCTTGAACGGCACCGTCGCGACCGTCGCGTAGACCGGCTCCCCGGGGGTCTCGGCGTACTCGTCGGGCAGGTGGACGTCGAACTCGATGTCGAGCTCCTCATCGTAGATCGAGTCATCGAGCGGGACGTCGGTCGCAGCCTGCAGTTTCGCCGCCGGCACGAAGGCGAGGCCGATGTTGGCCTCGAGCTCCGGGTTCCACCAGGCCGACGTCAGGTAGCCACATTCCTCGCCGGTCTCCGGGTCCGAGACGAGCCAGAAGTCAGGTGGGTAGTCCCGGACCGGTTCGCCGGCGAACTTCAGCCCGATCAGTTTGTGTGTGAAGGGGAACTCCCCGTCCTCGATCGCCTTCCGCTGGCGTTCCAGCTCGGCTTTGCCGACGTAGTCGGCGTCCTTGTCGCGCTGCACCTGAAAACCGAGGTTGACCTGGAACGGCGACGTCTCGTGGTCCATGTCCTGGCCCAAGGACATGATCCCCGCCGCGATCCGTCGTTGATGGGATATCGCCGTCGCGGCACCGCCGTGGGCTTTGACGGTCTCGAGGACGGGGTTCCAGACGGCCTCGGCGTGCTTCGACGCCTCGCGAACGTAGATCTCGAAGCCCGCCTCCCCGGAGAAGCCCGTCTGGCTCACCAGGACGGGGACGTCGTCGATCGTCGCCTCCAGCAGGCCGTAGTAGGGGATGTCCTCGACCGCGTCCCCGAAGAGCGACTCCATCACGTCGGGCGATTTCGGGCCCTGGACCTGCATCGGCGAGACGTCGATCTCGTCGACGTCGACCTCGAAGTCGGTCCGCACCGCGACGCCACGCAGCCAGTGCAGGAGGTCCGTGTCGGCGATGGAGAACCAGAACTCGTCGTCGTCGGGTCGCAGGAGAATGAAGTCGGCGATGATGCCGCCCTCGGTGGTACAGCAGATGGCGTACTTGCCCCGCATCGGCTCGATCTCGGTCGCGTCGCGCGTGACGACGTAGTCGACGAACGCCTCGGCATCGGCCCCCTCGACCCGGATCTGGCGCTCGACCGCGACGTCCATCAGCGTCACCTCGTTGACCAGCAGGTCGTACTCGGCCTCCAGTCCACCCGCATCGGGGTCGATGAACCCCCGAGGGTGATACATGTGGTTGTAGACTGTCGCCTGCCGACACCCCTCCTCGACGGAGAGGTGCCAGAACGGCGACTGTCGAACCCGCGTCGATAGCACGAGGTCGATGTCCGCGTCGCCGGTTTGGCGGAGGTTCCTCGGGATCGTCCGGTCCGACTGGTCGACGGTCGGGTGGTTGGGATGGTCGTGTGTCATCGGTTTGGGCGCTCAGCTCGACGTTCCGGCACCCTGGTCGACCCGGGACGCCCCGAGGCGCTCGACCCGACTGGAGCCGGTCGACGACGGGGTCGTGGAGCGGAGGGAGATCTCGATTCGGTAACGAAGGGCCGGTCGAAGCCATCGGGTCGCAGTATCATACCGACGGGTAGACGACCGGCGTCCGCATTCCCTTGTAGCTTATCCCGGATAACCCCTTTTTACGGGTCGGAGCAGTTCGCCGGCCCGATCGGGGCCAGTCGCCCGGCGCGCGGGTGAGCCGGCGAGCCCGATGCGGCGCGACGACGGCGGTCGACGAACGGCTGCGCGAGGCGCGTCCAGCCCCGTGCCGACGCCGTCTCCGGCTCGATCACTCCGGTTGCTCGGCCTCGTCGACGATGGTCGAACGGATGAGCCGCCGGATGCCCCGCCGGAGGAGCCCGCTGACCGCGGGCTGTGAGATGTCGAGATCGGCGGCGACCTCGCTAAGGGTCGCCTTCCGCGGTTCTTCGAAGTACCCGCGGTCGAACGCGGCGAGGAGGGCTTCCCGCTGGCTGTCGGTCACCTCGGCTTCCGTCGCCCCAATGCCGGCGTATTCGTTCACGCTCAGGAGCTCGATCTCGACGTCGTTCCGTCGGGCGTAGTCCCAGAGGTGGGCCAGCTCCGTTCGCTCGGGAACCCAGATGGAGAGGGTCCAGGCGCTCCCGTCGTTCTCCATGTCGAGGATGACCCCCTTGGCGGCCGAAATCACCGGTGAGAGGACCTTCGCGTCGTCCGTGTACGCGAAGCGATAGATCGCCGTGTCCGGTCCGGTCTCGATGAGCCGTTCGAACTCCCCGATGGTACCGTCGTTCCGTAGCCCCTCCTCGAAGCGGTCGAAATCGGTGGACTCGATCCGGTAGAAGAACATCCCGGAGGACGGGTCGGTTCCGGCCTCCGACACCGACCTGACCGTCGAACTCCGGTCGTGGGAGACCGTCTCCGTGAGGACGATGTCGGGATGCTCGACCCGGACCACCGCCTTGATGTCGGTCATGGTTCCGCTCGGGGTGGGTTGGACAGCACCACATACAAGCACGCCGTTTCGAGCCGCCCAGGAGAGGCGCCACACGCCGAAGCGCGCTACGGGGCGTGTGACGGTGGCCGTGCGGGGTCCGGAGTGCGGCGGTCGGTCATGCCCCCGACCCCTAGTCCGCCGGCGTTGATCCGCCGGGCTTCACCGTCTCCTCGACCTGCGTGTAGACCAGCACGGCACCCACGGCCGCGAGCGCCGCACCCACGGCGAACGGGACGACGAAGCCGAAGCCGACGAGCGCCCCCGAGAGCAGCGGGCCGATCGCGACCCCGAGGCCGAACGCCATGGTCAGCACCGCGAGCTTCGTCCCCGACTCCCCCTTCCCCGCGAGGTCGCCCGCGATCGCGAGCGACGGCGCGAACACCATCGTCATCGCGACGCCCTGGGCGATGCGGGCGAGCAGCAGCTCGACCGAGGAGGTCACCAGCCCCTGCCAGAGCGTCGTCGGCACCAGCAGGATCATCCCGGCGACGACGAACGGCCGGCGGCCGTAGAGGTCGGTCGCCCGGCCGACCGGCGCCTGGAGGGCGACCTGGACCAGCACGAACGACGCGAACTGGAGCCCGAAGACGGTCGCCGTCTGGTCGAGCCGAGCGTTGATGACGTTCTGCAGCGTCGAGATGAGCGCGATCCCGATGGCCATCACGAGCGTCGCGAGGCCGAGCGTGAACACCGGGTCGAGGAGGTGCTCGCCCGACTCGTCGCGGATCGCGATCGAGAGGTCCCGGCCCGCGCTGGCCCGGGTCTCCTCGGGGTCCTCGACCATGACGGTGACCATCGCGTAGCCGACGGCGGCGGTCAGCGCGGCCATGGCGAAGGCGGCCTCGAAGCCGGAGACTGGCACGTCGAAGAGCCGGTACGGGCCGGCGTTGACGATCGCGCCGGCGGCGACCGGCCCGGCCCCGAAGCCCAGCAGGCGGAACGTGTTGAACACGCCCATGTTGCCGCCGCGGGTGGCCGTCGTCGCGAGCTCGTTGACGAGCGCGAGCGTCGCGGGGATGGTGAACGCGACGCCGATGCCCTGGACCGCCCGGATGAGGATGAGCAGCCAGTAGCGGTCGGCGAAGACGTAGGCGAGGTCGGTGACGAAGAGCACCGCGAGGCCGAACAGGATGTACACCTTGCGGCGGCCGGTGCGGTCGGAGAGCCGGCCGGCAAAGGGCTGGGCGAAGCTGTTGAGGAAGCCCAGAAGCGAGAGCACGACCCCGATGATGAGCGGCTCGGTGACGGTGACGCCGAGGATCCTGGCCCCGAGCAGCGGCCCGGAGACCCGGCCGCTCGCGATGAACAGCGGCAGCACGATGACGAGGAAGGAGTTCCCGACCGCGTCGGCCATCCGCGCCACCGAGAGGGCGAGGACCCGGCGGTCGGCCCCGAACAGCTCCATCTTCCCCTCGGTACCTCCGGTCGCCGTATCAGCGTTGGCATTCCGGCGTCGGAACGGGGTGCGTCGACCCGTCCGAGTGCACACCAGCAGCCTTAACGGCGCGCCACGGCAAGCCCGGCCAGTCATGGAGTTCTGCGACGAGTGCGGGTCGATGATGGTCAAGGAGGGCGAGGTCTGGGTCTGTGGCTCCTGCGGCGCCGAGCAGCCCGTCGACGCCGAGGCGACCTACGTCGTGACCGAGGACCAGGAGGTCTCGGAGATCATCGAGTCGGCCGGGGGCGACCAGGGCCTGCCGTCGACGACCGCCCGGTGCCCGAAGTGCGAGAACGACGAGGCGTACTGGTACCTCCAGCAGATCCGGTCGGCCGACGAGTCCGAGACCCGCTTCTTCGTCTGCACCAGCTGCGAGCACCGCTGGCGCGAGGACGACCAC